>CAWIAR010000005.1:0-242500 GCA_963834185.1 uncultured Actinomycetota bacterium
GCGTGTTGGCTGACGGGTCCAGAGGCTCCTTGGGTGATTCCCCAGCCGAGCGCGTATGCCGGCTCGTCCTCGTTGTCGGGAGGATCGGGAGTGTGAAGCCGGCGGTAGATCCGGTCCGGACCGAGCCGCCCGTGGCCCGAAAGACCCGCCAGTTGATCGGCGAGGAAAAGCCCATAGTCACCAACTGAGAGGCTGACGCCTCCGGCCGGGGCAAGCCATGGGGGCACCTCGTAGGGATCTGCGGCCGGGTCGTGGGGGCCGTAGTGGCCGGCGCGCTCCCAGTGTCCCAGCGGTGCCATCGCAGTGTGCGAGGCCGGCCATCCGATCACCGGTTGCATGCCCAGTGGCTCGAAGACCTTCGCGCGAAGAGTGGACTCCCATGCTTGTCCGGTCGCGGCCTCCATCATGGCAGCTGCGACGATGTAGCCGGCGTTCGAGTACTGATGCCGGGTTGCCGGCTCGAAGCGGGGAGGTTCCTGCAGAACGAGGCGGGCGAATGCCGCTCGTTGTTCTGTCGGCGGCGCGTCCGGGATCGTCAGCTGCTCCAGTTCGAGGTCGTCGGTGTACGGACCGAGGCCGGAACTGTGCGCGAGCACCTGGCGCAGCGTCTGATCGCCCACGCCGAGGACGTCGCCCGCAGCGGTGTCCCAGGTCAGGCCGCCCGCTTCGACCGTCAATGACGCGAGTAGGGCGGTGAGCGCCTTGGTGTTGGAACCAAGATGGAATCGGTCGCCGGGTTGGATCGGCGCCGGTTGATCGGTGCGGCGGACCCCGACAATCGCATCGCCTTGTATTCCTGCCGAGGACATCTCGACCATGCCCACTGCCGGTATACCGGCGATGCGGTGCAGCTCTTCCACTGCGGCATCGAGGTTCACGTGCTCAACATAGAGCTGCGGGCGAGTGTTGGTCCGGTCTGCGCCGAGCGGGATGTCGCCTCCTCGGCGCTGCTTGACCAGTGGCACGGCGAGTGGACCGTCCGCCGTCGAGCGTTGTTGGGAACATGACCGCGCAGTACGGAACGTAGGCACCTTACGATGTTGGGCCTTGGGCGGAGCGGGGTAACATCCCAGCGGTGGCGCGGCGCGCTCGCTCTTATCCCTTGTCTCCAAGGGAGTTGGCACCCCGACTGCTATTACCGGCGTCGTTGTCGGGATCAGCCGCCCGGAGCGATGAGACCCGGTGGCTACTGGCATGGACGACACCGTCGCCGGAAACCGCCGCTCTTGCGGGTCGGAGCCGACCTCGTTGGCCGCGCCGCGGCACACCCTGGCTGAACCGGTTCTTCGATGAGGTTGGCGGGTGAACCGGCCCGGCAACAGTGCCAAGGCCGGGAGGAGCACGTTCGAGGTCGGGATCAGCTGGCAGATCGCCGGATGAAAGGAGAGCGCCATGCCGGACCTTCCCGATCCCGCGGGTGGCACCTCGAGCAGCCACCCGGATCTGCCTACCAATCAGCGGCTCGACCCGACTGCTTGCCAAATGGCGGCCCGGGCCGATGTGGAGCCCGGGTCGCTTCCGGCACGTCGGGTCGGTTGGGGATTCATCTCGGTCTACACGTTGGCCTACGTCGGAACCATCCTGCTGTTCCTTGCACCCCTGCTGGTCAGTTTGGCGTTGAAGATCAACTCGCTGGTCGGGATCGGCCAGGCGCCAAGAAGCTTGGCGCTGGTCACCGGAATCGGCGCTCTGCTGGCCATGTTCGCCAACCCGATCTTCGGCAGAATGAGCGACCGCACCACGTCGCCCTTCGGCATGCGGCGGCCTTGGATGCTGATCGGCCTAGTGGGCGGGTCCCTTGGGATCCTCCTGGTCGCGGTCGCGCCCACCATCCTGGTCGTCCTTGCCGGTTGGTGTACCGCGCAACTGTTCTTCAACGGACTGCTCGCCGCCATGGTGGCGGTGCTGCCAGATCAGGTCCCGACCACTCAACGCGGCCTCGTCTCCGGAGTTCTCGGTGTCTGCCTGCCCATCGCCTCCGTTATCGGCACCTTCCTGGTCCAGCTGTTCACCGGCAACCAGCTGGCCATGTTCATGGTCCCGTGCGCGATCGGCGGATTCTTCGTCCTGCTTTTCGCGGCCATCCTCAAGGACCGCCGACTTGCCAAGGCAGACCGGCCTACCTGGTCGCTGCGGGAATTCGCCGGCACCTTCTACGTCAACCCGCGGAAAAGCCCGGACTTCGCCTGGGCCTTCACCAGCCGCTTCCTGTTCGTGCTGGCCTACGCCTTCCTGACCACCTACCAGGCCTACTACCTGCTCGACAAGATTGGCTCCGCCGAAGCCGATGTCCCACAACAGATATTCCTCGGCACTCTCGTGCAATCGGTCGTCCTGGTCACCGCGTCCCTCATCGGTGGCAAGCTCTCCGACCGCACCGGCCGCCGGAAGGCCTTCGTCCTGATCGCGGCGATCGTCTACGGGCTGGCGATGTTCGTGATCGCGATCGCCAGCAACTTCAACGGATTCCTCGTTGGCATGGCCATCGGCGGACTCGGCTTCGGCGTGTACATGGCCGTCGACCTCGCGCTGGTCATCGACGTGCTGCCGAACAAAGCCAGCGCCGCAAAAGATCTGGGCGTGATGAACATCGCCGGCGCTCTTCCCTACTCCATCGCGCCGGCGATCACACCGGGCATCCTGCTGATCGGTGGGGGCAGCTACGCCGCGCTGTACACCGTCGCCGGGGTGTGCGCCATTATCGCAGGCGCCGCGATCCTACCCGTCAAACGCGTCCGATAAGCAGCATCCACCGCGAGGTATCCGTCAGCACCGCCGCCAGCCCAATTATGCGGGACTGCATGGTCTAGCCTCGGGCGCATCCCGCTGCGAGCGACCGTGAGGGGAGTTGACTTGGCCAGCCCGTTGGTCCAGACCAAGCTCTACGTCCCCACACTTCGGCGGAACATGGTCGCTCGTCCCCGACTGGGCGGGCACCTGAGTCGCGGTTCGCAGGCCAGGCTGACGCTGATCTCCGCTCCGCCCGGCTTCGGCAAGACGACCCTGCTCACCGCGTGGGTTGCCGCCGCGGCCAAGGAGGGTCGGGCAGTTGCCTGGCTGTCCCTGGATGAGGGTGATCGCCAACCCGCCACGTTCTGGACCTACGTGATCACCGCCCTGCAGGTGCCGCTGCCCGGCCTCGGGGCCGACGTGCTCCCGCTGCTGCAGTCGGCCCAGCCGCCGATCGAGGCCGTTCTGGTCGCGGTGCTCAACGAACTTGCGGGCATTCCGAACGAAATTCACCTGGTGCTCGACGATTACCACCTCGTCGACGGGCCCGACATCCGAACCGGGATGGCGTTCCTGTTGGCGCACCTCCCGCCGCAGGTGCACGTAACGATCAGCGGCCGAGCTGACCCCATACTGCCGCTGTCCCGCCTCCGGGCACGCGGGGAGCTGGTCGAGGTCCGGGCCGTCGACCTGCGGTTCACACCCGAGGAGGTGGCTGCCTACCTCAACGACGTGAGCGGGTTGAACCTCGCCGCCGACGACATCGCTACGTTGGAAGGACGGACCGAGGGCTGGATCGCTGCATTGCAATTGGCGGCGCTGTCCATGCAGGGACGAGAGGACATCGGCAGTTTCATCGCCGGCTTCGCAGGCGACGACCGTTACATCGTCGACTACCTGGTCGAGGAGGTGCTGGCGCGGCAGTCCGAACAGGTCCGCACCTTTCTGCTGCGCACCTGCCTGCTGGACCGGTTGAGCGGCCCGTTGTGCGACGCCGTGACAGGCGGACATGACGGCCAGGTCATCCTCGAGGATCTGGACCGCGCCAACCTGTTCCTCGTCCCGCTGGACGACAGGCGTCACTGGTACCGCTACCACCACCTGTTCGCGGACATGCTGCAGACGCGCCTGCTCGACGAGCGGGCCGAGGAAGTCACCGATCTGCATCGCCGTGCCAGCCGGTGGTACGACCAGTACGGTCCGCCGTCGGCGGCGGTCCGCCACGCACTGGCCGCCGGGGACATCGAACGGGCCGCGGACCTGGTCGAGGCGGCGATCCCGGCGCTACAGCGGAGCCGGCAGGAGGCCGTCATCCGCGGCTGGCTCGATGTCCTGCCCGACGGAGTCGTTCGGCGGCGGCCTGTCCTCGCGGTCGGCCTCATCGGAGCGTTGATGTCCGGCAATGAGCTCGACGGCATCGAGAAGCGTCTCCGGGAGGTCGAGCAGTCCCTGACGCCGGTCACGCACGATGACCGTCACGAGGTTCCAGCGGTTGCTCAAGGGACGGTCGTCGGTAACGAGGCGGAGCTCGCCCGCCTCCCCGGAGCGATCGAGATGTATTGGGCCGCGTTGGCGTTGGTGCGGGGTGACCTCCCGGCGACGCTGCGGCACGCTCAGCGGGCGATCGACCGGGCGGCCGCCGGGGATCACGTCGTCCGGGCCGGTGCAGCCGGCCTGTCGGGGCTTGCGTATTGGAGCGCCGGGGAGCTCGATGCCGCGGATCAGGCCTACTCCGCCTGTATGCAAGGGCTGCACCAGGCCGGGCACATCGCCGATGTCCTGGGCTGCTCGATCGCACTCGCGGACATTCGCACCACACAGGGTCGCCTGGGTGACGCGCTACGCACCTATGAACAGGCGTTGCAGCTGGCAGCTCAGGAACCGGGGACGGTGCTCCGCGGTACGGCGGACATGTACGTGGGTTTGAGTCAGATCGCCTGTGAGCGTGGAGATCTGCAGACCGCCACCCAGCACCTGATCCGCAGCCGTGAGCTGGGCGAGCACATCGGGCTACCGCAGAACCCCTACCGGTGGCGGGTCGCGATGGCACAAATCCTGGAATCCCAACACGATCCGGCCGGCGCGCTGACACTGCTCGACGAGGCGCAACGCCTCTACGTGGGCGACTTCTCCCCGAACGTGCGGCCCGTCCCGGCGCTACGGGCACGGGTGCTGGCCGCTCAAGGGGATGTGAGCCAAGCCCTCGACTGGGCCCGGGAGCAGGGACTATCCGTAGACGACACCCTCTCCTATGTAAAGGAATTCGAGCACATCACCCTCGCTCGAGTGCTACTGGCGCAATACCAGACCGACCGCGACACGAGCTCGCTGCGCCAGATCGCGCGGCTGCTGCAGCGGCTGCTGGCGGCCGCCGAGGCTGGCGGCAGAACGGGCAACATCATCGACATTCTGGTGGTGCAGGCGCTCACCCGCCACGCCGGCGGCGACACTCCGCGCGCGCTGGTGGCGCTGGACCGGGCGCTGAACCTGGCCGAACCGGAAGGCTACGTTCGGGTGTTCGCCAGCCAGGGACCACCGCTCGCGACATTGCTGACAGAGGTAGCCCAACAGCGAACCGGGTGGGACTACGGACGCCGGCTGCTAGCCGCCTGTACCAGTGACAGTGCGACCGCTCCCGCAGCAAACCCAAGTGGACATGTCCCCCGCCTGGGAGCGGGCTTCGTCGAACCGCTGAGCGAACGCGAACTGGAAGTGCTGAACCTGTTGGCCACCGACCTGGACGGGCCAGACATCGCGCGCCGGCTCTTCGTGTCCCTGAACACTATGCGCACCCACACCAAAAGCATCTACGCCAAGCTCGGAGTGAACAACCGGCGGGCGGCGGTCCGCCGGGCCGAAGAGTTCGGCCTCCTCTCCCACACACGCGACAGCTAACCGCCGACCCCGATGGCCGCCACCGGGCCACCGCCGGTCCAGGTTCGCCGCTCCGGCCACCGGACCCGGTGATGCCCACACGGGGAAGAAGCGACCAAGCAGGGTCCCCTGGCATCGAAGCCCCGCACAGCCCGGTAACCGTGGCGCCCTCACTCACCACATCCCGATCGCCCGAGTCACCACCTCAATCACCACATGTGGTGATGTCGGCTCACCACCTCGGCTTCTACCTTTCGATCACACCACCACGACGACCAGGAAATGCATCCGAGTGGGTGAGGGCGAAAGGGGAGCACGATGAGCGAACCAACGACGGCCAACGAGGCCGGACGGTACGAAATCCGACTCAAAGGACACCTCGACAACCGGTGGGCCGCTTGGTTCGACGGGATGACCCTGACCCCCTGCAGCGATGGCACCACCACCATCCACGGCACTGTCCTCGATCAGTCCGCGCTGCACGGCCTGCTCCAAAGGGTGCGTGACGTGGGCCTGCCGCTGATCTCGGTCACCCGAGTCCCAGCCGACCAGCCCGGCACAAGGCCCTAGTCCCCTCCCCCATGCGGAGCTCTGACGCCCGCAGACGGCCGCTGACCCAGCAATCCATAGGAGAACGACATGACCACCATCGCGCCAACCTCGAAAACCGCCGCATCGAAGCGCATTCCGATGAGTTCATTGCGCAAGACCTCGCTCACCGCGGGGGTGTTCTACCTGATCACCTTCGTCTCGATCCCGACCCTGTCGCTCTACGGCCCGGTGAGAATGGCCGGCTACATCGTCGGCCCCGGCCCGGACACCCAGGCCCTCATCGGTGGGATCCTGGAGATCATCGTGGCCCTGGCCGGTATCGGTACCGCCGTCACCTTGTACCCCGTCATCAAGAGGCAGAACGCAGGCCTTGCGCTGGGGTTCGTCTCCATGCGGACACTGGAAGCCGCCACCATCTTCGCCGGCGTCGTGAGCCTGCTCTCGATTGTGACGGTGCGGCAGGCCGGCGTCGGAGGAAATGCAGTGGTCACCGGTCAGGTGCTGAACGCCCAGTATCACTGGACGTTCCTGCTCGGACAAGCGCTCCTGCCGGGGATCAACGCTGTGTTGCTGGGTTCTCTGATGTACAAGTCGGGCCTCGTCCCCCGGATCCTTCCCCTGCTGGGCCTCATCGGAGCGCCCATCATCTTCGCCTCCGTCATCGCCAAGTACTTCGGCGCCTACGACGAGCAGTCCGTGTGGTCGCTGCTCGGGGCACTCCTGATCGCCGTATGGGAGTTCTCGCTCGGCATCTACCTGACCTTCAAAGGCTTCAGGCCCTGCGCCATCACCGCCGAGATGACCGCAACCGCCGCCACATCCAGCAACCGCCACGTCACCGCCTAGCCCAGCGCTGGACAGCCCACAACTCCTTCCCCACTCGTCGCCATCCCACCAGCAGTGCGGCAGCCGATGCCCGGATGCCGTGGTGAGAACGACAAGCCACCGACCGCCACCATCATCACGACAGCCGATGCCGAATGCTGCCGACTGCGGCCCCAGCGGAGCACGAGGTCGGGCAGACCAGGAAAGTGAGTGACGGCGGGCACACGCACACACGAGATCCCCGCCGCAACGACAGGCTCCGAATTCTCCGTCCCGCCAGATGGCCACAGCCAATGCACTTCCCATCGGCCACCGCCACCCCAACACGGCCTGAAAGGCAGACATCATGATCGAAGTCGAGAATCTCAGCAAACGCTACGGTGACAAGCTCGCCGTCGACGATGTGAGCTTCGTGGTGCAACCCGGAATGGTCACCGGATTCCTCGGCCCGAACGGTGCCGGGAAGTCCACCACCATGCGGATGATCGCAGGACTTGACGAACCGACCTCCGGCCGGGTCCGCGTGAACGGCGCGGAATACCGGTCCGCCGCAGCCCCGATGGCCGAACTCGGGGTGTTGCTCGAAGCCAAGGCCGTGCACACCGGCCGATCCGCGCGCAACCACCTGCTTTCCCTGGCCCAGACCAACGGCATCAGCCGACGGCGGGTCGACGCCGTCATCGACACCGTCGGCCTCCGGGAGGTGGCATCACAACGGGTCGGCGGGTTCTCGCTCGGGATGGGACAACGACTAGGCGTAGCGTCAGCGATGCTGGGCAACCCGCAGACCGTCGCCCTGGACGAACCGGTCAACGGACTCGACCCCGAAGGCGTCAGGTGGATGCGCACCATGCTCCAAGACCTGGCCGCCGACGGCCACACCGTCTTCGTGTCTTCCCACCTGATGAGCGAAATGGCGCAGACCGCAACCCGTCTGGTCGTGATCGGTCGGGGCCGCCTCATCGCCGACACCACCGTCGCCGAATTCGTCGCGCGCGCCTCGAAACACTCCGTCACCGTTCGCACCCCCGAAGCCGCCCAGCTGCGGGAGCTGCTGCTCGGCCCGGACATCACCGTCACCACCGAACAACCCGACGTGCTCGGGGTCGACGGACTCACCGCCGAACACATCGGCACCATCGCCTGGCAGGCCCACATACCCATCTTCGAGCTGACCGTCCAACAGGCATCACTGGAAGAAGCATTCATGACACTGACCGACGACTCCGTGGAATACCGGTCCACCGACATCACCGACACCACGGCGATGACATCATGACCGGCACCCTCGCAGCCCCGCCCCCCGCCGCAACCGCCCACGCCCGCACACACCTGCGAGTGACCCAAGCGCGGGTCGTCCTCTCCGAATGGACAAAGTTCCGGTCGCTGCGATCGACCCTCTACACCCTGCTGGCCGCCGTCGTATTCCTGATCGGACTCGGCGCCCTGTTCTCCGCCATCACCGCCAACCAACCAGGAGGCATGGAACCCGGCCAGACCGCGATCTCGACCTCGTTGACCGGCACCTTCTTCGCGCAGCTCGCCGTCGGCGTGCTCGGCGTACTGCTCATCACCGGCGAGTACAGCACCGGCATGATCCGCGCCTCGCTGACCGTCGTGCCCAGACGGCTGCCGATGCTCTGGGGGAAACTCGCCGTGTTCGCCGGCGTCACCTTCTTGACCATGTTGATCGCCAGTACCACGGCGTTTCTCATCGGGCAGGCACTGCTCAGCGGCAACAACTTCGATGCATCCCTGTCCGACCCCGGTGCGGTGCGCTCGGTGTTCGGGGCGGCCCTGTATCTGACCGTCGCCGGCATCACCGCCCTGGCCATCGGCGCGCTACTGCGTAACACCGCCGCCGCCATCACCACCTTCGTCGCCGTGTTCTTCGTGATCCCACCGCTGACCAACCTGCTCCCCCGATCCTTCACCGACCAATTCGTGCAATACCTACCCTCCAACGCCGGCGCGGTCATGCTCGACGGAACCTTCGGCGTCGCGCACCCCTTGGCACCCTGGACCGGATTCGCCGTCATGTGCGGCTATGCCGTCGTCCTCACCGGATTGGCCGCGTGGCGGCTACACAAGGTCGACGCCTGAACGCGCCGGGAACTGCGGGCCGGTGGCGTCCTTCACGGAGTTCTTGCCAGAGTCGGCGCGCGGAGTCCGATTCTGGCCGCGACGAGCCCATGAGCGCTGTACTCCGCGCACCCACCCAGTTTTGTAGCGAAGGAGTCGAAATGAACGTTGCGAGGAAGAATGCCGTCGCAAGCGGCAAAGCCGCTACCATCCCGAGAGACACGATGAAGGCGATCGCGCAGGACCGTTTCGGGCCGCCCGACACCCTCCACTTGGTGGATGCCGAGAGACCCGAGCTTGGTCCAGGAGATGTTCTTCTAAAGGTTTACGCGGCCGCGGTCAACCCCTACGACTGGCACATGCTCCGCGGCGACCCGCGTATCGCCCGCCTCATGGGCGGCGTCGGTCTGACCCGGCCGAAGGCCCGGATCGCAGGCATCGACGTCGCGGGCCGAGTCCAAGGCATCGGCGCCGACGTGCAGGGCCTGCGGCCCGGCGACGAGGTCTTCGGCTTCGCCCGAGGCGCCTTCGCCGAATACGCCGCCGCCGACGCCAACCTCGTGGTCCCCAAACCAGCCAACCTGTCGTTCGAACAGGCGGCGGCGATGCCGATGGCGGCCGTGACCGCCTTGCACGCGATGCGGGATCGCGGCCGCGTCCAGCCCGGACAGCGGGTCCTGGTGAACGGCGCCGCGGGCGGGGTAGGGACGTTCGCCGTCCAGATCGCGGCCGCGCTCGGCGCTGAGGTCACCGGCGTCTGCCGCGCCCGGAACACCGACAGGGTGCGGTCAGCGGGCGCGACTCACGTCGTCGACTACGCGTCGGAAGATTTTGCCGACGGGACGATTCGATACGACGTCATCCTGGACAACGTCGGAAACCGGAGCATCCGCGATCTCCGCCGCGCCGCCACCACCAATGGGATCGTGATCGTCAACGGGGGCGGATCACCCGGTCACTTCATCGGCGCGGTCGGTAGCATCCTGCGCGCGGCCACCGTCAATCTGTTCGTACGCCAGAAGCTCACGATGGTCCCGACCACCTGGAGCCGGGACGACCTGCTCGCCGTGACCGAACTGGCCGACGCCGGGACCCTCAGGCCCCTCATCGAACGGACCTACCCGCTGGTCGACACCGCGGCGGCACTGCAGCACGTCGAAGCAGGACACGCAACGGGCAAGGTCGTCATCGCGGTCACGTAGGCAGGGGCGACCGCGCCGACGAGCACGAACGGCGGCGGACCCTCAACCGGCCCTTCACAGGCGGGCGCCGCGCTGGGACGCCGGTGGGTACCCACAAGCCGATCCTCCGCCGTGCTGTGGCCTGCTTGGCACCAGTCTTCGATCCGGCAAGCAAAGCTATGACGGCGTTATTGCGTCGACTCATTGCGCGCCGTATCGGCCACGGCGTGGAAGATGGAGAACCGGCAGGGCTGCTTGATCCCGGACCCTTTGTCCCGCATCCAGATCGAAGGGCCGGTCCGGCTGCACACATCAAGCCGGCCAGTCCACCTGAGCTGGTGGACAACGAACTCAAGACCGGCGACGTCGAATACAGCCAGAGCCCGGGGGTGACAAGTGAAGGATGCCGGTTGCCCCGCCCCTACGTCGCGGCGCCGCTGTTCCTGGCCGGGTGGCACGCCTACCGGCAGGGCAACGGCTCCGACAACGAGAGCAGCCGCCGCTGCGCGCGATGGCAGCGTCCAACCGTTGGCTGCGGTAGGCATTTCGATGGAGTCGGTATCGGGTTCAGGAACCGCACGCCGTTTTGAGTTGGGTGAACAGGTCCCCGGCGGCGGTTCCAGTTGCGGCGATTGCCGTGGCCACGGCTGTGACACCTCCGGATCCGCCGCCGTTGCCGAGGGCACTGACTGCGGTCTGGAGTTGTTGCAGTGCAGATTTCAGCGCGGCAATCTGCGGTTGGTAGTCCTGCGCACCGGCGGCGGCAAGGGCCGTGACATCCGTCTGGACCTGGTCGACAGCGGCCTTCAGCCCGGTTGTGCCGCCCCTCAGCACACTCGTGTTGGTCAGCGCTGCGATGGACGTCTTGAGTCGATCGCGGGCCTCACAGACTTGTTCTTTGCCGGGCGGGTAGCTTGCCGGGATCGAGGAATCCGTTCCCGAAGAGTCCGATGAGACCACCGCGGAAGCCGACGTCGATGGCAAAGATGTCGTCGGGGTGTTCGGGGTGGTGCCAGAGCTGCATCCGGCGGCGGCGAGCACTACCACCACTGCGCTCACGAAAAAGCCCAGCACAACCGTGCGACTGCGGCGTCGCACTGAGCCTGCGGGCGTTTCAGGCCCGGTCTGCTCGCGAACCGTGTGACCGTGGACCCTCCGGCCGACAAGGGTGATGAGGTTGCACATGGCGGTGTCTCCTGGTCTGGAGTGGACCGTTCGTCATTCACCATGTCACGGATCGTCGCGGTGAGGCATTGCCACCGCATACGCACTATTTACCTGGCAGCGGAGGCAGCACGGACGGCGGTAGCAGGTGCAGCCCGGGTTCCCTCTCGATGACTTATGGCACCGCAGACGCGCCCGAATTCGTTTTCCGGGAGTTTTCCGGGAGCCGGGTCATCTCGGAACGCCGAGCGGAGACCATTTTGCCTGGTCAGAGCTCCCCCGGTTGGACTCGAACCAACAACCGTCCGATTAGCTGATTGACGCGGCCCGGCGTCCTGAGGTCCGCCACCGTCGGTGACGGGCCGGCCGCGATCACAACCGAGGCATCAAATGTGTGCGCAGGTCAGAGGCCATAATGAGGATGGCTAAGAGCGCTGAAGAGGTAAACTTTCTGCAAAAGTAGACCTTTTGCATCTGGAACCGACACCGGATCGCCCGGCGTAGATCCTCCCTACGTCGCCCAACGACACCGGCCTCGCACTGGCAGAGGTCGTGCTTTCTGCACACACCGGGCGCTCCGTGTGCTGGTGTTGGAGTACCCGGCGACACCGAGGTAGACCACTCCACGGCGCTGGCCCGGGTCCGACCGACACTTTCGTAATCCCTGCGGCGGACTCTTCGTCCCGGCATGCCTCGACCCGGACAATCCAGGCCACCCTGCCCAAACGGGGCCTCCTGACTAGGCTCAGCGCCGACCACTTCTTCACCACCATCCCCGGTGCAGTCGCCGCCTTTCCACCACCCCACCGGGCCGACCCCAGCAAACCCCGCGTCAGCACCGGGACACGCGCCGCGGCCGCACCACCCACTCCCCGCGATGAGTCACGTTGCAACGTCACCCGTTCGAGAAGGCAGGTCGCATGACGAACCCACCAGGGCCCGCGGCCGCGGGCCCGCCGCCGGAGCATCCGGCAGCCGTGCCCGGCGGCCCGAGCACGTTCGACCCGGTCGCGGTCATCCGGTCCCGGCCCTATCTGACCGCCCTTGTTCTCGCCGCGATCCTGGGTATCCCGATCTCCATCGTGGCTTACGGGTTCCTGGCCCTGGTCAGCCAGATCCAGCAATATCTCTTCCAGGATCTCCCGGGGCACATCTTCGATGGCCCGGCGCCGGCGTGGTGGCCAGTGCCGTGGCTCGTGCTCAGCGGACTGCTGACCGCCCTGACGATCCAGTACCTGCCTGGCAATGCGGGCCACTCACCGGCTTTCGGGTTCCAAACCGGCGGTGGCCCACCCAGCGGCATCGAGCTGATCGGAGTGTTTCTCGCGGCGCTGACCACGCTGAGCCTGGGTGCTGTTCTCGGACCCGAGGCGCCGCTGATCGCCATCGGCGGCGGCCTCGCTGCGCTGACGGTGCACCTGGCCAAGAAGGACGCTCCACCCATGGCGCTGACCGTGATGGCCTCCGCCGGCAGCTTCGCCGCGATCAGCACCCTGCTCGGCTCACCGGTCCTCGGCGCCTTCCTGATCATGGAGATCGCCGGGATCGGCGGCGCGACGCTCACCTTGGTCGCCTTGCCCGGGCTGTTGGCCTCCGGGATCGGCGCGCTGATCTTCATCGGCCTGGACTCCTGGACCGGCCTCGGCGACTTCTCGCTCTCTCTGACCACGGTGCCGCCTGCCGTTGACCCGACCCTGGCCCTCCTGGCGTGGGCGGTGGCCATCGGGGTGGCCGGCACCCTGCTCGGCTGGGTGATCCGTTGGATCGGCCTGTCGCTGCGCCCGATCGTGCACTGGAACCGGATCCTGATCACCGCGACGCTCGGCCTGCTGATCGGGCTGGCCGCGATGACCTACCAGCTGGTCAGCGGGCACAGCTTCACCCAGGTGCTCTTCTCCGGGCAGGACGCACTTCCCAACCTCGTCGCGCAGGCCGCGGACTACTCGGTCGGTGCGTTGATCCTGCTCATCCTGTGCAAGTCATTGGCCTACGGCCTGTCGCTCAGCGCCTTCCGCGGCGGCCCGGTCTTTCCCTCGATGTTCATCGGCGCCGCCCTGGGGATCGCCGTCAGCGGACTCCCCGGGATGAGCCTGGCTCCCGCGATCGGCATGGGCATCGGTGCCATGTGCGCCACCATGCTCCGCCTGCCGCTGACCTCCACTCTGCTCGCAACCCTGTTGCTCGGCGTGGACGGCATCTCCGTCACCCCGGAAGTCATCATCGCCGTCGTCGTCGCGTACGTCCTGACCAACGTCCTCCCGACACCGGGCCCCACAGTGGCCGAACTACTGCCCGCCGGCACCACACCGCACGGGACATCGCCGGCGCCGCAGCACCCGTGACGCCGCAGCACCCACGACAGAACAGCGTCGCCGAGCCTTGGCCCCGCTCCCCCGTTGACCCGCCGGCTTCGGTCAGCCGACGGCCTTGCGGACGAGCGCGGCGATGTCCTGCTCACCGGTCTTGGTCAGCTTCGAGACGGCGTACGAGGTGGGCCAGATCGCTCCGGAGTCGAGGGCGGCCACGTCCTGGAACTCCAGGGAGGTGTACCGCTGGCCGAACTTGCCCGAGTTCTTCACGGCGAGGAGCACCTTGCCGTCCTTGGCGTAGGCCGGCATGCCGTACCAGGTACGGGGTGTCAGGGAGGGACCCGCCTCGGTGATGATCTCGTGCAGCCGCGAGCACAGCGCGCGGTCTTCGTCGTTCATCTTGGCGATGGCGTCGAGGACGGCTTGGAGTTCCTCCTCGGCCTTCTCGCCCTTCTTCGCCGCCCGCCGCTCTTTGGCGAGCGCCTGGATGGCCGCCTTCTCGTCGGCGGAGAACGTACCGGAGTCTGACTTCGCGGGGCTCAACAGATCCTCCTTGTCGCTGGGTGTCGGACCCATCCTGCTCCATCACCGGGCGGCGCCTCCGACCCGGCCGATAGGGAGCCGCCGGCTCGTCACGACCGACGGGGGAACGCTCCGGCGTCACGATGTCGTCCTTGGAGAGTGGCGCAGCGGATGACGCAGACAGTGCGGGTTGACACCAGCCCGTCGGAACGAAATAGTAAACCGTATGGTTCACCTTCAGTTCGCGGCCCTGGGTGACCCGACCCGGCTGGCCATCGTCGAGCGCCTCGCCCGCGGGCCGACGTCCGCCGGTGACCTCGCGGCGCCGACGACACTGTCACTGCCGGCCGTGCTCAAGCACATCCGGGTGCTCGAAGAAGCAGGCCTGCTGACGACGGTCAAGCGCGGCCGGGTGCGCGAGTGCCGGCTGCGCGACGACGCTCTCGTCGCCGTGGCCACCTGGACCGCACACCAGCAGGCGCTCTGGTCGACCCGACTGGACGCGCTCGGTTCCCTCCTGGAGGACTTGTGACCACCGCCCCGCTGCTGTCGTTCGATCTGGTCCGCACCTACCCCGCGCCGCCCGAGCGGGTGTGGGCCGCCTGGACCAGCGCCGACCTACTTCAGCGCTGGGCCTGCCCCGACCCGGCCTGGTGCGTGTCGGCGTGTGAGGTCGACGCGCGCGCAGGTGGGGGGTATCGGCTGCAGTTCGGCCCCCGCCCGGGCGGCGACGGATACCGCGAGACGGCGACCTTCGTGGTCTTCGAGCCGGTGGAGCGTCTCGTGCTCGACGTGGTCACCTCGGGGCAGGACATGGCCGAGAACCTCCGCTGCACCGTGCTGCTCGTGCCGGTCGACGGCGGGACCCGGCTGGAGCTCACGGTCGAAGGCGTGTCGGGCGCGCTGACGGTCGAACACCTACGGGCGGGCTGGCAGTGGTGCTTGGACGGTATCGCCGCGCAGCTCGGCGCCGCGGCATGATCGGCCCGATCGCCCACACCAGCACTCCACGACGGCCCATGAGTCGCCACCGCCGCCCATCACACGAGATCCGACTGAATGACACCCGGAGCGGGCACCGCCAGATACCGGTCACGCACCCGGCACGCCAGTTTCCGACCGAGGGAGCAACGACATGAACATCAAGGACAACCAGGGCGAGCGGACGGCGGCGTCACCGTGCTGAGCCAGATCGCGGAGGGTGTGTTGGTCCACCAGAGCGGGTTCATGCAGAGCAACGCCGTTGTCGTGCAGGGGCGCGCCGGCGTGTTGCTCATCGACCCCGGGGTGACCGGCGACGAAATGGCCTGCATCGCGAACGACCTTCAGGAGTTGGGCCAGCCGGTGGCGGCCGGCTTCTCGACGCATCCGCACTGGGATCACCTGCTCTGGCAGGCGCCGCTCGGTGAAGCGCCTCGGTACGGCACGGCCCGCTGCGCGGCTGCGATCCGAGCGCGGCTGTCGGACCCGCACTTCGGGGAATTCGTCGCCACGCTGATACCGCCGGACATCGTCGAACAGGTACCGCTGGACCTGCTCGGCCTCATCACCGGCGTGCCGGCCGAGGAAACACGGATTCCCTGGGACGGTCCCGCGGTCCGGATCATCGAGCATCAGGCACATGCCCCTGGCCATGCGGCGCTGTTGATCGAGGAAAGCCGGGTTCTCGTGGCCGGGGACATGCTGTCCGACGTGCTGATTCCGATGCTCAACCTGAACGGCGCCACGGACCCGATCGGCGACTACCTCGCGGCACTAGGACTCCTCGAGGGCGTGGCGGGCGACGCCGATGTCGTCGTCCCCGGCCACGGCTCCATCGGCGGGGCGGATCAGGTCCACGCACGGATCGACCAGGACCGGAAGTACGTGCACGGCCTGCAGCACGCCGATGGTCCCGGCGACCCACGGATCGGCCCGGCGGCCACGTTCGGCAAGGACTGGCTGCCTGCCGCACACGAACGGCAAGTCCAGCACCTCACCCCAGGGAGCGAGCGCGACTGACGCAGTCCGGAGTCGGTCTTCGACGCTGCGGCCGTTACCCGGCCGGCATTTCCTAGTGGCCTGCCCGTCGCTGGAGTTTGCGGCTGCGTGTCTTGTCGCGTTGAAGGGTGGACGACCGCGACCCGCCAAGGTCCATCCACCCTGGGTGATCCTGATGACGACGCCGCCACGCAAGGGCGGATGTTCGGCTAGGGGACGATTCTCGGGCAGATCGAGCTCCGATCAGGGCGCACCGACTCACCCCAGCTGGTCGCGGCGACGGGTCAGATAGGCGGTCTCGGCACTGTTTCCCGCCAGCTCGATGGCGCGGTCGTACGCCGCACGGGACTCGCGACTGCGGCCCAGCCGGCGCAGCAGGTCGGCGCGGGTGGCGTGGTAGGCGTGATAGCCGACCAAGGGGACCTCGAGACGGTCGACCGATGCCAACGCCGGCTCGGGACCGTCGAGCTCGGCGACCGCGACGGCCCGGTTCAGCGCGACGACCGGCGACGCGTCGATCCGGACAAGCTGGTTGTACAGGGCGACGACCTGCGACCAATCGGTGTCGCGGATGTTCCGGGCGGACGTGTGCACAGCGTTGATCGCTGCGAGAATCTGGTAACGACCGGGCGCTTCGCCGGTGGCCAGTCGCTCCCGCACCAACCCATGCCCCTCGACCACCAGAGCCTCATCCCAGGCTCCACGGTCCTGTTCGGTCAGCGTGACCAGCTCGCCGGTCGCCGAAACCCGAGCGCTGCGACGGGCTTCGGTCAGCAGCATCAGAGCCAGCAACCCGGTCACCTCGCCGTCAGCAGGCATCAGCGATCGGAGCAGGCGGGTGAGTCGGATCGCTTCCCCGGTCAGATCGGCCCGGACCGGATCGGTCTCCGGCCCGGTCGCCAGGTACCCCTCGTTGAACAGGAGGAAGAGGACGGCCAGGACGCCGGCGACCCGGGCCGGGAGGTCCTCCGCGGACGGCACCCGATACGGAATGCGGGTCGCCTTGATCTTGGCCTTCGCCCGGGTGATCCGTTGCCCCAACGCAGCCTCGCTGACCAGGAACGAACGGGCGATCTCGGGCACGGTCAGGCCGGCGACCAAACGCAGGGTCAGCGCCACCCGAGCCTCCATCGACAGCGCCGGGTGGCAGCAGGTGAAGACCAATCGGAGCCGGTCGTCATCGATGGCACCCACCGGCGCTCGCGGGTCGTGGTCGGTGAGCATCTGCGCCTCCGTCTGCTTGACCTCGCGGTTGTTCTCGCGCCGAATCCGGTCGATGGCCTTGCGGCTGGCGGTAGTGGTCAGCCATGCGCCAGGGTTGGGTGGTGTGCCGTCAGCGGGCCACCTCTCGACTGCCGTGGCGAAGGCCTCGGCCGCCGCGTCCTCCGCGATGTCCAGGTCGCCGAATCGTCGGGCCAGGGCCGCGACCACCCGCGCCCACTCTTCTTGGTGCGCCTGGATGATCGCCTCCCTCGCGGCGATGTCGGTCACAGGAACGGCCGCACCTCGACCTTGCGATTGCAGGCCTCGGAGCCCTCGGTGGCCAGCTTCAGGGCAACGTCGAGGTCGGGCGCCTCGATGATCCAGAACCCGATGACGTGTTCCTTCGTCTCGACGAACGGCCCGTCGGTGACCAGCGCCTCCCCGCCCCGGTTGTCGACCACCGTGGCCATGCTCGGCGAACCGAGGCCGCCGGCGAACACCCAATAGCCCTCGGCCTGGATGCGGTCATTGAACACATCGATGGCTTCCATCTCCGACGCCGTCGCAAGAATGGAGCTGTCGTGGATCACATTCAGCAGGTACTGCATCTGGACCGTCTCCCGTGAGTCATGGGTCGCACCTGGTGCGCGGCTCTCACCCTTGCAACGAACGCCTCGGCACTGATCCGACACCGTAGTCCAGAATTTCTGGGGTATCCCGCCGCCCAGACACCGGCAGCCGTCGGCACCCAGGTTGCCGTCGCCGCCTCCGTCCTGCCCTCGGACCATGACTCTCAGGGGATCGGCTGTCGACGTCGACACCCAGTTCGGTCAGCAGATGTGCGACGCGGCGGCGGATGTCGTCCCGGATCGGTCTGACCTGGTCGAGGGGCAGTCCGGCGGGGTCGTCGAGAGTCCAGTCCTCGTAACGCTTGCCGGGGAAGACCGGGCAGACGTCGCCGCAGCCCATGGTGATGACGACGTCGGAGGCCCGGACAGCATCGGTGGTCAGGATCTTCGGCTGCTCGCCGACGATGTCGATGCCGACCTCGGCCATCGCCTCGACGGCGACCGGATTGACCTTGTCGGCGGGCAACGAACCGGCCGACAGCACATCGACCCGGTCGCCGGCCAGTGCGCGGAGGAAGCCGGCGGCCATCTGGGAGCGTCCGGCGTTGTGAACACAGACGAACAGGACGGTGGGTTTCTCGGACATCGGCGAACTCAGCCCAGGCCGGGTTTGGTGGCGCGGATGATCGCCGCATGCATGCCCGGAGCGGCCTCGTGGGTGAACCTGACGTCGGTGTCGATGAACCCGACAGTCGCCAGCCCGTCAAGGTATTCGCTGCGGGACAACGCCCCGGCGATGCACCCCACGTAGGAGCCGCGGTCGGCGCGGTCGGCCTCGGTGAGCTTGTCCTCGGCGACCACATCCGAGATCCCTATCCGTCCGCCCGGCGCCAGGACGCGGAACATCTCGGCGAGGACGGCCG
The DNA here is from genome assembly GCA_963834185.1 of uncultured Actinomycetota bacterium. Taxonomy (GTDB): domain Bacteria; phylum Actinomycetota; class Actinomycetes; order Mycobacteriales; family Nakamurellaceae; genus Nakamurella. The sequence continues at coordinate 18,915 of CAWIAR010000005.1, forward strand.
GTTTGTCGACGGACAGGTTGATGACGCAGTTGGAGATGACCACGTCGACGCCGGCGTCGGGCAGCGGGATGTCCTCGATGTGGCCCTTGAGGAACGCCACGTTGACCGCGGCCGCCTTGGCGGCGTTCGCCCTGGCCAGCTCGAGCATCTCGTCGGTCATGTCCAGGCCGTAGACGAAGCCTGTGGGCCCGACCCGTCCGGCCGACAGCAGCACGTCGATGCCGCCACCCGAGCCCAGGTCCAGCACCCGCTCCCCCGCGCGCAACTCCGCGACCGCGAGGGGGTTGCCGCACCCCAGGCTGGCCAGGACCGCCTCGTCGGGCAGCTCCGCGGTCTCGTCGGGTTCATACAAGCCCGACCCGAACGGCGCGCCGGCCGAGTCGTCCAGGACCGTCGCGCCGCAACCTCCACCGCAGCAACCACTGTCACCGGCACCGGTGGGGTCGCTCACCGTCAAAGCCGCGCGGGCGTACCGATCGCGCACCTGTTCACGCAGTTCCTGCTTCGTCATGGAAGACCCTCCAAGTCGTATCGATGCTTGTCGATGCGACTACTGTGGCTCACATATCGACTGACGTCAATATGTATGGCAGGGTGGATACCGTGACGACCGCAACCCGGACCCGGCTCCCGTTGACCGATCTCGCCGGATGCTGTTCCCCCGGCACCGCAGCCATGCTCGACCAGGCCGCTGCGGTGCAACTGGCCGGGGTTCTCAAGGCACTGGCCGAGCCCGCCCGGCTACGGCTGGTCTCGATGATTGCCGCCAGCAGTCCGGAGTCGGTGTGCGTCTGCGAGCTCATCGAGCCGGTCGGGCTGTCCCAGCCGACCGTGTCGCATCACCTGAAGGTCCTGGTCGACGCCGGAATTCTGACCCGTCAGCAGCGCGGGAAGTGGGCCTACTTCAGCGTGGTCACCGAAGCCCTGCAAGCGGTAGCCAGTGCGCTGCAACCTCGGTGAGCTTCACGATCGTGGCAACGTGACTCCCGTCCGCCACGCTCACCACCTCCGATGGTTTTTACCGCAGGTCCGAGTGTTGTGAACGCCGTCGACCGGTGTGAACTCTCCACTCCCGTGGACAACTCCAGGTCACCGTCCCGGGTTCCGGTGATCTTCGTTGCGGGCGTGCGACCAGCCATCTACGGTCGGGGGAATGCCGAGGCCGGTCCTGCGCACACCGCGCCTGGAACTGCGCCCGATGATGCCCGAACACCTTCCGCTGCTCCACCAGCTCGACACCGACCCCGAGGTCATGCGGTTCATTCTCGGCCGCGCCCGGACGGCCGAGGAGATCGACACCTTCTGGGGCCCGCGGTGCGCGGACACGAGCGCCGACACTGCCGGATTGGGTTGGTGGGTCGGATTTCATGACCAAGACCTTCATCGGCTGGTGGGATCTCTCCCCCGGCACCGGTGCCGAGATCAACACGGTGACCGAGGCCGAGATCGGCTGGCGCGTCCTTCGCGCCCGGTGGCGCCGCGGATTCGCCTCCGAAGGCGCACGGGTTCTGCTGAGCCACGCTTTCGACACGGTCGGTCTGCACCGGGTTTGGGCGGAGACGATGGCGGTGAACGTGGCCTCGCGAGGCGTCATGCGCGCCATCGGCATGCATCACGTCCGGACCGAACAGCGCCAGTGGGACCACCCACTTCCGGGCGCAGACCAGGGAGAGGCGATCTACGAGATCACCCGTGGCGACTGGCTTGTCTCCGCCGGCGGACGTGCGCCGGAGCGGGCCGACCAGCTCGGATGACGTCGCGGCAGGCTACTCGTGGCTGACGATGTCGACCGAGATCTCCACTGCCGGGACCGTGCCTCTGTTCTCGAGCCAGTGGAGGGTGTCTCGGTCCTCGGGCCAGCCCACCCCAGGTCCGTAGTCCGTGGTGAGCCCGTCCCGATGGTCGGTGACGGTCCCTTGCATCACATAGACGGTTCCCGGTCTGCCCTTGTGGTCGTGAACCGGGCCGAAGACTCCTCCAGGCTCGATGGTCACCATCCGCATGCGGAGCTGTCGACCCTGCATGCCCTGGATCTCGGGGCCGAGGTCGACGGTGGCCAGCAGCTCCACTGTCACACCCCTGGTCTCCGGCGAAACCGGTTCGTGGCTCATCGTGCTGTCCTCTCCGCGACGCCTGTCCGGCCCGCTGACCAGGTTTGCCCGGGGTTCGCCCGGTCGACATGAGCCTCGCCGGCACGGATGCATTGTCCGCCCTGGCGGTGGCCCTTCTCCAGCGCCCCGCCGGCCGCGCGGCGCCTCCGGCAGGTCGAGCTCCAGACCGGGCCAACGCAGACCGATCGATGCCAGCTGGACGCCGGTCATGGTCGGCGGACCCTACCGTTGCCTCATGACGGCGATTGTTACACAATTACCTCCCGCCTCCGGAACCCGGTCGCGCCGTACGTGCCCGCCACGTCCCCCCAAGGGCAACCATGCTGACCGACGATGTTCAGATCCACGGCAGCTCCGGGCCGCCCGTAATGCTGCTGCCAGGCGGGGCAGAAGATAGCCAATCTCGACATCGCGCAACTTGCTCGACGCCGTTCGAGCGCTGATTGCTCGTACCAGCCTGGCCCAGTGAGCCGGGTGCCGGTCGTCCGCCGCTGGTCGATCGCCCGACATGTCCGTCAGCCCAAGGGGCGCAGGCAGGCGTGCGCCGCGGTGAGTTCGTCGGTGCCGGCCACACCGAGCAACTGCAGCGTCCGCGTGTACTCCGCGCGGAGAATGTCCAGCGCCCGGTCGACACCGGGCTCACCCGCCGCCATCAGCCCGTAGAGGTAGGCCCGACCGACCATGGCCGCCGACGCTCCCATGGCTCGAGCGGCCGCGAGATCTGCGCCGGATCTGACCCCGGTGTCGACGAGCACCTCACACCTGTCGCCCACTGCCTCGACAACGTGTGGCAGCAGTTCGAGCGGAGCCGGTGTCCGATCCAGCTGCCTCCCACCGTGATTCGACACCACGAGGGCGTCAGCGCCCAGATCGACGACCATCCGGGCGTCCTCGACCCCCTGGATCCCCTTGATGACCAACTTCCCCGGCCAAAACTCCCGCAGCCACGTCAGGTCCTCGGCGGTGGCGGTCGGATCGAACATGCGGCCGATCAGCTCTTCGACCGTGCCGTCGAAACTGTTCATCGCCGCGAACCGCAACGGCTCGGTGGTGAGCGCATTGATCCACCACGCCGGCCGCACCGCCATTCCCGCCACCGTGCGCATCGTCAGGGCCGGCGGGATGGTCAACCCGTTGCGGACGTCACGCATCCTCGCTCCCCCGACCGGAGTGTCAACGGTCAGGACCAGCGCCTCGTACCCGGCCTTGTTCGCCCGTTCGACCAGGGTCTCGCTCGCGTCGCGGTCCTTCCACAGGTAGAGCTGGAACCACTGCCTGGCCGCCGGTGCGCACGCTCGCACACTCTCCAGGTCCGTGGTGCCCATGGTGGACAGCACGTACGGGACGTCCGCGCGCGCTGCCGCTGCGGCCACGGCCAGCTCACCCTGGTGATGCATCATGCGGGTGAAGCCGGTGGGGGCCAGCACCAACGGCAGCGCAGCGGGTGCTCCCAAGACGTCGGCCCTCGTGTCGACCCTCGACACGTCGCGCAGGACGTGCGGGTGGAGTTCCACCCGATCGAACGCTGCGCGCGCCCGGGCCAGGCTGATCTCCTGCTCGGCGGCCCCGTCGACGTAGTCGAACACCGACCGCGGTACGCGTCGCCGAGCGATCCCACGCAGATCCTCGATCGTGTGCGCGTTGGCCAGCCGGCGCCGGCGCGCGTTCAGCTCGGGGCGTCGGAACTTCAGCAGCGGCCGGATCTCCGAGAGTCGTGGTAGTTGCCGCCGCGTCGCAGTCACGGATCGAGTCAAGCACGAGTGCCTCCGACGCCACAAGATTGTGGCACAATCCAGCGGTCCTGCCGGACCCTCAACGGGCCCCGACGGCGAGGCCGCGCTGTCGGCGCAGCGCCACATGCATGGCCGGACGTCCGCCGAGCTCGAGGTCGTCCTCCAGCGCCCGGAGGGCGACGTCCCCACCGATCCGCAGTTGGTCCACCAGATGTCTGTGCAGGATCGCCAACCGGCGGGCCGAGAAGTCGGCCCTGACGGTCGCGAGCATGAAGCCCAGTTCGTGCTCGCACGCACGATGCGCGGACACCAGGCGGGCGTTTCCGCTGGCTTCCACGATCTTCCGGTGCACCGCGCTGTGCGCTTCGATCACGTCACGCCATGGTGTGTCGTCGGTCAGCGATTCGAGATGATCGACCGCTGCCGACACCTCGGTGAACTGCGCTCCCCCGGCGAGGGCCAACCGCAACGCCCCCAACTCCAGGATGGCGCGGTACGAACACATCTCGTCGATGCGCGCCTCGGTCACCTCCGGCACGACGATGCCCTTGTTCCGACGATGCTCGAGAAGCCCCTCGGCGACGAGGATCTGCAGGCCGGCCCGGACCGAGTGCCGTCCACACCCGAATCGTGCGCACAGCGTCTCTTCGGTCAATCGATCGCCGGGCTCCAGAGTGCCATCCAGGAGATCGCTCCGCAGCGCCTGCGCGATACTCTCCGGCGCGCTGCTGGCAGTACTCCCACGGGCCATGTGACTCAACTTTCATGTCGGCGGGCCTGTGCGACGAGTCTAGATGACCACAATCTCCCTTTCGCCGGACTCCGGAGCGCCATGCCGAAGCCCCCGGCCGCGACCGTGCGACCGGGGGCTCGAGCGTGCGCCGGGGTCAGGCGACCTTGATGGTGACCCGGTCGTATCGGGTGAGCGGGAACTCGCCGTCGTCGGTGACCTGGACGATGAGCGAGATGCGCTGGCCCTTGACGGCATCGGCGGGAACGCTCACTCTCGCCAGCGGTGAACTCGCGGAAGAGATCCCGACGGTGCCCGGGTAGGTGCCCTCCTCACCGTATTGCCACCAGGAGTATGCGAGCCGGTCGCGATCGGGGTCCATGCCCAGGGCCAGCAGCCGGATCGACCTGCCGGCTTTCACGGTGACGGTGGACGATCCGGCGACGCGCACGGTCGGGGCGTGATTGCCCTGGCTGTAGCGCGGCGTCAGGGTCCACTGGATTCGGGCGGCGAAGTCGTTCTGGGCCGCGGCGGCCCAGCGCAAGGTCGTGTAGTTCGACACCACCGCGCCGGAGCCATCCTTTTCGGAGTCGGCCGGAACCGTTGTCCACAGGTCCGGCGACGTGGAGATCTGTACCGCCCGGCCGCCCCAGCCGCCGAGCGCCGGATGCGCCGGGTCCTGGATCCCCGTGGTCAGCAACGGGTTGAACGCGACGTTGTCTCCCTCGGAGAGGAAGTCGTACTGTTCCAGCGGCTTGCACCAACCGGACGGCGCCAGCTCTGGAATGCCGAAGATGTCCAGTTGATCGCCCGGCATCGCTTGGCCGTCGAGCCAGGACCGATAGAGCCGTCCGTACGGCCCCGTCTGAATGTTCGCCTTGATCCAGGCTCCTTGGAAGTATTGCCGGTCCTGCGGCAGTCCGCGCACATTGCCCTGATTGTTGCGGTTGCAGTTGTAGCCCCAGGTGGCATAGCCGCCCGACAGTTGCTCCACCCGCAGGGCCGGCCAGCTCGGGGCGATGTAGTCGGCATAGGTGGTGTCCTGGAAACCGCTGGCCAGGATGACCGCCTTCGCCGAGATCTTGGCCTTCAAAGCCGGCCAGTCGCGCCGCGCGCCGTACTGGTCCTCGATCGACTTGAGCGCCCGCGCGATCGTGTTGGTGCCGCCCCACGCCTGCAGATAGAGGGTTCGGCGATCGTTGTCCAGCAGCAGCTTCTTGATCAGGTTGGAGCCCGCGGTGTCCTGGCCCATCTCGCCCTCGAAGACGATATTGCCGATCTTGACCTTGGACTGCAGCTCGGCCGGACTCGGGTAGTCGGGGTCGTGCCGGCGGAGGTTCGGGTAGACCTCGGCGTACGCCTTCAGCGCCTCGTCCTGGATGGTTCGAGTGCCGGTCCACCGCCAGGACGTCTGCGGGGTGGTGTACTCGCGGCCGGGTAAGAAGAACTCCGTGCCTTTGCCATCGCCGGCCCAGTGGAATCTGCTGCTGGTGTAGATGATGCCTTCGGTGTCGACATCGTTGGTGTACAGCAGATAACGGATCAACGACGCGTAGTCGTCCTGCTCCATGTCGGTCGTGACCACCGTCCGGAGCCGGTCCTGATGTCCGGACGGTTCATGAGCGACCAGGCCATGGGCGGCCGGGCCGGCTCCGGTCGGGCCGGCCGCCGAGGCGGCGCCGGCGAAAGCCAGGGCCAGCGCAGCCGTGACGGCGGTCAGTGCAACGAACGTTCGTCTCACCATGTCTCCTCTGAGAACGGAAGCGGGTGATTACTCACCCGACCTACTGGACGGTGAATGTGATCTGCCCCTCGGCACTTTGGCCATAACGGTCCGCGACCGTCGCGCTCAGCGTGTGCTGGCCGGCGGCCAGCCTCGCTGTGTCCAGGACCGACTTCTGCACGCCGGGCCAGGACTCTCGACGACGCCCCCGCGAATGCGCTGTCCATCAACGTCCTCTCTGACGTTCCGCCAGTGTGCATGTCTATTCACGTGTGAGGAATCACTCGCCGTAGGTCGAAAACTAGGCCGGGCAGAGCGTGTCGTCAATACCTCGGTCGGGCCATCTCACCGTCACGCAGCGCTGTCGGCCGACCCGCCTGTGCTCCCCACGGCACGACCTGGTGAGCCCGCACCTGAGCGGGCCGTCGCACATTGTCACGTCTCGATCGGGGCCCACGGCCGGCGCCGGATCACCGATCGGATGGCAGCTGCGCGGGCGTGCGGTGTGTGCGGGGTGCAGTTCGACCACCAGGAATGCCTGGGCCACGCTCGCGTTAGGCTGCGCGCACCGAACGATGACGGCCAACGACGGGGAGCGTCGATGCTCAAGAATGTGCCTCCCGAAGTCACTCCGGAGCTGCTGCTCACCTTGGCGGAAATGGGCCATGGCGACCGTTTGGCGGTGGTCGACCGGAATTTCCCGGCCTATGCCGGCCGGTTGCCGGTGCACCCGCTGCCCGGCCTGACCATCCCGGGAGCGCTGCGTGCGATCCTGGCCCTACTGCCGGTGGACACGTTCGAGGATCCCCCGGTGCACTTCATGACCCCGGACGGGGAGCCCGATGCTCGGCTCGAGGTGCACGACGAGGCGTTGGCGACCATGTCGGAGATCGAGGGGCGTTCGATCGCAGGTCACGGCGTCGAACGGACACCGTTCTACGAACTGGCCGCGACGGCCTACGCCGTGGTGACGACGACGGAGACCCGGCCGTACGCCTGCTTCCTGATTTCCAAGGGCGTGATCTGACCGAAGGCGGGCACCGCGCCGTGGCCGGGACCGTCGATGGGTCGAGACTGCGACGATGGTTGCCATGAGTGAGTCCGAGTGGAACGACGCAGCGGCGTCGTTCGACGACGAGCCGGATCACGGGCTGCGGGACCCGGCAACCGAACGGGCCTGGGCCGAGCTGTTGTTGCCCGTGCTGGATGGTGCCCCCAGGATCGCGGACATCGGCTGTGGTACCGGCAGTCTCAGCGTGCTCCTCGCGCGGGCCGGCCATCTGGTGCACGGCGTCGACCTGTCTCCCGTGATGCTGGAGCTCGCCATCGAGAAGGCCAGGGGTGTCCAGCCCGAACCGGAATTCACCCTGGGCGACGCGTCGAGCCCTCCCCTTCCGGTCGGAGCGTTCGACGCGGTGCTGTGCCGACACGTCCTGTGGGCGCTGCCCGACCCGGCGGCTGCCCTGGCTGCGTGGATCCGGCTGCTGGCTCCCGGTGGGCGGCTGGTCCTGATCGAGGGTCGGTGGTCAACCGGAGCCGGCCTGACCGCGGAGGTCTGCGCGCAGTGGGTCGGTGCGCTGCGACCGTTGGCCGAACTCCGGCCGCTGACCGATCCCGCGCTCTGGGGCGGTCCGATCGAGGACGAGCGTTACCTGTTGGTCAGTCGCTGACCGCTCGACAGTGGGGTACCCACTCAATTCCCCCGGCCTGCGGGGACTTGATCCGCCCAAACCGGACGTGATCCTACGATGAACTCCCCGCGGTCCGGGGGTTGACCACCGGTCGGCCGAGAAAGGCAACCAGCCGCTCGATGGCGGGAGCGTCCTCGGCGATGGCCTGCGGGGGTTCGAACCGGCCGGGCCGGGATTGCTCGGAGACCTGGCCTCGCGCGAAAGACAGCGACCTTTCGGCAATGTCGTCGGGCACCTGGAGGACCTGGCCGGTCGCCTTCGCGAGATCCCAACCATGGGCGAGCAGATCGTAGAGGCGGATCCGTATCCGCTCGTCCCCGGTCGCGGTGCCGAGGGGTCCGGCGAAAAGTCGGTCCGGCAGCCCGGGTTGTCGACAGGCGTCGAGCAGCAATGCGGCCGATTCCCGATACGCATCGGCAAGCTCGTCGTCGGCGATCGGGTCGCCGCGTCCGGGCGGCGGCCGATCTGTGAGCACGGCCGCGAAAACCCTGTTCATCCCGACCAGATGCTCGACGATCCGACGCACGCTCCACTCGGTGCACGGGGTCGGCGCCGACCACTGAGCAGCGCTGATCGTGCCGATCACCTGGCCGACGGCAACCAGCGATCGCGCCACGTCGTCGACCGGGTCGTTCTCGTTCGTCATCGCCTGCGTCCGAGGCCCACTACCGCCACCCAGGCATCCACGGACAGGTGCGGCTCGGTCACGCCGGCAGCTCCGGGTGCAAGCGGTCGTCGAGCCAGCCAAAGGCGCGGGTGTCGAACAGGGTTCGGGCACCCGCCTCACAGTGGTCACCGGCACCCTCGGCCGCGGTGAACCGGATCAGCGTCTTGTCCGCCACGGTCAACGCCTCGAACAGCTGTGGCGCACTGGCGCCGATGTCGTCGCCCTCGGCGTGGGTGACCAGGGTGGGACAGCTGATCGCCTGCGCATACCCGTTCAAGTGGTAGTCCTTGAGCGCGTCGAAGTACGCCAGCGGGCTGTCCACACCGTGGACGACCATGCCCCGGCGCAGCCCCCAGCCCGCAGTCGGCTTCTTCGCCATCGTGTCCAGAACCGTGCCCAGCGCCAGCCTGGCCGTTTTGTGCCCCGACGCGAACCCTTTGGCCAAGGGCTTGGGCACGCGGCCGAGCGCGCCGGCGTACATGTCGAAGGACCCCGAGTCGGCGATCAGCGCCGCGAGCCGGTGCTCCTTGCTCGCCGCCCGCGGGCCCAGGAACCCACCCATCGACAGACCGGCCAGCGCGATCCGGTCGGGATCGACGTCCGCACGCCCAAGCAGGAAGTCGACCACCGGAGTGATCACCGTGTCCCACTCCGCGCGCATCGGCAGGCCCTGTTGCAGGAGCGCGGCGCCCTGACCCGGACCGTCGAAGATCAGCACGTGGTACCCGCGGGCCAGCGCCGGCGCGGCGAAGTAGAAGTACACCTCCTCGGCCGTGCCGTCGTACCCACCGAGGCCGATGACAGTGGCGCGCCGGACTCCGGTCTCGTCCGCCGCACGGAAGAAGTAGCCGGGCAGCGTGCTGCCCTCGAACGGAATCCGGACAATCTCCACCGGCGTGTCCAGGAGCGTCGCCGCCCGCCGGAAGGCGTCGGTCTGCCTGGTGTTGCTGTGCGCCATCCGAGGATCCGCCGGTGTGCTGTACAGCATCGAGCCGGCGGCCCGGAGATACGTGCACGCGCGCAGGAACGCATTGCGCGCGCTCAGCCGGTGGCCGACTGCTTCCTCGCTCTCGCCGAGCGCGAAGACGCGCTCCCCCAGGTTGTTCCAGGCGTCGTACCAGGCCGTGAGGTCCTTCTCGTCCAGGCCCTTCACGGCCTGCACCACCTCGCCGACGTCGGCGCCGTGGTGACCGGCAGCGCCGACAGCACGGAGCAGCTGGGCGTCGAGCAGGTCGTCGTCGAGCAGGACCTTCGTCATCGGCGTGCCCCTTCGTGCTGCCCGGTCCCGGCCGTCGGGCGGCTGACGACAGAACCGGCGCTCGCCGGCACGCCGAGCACAGACGACGGCCCGCCGTGCGCGGGCGGCAGCCCGACCTGCTCCGCCGCGCGGGGCCGAGATCCCTGATCTCCACGCCAACAGACTAAAGCGGGCCGAACCGACGTCGATCAGTGGCAGTGGTGCTCGGAGCCGTCCACGGCTGTCACGCCGGGTCGGGTCCACTGTCCGGTCGGCCGGCCGTCGCGGCGCCAGAACGAGTAGGTCGGCCGCTGCGGCCAGCCGGCAGGCGAGTCCTCCCAGGCCTCCTGGCGGCCGTACACCGTCATGTCCAGCAGCTTCAGCGTGCCCATGATGGCCTCGACACCACGACCAGTGGTCTCGTAGGTGAGGTAGGCGCGGTCGTCGTGGCGGAGGAAGGAGGCGATCGAGCCGTACTCGCCGTCGAACGGCGGGACATCCACCCCGAACGCCGAGTACCAGGGTTGGGTGTAGCCCATGAAGTCTCGGAACGGTTCGACCTCCTCCCACGGGCCTTCGCAGATCACCGCATAGGAGACGCCCTCCTCGTTCAGGTAACTCGCCTCCTGGAAGTTCCACTGGCTGATCGTGCAACCCTCGCACTGCTCCTCGAACGGCTTGCCGCGGTGGAACATGTGCTTGTAGACGACGAGTTGGTCGCGCCCGTCGAAGATGTCCAACAACCGCACCGGCCCGTCCTCGCCGATCAATTCGACGTTCGGGATCTCGGTCATCGGCAGCCGGCGGCGGGACGCTGCGATGGCGTCGCCCTCGCGGGTGTGGGCCTTCTCGCGGTCCAGCAGCTCGTCACGCTGCTGCAGCCAGGTCTGGTGGTCGACGATGGTCGGGGTCGCGGGCACCGGTCCTCCTCGGTTGGCAGGTCTGGCCGTGCTGACCAGTCCGGCCGATGGATTTCATCGGGGCCGCGCCACACACTTCACGTGCCGCACGGAATGAGACCGGACCACTCAGCCGAGGCGGTAGTCGGAGACCCACAAACCGGGTAGAACCTCCCGGTCCTCGACGTGGGCGAAGCCCAGCCCTTCGTACAGTCGGCGCGCCGGCGGGTTGTCCCGACCGGTCGAGACCTGTACCCGCCGCTCGCGACGGTGCTGCAGTACCGTTCGGACCAGGGCTGATCCCAACCCGCGCCGGTGCGCGCGGGGGGCGACGACCAGCCGGTCGATGTCGACCAGGCTCTCATCCTCGGTCCACCCGATGGCGGCGACCGGCTCGGCGCCGTCGAACGCGACCAGCCACCGCAGATCCGCGCCACGCAACTCCGCCACGCTCTCGTGCAGGGCCGGGATGCGATCGTCGCCGATCAGTTCCGCCTCGATCGCGTAGGCAGCGTGCTGAAGGTTCAGCAACGCCGTCGCCAGGCCGGCATCGGCGTCGGGCTCGACGCGGCGGACGACGCTCCCGGACTCGCCACCGTCACGCTCCCCCGATCTCATCCAGGACGAGGTCGAGCCAACTCAAGGCGTAGGGCGTGTCGACGGCGGCCGGGTCCAGCGGAACCGGGCAACGCACGGAGACCGTCCCGGACTGCCCGGGCAGCAGGGTGACGAACCCGGCATCGGCAATTGCGGCAGGGTGGATGCGATCGGCCTGCACCAGGAAATCGCGCAGCAGGGTGGTCGCCGTGACGATGATGTCGACTCCGTCGTGGGTCGGTTCGACGTCGATGATGGGATCTTCACCGCTGAACCTGGTGTCCTTCGGCTCCGCGCCGTACCACAGCGATGTCGTGCCACCGGCCGCGGCCACCAGCACCTCGGCGGCCGGGTCGTCGAACGTGGTCAGCCCGGAGGGAAGCGGAATGCGTTGCACAGAGCGGGTTTCCGCTTCGACCAGGAACGAGTCGATGGCCGCTGGTGTGCCGTGTTCGTCGATCCGCATGACCACCACCTCCTCGGTCCACGGCTCGGGACTGTCGTTCAGCACGCACAGGTCCAGGCCCGCGCCGGCTGGTTGGATGGTCAGCACCCGGTCGGCGTACACCTCCCGCAACGCGTAGAACAGTGGTTTGTATCGGCCCGCCCCGTCGATGGCGGCCCACGAGGTGACCGGCCACAAGTCGTTGAGCTGCCACAGGATGGTGCCGGCGGTCCGCGGCCAGTGCGATCGCCAGTGCAGCACACCGGTTTCGATCGCCCTCACCTGGTTGAGCTGGGTCAGATAGTGCCAGGCGTCGACATCTGTCGGTACCGGGAAGTGATGCGCGAGCCCGCGTGCCAACTTGCCGTTCCCGTCCTGCGCCTTCTGGTGGTGGAGCACGCCGGGCGAGGTCGGCGTGAGCGGGTCGTCGGACACCGCATCCCGCAGGGTCGTCCAGGCGGGAGGGGCCTGCCAGCCGAATTCGGCGACGAATCGCGGTGCCGTGTCGCGATAGTGCAGGTAGTCCTCCCGGTTCCACACGTCCCAGGAGTGCAGTGTCTGGTGGTTCGGGTCGTTGGGCTCGAACTGCCAGCCGCCTGACCAGGGGCTGCCCGCGGTGTACGGCCGGGACGGATCCATCTCCGCCACGATGGCCGGCAGGTCATGCAGGTAATACCGCTGCCCCCAGGGCAGCCGACCGCCCTCCTTGTCCGCCCAGTGGTCGACCTCGTGCAGCCACAGGTTCTCGTTGTTGCCGTTCCACACCACCAGGCTGGGGTGTGCCGACAGCCTCGCGACGTTTTCCCTTGCCTCGGCCTTGATCTCGGAGATCAAGGGTTCCTCTTCCGGGTACGCAGCGCAGGCGAACGGGAAGTCCTGCCACACGAGCAGGCCGAGTTCGTCGCAGACGTCGTAGAAGTCGTCCGATTCGTAGATGCCACCGCCCCACACCCGGATCAGGTTGACGTTCGCCGCCACCGCCTCGGACAGCCGCTGGGCATAGCGCTGCCGGGTCATCCGGCCAGGCAGGACGTCGTCGGGAATCCAGTTGACGCCCTTGATCAGCACCGGTTGGTCGTTGATCCGGAACACAAACGACGAGCCGATGTCGTCCGGGCTGCGGTCGAGTTCCAGCGAACGAAATCCCACGCGCCGGCGCGCTCGTCCAGCAGATCGTCCCCGGCGGTCAGCCGCACCTGCAGGTCGTACAGCTCCGGGCGGCCATAGCCGGCCGGCCGCCACACCCGCACGTCCGGCACGTCGACCCGGATCTCCGCGCTGTCCGCCCCCGCCGCCAGCGCACCGTGCCCGACCGGGGCGCCGTCGAGGATGACCTCGACCTCGAGATCTGCCGCAGAACCCCGGGCGGTCCGCTCCACGTCCACCAACACCTGCAGCTGCCCGGTGCCGCCGATCACGTCGACCAGTGGGCGCAACCGCGCGATCCGGGCCGTGCTCCACCCCTCCCAGCGGGCCGGCCGCCAGATGCCCGCGCCGACCACGGTGGGGCCCCAGTCCCAGCCGAAGCTGCAGGCCATCTTCCGGAGGTAGTTGAACGGCTCCGGGTACGCGTTGGGCCGCGGCCCCAGCCGTTCCCGCTCCGCTTCGGCCTCGGTGTACGCCGACGAGAGGTGCACGGTGACGCGGTGCGCCGCCCTGCCGATCCCCGCCGTGACGTCGTAGCGGTAGCTGCGGTGCATGTTCCGTGACCGACCCACCACGACGCCGTCCACCTCGACCACCGCGACGGTGTCCAGCCCGTCGAACACCAGGTCGACCCGCTCGTGCCCGTGCGGCGCCGGCTCGGTGCTCTCGTAGACCCAGTCGGCCCGGCTGACCCAGGCAACCTGCACTTCCTGGTCGTCGAAAAGCGGGTCGGGAATCAGGCCGGCGGCCAGTAGGTCCCCGTGCACGGCGCCGGGAACCCGGACGTCGAGCACCCGACCCGACAGCTGCTGCGCCTGCGGCGGCTCCGGTGTCGGACCGTCCGGGTCCAGGCGCAGGGTCCAGTCGGTCAGCGGGATGGATTCGAGCACATGGGCCTCTTCGGTTCGGCGCAGGTGTGACCGTGCATTCTCTCCCATGTCGACCAGCACGGTCACCGACCCGCAATGCAGGTGCAGGTGGCCGTGCCCGGTCGTAGGTTGGACCGATGCCCGAGGTACGGCCGTTGACCGATGCCGGATTGTCCGACCTGGCGGACCTGTTCGCGTCGAACTCGACGACGAAGGCCTGCTGGTGCATGTGGTTCTGCAGCCCGCGTGCCAGGGTGATGGCCCGTTGGTACACCGGCGGCAATCGGGTCGACTTCGAGAACCTGTCCCGGGAGTCGGACACACCGATCGGGCTGGTCGCCTTCACCGATGAGCAGCCCGTGGGTTGGTTGTCCATCGGACCGCGCTCGCGGTACGTGGTTGCCACCAATTCCAGATCGAAGGTCATGCGGCACCGCGATCCGGCCGAGGACGACTCCGTCTGGCTCGCAGCGTGCTTTTTCGTCCGGGTCGGGCAGCGGGGACACGGCATCACCCACAGCCTGCTCGACGCAGGCGTCGACCTGGCTCGTACCTCCGGCGCCCGCGCGCTGGAGGGATGGCCTCGAGCCGGCTCGAGCCGACGCCAGGCCGACCTCTATTACGGTCGCGAGACCACCTTCGCCGCGGCCGGATTCGAGGTCATCGACCGGCCGACCGAGACCCGTGCGGTCATGCGGATGAATTTCAGGTGAGCAGCGGCCGGCTGTGTCCGAGTGCCCGCGGCGATGCAGGACGAGTGGAACCTGCACCAACCCCTGCGCTACGTCTGGCTCGCGGCCGCCGTCGAGTCGTGATCCGGCGAGGCCGCCGCGCGAGTCGGTGTGTTGTCGGCACGCGCTCCGAGGTCGTCGACCAAGGCGTCGAGTTCGCTGCTTGTCAGGGCAGCGGCAGGTCCAGGCACGGTCACCGAGAACGCCGCCGCAACGTTGGCCCGTCGCGCCGCGTCCAGCACCGTCCGCCCTTGCAGCAGACCGGCCATCAACACGCCGGTGTGGATGTCCCCGGCTCCGGTGGTGTCGACCGCCTGCACGACCGGCGCCGGGACCACGAGAGTCTCGGCTCCGAGCTCGCCGCCGCTCGCGGTGCATCCGCGTGCGCCGTCACGGATGACCAACAGCCGGTCCGGCGCGAGGGGCCACGCTGAGCGCACTGCCGCGTGCCACAACTGGTCGACCGGGTCGTCACCGGCGGATGTGACTCCTCCGACGAGTCCGGCCTCGCGCCGGTTGAGGCTGACGATCTGGGCGCGGGTCAACACCTGCGCGAGCAGGTCGGACGGGATGTCGGCCACCATCGGCCCCGGGTCCAGCACCACCCGGCACCCGGCCGGCAATGAACGCACCCACTCGGCGGTCGTTCGGCCCGACTGGGGGTAGGCCAGGTCATAGCCCGAAACGGCTATCAGGTCAGCCGGTGTCGGGTTCGCCCGGGCAAGATTCTCAACAGTGACAGATGTCTCGACGCCTGGCGCGGTGACGAAGGTGCGCTCGGCGGTGTTGTCGACCAGGACAACGCACACACCGGTGTCGCCGTCCTCGGCCGCCCGGTTGGCCGCGACGATGCCCGCCTCGGCCAGCGCGCGCTGCACGAGTTGCCCGTACGGTCCGCCGCCAAAGGTTCCGGCGTAGACCGTCGGAACGTGCTGCCGCGCGGCGGCGACCAGCAGGTTGAAGCCGCCGGCGACGGTCAGTGCGGGCGGTGAGGCGAGCACATCGCCGCCCGGTTCCGGCGGATGCGGGACCCGGAACGCCAGGTCGACCAGGATGCTCCCGGCGGAGACCAGCCGCCCGGTCACGGCGTCACCGGCCCACCGGCCAACGTGGCGCGGATCTCCAGCAGCTCGTCGGCCACCCGGTGGAGGTCGAGATCCGGGTTGGCGGCCATCAACTCGGACCTGATCCGCGCCGGGACGTCCGCACGACCGCGATGAGCACCGACGATGGCCCCGACCATGGCCGCGATGGTGTCGCAGTCGCCGCCCAGGCTTGCGGCCAGACGCGTGGCGTCCCAGAGATTGTCGCCGGCGATTGCTACCAGACCGAACGCCGTGGGCACCGCTTCCGACGTGGCCACCCCCACGCCGATCACATCCTGCAAGGCTCGCACCGCTTTGACCCGATCGTCGCCACGGGCCAGCCGCAGGGCCAGACGTATCCGCGCGGCCACGCTCGCGCCCGCGGCGTAGTGCCCGAGCTGGGCTCCGAGGCCGGCGGCGGTCGAGGCCAGCGCCAGTGACGCCGAGAGCGGCCGGCCGGCCACCCCCGAGCTGACCGCAGCGGCCACCGCTGCTGCACCGGAGATGGCCGATCCGGTGTCGTGCGTGACCTTCGAAGCCTGGTGAACCGCGGCCACCAGTCGGCCGAGATCGTCTACGGGCCAGGCGATGCCGACCGGCGCGATGCGCATGGCCGCGCCGTTGGTGTCACCCCGGCGTCCGGTCCGGTCCACCGGGACGCCCCCGGCGGCGGCCTGCAGGGCACGCTTGGTCGACGGACCGAGCAGGTCCGCCGAACCGCGACGTCGCATCCGTTCCTCCCAGTCGAGCAATTCGGCGACCAACCGGTGCGGGTCGACTGTGCCCCTGCCCTCGATCAGCAGCCCGGCGACGATCATCGCCTGGTCGGTGTCATCGGTGACCTGACCCGCTGGTTGTCCGGCACTGATCTCGTTGTCCGGTGGGCCGGGATGGAATCCCTGCAGCACCCCGTACCGCTGCGCGATGACCTCCCGTGAGAAACCCTGGGTTGGCATGCCCAACGCGTCGCCCAGGGCCAGACCGAGCAGTGCCCCCTGCGCACGGTCACGCTGGTTCGTGGGGGCTGCATTCGTCATCGGTGAACCCTAACCAGCCAGCCGGCGCGCATGTGTAAGGGTGGATCATGGCCAGGAAAGTGACGGAGCGGGACCTCGAGATCACCCAGGCACTCTCCACGGCCTTGCGCAAACGGGCCGAGCAGGCGGTGGCGATCTATCGGGACGAGGCGAATCCGGAGGCCCAGCTGCACTATCTCAACCACCTGGTCGCGGCATCGGACGCGTTGGTGGCCGAGGCGATCCGGCGGGTGGAACGCCAGGTGGTGCTGCTGGCCGCGGACGCACGGGTGAAGTTGGAGGCGGACCGGGGCCGGCCGCTGGCCATCCCACTGGCCGAACCGGCGCAGGCCCAGGCCGCGATCGACGCGGCCGGGCTCCGCGACGACTGACTCGTTCGGCCGCTCAGACCTTCTGGCGGGCCCTGACCTTCTGGGTCACCACATGCTCGGCGTAGAACGAGAGCACGGGGATGACGCCGGCCAACAAGACCAGAATCGTTCCCCTGGCCGACCAGCGGTCCTTGTAGGCCAGGTCGAACGCCAGCAACACGTAGGCGATGTACAGGATGCCGTGGATCGGGCCCCAGATCGCGACCGCCTGGGGCACGTCGAACACGTACTTGAGCACCATCGTCAGGCACAGGATGAGCAGCCCGACACCGACCACGAACGCGGCGACGCGATACCGACCGAGAGCCGCCTTGATCTTCGGCGGCAGCTGGGTGGTCGGACCGGCACCGGTCGCCGGAGTGCCTGCCCGCGCCGGTTGCTGGGCGGGCGTCCGGTCGGCGGTCGTGTCGGCTGACTCAGGAGGCACGTTTGCGGTCCTTCTCGGCGAGTTCGGCCAGTGCACGGTTGTACGCGGCCAGTTCGGGGTCGTCCTCGTCATCGTCCCCGACGGTGGCCACCGAGAGGATCACTGCCTGGGACGGAGGTCCCGGCGGCCGTACCCGTGTGGGTGGTTCGCCGGCCGCCGACGTCTCGGTCTCGACCGTCGCCGTGGGCGAATCCGGCAATTCGGGCGATGCGGGTGACGCGTCGGCGTCGACTGCGGCGCCGGCGGTCGCGGTGCCCGCATCGGATCCCAGGATGTCTTCGAGCCCGTCGTCGAACGCCCGGTCCTCGTCGGCGTCCTTCTCCTGCTCGAGCCGAAGGAATTTGACCCACATGTAGACGAACGCGACGGCAAAGCACGGCCACAGCAGCGCGTAGCCCCAGTTCTGCGCGGTACCGGTGGATTCGTGCGCTCGCTGCCATTGCCACCAACCGAGCCGCAGGCAGACCAGCACGGCCACCAGCACCAACAGGTGGCCGAACAGCGCACCCGGCCGCAGCAGGCGACGGTCCACGCCGCCGACGGTAACACCGGGGGGTGTTCTCACCGGTGGTCGCAACCGAGCGCGCCGGCCAGCCCGGTCGGGGCCTGCTCTTCCGCGCGCAGCCGTCTGACCAGCGCAGCAGTTCGGGTCCCACCGATGCCGTCCAGATCGGCGATGGTGTCGACGTCGTGCCGCAGCGTGGAATCACCCGGCAGGTCGATCGGAACCGCGCCACCGGCCACGTGCCGGGCGAACGAACCGGGACCATAGCGCGGCTGCAGGTCGCCGACCCGGCGGGCGGCGAGCACGGTGGTCCCGGTGCCCTCCGCGTCCGGCACCACGGCGGACGGCAAGGGCGCGCAGCGGGTCAGCAGGTCGCCGAGCTCGAGAACTGTGATGCCGGGCAGGTCACCGGGTAGCACCGCGACCGGGCCGTCATGGCCGACCAGCCGGGCCAGTCCGTCGAGCAGCGCATCGTTCAGTTCCCGGGTCCGGGTCAGGTGAACCGGGGCGCCGAGCTCGGCCAGCGCCCGACCGTCGGCGGGGTCCTCGACCACCGCCAGCACGGTGCCGACCTGCGGAGTTGCCAGCGCCACCGCGGTGGTGTCCAGCGCCAGGTCCAGCGCCAACTCCTGGCGGGTCGCCGGATCGAGGTCGACCCGGCTCTTGCCGCGCGAGGTCGACTTCACCGGGATGAGCACCGCCCAGGACTGCCGCACCGGTCCATTGTCCCCGAGCGCTCCGGCGGCCGAACCCAGACCCGCTCCGGGGTTCGCCGTTCTCCCTCCCGCCGGGCCCGGATTTGTCGGTTCAGCTCTCCTCGAGCCGGCGCCGCTCGGCCTCGACGTCGTAGTCCGCCGGCGGGTACTGCGGATCCATCTCGGCGAGCTTCTCCTCGAGCAGGGACGCGACCAGCCAGTTCCGGTACCACTTCTTGTCCGCCGGGATGATGTACCACGGAGCACCGACCGTGTTGCACCGGCGCAGGGCCTCGGCGTAGGCCTCCTGGTACTCGTCCCATCGGCCGCGCTCGTCGACGTCGGCCGGGTTGTACTTCCAGTACTTCGTCGGATCGTCGAGGCGGGCCAGCAGCCGCTCCCGCTGCACGTCCTTGGACACGTGCAGGAAGCACTTGACAACCGTGACGTCGTGCCTGACCAGCTCCCGCTCGAACCCGTTGATCAGCGCATAACGCTTGGACCACACCGCTTTCGGCACCAGCTCGTGCACCCGCACGATCAACACGTCCTCGTAGTGCGAGCGGTTGAACACCCCGATCCGGCCGGCCGCGGGCACCCGGTTGCGGATGCGCCACAGGAAGTCGTGGGCCAGTTCCTCGGCCGTCGGCGACTTGAACGACACCAACTCGAGACCGCCCGGATTCATCGGACCCACCACGTGATTGGTGACGCCGTCCTTCCCGGCGGTGTCCATTCCCTGCAGAATCAGGAGCAGGCGTTCCCGATTGCCCTGGGTCGCCTGCGCAAACAGGCGTTCCTGCAACCCGGCGAGCCGCGGCCCGGTGTGCAGCATGGCCTCGGCCGCGTCCTTCTTCGACTGCGGGCCGAAGCCGAGCTGACCAGTCTCCACGTCGGCCAACACGACCGGTCCCGATGGAAGCCGCAGCCGGTCCGCGACCGCCATCGCCTCCGTCGGGTCGAAGGCGCGCTCCTTGGCCTTCTTGCTGTTCTTGTCCTTCTTGCTCTTCTTGCCACCCATGACTCACCCTTACACGTCGATCCGAGTCCTGCCCGAGCAGGGGACTCATGTCGGCCCGATCGGCGGCTGGTGCCGCCCGTCGGCGAGAGGTGCAATCCGACGGCGGGACGCACGCCGGTGGGTGACACTCCCTTGCGATGTTGATGCGTGGCCTCGCACGCTGGGCGAACCAATCGACTGGTGGCCTCGCAAGCTCGGCCAACTGATTTCAATTGGTGGCCTCGCAAGCTCGGCCAACTGTTTCAATTGGTGGCCTCGCAAGCTCGGCCAACTAGGCTGATCCGATTCCCGGCCGCGGTGGCCGGGACCCGCGGGCGAAACCCCGCGCCTGTCGAGGGAGAACGCTTCGTGACCGCCCTGTCAGACCTGGCCGATCCGGGCAATCCGCAGACGTACCTGGACCTGGACGAGACCTGGTGCGCGCACAACTACCACCCCCTGCCGGTGGTCATCGCCGAGGCCGAGGGCGCCTGGGTGACGGACGTGGCGGGCAAGCGCTACCTGGACATGTTGGCCGGCTACTCGGCGCTGAACTTCGGTCACCGCCACCCCGAACTGACCGCCGCGACCATCGAGCAACTCGGCCGGGTCACCCTCACCTCCAGGGCGTTCCACCATGACCAACTCGGCTTGTTCTGCCGGGAATTGGCCGAGCTGACCGGCACCGAGATGGTGCTGCCGATGAACTCAGGTGCCGAAGCCGTCGAGTCGGCGATCAAGGTCGCCCGCAAATGGGCGTACCGGGTCAAGGGCATTCCGGAGAACCGGGCGCAGATCATCACCGCGGGCGGGAACTTCCACGGCCGCACCATTTCCATCATCAGTTTCTCCGACGACTCGGTGGCCACAGCCGACTACGGCCCCTACACGCCCGGCTTCGTCGGGGTGAAGTACGGCGACCTCGAGGCGTTCGACGCCGCAGTCAATCCGAACACCGCGGCGGTCCTGATCGAGCCGATCCAGGGCGAGGCGGGCGTGAACGTGCCGCCGCCCGGCTACCTGGCGGAGATCCGCCGGATCTGCGACGAGAACAACGTGCTGTTCATCGCCGACGAGATCCAGTCCGGCCTCGGGCGCACCGGAGCCATCCTGGCGCTGGAGCACGAGGGGGTCCGGGCGGACGTCTACACCCTGGGCAAGGCGCTCGGTGGCGGCATTCTGCCGGTGTCGGCCGTGGTCGGCCGGCGCGAGGTGCTCGGCGTGCTCGAACCGGGCAGTCACGGCTCGACGTTCGGCGGCAATCCGTTGGCCTGCGCGGTCGGCCGCGCCGTGATCCAGCTGCTGACACACAGCGACATGCTCACCCGGGCAACCGAACTCGGCGCACACCTGCACGAGCGGCTGTCGGCGTTGATCGGCAACGGGGTGGCCGAGGTACGCGGTCGCGGTCTGTGGGCCGGCGTCGAACTCGCCCCCGGCGGGCCCACCGGTCGGGTGGTCTCCCATGCCTTGGCCGAACGCGGAATTCTGGTCAAGGAGACCCAGCGCACCACGCTGCGGTTCGCCCCACCCATCGTCGTGACCGCGGACGAGATCGACTGGTCGGTCGACGTTCTCGCCGAGGTGCTCGCCGAGCTCAGCTGAGTCCGCTGAGCTCGGATGAGCTCCGATGAGCTCCGTTGCTAGGCGAGTTCCGGACCTGGCTCCTTGACCGCCCGGGACCTGCCCTCGCGTTGATCATGGGACACCGGTACGCGTTTCATCGGCGTGTCGGGCAACACGCCGACGGATGCCGTACGAGATTCCCATGATCAACGTCGGAAAGTGGCGCGGGGCCGCCAAGGGCCATCACGTCAACAGCCATCACGTCGAGGACGATCAGGTCGAGGGGCGAGGCGCGACCCCTTCGCGGGCCAGGGCGAGTACCCGGGACAAGGCTCGCAGGTATTTCTTCCGGTAGCCCCCGCGCAGCATGTCCGGGGTGAACAGGACGTCCAGCGGTTCGCCGGAGGCGCGGACCGGGATCGACCGGTCGTAGAGCCGGTCGATGAACACCACCCAGCGCAGTGCAGCCGCCTGGTCGGGCACCGCGGTCACCCCGGTCAGGTGCACGACCGACGAGCCGGCCGCCAACTTGCCGTACCGCGACGGATGCATGGTGGCGAGATGCCTTGTCAAGTCGGCGAAGTCGTCCAAGCGTGGCACCCGGGGTGGCATCCGCAAGGGCGGCCATCTCGGCCGCCACCAGCGGAACGGGTGCTTGCGCCAGGCCGGTGTGCCGGTAGTCAGGGCCGTCCACCCGGATCGTGCTGAACCGTTCCGAGAGCCCGCGGATCTCCCGGCGGAAGTCGTCGGCCGCAAACCGCCCCTCTCCCAACCGATCCGGCAGGGTGTTCGACGTGGCCGCGAGGTAGGCGCCGGCGTCGGACAACTCGCCCAGCAGTCGCGCCATCAGCATGGTGTCGCCGGGGTCGTCGAGCTCGAATTCGTCGACGGCCAACAGCCGGTGGCTCGGAAAGTCGGCTGACCGTCTCGGCGAAGCCGACAGCGCCGACCAGGTGGGTGTACTCGACGAACGTGCCGTAGGCCTTGGGGCCGGGGACGGCGTGCCACAGGGAGGCCAGCAGGTGGGTCTTGCCGACGCCGAAACCGCCGTCGAGGTATGCCCCGCCCGGTGGTTGCGTACGCGCGCGGCGCCGGAACAGCCGGCCGGACGGCGCAGGTGCGCAGAGCCGAGCCGCCGCCGCCTCGAGCGCGGTGACCGCAGCCGCCTGGGTCGGTTCGGTCGGGGACGGTCGGTAGGTGGCGAACCGGACGTCGGCGAACCGCGGCGGTGGCACCAACCCGGCGACCAACTCGTCAGGGTCGACCACCGGCTCGTAGTCGACGAGTCGGCGAGCGGTCACGGACCGGCAGCCTACGGCCGGCGCTGCCGAGCGCCGCGAGGATCAACTTCGGCCAGGGTGTGACCGGTGGGACAGGAGGCAACATTTTCATCCTCGCCGTCGAAGTTGATCCTCGCCGGGCCGGGGTCCCTACGCTGACGCGGTGACTCCGGACGCAGCGGTGCCCGTGGGGCAGGACACAGCCGCGGCCGATGGGCAGCAACCCGCGGCCGTGGTCGCCGGCGGCACCGGATTCGTCGGCGGCATCGCGGTGCGGGCGCTGTTGGCCGCCGGCTGGCAGGTCGTCGTCCCTGCGCGCGACGCGGCGCGGTTGGCCGGGCTCCGCGAGGCGGTCCGTCATCCGTCGCTCATCACCGTCGAGCTGCCGCCAGCACCCGACCCAGCCGCGTGGCGCGCCGCGGTGGCGGGCTCCGGCGTCGCGCCCCGGGCCGCGGTGGCCGCGCTGGGCGGCTGGCGACTGGCCCCCGATCTGCTCGACACCGCACCCGCTGACTGGCAGCGGATCGTCGATGACCACCTCACTGCGCACCTGACCGCAGCCCAGGCGTATGCCCCGTTGATCGCCGGGCAGCAGGGTGCGGTCTACGTCGCGCTCAACGGTGCCGGCTCGGTGACTCCGTTCGCCGACGCCGGGGGGATCAGTGTCACCGGCGCCGCTCAGCGCATGTTGATCGACGTGCTGCGCGTGGGACGGCTGTCCGACCGGGTGCGGTTCTGCGAATTGGTCCTGTTGGCCGCGGTCGTCGGAGACGGCCGCAACATCGACCCGGCCACCGAGATCTCCCCCGGCCGGGTCGCCGACGAGTTGGTGCGGCTGCTGATCGACCCTTCGTCACCCGCGCACCTCATCGTGGGCGGCGCGGCCGTCGACTGACCATCGGCTGTGCCGAACGCCGGTGGGCGCGTGGGCCGATGACCTACTGTCGAAACGGTCCGTCCACGACAACCGGGAGGAGCGGGGTGCCGCGTCAACTCCGGCGTCTCCTGTTGCCCGCCCTCCTGGTAGTTGCCGCGACCGCGGCGTGCACGGTCGGCCCGTCGAGCCGCCCTCCGTTGGCCGTGTACGGCGGGCCGACCACCCCGGCCACCACCGCCGCATCCGCGCCGAGCGGCATGCCGACCGGACCCGGCGGCCCGGGGCGGGACGTTGACCCGATCCGCTGGACAGACTGTCCCGGTGACGTTTCTCCGGACGCCGACGGCACCTCGTTCACCGTCGAGTGCGGCGTCGTCCGGGTCCCGATCAGCTATACGAACGGGGGGCAGGTGCTCTCCCTCGACGTGGCCAGGGCGCGCGCGAAGGACGTCGGCGAGGACGTCCAGAACCTGGTGGTGATCCGGGGCACCCCCGGCCGCACCGGCCGCGACGACGTGGCATCGGTCGCTGCCGCGCTCCCGGCGACGCTGCGCAAGTCCTTCGCCGTCATCACCCTGGATCTGCGCGGCACCGGCGATTCCGCGGTGGCCAGCTGCCTGAGCCTGAGCTCGGTCCGCAGGCTGGTTGCCTCCGACGCCGACCCGTCGGCCGACCAGGCCGCGCAGCGATTGCAGACCACGGCTCGCCAATTGACCTTCGACTGCACCGACAACGTCGGGCCCAGCCTCAGCAGCTACGACACCACCGCAGCGGCCGACGACCTGGACAATCTTCGGGCCGCTCTCGGCACCCCGACCCTGAACGTGTTGGGCCAGGGCTACGGCGCCACGCTCGGCGCCATCTACGCCGACCGCTACCCGGGCCGTGTCGGCCGGCTGGTGCTGGACAGTCCCGACGACCCGCTGGCCGTGCCCGATGAACGGGCCAAGACCAGGGCGGCCGCGCTGGACGCCGCCCTCGACGCGTTCAGCCAGTCCTGCGCCGATTTCGCCGGCGGCTGCCCGCTCGGCGACAAGCCGCGCGACAAGATCACTTCGATGCTCGTCGTCCTGGGCGACGGTCAGGTGGCGGACAACGGCCTGCTGATCACTGCGGGCAGCGTGCTCCTGCTGTTGTCCGACCAACTCGGCGATCAGGACTCGTGGCCGGAGTTGGCCACCGCTCTGAACGCCGCGGCCGGTGGGAACGTGAACCCGATCGCCGACATGATCGCGCAGCATTGGCAGATCTCCTCGGTGCAGAACCTGTTCGACGGCGAGGTCGTCTACGGCTGCAACGACACCACCCAGCGGCTGCCCCCCAGCGAGGCGGCGACCCGGGCGGCCGCACTGCCGGCGGACGACCTGTTCGGCCGGTTCCTCATCGGGCAGGTCTCGGTGTGTTCGGCGTGGCCCGCACCGGATCAGCCGCTGGGTCGGGTCGCAGGCACCGGCGCCAGGCCGATCCTGGTGCTCGGCGCGGTGGACGATCCGGTCTCGCCGTACGACGGGATCCGTTCGGTGTCCGGCCAACTCGCGTCGGCCAAGCTGGTCAGTTGGCAGTCCGGGCAGCACGGCGCCTTCCCCGGCGGGAGTTGTATGAACGGCGTCGTCGATGACTACCTCACCGAGGGCCACCTGCCGGCCACCGGCACGCTCTGCCCGCCCTGACCCCGGCCCGTCCACGCGTACCGTTGAGCGCATGACATCCCCAGCCAAGGTGGTCAAGACCGACGAGCAGTGGCGGGCCGAGTTGAGCCCGGACGAGTACCGGGTGCTACGCCGGGCAGGCACCGAGCCGGCGTTCACCGGCAAGTACACCGACACCACGACGACGGGCGTCTACCGCTGCCGGGCGTGTGGGGCCGAGTTGTTCCGGTCCGACGCGAAGTTCGCCTCGCACTGCGGGTGGCCCAGCTTCTACCAACCGTCGACCGATGATCACGTCACGCTGATCAAGGACCGGTCGCACGGCATGGTGCGCACCGAGGTTCGCTGCGCCACCTGCGACTCGCACCTTGGCCACGTGTTCGAGGGCGAGGGCTATCCCACTCCGACCGACCAGCGGTACTGCATCAACTCCGTTTCGCTCACCCTGGAGCCGGTCGGGGACTGATCGGCTCCGCCGTCACCCCCGAGATCCGGCGTGGGTCCGGCAGGACGTCGGTCCCCGGTCGTAGTCTCCGGCTCATGACCGTTACTGGCCGTACATGACCACCACGGCAGCACCGTCGCTGCCGCCGGAGTTCCGGCGTGCGGTGGCCGGCCTGCAGCAGGCGAACGTGCGGTCCGGCATTCAGCTGGGGACGCTGCCGGCGCCGGGTCGGCTCGCGCCCTTCAGTCACGCCATCTCCGCGACCGTGCTCGGTCCGGACGGCGAGTCTGAGGTGGCCACCGGCAGGTTGATCCTGCTGCACGATCCGGATGGGGTGGCGGCCTGGGACGGAACGCTGCGGGTGGTCATCTTCGCGACGTGCGAGATGGAGAACGAGATGACAGGGGACCCGCTGCTTCCCGAAGTCGCGTGGACCTGGCTGATCGATTCCCTCACCGCCACGCGAGCCCGGTACACCGCGCTGGGCGGCACCGTCACCGCGACGACGTCCACCAGATTCGGCGACATCTCCGGGCCGGGCCGCAGCGATGACCTGGAGATCCGCGCGTCGTGGACCGCCACCAGCCCCGACACCGCCGAGCACCTGCAGACCTTTGTCGATCTGTTGGCTACCGCGGCCGGGCTACCACCGGAGGGGGTAACCACTCTGCGCCGGTTGCCGCAGGGTCGGTAACCGGCGACGGACCCCTTCGACCGTCGGTCTGGGGCGGCTCACGTCCACCTGGCGCTATTGCTGGCTGCTGAACCCAACTCCACGAACGGGAGCGCATGCCCCCGATTGGCCTAGGCGCGGCGCGCGATGCGCACGTTCTGCTCTCGCCCAGATCGGTGCCCTGGGTACCGGTCTTCGGGCACATCACCCTCGGTTGGCATGAACGTGTGTGACCCCGCGTGATTCTTCGCCACCGGCCAGATCTTCCCGGTGCCGTCGATGACGGTCATGGGCGGACCAGCGGCGACTCCGCGGGACGCGACACGTCCTGCCGGGTAGCGGTTGTCAGGGAAACTGTGAGGCTTGAGCGGGCTGACCGACCAGGTGACTGCGCCGGGCGTGAGGGGACCCCACCGCGACGCGCCGACGGCGAAAGTGGTGGAATACCCCGAATGTACGTCACGGGCAGTTACGGTTTGTCAGCATTGACCGTTTAGAGTGCTTGACCGTTGTGCCCAGGGGACGGGACACTTCGGTGACGGCTGCTTTCAGAAGGGAGAGCGCGTGAACGCGCCTGTGTACGGCGCCCTAGACCGCGCACCCAGCGGACCGGGCCTCACCAGTGGGTCGGTGCTGCCTGCGCCACGCTCGGCCGGGCCCGACGAAGACATCGCCCTGCGCACCATCAGTGTGCTGATCGCGGACCCTGACCACGGCACCCGTGAACCACTGGCCGCCGGACTGAGCGCGGTCGGCGTCGGGTCCGTGTTGCCGGCCGGTTCGATCGAGGCCGTCGAGGATGTCGTGCGGCAGCACCCGTCCGGCGATCTCGCGCTGGTCAGTCTGCTCTTCGGTGCCGACGCCGCCAGGCTGATCGCGATGTTGCGCGCCGCCGGCTGGGGCCGGGTCATCGCGTTGGCCCCGACCGCCGACATCGGGCCGGTGATCGACGCCGTCGGGGCCGGGGTGACCGGCGTGCTCATCGGGCGCCGGGCCAATCCCGCAGCGGCGTCGCTGCCGAGCTCGATCCATGACCTGTCCTCCCGCGAGATCGAGGTCATCCGCTTGGTGGCCGACGGCAGGTCCAACAAGTGGATCGGTGAGCAGTTGTCGCTGTCCGCGCTGACGGTGAAGAGCCATCTCGCCCGGATCGGCCGCAAGTTGGGCACCGGCGACCGCGCGCACATGGTCGCGCTCGCCATGCGAGCCGGGGTCATCTCCTGATCGACCAGCCCGGCCGCGTCTCCCCGCACGCCGTGTCGGATGCCGTTGCGCCGCGGCCGCCCGACCCGCCGGTGGCCACCCCGCTGCTGGTGCCCAGGGACCCGGTTTCGGTGACCACCGACCCGGTCCGGCTGCACGCTCTGGCCCAGGACCTGGCGGCCGGTGACGGACCGGTCGCCCTGGACGCCGAACGCGCCTCCGGCTATCGGTACGGATCGCGCGCGTACCTGGTGCAGCTGCGCCGCGACGACGTCGGCACGCACCTACTGGACCCCGTGGCGTTGGGTGACCTGGCCGCCCTGCAGCACGGCCTGTCGACGTCGGAGTGGGTGCTGCACGCCGCGACGCAGGATCTGCCATGCCTGGCCGAAGCCGGGTTGACGCCCACCCGGCTGTTCGACACCGAACTGGCCGGACGACTGGCCGGCTACGCCCGGGTCGGGCTCGGCCCGCTGGTCGAGGAGGTGCTCGGGCTGGCCCTGCAGAAGGGCCACGGCGCCGCCGACTGGTCGGTCCGGCCGTTGCCCCACGAACTGCTCGTGTATGCCGCGCTCGACGTCGAGGTGCTGGTCGACCTGCGCGACGAGTTGACCGAGGTCCTGCGCCGGCAGGGCAAGTTGGACTGGGCACGGCAGGAATTCGCCGCGCTGGTCGCCGCGCCATCCCCGGCGCCGCGGGTCGACCCCTGGCGCCGCACGTCCGGCATCCACAAGGTCCACGACCGCCGGGCGCTCGCGGTGATCCGGGAACTCTGGGAGCAGCGGGACGACATCGCGTCGCGCCGCGATCTGGCGCCGCACCGGGTGTTGCCGGACGCCGCGATGGTGGCCGCCGCCACCGCACGGCCCCGCACGGTCGCCGACCTGGTGGCCCTACCGGTGTTCGGCGGACGTGCCCAACGACGGCAGGCGTCCAGCTGGCTGGCGGCGATCAGCCGCGCCACCGCCCTGCCCGATCGCGACCTGCCGCCCACCCATCTGGCCGGCGACGGCCCGCCGCCGGCGAGCCGCTGGGCGGCCAAGGATCCGGTGGCGGCCGCGCGCCTGACGGCCGCCCGGCAGAGCATCGCCGCGCTGTCCGAGCAATGGTCGATCCCGGTGGAGAACCTGATCTCGCCGGACCTGGTCCGCCGCACCCTCTGGCATCCCCCGGCTTCTGACGAGGTCGACGCCCTGCTGGCGGCCGGTGGGGCCAGGCCGTGGCAGATCGAACTGGTCGGCCCGGCCCTGCGCGCTGCTCTCTCCCCGCCCACCCCCGGGTAGGTAGCGTCCAATGCAAGCGACACGCCGTGCTCGACGGCGTGTCGCTTGCCTTCGGCGCTACCTGACCCGGGAGGGCGAAGTTACCGGCGAGTAGCTTTCGGGTTAGGATCGGGATGTCGGCACCGCGGCCGTCCTGTGACGCGGCTCGCCGACCAGGCCGGCCCGGCCGGCGCAGGTCACCCGAGGCCAAGGAGAGTTCCTACCGATGTCAACCGCTGCACCCAGTCAGACCACCCGACCCGAGGCCGCGCCGACCGCAGCCGCACCGGCTCGAGCCGCGCGCCCGACCGCTCGGACGCTGTCGGACGTGGTTTTCGTCGAGGGGGTCCGCACACCGTTCGGCAAGGCGGGCGAGAAGGGCCAGTACGCCCAGACCCGCTCCGACGATCTCGTCGTCAAGGTGATCAGGGAACTGCTCCGCCGGCATCCCGAACTCCCCCCGGAACGGATCGACGAGGTGGCCATCGCCGCCGCCACCCAGATCGGCGACCAGGGATTGACCATCGGCCGTACCGCCGGCATTCTGGCCGGCCTCCCCCGCTCCGTGCCCGGCTTCGCCATCGACCGGATGTGCGCGGGCGCGATGACGGCCGTCACCACCGTCGCGTCCGGAATCGCCGTCGGCGCCTACGATGTCGCGATCGCCGGTGGTGTCGAGCACATGGGCAGGCACCCGATGGCCGAGGGCGCCGACGTCAACCCGAGATTCATCGCCGACAAGCTCGTCGACCCGTCCGCGCTGGCCATGGGTTCGACCGCGGAGAACCTGCACGACCGGTACCCGGAGCTGACCAGGGATCGGGCCGACGCCTACGCCGCCGCCAGCCAGGCCAAGTACGCC
Source organism: uncultured Actinomycetota bacterium (assembly GCA_963834185.1). Taxonomy (GTDB): domain Bacteria; phylum Actinomycetota; class Actinomycetes; order Mycobacteriales; family Nakamurellaceae; genus Nakamurella. The sequence continues at coordinate 48,431 of CAWIAR010000005.1, forward strand.
GACGCCCTTGCCGACGGGAAGATCGCCCCTGACCTGGTTCCGGTGGCCACCCGGTCGGCCGAGAACGGTTGGGGCCTGGCAGGTTCCGACGAACTGGCCCGCCCGGGCACGACCGCGCAATCCATCGCGGAGCTGCGTACCCCGTTCCGGCCGCACGGCCGGGTCACCGCGGGCAACTCGTCCGGGTTGACCGACGGCGCCACCGGCTGTCTGCTGGCCGCCGCCGAGGTCGCGCAGGAGCTCGGCCTGCCGGTGCGGATGCGGATGGTGACGTTCGCCTTCGCCGGCGTCGACCCGGAGACGATGGGCACCGGGCCGATCCCGGCCACCGAGAAGGCTCTGGCCAAAGCCGGTCTCACCATCGGCGACATCGGGTTGGTGGAAATCAACGAGGCGTTCGCGGTGCAGGTACTGGCGTTCACCGAGCACTTCGGACTGGCCGACGATGACCCGCGGATCAACCTCTGGGGCGGTGCCATCGCCACCGGTCACCCGTTGGCCGCTTCCGGTGTGCGGCTGATGTCGCAGTTGGCCAGGCAGTTCGAAGAGCATCCCGAGGTCCGCTACGGACTCACCACGATGTGTGTTGGGCTCGGCATGGGCGGCTCGGTGATCTGGGAGAACCCGCACTTCACCCCCACCGAGGACGAACCGAACGACGACGAGAAGCCGGCCACCGACGCCGCGATCGGAGCCTGACGTGACCACCACCGCATCTCCCCGCAGCTCCGGCACCGGGACCACTACAACGGCAACGGGTTCTGGGTCCCTGTCCGTGCCGGTGCTGCCCGACGAAGTGGTCACCACTGCCCACCTTCGGCTGCTCGACGTCCCCGGCGTGTCCGGCCAGGTCGCGCTGATCACCCTGGACAACGGCAAGGACCACACCCGGCCGTCCACCTTCGGCCCGCAGGGCCTACTCAGCCTCGACGCGGCGTTGGATGCCGCGTTCGCTGCCGATCCGGCCGCCATCGCAGTCACCGGCAAACCCTTCGTGTTCGCCGTCGGCGCTGACCTCTCCGGCATCGGAGCTCTGGCCGACAAGGACACCGGGCGCGCGTTCGGTGCGTTGGGGCACAAGGTTTTCCGTCGACTGCGGGAGTCGCCGATCCCGACGTTCGCCTTCGTCAACGGGGCTGCGCTGGGCGGCGGTGTCGAAATCGCGCTGCACTGCCACTACCGCACGCTGGCCGCGAACGCGGCAATGATGGCGCTGCCCGAGTGCTTCCTCGGCATTCTCCCCGGCTGGGGCGGCACCCAATTGCTGCCGAAGATCGCCGGCCCGGAGAACGCGGTGACGGTGATCATCGAGAACGCGTTGAACCAGAATCGGATGCTCAAGCCGGCGCAGGCCGCCGAGCTCGGCGTCGTGGACGTGGTGCTCGACTCGGCCGACTACCTGGAGCAGTCGCTGCGCTGGCTGGCCGGCGTGCTGAACGGCACCGTCACCGTGGCCCGGCCGCAGTTCTCCGAGACCGACTACGCCGCCGCCCTCGAGCGCGGCCGGATGATCGCCGACCTGCGCACCCACGGCGCCGCGCCGGCGCCGTACCGGGCGCTCGAGTTGATCGCCCTGTCGCGCACCGCCGACCTGGACACCGGGCTGGCCGCCGAGGGCGAGGCACTGGCCGACCTGATCTGGTCGGACGAGTTCCGGGCCGGCATCTACGCGTTCAACCTGACCCAGAAGCGCGCCCGCAGGCCGGCCGGTGCACCCGACCCGCGCCTGGCCGGCAAGGTCACCAAGGTCGGGGTCATCGGCGCCGGGTTGATGGCCGGGCAACTCGCGCTGCTGTTCGCCCGCCGACTGCACGTCCCGGTGGTGCTCACCGAAGTCGACCAGGAGCGCCTCGACCGCGGGATCGCCGCTGTCGGAAAGGAAATCGCCGGCCTGGCCCGGAAGGGCCGGATCTCCGCCGACGAGGCCCATCGACTCACCGCGTTGATCACCGGCTCGCTGGACTACGACGTCTTCGCCGACGCGGAATTCGTCATCGAGGCCGTCTTCGAGGAGATGTCGGTCAAGAAGCAGGTGTTCGCCGCGTTGGAGCGGGTGGTACCGGAGACCACCGTGCTGGCCACCAATACGTCCTCGCTGTCGGTCACCGAGATGGCCGCCGGGCTGGCGCATCCCGAGCGGGTGGTCGGCTTCCACTTCTTCAACCCGGTGGCCGTGATGCCGCTGCTCGAGATCATCAAGGCCGAGCAGACCGACGACGCCACGCTGGCCACCGCATTCGCCGTCGCCAAGGAACTGCGCAAGACTGCGATCCGCAGTGCCGACGCCGCCGGCTTCATCTTCAACCGCCTGCTGATGCGGTTCATGGGTGAGGTGCTGGCCACCATCGACGAGGGCACGGACCCCGCGGTCGCCGACCGCGCACTGGCCCCGCTCGGCCTGCCGATGTCGCCGCTGATGCTGCTGCAGCTGGTCGGACCAGCAGTGGCCCAGCACGTCGCCGAGGTGATGCACGGCGCCTTCCCGGAGCGCTTCCACGTGTCACCGAACCTGGCCAAAGTGGTGGCCGCCGGCCACAAGACGCTGCTGACCTGGGACGAGAACGGCACCCAGGTGATCGACCCCGAGGTCGAGAAGCTCTGGGAACGCGGGGATTCGCCGTCGACCGAGGAACAGGTCAGGGAGCGCGCGCTCGCTGCCTTGGCCACCGAAGTCCGGATCATGCTCGACCAGGGCGTGGTCGCCGAGGCCGCCGACATCGATCTGGCCATGATCACCGGCGGCGGCTGGCCGTTCTGGCTGGGCGGCATCACCCCCTACCTGGACCGCGCCGGTGTGTCCGAGCGGGTGGTCGGCGCCCGGTTCAACCCGCCCGGGGTGTCGACCCTGCCGATCTGACCGGAGCGCTGGCTCCGGAGTCACCCGGCCGGGGGCCCTGACAGGTCGACCCGGTGCTGTACGCGGTCGGGTGACCAGCGTCACATCCGTTATTCCCTTGACCGGTATAGCTGCTGGTTCTACTGTAGCGGTATAGCGATTCTGTAGCGGTACAGGATCCTTGACCGAAGGGAACAGTCATGAACCTGCCTCTCGCTCTCATCCTGTCCGATGACGCCCAGCGGCGGTACTTCGCCGAGGGCCAGAGCGGCCCGCGCTCGGCCCACAAGCGGAGCAGGGTATCCCGGCGTCGACGCCGAGCCCAGATCGACTGACCGTCCGTCACGGCGTCGTCCCGATGGGCCCGGGACCACGCGTCCTGTTGGTCACGACAGCGCACGGGCCCGCCTGCCGGCTGGGCCACTGCGCTGTCGTACCCATGGTGTCCGATTGATCCGGCACCGTTCGTCGGTCTGTACGACGGCCGGACATCGGACGCGTTTGCACCGAGAAGGAGTCCCCAATGACATACATCCCTGCGACCATGATGGCCGCGCTGGAATCGGCGCGGGAGATCGAACGCGCCCGCCGGCAGCGCTTTGCCCGGCCGCGCCGGTCCGCCGAGCGGGCCGGTGCGCACCACGCTTCGCGGAGCCGTGAACCCGGATCCACTTCGGGGTGACCGCGACGGTGCGCAGGCCCACCGTTCCACCTCCAGCGTCCGGCGCGCGGTCGCGCTACCGTCGGGGTTCGGATCTGGAGAGAGGTGGCCGGTGGGCCGGGTGACGTTGCAGACGGTGGCCGACAAGGTCGGCGTCAGCCGGATGACGGTCTCCAACGCGTTTTCCCGGCCGGACCAGCTGTCCGCGACCCTGCGCGAGCGGATCCTGGCCGCCGCCGACGAGCTCGGCTACGTCGGCCCCGACCCGGCCGGGCGGGCGCTGGCCAGGGGCAGTACCGGCGCGGTCGGGATCGTGCTGACCGATTCGGTCCAAACGGCGTTCGCCGACGATGTCGCCACCGAGTTCCTCGGCGCCATCGCCGGCGGTCTCGCACCCACCGGCCTGTCGCTGACCCTGTTGCCCGCCCAGGAGACCAGCGGTGTGGTGCCGGCCAGGGACGTGGCCATGGACGGCGCGCTGGTCTACCACTGCGACACCCAATCCGAGGCGCTGCAGTGGTTGTTCCGCCGCAAGTTGCCCGTTGTCCTGGTCGACCAGCACCCGATCGACGGGGTGGCCAGCGTCAATGTCGACGACCGGGACGGCGCCAGGGCGGCGGCCCAGCTTCTGGTCGATCTCGGTCATCGACGGATCGGCATCGTCACCGCGGGCGTGACCGGGCCGCACGGTCTGGTCACCGAGGAGGATCCCGGCCAGGTGCACGCGTACCCGGCCGAGATGCGCATGCGCGGCTGGCGTGACGCGCTCGAACCGGCCGGCATCGAGCCGGTGGTGGTGCGGCTGCGGCACGGCGTCTACGACGAGGCCTACTCCGGCCTGGCCATGTTGCTCGACGCGGACCCGGAGCTGACCGCCGTGTTGTGCTTCTCCGACACGATCGCCGAGGGGGTGCTGGTCGCCGCGGCCGATCGCGGGATCTCCGTCCCCGCCGACCTGTCGGTGGTGGGATTCGACGACAGCGCGCTGGCCACCCGGGTCCGACCGTCGCTGACTTCCGTGCACCAGGACGTCACGGAGAAGGGCCGGCGCGCAGCCGCCCTGCTGACCGATGCGGTCGCCGCGGTACGCGAGGACGGTTCGTCATCGAGCGAGCAGGTCATGTTGCCGACCACTCTGGTGATCAGGGACAGCACGGCGCCCCCCCGCAGCGGACGAAGATCCGCATAGTCGCGTGGTGTACGGCACCCTCGTCGGCACCGGGCCCACTTCCCGCGGGCGGTCAGCAGCGCCTCACCGAGCTGCCTCCGCGGGCTTGCCCACCGGCAACTCGACCGTCACCGCCAACCCGCCCGGCGAGACCGGCTGCGCCCACACCGTTCCGCCGTGCGCCGCCACCACCGCTTGCACGATCGAGAGCCCGAGACCCGTTCCGCCGCGGGTTGTCCTGGCCCGGGCGCCCTGCCGGAACGGCTCGAACAACTCGCTGACCGCAGAGGCTTCGACCGCGGCGCCGGACGAGGACACCACCAGCCGCACCCGCCGGCCATCGGACTCGGTGACCACCCGCACCCAGCCGTCGGCGACGTTGTGGCGTACCGCGTTCTCGACCAGATTCCCCACCAGTCGCTCCACCAGGGCCGGATCGCCATACAGCACGGCCGGGTCGGCCTCGGTCTTGACAGTCAGTCTGCGCTGCTCGATCTCGGCCGCGATCGCCCGGAGGGCCGGCTCGACCAGCTCCGCCAGGTCGGTGGGCCGTTGCACGGCCAGCCCGCGAGCCTGCGTGCGGGCCAACAACAACAACGACGACAACAGCGCGTCGGCCCGGTCGGTCGCCTCCCGGACCACCTCGGCCATCCGGCGCAACTCGGCGGTGTCGGCGTGCGGATCGGCCAGTGTCACGTCGACCTCTGTTCGGATCACCGCCAGCGGTGTGCGCAACTCGTGCGAGGCGTTGGCGGCGAACCGACGCTCCGCCTCCAAGGCACTGTGCAGCCGAGAGATCATGTCGTCGAAGGACTCTGCCAGATCCGACACTTCGTCGCGCGGACCGGAGAAGTTGATCAGTCGGTCGGGATAGGTCTCGGTGCGCACCCTGGCCTCCCGGGTCAAGGTGGACAGCGGGCGCAGCGCCCGGCCGATCAGCATCCAGGAGACGAACGCGCCGGCCAGCACCTGCAGCGGGAACGCGATCAGCCCGACCACCAACACGGTCTGCCGGCCCTCGGCCGCGACTTCTGCTGCCACGTCGGCAGCGTCGGCGACCCGGTCACCGATCTGCACCTGGGTGCCCGGCGGCAGTTGCGGCAGCGACGAGACGACGCGGCCGACCACGAGATAGGCGAAGCCCAGCAGTAGCGCCCCGATCAGCGCCAACAGCAGGGTCGACAGCAACGTCAGCCGCAGCCGCAGCCCCCCGCGATGCCGCCGATCGTCGACGTCAGGCCGGGGCATCGACCGGGATCCGGTATCCCGATCCGACCACCGTCTCGACCACCGCCGGTTCACCCAGCTTGCGCCGCAACGTCATCACCGTGACCCGCACGGTGGTGGTGAACGGGTCGGCGTTCTCGTCCCAGACCCGTTCGAGCAGTTGCTCGCTGGACACCACCGACCCACCGGCGGACAGCAACACCTCGAGAACCCCGAACTCCTTGCGGGTCAACTCGACCGCCTCACCCGCGCGGTGCACGGTGCGGCGACCGGGATCCAACTCGAGGTCCCCGTGCCGCAGCACCGGAGGCGCCGCCGGCGTCGCGCGGCGGCCGAGAGCCCGCACCCTGGCCACCAGTTCGACGAAGGAGAACGGTTTGGACAGATAGTCATCGGCTCCCAGCGACAGGCCGGCAACCCGATCGTCCAGGCCGGCCGACGCGGTCAGAATCAGCACCCTGGTCAACCGATCGCCCGAGGTGAGCTCCGTCAGCAACTCATCGCCGGGCATGCCGGGCAGGTCCCGATCAAGCACGACCACGTCGTACCGGGTGAGGTTGGACTTCTCGTGGCCGGCATCTCCGTCGTACGCGACGTCCACCGCCATGCCCTCGGCCCGCAGGCCCCGGGCAATCGCATCGGCCAGCCGCTGCTCGTCCTCGACGACTAGTACTCGCATGTCAACGCTCCACTCCGGGGGACCACGGATGGAGTGGACCATCCGTGTTGCTCTGATCGAGTCCGGCGATGTCCTCGGTGATGCCGCGGGCGATCGCCTGTGTGGTGAGACCCAGTTCCACCAGCAGCTCGGTGCGGCTACCGGCGGGCAGGAATTCCTGGGGCAGCGCGAAGACCCGGACCGGCACGGACGCCGGGCGCAGCGCGTCGCTGACCGCGGCACCCACCCCACCGGATCGCCCGCCGTCCTCCACGGTGACGACCAGCCGATGCCTGGCGGCCAATTCGCCGAGTTCGGCCGGCACGGGCAGCACCCATCGTGGGTCGACCACTGTCACACCGATGCCCTGGTCGGCCAGCCGGTCGGCCACCTCGATCCCGATGCCGGCGAACCCACCGACCGCCACCAGCAGCACGTCGCGGTCCGCGTCGACAGGCGGCTCGGCCAACACGTCGATCGGACCGACCCGGCGCAGCGCGGGGATCGCCGTCGGAGCAGGTCCCTTCGGGTACCGCAGTACCGTCGGCCCGTCGTCGACCTGCAGGGCCTCGGCGAACTCCTCGGCGAGGGTGGCGGCGTCCCGCGGCGCGGCCAGCCGCAGTCCCGGGACCATCGCACCGAGGGTGAGGTCCCACATGCCGTGGTGGCTCGGTCCGTCCGGCCCGGTGACCCCGGCCCGGTCCAGCACCACCGTCACGCCGAGCCGGTGCAGTGCACAGTCCATGAGCAGCTGGTCGACGGCCCGGTTCAGGAACGTGGAGTAGAGGGCGACCACCGGGTGCATGCCGCCCATGGCCAGGCCGGCCGCCGAACCGACCGCGTGCTGCTCGGCGATGCCCACGTCGTACAACCGGTCCGGGAAGGCCAGCGCGAACGGCGTCAGACCGGTCGGCCCGCACATCGCAGCGGTGATCGCCACCACGTCCGGACGCTCGTGGCCGATCCGGACGATCTCGCGGCCGAAGACGTCACCGAAGGTCTCCCCGGCGCCCACCGTCACCGGCCTCCCGGTCAACGGGTCAAACGCGGGCGGCGAATGCATCTGCTCGGCCGCATCGGCCTCGGCCGGCGGGTAGCCGCGGCCCTTCTGGGTCAGGCAGTGCACCAGCACCGGGCCGCGGAATCCCTTGGCCCGGCGCAGCGCGGTCTCCAACGCGGCAACGTCGTGCCCGTCGATCGGCCCGACGTACTTCAGCCCCAGGTCCTGGAACAGGGTCTGCGGCAGGAACCAGTCCTTGATCGCCGACTTCACTGCGTGCAGCGCCGAGTAGAGCGGCCGGCCCACGACCGGCGTGCGCGGCAGGGTCCGCTTGACCCGGGACAACATTCGTTCGTAACCGGGCCGTAGGCGCAGCGCGGCCAGTCGTTCGGCCATTCCCCCGGTGGTCGGCGAGTACGAGCGCCCGTTGTCGTTGAGCACGACGACCAGCGGGTTGTCCCGGTTGGCTGCGATGTTGTTCAGCGCTTCCCAGGCCATGCCGCCGGTCAGCGAGCCGTCACCGATGACCGCGACAACGGTCCGGCCGTGCTCGCCGCGCAGGCGCAAGGCCTTGGCCAGCCCGTCGGCGTAGGACAGCGAGGTGGAGGCGTGGGAATTCTCCATCCAGTCGTGCGGTGACTCCTCCCGACTCGGATAGCCGGACAGGCCCTTACGGGTGCGCAGCGTGTCGAAAGCCGCGGCCCGACCGGTGACGATCTTGTGCACGTACGCCTGGTGGCCGACGTCGAAGATGATCGGGTCGGCCGGTGAGTCGAAGACCCGGTGCAGGGCCAGGGTGAGCTCGACGACGCCCAGGTTGGGCCCGAGGTGGCCGCCGCCGCGGGCCACGTGCTCGACCAGGAAGGCGCGGATCTCGACGGCCAGTTCGGCGAGTTGCTCCGGCGACATGGCCCGCACATCGGCGGGACCGCCGATGGTCTGCAGACGACCCACACCGAGCTCCTCGCCACGCTTGCGGGCCGGGCGTTTCCACCGGCCGTCCTCCACCCGACGACGGTACCGGCACCGGGAGTGAAAGGTATTCCGACGGGGCCCGCTGGGACCGGAAGGTACCGTCCCCGTGTGCTGAGCCTGCTCCGTCACGGTGCGCCACCGCTGGTCATCGCACACCGGGGCGCGAGTGCACACGCCCCGGAGAACACGATGGCCGCGTTTTCCGCGGCCTGGGCGGCCGGCGCCGCCTGGGTCGAGGCGGACACCCAGCCGACCGCCGACGGCGTACCTGTGGTGCTGCACGACGACGATCTCGACCGGACCACCAACGGGTCCGGCCCGGTTCGCGAGGCCACGGCGCGCGCGGTCGCCGCCTTGGACGCCGGAAGTTCCTTCGCGGCCGAATTCGCTGGGGAGCGGGTGCCCGAGTTGGGCACGCTGCTCGACGAGCTGAGCGGCGGGCGGGCCCTGCTGTTGGAGATCAAGGGTCGGCACACCGACGATCAACTGGCTGCGGTGTGCGACGCGGTCAGGGGCAGCCGGCACGACGACCGGGTGTTCTTCGAGTCCTTCGAGACCGACGAATTGTGTCGATTGGCCGGCCTGTGGACCGGTCGGTCGTTCGGACTACTGGTCCATCAGCTGGATGCCGATCCGGTGGCTGCCGCCCGGTCGGTGGGCGCCGCTGCCTACAACCCGGAGATCGGCGCGCTGCTCGCCCGGCCGGGCGTGGTGTCCGAACTGCACGCGGCCGGTCTCGCCGTCATGGCCTGGACGTCCGACGACCCGGTGCAGTGGGCCGTCCTGACGGATCTGGGCGTTGACGCCATCATCACGAACACCCCGGGCGAACTGCTGGCTTGGCAGCACGCCCGGGGTGGGTGAGCAGTAGGTCAGATGGCGTGGTTCGCGCGGAGGATCCCGACGGGGTCGACCGCGGCCCTGATGGCCCGCAGCTTCGCCAGGTCCGAACCCCAGATCGAGGCCGGGTCGACGGCCCGCTCGCGGAAGTTCAGGTAGTCCTTGGCCGCGGCGTACGGCTGCAGCGACTGCACCATCCCGGCGGCCGCGCCGTGGACCAGCGCGGCGATCTCCGGCGTCGGGGCCATCCCGACGGCGAACAGCAGGTACTCACCGGAGAAGTGGTCGACGACCCCGCCGCCCGGAACCGGTCGACCAGCGGCGCCGCCGAGCTGGCGGACATCCACCGCAAGGAACGGACAGCGCGTCGCCTGCGGGCCGGCGATCTCCAGCAGCCGGTCGATGACCGCGTCGGACAGGTTGGCAAGGTTCAGTCCGTCGCCGGCACCGGGCACCGGATGCGGCGGGTCCATGTGCACCATGGCCAGCGCAGCGGTCGGCATCGGGGCGAACATGTCGACGACCGGGCCGCGGTCGCGCAGCGGCGCGAGCAGCGTGGCGGCCTGCTCCGCGGGCAGGTCGATCGCTCCGTTGACGACGACGAAAGCCTTGCCCCGCAACGGTTCCGGCAGTTCGGGCAGCGGCGGGACCCGCAGCAGTCGCACGCTGGTGGTGGCGGCCTCGGACAGCTCCGCCGACCAGTCGCGGTAGGCAACCAGGATCTCGCGCGCCCGCTCGATCGGGAAGAACAGCGCACCGGCGTAGACCATCTGGCGCTCGAACAGGTCGAACTCCATCGCGGTGACCACGCCGAAGTTGCCGCCACCCCCACGGACCGCCCAGAACAGCTCGGGGTCACAGGTGGCGCTGATCCGACGGAACACGCCGTCGCCGGTCACCAGCTCGATGGCGGTGACGTGGTTGGCAGCGACACCACGGGACCGCGCGAACCACGAAAAGCCGCCGCCGAGGGTGTAGCCGACAACACCGACGTCGGCGGACGAGCCGGCAAGCGCGGTCAGGCCGTGCGGCGCGGCCGCGGCGACGACCTCACCCCACACCACGCCGGCGCCGATGCGGGCCGAGCGGCGGGCCGGGTCGATGATCACGTCACGCAGCCGGTCGGTACGCAGCAGGACGGTTCCGTTCAGGTCACCCAGTGGCGAAGCGTTGTGACCGGTGCCCTGCGGGACGACCCGGCGGCCGGTTTCGTGGGCGGCGGCGATGACGGCTTGGACATCGGCGACGTCGGCGACCAGCGCGACGGCGTCCGGACGCTGGTCGACGGCCAGGTTCCAGGCCGAACGGACCTGGTCCCAGTCGGCGTCGGCGGGGGTGGCGAGTCGGCCGGTCATCCGGGTGGCCAGTTCGGCGAGTTCGGCGAAGTCGGTGGTCGATCCGTCGGCAATGGTCACGGGGGTGGACGGCAGGGTGGCGGTCACAGCGGTGGCTCCTGAGTCTTCGTGGTGAGCGCCGCGGTTCGTCTCGAACGGGCGCTGGAACGGGAGCCAAGAGAGGAGTCGCGGGGGGCTGATACGGCCCCGCCGGGCAGCCGAAACAGGTTGGCGCAAATGTCGGAGGATCGGCCGAACCAAGGCGCTGCGAGGATCAACTTCGCTCGATCTGTGGCCACTGTGACGCCAGGGAACAACTTCGTCCTCGTCGTCGAAGTTGATCCTCGCGGGACCTGGGACACGCCGGGGGTCAGGCGCGGTCAGGCGCGCTGGTCAGGCGCGCTGGTCAGGCGCGTTGGTCAGGGGGCTGGTCAGGCGCGCGGGTCAGCGGGGGTGAAGACGGCGACGCACTCCACGTGATGGGTTTGGGGGAAGGCGTCGAAAGCTCGCAGGCCGGTCAAGGTGTAACCGGCCGAGCCAAGGGCGGCGGCGTCCCGGCCGAGGGCGGCCGGATCGCAGGCCACGTAGACGATGACGCCCGGTCGCCGCCCGGCCAGTGCCGCACAGAGGTCGGGCCCGGCGCCCGACCGTGGTGGGTCGAGCACGATCGCGTCGACCGGCCGATGCATCGCGGGCAGCAGCAGGGCCGGCCCGGCCAGCGCCGCGTCCACCCGGTCCGCGATCACCTGCACCTGCGGCAGGTCGGCCAGGTTCGTCGCCGCCAGCGCCGATGCGGTCCGGTCGGCCTCCACCGTCAGCACGCTGCCGGACGGACCCACCCGGGAGGCCAGCACCGCTGCGAACAGCCCCACTCCGCCGTACAGGTCCCAGGCCGTGTCGCCGGGCCCGAGGAAGGGCGCGACGCCATCGTCCACCGCACCGGCCAAGATCTCGGCGGCGGCCGGGTGCACCTGCCAGAACCCGTCGCCCGCCACCGAGAAGTCCCGCCCCACCGCGTGCTCGGTCACGGTCGGCGCTGCCTCGCCATCCCAGGCCGCGGCCACCGTGCCGTCGCCGGAGTGCACCAACGCGACCTCGGGGAGCCCGGCGTCGCGGCCACCGGACCGACGATCCCGGCCCCCTCGACGCCGGTCCGCGGCCCGGCCCCGCATCCGGTGCGCGGCAACCCGATCGCGCAGACCGGCCGGGACCGGCAGTCCGACCGCCAGCGGCGTCAGGCCGTCGGCGGCGATCAGGCACGGCTCGTCGAGCGACACCCCGACCACCCGATGCGACCGCACCGCCCGCGGGCCGATCCGGCCGGCATCGTCCAAGGCCCAGCGCACCCTGGTGCGCCAGCCGAACCCGCCACCGGGCAGCTCCTCGACCACCACCGTCAGGTCGAGCCCGGCCAGTCGCCGCAGCTGCTCCGCGACGACGGACGCCTTCAACTCGCGCTGCCGGGCCGGCAAGGCATGTTGGAAGTCGCAACCGCCGCAGCCACCGACGCCGAAGTGCGCACAGGGTGCGGAGATCCTGCTGGGATCGGCCACCGACACGTCCACTGCCTCGCCCCGGGCGAACGATCCCGGTTTCGCGTCGGTGATGCGGACCAGGGCGCGCTCCCCCGGCAGGGCAAGCCGGACGAACACCACCCGGCCGTGATGGCGGGCCACGCAGTGCCCGCCGTGCGCAACCGGTCCGATGTCCAGCTCGACGACGTCGCCGACCGCCAATGCGTCGGCGGCACTCGGGGATTCGTTCACCGCGGCCGGGTCCGGGACCGGCGCCGTTCATCCTCGGCGGCCAGTCGCGTGGCCCGCAGATCGTCCGGCCGACCGCGGGCCGGGCCGATGTCTCCGGCCACGCGCAACCGGGCGTCCAACTCCTCGGACGACGAGAGCTGCCAGGGCACCGACGTCACCATCACACCCGGGGTGAACAGCAATCTGCCCTTGAGGCGCAGCGCCGACTGGTTGTGCAGGATCTGCTCCCACCAGTGACCGACCACGTACTCAGGGATGAACACGGTGACCACGTCCCGCGGCGAGTCCCGCCGGACCCGGCGCACGTACTCGAGGATCGGCCGGGTGATCTCCCGGAAGGGTGAGTCGATCACCTTCAGCGCCACCGGGATCTGGCGGTCCTCCCACTCCCTGGCCAGCGCGGCCGTGTCCTCGGGATCGACGTTGACGGTGACCGCTTCCAGCCGGTCCGGTCGGGTCGCCCGCGCGAAGGCCAGCGCCCGCATGGTCGGCAGGTGCAGCTTGGAGACCAGAACGATGGCGTGGATCCGGGACGGCAGCACCATGTCGTCCTCGTCGGCGGCCAATTCCCTGGCGACCCTGTCGTAGTGCTTCTTGATCGCCTTCATGGTGACGAAGATGACCGCCATGGCCAGGATGGCGATCCAGGCACCGGCCAGGAACTTGGTGACCAGCACGATCACCAGGACGATCGCGGTGAAGCAGAAGCCCACGGCGTTGATGGTTTGCGACCGGCGCATCCGACGCCGCGCTGCCGGTTCCTTCTCGGTCCGCAGCAGGCGGTTCCAGTGCCGGATCATCCCGGCCTGCGAACAGGTGAACGAGACGAAGACCCCGACGATGTACAGCTGGATCAGCGAGTTGACCTTGGCCTGGAACGCGACGAGCAGGATCAACGCGACCACGGCCAGGAAGACGATGCCGTTGGAGAACGCCAGCCGGTCGCCACGGGTGTGCAACTGGCGGGGCAGGTAGCGGTCCTGGGCGAGGATCGAGCCGAGCACCGGGAACCCGTTGAAGGCGGTGTTGCAGGCCAGGATCAGGATGAGCCCGGTGGCGAAGCTGACCACGTAGAAGCCGAACGGGAAGCCGGAGAACACCGCCTCGGCGACCTGGGCGATCAACGTCTTCTGGAAGTAGTCGGCGGGCGCTCCGACCAGCTGCACTGCCGGATCCTCGACGATGTGCGCGTCGGTCACCCTGGCCAGGAAGACCATGCCGAGCATCATGGTGACGGCCAGCACGCCCATCATGCGCCAGCGTGGTGGCGGCGTTGCGGGACTTGGGTTTACGGAACGCGGGTACACCGTTGGAGATCGCCTCCACACCGGTCAGCGCGGCCGAGCCGGAGGAGAACGAGCGCAACAGCAGGAACACCAGCGCCAGCCCGGACAGCGAATGTTCGGCCACCACGCCGAAGTCGGCGCTCTCGGCCTTCATCGGCGAGTCGATGACCCACCGGACCAGCCCGGTCAGGATCATGCCGAGCATCGAGGCGATGAAGATGTAGACCGGGATCGCGAACGCCAGTCCGGCCTCGCGGATGCCGCGCAGGTTCGCCGCGGTCACCAGCACCACGATCAGGATCGAGAACGCCACCGGGTGGTCGCCGACGACCGGGATGGCCGAACCGACGTTGGCCACGCCGGACGCGGTGGAGACCGCGACGGTCAGGATGTAGTCGACCAGCAGGGCGCTGGCCACCAGCAGGCCGAAGTTGGGGCCGAGGTTGGTGGTGGCCACCTCGTAGTCGCCGCCACCACTGGGGTAGGCGTGCACGTTCTGCCGGTACGACGCGACCACCACGAGCATGACGACGCAGACCAGGATCGCGATCCACGGCGCATAGGCATATGCGGCCAGCCCGGCCACGGAGAGCGTCGCGAAGATCTGCTCCGGTGCGTAGGCGACCGAGGACATCGCGTCGGAGGCGAACACCGGAAGCGCGATGCGCTTGGGCAGCAGGGTGTGGGCAAGCCGATCGCTGCGGAACGGCTGGCCCACGAGTAACCGTTTGGACGCCGTCGTCAACTTGGACACGTTGCGAGAGCCTACGGTGCATGCTGGCGGTACGTGACGGCGTGAGTTCCCGTTCGGCAGACGAGCGGTAGGTTACGACCGTCGGAGCGCTCGATCCCTCCGGCCGGCGCCCACGACCGAGGGGCACAGAACGAAGGGCCACCGGCGACTAAGGGGCGGTTGGGCGTGCACATCGTGATCATGGGTTGCGGACGGGTCGGGTCGTCGCTGGCCCGGCAGCTGGCCAGGGCCGGCCATTCCGTTGCGGTGATCGACCGCGAACCGTCGGCCTTTCGCCGGCTCGGGCCCGAGTTCGTGGGCCAGCAGGTGCTCGGTGTCGGGTTCGACCGGGACACCCTGCTGCAGGCGAGGATTCGCGAGGCCCACGCGTTCGCCGCGGTGTCCTCGGGTGACAACTCGAACATCATCGCGGCCAGGGTGGCCAGGGAACAGTTCGGCGTGGCGACCGTGGTGGCCAGGATCTACGACCCCAAGCGGGCCCAGGTGTACGAGCGGCTGGGCATCCCGACGGTGGCCACCGTGCCGTGGACCACGGATCGGCTGCTGAGGGCGATCGTGCCGGAGGGCCTGATCAGCGAGTGGCGTGACCCCTCGGGCACGGTCGCCGTGGTCAACCTGCCGTACCACGAGGGCTGGATCGGCCGGCCGCTGGCCGAACTCGAGAGGTCCGTCGGCGTGCATACGGCGTTCGTCGTCCGGTTCGGCAACGGCGTGCTGCCCTCGTCGAACACCGTCGTCCAGGAGGGCGACACCATCTACGTGGCCGCGCTGGCCGGGACCATCCACGACGTCGCCGAGCTGGCGACCACCCCACCGGAAGGTGCCTGATGCGGATCGCCATTGCCGGCGCGGGTTCGGTCGGCCGGTCGATTGCCGCCGAGCTGGTGGAGAACGGCCACCAGGTGATGCTGATCGACCGTGACCCTGAGGCGATCAAACCGGAGCGGATCGAGCAGGCCGAGTGGGTACAGGCCGACGCCTGTGAGGTCGCCTCGCTCGAGGAGGCGGGTCTGCAGACGTGCGACGTGGTCATCTCCTGTACCGGTGACGACAAGGTCAACCTGGTGGTCTCGCTGCTGGCCAAGACCGAGTTCGCGGTGGGCCGGGTGGTCGGCCGGGTCAACGATCCGCGCAACGAGTGGTTGTTCACCGACGCCTGGGGGGTGGACGTGGCCGTGTCGACGCCGCGGATCCTGGCCGCCCTGGTCGAGGAGGCGGTGTCGGTCGGGGATCTGGTTCGGCTGTTCACCCTGCGACAGGGTCAGGCCAACCTGGTCGAGGTCACCCTGCCGCCGAACACCCGGTGGGCCGGTCGCCCGGTCCGCGACCTGCACCTGCCCCGAGACTCGGCGTTGGTCACCATCCTGCGCGGCGGCCGGGTGATCGTGCCGTCGCCGGACGAGCCGGTGGAGCCGGGCGACGAGCTGCTGTTGGTGGCTTCGGTCGAGGTGGAGGACGCGGTTCGGGAGGCCTTGGCCTGACCTGCTGCGTCAGACCGGGTCGGTACGCCGGTGCGGATCGGTGTCGGCCTGGTCGGGCCGCCGACGCTGCATCCAGCCCGGCAACCGCATACCGGCGGCGCTGCCGACGATGAGCACGGTGGCCAGGATCGCGACGATGAACAGCGGGTAGCCCATGAGCAGCCGGGCGGTCGCCAGCCAGCCGACCTTGTCGCTGTCGTAGAGCTCGTTCTGCACCAGGAAGCGCAGCGCGAACACCAGCACCCAGACACCGGTCGCCAGGTCGTACTTGCGGACCAGGCTGCGGTCCTTCCGCCACGCGCTCCCCCGGCCGTTCAGGCCTTCCCACAGCACCCCGACCAGCGGCCAGCGCACCAGGATCGAGAGCAGCAGGGCGCCGCCGTAGATGACGTACGACCAGATGCCCAGCAGGAAGTAGCCCTTGGCGGAGCCGGTCCGATAGGCGATGAACGCGGCGACGCCGACACCCAGCAGCCCGGAGATGGCCTGGGTGACCGGCCGGCCCCGCACCAACCGGAGGATCGCGATCAGCAGCGCGGCGGCCACCGCGGCTCCGATGCCCCAGCCCAACCCGGCAATCGCGTTGACCACCACGAAGACCACGACGGGCAGGCCGGAATCGACCAGCCCCATCGGGCCGCCCATCTGCTCCCAGATGGTGGGCATGCCCGGCTCGGCCGCGCTGTCGGAGGGCGGCTCCTGGACCGTTCGGTCCGTGCCTGTCGGGTGCTCGACGGTTGGGGGCGCCGCGGTCCGGTCCGGAGCGGTCGGGCCCACAGCCGTACGGGGTTCGGAACCCACCGGTGGCGTCGGCGCGCCGGTCAGCCCTGGCGGCCGCGAGGGGTCCTCGGCCTGGTGCCCAGCTGTCACGCGTGAACCGGCATCAGCTCGTAGTCGGGGTTGTACATCACCTTGTGACCGTCGCGGTAGGCGATCCGGCCGCGGGCCTTGAGCGTGCGACCGGGCTCGACGCCGGGGATGGACCGACGACCCAGCCAGACCAGCTGCACCGCATCCGTGCCGTCCCACAGTTCGGCGACCAGGGTGGCCAGCGCGTCGGTCGGCCGTAGGTCGACGAACCGCAACCGGCCGAGGATGGTGACCCGCTCGCCCTGGCCGCAGCTGCCGACATGTTTGACGCCGACGGTCGCGGTGACGTCCGAGCTCAGCTTGGTCGCCTCGATCTCGGAGTCCTCCGTGGTCAGGCGCTTGAGCCAGCGGCCGATGTTCGTCGACATGGGTTCCGTCCCCACTAGTGGTTTCCGCCCGGGGCTACCCGGAACGGACCAGTCGGACGAACAGGTCGTGCCGGCTGCGTGAAATCCAGGATAGGCCGATCGAGCGATCCGTGCGGCCGGTCCACGAGTTGGGCTCGCCACAGCCGCCGTTGACGTCTCGTTCACAGCGCGGTGGCCGGGATTCCGGACCTTCTTCGCCGATCCGCGGGTACTCCGACGGTTCTGCGAGGCTCCCGCGATCCGCACCTGTTGGGGACGTCCGCACCGTGCGGGCTTGTTGCGGATGGCACCGACGATTGCGAATGTCGCATCTCGGCTGCGGATCGGGGTCAGCGCGTGGCGAGACCGAGCGCGGCGCCGATGTCCGGCGGCCGGTAGTCCGGCCCCTTGAGCACCTTGCCATCGGCACGGCGGATCGGCGCGCCGTCGGCACCGAGTTTGGTCATGTTCGAGGCATGCACCTCGTCGAGCACGGCGTCGAGGTCGACGCCGTAGGTGTGAGCGGTTCCATAGGCGACGTAGACGATGTCCGCCAGCGCATCGGCCACGCCGATCAGGTCTCCGGCGGCCGCTGCGGCTCGCAGTTCGCCGACTTCCTCCTCGATCAGTGACTGCCGGAGCGCCACCTGGGCCGCATCCACCGTGCGCTGCGGCTGGTCGCACACCGGCAGGCCGTAGGCGCGGTGGAACTCGGCGACCTGGCGGGCGGCCCGGCTCGGGCCGCCCGCGATCACCGTCGGATGCTGCGCTCCGGAGCCGTCTGCGCCGCCGGTGCGGTACAGTGGGCGCGTCGCCCACGCGGCTCTCGGCCACGGGCGGGTCAGCCGTTCGAGCGCCGCCCATTCCGGCATCCACTGCTGCGTCGACCTCAGGCACAGTCGACGCAGACCAGCCGTCCGTTCCGGTCGGATGCGAGCCGACTGCGGTGCTGCACCAGGAAGCACACCGAACACGTGAACTCGTCGGCCTGCTTCGGGATGACCTTCACCGTCAGCTCCTCGCCGACGTCGCCGATTTCGGCGCCAGGGAACTCGACGAGCTCCGTGTCGTTCTCGTCAACGTCGACGACGGCAGACTGGGCCTCGTTGCGTCGCGCCTTCAACTCCTCGAGGGAGTCCTCGCCGACCTCGTCGGTCTCGTTGCGGCGTGGTGCGTCGTAATCAGTAGCCATCAGCGTTCCTCAACCTTCGTCTTCTACGTGAAAGCGGAGAGCGGGATTCTCCGCCGGACGTAACGCAGGAGTCGACCGTTTTGTGCCCCGTTCAGAGCCTCTTTTTCGACCCTGTTCCCGGGCCCGCTTTCGTGCCACGTCGAACCCGCGCTGCGCCTGTTCCATTCCCCTTGTCGGGACCGTGGCGGCAGCAGGGTAGCCGACGCAGCGACAACTTCCCTACTCGGGCTCGCCGAAAGCGTCACCTGACCGGTCGGTAACCACCCTTCGGGTGCCCATTCCGGAACTCTCCGCGGGCGCGCGTCGACGGTCCGGACCGGCGCATCCGCCCCCGTACCCTGGCACGGTGACCGTCTCTGCCCCCGAGCGCTACCGCCGGCGTCATCGCTGGCCCGTGCTCGTGGTGATCGCCGTCCTGGCGGTCGGTGCAGGGCTCATCTGGTTCCAGGCGCTCAAGCCGGCCGAGGCGATGTCCGCCGGGTGCAACCAGCCCGGCCCGGCCCCCAGCTCGGCCCCCTCGACCAGTCGCTCGTCGCGCAGCTCGGCCACCACCGGTGCGTCGGGCACGACGACGTCCAAGGGCACCGGCAAGTCGACCGCCGCGAAGACGACAACGACGAAGACAACGACGTCCAAGACGACCGCGACCACGGCGACCAGCACCGCGACCTCCACGCTGGGCGTCTTCACGGACAAGAACACCCTGGCCGAGACACGGCCGGCCGACCCGACGACGGTCCAGGTGACGGTGCTGAACGCATCAGCCACCCGCGGGCAGGCGCGGACGGTCACCGAGCAACTGCGTACTGCCGGTTTCGAGTCGATCACCTCGCCGGACAACGACCCGGTCTACCCGGCCTCGGATCTGCGGTGCGTCGGGATGATCCGCTACGGACCGGCCGGCGCGGCCGCGGCCCGCACCATGCTGTTGATCATGCCCTGCGGTCAATTGGTGGTGGACAACCGGATCGACGACTCGGTCGATCTGGTGCTCGGCGCGCTGTACACGCCCCATGACATCTCCGATCCGGTGAAGCAGGAACTCGCCCAGATCCGGGACGCCGCCCGACCACCCGCGGTGATCGAGGGCCAGACCGCTTCGGCAAAACCGTTGCCTCCCATCCCGCCCCTCCCGCAGGCGGTCTGCCCCGCCTGACGCTCCTACCGGGCCCGCTCTACGATCACCGGGACCAACCGGCGAAGGAGCGTGCGACGTGCCAACCAACCCGAAGCAGGCGTTCGGCATCGACATCGGCGGCACCGGGATCAAGGGCGGCATCGTCGATCTGGTCAAGGGCGAACTGAGCAGCGAGCGGTTCCGGATCGACACGCCTCAGCCGGCGACCACCACCGCGGTGGTCGAGACCGCGGCCAAGGTTGCCGCGCACTTCGACTACCAGGGCCCGGTCGGCATCACGTTCCCCGGCGTCGTGCTGCGCGGCGTGGTCAAGACCGCAGCGAACGTGGACAAGTCGTGGCTCGACGCACCGATCGTCGACCTGGCCACACCCCTGATGCCCGGACCGGTCACCGCGCTCAACGACGCCGACGCCGCAGGGCTGGCCGAGGTGCGGTACGGCGTCGGCGAGAACGTCGGAGGGGTGGTCATCATGGTCACCTTCGGCACCGGCATCGGCGTCGCGATCATCAACAACGGCCTGTTGGTACCCAATGCCGAGCTGGGCCACCTGGAGATCGACGGACATGACGCGGAGTCCAAGGCAGCGGCGTCG
Organism: uncultured Actinomycetota bacterium; assembly: GCA_963834185.1. GTDB lineage: Bacteria > Actinomycetota > Actinomycetes > Mycobacteriales > Nakamurellaceae > Nakamurella. The sequence goes on from CAWIAR010000005.1 coordinate 68,559, forward strand.
GCCCGCGAGCGCGAAGGCCTGAGCTGGGAGCAGTGGACCAAGCGGGCGAGCAGGTATCTGCAGCGGCTGGAGAACCTGCTCTGGCCGGAGCTGTTCATCCTCGGCGGCGGGATCTCGAAAAAGCCGGACAAGTGGGTGCCCCACCTGAGGTGCCGGACTCCGGTCAAGGTGGCCGAGATGGCCAACAATGCCGGGATCGTCGGGGCTGCCCTGGCCGCGTCCGACATTCCGTCCTGACCGCTACCGTCCCCGGGTCCGCGGCATCGTTTCCCGCCTCCAGCCACCGTTCCTGGTGACCGTCCGGGCACCTGAAACTCGGCTCCGGTGCACGCCGGACGAGGTGCAAGCGGCCCTGGAATCCCGTTTCCGGTCGTCGGCTGGACGCTGCTCGCCGTTACACTGGAACGGCCGCTTCCCGGACAGGCCAGAGGGTCCGGGTCACCCGGCCGCACCACCCCCGATCTGCGGGGTAGGCCCGCCGGTTCTCGGAGCGGGCATCTGACGGGAAAGGTCATCAGTGGCAGGCGCAGCAGCATCCTCCTCGTCCCGCCGTTCCGCCGCCTCGGCGGCCGACGGCGACCCGGACCAGACGACACCGACGAGGCCCGCGCGGGCGAAGCGACCCAGCAAGAGCAGCGTCAGCGTGGTCACCGAGCCGGCCCAGGTCGACGGAGCCGCCCCCGGGGCGACGGTCGACGAGCCCGGATCGGTGGAGGCCGTTGACGTGATCGTCGAACCGGTCGAGGGCGAGTTGGACGTCGACATCGTCGAGGTCGAGGTCGAAATCGAAGCGGACCTACCGGACGTGGAGTTGGTGGAGGACGTGGCCGCGGCTCGCGGTACCCGCTGAGGCCGTCGAAGCGAGTCGAGACCGAGGAAGCCGAAGAAGCCGAGGACGGCAAGGCCGAAGAAGAGTTCACCTGGGACGACGAGGAGGAGTCCGAAGCGCTCAAGCAGGCGCGCAAGGACGCCGAGCTCACCGCTTCCGCCGACTCCGTCCGGGCCTATCTGAAGCAGATCGGCAAGGTCGCGCTGCTCAACGCCGAGGAAGAGGTGGACCTGGCCAAGCGGATCGAGGCCGGCCTGTACTCGACCGAGCGGATGCGCCAGATCAGCGAGGCCGGCGAGGACCTGTCGACGCAGATGCGTCGCGATCTCAACTGGATCCGGCGTGACGGCGAACGCGCGAAGAACCACCTGCTGGAGGCCAACCTGCGTCTGGTGGTGTCGCTGGCCAAGCGTTACACCGGCCGCGGCATGGCGTTCCTTGACCTGATCCAGGAGGGCAACCTGGGTCTGATCCGCGCCGTGGAGAAGTTCGACTACACCAAGGGCTACAAGTTCTCCACCTACGCCACCTGGTGGATCCGTCAGGCGATCACCCGCGCGATGGCCGACCAGGCCCGCACCATCCGGATCCCGGTGCACATGGTCGAGGTCATCAACAAGCTGGGCCGGATCCAGCGCGAACTCCTCCAGGACCTGGGCCGGGAGCCCACCCCCGAGGAACTCGCCAAGGAAATGGACATCACCCCGGACAAGGTGCTGGAGATCCAGCAGTACGCCAGGGAACCCATCTCGCTGGACCAGACCATCGGCGACGAGGGCGACTCGCAGCTCGGCGACTTCATCGAGGACTCCGAGGCCGTGGTGGCCGTCGACGCGGTGTCGTTCACCCTGCTGCAGGACCAGCTGCAGTCCGTGCTGCAGACGCTGTCCGAGCGGGAGGCCGGCGTGGTCCGGCTGCGCTTCGGGCTCACCGACGGCCAGCCGCGCACGCTGGACGAAATCGGCCAGGTCTACGGGGTCACCCGGGAGCGGATCCGGCAGATCGAGTCCAAGACGATGTCCAAGCTGCGGCACCCGTCGCGCTCGCAGGTCCTGCGCGACTACCTGGAGTAGGCCCAACTCTCTCGTCGGCCGCGGGGAGTAAATCCGGACAATTCGTACGCGAGCCCGGATCAAGTCCCCGCAGCCTGCGGGCGCCCCCGAGGTTCAGCGCCAGCCGAGCAGCAGCAGCGCGGTCGGGACCGTCAGCAGCAGCGCCGAGAGCAGATAGACCCCGACGGTGACCATGCCTGGCAACGGGGCAGGACGCACCAACCTGGTCACCCGTGCGGTGACGGTGGCCGTCGCGACCGCCGCCGATCCGGTGGACACCGCGCCGGTCAGCGGCCGGCCGGGGTCGCCGGTCCCCCGTCGGTCGGCGCAGGCCAAGGTCACCTTCGCCAACGCCGCCGCCAGCACATCTCCTCGCGTTCGCCTGGCCGCGACGTCGTCGGCCAGCATCTCGGCCAACTCCGCCACCGACTGTCGGGCCATCCGCACCCCGGGCACCGCCCCCAACGCCTCGACCCAGGCCTGGAACGGCAGGATCATCAGGTCGTGACGAGTCCGCACGTGCGCCCGCTCGTGCTCGAGCACAGCGGCGAGTTCGTCGGGTTCCAGCAGATCGAGCATCCCGGCGGAGAGCACCACCCTGGAGTGCCACCCGGGCAGCGAGTACGCCACCGGCGACGGGTGATCGAGCACCCGCACGTCCGCGAGCAGCGCCCGGCGCCGAGCGTCGGTGGCCCGGTCCTTGGCCGACGCCGACAGCAGGTCCACCAGAGACCGGTGGCTGCGCCGGCGTTGCACCGCGAGCAGCAGACAATGCACCAGCACGCCCAGCAGCACCGCGGTGATGGTCGCCGCGACCACCAGGCAACACAGCTGCCACCCGGCCAGTTCGTGGACCAGCCGACCGCTCCACAGCTGTCGCCAGCCATGCCACAACGCCTCGATGATGTTGTCCCCCAACGGGTATACCGCCGGAACCAGCACCGCGCCGATCACCGACAGCCCGGCGCCCAGACACATGGCCTGCCACAGCACCAGCGCCGCTCGTGGAGTGCGACGCGTCCATCCAGCGCCGCGCCAGGGCGACCGACAGCGGGCCGGCGAGCAGTACCCCGGCCGTAGCGAGCCCGACGGTCAGGACCGGCGCGGGCAGCCCGCCCGTCACGACGCCTACCGGCCGTCCAGCGCGCGGCGCAGCGCCTCGGCATCTGCCGCGCTGACCGAGCCGACGAACCGGGCGAGCGCGACATCGCGGTCCCCGGCGGTGTCCAGCACCTGACGCATGAGTTCGGCGGTGTGCTCCTCGCGACCGGCCACCGGCTCGTACGTGTGCGCGCGCCCGTCCCTGGCCCTGCGCACCAAACCCTTGGCTTCGAGCCGGCCGAGCACGGTGAGCACCGTGGTCACCGCGAGTTCGCGGCCGGGCAGCGCATCGGCAACGGCCCGGGCGGTCAACGGTCCTTGGGCGTCCCAGAGCACGTCGGCCACAGCTCGTTCCAGCTCGCCACGGGCGGCCATGCCAAACCTCCTGCTCTGTGCGGCCTGGGAACGGCCGTCCTCCCGATCCTAGGGGTTCAACGTTCTACGTGGTGTAGAAGTTCTCGGGGAATCCGCATAGGCTGCGCATATGACCGCTCCCGCGCCCGGGTCCGCCGGGTTGACCACGCGCGAGGAACAGGTGCTGGTGCTGATCGGGCGGGGTTTGACGAACCGGGAGATCGGCGAGCACCTGGGCATCGCCGAGAAGACCGTCAAGAACGTCGTCACCGGGCTGTTGGCCAAACTTGGCCTGCAGCGCCGCTCCCAGGCCGCCGTCTACGTCACCGTGCGCACGGTGACCGGCGGCGAGGTGCACTGGGCCGCCGGCTCTCCCGGGCTCATCGTCGGAACCTGACCACCCCGTCGGCACCGTCGGCACCGGCCGCACCGTCGCGGACACCGACCAGGCCGGTCTCGTACGGCGCGACCACCGCCTGGACCCGGTCGCGCAGGCCGAGCTTGGCGAGGATCGCGGGCGACGTGGGTCTTGACGGTCGCCTCGGACAGGTGGAGGCGCGGCGGCGAGTTCGGCGTTGCTCAGGCCGTGCGCCAGCAGGCGCAGCACCTCGAGTTCGCGAGGGGTCAGCGGCGCGCCAGGTCGCGGTGCGAGCGCCAGCGCGTCGGCGGCGGCGCCGCGGCGCGGTGAACCGTTCGACCAGGCGGCGGGTGATGGCGGGCGCCAGCAGCGCGTCGCCGGCGCGGACCATGCGGACCGCGGCGACCAGGTGCTCGGGGGTGACGTCCTTGAGCAGGAAGCCGCTGGCCCCGGCGGACAGCGCCGCGTAGACGTACTGGTCGAGGTCGAACGTGGTCAGGATGATGACCCGCGGCTCGTCGGCGGTCGCCGTCGAGGATGCGGCGGGTGGCCTCCAGACCCGTCCAGCTCCGGCATCCGGATGTCCATCAGGACCACGTCGGGCCGGGTGCGCCGGACCGCGTCGACGGCCTCGGCGCCGTTCGCGGCCTCGGCGACCACGTCGATGCCGTCGGCCGTCCAGGATCATCCGGAAGCCGGTGCGCACCAGCGCCTGGTCGTCGGCGATGACCACCCGCAGCGGCGTCGGTCATGGCGCCTCCACGCGGGATCGAAGCCTGGACCCGGTAGCCGCCGTGCTGGCCGCGGTCCGGCGTGCAGGGTTCCGCCGTAGACGGCCAGCCGCTCGCGCAGCCCGACCAGGCCCGTCGGCCGTTCGCCGGGCGTCCGGGCCGGTCGGGGCCCGGCGGTGCCGCCGGTGTCGGTGACGTCCACGCCGAGCTGCCTCGGCGCCGTAGGCGATGGTGACGCGTCGCCGCGCGCGCCGGACGCGTGCTTGACCGTGTTGGTCAGCGCCTCCTGAACCACTCGGTAGGCGGCGAGCTCGATTCCGGCCGGCATCGGGCGCGGCTGCGCCGGTGACGGCCAGTTCGACGGCACGCCCGGCGTCCCGGAGCCGCGCGACCAGCGCGGGCACCGGTCGCAGGCCGGGCTGCGGTGCCAGGCCGGGCTGCGGTGCCGGCCGGGCTCGGTCCGGTCGCCGCGCCGCCGCCGGTAAGCAGCCCCATCACGGCGCGCAGTTCCGCCAATGCGGCCCGGCCACCGGCCTCGACCGCGAGCAGCGCCTCGCGCGGCCTGGTCGGGTCGGTCGCCATGACCTTGCGCGCGGCGCCGGCCTGGATGACCATCACGCTGACGTTGTGGGTGACCACGTCGTGCAGCTCGCGGGCGATCCTGGCCCGTTCGTCCTGCGCCGCACGGCGGATGGCTTCCGTCCGGTCCCGTTCGAGCTCGGCGAGCCGGGCGCTGCGCTCGTCTGCCTGCAGCTTCCATCGGCGTAGGCCGTCGGCCGCCACGATCACCGGTGCCAGGACCAGCAGTGGGAAGTACTTCGCGGGCACGATTGGAATCGCCACGTCAACGGTCAGCGATGAACAGGCACGACCGCCAGCAGGCCGGCCGGCCAGCGTCGGCACCCGGTACGGGCTGTAGGCCGCGGCGGAGTAGGCGGCGATGACGCAGGCGACGATGGTCAGTCGCGGAGCGTCGACCGGTGCGGCCACCGTCGCCGCCAACACCGCCGTCAACACGGCGAGCGGATACCTGCGGCGCAGCGCCAACGCCACCGAGGCGATCACCGCGAGCCCGATGGAGACGGTCAGGTCGTCCGACAGCGGCCGGGCGGCGGCGGCGGGCCCGCCGACGAAGACCACGTCCTGCTCGGTCGGTCCGACCAGGCCGTACCAGATCATCGCGATCGCCGCGGCCAGCGCCAACCCGACATCGAAGGCCAGGTTTCGCGCGCTCGGCCTGGGCGGCAGACCGATCGGTCGCCACAAGATCTTCGCCGTTGCTGCGAGACGGTCGCGCACCGGTGGATTGTCCCGCGAATGTGCCACCGGCGTCATCATTCCGGCGACTACATCGCAGGGATGATGCTGGGCCCGCCGACGTCGCCCGACCGAGCGAGCAAAAGATGCTCCTGCAGGCCGACGCGCTGGGCAAGCGAATCGACCTAGCGTCGCCACCATGAGCAGATTCGCGGTGTGGCGACGTCATCGGGTCCGCGTCGTCGTGGTGGCGGTGGCCGTCGCGCTCGTGGTCGGCGCGGTGATCGCCAGCTTCGCCATCGCCCGGGATCGTCCGGCCACGCCGAGCCAGGCGCAGGCGCCGGCGAACGAGGCACAGGCAACTGCGCTGGCGTATGCCGAGTGCATGCGCGAGCACGACATCACGGACTTCCCGGATCCCACCTTCGAGTCCGACGGCGGCATCCTCTTCGAGGGCCGCCGCGGCCTCGCCGCGTCGGAGGACCAGTTGCGCGCTGCGGACGAGGCATGCGGCGGTCGGCTACCCGTGGCGGGGGCGTCGGCGGGTCAGAGTTCCGACGGGCCGGCCGATGTGGACTGGGAGCGGATCGAGCCCGGCGGCGACTGCCGGTGCGCCGACGGCTCCGACTACGCCTTCTTCGCCCGGAAGGCCGACCCCGAAAAGATCGTGCTCTACCTGGACGGTGGCGGCGCCTGCTGGTCGGCTCCGACCTGCCGGCCGGGCGGGGACAACGAGTACCAGCGGTCGATCGAAGAGCCGAACGCCGAAGGGGTGTTCGCGTTCTCCGACCAGCGCAATCCGTTCGCCGACTACTCCGTCGTCTACGTCCCGTACTGCACCGCCGACCTGCACATCGGCAACGCCACCACGCGGTACGCGCCGGACCTCACCGTGCAGCACAAGGGGCTGGTCAACGGCACGGCGGCCCTCGACTACCTCGCGAAGAACTTCCCCAATGCCACCGAGGTGGTCGTCCTGGGCAGCAGCGCCGGCGCGCTGACCGCGCCGCTGTACGCCGCCCTGGTCTCCGATCGGCTCCCCGACGCCCACATCACCTCGATTGCCGACTCGGCCGGCGGCTACGGTGACGTGCCTTCCCTTGACGCCATCCTGACCGGCGGTGCATGGGGTGCAACTCGCGCTCTTCCCGAATGGGTCGAAGAATTCAGCGTTCCCGACTTCTACGTGCAAAGCGCTCGGCACAACCCAGACATCCTGTTCGCCCGATATGACCACGCCTATGACCGGGACCAGCTGACCCACCTGGAGCTGGTCGGGGCGCCGACGGACGATTTGCGCGCGGTCATCGACGCCAACGAGGCCGCCATCGAGAACGCAGGGGTCGACGTGCACAGCTTCACGGCTCCCGGCGAGCGGCACGTCGCCTTCGCCGAGGACGCGTTCTACTCCGAAAACGTCGGCGGAATCGCGCTTTCTGATTGGGTCGACGAGCTGGTGGCCGGCACGCCGGCTGCCGACGTGCACTGCACCGCTTGCCGGTCGGGCTGAGCCGACGCGATCAGTGGTCCGCGACCATCAGGTATCCCGACTCAGCTGTGCTGCGGGCTGAATCCCGACCGCAACGGTGGCATCCTCGGAGGCATGTGCCGCAACATTCGGACCCTGTACAACTTCGAGCCGGCCGCCACGCCGGGCGAGATCCGCGCCGCAGCGTTGCAGTACGTGCGCAAGGTGAGCGGGTCCACCAAGCCGTCGGCAGCGAATCAGGCTGCGTTCGACGAAGCGGTGGACGCCGTCGCGGCGATCACCCAGCGACTGTTCGACTCGCTGATCACCTCGGCCCCGCCGAAGGACCGCGAGGTGGAGGCGGCCAAGGCGCGCGCCCGCAACGCGGTCCGCTACGGCACCGCGACGTCCGTGTTCGACCACGTCCACGACGACGACGACGAGCACGACCATCACCACCCGCACGAACACGACGGTCATGATCACGACGGAGACGACGACGACCACGTCCACGTCCACGCCCACGGCCCAGGCCCTGGACTGACTGCCGCATCGCCGGTCCGACCCGCCCGACTTTCCTGCGCGCTGGTGATCATGGCTTTCGGCGCGCCCTTTTGCCCGATTGATGCCGATTCACGCTGACCCTTGGTCGCGATCGTCACGCGGCGGACGGGGTTGCCGATCGGGCGATGGCACACCGTCCGGACCTGTCTGCGGGAGTGGAACCCATCACAGTCGGGTCACAACTCGATGAGCAGGCGGAACATCTCACCCCGCTCCGGCGTCGAATGGAGTAGGAACTCGAAGAAGTCGCCAGTTGGCGGCGGACGTGTTCCAGGTGGCGCGCAAGCGCCGGATGGGAGGACGCCATGACCACGTCGTTGGCCGCTACGGCCACCCTGAATGCTGCCGACCGGTGTGATCGGTGCGGAGCTGCAGCAGTTGTCCGCGCGGTCCTTCCCACCGGTGGCGAGCTGCTGTTCTGTGGTCACCACGCCCGTGAGCACTCCACCCGGCTGGAGGAGCTGGCCGCGGTGCTGCACGACTCCCGCACCCCGAACTGACACCCGAACACCTTCGTCCGCACCGGAGCGGGCCGCGCATGGCGCGGCCCGCTCTTGCGTTTCCTGGCTGTCCTGCGCAACCCTCGCCCCACGTCCACGCAGCTCTGCGAGGATCAACTGGCCGGACGAGGGCGAAGTCGGCGTCAGCCGGCCCACCAGTCCCAGAAGCGTGGAGTTGATCCTCGCCAGGATCGTGAGTCCTCCGAGCACTCGGGTTCCGGGAACCGCCGGAACTCGTTCGGCCCGGTGCGCGATGATGACCGGGTGTCTCGGTCGAGCCCCGCTGGTACGCCGCCCTTCGGTGCGCCGGTCGCCACGCTGTCGCGGTACGCGCCGCGGGCGGATCCGGCCGCGGGTTTGATCCTGGTGCTGGCCGGCGCCCTCGGCATGCTCCAGCTCGTCCTGCCGTGGATCGCCATCGGTGGCGGATTGTCCGGCTCGCTCACCGGCTGGCAGCTGTTCAAGACCGGTCGCGACCAGGCGTTGGACCTGTCGTCGACGATCGCCACCTACGCCCTGCCCGGGGTCGCCATCGCGGGCGTCGCCATGGTGCTGCTCGGGCTCGCCATGTTCGCCCCGATCGACCACCGCCCACTCGGCACGGTCGGCTTGCTGTTCGCCCTCGCCGCGACCGTGCTGGCCGGCTGGTGGGTGTTCGACACCTGGGACGTCAGGGGCGGACTGGGGCAGATCCTCGGCACCGTGCTGCCCGGCTGGTATCTGTTCCTGGTCAGCGGTCCGCTCGGCCTGGTCGGCTCGATCAAGGCCCTGGTCACCGGATGACGAACGCGGCCGAAGGCGGACCGACGAGCCGATGACCGGGTTCGGATTCGCCACCGCCGCTCGCATCGTTTTCGGCACCGGCCGCGCCCGCGACCTGCCCGAACTGGTCGCCGAACTCGGCGTCCGGCGGATCCTGTTGGTCACCGGCACCCGCCGGGACCGCTACGCCGCCGTCCTCGATCCGCTGCCCGTCGTTGCGCACGTCGCGGTCGGCGGCGAACCGAGCGTCCCACTCGTCGAGGACGCGCTCAGCTGCGCCCGTGACGCCGGTGTGGAGGCCATCGTGGCCGTCGGCGGGGGCAGTGTCATCGACCTGGCGAAGGCGGTGGGCATCCTGTTGGGCACCGGCGGAAGCCCGCTTGATCACCTCGAGGTCGTCGGCCGTGGCCTGCCGTTGACCGGCCCGTCGCTGCCCGTGGTCGCCGTGCCGACCACCGCCGGCACCGGCGCCGAGGTCACCGCGAACGCAGTGCTCACCGCACCGGAGCATCGACGCAAGGCCTCCCTGCGCAGCCCGGCAATGCTTCCTGCGTTGGCCCTGGTCGATCCGGAGCTGACGCTGAGCTGTCCGCCGGCGGTGACGGCCGCGACTGGGCTGGACGCCTTGACCCAGTGCCTCGAGCCGCTGGTGTCGGTCAAGGCGAACCCACTGACCGACGGGCTGGCGCTGCAGGGCCTGCGACAGGCTGCGATCGGACTGCGCGCGGCCTACCGTGACGGGTCCGACCTGGACGCCCGCACCGCGATGGCGGTGACCAGCCTGCTCGGCGGACTGTCGTTGGCCAACGCCAAGCTCGGCGCCGTGCACGGGCTGGCGGGCGTCATCGGCGGCCGGGTACCCGCCGCGCACGGCGCGATCTGCGCGGCGCTGCTCGGCGCCACCGTCGAGATCAACGTGCGCAGCCTGCACGCGCGGCAGCCCAACGCCCCGGCGCTGGCGAAGTACCGGGAAGCGGCCGCTGCGCTCACCGGACACAGCGATGCGTCCATCGCCGACGGCGTCGACTGGATCCGGGCGACGGTCGCCGAACTCGGCATCAGCGGCCTGACCCGGCTGGGCGTGCCTGACGCGGATTTCGAGACCATCGCGGCGGAATCGGCGGTGGCCAGCAGCACTGCAGGCAACCCGATCCGGCTGTCCGAGGACGAGCTGGTGGAGATCCTCGCGCGCTCGCGCTGAGGCGCCTGAGTAGCCCAGCCCCTGCGGTGAGGCGGCGTCACGGGTTGCGGGAGTTCACCAGCCCGTCGACCCGGACGGGGAGCCTGGACAGCGTCCTGAGCGTCACGGTGCCGGTTCGCGGCGACACGACGCGCAGCCAGAGCACCTGCTGGGGGTGGGTCCCGGCGGACTTGAGACTCACCGTGCCGATCTTCGTCGAGCCCACGTACGCAGCGAGCGTGCCTCCTGTGGGGCTGACCGTTGTCAACACCCCCAGGTGCTGGACTCGGGCGTGGGCCAAGGTAAGGGTTGCACCGGTGTAGCTCGCGTCCGACTCCGTCCGGCCGAAGGCATAGCTCACCGTCCGCCTGGTGAAGTGGGACGCCGCCAGGCTTCGGTCGTCCATCGGCCGGGTGGTGCACCTGGCCGCGCTGTATCCGGAGACGTTGCCGGCCCCGTCGTGGGTCCGCACCCGGATGCAGTACTCGTAGCCGGGTTTCAGACCCGACAACGTCCACGAAACCGCTCGAGTGCCGGCCAGCTTGGTCACCCAGGATCCGAAGGTGCCGGTGTAGGACGCGGCGGTGTACTGGAGGTCATAACTCGCAACTCCCGACGTGACATCGCTTCCCCGCCAGCGGAAAGTTGCGCTGGTGCCGAGTGTAACGGCCGGCGCCACACTCACCGAGATCTTCGGGACGACGGTATCCACCGTCCAGCTGACCGTGGCGGATCCCTTCGCGCCCAACGGATCGGTGGCGCTGATCACGAAGGCGTGCTTGCCCTGGGCCAGCCGGGACAACGCCGTGGGACTGGTGCAGGTGGTGGCCCTTCCGTCGAGCGTGCAGCTCTTGGTGACGGAGTAGTCGGTGGTGTCCGTGACCGTGAACCCGATCGTGGCCGACGTCGAGCGCAGCAGAGCGGCAGGCTTGGCCGTGACCCGGACCACCGGTGCGGTGTTCGGCGTGACCGGCGCAGTCAGCGCGGCCGAGCCCCAGAACGGATAGGACGCCCCCGACGCGATCAGGGTCTTGGTTGCTGGGCAGCCCGAGGACGGCACCGCTGCGACATAGATGCCCTCGTCGGCTGTGTTCCGGGAGGTGTCGCCGTTGGTCTCCCACCAGGTGACCGCCGCTCCGTCGGGGGCCGCGCCCACCGGCCATGCCAGCGGCGTGCCGAACACGTTCGGGTCGGATGTGCCCGCGGTGGCGGCGATCTCACAGCGCACTGTCGGTGCGCTGGTCAGACTCGACGCGTTCCACAGCCGGACCACCGGGCCGGCCGCGGCGCTCGACCAGCCGCTGGTCGCGAGCACGGCCCCTCCCCGACTCGGGCCCTCCCATGCGGTGTCCCACTCATCGGCGTCCGCCTTCCACAGCGTGGCGTGGTTGCCCGGTACCGAGACGGTGTAGAGCTTGGTGGCGTCGAAAGCCATGTTCGACAACAGGATCGTCGAGTTGCCGGCCCACCCCCCCACCTCGCTGCTGTCGATGGCCTGAATGTCGGACAGGTGGACCGGCCCGGAGCCGGTCCGGCCGATGACATAGCTGGTGTAGACGTTGACAACCGTGCCGCATCCGACGTTCTGGAACATCGCCCGCGCCGTGTAGGCGACGTGGAGGCCGTCCGGCGAGACCGTGCCGCGCTGGATGCCGGTCGGCGCCACCTGATAGTCGACCGAGCATGAAACCCCCACGCCGTGATAGCCGTATTGCGGCGGGGTGAATCGTGAGACGAGCCGGCCGGCCCTGTTCATCACGTAGATCGTGCCGACGTCCCCGGACGTCGAGTTGCGGATCGCGACGATGGTTCCGTCGTCGGACTGCGACGGCGAGAGATACGGCGACGACGCGGACCCGTCGTGGGTGATCTGCTTCTTGCCGGTCCCGTCCGGTGCCATCAGCCAGACGTTGTTGCCGGAGATGTAGACGATCGATCCGGCGGCGATTGCGGCCGCGCCGAGGTTGCCGACGAGCGCCGGCCGAGCCGCGGACGTCCTCGCCCGTTGGACGCCCTGGCGGGCGGCCTGTTGGGCCGGTTGCTCGGACGATTGCTGGCGTGCAGCGGTGGTGTCGCCGGCATGGTGTGGCACGGTGCCGCTCGCGGGTCCGGCGGCTGCGGCCGCCATCGCGAGAGCCAGGGCGAGGACGGCGATGCCCGACCCCATGCGACGGAGTCGGCCCAGCCGACCGGTCCACACTCTCCTTGCCACGTGCATCTCCCTTGTGATCGCTGTTGCTGCCTTCGAGCCGTGGCGATCCTGTCGGACCGTTCGCGGGAGCGGGGATCCGGCGAGGTCCACCGCCCCGATGCCATGACGGTGACGGATCGTGGGGCTTCGGTCATCCTCACGTTGCGCCATTCTGGGCACGGAGCCTGAATTGACCCGTCCAGGAGTGCTCGGCCGCGACCGACGGTCAGAGCAGGCCGAGCAGGTGGTCCCGGCGACGCTCGAGGACCTCGGCTCCGGCGGCGGCCGACGGCGGGCCCGGCACCGCGCGCCGCACCTGCCCGTGCACCTGGGCGTGGGGTGTGCCGGTGCGTGCCGCGACCTGCCCGACGAGCCGGTTGACCTCGCGGCGCAGCGCTGCGGCTTCGCGCCAGCCCAGCGACTCGGGCTCGTCATCACTCGCCGGCGGTTCAGCCGCCCGACCGGCCTCGGTGGCCCGGCGACGGAGTTCGGCGTCCCGCCCGGCCAGCAACGAAGCGGTCTGCTCGGGACTGAGCAGGCCGGGAAGACCGAGGAATGCCTCCTCGTCTTCGGTCAGTGCGACCGACCCGGCCCGGGCGGCCACCACGGCCCGGCCGGAGTGCAACACATGCGCGAACTCGGCCTCGGAGTCCAGCACCTCGACCCCCGACCCGGTGGACTCGGAACGGTCGACCGGAAGGTCGAGGGCTTCGTCGATGTCGCCGTCGCTGTCCCCAGGGGGCGGCGGCGCCATCACGTAGTCCCGATCCACCTCCAGCTCGGCGGCCAGCGCCAGCAATGGCCGTACTGCGGGCAGGAACACGGTGGCCGTCTCGGTCGCCGCCCTTGCCCGGACGACCCGCCCGACCGCCTGGGCGAAGAACAGCGGGGTGCGGTAGCTCGTCATCCAGGCCAGGCAGGCGGCCCGCGGGATGTCCACGCCCTCGGAAATCATCCGGACGCACACCGCCATCCGTTGGTCGGAGTCCCGGAACTGCTCGATCTTGCGCGATGCCTTCGGATCGTCGGACAGGATCAGCGCCGGCTTCTGCCCAGTCAGCCGGTGCACGATGCCGGCATAGGCCCGCGCGTCCTCCTGATCGCCGGCCAGCACGATCCCGCCGGCGTCCGGCATGCCCGACGCCCGTAGGTGAGTGATCCGCTCGTCCATCGCGGCCAGCACGTGCGGGACCCAGCCGCCCGACGGATCGAGCGCCGCCTTCCACGCCGCGGCCTCCGCCGACGCGGTACCGGCTCCGGTCAGCGAGGCGGCGATCACCTCGCCGGCACTGTTACGCCACCGGGAGACGCCGGTGTAGGCGGCGAACACCACGGGCCGGACCACGCCGTCGGCCAGCGCCTCTCGATATCCGTAGGTGTGGTCGGCGACCGATCGGAGCAAGTCTCCGTCGGTGCGGTATTCGACGAACGGGATGCGCTCGTCGGGACGGGTGCGGAACGGTGTCCCGGTGAGCGACACCCGGCGATGGGCCTCGTCGAACGCTTCCGCCACCGCGGCGCCCCAGGACAGCCCGTCGGCAGCGTGGTGGATCTCGTCGAGGACGACCAGCGTGCGCCGCACCCGTGAGCGGGCGGCGTGGATCGCAGGCTTCCCGGCGACCTGGGCATACGTGGTGACGTAGCCGTGCGCGTCCACCCGCACCGGCCCGTCGGCGTTGCGCAGGGTCGGATCGAGGACCAGGCCGATGTCGGCGGCGGCGTCCGCCCACTGGGTGCGCAGGTGGTCGGTCGGGCAGACCACGATGATCCGGTCGACCACCCGCCGGGCCAGCAGCCGCGTGGCCAGGGTCAGGGCGAACGTCGTCTTGCCGGACCCGGGCGTCGCGGTCACCAGGAAGTCCGTCGCATCGCCCGAGCCGTAGCGGTCGAGCGCTGCCCGCTGCCATGGTCGCAGCACCGCGTCGTGCGGTGGCGCGGGGCGCGACATGGTCACCATGACGTCCCCCCGGGTGGTCGATCGCGTGCTCCGTACAGCCGTCGACCCTCGGTCACCGCCCGATGAACGGGCCGGCAGCGCGAGGGCCGGAGTCCGACACTAGCCGCTCCCGACCGCCGGTCGGTGACCGGCCGCACCGGCGTGCCGGGCCGGATCTGGATCACAAATTCGCCACCCCGGGGGCGTTCGCGGGGTTCCCGGACGGGGAACAGGGCATATTGCTAAGCGTGACCAGTGCGGCAGGTCCCGGGGGGCCCGTACAAGCGGTCCCCGACAGGGGCGCCGGCCGTCAAGGCACGCCGCCACCGGCTGCCCCCGTCGACCCCTTCGGGGTGGACCCTTACGGCGTCGAACCTCGTCCGGCTCCGCCGGCGGCACCGGTTGCCGACGACACGGTGCGGGTCCCGCCCGCCTCAGCACTGCAGGTTCCCAGCCCAGCGGACCAGTCGGCGACGGTCGCGCTCGACCGTCCGGAGCCGCCGACCTCGATCACCTCGCCGGTGATGCAGCAGACCGTCCCGTGGCACCGCCCCGGCACCGGACCGATTCCGACGGCCAACGGTCCGGTGCGCCAGCGCTGGCGGAAGATCGCCGGCCGCACGGCGTCCAAGGCCTGGGGAGACTCCCTGTTCGGGCTGAGTTCGCAGGCGGCCTTCTGGAGTGCACTGTCCACCGCCCCGCTGCTGCTGGCCCTGCTGGGCCTGGTCGGCTACATCACCCACTGGTTCCCGCCGGGCACCAACGAGGACGTGCGGACCCAGGTCTTCACCTTCCTGCACGTGATCTTCAACAGCGAGGTGGCCGACGACCTGGTCGGCAACACGGTCGACACGATCCTGGGCAACGGCCGCAGCGACGTCGTCTCGGTCGGTTTGATCATCAGCTTCTGGGCCGGATCGTCGGCCATGTCGGCCTTCGTCGAAGCCATCACCATCGCCTACGGCCAGCACGAAGTGCGGCACCCGGTGGCCGAGCGGTTCTTCGCGCTGTTCCTGTATCTGATTGCCTTGTTCGCGGGCATCCTGCTGTTGCCGCTGCTGGCCATCGGCCCCGACTACCTGCCTCGGCTGTTCCCGCCGGACTGGCGCGAGACGGTGACGACGATCGTCAACATCGCCTACTACCCGGTGCTGGGCGTCGGACTGATCGTCCTTCTGGCCACGCTGTACAAGGTCGCTCCCAAACACAAGCACCGCTGGGTGCGCGGGTTGCCCGGCGCCCTGCTCGCCGCCGCCGTCTTCATCGTCGCCAGCTTCGGCCTGCGGCTGTACCTGTCCTACGTGTACTCACACGGCCTGACCTATGGGGCGCTGGCCACGCCGATCACGTTCCTGCTGTTCTACTACTTCGTCGCGATGGCGATCATCATCGGGGCGCAGTTCAACAACGCGACGCTGGAGTACTACCCGCCCAAGCGATCCCGCCGGGAACTACGCAAGTGGCAGCGCTACGTCCCCGCCCAGCACACCGACCCGCCACCAGCTGATCCCCAGCCACAACAAGGCCAGCAGGCCGGGGCGCCGACGTCGACCTGACCGGACCCGCGGCGGCGGTCAAGCGCGTCGGGGCGGCTCAGTCCTGCTTGCCGGGCGGCTCAGTCCTTCTTGCCCGGCGGCAGGGACTTGAAGATCCGCTCGCACTCCGGGCAGACCGGTGAGCCGGGCTTGGCCGACTTGGTCACCGGGAACGTCTCGCCACACAGTGCGACGACATAATTGCCCATCACCGCCGACTCCACGATCTTGTTCTTGCGGACGTAGTGGAACATCTTCGGGGTGTCATCGGTCCCGGTGTCCTTGGTGTCCTCGCGCTCGCGTACGTCGGTCGACGTGGTCACGGTGATCCCTCCGCTCGGCCGCACAGGCTCGTCCCGGCCCGGAACCCCGGGTGTCCCGGGCTCCGGCTCTGCCGTCATGATGCCATCCGTGACGATGACCCGTTCCGAACCCGCACGATGACCGACCGGGGGCGCAATCCCGTGCAGGTGGACCCTGAGGTGGCCGCCAGCCTGGCCGCGGGGGGCCCGGTCGTCGCCCTGGAGTCCACCATCCTGGCGCACGGCCTGCCGCGCGGGGACAACCGGCGGATCGCCGACGAGATCGAGGCCGCCGTGCGGTCGTCCGGCGCCGTGCCGGCCACCATCGCGGTGGCCGGCGGGGTGGTCCGGATCGGCCTGGACGCCGCCCAGCTGGACGTGCTGTGCTCCTCCGACGACTTCGTCAAACTCTCCGTGCGCGACCTGGGCGTCGCCGTCGCCACCGGGCGCAACGGGGCGACGACGGTGGCTTCGACGGCCGCCCTCGCGCACCGCGCCGGTATCCGGGTGTTCGCCACCGGTGGTCTCGGCGGTGTGCACCGGGGGGCCGGCGAGAGCTTCGACGTCTCCGCCGACCTGGGCGTACTCGGCTCGACCCCGGTCCTGGTGGTCTGCGCCGGGGTGAAGTCGATCCTGGACGTCCCGGCGACGTTGGAATACCTGGAGACCCTGTCCGTGCCGGTGCTCGGGTACCGCACCGACGCCTTCCCCGGCTTCTACCTGTCCGACTCGGGTTCGGCCGTGCCGTGGCGGGTGGACAGCCCCGAGGAGGTGGCAGCCGTGCTGCGGGCCAGGGCCGCGCTGGCCACCGACACCGCAGGTGTGGTGCTGGCGAACCCGCTGCCCCTCGATCGTCAACTCGATCCCGGCCTGCACGACCGCACCCTCGCCGAGGGCTTGGCCCTGCTCGAGGCCGAGCAGGTGATCGGCAAGAACATCACTCCGCGGCTGCTCGAGCACTTCCACTCGGCCACCCACGGGGAGAGCCTGCGGGTGAATGTCGACCTGGTGTTGGCCAACGCGACGCTGGCCGGGCAGGTCGCGGTGGCGCTGTCCGCCGGTCAGACCCGGGCGTGATGAGCAGCGCGCCGGTGGCCCGCCCGCATGTGGTGGTGGTCGGCGACGTCGGCCTCGACGTCGTCGCCAAACTGGCCGGACCGGTCGTGTTCGGCCACGACACCAGGGCCGGGATCACCGTTGCGCCCGGTGGAGCCGGCGGCAACACCGCGGCGTGGCTGGCCAGGCATCCCGTCGACGTGTCGTTGATCGCCAGGATCGGTGCGGACGAGGCCGGGCGGTCGGCTTCCACCGAACTCGCCGCCGCCGGGGTCGACTGCCGGTTCGCGATCGACCCGGCGCTGCCGACCTGCTGCGTGGTGGTGCTGGTGGGCGACGACGGCGACCGGACGATGTTCGCCGACCGCGGGGCCAACGCGGCGTTCTGTCCCGACGATGTCGACCTGCCTGCGACGGTGGGCCGGACACATCTGCACCTGTCCGGATATGTGTTGCTGGACAACGCATCCCGGGCCGCCGGTCTGGCCGCACTGGCGGCAGCGACGGAGCGCGGCTGGACCACCTCGGTCGATCCGCAGGCCGCCCTGCACATCCGGACGGCCGGGGCTGCGACCTTCCTGTCCTGGGTTGCCGGTACCGACCTGCTGCTGCCGAACGACGCGGAACTGGCGGTGCTCGGCGGACCCGAGGTGGTACTGGACTCGGTAGGTGCTGTGGTCGTGACGCACGGTCGGCAGGGCGCGTCCTGGTACTCATCGGGTTTGCGGGCGAATGTGCCGGCCCCGGCCGTGCACGAGACCGACTCGACCGGCGCCGGTGACGCCTTCAACGCGGGCCTGCTGGCCACCTGGCTGACCGGCGGCGACCCGGTCGCCGCGCTGACCGCCGGCGTACGGGCCGGGTCCGCGGCTGCCGCGGCCGTGGGAGCGCGGCCCGCTCCCACCTGACCGTCCACCGGGCCATCGGGTGTCGGCTCGGCGGCCCGGCACACTGGAGGGACCGCGACGGAAGGGGGCGTGATGGCCGAGCGACCGGTCGACCAGGCGATCCGCGAGGCGATGGAGCGTGGCGAGTTCGAGAACCTGTCGGGCAAGGGCAAGCCGCTACCGGACTCCGGTCCGGTCGACGACATGTGGTGGGTCCGCCAGTTCGCCCTCCGCGAGGAGGCCGGGGAGGCCTTCCTGCCCACCTCGTTGTTGCTCCGCAAGGAGGCAGCCGACCTGCCGGATCGAGTTCTCAAGCTGCCGA
The DNA here is from genome assembly GCA_963834185.1 of uncultured Actinomycetota bacterium. GTDB lineage: Bacteria > Actinomycetota > Actinomycetes > Mycobacteriales > Nakamurellaceae > Nakamurella. The sequence continues at coordinate 86,944 of CAWIAR010000005.1, forward strand.
ACGAGGTCGCGGTCCGGGCGGCGGTGACCGACCTGAACGCTCGGATCAGGGCCGAGATCCGGCTGCCCACCGGCGGGCCGCCCCTGCTGATGGCCCCGCTGGACGTCGACGAGATCGTCGCCGGCTGGCAGAGCGAGCGGGACCGCCGCCGACGCATCGCGGAGCGGGAAGCGGCCGACCGGGCGGCTGCCGCGGACGCAGCGCGGGCGGCGCGCCGCCGCTGGTGGCAGCGTGGTCGCGGCTAGCTGCCACACGGACGGTTTCCGGCCCGGTTGTGGTCGCCGTGCGCGCCGGACACCTCCGGCCGAGCAGTTGCCGCCCGGCAGTGGCTCAACCGGCGGACCCGGCCCGATCCGCTGGCGGTCGTTCATCGACGATCTCCCGGCCACCTGGGGGTAGAGCCCGTTCGTGGTTCACCGTGCCGGGAGCCACGACAGAGCGCTTGCGGGCGGGGCGATCGTTGGCGATCAGCACCGCACACCACGGCAGCGGGATCGAGATGACGATGAGGCTGATCGCCAACCAGGGCGTGTGGTAGGTCAGGGCGGCGGCGATGAGAAACGGGATCCGCATCCCCATCATGATCACGTAACGCCTGCGCCTGACCCGGAACTGCTCGTCGTACGAGGGTTCGGCGGCCGTGATGACGCTGACCTGCTCGCGACGCCCCCGGGCCCGGCCGGCCTCCGATGTGGTCATCCGCGCCCCGCTCCCCGTCGCTCGGGCCATCTCGCCGCACCCGGGATGTGGCCAACGCTACTCCGCGCGGTCGAAGCCCGGTCCGGTCGCCGGGACCTCGGTCCTGACCTCAGCCTTTTGCCTTGGCAGCCGCCTTGGCGGCCTTCTTGTACGCGCGCACCTTGGTGAGCGAGTCGGCGTCGACCACATCGGCGACGGACATGTGGGTGCCGGGCTCCCCGTAGGCACCGGCGGCCTGCCGCCAACCCTCGGGCGTGACCCCGTACTGCTTGCCCAGCAACGCAACGAAAATCGACGCCTTCTGCGCACCGAACCCCGGCAAGGCGGCGATCCGCTTACGCAATTCGTCCCCGGAGACCACACCGGACCACAAGTTCTCAGCATCGCCGTCGTACTCGTCGACCAACGCCCGGCACACGCCCTGCACCCGGCCGGCCATCGAGCCCGGGAACCGGTGAACGGCCGGCGGGGTCGCGCACAACGCCGCGAACTCGGCCGGGTCGGCCTCGGCGATCGCCCTGACGTCGAACGATCCGCCCATCCGCTGTGCGATGACCGCCGGCCCACTGAACGCCTTCTCCATCGGCACCTGCTGATCGAGCGTCATGCCGATGAGCAGGGCGTTGCCGTCCTTGGCGAGCAACTCGTCTGCGGCGGCGTTTCCGGTCAGGTGCAGGCGTTCGGCGGTCATGACTGAAAAGCGTTCCACACCTCGGGGTCGACGCACCACCGCGAAGCCGCTCGTCCCGGGCGATTACCGTCGTCGGTGTGTCAGTCACGCCGAGCCCGAGCGAGCCCGTGGCGGCAGCGCGATCGCTGCTGAGGGCCGAGCTCACCACAGCGATGAAGAGCAGGGACCGGGTGGCGGCGGGCGCCCTGCGTTCGGTGCTCGGTGCGCTCGACAATGCCGAGGCGGTCGAGGCGCCGCCCACGACGACGGTTGCGACCAGCGAATACGTGGCAGCCGCCGCGGTGGGCCTCGGTGCCGCCGAGGCCGACCGTCGCACGCTGACCGCGGCGGAGATCAGGACGATCGTCGAGCGGGAGATCGCCGATCGGCGCGCGGCCATCCCCGAGTTCGTCGGTGGCGGCGAGCGCGCCGACCAGCGGGCCGAACAGCTCCGACACGAGATCGACGTGCTGGCACCGCTGCTGGACGAACTACCGACATGACCCGGTCGCCGGCACGTGCGTTGCCCTTGCAGGACTTGTCCATCGTCGACCGGCTCGGCGACGACCTACGCCACGCGGGCTACAGCGCCGACAGTGTCCCCGACCTGCTCGGCGAGAGCGCACATCGAGCACTGGGTCGCGGCGAGTTCTGGCCGGCGCTGCGGGCGAGCTCCGACGGCTCGCCCCTGGCCACCTGCATTCGGCTGTTCCTACTCGGCACCACCGAGTCGGACGCCGCAGTGCGCGCCGCGTTGCCGGCCACGGGTGTCCGGGCCGCGGTCACGAACGGCGTCCTGGAACCAGACGACGACGGGTTCCGGGCCGGGCTGGACATCCGGCCGCACGCCGACGATGACGCCGACTACCTGGTGGTGTCGGATCTGGACTCGGACACCCGTCCCGGTCCCGTGCATCCGGACCACGTGCTCGGGGTCGGGGCCGCGTCCGTCTCGCTGGCCCGGGCGGTGATCCGCCGCCCCGCGGCCACCGCCCTCGACCTCGGCACCGGCTGCGGTGTCCAGGCCCTGCACCTTTCCAGCCACGTCGGGCGGATCACGGCGACCGACACCAACCCGCGCGCCTTGGCCCTCGCCGGTGCCACCGCCCGCCTCAACGGCCAACGCTGGGACCTGCGGCAGGGCTCGCTGTTCGAGCCGGTCATCGGTGACCGCTTCGATCTGGTGGTGTCCAACCCGCCGTTCGTGGTCGGCGCCGGTGACCGGCGCTACGAGTACCGCGATTCCGGCGTTGTCGGCGACGGCATCTGCGAACAGCTGATCCGCGCCGTCGCCGACCACCTGAACCCCGAGGGCACCGCGCAGCTGCTGGCCAACTGGATGGTGATCGGCGAGCAGGACTGGCGGGAGCGGGTCGGTGCCTGGGTGAGCGCAACGGGATGCGACGCCTGGGTGGTGCAACGGGAGATCGCCGATCCGGCCGAGTACGTCTCGCTGTGGCTGGCCGATGCCGGCGAAGCGCGCGAGCGGGCCGTCGAGCTCGGGAGTGCCTGGCTGGACTGGTTCGCCGCCCAGGGCGTCACCGGCATCGGCATGGGCGTGGTCACCCTGCGGCGCACCGACAGGGCCGCCCCGGACGTGGTGCTCGACCAGATCACCGCGGCGGGCGAGGAGGTCACCGGGGCGGAGGCGGATGCCTTCCTCGCCCGCCGCCGCTGGGAGTCGTCGACGTCCGACACCGATCTGCTCGGCGCGCGGCTGGCACTGGCGTCGTCGGTGATTCTGGAGGAACGGTCATTGGCCGGTCACGAGGGCTGGGCTCCCGTGCTGCGGATGCTGCGCCGACCCGGCGGGCCGGGCGCCACCGTCCAGGTGGACGAGTGGGGGCGGGCGTTGCTCGCCGGGTGCACCGGCGTGCTGCCGCTGGGTGCGCTGGTCGATCTGCTCGCCGCGGCTCACGGGCTGGACCCGCAGGCGTTGGCCGCGGCGGTGCTGCCGGCGGTTCGAGTGGCGATCAGCCGCGGACTGTTGCACCCCACCCAGGAGGGCGCGTGAGGGCCGTGGTCTCCCGCGTGCTGTCCGCCTCGGTCACCGTCGACGAGGCCGTGGTCGGCGCGATCGACTCCCCTGGATTGCTCGTCCTGATCGGCGTCACCCACACCGACGACGTCCGGAAAGCCAGGTCCCTGGCCGGCAAGGTGCACGAACTGCGCATCCTTCGCGACGAGCAATCCGCGGCCACCGTCGGCGCTCCGATCCTCGTAGTGAGCCAATTCACGTTGTACGGCAGCACGACGAAGGGCCGACGCCCGTCCTGGTCGGCTGCGGCGCCCGGGTCGGTGGCCGAGCCACTGGTCGCCGAGGTGATCGCCGAACTCCGCCGCCGCGGCGCTGTCGTCAGCACCGGTGTATTCGCCGCCACCATGGCTGTGACCAGCGTGAACGACGGGCCGTTCACGGTCATCGTCGAGCTCTGACGGCCTCAGATCTGCCGAGCGTTTCGACCGTTTCGGGGCACTGCCCGGCGGGCACCATCCCGAACGGTGAGGTGTGCCCCCGGCGTCGTAGGCATTCCCATGACGTTCTCATGATCGGCACAGGACACCCTCGGGGCGGGCGATGTTGGCTACCCCCAAGAACAGTTCGCTCGGGAGGTTTTCCGGGCACCACGGCGACGGACCGATCGACGAGGCAACCGGAAGCAACCCGGCAACGTCTTGGGAACGAATCCGATGTCGAGGACGTTCGAAAGGATGTCGGGTCAACCTCCGTGCGAGGCCGACCCGGCGGGCGATAGAAGGGAGCACCACATGTCCGACTCCCCCGCGGTGACGATCCCCGTCCGCGATGCGGACGATCTCGATGCACAGGGTCCGTCGGCGGACCTGGTCCGCGTCTACTTGAACGGTATTGGAAAGACCGCCCTGCTCTCCGCTGAGCAGGAAGTCGAACTGGCCAAGCGTATCGAGGCCGGTGTGTTCGCCGCCCACAAGTTGGAGGCCGGCAAGCGTCTCACCCCGCAGAAGCGCGCGGACCTGCGCGCCGTCGTGCGTGACGGCAACCGGGCGCGTAACCACCTGCTGGTGGCCAACCTGCGGCTGGTGGTCTCGCTGGCCAAGCGCTACACCGGGCGCGGCATGCCGCTGCTGGACCTGATCCAGGAGGGCAACCTCGGCCTCATCCGTGCGGTCGAGAAGTTCGACTACACGAAGGGTTTCAAGTTCTCCACCTACGCAACCTGGTGGATCCGCCAGGCCATCTCGCGCGGCATGGCCGACCAGAGCCGGACCATCCGGCTGCCCGTCCACTTGGTCGAGCAGGTCAACAAGCTGTCCCGGTTGAAGCGGGAATTGCACCAGCAGTACGGCCGGGACGCCACCATGGCCGAGTTGGCCGAGGAATCGGGCATTCCCGAGGACCGGATCAGTGACCTGCTGGATCACGCCCGCGACCCGGTCTCGTTGGACATGCCGGTCGGTTCCGACGAGGAAGCCCCGTTGGGTGACTTCATCGAAGACGCCGAGTCGACGTCGGCGGAAGCCGCGGTGGTGGCCGGGTTCATGCACGACGACATCGTGCGGGTGCTCGGCACCCTCGACGAGCGCGAGCAGGTCGTCGTGCGCATGCGCTACGGGCTCGACGACGGCAAGCCGCACACCCTGGACGAGATCGGCCGGGTATTCGGTATCTCCCGCGAACGGGTGCGGCAGATCGAGCGGGACTCGATGACCAAGCTGCGCACCGGCGAACGTTCTGATGCCCTGCGGGCGTACGCCAGCTGATAGCGTTCGGGACAACTGCGGCGGCCCGCTGACGGTGCACGTCGGCCGGGTCGCATACCGGAGGGACCGGGTTCACCACAGGTGAACCCGGTCCTTCGCTGTTCGGCCCGACTCACCCGGCCAGTGACCTCGGCGGCGCAGGTCTTATCCCCGGGGGCCGCTCTCGACGCACCTGGCCGTCCCGAGGAGCTCGTCACCGGCCGGGAACGCCCGTACTTCGGACTGCTTACTACGACGTGCAGTCCCCTGAGCCGACGCGCATCACCATGGACGACTGCCCGGAGGAGTTGGCAGTTCGGCCGGTGGCGTTCGGGCGAGGGTGATCCCGGTGGCGATCAGCTCAAGCGGCGACGCAGGTCCGGGCGGGCCGGCGGTGGGCCGATCCGGCCCAGCGCACCGGTCACCGCGATACCGCCGGGACCGGCCAGCACGGGGCGCAGGTCCAAGGCGGTGACCTCGGGCAGGTCGTCGGCCAGCATCGACAACCGCAGGGCCAGATCGACCAACGGGGCCCGGTCGACCGGACGCGCACCGCGGTAGCCGTCGAGCACCGGCGCGGCGCGCGGTGCCGCGATCAACTCCACCGCGTCCACGTCCGTCAGCGGCACCGCCCGGTACGCGCGGTCGCCGAGTAGCTCGGTGGCCAGCCCGCCGATCCCGAACGACACCAGCGCGCCGAAGGATGGGTCGGCGGCGATGCCGAACTCGGTGGCCACACCGGTCCGGTCGGGCTCGGCCATCTGCTGCACATAGACCTCCGGCCCGGCGATGCTGCTGAGCACCTCGTACGCCGCGGCCACATGGGCCGAATTCTGCAGCGATACCCGGACGCCGGCCTGATCCATCCGGTGTCGATGCGTCTCGTCGGACGTCTTGAGCGCCACCGGGAAGCCGAGTTCCTCTGCCGCTGCCACCGCAGTCGTCGTCGAGTCGGCGGTGCGGAACGCCACCACCTCGATGCCGTAACAACCGAGGATGCGGACGAGTTCCTCGTCGGCCAGTGCTCGTTCGGTGGCCGACGAGGAGGCCAGCGAATCGGCGAACGCTCGCGCCGAGGCGCGGTCCAGCCCCTCGGGCGCCGGGAGACTGCCCGCCGGGCGCGCCCGCCAAGCGCCGTAACGTACCGCGTGGGCCAGCGCAGCCACGGCCCGTTCCGGCGTCTGGTAGGACGGCACCGACCCGCGGCCGGCGCCGCCCTCCCGACCTGGGACAGCCAGATGCTCTGGCAGCCCGTCGACGGCAAGAAACGTACTGACCACAGGCTTCTCGGTGTTGGCGGCGGCCGCGCGCAGGGCCGAGGCATGCTCGACGCCCTGGGTGGCGACCGGCGGCACGTACACCACAACCAGGGCGTCGACATCGTCCCGACGCAGTGCCTGGATGACCGCACCGGCGAGTTCCTCGGGGCCGGTCGAAACGCCGAGGTCGGCCGGGGCGCCGTCGGCCACCACGAGACCCGCGTCCAGACACGCGTCCAGCGCGAGCACGCCGAGCGCCGTCGAATTTCCGACGATCGCCACCCGCCGACCGGCGGGAACCGGCTGGGTGGCCAGCAGCTGCGCGACGTCGAAAGCCTCGGACATACTGGCCGTGCGGATCACCCCGGACTGCGCGAAGAGGGTGGCCACCGCCGTCTCCGACACCACCGCGGCAGTCGCCGCCAGCCCGGGACTGACCAGCGCATGCCGTCCGGACTTCACCGCGATGACCGGTTTCGTCCTGGCCAGCGTGCGGGCCAACCGAGCGAACTTGCGCGGGTTGCCGAACGACTCCAGGTACAGCAGCACGACTTCCGTGCGGTCGTCGGACTGCCAGTACTGGAGCAGATCGTTGCCCGAGACGTCAGCCCGGTTGCCGGCGGAGACGAACGAGGACAGGCCAAGACCGCGGGCGGCGGCGTCGGCCAGGATCGCTATACCCAGAGCGCCGGACTGACAGAAGAACCCGACCCGGCCCGGAGGGGGCACGACCGGCGCCAGCGTCCCGTTGAGCCGGACAGCCCGACTGGTGTTCACCAGTCCGAGGCAATTCGGCCCCAGCACCCGCATCCCGTTCGCCCTGGCCAGGGCGACCATGTGCCGTTGCGCCGAGGCGCCCGATTCGCCGGCATCGGCAAATCCGGCAGTCATCACCACCAGTCCGTGCACGCCCTTGGCCCGGCAGGACTCGACCACCTCGGCCACCGACGCGGCGGGCACGGTGACCACCGCCAGGTCGACCGGATCGGGGATGTCGGTGACCGACGCGTAGGCCCGAACGCCCTGGACGGACCTGGTGTCCGGGTTCACCGGGTAGACCGGCCCGGTGAACCCGGCCCGCAACAGGTTCAGCAATACCGCGTGGCCCAGCTTGGTCGGTTCGGACGAGGCTCCGATCACCGCCACCGACGCCGGGGTCAACAACCTGGCGATGGACCGCGCCTCGGCCCGCTGCTCGCGGGATGTGGTTACCTCGCGGGAGGCCGCCGTCGGGGCGATGTCGAATTCGACTTCGACCACGCCGGACTCGTACTCCCGGCGAACTGCATACCCGGCGTCCAGGAAAACCCTGACCATGCCCTGGTTCTCGGCCAGCACTTCGGCGGTGAACCTCCGGATGCCGCGTTCCTGGGCCGCGGCAGCCAGGTGTTCCAACAGGATCGAGCCGAGGCCGCGTCCCTGGTGAGCGTCCTCCACGAGGAATGCCGCCTCGGCGGACGTGCCGCTGCCGTCGACGTGGTACGTGGCGGCAGCAATGATCTCGCCACCCAATTCCACCACCAGGCCGACCTTGCCGACGTAGTCGACGTCGGTGAACACTGCGAGCAGCTGTGGTGTCACCTGCGGCACCATGGCGAAGTAGCGCAGGTACTTGGTCCGCTCGCTCATCCGGGAGTGCATGGCGCGCAACGCTTCGGTGTCCTGCGGACTGACCGGGCGCAGATGTGCGACGCCCCCGTCGGTCAGCACGATGTCGGCCTCCCAGTGCTGCGGATAGGAGGCTGCGGGTGCGGTGCCGGTGGTCATCGATCAGTCCCGCGGATCATGCGGATCGAGGCCGTGCAGCGGGTAGACCACTCGACGAACCTCCGAGATGGCCCGGTCCACCGCAGAGTCAGACGATCCGTCCCACGGCGTGTAGGTCGGGCCGTCGGGTTCGCCGTCAGTCATGTCGATCGGTGGCTGGACGTGCGGACGGGCAGCGGCGGCGTGGGCCGTCCAGTCTGCCGGCACCGGCCGGCGCGGGTCGATATCGCGGTCGAGAACGGTTGCGAGCAAGTGGGTCCAGGACCGCGGCACCACCCGCACCAGGGCATATCCGCCGCCGCCGAGCGCCAACCACCGGCCACCGGCGGCATTCTCGGCGAGCTCTCGCAGTGCCCGGTAGGCGGCCAGGTGACCGTCGACCGACACGTTGAGATCGGCCAACGGGTCCTCTCGATGCGTATCGGCACCGTGCTGGGTGACCAAAACCTCGGGCCGGAAGGCCTGCACCACACCGGGAACGACGGCGTGGAACGCGCGCAGCCAGCCGGCATTACCGGTGCCGGCCGGAACCGGGATGTTCACCGCGGTGCCCGCGGCCGGACCACGTCCGTGCTCGGCGGGCCACCCGGTGCCCGGCCACAGGGTGAGCGGCGACTCGTGCAGCGACACGGTGAGCACCCGGTGGTCGGCGTAGAACGCGGCCTGCACGCCGTCGCCGTGGTGCACATCGATGTCGACGTAGGCGACGCGCTGCACGCCGGCGTCCAACAGCGCCTTGATCGCCAGCGCGGCGTCGTTGTAGATGCAGAATCCCGCGGCGTGGTCGGCCATCGCGTGGTGCAGCCCGCCGGCCAGGTTGACCGCCCGGCGGGTGCGACCGTCGGCGATGGCCTGCGCTGCTTGCACCGAGCCGCCGGCGATCAGCGCGGACAGCTCGTGCATGCCCTCGAACGTCGGATTGTCGGTGGTGCCGAGGCCATGCCCGACCGGCAGTTCCGGTCCGCCCGGCACCGAGGCCCGCCGGACCGCGTCCAGGTAGCCGGGGGTGTGCACCGTGCACAGGGTGGCGTCGTCGGCCGGGGCCGGCGCGACGAGGTCGACACCGTCGAGCACGCCGAGGCCGCCGGCCAGTTCCCAGGTCAGCTCCAGGCGCAAGGGGTGCATCGGATGGTGGCCACCCAGGTCGTACCCCAACATCCGGTCGTCCCAGATCACCAACGGTGGTGGCATGTGCGAAGGCTACCCATTCGTTGCCGGCACCACCGGTCCCGAACCGGTGGCGACGCGGCGGCCGGCCGCACACCAGCCGGAGTATGACGCCGGGAACAGCGCGGTCGAGATACCGAGGGAGTCGGCGGCCAGGACGAGCTGGCAGGCCGTCACTCCCGACCCGCAGGACGCGATCGCGGTCGAGCCCTCGGTGACGCCGACCGCGGCGAGTCGGGCCCGCAGCACGTCCGGTTCCGGAAATGTCCCGTCCGGCTCGGCCAGGTCGGAGAACGGCAGGTTGACCGCACCGGGGATGTGGCCGGCGACCGGGTCGACCGGTTCCAGCTCGCCGCGGAATCGGGCGCCCGCGCGCAGGTCGATCAGAGCCGCCGTTGAGCTCCCCTCGGCGACGGCGACGACGTCGTCGATGCCGGCCACCGGCAGCCCGCCCGGCTGCACGGTGAGGGTGCCCCCGCCCGGCCGCGGGACGTCGCCGGTTTCTTCGGTGCCACCCGCGCGTTGCCAGGCGGCCCAGCCACCGTCGAGCACCCGGACGTCGGTGTGGCCCGACCAGCGCAACAACCACCAGGCCCGGCCGGCCACCGAGGCGTCCCTGGCGTCGTAGACCACGACCGGGGTGTCCTGGTCGAGCCCGAGTTCACGCCAGAGGGTCTGCAACACCTGGGGGTCGGGAAGCGGGTGCCGGCCGCCGGCCCCCGGCGGCCCCGCCAGCTCGGCGTCCAGGTCCACGAACAACGACCCGGGGATGTGCCCGGCCAGGTGGGCGCCTCGGTCCGAGCCGGCCAACGACCAGCGCACGTCGAGCACTACGGGGCGCGTGCCGGCGGTAGCCAGCTCGGCGGTCAGCTGGGCCGGGGTGATCAGCGGCGAACTCATCCGGCCATTGTCGTCCGGGCCCGCAGCGCGACGCGGGTCCGGTCGACTGCCCCGCGTTTCCGGGCCCGCGCGCGCAGGCCACCCGGGTGTCCTACCCACTCGGTACGATCGAGGTCGGCCACGAAGGGGAATCGCACCGTGAACGACCTGATCGATACCACCGAGATGTATCTCCGGACCATCTACGAGTTGGAGGAGGAGGGCATCGTCCCCCTGCGGGCGCGGATCGCCGAGCGGTTGAACCAGAGCGGCCCGACAGTCAGCCAGACAGTCGCGAGGATGCAGCGGGACGGACTGCTGGTGGTTTCCGACGACCGGCACCTCGAGCTCACCGAGGAGGGTCGGGAGCACGCGATCTCGGTCATGCGCAAGCACCGACTGGCCGAGCGACTGCTGCTGGACGTCATCGGCCTTGACTGGCGCGACGTGCACGTCGAGGCGTGTCGCTGGGAGCATGTGATGAGCGACCAGGTGGAGCAGCGGCTGGTGGAGCTGCTCGGCAACCCGCAGCTGTCCCCGTACGGCAATCCGATCCCGGGCTTGGATCACCTCGGCGTGGAGTCGGCGCCGGTCACCGAGACCCACCTGGATCTGATCGGCGCCGATGCGGCGGCGGAGCGCGGGGGCAAGTTCGAAGTGCGGCGCATCATCGAGATCGTGCAGAACCGACCCGATGCCATGGAACAGCTCAAGCGCGGCGGCGTGGTGCCGGGTGCGGTGCTCGAGTTCGGCACCCGCAACGGCAGCATGGTCGCCGTCGACGGTGACACGGTCACCGACCTTGCCCGCGACATCGCCCACGGCATCCACGTCCGTCCCGCCTGACCGGTCGGCCGTCCGTGTCGGCGGCGAGCCGTCCGCGCAGGCCATCGCGCTGGACCCGGCTGATCCCGATGCCATCGCGTTGAGCCGGCTCACCCGGCGCGGCCCAGCGGGCTCGTCTCGGATTTCGCCGAACCTCGCGCGTCGTCAATCGGTGGTCACCTGGGTACCGTGGATGCTGTGACCACGTCCGAAGCCCTGCTGCGCAAGGCCCGGCTCGATGCCACGGTGCAGCTGGACGAACTTGCCGCGATGGTCGCCCGCGGCCGGTGCGTGGTGCTGTCCGGAGCGGGGCTGTCGACCGACTCCGGGATCCCGGACTACCGTGGTCCGGGATCGGTTCCCCGCTCCCCCATGACCTTTCAGGAGTTTCGCTCCGGTCCGCACGCACGCCAACGGTACTGGGCTCGCAGCCACCTGGGCTGGCAGCGGATGAACCGGGCCCGGCCCAACGACGGACACCACGCCGTGGCCACGCTGGAGAAGGTCGGGTTGGTGGCCCACACCATCACCCAGAACGTCGACGGACTGCACACCGACGCGGGAGCGCGGCGGGTGACGGACCTGCACGGCCGGATAGATCAGGTGATCTGTCTGACCTGCCATCAGGTCTCGCCGCGCGCCGAGTTGCATGCCCGTCTGTCGCAGCTCAATCCCGGGTTCGGTGCATCGTTGGCAGTGACGACGGCTCCCGATGGCGACGTGGACTTGGACGACACCAGCGGTTTCCGGGTGGCGTCGTGCGCCCACTGCGGCGGGGTGCTCAAGCCGCGCGTGGTGTTCTTCGGCGAGAACGTGCCCAAGTCCACGGTCTCGTTCTGCTACGCCACCGTTGCCGGGGCATCCTGCCTGCTGGTGCTCGGCTCGTCCCTGACCGTGCAGTCCGGACTGCGGTTCGTCCGCCGCGCGCATGCCGACGGCATCCCGGTGGCCATCGTGAACCGCGGTACCACTCGCGGAGACCCGTTGGCGGACCTGCGCATCGACGCCGGCTGCGCCCAAACCCTGGCCGCCGTCCTCACTGCCCTCTCCCTCTAGCTGCGCGGACCATTTCCCGGTACCTGCGAGGATCGACCGGCGAGACGAGGCTCGAGGCGGCGACTCGGTTCTCACCTGTCCCAAAGCCCCATGTTGATCCTCGCAGCTGCTCGGGGGCGATCAGCCTTCGGCGAGCACCGCGTCCAAGCGCTCGAAGTCCTCGTCCATCCCGGCGTCCATGCCACTGGCCAGCATGGCGTCACAGGCGTCCTTGGAGTTGTAGGTCGAGGTGACCTCGAGAACCGAGCGGCCATCGGCCAGATCCACGAACCGCAGCGTCTCCAGTGTCGTTCCCGGCTCACCCTCATATTCCCAGGTGTGCACGATCAGCCCATCGGAAACATCGTGGTACGCACCGCGAAAGGTCCACCCGTCCCCGTTCGGTGCCTCCACCACGTAGCGGAACGCTCCGCCGGTGACCGCGTCGAACCGGTCGAGGCGCACCGTCGTCCCCCTGGGCCCCATCCACCGGACGAACAGGTCTCGGTCGGTGTGCGCCCGCTGCACCGCTGCGGCCGGTGCCGCGAACTCCCGCCGATGACGGAGGCTCTGCTCTCCCGCCCGTTCGTGCTCGGTGGCGTGCGGGCGCCGAATGTCGTGCTGTGTCATGAGGTCTCCCTGTTCTCGGTGGCCGACGGTGTATCGCCGGCCAAGTCCGTCAGTACTTCGTCCAAGCGTTGGTAGCGCGCCTCCAAACGGCCGCGCCGAGATTCCATCCAGGTCAGCGCCTCGTCGATGCGGACCGGCTCGAGTTGTACCCGCCGGGTCCGGCCTTCGCGGTGCCGGGTGACGATGCCGGCCCGTTCCAGTACTCCGATGTGTTGCGACACTGCTTGGAACGACATGGCAAACATCGCCGCCAAGTCACCCACGGTGGCATCGGACCTGGCCAGCCGGTCGACGATGGTCGTGCGTACCGGGTCACCCAGCGCCTGGAACGTCTCGGCAACCGCAGTTCGCATCGCACCTCCCGGGGGAATCATTCAAGTGATCACTTGAATATAGTCGTCGACGACTGGTCGCGCAACCTGCATCCGGCTGCGGTCGCTGGCCACCCTGAGGTGACGCGATTAGCGATCCTCATGAAACCTGCATGAGGACCACACGCGATGTGGGCTCGGCTGACCGGATCTCCACAATCAGGGGGCCTATCCATGTATGTGAGGCGTCCGACATCAGGTCGACGCAATGCCGCAGGAGCTTCGATCACATGCGCATACCTATTGCTCTAGCCGCCGTTTCGGGCGGCGCCGCACTCACCATGATGGTGATGAGCCCAGCAGCCATTGCCGGAGTACCCACGGCGGCAACGGTTGCGGCGGCCGACTCCGCGTCGGGAACGCGGAGCGCCGATTGGGCCGGCTGGGACGTCACCGGCGGTACCTACACCTCGGTGTCGGCATCCTGGGTGCAGCCCACGGTCACCTGTACCCCCGGCGACACGAGCTTTTCGGCATTCTGGGTCGGCCTCGACGGCGACGGCAGCGAATCGGTCGAGCAGATCGGCACCTCGTCCGACTGCGACTCCGGATCGGCGGTGTACTCGGCCTGGTACGAGTTCTACCCGTCGGACTCCGTCCAGCTGTCGGACACGGTCAAGGCCGGCGACAAGCTCAGCGGTTCGGTCACCTATGACAAGTCCGGCGAGTACACGTTGAAGCTCACCGACTCCACACAGGGCTGGACCGAGACCAAGACCGGCAGTTCGCCGCAGGGCACCAACGCGTCCGCCGAAATCATCGCCGAAGCACCGAGCTCCTCGCGGCAGGGAGACGTGTTGCCGCTGGCCAACTTCAAGACGGTCGACTTCAGTGACGTCACGGTCAACGGCCAGAAGCTGACGGACCTCGACGGGACCACGAAGATCGACATGGCATCGCAGTCGGGCAGTCGATTCGGCTACACCGAGGACAGCGCATCGGCAACCGACACCATGGCCACGACCTCCGATCTGACGTCCTCGGGCGGGTTCTCGGTGGACTGGGTGAGCGCCGGATCTGACGGCACCGGTTCCGACCTGCCGGGCGGAACCGGTTGGCCCGGCAGCTCGGGCCCTGGCAGCCAGGGCGACGGTCAGGGCTCAACGGGCAGCGGATCGCAGGGCGACGGCTCGACCGGCTCCCAGGGCGACGGATCCCAAACCGACCCCTACGGCGACGGCAGCACCGGCACCCAGGGCGACGGCTCCCAAACCGACCCCTACGGCGACGGCAGCACCGGCGCGTTCCCGTCCTGGCCCGGATTCGACGACATTCCGTGGAGTGAGCTGCTGGACGGGTTCGGCAGCTGGGACCCGTTCGGTGACGGCTCCACCCAGTCCGATCCCTACGGGCAGAACCCGCTCGGTGACCAGGTGCCGGGCAGTGACTCCACTGGTTCGACGAGCGACGGCTTCCCGGCGAGCGTTCAGGGCTGAGCCGACCGTCTACCCGAGCCGCGGCGAGGATCAACTTCGGTCAATACGTGACAGGTGTGACAGTTGGAGACAACTTCATCCTCGTCGTCGAAGTTGATCCTCGCAGCACCCAGGGCGGCGGAGCAGCACCAGGAGTGGCACGCAGACAAGTGGCGGCTGGTCCCCGAGATCGGGGACCAGCCGCCGCTTTGCGTTCCGGCCTTGGTCGTCAGGCCGGTCGGATCTCCACCGAGCGATCGCCGGGAACCTCGACGTCCGAGCCGCGCTCGACCGCCACGGCAAGGGCCTCCCCGGCGAACCACTCGAGCCTGGACGCGACCGCATCCCAGGCCGCCGGCTCGACGTGCAGGGCCACTCGAACCCGGTCGGACACATGGAATCCGGCGTCACGGCGGGCCTGCTGCACCAGCCGCAGCACGTCGTTGGCGGTGCCCTCGGCCACCAGTTCGTCGTCCAGGTGTGTGTCCAGCGCGACGAACCCGCCCGAGCGCAGGACTCCGACCGCGTCGTCGGCGTCTCCGGTGGCGACCAGTTCCACGGTGTACTCCCCGTCGGCCAGGGTGAAGCCGCCGCAGGTCACCACGCCGTCCTCGGTCAACGTCCAGTCACCGGACTTCGCGGCCTTGATCACCTGCTGGACGTCCCGGCCCAGCCGTGGGCCGGCCGCCCTGGCATTCACCGTCAACCGGCGACTCACCCGATCGTCGGCGTCGGCCAGCTCGGTCAACTGCACCTCCCGGACGTTGACCTCGTCGGCCAACAGCGAGGCGAACGGCTGCAACGCAACAGAATCGTTCACCGCGACGGTGAGCGATGCCAGCGGTTGCCGCACCCGAAGCCCGGCTGCCTTGCGCACCGACAACGACACCGACGCGATCTCCCGCACCTGGTCCATCACGGCCACCAGCATCGGGTCGGACGGCGCCGTGTCGGCGGTCGGCCAGTCGGTCAGGTGCACCGACCGTTCACCGGTCAACCCACGCCACACGGCCTCGGTGGTCAGCGGCAACAACGGAGCGGTCACCCGGCAGACCACCTCGAGCACCGTGTGCAAGGTGTCGATGGCATCGGCGTCGCCGTCCCAGAACCGTTGCCGCGACCGTCGGACGTACCAGTTCGTCAGCACCTCGAGGTACGTGCGCACCGACGCACAGGCGCCGGCGATGTCATAGACATCCAGTTGCCCGGTCACGTCCGAGACCAGATCGGCGGTCTTGGCCAGCGCGTAGCGGTCGAGCACGTCGGTGGAATCGGTCCGCCACTGGCCGACCCGGCCCGCCGCGCCCGCGTACAACGCCAGGAAGTACCAGACGTTCCACAGCGGCAGCACGCCCTGCCGGACGCCCTCCCGGATGCCGGCCTCGGTCACGACCAGGTCCGCGCCGCGCAGGATCGCCGAACTCATCAGGAACCAGCGCATGGCGTCGGAGCCGTCCCGCTCGAACACCTCGCCGACGTCCGGGTAGTTGCGCCGCGACTTGGACATCTTCTGCCCGTCATCGCCGAGCACGATCCCGTGCGCGACACAGGTGACGAACGACGGTCGGTCGAACAGCGCGGTGGCCAGCACGTGCAACGTGTAGAACCAGCCGCGGGTCTGCCCGTTGTATTCGACGATGAAGTCGCCCGGGTAGTGGCCGCCGACTTGCTCGTCAGAGTCGGCGAGTCGGACACCCTCGAACCACTCGCGGTTCTCGAACGGATAGTGGACCTGGGCGTAGGGCATCGAACCGGACTCGAACCAGCAGTCGAGGACCTCAGGCACCCGGCGCATGGTGGACAGTCCGGTCGGGTCGTCCGGGTTGGGGCGGGTCAGTTCGTCGATGGTCGGCCGGTGCAGATCGTCCGGCCGGACGCCGAAGTCGCGCTCCAACTCGTCGAGCGATCCGTAGACGTCGACCCGCGGGTGGGACGGGTCGTCGGACATCCACACCGGGATGGGCGAACCCCAGAACCGGTTGCGGGAGATCGACCAGTCGCGCGCACCCTCCAGCCACTTGCCGAACTGACCGTCCTTGATGTGCGTCGGCACCCAGGTGATCTGGTCGTTGAGCTCGATCATCCGGTCCCGGAACTGGGTGACCGCAACAAACCATGACGAGACGGCTCGCTGGATCAGCGGGGTCTCGCAGCGCCAGCAGTGCGGGTACGAGTGCTCGTAGGACTCCCGACGCAGGAGCAGCCCGGCCGCCTTCAGGTCGGCGATGATCGGCAGGTTCGCGTCGAAGACGTGCATTCCCTCGTAGGCGGGCACCAGCGAGGTGAACGAGCCCTTGGCGTCGACCGGATTGACGACCTCGATGCCGGCCGCATCGGTGACCACCTTGTCGTCCTCACCGAACGCCGGCGCGATGTGCACCAGGCCGGTCCCGTCCTCGGCCGAGACGTAGTCGGCGGCCAGGATCTGGAACGCGTTCGGTCGTTCGGTGGCGGCGTCGGCGGTGAAGAAGTCGAACGGCGGAAGATACCGGCGGCCGACCAGGTCGGCGCCGCTGATCGTCTCCAGCACGTGGTCGGTGACCTCGGCGGCGTCCCAACCCAGTTCCCGGGCGTAGGCGGCCAGCCGGGCCGTCGCCAACAGATAGCGCTCGCCGGCCCCGACCGATCCGGGGGCCGACTCGACCACGGAGTACTCCAACTCCGGATGCACCGCGAGCGCCAGATTCGACGGGACCGTCCACGGCGTGGTGGTCCAGGCCAGGGCCCGGACACCGGACTCCAACCGGAATGCCACGGTGATCGCCGGGTCCAGGCGCTGCCGGTAGGTGTCGTCCATCTTGGTCTCGGACGCGGACAACGGCGTCTCGCAGCGCGTGCAATACCACAGCACCCGATAGCCCTGGTAGACCAGACCCTTGTCCCACAGGGTCTTGAACGCCCACATGACCGATTCCATGTAGTCCAGATCGAGCGTCTTGTAGTCGTGCTCGAAGTCGACCCAGCGGGCCTGCCGGGTGACGTACTCCTCCCATTCGTGGGTGTAACGGAGCACCGAGGAGCGGCACGCGTCGTTGAACTCGGCGACTCCCATCGACTCGATCTCGGACTTGTGCTTGATGCCCAGTTGCCGCTCGGCCTCGACCTCGGCGGGCAGCCCGTGGGTGTCCCAACCGAACCGGCGCTCGACGCGGTGGCCGCGCATCGTCTGGTACCGCGGCACCACGTCCTTGACGTAGCCGGTCAGCAGATGGCCATAGTGCGGCAGGCCATTGGCGAACGGTGGGCCGTCGTAGAAGACGAATTCGTTGCTGCCGCGATCGCCGGCCTCGCGCGCGTCGATGCTGGCCCGGAACGTCTGATCCGACTCCCAGTACTCGAGCACGGAGCGTTCCAGCGCCGGGAAGTCCTGGTGCGCGTCGACGGCCTTCGCGCCGGCCAGCGGGTAGCCGGCCGGGACGCCGTTTCCGGCGACGGAGGTGTCGCCGGTCGCCGTGGGTTCGTCGGTGGTCGTCATGCCCGCGGTGCTCCTGTCCGTGCCGGGTACGTCACCGGCCGGCGACGCACATCCCGCAGGGACGAGCCGCACCCGTCGACGAAGGTCGACGGTGGACCCGCGGTACCACCCCGCTTGCCCGTCCGGGCTCCCCGAGTGCGACGGTCGGACCGCTCCGTTCCGGCTGTGTCGGGCCGGACCCGTTCGGGTCTAGTAGAGCCGCGTCCGGTCGGGTCGCGGTCCGTTCTTCCGAATGGCTCGCCGGTGATGGCCGGGTCGACGCCGGCACGCGCGGCCTCGGGGGCCGTTCGTGCGTGCCTACATACTACCGGGCCATCGGTAGCCGTTTCCCGACCGGCCGCAGCCAGCAACCGAACGCGGCGTGCGACCGGACGTGGCGGGAGCAGGGCGGCGCCGCCAGGCGACGCGCGCGGACCGACGCGGGCCGGGAGCCAGAAATGTCACTGCCCCTGGTTGGCGTTCTCCGGCTGCTGCTCGGCCTGCTGGGCGTCGCCGTTCTCGCTGCCACCGTTGTCGCTGGAGTCGTCCAGCTGCCCCAGCTGGTCGGAGATCCAGCTCTTCAGCCGCGACCGGTACTCGCGCTCGTAGGTGCGCAGGTCATCGATCTTCTTCTCCAGCGTGGTGCGCTGCTCGGTCAGCTGGGTCATCGTCTCGGTGTACTTGCGCTGGGCCTCGCGGTCCATCGCCTCGGCCTTGATCCTGGCGTCCCGCTCGGCCGCTTCGGCCGCCGCCTGGGCCTCGGACAGCTGGCTCTCCGAGTTGTTCTTGGCCTCGGACAGCATGCGGTCGGATTCCGACCTGGCGTTGGACAGCAGCGACTCGGCCTCCGCGCGCGCCGACGAGCGGACGTTCTCCGCCTCCTCGGAAGCCTCAGCGGTGAGACGATCGGCGGTTTCCTGGGCCAGTCCGAGCAGGCGGGCGGCCTGGACGTGATGGCCCTCCGCCGCCGGCGCGGCCACCGGAGCCGGTGCGGCCACCGGTTCGGCAGCGACCGGTTGAGCGGCTGCGGCCTGCTCGGCCGCCTGCCGCGCGGCGTCGGCATCCTGCTGGGCAGCGGCGTGCGCCTGGCGGGCCTGCTCGGCCTCCTGTTGTGCCTGACCGGCCGACTGCTCCGCCGCCTCGGCGCGCTGGGCGAGCTGCTGGTTCTCCTGCTGCAAGCGGGAGATCTCGTCGTGCAGTGGCTGCGTGTCGGCAGTCGGCGGAGTGCCACCGGCCTCGTACGTGCTCAGCCGTTGGGTGAGGTCGTTGTTCTCCTCGATGAGGTTGGAGAGCTCTGCCTCCACCAGGTCGAGGAACGCGTCTACCTCGTCCTCGTCGTACCCCCGCTTACCGATCGAGGGCTTCTTGAAGGCGACGTTGTGCACGTCGGCCGGCGTGAGCCGCATGGCTACTCCTTCGTGGAACGTGAACGGCCGGGCAACAGTCTGGCAGACCCGCGCCGATGCGGCTGCATCATGACCCGACGCAGGCGGGACATGTCACAGACTGGCCACGGCCAGTCGCGAGACGACAGACAGCAGGATCTGCACGACGATCAGCAGAACCATAATGCTGAGGTCGAACCCTACCCCGCCCAACCTGACGGTCGGGATCAGCCTGCGGAACAGCTTCACCGGTGGGTCGGTGGCCGTGTAGAGCAGTTCCATCGCCACCGCGGAGGTGCCGACCGGCCGCCAGGTCCGCGCGAACACTCGCACCATCTCGATGACCAGGCGGCCGAGCAGCAGCCACCGGACGAGCCAGAGCAGCAGGAAGACCAGCTGCCAGACGATGTTCACGACTCCACTTCTACCTGATGAACCGCCCGGGCTTGGCATCGACCGGACAGTTCGACACGAAACGGGTGCCCCGCCTGCCCTCCTCGGTGCTCCGCCGGGCCCTACTTGATCGTCCCGGACGACACCGACCCCTGCAGTTGCCGCTGGAAGATGATGTACACGATCAGCACCGGGATGATGGTGATCACCACGGCGGCGAACAAGGCACCGAAGTCGACCGCGTAGCCGGCCTGCGAGGCGAACGAGGCCATCCCCTGCGACAGCACGTAGTTGTCCTGGTTGGTGTTCAGCGCGACCGGCAGCAGGAACTGGTTCCACAGCCCGAGGAAGTTGAAGATCGCCACTGCGGCCATGCCCGGCCTGGCCATCGGCAACATGATCTGGAAGAACGTCCGCCACTCCCCCGCACCGTCGACCTGCGCCGCCTCGTAGATCTCGTTGGGCAGCGTCCGGAAGAACGAGTAGAGGAAGAACACGGTGAACGGCAGGGCGAACGCGACATAGGTCAGGATCAACCCGGGCAGGGTGTTGAGCAGCCCGATGTTCTTGAGGATGAAGAACAGCGGCACGATCGCCATGAAGACCGGGAAGGTCAGGCCGGCGAGCATCGTGTAGTAGATGAGGCGGTTGCCCCAGAACTGGTACCTGGCCAACACGTAGGCGCACATGGCGCCGAGGATCATGACGATCACCAGCGCGAACCCGACCACGATCACCGTGTTGAAGAACCACTTGCCGATACCGGCGGTCTTCCAGGCATTGGCGTAGTTGACGAAGTTCAGGGACGTCGGCAGGGCCAGGGGCTTGGACAGGATGGCGTCGGTGGTCTTCACCGACGACATCAGCACCCACAGCAACGGGACGATGACGATCGCCGACCACAAGACGAGCACGAAGTGCGAGGCACTCGCGACCGCGACATCGCCGGCCGACGACCGCCGACGCTGCGGCTCGGGAGCGCCGGACGGCGGCGCCTGTTCGATCAACGTCGAGGTCATGCGTGCTCACCTGCCTTTCCGCCACCGGTGAGCCGATTGATTCCGAACACCAACGCCGCGAACAGCAAGGTGACGACCGCCAGGGTGACACCCATCGCCGTGGCATAGCCGAACTGGCCCTTGCGGAACGCGGTGTTGTACAGGTCCTGGGACATGGTCAGGGTGGAGTTGTTGGGGCCGCCGAACGGGTTCAGGGCCTGCATGTACACGAACGCGTCCAGCGCGGCGATGCCGAGATAGATGTAGGCGGTCTGGACGGTGTCCCGGATCAGCGGCACCGTCACCGAGACGGCGGTCCGGAACCGCCCGGCGCCGTCGAGTCGGACTGCCTCGTAGGTCTCCGAGGGGATGCCCTTGATCGCCGCCACGAACAACACGGCGTAGAAGCCGACGAAGCCCCAGATGATCACGAACATGGAGGCCGGCATCGCGGTGGACACCTCGCCGAGCCAGGCGAAGTTGGTGAACTGGTCCAGGCCGATCCCGGTGAGGAAGGCGTTGAGGATGCCGGCCGACGGGTCGTAGACCTGCGCCCAGATCAGGCCGATGACGATCGCCGGGATGCAGTACGGGAAGAACGAGACCACCCGGTAGAAGCTGGAGGCCTTCAACCCGCGCACCGGGCCGGTGGACGGGCCGCCGACCGTGACCATGCTGGCGATCGCCAACGCCAGGATGATCGTCACCAGCGGCACCACGATGCCGAGCGCGATGTTGTTGCGCAGAGCGATCAGGAACGTGTCGTCCTGCAGCAGCTTGCGGTAGTTGTCCAGCCCGGTGAAGTTCATCGTCTCGGAGAAGCCGCCCCAGTCGGTCATCGAGTAGTAGATCGCCTGGAGGAACGGGGCGACCACGAAGACGATGAAGATGGTCAGCGGCAGGCCGAGGAACACCAGCATGAAGCTGACCTTGTCGAAGCTGAGACCGCGGCGAGCCTTCGCCTTGCCCCCGCCGATCGCGCCGAGGAGGCCGGCGAGAAGAAAGAGGTACCAACCGATCCCGCCCCGTTTGAAGGCGTCGGCCACCTTCAGCGGACCGAGGGTCAGCCACCACAGCGCGCACGCCACGGCGACCAGCCCGGCGACCAGCCCGATGGTGCCGAGAACCCGCCGGGCCGTCGGTCGCATGATCAGGGCGATGCCGACCAGCAGCATGACCACCCCGGCCAAGGCGCAGATCATGATGGCGTAGGACGCCCCGATCGAACCGATCCCAGTGGCGTCCGTGTTGTAGTACCAGCCCCAGCCGGTCACCCACGAGCCGTCGTCGGAATCGAACCACTTCAGCGTCGTTTGCAGCACCCCGAACAGGCCGCCGACCAGCAGCAGGGAGATGGCCGCCCAGTCCTTGCGACCGGCCAGCGGGTCGACCGGCACCGGCGCAGTAGCAGCCGGCGCGTCGAGCGTGGTGACAGGTTGGTTCATGCGACTCGCCTCGGATGGGTACGGCCCGCAGCGGGGAGTCGGGTTGGCGACTCCCCGCTGCGGGCGAACTGCCGGGAACAAATGGATCAGCCGGTGACGGAGATCTTGGTGACCGAGCTGTCACCGGCGACCTTGTCGGTGATGTCCTGCAGGCCCTTGGTCAGGCCGGCCGCATCGATCTGACCCGACAGGAACCCGTTCCAGACGACCAACTGGTCGGTGTTCATGCCGTACAGATCCACGAACTGGTAGTTGAACACGTTGGTACCGGCGCCATCCAGCATCTTTGTCTGGGAGACCAGCGCGGTGGAACCGAACCCGTCGTCCGGTACCAGGCCCTTGACGATGGTCGGTGCCAGCCGGGTCTTGGCGAAGTTGGTGGCAGCCTCCTTCGATAGCATGGCGCGCAGGATCTCCTTGCCGCCGGCCACGTTGGCCCCCTTGGTGGGCACGATGAACGGCTCGCCGGCGGCGCTGCGCAGCGCCTCCGCGGGCAGCTTGGAGCTGCCGGTGATGGTCGGCTCGGGGATGCCGGTCATCTCGAACCCAGGCTTGGTGGCCTTCTTCATCTCGTTCTCGATCCACGAACCCGACGGATAGAGCAGGGCCTGCTGGTCGTTGGACCACTTGGCCTGGGCCGCGGTGAACTGGGTGCCGGCGCCGCCGGGCACGAAGTAGCCGCTCTTGACCGCGGTCTCCATGGCCGTGAAGACCTTCTGGATGGCGTCCGCCGACCAGCAGTTCGGGGTGAGGTTCTCCAGGTCGAGCCGGACCTGGTCGCCGCCCTCCTTGATCGCGGAGTCGGTCGCGAGCGTCTGGTAGTAGGTCGCGGCCTCTTTGCCCCACACGAACAGGTACTTGCCCTTGGCCTTGGCCTTGGCGCCCAGGTCCAGGCAGTCGTCCCAGGTCTTCGGCGGTTCCCAGCCGTTCTCCTTGAACAGGCTGGCCGAGTACCACAGGGCATAGATGGTCATCACGTAGTTGATCGCCACGAACTTGTCGCCGAAGGTTCCCGGCGCCTTGACCCCGGCGTAGAGCGTGTCGGCGATCTTGGTGCCCTCCAGGTTCGGCGCCTCGAAGACATCGTCCAGCGTTTCGAGCTGCTCGAGGATGGCGTTGAAGCCCATCGAGTTGGCTCCCGAGTTGTCGATCAGGTCCGGCGGGTTGCCGCTGACGAACCGCGGCTGCAGCTCCTGGCTGATCTGGGTCGACGGCGACACCTTGATCTTCACGCCCAGGTTCTTCTGGACGATGTCGGTGGCGAAGGTGACGTAGTCGTAGCCGTAGCCGCCGTTGAAGATGACCGCGTCGATCGACGATCCGGATGCCACATTGAACGGGTTCGCCGCGGCGGCGGTGCCACCGGCGCTGGATGCTGCCGAGCTACCGGCGCTGGATGCCGCTGAGCTACCGGCACTGGACGCGGCCGCGCTCGTGGTCGCGGCCGCACTGGTGGTGGCCGCGGCGGTGGTGGTGCCGCTGCTGGTACCGCCGCCGGCGCAGGCGGCCAACGCACTGCCGAACGGCACGAGCGCGGCAGCGCCGAAGGCGGCCCGGAGCAACGTGCGACGGGTGACATTGCCGTCGGCGCCGGACTTCTGGGGTTGTTCCGTGGTCATGGAGTGACCGACCTTTCCGTGAGAGCTGTGGGTTCTGCGGGTTCTGTGGACACAGTGGGCTCGGGGAGCCCGCGCTTGATGCGATGGCCATACCTGGCTTCCAGGACGTTGTTGTGCGCATCTCCTTCCGGGATGTTGGCCGAGATGTAGACCGGTGGCAAGGTACCCGAGGCGGCGATCCGCTCGGTCACCCCGATGGTCAGCAATTGGGCGATGAACGCGGCGGTCAACGACGACACCGCACCGATCCTGACGGTCTCATCGGATCCGTCCACCGCGATGTCGATGGTGCTGTCGCCGTACGGCGCACGGTTGTCCAGCACGACGTCGGCGACCTCCGACAACCGTTGGCCACTGGGGTGTTTCGGCACCACCGCCGCGGTGTGGGCCAGGCTGGTCACCGCGATGACCTTGTGTCCGTGCTGTTTGGCTGCCAGCGCCATGCCCACGATGGAACCGTTCACACCCGAGTTCGAGGCGATGACAAACACGTCGGCCGGGTGCACCGGATACAAGCCGAACAACTCGTCGACCACGGTCGGGTCTCGTTCCATCGACGACCCGGACAGCTCGTCGGCGCTCCGGCTGCCGTACAGCGCGAGATCCCGCAGGGTCACGTTGTTGGTCGGGATGAGTCCGCCCGCCCGGCCGGCGATCTCCATCGCGAACGCCTGGGAGTGTCCGCTGCCGAAAGCCTGGACGACACCTCCCGACGTGATGCAGGTGGTCAGAATCTCGATGGCCGCGTCCAGTCCGCCGGCCCGGGCATCGGCCGCGATGGCGGCAAGGCGGGAGTCGACCTCGGTGAGGAAATCGTCGACGTGCTCAGGCATTCAATCCCTCTCGTTTTGCTGACTTGTCCCGGCTCGCTCCGGGTAGGACCCGCCGGTGCGCGGAGACGGCCATGGCCGACGCGGCCAGGTTGGTGGCGACCTCGGCGAAGTTCTGCTGGGCGATCGACAGGTACAGCAGGTCGAGCACGAACAACTGTGCATGCTTGGCCGCCAGGTCGTCCGGTTGTAGATAGGCGTCGGTTGCGTAGGTGGTGATGTGTGCGTCGGCCACGGCGGCGAGCGGCGAACTCGCCATACTGGTGATCGCGATGGTGAAGGCGCCGGACGACCCGGCCTGGGACAGCATCTCGATCGTCTCTTCGGTGCGACCGGTATTCGAGATGGCAAGGGCGACACAGCCTTCCCGTTGCAGGGCCGCACTGGCCAGGCCCGCGTGCGCCTCTGTCCAGGCATGGACACTGATGCCGACCCGGTACAGCCGACTGGCCAGCTCCTCGGCCATCCCGCCACTGCCGCCGATGCCGTAGATGTCCAGGTGACGGCAGCCGGCAATGACGCCGGCGACCCTGCTCACCTGCTCGGGATCCACCCCGTCGGCCGTGGCCTGCAGCGACGTGGTGTGCGCGGCCAGCAAGGCCTGCACCACTACGTGCGGCGGGTCCTTGGGTCCGAAGGACCGCCCTACGTCCGCCCGCCAGGACTCTGCGCTGTCCCCGCGGCCGATGTCCGAGGCGACGGCCACCCGGAACGGGACGTACCCGGAGTATCCGATCAACCGGCAGAATCGGGTGACGGTGGCGGGCGAGGTCCCCGCCTGCCGGGACAATTCTGTGATGGACAGGTGAAGCGGTGCAGTCGGGTTCGTCAACAACAGCTCGGCGATCTTCGTCATCGCGGCCGGCATCTGCGGCATCCGCGAGATGATCCGGTCGCGCACCCGCACAGTCGGATGCGCGGCCTTACGGGCAGCTGTTGGCATACTGATGAAAATCCGTCTCAGCCGTGGGGTGGTTTGGATGAAAATAATTCTTGCTGGCCGGGCGGCTGTCAAGCGTCTCCGGTATCGAACCGGTTACGACCTGGCGGCTCAGCGATGACGGTGTGCCTCGGGGTGGACGCCGGTGGGACTTCCACCCGCGCCGTGCTGCTGACTCCCGACGGGACGTGCGTGGGCTACGGCCGGGCCGGCGGCGGTAATCCGGTCTCCTGGGGGCCAGAGGCTGCCGCCCGCTCGGTGGCCGCCGCGGTCTCGGCCGCGGTGGACGACTGCCGGGACGGCGTCTCCGGCGGCGGCACCGACCCGCTCGTGCTGGCCGGCCCGGCCGTGCTGGCCATGGCCGGGGGAAGCGCGGCGGCCGGCCCCGAGACCTGGACCGCTGTGTTGGCCGAGGCGGGTGTCACCGGCGGGGTGATCGCCGAGTCGGATCTGCTGGCCACCTTCAGCTCCGGCACGCCCGACCCCGACGGCTACGCAGTGGTGGCCGGTACCGGCGCCTCGGCGATCCGCGTTGCGCAGCATCAGGTCGAACGGGTGGTGGACGGACTCGGCTGGTTGCTCGGCGATGAGGGATCCGGGTTCTGGATCGGGCAACAAGCCGTGCGGGCGGCGCTGGCCGCCCTGGACGGCCGGGGCCCTGCGACCACCCTTTCGACCGCCGTCCCGGCCGCCCTGGGCGTCCCCGATGGCGACGATGAGGCAGACGCGCGCGGTCGGCCCGAGGTGCTGGCCGCGGCGGTCGGCGCGCTGTACCGGATGCGTCCGGTGGAGTTGTCCAGGTTCGCCGCCGCCGCTTTGGCGGCCGCCGAGGCCGGCGACGCGGTGGCGACGGATATCGTCGCGCAGGCCCAACAGCGACTCCTGCACAGCCTGGCGACCGTCCACCGATCCGGCCATCACGGGCCGGTGGTCCTCGGCGGCGGCATCGCCCGGCGGCTGCCGACGTTGCCGGCCGGGGTGGCCGAGTTGGTGCGGACCTGGGCAGATGAACCACCGCAGGTGGTGACGGTCGAGGACGGCACGGCGGGAACTGCCGTACTCGCCTTGCGACGCGCCGGCTTCGTGGTCGACAACCCGGTGTTCGACCGGCTCATCGCCTCCCTCGCGCTGCGGACCGCGACGACGGGTCAGCCGGCCGCGGGACGGTGACGGGCCGATTGGTCGCTCGACCCAGCAAGCGCCGACATCGGTTCCACCGCGGGCTTCTCGCCGCTGCGACTCACCGGGCCGCCACGGCGAGAGCCGCGGCGTCCTCGGGCTCGTCGTGTTCCTCGACGTTGCGGGAGTCGGTGAGGGTGAGAGCGCCGAGGGCGGCGACCACGCCGACAACGACCGCAAGGACGACGAAGATGATGCGCTCGCCGTGGAAGAACGACGCAACCAACTCGGAGGTCCAGACGCCATCGGGCAGGGTTGTGGTGATCAACAGCGCGACCATGGTGCCGACGATCGCGGTGCCGACACTCGTCCCCACCTCCTGCGCGGTGTCGTTGAGGGCGGTGCCGATGGAGGTGCGGTTCTCCGGCATGGCCCCGACCAGGGCGACGGCGCAGATGGTCATCACGGTCCGCAACCCCACGGTCATGACGACCATGGACGCGGCGATGGCCAGGTAGTTCTGCTCGACTCCCCAGGCCAGGCCGATCAGTCCGGCGACCAGGAATCCCGCCCCCACCAGGCAGGCGATCCGGTGTCCGAAGCGCTTGGCCAGCCCCTCGGAAATAGGGGTCGCGGCGATCATCGTCAGGATGAGTGGCAGGTTGGCCAGCCCGGCGCGCATCGGGCTCCAGCCCCAGGCGAACTGGAAGTGCAGGATGAGGGCGAACATCACGCCCGCCATGGCGATGGCGGTGCCGGCCTGGGCCACCGCGGCACCGCGGACCGGGCCACGGGACAAAAGCGTGAGATCCAGCATCGGAGAGTCCGCCGTGCGCTCCCGCAGGATGAATCCGACCAGCGCGGCGCCGGCGCCGATCATCGACGCGATGGTGAGCGGTGCGGCCCATCCGTGTTGCACACCGCTGGTCAGCGAGTAGCAGGCCAAGCCGATGGTGGCCATGCTCAGCACCGCACCAGGAAGGTCGAGTCGGTCGTGGGTGAGGTCCTCCGGGCGATCGCCGGGCACACCGATCCGCACGCCCAGCCAGGCGATCAGCGCGACCGGAGCATTGATCAGCAGCAGCCACTGCCACTGGAAGTGCGCAAGGACGGTGCCACCGAGCACCGGGCCGAGCACGAAGCCCGACATCCCGACGACGATCATGACGGTCATCGCGCGCATCCGCAGCGTCGGCGAGTCGAACAGCCGGAACACCAGCGAGTTCGTGATCGGCGCCATCGCCGCTGCCGCGAGCCCGAGGGCCGCGCGCAGGGCAATCAGTTCGCCGCTACTGCTGACCATCGCCACACCCAGGCTGATGATGCCGAAGGCCGCCAGACCGTAGAGCAGCACTCGCTTCCGGCCGAATCGGTCGGCGATCGAGCCGGCGGTCAGCAACAGGCCGCCGAAGGTCAGGGAATACGCGCTGGTCACCCACTGCAGGGAGGTGGTGTCACTGTGCAGATCGCGCGCGATGGTGGGCAGCGCGACGGTCAGCAGGGTGTTGTCGACCATCTCGACGAAGAATGCGAGGCAGAGGGCGGCAAGCGGGATCCACGCGGCACGCAGCGAGGGGTACGTGCGCGCTCCGGTGGCGGGAAGTGTGGTCATGGCAGTGGCTCCGGGTGTATCGAACGACGTTCGTTGATCGAACCTTGTTCGATAATAGAACATCGTTCGATTCCACGCAACCACTCGGGCGTGTGATGGGATGCAACAGTGGCGACCCGGAACCGGAGCGACCTGCGCGGTGCCGACCGACCGACGCGCGGACCACGCCAACGGGCCTCACTCTCGTTGGATGCCGTGCTGACCGGAGCGGTCGCGTTGCTGGACGAGGCCGGCCAGCAGGGGCTGACGTTCCGGGCGTTGGCCGCGCGACTCGGTGGGGGCGTCGGCAGCATCTACTGGTACGTCTCCAGCCGCGACGAACTGCTGGACCGCGCGGCCGATCACGTCATGGCCGACGTCCTCACGGCGATCGAGCCGATCGGTAGCGACGACCCGATCGACGATCTGCGCAGCATCGGCGTCACGGTCTTCGACGCGATCGTCGACCGGCCTTGGCTCGGTGCGTATGTCCTGCGCGACACCGGTGTGCAGGAGCACTCCCTCAAGGTCTACGAGAGGATCGGCGAGGAGGTGCTGCGCCTGCACCTGACGCCGCGGCAGAGTTTTCACGCCGCATCGGCGATCGTCGGCTTCGTTCTGGGGACGGCGGCCGACATGGGTCAGGAATTGCCCGAGGCGCTGCTGTCCGGAGAGCTGGCGCCGGACGAATACATGTCCAGGGTCGTCGACCAGTGGCGGGCCCTCGACCCGGCGGAATTCCCTTTCGTCCACCACATCATCGACGAGTTCGCGGGCCACGAGGACGCCGATCAGTTCCGGGCCGGGCTCGATCTGCTGTTGGCCGGCCTACGCCTGCAGGCCGGGACCTGACATCCGCGCGTGGCCGCCGATCCGGCGGAGCTCACGCGGCAGTGACCACGTAGCGGGGGCAGTAGGTACGGGTCAGTGGGCGGCGACGGCCATCCGGCGGGCGTCGGCCAGCACGGCGTCGCGGGTCTCCTCGATGTCCAGCCCGGCCACCGAGGGCAGCAGCATGAAGACCTTGGTGGTGACCTTGTCGATCGACCCGCGCGCGGCGAAGGCCAGGCCGGCGGCGAAGTCGACCAGTCGGCGGGCGTCGGAGTCGTCCATCTCGGTCATGTCCAGGATCACCGACGTGCCCTCGCGGTACTTCTCGCCGACGATGCGCGCATCGGCGAATCCGGTGAGCTTCACGGTGACCGGGCGGACCGCTGTTGCGGACTCGGTCTCCCGCTGTGTCTCGACGCGGGGCTGCATGGCGAGCGCTCCCTGGGTCACCGGTTCCCCGGCGAAACTGCGACGCGGACGGGCGGACCGGGTCGGTTCGGGCTGCGCGGCCGGAGGCTCGTCGTCATGCTCGGCGGCGTACTCCGGCTCCGGGTACTCGGCCCTGGAGTACTCGCGGCGGGCCGGTTCGGTGTAGCCGGGTTCGGCCGTGCTGCGGTACCTGCCCGGCTCGGCCGACGGGCGGTAGCCGGCGGTCTCGTAGTCGTCGGCGTACTCACGACTCTGGTAGTCCCTGGAGTCGTAGTCGCGGTGGTCGTACTCGTCGCCCTCGTAGCTGCGGTTCTCCTCGGGGACCAGCCCCAGGAAGGCACCCACCTTGCGCCACGATCCCATGTCGTTCCTCCCAGAGGTCACCGCCTTGCAACAGATCCGAGGCTATCGGCCGGTGCTCGACGCTCGAGGCTGCGACACGCCTTGTCACCGGCCGAATCGCGGTCCGACGTCGGCGGCGCGCGCCCTGGGTACGCGAGGGCCCCGGCGCTCGATCAGCCCGCCGTGGTGTCCAACCAGATCAATCCGGCCTGCCGACCGGTGGGCGCGCCACGACGGTGGCTGTAGAGGGCGGGATCCTCGTAGGTGCAGCGGGGATCGACCTTGACGCCGGCCACGCCGGCGATCTTCAATCGCCGGACCAGCCCGGCGCGCAGGTCCAAGCCCGGCGTACCGCGCCCGGTGGTGGTCGCCGAACCGGGCAGCAAGGCGTCGATCTCGTCACGCATCGCGATCGGCACTTCGTAGCACGCGCCGCAGATCGCCGGTCCCACAAGCACTTCGATGCGTCCGACGTCGGCGCCGGCCGCGACCATCGTGGTCAGTAGCTCTCGGTCGATGCCGGCGGCTGAGCCCTTCCGCCCGGCATGCGCCGCCCCGATCACCCCGGCCGACGGGTCGGCGGCCAGCAGTGGCACGCAGTCGGCGATCAGCACCGCGAGCCCGAGACCCGTTGTGGTGGTGACGATCCCGTCAGTGGCGGCGGTGTCCGCCCCACCGTCGGTCACGGTGCGCACGGCAGTGCCGTGCACCTGCTGCATCCAGACCACCCGATCGGGCGTGAGCCCGGCGGCCGCCGCCAACCGAGATCTGTTGGCCGCCACTGCCTTCGGATCGTCGCCCACCGCACCGCCGAGGTTGAACGCAGCGTAGGGCCCGGTGGATCGGCCCCCGCCGCGTCCGCTGACTATCCGCCGCACTCGCACATCGGACACGCTACCGCCGGACTGAGCAGTCCGGTCGGTACGGCCCATCCGCACTGAGCGCGCTGGTCCATCGAGCACCGTGGGCCCGTCCAGGCCGGCGCCGGAGGGATCGAGGTCAGCGCTTCATGAACGGCGGAACGTCCACATCGTCGTCGTCGAACGCCATCGGCCGCGGGGCCGGTGCCTGACGCTGCGGTTCGGGCCGCTGCGGGTGCCCCTGTCCGTTGACGTGACCGTTGGGGTAGCCGGCGCCGACCGGAACCGGCGGGTCGTAGCGCACGCCGTGCTGCTCGCCGGTGCCCGGCTGGGCCGGCGCCACCTGCTCGAACTGGTCGACCTGCGACCTCTCGCCCTGCTGCTGGTTCGGCCGGGACTGACCCTGCGCGCGCGCATCGACGCCGCGGGTCAGCGGTGGGAGGGTGGATGGGGTCGAGTCGAACCCTGCGGCGATGACCGTGACCCTGACCTCGTCGCCGAGCGAGTCGTCGATCACCGTCCCGAAGATGATGTTCGCATCCTCGTGCGCGGCCTCCTGCACCAGGGATGCGGCCTCGTTGATCTCGAAGAGGCCGAGGTCGCTGCCACCGGCGATGGACAGCAGCACCCCGTGCGCGCCGTCCATGGACGCCTCGAGCAGCGGCGAGTTGATTGCCTTCTGGGCGGCGGTCACCGCCCGGCCCTCGCCGCGCGACGAACCGATGCCCATCAGCGCGGTGCCCGCGCCGGCCATCACCGACTTCACGTCGGCGAAGTCCACGTTGATCAAGCCGGGCGTGGTGATCAGGTCGGTGATGCCCTGGACGCCATTGAGCAGCACCTCGTCGGCCGACCGGAAGGCATCCATCAGCGAGACCCCGAGGTCGCCGAGCTGCAGCAGCCGATCGTTGGGGATGACGATCAGGGTGTCGCACTCGTTGCGCAGCTCGCGGATGCCGTCCTCGGCCTGGCCGCCGCGGCGCTTGCCCTCGAAGGCGAACGGGCGGGTGACCACACCGATGGTCAGCGCGCCGAGCTTGCGGGCGATGGAGGCGACGACCGGGGCGCCGCCGGTGCCGGTGCCACCGCCTTCCCCTGCGGTGACGAACACCATGTCCGCACCCTTGAGCACCTCCTCGATTTCCTCGCGGTGGTCCTCCGCGGCCTTGCGGCCGACATCAGGGTTGGCGCCGGCGCCGAGACCCCTGGTGAGTTCCCGGCCGACGTCGAGCTTGACGTCGGCGTCGGACATCAGCAGGGCCTGGGCGTCGGTGTTGATCGCGATGAACTCGACCCCGCGGAGGCCGACTTCGATCATGCGGTTGACCGCGTTGACGCCGCCTCCGCCGATCCCGACGACCTTGATCACAGCGAGGTAGTTGTGCGGTGGCGTCATGAGATGTCCTCCTGGTCGGTCCGGCGCCGCGGATCCGGCGTGTCGAGCAACCCTCGACCTCTACCAGACCCTTATAGTTATGTCAGGTGCCACTGCGGAGAAACGTAGAGCGGGCACCGGTTTCGACCGTGCAGGCGCGCCGACGTGTCGCGCGTTTCCTGCAACCTCCGGCAACTTTGCGGACCCTGCACCCGGCCCGGCGAACCCCGCACCCCGGCCCGGCGAACGCTGGTCCCCGGCCCGGAGAACCTGCCCCCGGCCTGGGAACCCGCACCCGGCCCGGCGAGGATCAACTTCGCTCAACCTGTGACAGGAGTGACAGGAGACGACAACTTCATCCTCGCTGTCGAAGTTGATCCTCGCCGGGCCGGGGAATGCAGCAGCGAGGGCATGCAGCGGCGGGGCGGCGGGGCGGGGCGGTGCAGGTGCAGGTAGTGGGGCGACTCAGCGGACGGTGGCGAAGGTGGGGTCGGAGATGTCGTAGGTGGTGCCGGGCTGTTGGAGCAGCACCGGGAGCACCTTGGCCTTGGCCTCGACCTGGCTGTCGTCGCCCCAGATCACTGTCTTGCCGCCGGTCAGCGACAGCACGATCCGGTAGGGCGAGCGCGCGACCACGGCGGTCACCTGCGACGCCACGCTCTTGGGCAGGCTGCGGATCACCGCGATCGCGCCGAGAGTGGCGCGGTCCCCCGGGCCGGGGGTGGCCAGGTCGACGGTCAGCAACTTCTCCGGCCGTGCCCCCACCTTCAGGTAGGGCACGCCGTAGCGGTCGAGCAGCCACCAGGCGCCGTTGGCCTGGGTCGCGGCGACCGCGCTACGCGGTGTCACGGTCACCAGGACGGCATCGGGCCACTTGCGTAGCGCGGTCACGGATTCCACCTCCGGCACCGCCGCCCTCACCTGGGCGACCACCGCCGCCGGCTCGACGGTGATCAACGGAGTTCCGATCGGCACGTCGACCGCGGCCCGCACGCGGTCGGCCAGGCTCCCGGACACCCCGGTGACCACCACCTGCTTCAGGCCGAGCACCGAGGTCCAGCGCACGACGTAGTACGCGCCCCCGGCCAGGGCCAGGACGAGCACCAGGGCCAGCGCCCACGGCCAGCGCCGAGGGCGGTGCTGGACCCGCCGGACCGGGCCCGGCTCGGTCTGCGGCTGGACGGTGGCCGTCACGATTCCTCCAAGCGGGCCAGTAGTTCCGGGCCGAGCATGGTCACGTCGCCTGCGCCCATGGTCAGCACGACATCGCCGGCCTGCAGCAACGCCGCAAGGGTGTCCGGCGCACCGGCCAGCGACGGTTCGAACAGCACGGTCTGCGGTCCGCCGGTGATCCGATCGGCGATCATCGCGCCGCTGATCCCTGGCACCGGGTCCTCCCTGGCGCCGTAGACGTCGAGTACCACGACGACGTCGGCGGCAGCCAGCGCATCGGCGAAGGCGCCGGCGAACGTGGCGGTCCGCGAGTACAGATGCGGCTGGAACACCACGACCAGCCGCCCGGCGCCGACCAGATCCCGGGCGGCCAGCAGCTGGGCCCGCACTTCCGTGGGGTGATGGGCGTAGTCGTCGTACACGACCACCCCGGCCGCGCGGCCCTTGTATTCGAATCGCCGCCGGACCCCGGTGTAGGCGGCCAGCCCGCGGGCCATCACCGCGGCCTCGACACCGAGCTGGACGCCGGCAGCCAGCGCGGCGGTGGCATTGGCGACCATGTGGGCGCCGGGGACGGCCAGCGCCAGATCCGCGAGCGTCGAATCGGGCAGCCGGATCGCCGCAGTGCTGCCGTGCCCGGCGGCGGCCGAGTGCAGGATCCGCACGTCGGCGTCCTCCCCCACCCCGTACCCGACGATCCGCGGCACGCCGGCCGAACGCGATCGCAGCCGGTCGAGCAAGGCCAGCACGCCAGGATCGTCCACGCAGGCGACCAGGAACCCGCCGGGCAGGATGCGGTCGACGAACTGGTCGAAGACCGCGGCATAGGCCTCGGCAGTGCCGTGGTGGTCGAGGTGGTCGGGCTCGAGGTTGGTGATGATCGCGCCGTGCGGCCGGAAGGAGAGGAACGAACCGTCCGACTCGTCGGCCTCGGCGATGAAGATGTCGCCGCCACCGTGGTGCGCGCCGGCGCCGGACTCGTTGAGTTCACCGCCGATGGCGAAGGACGGATCCAAGCCCGATCGTTGCAGGGCGACGGTCAGCATCGAGGTCGTCGACGTCTTGCCGTGGGTGCCGGCCACGCACACGCTGCGGCGCCCGGCCATCAACGCGGCCAATGCATCGGCCCGGCGGACGACCGGCACCCCGCGTCCTCTGGCCTCGACCACTTCAGCGTTGTCCGGCCGGATCGCCGAGGACACCACCACCGCGGTCGGCCCGCCGTCGAGCAGGTCGAGGTTGCCGGCGCTGTGCCCGATGGCGGTGCGCACCCCGCGCAGGCTCAGCCCGGTCAGCACGTGCGAGCCCTTGGCGTCGGACCCCGACACCTCGAGGCCGCGGTCGGCCAGGATCCGGGCGATCGCGCTCATCCCCGCTCCACCGGCTCCGACCAGGTGGGCACGGGCCAGCGACACTCCGTCCTCGGTGACCGGCGGGGCTGCGGCCGGCACACCCGGATCGTCCGGACCCAGGCCGATCGGGCCGCTCACGACACAGCTCCGGCGATGCGCAGGATGGCCGCTGCGAGTTCCCGACCTGCGTCCGTAGCCCCGCCGGCGACCGCGGCCGAGGCCATCGCGGCACCTTCCGCCGAAGCGGTCAGCAACGGAACCACCCGGTCGATGATCGCCGTCGAGGTCAGCTCGGAGTCGTCCAGCACGATCGCGGCACCTGCGGCGACCTGACCGTCGGCGTTCAGCCGCTGCTCGCCGTTGCCGTGCGGCAGCGGGACGTACACCGCGGGCAGCCCGACCGCACCGATCTCGGCGACCGTCATCGCTCCGGACCGGGCGAGCACCAGGTCCGCCGCCGCATAGGCCAGGTCCATCCGGTCCAGATAGGGCACCGCGACGTAGGGCGGGCTGCCCGGGTCCTGGTCCGGCAGCTCGACGGTGTTCTTGCGGCCGTAGGCATGCAGCACACCGACGCCGGCGTCACCCAGCGCGGTCGCGGCGCCGCTCACCGCGTCGTTGAGCCGCTGCGCCCCCTGGGAGCCGCCGAACACCAGCAGGGTCGGTGCGTCGGCATCCAGCCCGAAGAACTCCCTGGCCGAAGCACGCAGCGCCGGTCGGTCGAGTTCGGCCAGCTCCCGGCGCACCGGATTGCCGATCACCCTCGCCCCGGGCAGGCCGGAGCCCGGCACCGCAGCAGCGATCAGCGTGGCGAACCTGGCGCCGATCTTGTTGGCCAATCCGGCTCGGGCGTTCGCCTCGTGCACGACGATCGGCGTCCGCCCGCGGGCGGCGAGGTAGGCAGGCAACGCCACGTACCCGCCGAAACCCACCACCACATCGACCGAGCGGTCGACCATCACCGCCCGGGTCGCCTTGACCGCAGCGCGCAGGCGGCCGGGCAGGCGCACCAGGTCGAAAGACGGCTTACGGGGTAGCGGCGCGGCCGGCACCAGCCGCAGCTCGTAGCCGCGAGCCGGGACCAAACTGGTCTCCAGGCCGCGCTCGGTGCCCAGCGCGGTGATGGTGATGGACGGGTCGGCCTCCCGCAGTGCATCGGCGACGGCCAGCGCAGGCTCGATGTGGCCGGCGGTGCCGCCGCCGGCAAGCAGCACGGAGACGCCGGAGGGTACGGAGGTCACCGCCCGCCCCCACCTCGGCGGGCCTCGCCCGGCCCGGGACGCCGGCGCGGGTCGACGACCCGCTCCGAGCGGCTCGACGCGGAAGGCTGCTGGGCCGGTCGGGCACCTCCGGCCGGCTTCTGCTTGTACCGATCGTGAGCAGGTGCTTCCGGTGCCTTCGCCCGGCCGCGCCCGGCGACCGGCCGGCTCGGACTGACTCCATCGCGGCCAGACCGGGGCTCGCTGCGGCTGCCTGCTCGACGAGCCGGCTGGCGGTCGGGTGGTGCGGCCGGACGTCGTTGTCCCGCTGCGGCGCCGACGCCTGCCGGCCGGTTCCGGTTCTGGTTCGCCGCGCGCTGCGCGGCGGCGACCTTCGCCTTCCTGGTGCGCTCGGCCTGCTTGGCCACCTTCCGTCGCTGCTTGGCCTCCCGCTTGGCGACCTTCTTGGCCGGCTCGATCTCCCGGTCGGCGCGGACCGCGCCGATGCCGAGAAAACGCAGCAGGGTGCCGGGGCCGCGGGCCGCCAGAGCGGCCGCGGCCTGGGGTTCTCGTCTGGCGAAGTTGGCCAGCAAGCCGAAGACGATCATGGTGACGACCAGCGAGGTGCCACCGGCGGAGATCATGGGCAGGGTCAGCCCGGTGGTCGGCAACAGCCCGACGACGTAGCCGATGTTGATGGCCGCCTGGCACACCAACCAGACGGTGGCGGAGCCGGCGACGATCTTGACGAACGGATCGACGTTGCGCCGGGCGATGCGCATCCCGGTGTAGGCGAGCAGGCCGAAGAGGATGAGCACGAGGACGGCGCCGATCAGTCCGAGCTCCTCGCCGATGATGGCGAAGATGAAGTCGGAGTCCGCGTTGGGTAGCCAGGACCACTTGGCCCGCGACTGGCCGAGGCCGACGCCGAACCAGCCGCCGTTGCCCATCCCGTAGAGCGCCTGGCGGAGCTGGTAGCTGGTGTCCGGAAACTTCTCCGGGTCCAGCAATGCCTGCAGCCTTGCCATCCGATAGGGCGCGCTGATCAGCAGATAGGCCATCGCGGCGGCGCCACCGGCGCCGACGACGCCGAAGAGCCACAGCGGGGCGCCGGCGAAGTAGAGCACCGCCATCAGCACGATGGCCAGCGTCACCGTCGTCCCGAAGTCCGGCTGCAGCATGATCAGCACAGCGGTGAGCGCGGAGACCGGCATGAGCGGTATCAACAGGGCGCGCAGCGAGCCGAGATTGGACCGGCGGGAGGCGAGCACGTTGGCCGCCCAGAGCAGCAGGGCCAGCTTCGCCAGCTCAGAGGGCTGGAACCCGATACCGTCGCTGATCCCGATCCAACTCCGGGAGCCGTTGATCCTCCGTCCGATGCCGGGCACCAGCACGGCGACCAGCAGGCCGAGGGAGATCAACAGGGCGGCGGTGGACGCCCCGCGGATGACCCGAAGCGGCAATCGGGATGCGACGACGAATGCGGGCAGACCGAGCGCGGCGAACAGGATCTGGCTCTGGAAGACGGCGAAGGACGACCCGTCCCGTCGATACGACGTGACCGACGAGGACGACAGCACCATCAGCAGGCCGATGGCCAGCAGCAGCAGGAAGATCGCCAGCACCAGGTGCAGCGAGGTCATCGGCCGGTCGAGCCAGTCGTGCAGGTTGCGCCGGCCGGCGGCGAAGGCCCTCGGAATGAGGCCGGCTGGTTCCGCGCCCCGTTGCGTGGTCGGTTGACCGGATTGCTGGCCGCTGGGCCGGCCCTTCCCCTCCTGACCGGTGGAGCGTTCCCCGGTGGTCGTCACCGGCGGCCGCGTCCGGGTGCCAGGCCGGCCACGGCCGCAACGAACGCCTCGCCGCGCGCCGCGTAGGAGCTGAACATGTCCAAGGACGCAGCCGCGGGCGCGAGCAGCACCGTGTCGCCCGGGCCGGCCAGGTCGGCCGCGACCCGCACGGCGGCCTGCATCACCGCGGGAGCCTCCATCGGCCCATCGTCGGGGCCCGGAACGGTCCGGCGCGGGACATCCGGCGCGTGTCGGGAAAGTGCGCGCTCGATCACCGGTGCGTCCACCCCGAGCAGCACCACGCCCCGCAGTCGGCCCCGCACGGCCCGGACCAGATCGTCGATCTCGGCGCCCTTGAGTTGCCCCCCGGCGATCCACACCACCCTGCCGTAGGCGGCCAGCGACGCGGCCGCGGCGTGCGGGTTCGTCGCCTTGGAATCGTCGACCCACTCCACCCCGTCCACCTGCGCCACCCTGACGTTGCGGTGCCCGCCCGGTCGGAAGGCGCGCAGCCCGGCGGCCACCGCGACGGCGTCGACCTCCTCGAGGCTCAGCGCCAGCGCAGCGGCGGTCAGCGCGTTGGTCACGTTATGGGCGCCGGGCGGACGGACTGCGGCGGCCGGCAGCAGTTCGCCGGAGGAGAACGCCCGATCCACCAACATCCCGTCGATCACCCCGAGCGACCCGTCGGCCGGAATCCGGCCGGTCACCCCGACCCGCCGGGCCGCGGGCGCCGCCACGAGGAGCGCCGCGGCGCCGTCGTCGTCGAGGACGCCCACCGCCACGTCGCCGATGAGTGCCCTGGCCTTGGCGGCGGCATAGGCGGCCATCGAACCGTGCCAGTCCAGGTGATCCTCGGCCACGTTGAGCACGGCACCGGCCCACGGCCGGAGCGAGGGGGCCGCCGACAGCTGGAAGCTGGACAACTCGACCGCGATCTTCTGCTGGCTCAGGTCGGCCACCGCGTCGACCACCGGCCAGCCGATGTTGCCGCACGCGGTGACCGTCAGCCCCGCCGACCGCAGGATCGACTCCAGCATCCCCGTGGTGGTGGTCTTGCCGTTCGTCCCGGTCACCACCAGCCATTGCCGGCCGCCGTGCGGCAGCGCCCGGTCGACCCGCCAGGCGAGCTCGGTCTCGCCGATCACCTCGACACCGGCGGCGGCTGCCGACGCCGGCAGCGCGGCGTCGGCCCGCACCCCTGGCGACGTGACGACCAGACCGACGTCGGCCGGCAGTTCGGCCGGATCCCCGACGGGTTGCACCCGGTCCGGAAGGTCGGCGGTGACCGGTCGGTCGGCGGCGACCAGCACCGGAGCGCCGGCGGCGTCGAGCAGCCGGATCGCGGCCAACCCGGCCACGCCGGCGCCGATCACCAGCACCGGCCGGTCGCCGACCACAGACCGGGCGGCGGTCAGTACCGCCTCCGGATATGCGCCCACCGTCACGGGTCAGCCGCCGCCGGTCAACGAGAGCCACTCGGCGTAGAACAGCCCGAGCCCCAGCGCGCCGCACACGGCGGCCAGCAGCCAGAACCGCACCAGGACAGTGGTCTCCGCCCACCCGGCCAGCTCGAAGTGGTGATGGAACGGGGCCATCTTGAACACCCGGATCTTGCGGGTCTTGTAGCCGACGATCTGGATCACCACCGACAGCATCTCGACGACGAACAGCGCGCCGATGACGATGAGCAACAGCTCGGTGCGGGTCAGGATGGACAGCCCGGCAACGAGCCCGCCCAGCGCGAGCGAGCCGGTGTCGCCCATGAAAATCCGGGCGGGGTGGGCGTTCCACCACAGGAATCCGAGGCACCCACCGGCCGCCGCAGCGGCGATCACCGCCAGGTCCAGCGGATCACGCACGTCGTAGCAGCCGGCCACCGCAGCGTTGACGCAGGAGTTACGGAACTGGACGAAGCAGATGACCACGTAGGTCCCGATCGCCATGCCCGAGGAGCCGGCGGCCAGTCCGTCCAGTCCGTCGGTGAAGTTCACCGCGTTCGACCAGGCAGCGATCAGCAGCGCGGCGACGATGACGAACCCGACCGCGCCGAACGACAACCAGGCCAGCTCACGGGTGTAGGACAGGAATGTCGAGCCCGGGGTCAGGTCGGCGCCGTTGCGGAAGAACAGCGCGCCGATACCGAAGGTGACCGCAATGAACGTCTGTCCGACGAACTTGCTCTTCTTGTTCAGCCCGAGGTTGCGCTGCTTGCGGATCTTGATGAAGTCGTCGAGGAATCCGACCAGACCGAGCCCGGTGGCCAGGTAGAGCAGCAACAGCCCGGATGCAGTGGGCCCGCCGCCGTCGGTGACCAGCTGGGTGATGGTCGCCGCCGCGTAACCGGCCCACATCGCGATGATGATCGCGGTGCCGCCCATGGTCGGCGTGCCCCGCTTCTTCAGGTGGCTCTGCGGCCCGTCGTCGCGGATCTCCTGGCCGAAGCCTGGTCGGGAGAACACCTTGATCAGGTACGGGGTCAACATGATCGCGACCGCGAGACCGACGATCGCGGCGATCAGGATGAGCTTCATCGCTGACGCTCGCTCACTCGTTCGCCTCGCTTCGCGTCGGCGTCCGAGCGAGGTGCTGATGATTCGCTCGCTGACGCTCGCTCACTCGTTCGCCTCGCTTCGCGTCGGCGTCCGAGCGAGGTGCCGATGATTCGCTCGCTGACGCTCGCTCATCCAGCCGACCTCTCGTCGATCAGGGCGAGCGCCAATCGCTCCAGACCCAACGACCGGGACGCCTTGACCAGCACCACGTCTCCCGGTTGCAGCCGACCACGCAGGTGAGCCAAGGCCGCCTCGATGTCTGGGACCAGCACCGACTCGCCGCCCCAGGAGCCTTCCAGATGGGCACCCAGATACAGCAAGCGGGCGGCGTCGGAGAGTTCCGGCACGGTGCCGGCAACCGTCACCAACTGGTCGATGCCCAGTCGCACCACCAGCCTGCCGACCTCGTCGTGCGCAGCGGTCGTCGCGTCGCCCAGCTCGGCCATCGGACCGAGTACGGCCCAGGTCCGCGCGCCCGGTTTGCCGCGCCCGATGACGGCCAAGGACCGCAGCGCCGCCCGCATGGATTCCGGATTGGCGTTGTAGGCGTCGTTGATCACGGTGATGCCGTCGGGCAGTTCGGTCAGCTCCATGCGCCAATGGCTGGCCGGAGCGGCGGCCGACAGGGCGGAGGCCACCGCGTCCAGTGGCACTCCCGCAGCCAGGCCGAGCGCGGCCGCGGACAGCGCGTTGGGCACCTGGTGCTCGCCGACCACCAGCAGCCGCACCGGAGCGCTGCCGTCCGACGTGACCAGCGTGAAGGCGGCGCGGGTCAAGTCGTCGGTGGTGACGTCGACGGCGCGGACGTCGGCGTCCGGGCCGGTCCCGACGGTGACCACCCTGGCCACGGTGCGCGCGGCCATCGCCGCGACCCGCGGGTCGTCGGCATTGAGCACGGCGACGCCGCCCTCGGCCGCGGTCGGCAGCGCCTCACCAACTCGCCCTTCGCCCCGGCGATCGCGTCGACCGAACCGAACTCGCCCAGATGCGCCGAACCCACGTTGAGCACGGCCGCGATCCGCGGCGGAACCGTGCGGGCCAGCGCGGCGATGTGTCCGCGCCCCCGCGCGGACAGCTCGAGCACCAGGAAGCGAGTGTCCGGCCCGGCGAGCAGCACGGTGTAGGGGTGACCGACTTCGTTGTTGAACGACTCGGGCGGGGCCACCGTCTCCCCTGCCGTCGACAGCACCGCGGCGACCAGGTCCTTGGTCGAGGTCTTGCCCGCCGAGCCGGTGAGCCCGACAACGGTCAAGGCATCGACGCCGCGCTCCGGGTCGACCAACGCCGTCACCGACCGGTGGGCGATCGCCGCCAGGGCGTCCAGCACAGCGGTGTCGCCCGGCGTATCCGGGCAACGCAGCAAGGGCAAACCACCGGCCGGTCGGGTACCGAGCACGGCCACGGCTCCGGACGCCGCGGCCGCGGCGACGAAGTCATGGCCGTCGACGCGCTCGCCGCGCAGCGCGACGAACAGGGCGCCGGGACGGACCCTGCGCGAGTCGAACTCGACGGAGGTGACGGTGACCGCGTCGGCGCCGACGGGAACGTCCAGGCCGGTGGCCTCGGCGAGCTGGCTCAGGGTCAACGGGATCATCGCCGGGTTCCACCCTCGGCGCCCCCGCCCTCGGCGCGCCGAGGGGCCAGCCGATCGCGCAGGGCAGCGGCCAGCTCGTCGACGTCGGAGAACGGGTGGACCACACCGTCCACGTCCTGGCCCTGCTCGTGGCCCTTGCCGGCGATCAGCACGGCGTCCCCGGTCCTGGCCGCGGCCACCGCAGCCACGATGGCCGCCCTCCGGTCGCCGACCTCGACCACCTGGGCGGGGCCGCCGGTCGCACCGGCCAGCACCTCGGCCCTGATCGCGGCCGGGTCCTCGGACCGCGGGTTGTCGTCGGTCACGATCACCAGGTCGGCGCCGTGCGCGGCCTCGTGTCCCATCATCGGCCGTTTGCCGGTGTCCCGGTCGCCCCCGGCCCCGATCACCAGCACGATCCGCCCGTCGATCCCGGTGCGTACCGCACCGAGGACGGCGGCGATGGCTGCCGGCTTGTGGGCGTAGTCGACGACCGCGAGAAAGTCCTGGCCCAGATCCACCCGCTGCATCCGGCCCGGGACGGTGACGTCACCGAGGGCGGCTGCCGCTGCGCCGGCGTCGAGCCCGGCGGCATGCACGCAGGCAACCGCCGTCAGCGCGTTGGCCACGTTGAACGCGCCCGGCAACCGCAGCTCGGCGGTCAGCTCCCGTCCCTCGGGCCCGCGGAACCGGAGGTGCTGCGCGCCCAGCGGCCCCGGCGTCAAGCCGGTCAGATACCAGTCGGCAGCAGCGTTGCCGGACGCCGAGACGGTCGCCGCGTCCGGATGCTCCGCGGCCAGCCGCGCGCCGTATTCGTCGTCGACGTCGATCACCCCGGCAGCCGCCCTGCCGTCGAAGAGCAGTGCCTTGGCCCGGAAGTAGCTCTCCATGTCGTGATGGAAATCCAGGTGGTCCTGGGACAGGTTGGTGAACGCGCCGACAGCGAACCGAGTGCCGGCGACCCGTCCCTGGGCCAGTGCGTGCGACGAGACCTCCATGGCCACCGCTTGGACGCCCTCCTCGAGCATCAGCGCGAACAACGCCTGCAGGTCGGGGGCCTCCGGGGTGGTGAAGGCGCTGGGCAGCACACGATCACCGATCCGGGTCTGCACGGTGCCGATCAATCCAGTCGCTCGACCCGCCGCGGCCAGGCCGGCGGCCAGCAGGTAGCAGGTGGTGGTCTTGCCCGCGGTGCCGGTCACACCGAAAACCGCCAGTCGTTCGCTCGGCCGGCCGTAGACCTCGGCGGCGACGGTGCCGAGCACGGCCCGTGGGTCCGCCGTGACCAGGATCGGCACGCGCGGATCGGGGCCGGCCAAGGCCGCACCTACCGGATCGGTGAGCAGTGCCACCGCACCCGCGGTCACGGCCTGGTCGAGGAACGCCGCTCCGTGCGCACGGCTACCTGCAACGCCGGCGAACAGGTCGCCCGGTCGGACCTCGGCTGCCCGCAAGGTCACCCCGTTGACGGTCGGGGACGCGCTGGGGGCTGCCGCCCCGATCAGCCGGGCCAGGTCGACCAGCGCCGCGCCGGCGGGCGACACCGGTCGGACCGGCGCCGCGCCGGGTGGTCTGGCAGCCTGCGGGGCCCCGGATCCTGGGTCGGAGGAGCGGAGGGGCACGGCGAGCAACGCTACCCGCCCGTGTTGACGTACAGGGTGTACTGCTTGGCGGCCTTCGTGGACGGGGCGACGTCGGCATAGTCCATCGCGTACTGGGCGATCTGGTGGAACAGCGGTGCTGCGCTGGTGCCGCCCTCGGCCTGGGTGCACGGCGCGTCGAGCCGCAGAACGATGACGAACTTCGGATTGTCGGCCGGGACGATGCCGGCGAACGTCGAGTTGAACATGGTGTCGGAGTAGTCGTTGGTCTTCGGATCCACCTGCTGCGCGGTGCCGGTCTTGCCGGCAACCAGATAGCCGTTGATCGCGGCCTTGGGCGCGGTCCCGGTCATCGTGTAGTCGCCCTGCCCGTCCTGCACCACAGCGCCCAGCATGGACAGCAGGGTGTGCGCAGTGCCGGCCGACATCACCCTGGTGGTCTGTGGTGTCGTGGACTTCGTCGTCGCGCCGTCGGTGCTGGTGGACTCGATGATGGACGGCCGCACCCTGACCCCGTCGTTGGCCACCGCCTGGTACATGCCGGCCAGTTGCAGCATGGTCATCGAGACGCCCTGGCCGATGGGCAGGTTGGCGAACGTGCTGGAGGTCCACTGCGACTTCGCCTTGTCGGCGTTCCATGCCGGGAGGACACCGCGGTCCTCGGACAACTCGATGCCGGTCTTCTGCCCGAGGCCGAACTTCTGCAGCTCGCTGTAGAACGCCTTCTCGCCCAGCTTCTGCGCGATCATCAGGGTGCCGACGTTGGACGACTTGGCCAGGATGCCGGTGGCCGTCATGTCGATCTCGCCGTGCGGCCAGGCGTCGTGCACCACGACGCCGCCCATGCTGATCTCCCCCTGGACCGGAAACACGGTGGTCGGTTTGATCAGGCCACGCTCCAGAGCGGCCGCGAAGGTCACGACCTTGTTGACCGAGCCGGGCTCGAACGGCCCGAGCAGCGCCCGGTTGCCGAGTTGTTCGGCGTCCTGGGTGGTCGAGTACGAGGTCATGGCGTAGATCTGGCCGTCCCTTGCGCCCATCACGATGGCGTCGCCGCCCTTGGCGCACTGCTTGGTGACGGCGTCCTGCAGCAGCTGTTGCGTCGTGTACTGCAGGTTGGCATCCAAGGTCAGTTGGACGCCGGTGCCGTCCTGGGCCGGGGTCTCGTCACGCGCCGACCCTGGGACCACGCGGCCGAGCGAGTCGACCTCCAGGGTGCGGGAGCCGTCGACGCCGGCCAGCCGGGCGTCGAAGCGGTTCTCCACCCCGGACAACCCGTGGGTGTCCCAGCCGGTCCGGCCGATGACCGTCTCGGCGACCCCGTCCTGGGGGTACTTCCGCAGGTCCTGCCGCTCGGTCACCACGGCGTTCAGCGCCTGCGTCTGTTCGTCGGGGGTCAGGTCGAGGGAATCCGGGATGAGGATCTTCCTGACCTTGGTGAGGACCTGATCGCCCTGCTCCGGGGTCAGCCCGCGCACCAGGTAGACGTACTTGCTGCGGCTGTTCATCTTTTTCACCAGTGCAGCG
Organism: uncultured Actinomycetota bacterium; assembly: GCA_963834185.1. Lineage (GTDB taxonomy): Bacteria > Actinomycetota > Actinomycetes > Mycobacteriales > Nakamurellaceae > Nakamurella. The sequence goes on from CAWIAR010000005.1 coordinate 131,759, forward strand.
CTGGTGAGACTCTTGCCGACGTCGGAGCCTTGCAGGACGGTGAGCACGACGCCGGCCACGGCGGTCCGCTGGGCGTCGGAGCGGAACAGTGCCGGCCGCACGGCCAGCGCACGGCCCTCCACGGAGAAGGCCAGCACCGTGCCGTTGCGGTCGGTGATCGGCCCGCGCTGGGCGTACAGGGTGATCTCCCTGGTCCGCTGCTCCTCGCCCTTGGCCGCGTACGCGGCCGCGTCCACGGTCTGGATCAGCACCAGTTTCACCCCGGCGATAGCCAGCAGGGCGATCATCAGCACCAGTGCGGTGCGGCCGCGAAGGATCTGGTTGGCGCGGCTGCGTCGCGACGTGCGTTGCCGACGGCCGCGCACCGACGCCGGCGCCGACCGGCGGACCACCCGTCCGGGTTGCGGCGCAGGTCCGGCGGTCGGGCGGCCTCCATCGGGCCCGCCGGTGCGGCCGGCGGTCGGGCGGGTGCGCTCGGCACGGCCGGTCCGCGGGGTGGCTTGCTGTGCTTTTACCGGCCCGCTCGTCCGTGAACCCCGATCGCCGACGCCCTGCTGCGGCTGACCGCCCTGGCGCGCTGCCCGGCTTGGATCGGTGGTCCGGTCGGTCACCGGCCGATCCGCGCGCGGACTGCGCCGACGGTCGCGCTCCATGGCGCGCCGATCGACGTCCCTGCGCTGCCGGTCCATGTCCCTGCGCTGCCGGTCCACGTCGCCCCGCTGGCGATCACGGTCCCGGCCGCGCCGATCCCTTCCACGCCCTTCGTCGCGGACCTCACCTGATCCGGAGTGGGACGGGCTCACCGATTGCCTCCCGGGGTAGCCGTGCTCGATGGCCTTTTCGGCTTGATCTGGCCTGACTGGGTTTGGGCCGGCTTCGTCTGGGCTGCCTTGGTCGGGGCCGGCTTCGTCTGGGTTGCCTTGGTCTGGGCTGCCGTGGTCTGGGCTCTGGGCTGCTGGGTCTGGGCAGCGGTGGCCGGAGTTGTTGCCTGCCCGGCCCCTGGGGTCGTGGCTGCTGCCGAGGTAGGTGCAGCACTGGTCGCCGCGGCCGGCGGCGCCGCCGGCACCGGGGTCGCCTGCGGTGTCGGGGTACCGATGAGCGTCGACCGGCCCTTCCCGTCGACGGTGATGATCGCCGGGTCGTCGGCGGGTCCCATGCCCAACCTGCGAGCCTCTTGAGCGATGCGCGGGGTGGAGTCGGCATCGGCGACGGCCTGTTGCAGCGCCTCGACCCGCAGCTGCAGGTCGCTGATCGTGGTGTTGGTGCGGGACACCTGCAGGCCGAGCTCGTCGGACATGGTGTTGATGGTCAGCACTCCGGCGATCCCGCCGCCGAGCAGCACGATCGCGGCCAGCACCACGGGAACCTTGCCGAGGGAAGCGCGGATCGGCCGGCCCACCGCAGTCAGCCGGGGATCGAGCATGCTGCGCTCACGCCGTCGTCGCCGTTCGTAGGCCCGCTCCACGGCAGTGCGCCGTTCGGCGGACCGGGCCGCGCGTCGGCTGACCGGCTCGTCCGCGGTTTGCTTGTCCCCGGCCGGCGGCCGCTCGGTGGTGGTCATGCGGCCTCCCGGATCCGTTCGGCGGCACGCAGCCGCGCGGACGCGGCGCGTGGGTTCACGGCGATCTCCTGCTCGGTGGGCGCTTCACTGCGGCCACGCACCAGGTTGCGGAACTCAGGGTCGTGCCCAGGAAGGTCGACCGGCAGGTCGATCGGCGTCGTCGACCTGGTCCGCGGCGCGATCGCCTGCTTGACGATCCGGTCCTCGAGCGAGTGGTACGACAGCACCACCAGCCGGCCACCGGGGGCCAGGTGGTCGAGAGCGGCCGGAATCGCCCGGCGCAGAGCGCCCAACTCGTCGTTGACCTCGATCCGTAACGCCTGGAACGTCCGCTTGGCCGGATGACCGCCGGTGCGCCGGGTGGCCGCCGGGATGGCGGCGTACAGCAGGTCGACCAGGCGGGCGCTGGAGGAGAACGGCTGCCGCTCCCGCTCCCGGACGATGCCGGCGGCGATCCGCGAGGCGAACCGCTCCTCGCCGTACTCCCGCAGGACCCGGGTCAGCTCGGCGGCCGAGTAGGTGTTCAACACGTCGGCCGCCGACGCACCGGAACTCGGATCCATCCGCATGTCCAGCGGCGCGTCCGCCGCGTAGGCGAATCCCCGCTCACGCTCGTCCAGCTGCAGGGACGACACCCCGAGGTCGAAGAATGCGGCCTGGATCCGGCCGTCCGTGCCGTGCCGACGAGCGACGGCGCCGATGTCGTCGTAGACCGCGTGCACCAGGACGACGCGCTCGGACAGCCCGGCCGCGGCCAATCGCTCCGCAGCCACTGCCAACGCTTGCGGATCCCGATCGATGCCGATGACGGTGAGCGCCGGGTGCTCCCGCAAGAGTTGGAGGGTGTGGCCGGCCATCCCGAGCGTGGCGTCCACCAAGATCGCGCCGGGAACGGACACGGCCGGACCGAGCAGATGGGCGACGCGGTCGGCGAGCACCGGGACGTGGATCTCGCCGTGCCGGTCGGTCATCGCGATCCTTCTCGCTGCGTGCCTGGTCGGGTGGGAGGACGCGGGTCGGTGGCGGTCGTTGATCCGCCGGCCCGACCGCCCTGGCTCCTGGTCCCCACCCGCCCGGTGGACCTGGCACGGGGGAAGTCGTGTCAGGGCCGGGGCGGGTGCAGGCCGGGCGCCAGGGCGGGCGGGTCACGGCCCTGGAGTGCCGAACCCCCCTTCGGGGGCTGCGTAGGTCTCCTCGTGAGTGGCCTCGTACCTGGCCCACTCGTCTGCGTCCCAGATCTCCATGCGGCTGCCCACTCCGGTGATCACCACGTCCTTGGTGAGCCCGGCGTACTCGCGCATCCGGACGGGGACGGAGATGCGGCCCTGGGCGTCCGGCTTCTGCTCGTCGGTGTTCGCCAGCAGCACGCGCTGGTAGCCACGGGCCCTGGCGTCGGTGACCGGGGCGTCGATGACCTCGGCAGCGAAGTCGTCGAATCCTTCAGGGGTGAAGACGTACAGGCAGTGGTCCTGGCCGCGGGCCAGGGTGACACCGGCAAGAAAGTGATCGCGGTATTTGGCCGGCAACGTCACCCGCCCCTTGTCATCCAGGCGGGGGGTGAACGTGCCGACGAAGCGACGCATCGCCCGGCACCTCCCCACCGCATGCCCCGGAGCAGGTCCCTTGCTCCCGTTGGAGCCACGTTACCCCACGATCTGCCACTTTCACCCCCGGCCAGGCCGATTTTCTGGGGGTGCAGGGTCCTTTGCGCAGGCCAGACGCGTGGGGGAAAGTGGGGCCAGATCGCCGGGCCATCGGCTCTCGGTTCCGCTCGTGTGTTCTGTCCCGACCGGCGACCTCGATGAACCGCGGAGAACGGCCATCTCAACGAGCGCGCAGATTGTCACCAAGCCGACCGGTGGCGATCCCGCGCAACCGGTGCCGACGAGGCCCAGGGGCCGGGATCGGATCGTCGTCCCGCGGCGTATCAACCGTTACCGGTCCCGGTCCGTGTACAGATCGGCCGGTTCCGCGCATGGCCCGCAGCCAGGCAGACGGGCTGGCAGACTGGCTGGGCGGGGCAGCGCACCTCGCGCGAGTCGGGAGGACACACGTGGTACAGCACCTGGAGACCGAACCGTCGGGGGCGACGGCGACAGCCGAGCCGGCGACCGGTGCCGACTCACCGGCGTCAACCGGGGCCGCAGGCGCTCCGCCGATGGGACCGGATGCAGTTGGCCGACTGGGCGCCCAGATCGCCGGCTCCATCTCCCGGGTGCTGCTGGGCAAGCCCGAGGTGATCCGCCTGGCTGTGGTCGCCCTGCTCACCGAAGGGCACCTGCTGATCGAGGATGTGCCCGGTACCGGGAAGACGAACCTGGCCAAGGCGCTGGCCCGCTCGGTCGACGCGACCGTCAGTCGTGTGCAGTTCACCCCTGACCTGATGCCGAGCGACGTCACCGGGGTCAGCGTCTACGACCGGCAGAGCGGCCAGTTCGAGTTCCGCCCCGGACCCATCTTCGCCAACATCGTGGTGGCCGACGAGATCAACCGGGCCTCCCCCAAGACGCAGTCGGCGCTGTTGGAGTCGATGGAGGAGCGCCAGGTCACCGTCGACGGCACCAGCTATCAACTGACGCGGCCGTTCCTGGTGGTGGCCACTCAGAACCCGGTCGAGATGGAGGGCACCTATCCGCTGCCCGAGGCGCAGCGCGACCGGTTCCTGGCCCGGACCGCGGTCGGTTACCCGGACCCGGTGTCCGAGGTCGCCATGCTGGCCGGTCGCGACCGGGTCGACCCACTGGACAGCGTCCGACCGGTCACCGACGCCCGCACGATCAGCGCGATGATCCAGGCGACCCAGACCGTGCACCTGGCTCCCGAACTGCGGCAGTACATCGTCGAACTCGTCGGTGCGACGAGGAATATGCCCGAGGTACGTCTCGGCGCCTCGCCGCGGGCCGTGCTGCATCTGGGCAAAGCGTCCAAGGCGGCCGCCGCTCTCGACGGACGGGCCTTCGTGGTGCCGGACGACATCCAGCGGCTGGCCATTCCAGTGCTGGCCCATCGGCTGCTGCTCACGGTCGAAGCCCACGCAGCCCACCGGTCGCCCGAGGAGATCATCGGAGGCCTGCTCGGCCGCGTCAGGGTGCCCCGGGGCGTCCGTGCGCTGATCGGCCCGCCGAGTCGACGCGGGGACTGACCACCCGAGGGCGTTGCCTGCTCGCCGGTGGAGTCGCCGCGCTGGTCTGCGCCGTCCTGCTCGACGAGCGCGATCTGCTCCGGGTGGGGCTGCTCGCGGCAATCCTGCCGTTGGTCGCGCTGGCGTTCACCGCGACCCGGCGGCGCAAGCTCGACGCCTCACATCAGGTTCTGCCCGAGCGGCTGCGTCCCGGCACGGTCGGTCACGTCGTGCTCACGCTGACCAATGTCGGCACGTCACGAACCCGGCCGCTGGACGTCAGCGAACCGCCGACCGCCGACCTGACCGCTGGTCTGAAAGTGCTGCTGCCGAGCCTGCGCCGCGGACACTCGTCGCAGGCCGTGTACCGGCTGTATGCGATCCGGCGCGGCCGGTTCCTGCTCGGGCCGCCGCGGATCCGGATCTCCGACCCGTTCGGGCTGTGGGAGGAGACCAGGACCATTCCGGTCCGTACCGAAGTCCTGGTCGTCCCAGCGGTGGTGACGTTGGCGGGGATGCCGCCGAGCACCGGCGCCCGCTCGGCCGCTTCGGGACGGGCGGCCGTGACCACCGCGGGCGGTGACCCGGACATCGGCATCCGTCAGTACCGCAGCGGCGATGACATCAGGACCATCCACTGGCGCGCGTCGGCCCGGCACGACGAACTGATGGTCAGGCTGGACGAGCCGGTCTCGCACGGCGGCGCCGCGGTCCTGCTCGACCACCGCGCCGAAGGACATCGGGGGTCCGGCGGAGGTTCAAGCCTGGAGACCGCTGTGACCCTGGCCGCGTCGATCAGCCTGCACCTGCTGGCCAACGACCACGAGGTGCGCCTGATCTCGCACACCGGTCAGGTGATCGCCCAGGGCCACGACATCGCCGACGACGTGCTCGCCGGCCTCGCCGTGGTGGAACCCGACGACGAGAATCAGGTGACACCGGCGCAGATCGGCACGGCCGGGTTGTTGATCGCGGTGCTCGGTGACCTGTCCGCCGAATCCGCCCGACTTCTGGTGGCGAGCAAGCGGCGGGGCATCCAGGGTGTGGCCCTGCTGTTGGCGACCGAGGACTGGGATCCCCAGCACCGACCCTCTGGCACCCGACACGCCATGGAGCTGCTGTCGGTCGCCGGCTGGCGGGTCGTGGTCGTGCATGCCGGCGACGACCTGGCCGCGGCCTGGCGCCGGGCCTGCAGCTCCGGCAACCCGTTCGCCGGCTCGGCCCCGACGCCCGCCGATCAGATCCGGCGGATCTCATGACGCTGACCGCTCCCCCGATCCGGCCGTTCGACCCGTCCGGCGACGACCGGTCGCGATCCGACGCCGGCCAGGATCAAGGCCGTGCGCCCGCACCCCGGCGCACCGAGGTCGGCTCCCCCGAACACTCGGTGTACGTGGTGCCTACCCTGCTCGGCGCCGCCGCCGTGTTGGCCGGCTCCAGCGCCCTGTCCGCAGCCGTCAAGGGCAGCTCCTGGGTACTTCCACTCGTTGAAGTCGTCGCCGTGGTCTGGCTGGTTGGCATCGGCGGACGGCTGATCAGGGTGCCATCGGCCGTCACCGTATTGCTCCAGGTGCTCGGCCTGGCCATCGCGCTGACTGCGCTGTTCACCACCGGTGGCTACGGCGGGGTGATCCCCAACGTCGAAGTGTTCCGCGAGTTCGGCGCCCTTTTGTCCGGCGCCTGGCACCAGATCCTGGTCTCGGCACCACCTGCGCCGTCGAGCCCGGAGCTTTCGTTCCTGATCGCCCTGTCGCTGGGACTGGCTGCGATCATCGTCGACTTCCTGATCGCCGAGGCCCATGCACCGGCGTTGGTGGCGCTTCCACTGCTCTGTTTGTATTCGGTGCCGGCGTCCATCGCCGAGACCCTCCTGCCGTGGTGGACATTCGTCGCACCGGCCATCCTCTACGCGGTCCTGCTCGCCGTCTCCGGGCATCCGGGGCGCCAGCGCGGCGCGCGGGTCGGTGTCGGACTGGCCGCATCCGGGCTGGGCATCATCGTCGTCACGACGCTCCTGGCGGTGTTGGTCGCCGACGCGTTCACCGCGGTCGGCACCGCCGGACGGCTCCCGCGCACCGGCACCGGATCCGGCGAGGTGGGCCTGTCGCCGTTCGCCTCGCTGCACGGGAATCTGCAGCGGTCAGCGCCCGTCGATCTGCTCACGGTCGAGGGTCTGGACGAGCCCGACTACCTGCGGACTGCTGCGCTGACGGTCTGGACGCCCGGTGAGGGCTGGTCACCGAGTGCCATGCAGGCCGACGTGCCCAACGTCCACGGACTGTTGCCCGGCATGGCCGAGCACGACGACGCCAAGCGGGTGACCATCGATTCGATCGCACTGAAGGACAAGTACCTGCCGATCTTCTCCGACAGCACCGCGGTGAGCGGGATCGCCGACGGGTGGAACTTCGACCAGTCGCTCGGCACGATCTGGCGAACCGACGCGGTCAATCCCGGTGGGTACTCCCTGGTCACCTCGTTCGCCAAAGCCAATGCCGAGGACCTGCGCAAGGACACCGTGACCCCGGGCGGAGCGCTGACCGAGACCGGCACGCTCCCCCGCCGCGTGGTGCAACTCGCGCAGGACATCACCGAGGGCGAGGGCAATGCGTTCGACAAGGCCGATGCGCTGCTCGACTACTTCACCGACCCGGCAAACGGTTTCCGGTACTCACTGAACGTTCCGGTCGGCAACACCGGCGACGCGCTGACCGACTTCCTGGAGAACAAGCAGGGCTACTGCGAGCAATACGCATCGGCGATGGCGATCATGCTGCGGTCGGTCGGCATTCCGGCCCGAGTCGCCGTGGGTTTCACCCAGGGCACCGGGCGGGGTGACGGTTCGTACACGATCAGCAGCCACGACGCGCACGCCTGGGTGGAAGTTCTGTTCGACGACAACGGCTGGGTGCGCTTCGATCCGACGCCGCTGGCCGGCAACACCGGCGGGGTGCAGGGCTTCGACCAGCCTGCCGCACCGACCACCGGCACGGACACGGCAACCTCGGAGGCGACCGAGTCGGTCGAGGGCACCGTGCTCTCGGGTGCCGGCAATCAGCTCGACGACGAGACCGCGACCTCGGTGGTTCCGGGGGATCTCGGCGCTGGTGATCCGGAGGGTGCGGGGTCCGGTGTGTCAGCCACCCTGCTGTGGATCCTCGGGATTCTCGTCGCCCTCGCGCTGCTGGTGATGACGCCGTCGTTCGTCCGATCACTGCGGCGAAAGCGGCGCTTGTCAGTGGCCGCAGGTGGCGGTCCCGGCTCGGCGGCGGCGGCCTGGGCGGAGATCGAAGATCTCTGCGTCGACCACGGGATCGGATTGCGGCCCAGCGAGTCTGCCAGGGCAACAGCCAACCGGCTGGCGAAATCGGCGTATCTGAACGACGCAGCACGCAGCAAACTTCGTGCACTGGTGGTGGCCGTCGAACGGGAGTGGTACGCCGACGGAGGTGACGACTCACCGGAGACGACCGCGGCAGCCAACGCGACGTCAACAGAGTTGGTCGGAGCCGTGCAGTCCGTCACCGATGGACTGAACCAGTCCACCCCGCTGACCCTGGGCGACAAGGTGGTGCCCAGGTCGATCCGGCCCTCGGCGCGGGACTGATCGACCCTCCGCCGCTGACCGCGCTCGAGCACGGCGGCAAGGCCGCCCGCCGCCGCAACGGCTCGGACAACGAAACACCGCCGGCGCAGAGCGCCGACGGTGTCGGAAAGCTTGGTCGGTCCTGACGGGCTCAGTTCGCGCCGTGATCGTCCTCGAAGCGGCGACGGAAACGCTCTTCCATCCGTTCGGACATCGACGAGGGGGTCTTGCGGGGAGACGGCTCGACAACGGGGAGCCCACGTCGGCCAGGAACACCGAACATGAACAGTCCGACGGCAGCGACCATCACCAGGAAACCGAAGACGCTGACCACGACACCCAACGCGAGCACGCTCTGGGTGGCGATGACGCCGACGACCAGACAGACCAGACCTACGACGAAGGCAACGGCCGCCATGATCGGACGTCGGCGCCGGATCCTCGACACGTCAACGCTGGTGGCGAACTTCGGGTCATCCTGGTAGAGCGCGCGTTCGATCTCGTCGAGCATGCGCTGCTCGTGCTCGGAGAGCGGCATCGTTCCCTCCTCCGGCACCCCGCCGAACGGAGCTCTCGCCCCTGGCTGTTGCCCCTGGCAGGTGTCCACGTTTACTGCCGTCGACCAACGGCATAACACAAGGATACGAGCACAAACGCGGTACTACTACCCGGGCGGCAAATCTCTCCGAATGATTCACCTCCGGGCGGGTCCGGAAGGTGGTTCCTGACCCCTCGAAAGTGGCTCGGGAGCCCGCGGAAGCGGTTCCGGCGCGCCGGAGGGCCGCTGGTCCGGGCCGCCGGGATCGGTTCGATGCGAACGGTCCGGGCGACCGACCAGGACGGCAGGGCGCACCGCGGCCGACCCGAATCGGGCGGCGATCCGGTCGACCGTTGACTCCGCCTCGGCCCAGTCGGGTCCTGCCGGCTGCGCATCGAAGGACAGCTGCTCGGTGACCTCACCGGCTGGAACCAGCTGCTCGAGCCGCACGCCGACCAGTCGGACGCTGCGCGACCCGACGCCGAGTCGATCGAACAGGGCGACCGCCGAGAGGTGCACGATCCGGGTGACATTCGTCGGCGTGCCAAGGGTGATGCTGCGGGTCACCGTGGTGAAGTCGGCGAACCGCACCTTGATGGACACTGTCCGTCCACGCAGGTCGGCCGCCCTCGCTCGCCGGCAAGTCCGGTCGGCGAGCGCGAGAAGTTCGCGGCGCAGCGCGACCCGGTCGGTGCTGTCCACATCGAAGGTGGTCTCCGCACCGATCGAGGCCTCGGCACTCTCCGGCTCGACCGGCCGCGGGTCGCGACCCCAGGCCAGCTCGTGGACCGACGATCCAGCGGCGTTGCCGAGCAGCCGGATCAGGCCGGCTCGTCCGGCCCGCGCAACGTCCCCGACGGTCGACAGGCCGAACTCGGCGAGCCGCTCCGCGGCCCGCGGGCCGACGCCCCACAGAGCCCGCACCGGCAACGGGTGCAGCAGTGGCAGTACGTCCGCCTGCGGCACCAGGAGCAGTCCATCCGGCTTGGCCAGCGACGATGCGAGCTTGGCGACGAACTTGGTCGTGGAGGCACCGACGGTGGCCGGCAGGCCGAGTTCCGTTCGGATCCGGGCGCGTAGGTCCTGCGCGATGCGTCCCGGACGGCCGGCGACCCGCCCGGCACCGGCCACGTCGAGGAACGCCTCGTCCACCGAAACCTGCTCGACCAAGGGAGTGACATCGGCGAACATCGCCATCACCGCGGCCGACGCCTCCCGATACGCCGGCGGGTCGGGGTCGACGACGGCCATGCCGGGGCAGAGCGCCTTCGCCCGGCCGACCGGCATTGCCGATCGCACTCCGAACGTGCGCGCCTCGTAGGTGGCGGAGAGCACGACGCTGCGCGGACCCGAGCCGGCGACCATCATCGGCCGGCCGCGCAGCTCCGGTCGTCGGCGCAGTTCGACCGAGGCGAAGAAGGCGTCCATGTCCACGTGCAGGACGGTGCATTCGCGATCGTCGATCAGGTCGGGATCCGCGGTGATCCGACGTCGCCCGTCCGCACTCGTGCCCACGCGCGTTCCCGCGGATCAGCCGACGGGGCGGCGGGCGAGCACGTGGAGGTCCGTGGCAAGTTCCCGGAGCACCGGATCAGCGGCCAGAGCGGCTTCGAGCGCGGCCACCGCCTCGTCGTCGCCGGGTCCCGTCGACGCGCCGTCCGACCCGCCGAGAGCAGTCATCACCCCGAGCCCGGTCACCGACTCGACGTCCAGTCCCGCGCCCACGAGCAGCCCGCACACCGTTGCGACGTCGAAACGTCGTTGCAGCGGATCGCTGCTGCCGGCCCGGCCGTCCGGGTCGGCCTGTACCGCGGCGGCCTCTGCATAACGTCCGGCCACCACCCGGTTGAGCACGGCGGCGTACCGGCCACTGACCAGCACGGACAGCAGACCACCCGGGCGAACGGCACGGGCCAGCCCGCGCACGGCGGCCGCCGGTACGTCGACGGATTCCAAGAGGTGGTGACACAGCACCAGATCGGCCGAGTCGGCGTCGACGACCGAATCCAGACCGTCGGCGTCCGCCTGGATCGCCACGACCAATTCGGAGACCCCGGCCTCGGCGGCGCGACGACGCAACATGGCCAGCGCGTCGATCGAGGTGTCGACCACGGTGACCGTGCAGCCACGGGCGGCCAGCGGCACCGCCCTCGTGCCGCTGCCACCGCCGACGTCGAGCACGGCCGGCGGGCGGCGAGGCAGATCGATGAGTCCGGCCAACACCCGATCCACCGCATCCGGGTACCTGGCGCGTGGGCCCGACATGGCGCTCCCCATCTGCCGAACACTGGCTGCCTGCTTGGCGTGGTCACGGCGCCGTTCGCGGCTCGCGGACCGGACGATGCGGCGACCCGCCGTGAGCCTACTGATGCAGTCGGACTGCCGGGGCCGCCGGTAGCGTGTGGCGGGTGTTGGTCGCCGCGGTGTGCAGCCTCAAGGGTGGCGTAGGCAAGACGACGATCGTCCTGGGACTGGCCTCGGCCGCTCTGCAGCGCGGGGTCGATTGCGTGCTCGTCGATCTCGATCCGCAGGCGAACGCGACCACAACGGTCGAGCCCGCCGGCGGCAGCGTCACGATCGCGGATGTGCTCGCCGACCCGCGGCGTTCGGTGGTGAAGCGCGCGGTGCGCCCGACGTCCTGGGGTGCTGGGCTGCGCGTGCTGCCGGGCAGCGAGGAAGCCGAGTCGCACAACCATCCCGATCCGGGGAACAAGCGGCTGCACCGGCTCGCCTTCGCGCTGGACAAGCTCGATCCGGAACCCGAACTCGTGCTCATCGACTGCCCGCCTTCGCTGGGTCAGCTGACCCGCAGCGGACTGGTCGCTGCGCGACGCGCGGTGCTGGTGACGGAGCCGACGTTGTACGCGGTGGCCGGGGTGCAGCGAGCCCTGGAGGCGGTACAGGCCGAGCGGGCCTCGAACAACAAGCAACTGCAGCCGTTGGGTGTGGTGATCAACCGGGTCCGACCGCGCGCCGTCGAGCACGAGTTCCGGCTGGGCGAACTGCGCGAACTCTTCGGACCGCTGGTTCTGAGCCCGTCCCTGCCGGATCGCGCGGTCATCCAGCAGGCGGAGGGCGCCGGCGTGCCGATCCACCGGTGGCCGACCAGCGGTGCGCGCGAGGTGGCGTCCATGTTCGATCAGCTGCTCGACCGGTTGCTGCGCTCCGAGCGCCGACGCTGACTCGTCCCGGCCCGGTCGCCGGCCACGGCGCATCGGCCTCGTGCCTCAGCCCAGGGCGTCTTCGATCAGGTCGAGGAAGGCCGAGGTCTGGCGCACCATGTCGTCGGCCTCGCGGGCGGACACCAACCGAGTGATGCCGGCATCGGCCGCCTGCCGCTTGGCCGAACCGGCGGCGAAGAACGCAGACCACTCGACGAACTCGGGCGCCAGCCGGGCGAGCAGGGTCCAGGCATTTCCCTGGTTCCCCCGGCCACCGGGCCGGGCCCTGGACGCCAACACCGCGGCGGCACCCCGGAGTGCCGCCAGGTGAGCGATGGCGTAGCGATCTGTCGGCTCGGCTGCGCGGATCGCCCGGCCCAACCCACGGCCGGCATCGGCGAGCAGGTCGCGCGCGGCCTGTGGCACCGGCCGCCCGGTCGGAAGCGGCAGCATCGGCTGGCGGGCGGACCTCGCGGATCGCCGGGTCGGACCGGGGAGTGTCGGAGCTGTCATCGTGCTCCACCTTTCTCGAACGTGTGTTCTATCGTACTCCGGCGGCCATCCCTGCGCCAGTCCTGTTCTGTCTATCGCCAGGTACCGACAGTCCCCTGGCCGGCCGAGAGTCGACGCCACGCGTGCACAGCCGGCGTGGTCTGATGGGCGGCATGGCTACCGACCCGGTCATCGAGCAATTGCGTGCCAAGGGGGCGAAAGGGGAAGTCACCACGCTCGCCGAGAGCGCACGGACCGCCGCCCTGGCCGCCGCCCAATTGGGCGTGGAGGTGGGCGCGATCGCCAACAGCCTGGTGTTCGCCGTGCCGGGTGCCGGCACCGACAACGCCGCAGCCGTACCGCTGCTCGTCCTCACGTCGGGAGCGCACCGGGTCGACACCCGCGCGGTCGCGGAGGCACTCGGGGTCGGCCGCCTGGATCGTGCCGACCCGAGCTTCGTCCGGGCGACCACCGGACAGGCGATCGGTGGCGTCGCCCCGGTGGGGCACCCCGCGCCGATCCGGACGCTGATCGATACCGCGCTGGCCCGGTATCCCGTGGTCTGGGCCGCAGCCGGCCACCCACATGCGGTGTTCCCCACGACGTTCGAGGAGTTGGTCCGGATCACCGGTGGCGCGCCCATGGCAGTCGCCTCCGATGGCTGAACCGGACGGCCGGACCGCCGATGCGGGCAGGGTGCCGATCGTGCTGCGGCATCTGGACCCGGCCGAATTCCGGCTGCGGGTACGCGACCTGCTCGACATCTACGTCGCCGCCATGCGCTACCCGGCGGGCACCGGGCAGGCCAGGACCATGCTCTGGGTGGAGCACAGCAGCCGTCCGGGGTTCGATTGCGTGGTCGCCGTCGACGAGACCGGCGCTCTGCACGGCCTGGCCTACGGATACCGCGGGCTGCCGGGCCAATGGTGGCACGGCGAAGTGCTGCGGGACTCGGATCCCCCGACAACTTTTGGCTGCTGGACTATGTCGAATTGACCGAGCTGCATGTCCGGCCGGCCAGCCAGGGCGGTGGTCTGGGGGAGGCGATGCTGCGGGCGCTGATGGCGGGCCGGTCCGAGGGCAAGGTGCTGCTGTCCACCCCTGAGGCGACGAACCGGGCCTGGCGGCTCTACCGCCGCCTCGGTTTCGTCGATGTGTTGCGCGACTTCCGGTTCACCGGCGACCCCCGGCCGTTCGGGGTGCTCGGCCGACAGCTCCCGTTCGATCCGCCCGGGGGTTGACTCCCCGGCCGGCGCATCGGACAGCGATGCCCCGGTCCGGTCGGTCGACGGCTCCGATCGCTTGCCGGCTCCGGTCGGTCGACGGCTCCGGTCGGACCGGCGTCAGAGCACCGCGAGCCGCTGCGCGAGCGGGTCGAGCCCCATGCCACCCATGTTCAGCGCCGCTGAGTGAAATGCCTTGAGGTCGAAGGATTCTCCGTGACGGGCCCGGGCATCGTCGCGCGCCTGCAACCAGACCCGCTCGCCGAGCTTGTACGACGGGGCCTGCCCAGGCCACCCGAGGTACCGGTCGATCTCGTCGCGGGAATGAGCAGGATCCGCAATGGTACGGGTGAGCAGGAACTCGAGCCCGAGCTCCGGCGTCCACCGCTCCCCCTCGTGGAATCCGGTCCCTGCCGGGATTTCCAGTTCCAGGTGCATGCCGACGTCGACGACCACCCTGGCGGCGCGGAAGAGCTGGGAGTCGAGCATGCCGAGCAACGCACCGTCGTCGTCCAGATAACCGAGCTCACGGACCAGCCGCTCGGCGTAGAGCGCCCAGCCCTCCGCATGGCCCGAGGTGCCGGCCAACAACCGTTGAAAGTCGTTGAGCCGGCCCATCTGGTAGGTCTGGGTGGCGATCTGCAGGTGGTGGCCGGGCACACCCTCGTGGTAGACGACCGTGGTCTCGCGCCACGTGGAGAAGGTCTCCCGGCCTTGCTCCACCGACCACCACATCCGGCCCGGGCGGCTGAAATCGGCGCTGGGGCCGGTGTAGTAGGCGCCGACGCCCTGACCGGGCGGCGCGATCAGGCATTCCAGCCGCTGCATCGGTTCGGCGATGTCGAAGTGGGTGCGACCGAGTTCGGCCACGGCTCGGTCGGACAGGTCCTGCATCCAGGACTGCAGGCCGTCGTGGCCGTCCACCTGGTAGCTGCGGTCGGCGTCCAGCAGGCCGGCCGCCGCGGCCGGCGTGCCACCGTCGGCGACCCGCGCGGCAACCTCACGCAACTCGGTCTCGATGGCCAGGAACTCCTGCCAGCCCCAGGCATAGGCCTCGGCCAGATCCACTGTTGCGCCGAGGAAATCACGCGAAGCGAGCAGATACCGTTCTTCGCCCACCGCATCCTTGGTGGGCGCCTGGGGCAGCAGGCTGGTGTCGAGGTATTCGGCGAAGTCGGCCAGCGCCGCCTCGGCGGCGGTGGCTCCGGCGGCCAGCGCCGTGCCGAGCTCGCCGTCCCGGTCAGCCGCGGCGGCGAGCCGCGAGAAGTAGCCCGGTCGGTCGGCCGAGCCGGCATGGGTCCGAGCCTGCGCGGCCACCCGACCCACCTGCCTGGCCGCAGACACCTTGCCAAGTCCGGCGCCCTTGTCCAGCGAGGCCCGGTACCCGGCCAGCGACTCCGGCACGGCCTGCATCCGCTGCGCGATCACGGCCCACTGTTCGTCGGAACCTCTGGGTGTCTGGTCGAACACCATGATCATCATCTGCAGGGGCGAGGCGATGACGTTGAGGCGCGCGTACTCCCAACCCGATTCGAACTTGTCGGCCTCGAGCTGGAGCCGCTCGACGATGACCTCGCGGGCGGTCTCATCGTCCGGGCCGGCGGCCGGTGCCGCCCGCAGATCCGCCAGCGCGGTGGTGGCCAGCTCGTGCAGCGCCGCCAGGCCGTCGGGTGACAGGTCGTCGAGCTTGGTCTCGTCGCCTGGCAACCCGACCATCGTCGCGAGGTTGGGGCTGAGCGCGCACAGCTCGGCGACGACCCGATCGGAGATTCGGTCGATTTCCGTCTTCTCGGTGGTGGCGGGGGGTGCGGCGCTGGTGGCGCCTGAGGTGCTCTCGGTCATGTCCGCCGACGCTACGCCACGGGCACGACACCAGGGCCACCTGCTCGGGAGTGGCCGGGCGACGACGGCTCAACGGTGGCGGGCGATGACGTGGAAGACATGCCAATGTTTCGGCCCGGCAAGCGAATTGCCGTCCTCGTCCTGTTCGTCCACCCGCAGCAGGTCCCAGCCGTCGAACCTGCGGACGAGGTCGGACCTGGAGTGGAAAGTCATGGCCGCGCCCTCGGTGCCGGCCCAGGTGTCCCGGTCGCCGAACAGTTGCCCGACGAAGAGTCCGCCGTCGCCGACCGAGACCTCGATGGCCGCCCACAGCCTCGGAAAGTGCTCCGCCGGGCAGAACGGCAGGCTGAAGCCGGCATGGACCAGGCTGGCCGGCGGCAGCTCCTCGAGGTCGGTGAACGACGCCAGCCTTGTGGTCAACCGGTCGGTCGCAAGGTCGGAACCGAGGAGCGCCGGGAGCCGCTCGACCCGGGCGATGGCCTCCGGCTCGGCATCGATGGCCAGCACCGACCAGCCGCGGCGAAGCAGTTCCGCGGTCTCGGTGCCTTGGCCGCACCCGAGGTCGATCGCCGTGGAGTGCGGTCCACGAAGGTGCTCGGCGAGATCGAAGCCATCCAGGGCGAAGGGACGAGGGGCTCGCGTGTCGTGGTGGGCGAAGTAGTCCGACCACCGCGTCCCGGCCGGGGTGCGGCCGGCCCGGCCGTTGGTCACAGGGTCTCCCTTGCGTGCCCCGCGTCGTCGTCGAGTTCGGCGAACGCCTGCCGAATGGCGTCCAGGGAGCTGTTGAGCTCGCCGACCGGGTCGGTGACGGCGTCGACCGGGTCGGTGCCGGTGGTGGCCGAGAGCTCGAGCAACTTGGTGTAGAGCTCGCCGACGCCGTCCACCGCGCCGGACAACTTGGCCAGCAGCTGGTTCCGACGCTGGCTCATGCGGGTCAGCGAACCGCTGACCGCATGCGTGGAGGTCATCTGCCGGGCTACCCGGTCGGCCTGACCCAGGGCCTGGTCGAGGTCGTCGATCGCGGAGGCCACCCGTAGTGCCACGCCTCGCGCCGAGGTGGCCGCCGCCACCGCCTCGTCGACTCGGCCGGCGGCCAGTCCCTCGGGCCGGTTGCGGCCGAGTTCCCGCAGGTCGTCCAGGTAACCGTCGAGCGTGGCGACGAGTTGCCGCTGTCGGGTACCGGAACGAAGCTCCGGCTCATCAGAGGCGTCGGAGCCGACCACGGCGGCGACTGCGGTGGCCGCCGCGAGCATTCCCACCCCTACCGCTCCGGCCCCGACAACCGGCAATCCGACGGCCCAGGCCGCGCCTCCGCCGATCACCGCGACCATCCAGCCCCACGGGTCACGGAGTGTCTGCGCGGCGCGGCGCAGTCGGGACTCCGCCATCGACTCAGGCACCCCCCCGGCTGCGCACCCCACCCGGGCCGGAGGGGATCGGTCAGAAGTTGGACAGGACGTCGGCGAACACCTTGTTGATGCTCTCCGGCTTCCGGGCATCGTATGCCGCCGCCCTGGTGGCCTCACTGATCTTCTGCAGGGTCCCCAGGTCCGCGTCCTCGCCGTAGGCGATGGTAAAGATGCGTACACCGTTCTCCTGGCCGCTGCGGGTCAGCTTGTCGAGCAGTCCGTCGAGGTCGGAGTCGGGTGTGTACTCGTTCTGACCGTCCGTCATCAGCACCACGGCGTTGATCTTGCTGTCGTCCTCGCTGCCGGTCATGAAGTCGGATGCCGCCCGGGTGACCGCGTAGAGCGGGGTGGCCTTGCTCGGACTCAGCGCATCGATCTGGCTCTTGATTTCGGCCCGATCGGCTTTGAGCGGGGCGATCGGAGTCAGCTCGGTGTAGAACTCCTGCGGACTGTTCATCCCGGACGTGAAGGCCCACAGCCCGACCTCGTCGGTATCGGTCAACTGGTCGAGCCCGTTGATCGCGGCCTTCTTGGCCAGATCCAGACGGGTGGCCCCCTCGGTGCCGGCCGGCTGGCCCATGGATCCGGACACGTCGAGCACCAGCAGCACCCTGGCGGGCTTGCGCAGTTCGGTCCACAGGTCGCGGACGCCGGCCAGCACATTGGCCGCCGGCGGCTTGAGGGTGATCTTCACACCGTCCGCGTCCACGTACTTCGACGAGGTGATCGGCGTGCCGGCCTTGCCGTCATAGGTGCGGAAGTTGGCGTCGGTGAACACCTTCTGCTGCTCGGGAAGCCGCAGGTACTCCAGGAAATCCTTGGCGCCGGCCTGCTTCTCCGGGGTCGACCAGGTGGCATTGAGGACCACATAGGGGCTGTCGCTGTAGAGCGTGCCCTCCTTGGGGTAGATCGCCACCAAGGGCACCCGCGGAGGCTTGTGCTTGCCCAACGTCGCCGGGTCGCCGCTGGGATTGCCGGCGTTGTAGTCGAGCACCGATTTCTCTTCGACGGCGACCGCCGACACATAGTTCAGCGCGGCGCCGGCGTCGTCGGCGCGTTGCAGATTGGACAGGTAGGTCAACGTGGTGTCGCCGTAGTGGATGACGGACCGCTCGACCTTCTCCGCGAAGTCGCGGACCTTGGCGTCCTTCAGGTCGGCCAGGGTCAGGTCGGAGGAGGTGCCGGTGGCGGCGACCAGTGTGCCGACGGTGGCCGCCAGGCCGGATGTCGACGAGTTCGGGTTCGTCTTGCCGAGCGTGAAGGTGCCCCACTCCTGATGACCTTTGGATGCCCATCCGCCCTTGGCCTCGACCATGCCGAGCACGTCCGCCCAGCCGAGTTCCTTCTTCGGCCAGCCCATCGCCGTCGCCATCGGCTCCGGCATGGCCAGCACCAGCGGGGTCGAGGTCACCGACTCGGAGGTGTCCGGTACCAGGTCCGCCGGCTTGTCATTGGTCTGCAGGTCGTTGCGCAACAGCCCGATCCAGGTGGACGCGGCGGGGGTCCAGACGTCCGGCTGCGCCCCGTAGACATCGGGATCCCAGTCATTGGCCAGCGCAGTCTCGGCGGTGCCGGACGCCACCGAGCGGACGGTGATGTCGTAGCAGGCGCCGTTCACGGTTCGTCCGGACTGGCTGTAGCTGACCGCGATCTTGCCCAGCAACGCCGCCTTCTCGCTCGACGCCGCGACCGAGACCGGCACGCAGTCCGGCCGCGCGGTTGGGGTCGGGATGCCGGTGCCCGCGGTCGCGGGCGTGGTGCCCCCTCCTGCGTTGCCGTCGTCCGAGCCGCCGCCGACCAAAAGCCGGATGCCGACGATCAGCAAGATGCCGACGACGCCCGCCGCGATGAACGGCACGGGACTGCGCCTGCTGGCCATGGTGGAGCCTCTCCTGCTGCCGGGGGTTCACCCGGGGGTTGCGCCCGGACTGATCTGTCCCGGTGATCCGGAATGTACCTGGGCGGGGTCTCGGTTCGGGCTCGATCTGCCGAGAGAGAGCACTCGGGAGGCTCCCATCAGTGGCGCTGCACGACCGGGCCGCAGGCCGTGCATGCCAGGAGGGTCGGCGACCGTTGGCCGCCGACCCTCCCAGGTATGGATGCTGGGCTAACTCAGGCGCGCACCAACTTCTGTGTCACCACATAGTTCGCCCGGCCGCTGCCGTCGGTGAACTCGTTGTAGGCCACCACCGTCAGGGTCTCGACGTCGTTCGATGAGATGGTGTACTTCAGCAACAACTGCGTCTTCTTGAACGAGAACACGTAGGCCGCGATGCCGCTGGTCCCGCGGACCGTGGAGATCGTTGCGCCGTAGGTGATGTTGCGGACGGTCCCCCAGTCACACGGGGTGGGCGTGCACGAGCCGTAGGCGTGCACGAGCGGCGCCGCCGCGCTGCCGCCGATGACCACCTTGGCGATGTTGTTGCTGGCCCCGGAAGGCACCCAGGTGCCGAACGCGCCCGCGTTCAACGCCGGCCGGTGCCCGAGCACATAACTCGAGACCGCGTTGCCGCTCTTGGTGACCGACGACCCGCGTCCGGGCGCAAACACCTCGGTGACGGTGTAGTTACGTCGTCCCGTGCTGTCCGAGAAGGCGGTGAACTCACGGACGGTGAGCCGCAGACCCGCCGACGTCCTGGTGACGGTGCCGAACAATTCGGTCCGCGACCACTCCTTACCGCCGGACAGGAACCGCTGATTGCTCTGGAAGGACGTTCCGGTTGTCGATGCAGCGCTCGGGCCGTAGACGACGGCCGGTACCCGGCCCCACTCGCACAGGGTCGGCGAGCACGATCCGAACGCGTCGACCAGGACACTGCCGCCCTTGGCGGCCTGGATGACGACCTGCTTGACGCTCTTGGTCGAAGGGTTGGTATTGACCCAGGTGCCGACCAGAGCGGATGACGCCACCGGTGGTACCGGACTGGCCGATGCCGGGGCAGCCAACGCGGTCACCGCGGTGACGACCGCGAGGCCGAGAACACCTGACAGTTTCGCGAATATGTGCATGGAAACCTCCTGCGGGGGAACGGCTCTCGAGCCGGAATTGGCCCGGACGGCACATTTGCCGGCCTAAGGGACCAATCCGGCACCAAGGAGATTCGACGCAGACGTACTGATACCAGGACTCGGGGGCCGGACGCCTCGGCCCTCCATCGCAGCCCGGGGCTCACCCATGGAAACGATGTGATGCCAGCGGTTTTCGATGTTCGAGAGGATCAGCCACCCGGTCGATGACCGCGATGACCGGTCCCGGGGAGGGCTCGGCCGCCAACGCAGCCTGGCCCGGCCGCGTCCTCGGAGACGCGACCGGGCCAGGAGCCGAGGATGCAGGACGCCGGTCAGGGGCGCCCGACCGGATCGATCAACTGCATCCGGAGGTCGAGCCGCAGCCCTCGCAGACGTAGCAGGCGCCGGACGGACGCATCTTGGTGCCGCAGGTGAAGCACAGCGGCGCATCGGAGGCCTTGCCGATCACCAACTCGAGCAGCTCGGTGGACGATCCGGCGCCGCCGGTGCCTGGCACCTTGACCTGGGCCGTCAACCCTGCCGACTCGGTGGCCGGCACCGCTCCTTCGGCGGGCTTGTCGCCGGGCAGCGGAGGCTGTGGCGTGGCATCCACCGACGTGCGCAGGTTCTCCACCAGATCCTCACCGGTCTCGGCCGGCTCGCCTCCGCCGTAGGACGCCGAGACCTGCGCGGTGCGCTCGGCCGCGGTGTAGATGCCCAACTCGGCCCGCTTGTCCAACGGCAGATAGTCCAGCGCGATCCGGCGGAACAGGTAGTCCATCACCGACGTGGCGATCCGGACGTCGGGGTCGTCGGTCATGCCGGCGGGCTCGAACCGCAGGTTGGTGAACTTGTTGACGTAGGACTCCAGCGGGATGCCGTACTGCAGGCCGACGGAGACCGCGATGGAGAACGCATCCATCACCCCGGCCAGCGTGGAACCCTGCTTGCCCAGCTTGATGAACACCTCACCGAGACCGTCGTCGGGGTACGACCCTGTCGTCAGGTAACCCTCGGCACCGCCGACAGTGAACGACACGGTCTGCGACGGACGCTTCTTCGGCAGCCGGCGACGCACCGGGCGACCTGGCTCAGCGGCAACCACAACGGGCGCCGCCGTCGGAACGTCGGCAGCCTTGCCGTCGTTCTTGCCCGAGCCGGCGGACAGCGGCTGACCGACCTTGCAGTTGTCCCGGTAGATGGCCAGCGCCTTGAGACCCAGCTTCCAGCCCTGCAGGTAGACGTCGGCGATGTCGTCGACGCTCGCCGCCTCGGGCAGGTTCACCGTCTTGGAGATGGCTCCGGAGATGAACGGCTGGACCGCGGCCATCATCCGGACGTGTCCCATCGGTGCGATGGACCGCGCGCCCATGGCGCAGTCGAACACCTCGTAGTGCTCCCGCCGCAGGCCCGGTGCGTCCACCACGTGCCCGTGCTCGGCGATGTACTCGACGATCGCCTCGATCTGCTCCTGTTGGTAACCCAACGACTTCAAGGCCCGCGGCACGGTCTGGTTGACGATCTGCATCGAGCCGCCGCCGACCAGTTTCTTGAACTTGACCAGGGCGAGATCCGGCTCCACCCCGGTGGTGTCGCAGTCCATCATCAGTCCGATGGTCCCGGTCGGGGCGAGCACGGAGGCCTGCGCATTGCGATAGCCGTGCTTGTCGCCCGCAGTCAGCGTGCGCTCCCACTCCTTGGTCGCCAGCTTGAGGATGGCCGCGTCGTCGGTACCGAAGGTGCGGATCTGGTCGTTGGCCGCCGCGTGCTTGCGCATCACCCGCTTGTGCGCGTCGGCGTTGCGGGCGTAGCCGTCGTACGGTCCGACGATCGCCGCCAACTCGGCGGACCGGCGGTACGCAGTGGCCTGCATGAGCGAGGTGATGGTGGCGGCCAGCACCCGGCCGCCCTCGGAGTCGTAGGCGTGGCCGGTCGCCATCAGCAGAGCGCCCAGGTTCGCGTAGCCGATGCCGAGCTGGCGGAACGCCCTGGTGGTCTCGGCGATGGGCTGGGTCGGGAAGTCCGCGAAGCAGATGGAGATGTCCATCGCGGTGATCACGAACTCAACCGCGCGGGAGAACCGCTGCGCGTCGAAAAGCCCGTCGTCGGACAGGAACTTCAGGAGGTTGAGCGAGGCCAGGTTGCACGAGGAGTTGTCCAGATGCATGTACTCGCTGCACGGGTTGGACGCATTGATCCGGCCGGACTCCGGGCAGGTGTGCCAGTCGTTGATCGTCGAGTCGTACTGGATGCCGGGATCGGCGCACTCCCAAGCGGCCCGGGAGATCCGGTTGAACAGGTCCTTGGCGTCGACGGTCTCGATGACCTCACCGGTCTGCCGCGCGCGCAACCCGAACTCGCCGCCGTCCTCGACCGCGCGCATGAACTCGTCGGACACCCGCACCGAGTTGTTGGCGTTCTGGTACTGCACCGAGACGATGTCGTCGCCACCGAGGTCCATGTCGAACCCGGCGTCCCGGAGCACCCTGATCTTGTTCTCCTCCTTGGCCTTCGTCTCGACGAACTCGACGATGTCCGGGTGGTCGACGTCCAGCACGACCATCTTCGCCGCCCGCCGGGTGGCACCGCCGGACTTGATGGTGCCGGCGGACGCGTCAGCGCCGCGCATGAACGAAACCGGGCCGGACGCAGTCCCGCCGGAGGAGAGCAACTCCTTGGACGAGCGGATCCTCGACAGGTTCAGCCCGGCGCCAGAGCCGCCCTTGAAGATCAGCCCCTCCTCCCGATACCAGTTCAGGATGGAGTCCATGGTGTCGTCGACGGCCAGAATGAAGCACGCCGAGACTTGTTGCGGGGAAGCGGTTCCGACATTGAACCAAACCGGGGAGTTGAAGGCGAACACCTGGTGCAGGAGCATCCAGGTCAGCTCGTGCTCGAACACCTCCGCGTCGCCCGGAGTGGCGAAGTAGTTGTTGGCCCGGCCCGCCTCGGTGTAGCTGTGCACCACCCGGTCGATGATCTGCCGCAGGCTCGACTCGCGGGCGGCGGTGCCGACCGCACCCCGGAAGTATTTGCTGGTGACGATGTTCGTCGCGTTCACCGACCAGAAGTCGGGGAACTCGACGCCGCGCTGCTCGAAGTTCACCGAGCCGTCGCGCCAGTTCGTCATCACGACGTCCCGCCGCTCCCAGGTGACCTCGTCGTACGGGTGCACACCCTCGGTGGTGTACAGCCGCTCCAGCACCAGGCCGGTCGCGGCTCGTGCGCCGCGGCTCTTGGCTCCGGACACGGAGGCGGCCCCCACGGTTTCGGTCATCTGCTGATCCCTTCCCCTGATCTGATACTCGGTGAATCGCTACGGGCTGGATGGGTGGTTGTCGGGCGCGGTCGTGGAGGAGAACCGCCGGTCCAGTCGGGCGCTCAGCCGACGGGAAGCGGAGCGCTGACGCTGTCGTCGGGCGAGTCGGCGCCGTCCTGCGTTGGCAGACCGTCGGCTCGCAGCGACTGGATCTCGGCGAGGAAATCGTCGGCCGAACTGAACGCGCGGTATACAGAGGCGAACCGGAGATACGCCACCTCATCGAGATCACGCAGCGGACCCAGGATGGCCAGCCCGATCTCCTGGCTGGGCACCTCCGCCTGACCGGTCGCCCGTACGGCGTCCTCGACCTGCTGGGCGAGCAACGCCAGCGCATCCTCGTCCACCGGACGCCCCTGGCATGCCCGCCGAACCCCGGCGACGACCTTGTCCCGGCTGAACGGCTCGGTGACGCCGTTGCGCTTCACCACGGCCAGCACGGTCTGCTCCACCGTGGTGAACCGCCGCGCACACTCCGGGCAGGAGCGGCGCCGACGGATCGCCTGACCGTCCTCGACCTCACGGGAGTCGATGACCCTGGAGTCGGGATGCCGACAGAACGGACACCGCACCGCCGCACCTCCTTCTCGTCGTACGTACTGGCGACGCCGGCGACCCCGCGTGTGGATCGACCGGTGGACCGGCAGTGGATGACCATCCTTCGGCTGTGGACAACTCTCCACCGCAGTGGCACAACCTGTGGATGACTTACATCGGTGTAACTACTATATCTAGGGAAACGCTAGGCCGGGCCTCGACATTCCGCAAGCCCCTATGTCACGCGTGTCGCCCGTCGTCAACGCAGTGGGACGCGCAGCTGCATGCCTTCCACCAGCGGCCCGTCGGTGAGCCCGTTGAGCGCCCGGATCTGCTCGACGACCCCGCGCGGGTCGGCATCGCCGGCCGCCGCCGCTGCTATGGACCACAGGGTGTCCCCCGGCTGGACCGTCACCGAGTGCACGCCGGTCGACGACGCCGGCAGCAGCGAGACCACCAGCAGGACAGCGGTGGCCAGTGTGGTCAGGGTCAGCGACAACCGTGCCCAGCGCCCCAACCGGTAGCCGGGTCCGTCATCGCTCGCCGGGCACTCCGCGGGCAATACCCGGGCGGGAGCAGCCGGCGGCAGTGCGATCGACGGCCTGGTCCGAGACGGGCCCCGCGACCTGCGGCGCTCGACCTCACGGACGGGGACCCGCGGCGACCGCGGACTCCGTGGCGCACCGGTGGGCGCGACACGCGGGGCCGACCGACGCACGAAACCGACAGGACCATCTGTGATGCTGGTCTGCACGCTCATCGTTGCTGGCCTTCCGAAACGGGCCGGCGGGCGGCCCTGTGGGCGTCTCCCCTCTCGCGAGGGTCGAACGGGCGTTCTATCGAACGTCTGACCGAGTTGTACACCGCCGGTCGGACAGTGGGTAGAGACAGTCGGCGTGTCGGTCGAACGCGTGTTTGAATTGTGATGTGGCGAGGCCTACCCTGAGATCCGTCGGAAAGGGCTCGTCCGCTTCGACGCCGTGCCGCCCGGACCGAGGCGGACGAGGGACCAGGGAGGGCACCAGTGGTGACAGGACGATCCGACGGCCGGGACGCCGGCGGTGGCGACAGCGGGGACGACCCGACCGCCGGCGACGAAACGGCGATCGGCGCGGACACCGAGGGCTCGGTCAGTGAATTCCCCGACCAGGACAACGGCCGGCCGCTGACCATGCGCCAGCAGAAGGTGCTCTCGGTGATCCGGGACTCGGTGGCACGCCGCGGTTACCCGCCGAGCGTCCGGGAGATCGGAGAGATGGTCGGGCTGAAGTCGCCGTCCTCGGTGGCGCACCAGCTGGCCGTCCTGGAGCGCAGGGGGCTGCTGCGCAAGGACCCCAATCGGCCGCGCGCCGTCGACATTCGGATGCCCGATGAGATCTCCGAAGACGTCGAGGGCGTGCGGCGACCGCAACCCGCCTACGTGCCGGTCGTGGGCCGGATCGCAGCGGGTGGCCCGATCCTGGCCGAGCAAGCCGTCGAGGACGTCTTCCCGCTGCCCCGCGACCTGGTCGGCGAGGGCACGTTGTTCCTGCTCCGGGTGGTCGGAGACTCGATGGTCGACGCCGCGATCACCGACGGCGACTGGGTGGTGGTCAGGCAGCAGCCGGTGGCAGAGAACGGGGACATCGTCGCGGCCATGATCGACGGCGAGGCCACTGTGAAGACGTTCCGCCGTCGGGACGGTCACGTCCAGTTGATCCCGCACAACCCGGCTTTTCAGCCCATTCCGGGCGATGAAGCGGTGGTGCTCGGCCGGGTGGTGGCTGTCCTGCGGAAGATCTGACCCGAGACGTTGCCGGGAGAGCTGGTCTCCCGGCATCCCGTTCGGCTCGCCGCACGCGACGCGGATCTCCCCGGGCCGGACGAACGCGAAAGGGCCCCGATCCTGATGCAGGATCGGGGCCCTTTCGCATGGCCTCAAAGCAGGAGCACATCCGCAGCCCGCACTCGGACCGCGGAGGCAGCAACAGAGCTCAGCTGCTGCGCTGCTCCGACACCGGCACGCCGTTGACCGTCGGCTGCTGGACCGGCTGAACCACGGGCTGCGGGACGGTGTTCGGCACCGTCTGGGTCACGGTCTGGGCAACCGGCTGGGTCTGCACCGGGGACGGCTGCACCACCGCGGGCGCGACCACGGGCGGGACCTGTGCGGCCGGCGTCGCCAGGATCTCGCCGGCCGGCGTGGCCTGACGCGCGGTCGCGTCGGTCTCCGCCGGTGGCTTCTCCTTGGGATCGTCGTCGTGCATCGCCGACACCTCGGACTTGAGAATGCGCAGCGACCGGCCGAGGCCGCGCGCAGCGTCCGGCAACTTCTTCGCGCCGAACAGCAGGATGAACACCGCAATGATGATCAACCAGTGCCACCAGGAAAGGCCGCCCATCGTTCCTCCTCGTCACTACGGTGCACGGCCCGTTCGGTCGTTGTCCGAGTAGGGGTCGACACCGGCACCTGTCGGTCACGATACCTGCCGACGGGCAGTGGTTCGACGCTCCCGGCGGTCCGGATCGGTCCTGGGCGCCTTGGTCTCGGTTCAGCCGCTGATCGCGGGTACCGCAAAACCGGCCAGCAGGCCGCTGAGGCCGGGGTTCACCCTGGCCCGGAGCCGGGTGCCCTCGGCCAGATGCTCCTCGACAAGCACTGTGCCTTCGGCGTGAACCCGGGAGACCAGGTCGCCACGGTCGAACGGCACCAGCACATCCACAGCCACCGACGGGTCGGGCAGGGCGGCCGCGATGACCTCGCGGAGGTGCTCGATGCCCTGGCCGGTCCGTGCGGAGACGAAGACCGCGGTCGGCAGCAGATGCCGCAGCCGGGTCAGGCTGACCTCGTCGGCCGCGTCCACCTTGTTCACCACCAGGATCTCCGGGAGCCGCCCCGCGTCGATCTCGGCCAGCACCTCACGCACCGCGCTGACCTGGTCCTCCGGCTTGCCGTCCGAGCCATCGATGACGTGCACCACGAGGTCGGCGTCGGCGATCTCCTCCAGCGTCGATCGGAACGACTCGACCAGCTGGTGTGGCAGGTGCCGGACGAACCCCACCGTGTCGGTCAAGGTGTACTCGCGACCATCGACCGTACGGGTGCGCCGGGTGGTTGGGTCGAGCGTGGCGAACAGCGCGTCCTCCACCAGAACCCCGGCCGCGGTCAACCGGTTGAGCAGGGACGATTTTCCGGCGTTGGTGTACCCGGCAATGGCCACCGCGGGTACCAGGTTGGCCCGCCGCTGGGACCGCTTGGTGTCCCGCACCCTTCGCATACCTGCCAACTCGGAACGCAGTTGGGCGATCCGGCGGTGGATCCGCCGCCGGTCGATCTCCAGCTTGGTTTCACCCGGTCCGCGCGAGCCGATGCCTGCGCCGGCAGCCACCCGACCGCCGCGCTGCCGGGAGAGCGCGGCGCCCCAGCCCCGTAGCCGCGGCACCAGATAGTTGAGCTGGGCCAACTCGACCTGCGCCTTGCCCTCCTTCGACCTGGCGTGCTGAGCGAAGATGTCCAGGATCAGCGCGGTGCGGTCGACCACCTTGACGCGTAGCCGCTCTTCCAGATTGCGCAGCTGGCCAGGGGAAAGTTCGCCGTCGCAGATCACCGTGTCGGCGCCGGTAGCCGCGACGATCTCGGCGAGCTCGATGACCTTGCCCGACCCGATGTAGGTGCTCGCGTCCGGGTGGCGGCGCCGCTGCACGACCGCGTCCAGCACCACCGATCCGGCCGTCTCGGCGAGCCGGGAGAGTTCGGCCATGGACGCCTCGGCGTCGGCGGCCGTGCCGTCCGTCCAGACACCGACCAGCACCACCCGCTCCAGTTGCAGCCGGCGGTACTCGACCTCGGAGATGTCGGTGAGTTCGGTGGACAGCCCGGCGACCCGGCGCAAGGCGGCCCGGTCGGCCAGGTCCTGTTCGCCCCGGGTGCCGGGGTCGGCCTCGATGAGCTCCACCGTGGTGGTTGGCCAGGTCTCGGGAAATTCGTCGTGTGTAGTCATACGCCTTCCAGGGTGCCACGTCCCGGCCAGCGATTTCTCCGTCATCCGGCCCGGCGACCCCGGCGAGCCGACTTCGACCCGCTCGATTCATCGGCGCAGCGCCGGGCGGGGCTGGATCCTTGCGCCGAATGCGCAACTCGTTCGCCTGCTCGACCTGGGCCGGCGAACGACCTGTGATCGGTTCGTCGAGTCGACGGTTCGCGTTCAGGGCTCGGGGTGGATCGCCAGGAACAGCGACTCCCGCGCTCCGTCGGGGTCCAGCTCGCGCCGGGCGAATTCGTCGAGCAGACGCTCGAGCCGATCGAGCAGCTCCTGCCGATGCTCGGGGCTGAGCTGCAGACCGAGACGCACCATCTGTACCCGGGCGGTCGGCACCTGGGCCACCTCTTCGAGGAAGGCGCGGAGCAGGGTGTCGTCGGATTGCGACGGGGGCATGTCCAGGGTCCAGGACTTCATCGTCGCCGAGTACGGGACCTCCCGGGACCCGCGCGGCCCGCGGCGGGTCTCCCCCGCCACCAGGAAACCCTGGGCGACCAGGGTGCGGACGTGGTGCAACACACTCGCCGGGTTCCGGCCGAGACGTGCGGCGATCTCCTTGTTGGTCAGCGACTCGTACCTGCACATGCGCAGGATGCGCAGCCGGAGCACGCTGGCGAGCGCACGGCGCTCCGGGTCCGTCGCCAAGCGCCGGACCGCCGGGAACACCGTCGTCGCCGACCTGGAGGGCTCGCGCTCAGCCACTCTTGCAGGGTAACCGATTGAATTTCCCCAATCAGTCGAGGCACCATGGTGGTGTGACGCAGCCGGTCCAACGGAGCCTGATCCATCATGCCGATTTCCGCCGGCTCTGGATCGGCGACACCGCGAGCCAACTGGGTGTCGCGCTCGGCGGGCTCGCCGTGCCCTACCTGGCGGTGACCGCGCTCGGGGCGAGCGAATTCCAGATGGGTCTGCTCACCACCCTCACCAGTCTCGGTTTCTTGATCATCGGTCTGCCGTCAGGTGCCTTGATCGACCGGCGGCACAAACGCAACGTGATGATGGTCGCGGACGTGGGCCGCGCGCTGTTGTTGGCCACCCTCCCACTGGCCTGGTGGCTGGGTTGGCTGACCTTCGCTCAGGTACTCGTGGTAGCCACCGCCGCGGGCATGCTGACGGTCTTCTTCGATGTCTCCTACCAGTCGTACCTACCGGTGCTGGTGCCGCGGGACCAGGTGGTCGAGGGCAACAGCAAACTGCAGGCCAGCCAATCGGTGTCCCAGCTCGTCGGGCCGGGCGTGGGCGGCCTGCTGATCAAACTGATCGGCGCCCCATGGGTGATTGTCGTCAATGCGGCCGGCTACCTGGCGTCGGCGACCGCGCTCTGGCGCATCCGGCATCGGGAGACACCACCGCCCGCCGCAGACCGACGGCCACTGGTCACCGAGATCGGCGAGGGACTGAAGTTCGTCGTCGGTCACCCGCTCCTGCGGCGGCTGATCGCCTGTACGGGCCTGGGAAACCTGACATTCAGCGCCATCACGGCGCTCGAGGTCCTCTACATGGTCGACACCCTGCACCTGTCCCCGGTCACCATCGGGATCATGGAGATGGCCGGCGCCGCGGGCGGACTGGTCGCCGCGGTGCTCACCACCAAGCTGGCCAGGACCATCGGTGAGGGTCTGACGATCATCACAACGGCCACCGTGTTCCAGGCGTTCACCTTCGCCTGGCCGCTGTCGTCGGTGCTGCCGGCGGTGCCGACCCTGATGGTCGGTTCGGTGCTGCTCTCGACCAGCGTGGTGGCGTACAACATCTCCACCGTCAGCTTCCGCCAGCGGTTGTGCCCACCGGCGCTGCTGGGCCGGATGAACGCCTCCGCCCGGTTCCTGGTGTGGGGATCGATGCCCATCGGCGCATTCATCGGCGGCATCCTCGGCACCCACCTGGGCATTGTCCCGACCTTCTGGATCGCTGTCGGTCGCCGGACTGTTCTCGCTGCTGCCGATCTACTTCTCGCCGCTGTGGCGGATGTTCACCCTGCCGGACGCGGAGACCAGGAAGACGCGACGAGGGTGACCAGCGAACTGGACGAGGACCGGCCGACGGTGCCGGAGGCCTGAGCCCGGGTCAGCCCGTGATCGCCGCGGTGAAGTCCTCGTCCAGCACTCCCGAGGCCACCAGCACGGCGGGCCCGGTCAGCCAGGCCTCGCCGGCCGAGACCTCGACCGTCACCTGACCACCGGGCACCCGCACGCTCACGCGTGCCGTCCGCGCCGTCGAGCAGGGTGACGGCGGCGGCGACCGTGCCGGTCCCGCAGGACCGGGTCTCCCCCACCCCGCGCTCGTGCACCCGCATGGTCAGCGCCGCCCGGAATCGACCAGCGTCGCGCACGATGAACTCGACATTCGCGCCCTGCGGATACTCGGCCGCATCGACGGCCGGCGCCGACATGTCAGGTCCAGCCCGGCGAGCCGCGCCTGCGCATCGGGACCGTCCAGTACGCACACCAGGTGCGGATTGCCGACGTCGACCCGGCGGCCGGGAACGTCGTGCCCACCACCGACGCGGCCGAGGCAGCACCGAGGTGAACCGGACCCATGCCGACGCGAACGTCCCCGTCGGCCCCGAGTTCGGCCGTGCGCACGCCGCCACGGGTGAGAAAGTCCATCCGGCCGGGTTCGGCCCAGCCCGCGGTCACCAGGAATCGCGCGAACACCCGGGCCCCGTTGCCGCACATCTCGGCAACCGAGCCATCGGCGTTGCGGTAGTCCATGAACCATCGGCCGTCGCCGCCGGGCGCGATCCTGATCACCCCGTCGCCGCCGATCCCGGCGCGGCGGTCGCAGATGGCGCGCACCAGTCGCTCGTCGATCTGCAGGGATCCGGTCGGCATCGGGCAGCAGCACGAAGTCGTTCTCCGTGCCGTGTCCTTTCACGAACGCGATGCCGTCGCCCACGCCTACCAGCCTACGGCGGGGTCAGCAGGCGCATGGACGGCGTCGGGCAGGTCGGGCCGGGACGCGTCCAGCCAGCTGATCCTGCTGTCCCGGCGGAACCACGACCGTTGCCGCCTGACGAACCGCCGGGTGGCCTGCACCGTCGACGCCACCGCCTCGTCGGTCGTCGCCCGGCCGTCGATCACCTCGATGAACTGCGGATAGCCCAGCGCCCGCGAGGCTGTGCGGCCGGCCCGCAGTCCGCGATCGAGCAGCTCCCGTACCTCGGCCTCGAGACCCGCGCCGACCATCTGCTCGACCCGCCGCGCGATGCGCGCGTCGAGCGCCTCGGTCGGAAGATCCAACCCGACCAGCAGCGCATCGAACGCCGGCGCTCCGGGCCTCGGCATGGAGGCGGAGAAGGGCTGTCCGGTGAGTTCGATGACCTCGAGCGCCCTGGCGATGCGCCTGGAGTTGCTCGGCAGAATCACCGCGGCGGCGCTGGGATCCAGCTCGGCAAGCCGGGCATGGGCCCGCTCCGGGCCGAGCCGCTCGACCTCGGCCTCCCAGCGCAGCCGCAACGCCGGGTCGGTCGGGGGGAACCCGATGTCGTCGACGACGGCCTGCAGGTACAGCCCGGAACCGCCGGCGAGGATCGGCGTGCGGCCACGGTCCAGGACGTCGGCGATGATCGCACGGGCCTCGCGTTGGTAGACGGCGACGGACGCGGTCTGGGTGACGTCGAGGACGTCCAACAGGTGGTGCGGGACGCCGCGACGCTGCGCCGGTGCCAGCTTCGCGGTGCCGATGTCCATGCCGCGATAGAGCTGCATCGCATCGCCGTTGACCACCTCTCCGGTCAACCGCTCGGCCAGATCGAGGGCGAGCTCGGATTTGCCGGTTCCCGTCGGGCCCGACCACCACGAGCAACCTCGACACCGCCGTCATCGAACGGCCGATCGGTAGGCCCAGGTCGCGACCAGGTAGCCGACGCCGAACGGGGCGTCCCGGGCGAGCAGGGCGGCGGCCTGCGGCGCCGGCAACCGCGCGAGCGCCCGGAACACCTCGACAGCTGTCACGCCGACCGTGGTCAACAGGTCGTCGTCCTCGGTCGCGGTGGCCAGATCTGCCGGACTCCCGGCGGCCAGCGCTGCGGCCAGTCGTCGGTCGACCTGACCGGCCCTGTCGTCCTGCGCCATCGGCGCGCCCGGCCCGTGCGCCGCGGCGCCGTCGGCCATGGCCAGGATCCCGACAGCGTCAGGGAGGGCGAGCAACAACTCCGCTGCGCTGTCTGCATCGCCCCGCTCCAGGTCCACGACCTCGGTGGAACGGCGGATGCCGGCCCCGTCGAGCAGGTAGCCGGCGACCACCGCGGCCGGCGATGCCGACACCGCCGAGTGCGACGGCGGCGCTCCGGGCAGGTTCACCGGC
The DNA here is from genome assembly GCA_963834185.1 of uncultured Actinomycetota bacterium. Taxonomy (GTDB): domain Bacteria; phylum Actinomycetota; class Actinomycetes; order Mycobacteriales; family Nakamurellaceae; genus Nakamurella. Next base: position 163,887 of record CAWIAR010000005.1, read on the forward strand.
GCCACCGCCGGGACATCGGACCGCCCGAACACCGAACCCGACAGGCGTGTTCCCGGGCCGAGTCGGCCCCGCCGAGCGGCCGCGGCGAGCACGACGATGCGGTCCACATCGGCCAGCTGGACCACCGCGCGGCGGCTCGCCTGGGCCACCGTCCCGGCTGCGGCGCGCAGGTTGGGCGCGATGCCGGGAATCAAGAACGGCGCCGGTGGACACACGACGACGGCCTTGATCACCCCGGCAGGCTATGCGAGCGGCTCGACCGGCGGCGATACCGGCAACCGGGTGCCGTTGACAGTCGCCCCGCAGGTCCGGACAGGGCACACTGGGTCGTGCGCCGGAGCACGGCCGGCCACACCGAGATATCGGGTGCCCCACGCGGGCACCGGGAGCCCAGCTCCCCCGCAGCAGCAGGAAGGCCCGCGACCATGACCGAGGACATCACTCCCACCGAGCCGACGAAGGCCGGGATCTCCGAATCTGTCGGGGTCGTCCCATCGTCAGCGGTCGATACGGAGATCTCGCCCTCGCCGACCCAGGCTCCGACGGCACCCGCACCGGAGATGACCTTTCCCCCGGCGCCAGGTCCGATCGTCCCGCCTCCTGGGCCGGCCGGTCCGGCACCCGTGCCGGACGTACCCGTTCCGTTGCCGGACCACCCGTCCAGCCCGGTGCCGCTGCCCCCACCGCCCAGTCCGCTGTCGCCGCCGGAGGGACCGACCCCGGGAGCGCCGACGCCGAGCACCCCGAGTGTTCCGCCGGTAGACCCCCGGAGCCCACTGCACCGGCGGTGCCGCCGGCCGACCCCGGTGCGCCGGACGGTGCCCAACCCGCCGGCTCAGGGAAGTTCTCAGCACCGGACCGGCCCGTTGTGTCGAGTGAGCCCACTGTGCCCGGCGCAACAACTGTGCCCGACGAACCCACTGCGCCCGACGAACCCACCGCGGCCGGGAAACTGGAGGACGTCCCAGCTGAGGCGGCGGTGACGGGAACGGCGGACACGGCGGAAGACGGCGCGGACACGGCACAGACGCCGGAGACGGCGCAGATCGCCGAGTCGGAAGTTGCGCCCCGTCCTGGTCCCGGTCTGGTGGATGCTCCCGCGCCGGCCAGGGCGCGGGACACGGTTGAGGCGCCCGCACCCACGGATGCGCCGGACCCGGCTGAGGCGCCCGTACCGGCAGAGCCTCCGAACCCGGTTGAGGCGCCCGCCCCCTCGGATACGCCGGACCCGGTGGCGGCTCCCGTACCGACCGAGTCTCCGGACCCGGTCGCCGCTCCGGAGCCGGTCGCCGCCCCGGAGCCGGCACTTGCCCCCGATGTGGTGCCCGGTCCGGATCCGGTCGTGGCGCCGCTGCCGGCCGCCGATCCGGACGCGCCGCTGGTTCTCGAAGCCACGGACCTGCCCAGCGAGGCCGAACGCGCGCCGATCCCGAACGAGCCGGCCCCGGCGCAACCCCAGGCCCAGTCCGAGCCAGCCACCCCCACCGAGCCCCCCGCACCCACCGAGCCCCCCGCACCCACGAGCCCGAAACGCCGGCTGCACCCGAAACGCCGAGCGAGCCACCTGCCCCCGCCGAACCGCCGGATGCCGCCACCCACGTCGTACCTCCTCCGGCCCAGCACCCGGGGCACCGGGGTCCGGCCGGCCATCGCCGGGGCGCCCCGGTGGCCCGGGCGCCCGTCCGGCCGGCCCGCGCGTGAAGCCGCCGACGCCGGCTGCGCACCACACGCCGGCGGTGGTCGAGCCGACGGTCGAACCTGTGAACCCGCACGAGTGGGGCCGGATCGACGACGACGGTTTGGTCTTCGTACGCACGGCGGCCGGAGAGCGTCAGGTCGGCAGTTGGCAGGCCGGCGACGCCGAAGCCGGCCTTGCCCACTTCGGCCTCAGGTTCGACAGCTTCTCCACCGAGATCGCCGTGCTCGAGGCGCGCCTGGCGTCCGGCACCGGTGACCCGAAGGCGACGAAGGCTCAGGCGGTCGCGCTGCGTGAGCAGGTCGAAACCCTGGCCGCGGTCGGTGACCTGGACTCCGCGGCGGCCCGGCTCGAGCTGGTGATCGCCGCGTCCGACCAGGCGATCGCCGGAGCTTCGGCACAGCGCGCTGCCGTCCGGGCGGCCGCCGTCGCGGCCAAGGAGAAGCTGTGCACCGAGGCCGAGGAACTGGCGGAATCGACCCAATGGAAGACCACCGGAGACCGGCTCAAGGAGATTGTCGAGGAGTGGCGGACCATCCGCGGCATCGACCGGAAGACCGACGACGCGCTGTGGAAGCGGTTCGCCAAGGCCCGTGACACCTTCACCCGGCACCGCGGCTCGCACTTCGCAGAACTGGACAAGCAGCGGGCCGCGGCGAAGGACGCCAAGGAGAAGCTGATCGCCCGCGCCGAGGAGTTGTCCGAGTCCACCGAATGGGGCGAGACCGCCGGTTCGTACCGCACCCTGATGACCGAGTGGAAGGCCGTCGGCCGGGCGCCCAGGGATGTCGAGGACGCGCTGTGGGACCGGTTCCGCGCTGCGCAGGAGAAGTTCTTCTCGCGCCGGAACCAGACCTTCGCCGCCCGGGACGCAGAGTTCGATGCCAACGCAGCGACCAAGGAGAAGCTGATCGCCGAAGCCGAGGCCATCGACCCGGCGGCAGGTCTCGAGCAGGCCAGGGCGGCACTGCGGTCGGTCCAGGAGCGGTGGGAGGCTGCCGGCAAGGTGCCGCGCGAACGCATGCGCGAGCTCGACGGCCGGTTGCGGGCGGTGGAGGAGCGGGTCAGGTCAGCCGAGCAGACGCACTGGCGGCGCACCGATCCGGAGACCAGCGCGCGGGTCGAACAGTTCCGCGCCAGGGCCGAACAGTTCCGGACCCAAGCCGCGAAGGCGGCCGCAGCCGGCGATCGGAAGCGCGCGGAGCAGGCCGAGGCCCAGGCCCGACAGTGGGAGGAGTGGCTCGGGGCCGCGGAGAGCGCGGTCGACCACTGACCCATACTTTCGGCCCATACTTTCGGCCCATACTTTCGGCCGAGGTTTGGACGAGAAGGCCCAGACCTGTGGAGATCTGGGCCTTGTCGGTGCGCTCGCCGGGTTTCCCGGCAGCTCAGGCGCTGCAGGCCGACGCCGGTATCGCGACCTTGGCCGGGCGGCCGATCGAGGGCAGACCAAGGCCAACGCCCGGGGTCATCGGACGGAGTCCGGCGGCGTGCTTGTCACCGGCCAGGGTCCGGCGGTGCGAGATCAGATCGCCATCGGCGGTCAGGTGGTGAGGTGCCGCGCCGGTGACGACCGTGGTCACCACGTCACCGGGCCGCACTTCGCCATCCACGACCGGCCCGGTGGGTCGCAGGTGCACCAGCCGGCCATCACGCGCCCGACCCGAGAGCCGCTGGGTCTCGACGTCCTTGCGCCCCTCGCCCGCGGCCACCAGGACTTCGACGACCCGTCCGATCTGCCCGCGGTTCCCCGCCAATGCCGACGCCTCGACCAGGGCCTGCAGCCGCTGGTAACGCTCCCGCACGACGGCCGCCGGCACCTGGTCGGGTAGCGACGCGGCAGGCGTTCCCGGGCGCGCCGAGTACTGGAACGTGAACGCTCCGGCGAACTGCGCGCGCGTCACCACATCGAGAGTCTGCTGGAAGTCCTCCTCGGTCTCACCGGGGAAGCCCACGATGACGTCCGTGGTGATGGCTGCGTCGGGCAGGCGCGTGCGCACCTCGGCCAGGATGTCCAGGTAGCGCGCCGACCGGTAGGAACGGCGCATCGCCTTCAGGATCCGGTCGGACCCGGACTGCAGCGGCATGTGCAGTTGCGGGCACACCGCGGGTGTCTCGGCCATGGCCGCGATCACTGCGCTGGTGAAGTCGCGTGGGTGCGGGGAGGTGAACCGCACCCGCTCGAGCCCGGGGACCTCCCCGCAGGCCCGTAGCAGTTTCGCGAACGCCTGCCGATCGCCGAACTCGACACCGTACGAGTTGACGTTCTGGCCGAGCAGCGTCACCTCGAGCACGCCGTCCGCAGCCAGCATGCCGACCTCGGCCAGGATGTCACCCGGCCGCCGGTCGGCCTCCTTGCCGCGCAGCGATGGCACGATGCAGAACGTGCACGTGTTGTTGCAGCCCACCGAGATCGAAACCCAGGCGGCGTAGGCCGAGTCACGCTTGGCCGGCAGCGACGAGGGGAACACCTCGAGCGACTCGACGATTTCCAGTTCGGCCGAACGATTGTGCCTGGCCCGCTCCAGCAGGGTGGGCAGCGAACCGATGTTGTGCGTGCCGAAGACCACGTCGACATACGGTGCGCGCCGCAGGATTTCTCCTCGGTCCTTCTGCGCAAGGCAGCCACCGACGGCGATCTGCATGTCCGGATTGGCGCTCTTGGCCGGCACCAGATGCGACAGGTTGCCGTAGAGCTTGTTGTCCGCGTTCTCCCGCACCGCGCAGGTGTTGAACACCACGACGTCAGCAGGCTCGTCGTCGGTAGCGGCGCGGTAGCCGGCGTCCTCCAGCAGGCCGGCCAACCGCTCCGAGTCGTGAACGTTCATCTGGCAGCCGTAGGTGCGGACCTGGTACGTCCGGCCGGCCCCATCGGGGCGTACGGCGATCGAGGCCGGCCGAGCAGGTCGGCCGGCGTGCCGACGAAGGACGGCGACGGGAGAACAGTCACGCCGAACAGGGTACGTCGCCTCCGACCACCAATCCGATTTGTCCTTTTCCCGCGATCTCGCCGCGCTGGTCCGCTCTGCATAAAGATCCGGTAACCCGTTGCTGTGCGTGGCCCTGTGACGCCAGGCTGTGTGAAACGCTCGTAAGGTCCGGCTGTGCAGCCGGGAGTGGTGTGGGCCCGGGGAGGCTACGTGAGCGCTGCATCGGACCAGCCGCCTGTGCGCGCCGACGCACCTCCGATGGTGCGGATGACGTCGGTGGACAAGCACTTCGGCCAGCTCCACGTGCTCAAGGACATCAACCTCGACGTGCCGGCGGGCCAGGTGCTCGTGGTCCTCGGTCCCTCCGGTTCCGGGAAGTCGACGCTGTGTCGGACCATCAACCGCTTGGAGCCGATCGATTCGGGCGAGATCGCGATCGACGGTGTCCTGCTGCCGGCGGAGGGCAAGGGTCTGGCCCAACTGCGGTCCGAGGTCGGCATGGTGTTCCAGTCGTTCAACCTCTTTGCCCACAAGACGATCCTGCAGAACGTCACGCTGGGGCCGATCAAGGTCCGCAAGATGGGCAAGAAGGACGCCGAGAAGCTCGCCCTGCAGTTGTTGGACCGCGTCGGCATCGCCACCCAGAAAGACAAGCTGCCCGCCCAGTTGTCCGGTGGTCAACAGCAGCGCGTGGCGATCGCCAGGGCCCTGGCCATGCAGCCCAAGGTGATGCTGTTCGACGAGCCGACCAGCGCGCTCGACCCCGAGATGGTCAACGAGGTGCTCGACGTGATGACCTCGTTGGCCAAGGAGGGCATGACCATGCTGGTGGTCACCCACGAGATGGGTTTCGCCCGCAAGGCCGCCGACCGGGTGATCTTCATGTCCGACGGCGAGATCGTCGAGGACTCCACCCCCGACACCTTTTTCACGGCGCCGAAGTCCAACCGGGCCAAGGACTTTCTGTCCAAGATCCTCACCCACTGAACGATCCGAGCGCGAGATCCGCGCGACGGGAACGAAAGGGAGACCCACCGATGCGCATGACCCGACACGGACTTGTTGCGGCCGCGGCAGCCGCAGCACTGGTACTCGCCGGATGCGGCAGCGACAGCGACACCGGAAGCGGTGGCGGCACCACCGCCGCCAGTGCCACCTCGGCCGCCTCGCCTGCCCCGGCCGGGCCGCCACAGGTGCTGAACAACGCCAAGGCGGGCAAGCTGACCGTCGGCATCAAGTACGACCAACCTGGTCTCGGGCTCAAGAAGCCGGACGGCACGTTCGCCGGCTTCGACGTGGACGTAGCCAGGTACGTCGCAAAGGCACTCGGCGTCGAGGAGTCCGGGGTCACCCTGGTCGAGACCAAGTCTGCCGAACGCGAGGACAAGATCGGCAAGGGCGAGGTCGACTTCATCGTCGCCACCTACTCGATCACCGACACCCGCAAGGAGAAGGTGAACTTCGCCGGGCCGTACTTCGTCGCCCACCAGGACCTCCTGGTCAAGGCGGACAACACGGACATCACCGGGCCGGACGCGATGAACGGCAAGATCCTCTGCTCGGTGACCGGGTCGACGTCAGCGCAGAAGGTCAAGGACAACTTCGCCGCCGATGTCGCGCTGCAGCAGTTCGGCACGTACTCCGAGTGCGTCGAACAGCTCAAGGCAGGGGTCGTCGATGCGGTGACCACCGACGATGTGATCCTGGCCGGCTTCGCCGCCCAGAGCCCCGGCCAGTTCAAGGTGGTCGGCAAGGGCTTCTCGGACGAGAACTACGGCATCGGTCTGATGAAGGGTGACACCGAGGGCACGGCGGCGATCGACGCCGCGATCGCGAAGATGATCGAAGACGGGTCCTGGAAGAAGTCCCTCGAGACCAACGTCGGACCGTCCGGCTACCAGATTCCCGAGCCGCCTACTGCCGGTGGCGGCTCGAGTAGTGGTGCGGCGAGTTCCGCAGCGACGAGCTGACCCCCGACGGCCGGCGCCCGACATTCGGTCGGGCGCCGGCCGCTGGCATCGGGTCGGTCAGCCCACCTCACCCACTCGCCCCCGGCCGGACGAATCGCGAGGGAGACATGGACTTCAGCTTCCTGTCCGATCCCCAGTACGACGTGCTCGCCGCGTTCTGGATGAACGTCCAACTGACCTTCTGGTCGGCGATCGGGGCACTCATCCTCGGCACCGTCCTGGCCGGGATGCGGGTGTCGCCGGTGCCGCTGATGCGCAGCTTCGCCACCGTCTACGTGAACGTGGTCCGCAACATCCCGCTCACGGTGATCATCATCATGATGGCCCAGGTGCTCTACACCCAGCTGGGACTCAAGCTCGCGGTGCGCACGCCGGGCGAGCATCCGCAGATCTTCCTGAATGCCCAGAACTTCCGGCTGGCCGTGCTGGGCTTCATCCTGTACACCGCGACGTTCGTCGCCGAGGCGATCCGTTCCGGGATCAACACGGTGCCGGCCGGGCAGGCCGAGGCGGCGAGGGCGATCGGCCTGAAGTTCAGCCAAGTGCTCGGCATTGTGGTGATGCCCCAGGCGTTCCGCGCCGTCATCGCGCCGTTGGCAAGTGTGCTGATCGCGCTGACCAAGAACACCACCGTGGCCTCGGCGATCGGAGTGGCCGAGGCCGCGCTGCTGATGAACACCCTGATGGAGAACGAGGCCGACAAGTACTTCGCGGTGTTCATCGTGATCGCCCTCGGCTTCGTCGTGCTGACCCTGCCGGTCGGGCTGCTGCTGGGCTGGTTGGCCCACCGGGCGACGGTGAAGCGATGAACCGGCATGGCCTGGAGCGGCGGGTGAGCCGATGAGTACCAACGTGATGTACGACCACCCCGGCCCCAAGGCCCGACTGCGCAACCTGATCTACAGCATCGTTTTCGCTGCCCTGTTGGTCGCCGCGGTGTGGTGGGTGATCGACGTGCTGGCCGACAACGGCCAGCTCACGGCGGAGAAGTGGAAGCCCCTGATCGAAGCGCAGAACTGGACCACATATCTGCTCCCAGGTCTGTGGAACACCATCAAGGCGGCACTGATCTCCGTGGTGATCGCGCTGCCGCTGGGTGCGATCCTGGGCGTCGCGCGGATGTCGGACCACAGCTGGATCCGCTGGCCGGCTTCGGTGGTCGTCGAGTTCTTCCGGTCGGTGCCGGTGATCATCCTGATGGTTTTCGCATTCCAGCTCTGGTTCTCCGCGGTCGGCTCGTCGAGTCCGTTGGCAGCCGTGGTCATCGGCCTGGTGCTCTACAACGGGTCGGTACTGGCCGAGGTCTTCCGGGCCGGGGTGCGCGCGCTCCCCCTGGGACAGACCGAAGCGGCGGTCGCCATCGGCCTGCGCAAGACCCAGGTCATGACCAACGTGCTGCTGCCGCAGGCGCTGACCGCGATGTTGCCCGCCATCGTCAGCCAGCTGGTGGTCATCCTCAAGGACACCGCACTCGGTGGGATCCTGGTCGGCTACGTGGAGTTGCGCCGAGCGGCGGGCACCTCGGCGAGCAATTACCAGAACCTGCTGCCGACCTATGTGCTGGTCAGCGTCATCTACATCGTGCTGAACCTGACCCTCACCACGTCGGCGTCGATATTGGAGCGCCGGTTCCGGCGGGGTCGTAAGGGCGCCAAGGTGGTCGACGCCGGTGCCGCCGGGTCGGTGGTCGGCGAGATCGCCGGTGACCAGACCCGCGAGTCGGACCTGCCGGCGCGATGACCTCGGGCCAGGAGTCGTCGAACCGGAGTACCGGTCCGGCCGCGCCGGCGATACCCGCGGTCGTGGCTGCGGGTCGGGCCAGGCTCGTCTGCGCGGGCGGGTCCGCGCGCCTGGCCACAGCAGACGTCGGCCGTCAGCGAGCGACTTCGGTGGCCCTGGACTCCCGGATCACGGTCACCCTGACCTGACCCGGGTAGGTCAGTTCCTCCTCGATCTGCTTCGCCACCTCACGGGCCAGCACGTGCGCCTCGAGGTCGTCCACCAACTCGGGTTTGACCATCACCCTGAGTTCGCGGCCGGCCTGCATGGCGAACACCTTCTCCACGCCGCGCTTCGCGATGGCGATCGCTTCGATCCGCTCGAGCCGCTGCACGTACGACTCGAGCGACTCCCGCCGCGCACCCGGGCGACCGCCCGAACAGGCGTCGGCAGCCTGGGTCAGGACGGCCTCGACGGTGCTCGGCGGTACCTCGTCGTGGTGCGCCTCGATGCAGTGCACGACGGTCTCGGACTCCCCGTACTTGCGGGCCAGGTCGGCACCGATCAGCGCATGGGAGCCCGGCACCTCGTGGGTGAGCGCCTTGCCGATGTCGTGCAGGAAGGCGCCGCGCACGAGATCGGTGGTGTCGATACCCAGCTCGGCGCCCATCAGAGCGGCGATGTGCGCGGTCTCCACCAGGTGGCCGAGCACGTTCTGCCCGTACGAGGTGCGGTACTTGAGCCGGCCGACGAGCGCGACCAGCTCGGGATGCAGATCGGAGATGCCGACGTCGAGCAGCGCGTCCTCGGCGGCGCGCCGGCACAGCGCCTCGACCTCGTCGGTGGCCCGTTCGTAAGCCTCTTCGATGCGGTGGGGATGAATCCGACCGTCCTCGATCAACGCCTCGAGGGTGACGCGGCCGATCTCCCGGCGCACCGGGTCGAAGCAGGACAGGAGTACCGCTTCCGGTGTGTCGTCGATGATCACGTTGACGCCGGTGACGGTCTCGAAGGCGCGAATGTTGCGGCCCTCGCGCCCGATGATGCGGCCCTTGATCTCCTCGGCCGGTAGGTGCACGACCGAGACGACGGTCTGCGCGGTTTGGTCGGAGGCGACACGCTGGATGGCGTCTGCCACGATGGCCCTGGCCCGCTGTTTGGCAGTGGATTCGGCTTCGCCCTCCACCCTGCGGATCATGAAGGCGACGTCCCGGCGCACCGCGTCCTCCTGGCGGGCGAGCAACTCGGCCCGCGCTGCCTCTTCGGTGAGCCCGGAGATGCGGACGAGTTCAGCCCCCTGGGCGATCTCGGCAACGTCGAGCGCGGCGGCCCGGTCGGTCAGTTCCCGATCCTTCTCCTGCTGCTGTTGCCCTTGGCGGGCCAGGTCCTCGACCCTGGCTTCCAGGGCCTGACGCGAGCGCTGCAGCTCGGCCTGATCCGCCCGCACCCGCTCGCGCTCGCCGGACAGCGACCGACGCTCCAGCTCCAGGGCCTCCTGGCCGGTGGTCAGCCGTAGTTGGCCTGCCTGGAGTTCGGCCCGATCGGCCGCAACCGACTCGGCAGCCTCGGCGAACAGCCGACGGCGCTCGGCAGCAAGGTTGTCCCGGAGCTCGCCGACCTCGGCACGTGCCGCCGACAGCGACTGCTCCGCGGCCACCCTGGCGTCCTGCCTGGTCTGCTCCGCTTCGGCGCGCGCTCGGCCGCGCAGATCCTCCGCCGCCTGGGCGGCCGCGCGGCGCAGCTCAGCCGCCTCGGCCCTGGCCTCTTCCCGCAGGGCAGCCGCGTCGGCCTCGACCGCGCCGGCGAGTCTGCGGTGTCGCGGGTCGGTCTTGCAGGGATTTGGCCACCGTTGCGGACACCAACCGGGTCAGTTCGCCGGGATCGATGGACTGGTTTGCGGTCGGCCGGCGCCGCAACTGGACGAACACCAGCCCCAGCGCGATCAACACTGCGACGGCCAACACGATCAGGAGGACCTCTGTCACCCGGACCTCCTTCGTCGGCGCGTTTCCCCGAACGGGCCGGACGCGAATGCCCGGAAGGAGGATCGCGGACGCTGGGTCCACGGGGTACGACCCCATTGCGACGCCCGACGGTGGTCGAACGTCGTACGGTCCCTGGTAAACCGGGACAAAGGCGGCACTGGCCGCGTATCGGTCGCGCGCGTGACGCTCGTTGCGCGTGTCGTGATTCTCCTGTGACCTTGAGGGTAAGGATGGGTGCACGACCGGTCAAGCCGACGTGCCCATCCCCCCGAGCGAAGGACGCTGTCCCTCTCTCGGTGGAACGGGTGGTCGTCGCACCGTGGGTGCTCGGGCCGGTCGGAGGGCCGATCGGGGCGATGACCGACGGCACCGGTTGCGCGACACGCGGGTGCGAGCGCCTGCCGCGGGGTCAATCGCTGTCACGCGCGGCTCGTCATGCAGTTCTGTACGACGAGGGCGCACATCGGCCGGGCAACTCATCCCCGGACGGTCGCTCAGTCCTCCTCGGCGTACCGACGCAGGGCCTCGTCCACCACGGGGACAGCGACGTCAGGACCGTAGCCGCGGCGTGCCAGCAGCCCGACCAACCGGCGCCTGGCGGCCTCCGGTCCAGCCGCCATGGCCGCATCGACCCGTCGAGCGACCAGAGCGGCGGCCCTGGCCCGCTCGGCCTCGGGGTCGATCGCAGACACCGCCTCGACAGCGAGGTCGGGTGCTACCCCCTTGCGCTGCAGCTCGGCCCGTAGGGCGCTGGGGCCGAGACCGCGATCGCGATGTCGGGTGACGACGAAGGCCTCCGCGTAGGCCGCGTCGTCGATCAGCCGAACATCCGTGAGCCGGTCGAGGACCCGCTCCGCGACGGCGTCCGGGATTTCCCGGCGCCGCAGGGCCTCGGCCAATTGGCTCCGGGTCCGCGGTGCGATCGTCAACTGGCGCAGACAGATCTGCCGGGCCACAGTGGCCGGGTCTCCCGGCGCGTCTTCGGGATGCCCGCCGGCCGGTTGCACGGGTCGTGGTTGACCGCCGATCACCCGGCCACGACGTGACGCGGCCGGGCCGGCCGGTCGCACCGAACGTGGCGTCGCCGGGCCGGCAGCGACCCCCTCCGGGTCGCTGCCCCGTCGCGCCGACGGCGGCCTTGCACCGCCGACACCTGCGGTACCGCCGGCGCCGACGGTGGCAATCCGCGCCGTGAGGTCCGCGAGCAGGGCGGATCGGTCCTCCGACGGATCGATCGATTCCGGGCCCAGTGACTCCGGCTCGAGCGACTCCGGGCCGAGGGCCCGGGCACCCATCAGAAGTCGACCGGTGCCGGCACCGGTGCGTCGACGTCGACCCGTGGCCCGACCCCGAGCTTCTCCTTGATCCGCTTCTCGAGCTCTTCGGCGATGTCCGGGTTCTCCTTGAGGAACGTGCGGACGTTCTCCTTGCCCTGGCCCAGCTGCTCGCCGTCGTAGGTGTACCAGGCGCCGGCCTTGCGAACGATGCCCTGCTCGACGCCCACGTCGATGAGCGAGCCTTCGCGGGAGATGCCTTGGCCGTAGATGATGTCGAACTCGGCCTGCTTGAACGGCGGGGCGACCTTGTTCTTGACCACCTTGACCCTGGTGCGGTTGCCGACGACATCCGTGCCGTCCTTGAGCGCCTCGATGCGCCGGATGTCCAACCGGACCGAGGCGTAGAACTTCAGCGCTTTGCCGCCCGTGGTCGTCTCAGGACTGCCGAACATCACGCCGATCTTCTCCCGCAGCTGGTTGATGAAGATCATCGTGGTGTTGGTGTTGGACAAGGCACCGGCGATCTTGCGCAACGCCTGGGACATCAGCCGGGCCTGCAGACCCACGTGGCTGTCGCCCATCTCGCCCTCGATCTCGGCCCGGGGCACGAGAGCGGCCACCGAGTCGACCACGACCAGGTCGATGGCACCGGAGCGGATCAGCATGTCGGCGATCTCCAGCGCCTGCTCACCGGTGTCGGGCTGGGAGACCAGCAGCGAGTCGGTGTCGACGCCGAGGGACTTGGCGTACTCCGGATCGAGCGCATGCTCGGCGTCGATGAACGCGGCGATACCGCCGGCGGCCTGCACGCTGGCCACCGCGTGCAGGGTGACCGTCGTCTTGCCGGAGGACTCAGGGCCGTAGATCTCGACGATCCGACCGCGCGGCAACCCGCCGATGCCCAGCGCAACGTCCAGCGCGATGGATCCGGTGGGGATCACCTCGATCGGCGCCCTGCCCTCGTCACCGAGGCGCATGACCGAACCCTTGCCGAACTGCTTCTCGATCTGCGCGAGGGCGATTCCCAGTGCCTTCTCGCGGTCCGGTGCGGTCATGAACCCACCCTGTGCCTTTCGTCGTTTCCGGACGGGCTCGCTGCCGGACCGGAGAGCTTGTGTGCGTGGTGCGCTTGTCGGATCAGACGCTAGGCGCGGGCACCGACAGGGGGGCGGAACGACCCGCCGATGTGGATGGATGCCGCGTCTGTGGACAACCCTAGACGTACACACGTTCGATGCAAGCAGCGCCGTTGGCGTGTCGCGAGCTCATCAGCGTTCATCCGACCGGGGCACGACTCCGGGCCCACGCGTCGATCAGCGACCGTTACGGGTGAGCACTCAGTCCGGCAGGCCGTGATGCAGTGCGGCCGGCACTTCGAACTCCTCGCACACCGCGGCCCAGACCGCGCGGGGGGAAATGCCCGCAGCCAACGCCTGATCCGCAGTCCGCCCACCGAGTGCGGAGAACACGTGGTCCTGCGCGACCGACGGAGCCCGGTGCGGGCCGAACTGTGCCTCCATCAGCGATCGGAACAGGGTGAGCCGCACGTTCGTCGACATTACCCGGGGCTGCGGGCGGCCCGGCCGCCGTGCGCCTGCCGGCCGGACCCCGCCCGGACCTGCGCTGCGGCGGTCAGCGCATCCGCCGCCACTGGATGATCAGCACCACCAGGCTGCCGACCAGGCAGATGCCGATGACCACCTCGGCTGCAATTCCGCCGAAGGAGGACCCAGCTGCTGCGGAGACCGCAAGCGTGCGGGCCACCATGGCCGGCCGTCAGCCGCCGGACGGCAACAGCTGCGCCGTGCGGTACTTCATCAGCTCGTCCACGGTCAGATCGGACTTCGTGTCGCCGGCGGTACTGGCGGTCAGCACCATCACGATGGGCGCGTCGTCGAACTTCCACACCACTTCCGGCGCGCTGGTGCCGACCACGGCGCCTGTCGCCAGCGAACCGGTGTGGCCGCCGGCTTCGAAGGTCTCGCTGGTCCCGCCGATACCGCGCCGCTCGGAGTCGTACAGCGCATCACGCGCCTGGTCCGACGCCGTCTGGATGAGGATGCCGACCATCACCTTGCCGCTGTTGGAGAAGGCGCATGCGCTGAAGGCAGCCGGTTTGATCTGGTCGATCAGCGTCTTCAGCTCCGGGTACTCCTCCAGATCCGCCGTGCACACCCCGTTGTCGGAGGCGCTGCCGGAGAACGTCTGCAGGCAGCCGCTCATGCCCGTGGTCTCGTCCTTGGGGTCGGCCGGGCAGTCGACCGGGGTGACTGCACCCGATGACGTGGTCGGCCCGGACGCAGTCGTCGCGCTGGTCGGCGCGCTGGTCGGGCTGGTCGGCGCCGACGAGCTGGTGTCGGTGGCCTTGCTGACACTGGTGACGCCGCCGGTCGTCGCTCCGCTGGAGGCGGCTGCCGAGGTGGTCAACGTCCCCGGGTCCGCGACATCGGTGCCTCTCGTGCTGACCACGATCACCGTCACCACGGCCGCGATGGCCAGCACTGCGGCCACCACCAGCCCGACCAGCAATCCCCGCCGAGCATTCCCCGTGCCGGTCGGCGGACCGCCCTGTCCAGGGCCGCCGGGCTGACCAGGGCCGCCGGGCTGACCAGGGCCGGGCTGGCCACGACCGGCCTGGCCAGGACCGCCGTATCCCGGCGGCGGTCCCGTCGGTGCGCCGACCATCGGTCGAACCGGGGTCGCGCCGGGCGGTCCGGCGGGGCCGAGCTGACCCGTCGCCGGCGGCGCACCGGACGGCCCCTGCCGGCCGAGCGGCCCACTGACCACGGCGGTCTGCTGTGACTGCCGTGGGGCTCCCGGCACCAGTGCCGCCCCCATCGCCACAGACGTCTCGGGCTGGTCAAGGGTGGTGGCGACGATGCCGAGCCGATCGGAGATGAGCGAGGCGATCAGCGGGATGCGGCTCGACCCGCCGACCAGGTACACGCCGGCGAGCCGGTCCGGGCGCAGGCCCGCCCGGCGGACGGTCTCCGCGAGCACGTCGACGGTGCGGGTCAGCACCGGCCGGATCAGCGCGTCGAATTCGCGCCGGGTGAGCAGCGTGTCCTCGAACGGGTCCGGCATGGGCAGGTCGGTCTGCGCATACCGCGACAACGTCTCCTTGGCGGCCCTCACGTCCTCGCGGAGCGATCGCGCTGCGCGCCGGTCGGCAGCCGTGCGGGGTCGCGAGAGTGCCTGCCAGCGTGCGGGGTCCTGGGCCGAAACGGTGCGGCCCAGGTGATCCACGATCGCCTGGTCGAAGTCGACGCCGCCGACGTCGGCCAAGCCGGATTCGGCGAGCACGGTGTATCCCTGCGCCGTGGCACCGACCACGGCACAGTCGAACGTGCCGCCGCCGAGGTCGTAGACGGCCAGGCTGGATCCCGGCGGCAGGCCCTTGCCGGGCAACGAGGCGAAGTGGGCGGCTGCTGCCACCGGTTCGGGAATCAGCGTGATGCGGTCAGTACCCAACCCGGCCGACCGGGCCGCCGCCAGCAGGATGTTCTGCCGGGACGCACCCCATTGGGCCGGATGCGTCAGGTGCACCTCGTCGGGGGCGCGACCGTTGAGCTGACGCCTGGCCTCCTCGCCGACCCGGCGTAGCACCGCGGCGATGGCGTCGACCACCGGCACCACCCGGACACCGAGCAGGATCTCGCCGTCGTCGACCCGGCGCTTGGGGTTGGCCTCGAATCGTTCGGGCGCCAGCCGTGCCTTGCGCTCGGCATCCCGACCCACGGACAACGTGCCGTCGTCGTCGACATAGATCGCGGACGGCACCCACGCACTGCCGTCGACCGAGAGCACCCGCGGCGGCCGCCCCGGCGAGGACAGCACGGCAACGGTGTTGGACGTCCCGAAGTCGATCCCGAGTACCTCTGGTCCCGCAGGATCCACCGGTCGCCCTTTCCTCCGCTGCCCGTCGGGCGCGTGTCGTGCCGCTGCCGGGCGGCCGTCAGCCCGGCTTCCGCAGTCTGCCATGCATCGGGAGCCGCGCAGGCGATCTTCGGATACCTCTCCGGTAACGGAATCGACTGTGCCGGCGACCACATCGGCCCAGGCCGAATGTGCGCGCCCACACAGGGTCAGTCGACGGTCAGCTCACGCATGCCCGCGGCCAGCGCGCGCAGTTGGTCGGCGTGACCGGCCAGCTGCTCGTCGGCCCGGGTCGTCGGGGCGCCGGCCGCGAGGGCTCGGGTAGCAGCGACCGTCTCGCTGGCCGCCGTGACCAGATCTCCGTAGGAAGCGACGCCGGACTGGATCTGCCGGCGGAGATCGTCGGCGGTGGACCCGATCCCGGCCCTGGCCGCCTCGGGGGCCGTCGTCCTGGCCCGGACCAGCCCGGTGAAGTCGACGGCCTGACGACGGAGCCGGGACTCGGCATCGTCGGCCGCCGCAAGGATGTCGTTGCGCATCGCGAGCAGACCGGCGTCGTCCTGCACCACTCCGATCAGGCCCACGAGTTGCCGCAGTCCGTCCGAGTAGCCGTCGAGCTTGGCCATGTCGTCGCGGATCGGCGCGGCCACCGCCGGACGCTTCGGCTGCGGCGGCGGCAGGTCACGCACCACCCGGCTGCGGCGCGCCAGATCGCGCGCAGACCGCACCGAGCCGACGATCCCCCAGATGAGCAGTGCACCGAAAATCACCAACGCACCGATGCCGCCCCCGGTGAATTCGGTCTGCACCATGTCGGTGAGGTCGCTGACCGCCAGCGCAAGCGCGATCACCGAGATCACCGCCCACAGGGTGAGCCGGCGCCTGGCGGCCCGGCGACGCTTCTCCGCGACCACTCCGGCGTCCCGGCGATTGCGCAGGTACTCACTCGCCGTCACCGACACCTGGTTGACCAGATCGGCGCTGCGGTCCACCGCCCGCCCGGGGTCGCCGACGCGAGCCACGATCGCCCGGATCGCGTCCTTGTCCAACGGGCCTGGCTTGGCCATCAGCCCTGCTGGTTCGCCTGCGGGGTCGCGGTTGTGGTCGGGCTGGGGGCAGCGGCCGTGTCACCGGTCGCGGCCGCGTCGATCGCCCTGGCCTGCTGGGCGCCCAACTCCGGGTGCAGCTGGGCGCGCAACTGGTCGAGCCTCGACGCTCCGGCCATGTCCAAGGTGGACTTCTGCACCTCGAGCATCCGGCCCTCCACCGAGCTGGAGTGCAACTCGGAGGCGCCCAGCGCGTTCGCGTAGCGGCGTTCGATCTTGTCCCTGACCTCGTCCAGCGACGGGGTGTTGCCGGGTGCGGACAGCTGCGACATGGACTGCAGCGACGCGGAGACCTGCTCCTGCATCTTTGCCTGTTCCAGCTGGGAGAGCAGCTTGGTGCGCTCGGCCAGCTTGCTCTGCAGCTGCATCGCGTTGTTCTCGACGGCCTTCTTGGCCTGCTGGGCGGCCTGCAGCGCGGAGTCGTGCATCGCCTTGAGGTCTTCCATCTGCTGCTCGGCGGCAACCAGCTGGGTGGCGAAGGCCTGGGCAGTCTGCTCGTACTCGCCGGCCTTCGCGGCGTCGCCCTTGGCCCTGGCCTCGTCGGCCAGCACCAGCGCCTGCCGGGCGGAGGCCTGCAGGCGCTCGACGTCGCCCATCTGCCGGGTCAGCTTCATCTCCAACTGGCGCTGGTTGCCGATCACCGCCGCTGCCTGCTGGGACAACGCGGCGTGTTGGCGCTGCGCATCCTCGATGGCCTGCTGGATCTGCACCTTCGGGTCGGCGTACTCGTCGACCTTCGACGAGAACAGCGCCATCAGGTACTTCCAGGCCTTGGTGAAGGGGTTGGCCATCGCGTGGTCCTCTCGCAATCGCGGCGTCACCGCCACCCCGGGGGGACGGCGTTGTTGTTCATGGTGTCAGGTCGGCCGAGGACGTTCCACCCAGTGGGGTCATCCGAGGACGGAAACCGGGAGGAATCCGGGGATGCACCCGGGTCCATCGTGCCTTGGCTCAGGGCGAACCCCGAGGCGGATCGTGCGTCCTGCTCATGGTCGAGGGTGATGTCGGCCGCCACCGAGGACCGCCCCGGACCGGCTCGCTCGCGGGACACCTGTGCCGCACGGGGACCATGGGGACGAGCGAGCGCCGGGCGATCGACCGGCTCGAGAGAGTCGGCCAACTCCGTCGGCAGACCGGCTCGCACGGTTCGACGGCGGCCTCGCTCAGCTCGGCACTACTAGAGTTGCAGGTCAGCGCAGGGAGGTTGGGAATGGGCCGCCACGCGGATGAGACGCGCCACCGCGGCTTCGCCCGCTGGCTCGTCGCCGCCGTGGTCGCGGTCCTGCTGCTCGTCGCCGGCACCATCGCGTACATCGTCATCATCAACCGGGACAACTCGGCCTCGGCCGGCGGTTGTACCGGGTCGACCGTGCTCCCGGTCATCGCCTCAACGGGCGCCTTCTCCGCCATGACCGAGGCGGCCAAGGACTTCGATGCCACCACGCCGGTCGCCCGGTCGACCTGCGTGACCACCTCGGTCCACTCTCTGCCAGGGCCCGCGGTGGCCACCGCACTGGCGGACGGCTGGACGATTTCCTCCAGCCCACCGCCCACGGTGTGGGCGTCCGACAGCATGACCGATTTGGTCACGCTGGAAGAGCAGAAGTCGGAATTGACCTCGGGTCGGGACGACGAGCCGCTGGCCACCTCGCCCGTGGTGCTCGCGGTCCGCCCCTCGGATGCCGTCGCGGTCGAGGGGCTCACCTGGTCGACCCTGCCCACGTCGGCGGGTGACGACGGTGGTGTCCAGCTGCCCAGTGGTGACCCGCTCACCCTCGCGCTGCCGGATCCGCGGACCAACCGGGCCACCGCATATGCGCTGGAGTCGGCGCTGTCCACAGGCGCGACGGCCGTGACGCCGGCTACCGTCGCCGCGGGCGAAGCCGAACTCGCAACGTTGGCGGCGGGCGCCGATCTGTCCGTGCCGGACACCACCACCGCGCTGCAGCAGCTAGCCTCCGGAACGGCTGCGTTCAATGCGGTGCCGGTCGTCGAGTCGGACCTCGCTGTGTTCAATGCCACCGCCGCCGATCCGCTCACCGCCATCTACCCGGGCGGCGGATCGGCCGGCGACCAGGTGCTGGCGACCACGCTGACCGGCAGCTGGGTCGACCCGACGCAGAGCGAAGCCGGCGCCGCGTTCCATGCCTTTCTCGGCGCGCCGGCCGGAGCCACCGCCCTGGCCCGCGGGTATGTCCGGGTCCCCGGCGTCGCCACTCCCGCCGTCCGCGGGGTGACGTTCACCCAATCCGTCACCCCACTGCCGGCGGCCGAGGCCGGGGTCGCCGACGCGCTGACCGTCGCCATCGGCGCCGCCCCTGCCGGCAGCCAGACCGCCGGAAGTTCCCCGTCGGGTACAGCGACGGTGACGACGTCCGCACCGGTCTCGCCGGCTACGACCACGCCCCGCTCCGTACCCACGACGACGAAAGCGTCGACCAGCCGGACGACGACTGCCGTGACGTCCGCACCGACCACCCGCACCACGACGGCCAAGGCATCCACCTCGCGGACCAGCACCTCCCCGAGCAGCACGCCGCCGCCGCCGACCGGACCGGTGATCACCATGCTGCAGGACACCTCGGCGACCTGGTCGACGGTGGTCGACGGGCGATCACGGCTGGATTACGCGCAGGAGGGCCTGCGAACGGCGGTGAGCAGCTCACCGCCGCCGGGAACGCGGGCCTGTGGACGTCCGGATCGAACGCCGGCCCCGGCGGCTACGGCACGCCGGTGGCAACGGCGCCGGGTACGCGACACCGTCGCCGGCACCCCCCAGTCCACCCGGCTGGACACCGCGATCAACGGGCTCGTTGCCGGTGGCACCCGGACCACGTACCTGGCCGTCGTGGCGGCGTACCAGGCCGCATCCGACGGTGCCGTACCCGGCCGACCCAACCGAGTCGTGCTCATCACCGACGGCGTGGACGAGTCGCCGGGAGTCTCTCGGGAGCTGGTCGTCTCGCAGCTGTCGGCCATCCGCGACCAGGGCAAGGGGGTACAGCTGGTGATCCTCGGGGTCGGCGAGTCGGCGCCCGACGACGCGCTGACGGCGCTCGCCCAGGCCGGTGGAGGCACCTACACCAAGGTGCCCCTGACACCCAGCCTGCCGGCGGCGATCGCCGCCGCGGCCCGCTGAGGCCATGCCGCTGCCGTCGTTGGCGCCGGACTGCCAGGCGTGTTCCGGGCTGTGCTGCGTGGCCACCGCGTTCGCCAGATCCGCCGACTTCGCGATCGACAAGCCTTACGGCCGGCCGTGTCCGAACCTGTTGGCCGATTACCGCTGCACCATCCACGAACGGCTGAGCACATCGGGATTCGACGGCTGCGTGCGCTTCGACTGCCTCGGCGCCGGGCAACGCACCACCGCGGCGTTCGGCGGCCGGACCTGGCGGACGCACCCGGCTCTGGCCGACCAGATCTTCGACGTGTTCGCGGTGATGCGCGAACTGCACGAGATGCTCTGGTACCTGGACCGAGCAGGCCGATTGCCGATCACCGTGGAGCTACGGCGGGACCTCGTCGAGCACATCGATGTCGTCGTCGCTGCAGGCGATCAGCCGGCGGAGGAGCTCAACGCGTCCGCCGTCACCGCCCTCGCCGGACGCACCGAAGCGTTGATCGACGGGGCGAGCGCCCAGGTCAGGGCCGGATACCCGGACCGCAGGGAGTTGCGCCGGGCGGACCTGGCGGGCGCCGACCTTCACGGCACCGACCTGCGAGGCGCTGACCTGCGAGGAGCAATGCTGGTCGGAGCCCGGCTCGGGTCCGCCGATCTGCGTGGGGCCGACCTGCGTTTCGCGGACCTGCGGGGCGCGGACCTGGCCGGTGCCGACCTCAGGGATGTGCTGTTCCTGCACGAGAGTCAGCTGCAGTCGGCCACCGGCGACGGCACGACCCGCCTCCCGGACGGCGTGGCCCGACCGTCCGCACTGGCCGACCAACCAGTCGTAACCCGCCCGGACGCGGGCGGTGCAGGGGCGGGGAGGGTGCGAAGGCGTGAGCCCAACTGAAGCCACGCTGGGTCACCCACCCACGCTGCCGACGCCCCCACCACCAGCCGAGCACACTCCCCGCACCGGAACCGACCGCCATGACGCGGGCCTCACTCCGCGTACGCCTCCGATCATCGGTCGGCCTCATCGCGTGCCCCGTCGCGCTCCCGCTCCGTTCGGCCCTGGCGGGCCTCACTCCGCGTACGCCTCCGTGCCCATTGGTCGGCTCCCGCTCCGTTCGGCCCTGGCGGGCCTCACTCCGCGTACGCCTCCGGAGCGGGGCAGGAGCAGACCAGGTTCCGGTCCCCGTATGCCCCGTCGATCCGACCGACCGGCGGGAAGTACTTGCGGGCCGGGCTGACGCCGGCGGGGAACACCGCCTCCGCCCGGCTGTACGGATGGGTCCACTCGCCGACCAAGGTGGCCGCGGTGTGCGGAGCGTTGCGCAGCGGGTTGTCCTCGCGCGGCCAGTCCCCGGCGCCGACCCGGTCGATCTCCGCCTTGATCGCGATCATGGCGTCGCAGAACCGGTCCAGCTCGGTCAGGTCCTCGCTCTCGGTCGGCTCCACCATCAGCGTGCCGGCCACCGGGAACGACATGGTCGGAGCGTGGAACCCGTAGTCCGCCAGCCGCTTCGCCACGTCGTCGACGGTGACACCGGTGGCCGCGGTGATAGGCCGCAGATCGAGGATGCACTCGTGCGCGACGAACCCGCCCTCGCCGGTGTAGAGCACCGGATAGTGCTCGTCGAGCCGGCGGGCGATGTAGTTGGCCGACGCCACTGCGGTCAACGTCGCCCGCCGCAGACCCTCGGCACCCATCATCCGGATGTACGCCCAGGAGATCGGCAGGATCGAGGCCGACCCCCATGGAGCGGCGGCGACGGCCCCGACACCGCCGTCGGCGGGCGCGGTGACGCCGAGGTCGGCCAGCGGGTGGGAGGGCAGGAACGGTGCCAGGTGCGCGGCCACCGCGACCGGACCGACGCCGGGACCGCCACCGCCGTGCGGGATGCAGAACGTCTTGTGCAGGTTCAGGTGTGAGACGTCGCCACCGAACCGTCCCGGGCGGGCGATGCCGACCAGGGCGTTGAGGTTCGCGCCGTCGACGTACACCTGGCCACCCGCGTCGTGCACAAGCGCGGCCAACTCGGTGATGGTGTCCTCGTAGACGCCGTGGGTCGACGGATAGGTGATCATGATCGCTGCCAGGTCGTCGCGGTGCGCATCCACCTTGATCCGCAGGTCAGCCAGATCGACGTTGCCCTGCGCGTCGGTGCCGACCACCACGACCTTCATGCCGGCCATCACCGCGCTGGCGGCGTTCGTGCCGTGCGCGGAGGCCGGGATCAGGCACACCGTGCGGTGGCCCTCACCCCGGGACCGGTGGTAGGCGCGGATGGCCATCAGCCCGGCGAACTCACCCTGCGATCCGGCGTTCGGCTGCAGCGAGACCGCGGCGTAGCCGGTGATCTCCACCAGCCAGGTCTCCAGCTGTTCGATCAGTTCGAGCATCCCGGCGGCGTCCTCGGTCGGCGCGAACGGGTGCAACCCGGCGAACTCCGGCCAGGTCACCGCCTCCATTTCGGTGGTGGCGTTGAGCTTCATCGTGCAGGACCCGAGCGGGATCATCGTCCGGTCCAGTGCGAGGTCGGAATCCGAGAGCCGGCGCAGGTAGCGCAGCATCGCCGTCTCCGAACGGTGCGCGTGGAAGACCGGGTGGGTGAGGAAACCGGTGTTCCGCGCCACGGCGGACTCCAACGGTGCGGTGTCGGCGACGTCACCGGCGCCGGCGACGCCGAAGGCGGCGGCCACCGCACGCAGATCCTCCCCCGTCGTCGCCTCGGACACCGAGATCTGCACCGCGTCGTCGCCGGCGCGCCACAGGTTGATGCCGTGTTCCCTGGCCGCCCCCACGATCGCGGCCGCCCGGCCCGGCACGGCCACCCGCACAGTGTCGAAGAACAGTTCGTCGGTGACGTCGAACCCGCCCGCGCGCAGGGTCCGCGCCAGCCAGAGTGCCTTGCTGCGGATGCCGGTGGCGATCGCGGTCAGTCCCTCGGGGCCGTGGTACACCGCGTACATCGAAGCCATGACGGCCAGCAGCACCTGCGCGGTGCAGATGTTCGAGGTGGCCTTCTCCCGGCGGATGTGCTGCTCGCGGGTCTGCAGGGCCAGCCGGTAGGCCGGGTCACCGTGGACGTCGTGCGAGACGCCGACCAGCCGGCCGGGCAGTTGCCGCTGGACGTCTTTGCGGACGGAGATGAACCCGGCGTGCGGTCCGCCGAACCCGAGCGGGACACCGAACCGCTGCGAGGAGCCGACGGCCACGTCCGCGCCGATGTCGCCCGGTGCGCGGAGCAGGGTGAGCGCGAGCAGGTCGGTGGCATAGACGACCTTGGCGTCCCGGCGGTGCGCCTCGGCCACCAGGGCCTCGTGGTCACGGATCGCGCCGGACGCGGCCGGATAGCTGACCAGCAACCCGAACAGGTCCCCGATCGGCAATCCCTGGGAGAGGTCGGCCACCTCGACGACGATGCCCAGCGGTTCGGCGCGGGTCTGCAGCACGGCCAGGGTTTGCGGGAGGGTGTCGGCATCCACCACGAACCGGTCCGACTTGGACCTCGCGGTGCGCCGGATCAGGGTCATCGCCTCCGCCGCCGCAGTCGCCTCATCGAGCATCGAAGCGTTGGCGATGTCCAGCCCGGTCAGGTCGGCGACGGCGGTTTGGAAGTTCAGCAGCGCCTCCAACCGGCCTTGGGAGATCTCCGGTTGATACGGCGTGTAGGCGGTGTACCAGGCCGGGTTCTCCAGCACGTTCCGCTTGATCACGCCCGGCACCAGGGTGTCGTGGTAGCCCATGCCGATCATCTGCACCAGCGGCCGATTCTTCGCGGCCAGCGCCCGCAACTCGGCGATGGTCTGCGCCTCGCTCGCCGGTTCAGGCAACGCCAGCGGTCGGTCCGAGCGGATGCCGGCGGGTACGGCGGCTGACTCCAACGCGTCCAGGTCGGCCTGATCCAAGGCGTCCAGCAGCACCGCGAGACCGGTCGCGTCCGGCCCGATGTGCCGGTCGGCGAACGAGGTCGGATCGATCGGCAGCCGGGTGTCGGCCGGGTAGTGCTCGAGCAGCGCACGGGCCTCGGCGGCCGCGCCGTGCGGGGTCTGGGTCATGTGTCGTCGCCTCTGACATGGCCGGGCGTGGCCCGGGTGGCGGATAGGTCCGGGCGCGCAGGCACCCGACCTCCCCCTCTGTCATCGGTGCCTGAGAGCTTCGCGCCCGGCGGAATCCCGACAGCCGCTTGCCCCTTCGGCGAGCCGGCGAGCCGACTGCTTTCCAGAGGTGTCTGTCCCCGGCGGTTCGGTGGCCTGAGAGATTGGTGGGGAGGCAATTGCTCCTTCGGCGCCCCGGATCGCCGCAGCTCACCGGGACTCTCCCGCCAGGGGTCGTCGACCCCTCGACGGTACCAGCGCCCCGTGCCGAGCTCCCACCAGCGACTCGGGACAGAGGACTCCCCGGTCAACAGGCTCCGTAGGATTCCCGGTACCCCCGGTGGAGATCCCGCTCGGCCGCCGATGGCGATGTCCGGACGGTCGACCTGGCCGGCGCGGGAGCCGGCCGGCCGGTTTGAGAGTGTGACGCCGTGACGCAGCAGACCCCGCCGCCGATTTCCGCTCCGCAGCCATCGGAAGCCATCACCGCGTTCATCGCGGACCTGCCCAAGGTCGAACTGCACGTCCACCACGTCGGCTCGGCGTCGCCACGGATCGTGGCCGACCTGG
Source organism: uncultured Actinomycetota bacterium (assembly GCA_963834185.1). Taxonomy (GTDB): domain Bacteria; phylum Actinomycetota; class Actinomycetes; order Mycobacteriales; family Nakamurellaceae; genus Nakamurella. The sequence goes on from CAWIAR010000005.1 coordinate 188,223, forward strand.
CCGGGCGCCACCCGGACGCCGGCGTCCCCGACGACCCGGCCCGACTGGCCGAGTACTTCACCTTCCGCGACTTCGCGCACTTCGTCGACCTGTATCTGGCCACCGTGTCGCTGATCCGCACGCCCGACGACGTGCGACTGCTGACCTACGAGGTCGCACAGGACATGGCCGACCAGCGGATCCGGTACGCCGAGTTGACCTGCACTCCGTACACCCACGTGCTCAACGGAGTGCCGATCGACGGCTACATCGAGGCCATCGAGGACGCCAGGGTCGCCGCCGAACGTGACCTGGGTCTGGTGCTGCGCTGGATCTTCGACATTCCGGGCGAGATCGGCGAGAACGCGGCCGAGGAAACCGCGAAGATCGCGGTGCAGCGGGGTCCGCAGGCCCTGGTCGGGTTCGGCCTCGGCGGCCCGGAGATCGGCACCAGCCGGGCCAGGTTCAAGCCGGCATTCGACCTGGCCCGCGCCGCCGGCCTGCACTCGGTGCCGCACGCCGGCGAATCCACCGGACCGCAGACCATCTGGGACGCCTTGGAGTACCTGGGCGCCGAGCGCATCGGGCACGGCACCTCGGCGACCCAGGATCCGCGGTTGCTGGCCCACCTGGCCGAGCACCGCATTCCGCTCGAGGTGTGTCCGACGTCCAACATCGCCACCCGGGTGGTGCGTAACTACGAGTCGCATCCGATCCGCGACATGGTCGCCGCAGGCGTCATCGTCACCATCAACTCCGACGACCCGCCGATGTTCGGCACCAATCTGAACCGGGAGTACGGCATCGCCGCCGAGCTGCTCGACCTCGACGCGCCGGGGGTGGCTGCGCTGGCCACCGCCGCCGTCGATGCATCGTTCCAGGACGACCCAGGAAAGCAGCTGATCCGCGCCGAGATCGCCGCCCACCTCGCCGCAGCCCGCTGATCCCCCGCTGAGCCGATCCCCGCTGAGCCGATCCCCCGCCGAGCCGGGTCGCCGACGTCAGTGGCGGCCCAGGGCGGCGGGCCGGTGTACCAGTTCGCCCGCCCGCTCCCGCAGATCGGACAGGTGCCGCCCGCTCTGCCGAGCGGCCATCAGGCCGGCCCCGAGGGTGGCCAGGACGACCACGGTGCCGGAGACCAGCAGCCCGACCTCGGGTCCGGCCGCGTTCGTGATCGCCCCGACGATGACCGAGCCGATCGGCGTCCCGCCCGCGAAGACCAACATGTACAGGCTCATCACCCGGCCCCGGAGTTCGGCGTCGGTACCCAGCTGCACCGACGAGTTGGCCAGCGTGTTGAACAGCACGCCGATCATCCCGGCGAGTACCAGCAGGGCCACGAAAGGCACGAACCAGGGGGTCACGCCGAGCGCCAGCAACAGCAACCCGAACACCGCAGCCAGCGCGAACTGGGTGGACAACCGACCGGTTTGGCGGCGGGCCGCGAGCAGCGCGCCCACCACCGACCCGATCGCCATCGCCGAGTTGAGCAGACCGAAGGTGTCCGCGCCCGACTGGAACACGTTCTTGGCGTAGGCCGAGAGGATGATCGCGAAGTTGTAGCCGAACGTACCGATGAAGAACACCAACACCATCGTCCACAGCAGGTCGGGTCGATGCCGGACGTAGGCGAGACCCTCCCTGACCTGGCCAGGGCGACGCGCGGCCTTGGGCGACGGCTGCAGCTCGCTCGGCCGCATGAGCAACAGCCCTGCGATCACGGCGAGGTACGACAGCGCATTGATGCCGAACGCCCAAGCCGCGCCGGCCACGGTGATCAGCACCCCGGCAACCGCCGGCCCCACCGTGCGCGCCAGTTGGAAGTTGCCGGAGTTCAGCGAGACCGCATTGCGCACCAGGCGGTGCGGGACCATCTCGTTCACGAACGTCTGTCGCGTCGGGTTGTCGACGACGGTGACCAGGCCGAGGCAGAACGCGACCAGGTAGATCTGCCAGACCTGGACGAGGCCGGCAAAGGTCAACACGGCCAGGGTGGTGGCGAGCAGCCCCATGACGGCCTGGGTGGCGATGAGCAGGGCACGACGCGGATAGCGGTCGGCCACCACTCCGCCGATCAACCCGAAGAGCAGCATCGGAAGGAACTGCAGGGCCGTGGTGATGCCGACGGCCAGCGGCGAGTTGGTGATGGACAGCACCAGCCAGTCCTGCGCGATGCGCTGCATCCAGGTTCCGGTGTTGGAGATGACCTGGCCGGCGAAGAACAACCGGTAGTTGCGGATGGCGAACGCGGCAAACGTGGGGATCCGGGCCGGGTCCCCAGGGGCGGTGGCGCCGGCACCGGCCGCTACGACGTCGCTCGCCACCTCGGCATCGTCAGCAGCTGACCGGCGCCGCAGTTCGAGGTTCGGATTCGATCGCGGTCACGCCAGGTCCGCCAGCCGCACCAGCGCCGGAGCGGCAGCGGCGAGCGCCTCCCGGTCAGCCTCGTCCAGCTTGTCGATCTGGGTGGCGAGCCAGCGGGTGCGCATGGCGCGCGAATCCTCGACGAACTTTTCGCCGCGCTCGGTGCCGGACACGAGGACCTGCCGGCCGTCCGAAGGGTCCGGATCGCGGCGCAGGTACCCGCGCTGCTCGAGCCGCTCGATGATCCGAGTCATGGACGGGGGTTGGACGTGTTCGGCTCTGGCCAGTGTGCCGGGGGTGGCCGGCCCGTCCCGATAGATGCGGCCGAGCACGGCGACCTCGGTGGCGGACAGGTCGTCGTCCGCCTGCTGCCTGCGCAATCGCCGGGCCAGCACCAGCACCGCCCCCCGCAGCGCGGCGATGGTCTCCGCGTCGGGGATGGGCCGGGCGACGGCAGCATCGGGCGAGGGAGCGGAGCCAAGGGCGGTACCGGTGACCATATTCTTAGTTTACGTCATTACCTTAGCTAAGCGCAGAGCGGTGGTGCTCGATCACCGTCCCTTCGGACCGGAGTGGAGTGGTCCACCCACTGTTGATCATGAGGCCAGGAGGCGACCTGCTGCGTAGTTCAGGCCCGAGCAACATTGGCGGGTTGTCAGGGCCCACCATCGACGCGGGTCATGGGTGTCGCAGACGGAAACCGAAGCGTTCCCGACCAGTCGGCAACAGGCCAAGCGATGCCGGGTCGCCGTGGAGCGTCAGCCGGCAGTGCGAGTACGGCGACGCTGGGCAAGTTCGTCGTGCGCGACCTCGACCAGCCGGTCCCCATCGACCCGCTCGGCCGGGAAGTCGGCGAGCGACCCGGTGATCTCCTTCATGGTGCCGCCGACGGCGATGCCGAAGACCCCCTGGCCGCCCTGGAGCAGATCGACGATCTCTTCCGGTGAGGTGCACTCGTAGACCGAGGCGCCGTCGCTGAACAACGTCACCCCCGCCAGGTCCTCGACCCCGCGAGCACGCAGGTGATCGACGGCGACGCGAATGTTCTGCAGCGAGACACCGGTGTCAAGCAGTCGCTTGACGACCTTGAGCACCAGGATGTCCTTGAACGAGTACAGCCGCTGTGAGCCGGAGCCCGCCGCGCCGCGCACGGTAGGCGCAACCAGATTGGTCCTGGCCCAGTAGTCGAGTTGGCGGTAGGTGATGCCGGCGACCTGGCAGGCGGTCGGACCTCGGTAGCCGACAAAGTCGTCGGGCAGAGCGTCGTTCGGGAACAGCGCCGCCTGTTCGTTCTCCGGCATTGCGTCCGTCCTCCCGGCCGGACCGGGTCCGGCACCCTCGCGCGCACTCCCCCGGTCCGCTGCGGACCGGGAATCACACGCGCGTGACTTCCTGCGACGGTAGGCGGACGCGGGTCGAGGGTCAACGCCCGACCCCGGCGTGTCTCAACCTGAACTCTAGGGTGAGGCTTCACGCGAGGACGCTGGTGTCAGCCCTTTTCGCCGCCGAAATCCTCCGGGGAGACCGAGTCCAGGAACTCCCGGAACCGCTCCACCTCATCGTCGGCGATTTCCTCGCCGTCCGACTCGTCGACGGCCTCCTCGTCCTCCGGGACGACCACCCCGGCCTCGTCGAGGACCTGGTCGGCCACGAACACCGGCACCTGGATGCGGACGGCCAGGGCAACCGCGTCGGAGGGTCGGGCGGACACCGTTGTTCCGTCGTCGAACACCAGCTCGCCGTAAAAGGTGCCCTCGCGGAAGTCGACCACCCTCACCTCGGTGACCGATCGACCCAGTGCGGTGATCACCGCACCGAGAAGGTCGTGGGTGAGCGGTCGGGCCGGGCGCACGCCCTGCAGATGCATGGCGATCGCGGTGGCCTCCACCGAGCCGATGAGAATGGGCAGACTGCGCGGTCCGGATTCCTCGGCCAGCATGAGGATGGGTTGCTGCGACGGCATCTCGACCCGGACGCCGACGATCCGCATCTCGATCATGTCGGTGTGCCTTTCTGCTCCAAACCGAACGCTACACGTCGGACCGCAGCGCGCGCCGCGCCTGCGTGCCGATTGTTACCCGGGCGGGTCCGGACGCACGGCGTGGCCCGGCGGTGCGGACCGGACCGGGTCCGGACGCGGGTGGACCGGACGGGCGTCAGCGTCCCAACTCGCGGCGCAGCGCGGACTTGACCAGCAGCGCGTGCAACCGCATCAGCACCGCAGCCAGCTGAGCCGCGTCGGACTCGGCCCGTTCCCGGGCGTCCGGGTCCTTCTGCCGCGCCTGCGCCGAGACCAGTTGCGCCACCAGCGAAGCTTCCCGATCGGCCGCCGTCCGGAACTGCCGCAGGTGCCGGGGCTCGAGCCCCTCGCGGACGAGTTCGGCCACCGTACGGGCCAGCACCGCGGCATCACTGTCGTAATAACCGCCGGGGCCCGCGGCGATGAGCCCGAATCCCTCCAGCTCGCGCAGTTCGCTCGTCGACAGGCCGGATTCGGCGAGCAGCTCGATACGGGTCATGCGCACCGCGCCGACGGAACCGGTGAATTCCTCGGGCGCGGGTCCGTCCGCGACGGTCAGCGCACGCGGCAACCGTGGCGACGGGGTGGCCGGCTCCAATCCACGCTCGATCGCGTCGAGCTGCTCCTTGATCACCTTCAACGGCAGGTAGTGATCGCGCTGCGCGGTCAATACGTAACGCAACCGGGCCACGTCCGACGCCTTGAACTGCCGGTACCCGGATGGTGTGCGCTCCGGGGTGACCAGACCTTCGGATTCCAGGAAGCGGATCTTGGAGATCGACACGTCCGGGAAGTCCGGCTTCAGGTGGGCCAGGACAGCCCCGATGCTCAACGCCGAGCCCGATCCCAGGCCGGCTGCCGTCATGTGACCGCGGGATCTTCGGCGTGTGCTCCGCTGAGGAACACCAACTTGAATTTCCCGATCTGTACCTCGTCGCCGTTGCCCAACGCCACCGGCTGGTCGATCGGCTCCCGGTTCACCCACGTGCCGTTCAGCGAACCGACGTCGGACACCTCGAAGTGATCACCCGCGCGACGGAACTCTGCATGCCGTCGGGAGACGCTGATGTCGTCCAGGAAAATGTCGCTCTCCGGGTGGCGCCCGGCAGACACCAGGTCCTTGTCCAACTGGAACCGTGAGCCGGCGTTCGGACCGCGTTTCACCACCAGCAGGGCCTGACCGGCCGGCAGCGCCTCGAGCCCGGTCAGCGTCTGCTCGGTCGGCTCCTCGGCACGAGCGACCAAGCCGCTGGAGAAGATCGACGTGGACTCCGCCGCGGTTTCGTGGTCACTACCTGTCACCCGACGCTCCTTCGCATCCCCGAACTGCTGTGTTCCGACCGTACCGTGCGTGGCACACCTCGCGCAGGGGTCGGACCGCGGTCGTGCGGCCTCAGGATTCGCCCGCCACCTCTGCATAGCCTGCCGCGTCCAGCAGGTCCTCGAGTTCGGCCGGGTCGGCCAGTTCGATCTCGATCATCCAGCCGTCGCCGTAGGGATCGCTGTTGATCAGTTCGGGCTGCGCGTCCAACGCATCGTTGCGTCGGATCACCGTCCCGGTGACCGGCGCGAAGATGTCGGATACCGATTTGGTCGATTCCACCTCTCCGATCGCATCACCGGGCGACACCGTGGTTCCCGGCTCCGGCATCTGGACGAAGACGATGTCGCCGAGCGAGTCCTGGGCATAGTCGGTGATGCCCAATTGGACCGTGGTCTCGCCGGTGGTCCGGAGCCACTCGTGGTCGGAGCTGTAGCGCAGGTCCTCGGGGATCACGGGTGGCCTTTCGTCGACGCGGAGGATGGCTGGTGGGCTGGTGGACGCCTGGGCTCGGCTGACTGCCGGTCATCCGGCGGGGCGAGCGTAGGACGGCGCGTGCGAGGGCCGCAACACATCGATGTGGATGACGTCGGCCTGTTCGATCGCGATGGTGGCGCCCGCGCGACGCACGGTGTCGACGACACCGCCAGGGATGGACAACGCAGCTGACAGGGTCGGACCGTCGCCGATGGCCAGGATCACGTACGGCGAACCGATCGGCGTGCCGTCGACGCCGATCGAGCCGGCCGCCCCGGTGAACGCCGACTGCATGCCGATCCGCACGTCGTCGACCGCGAAGGCCTCTGCTCCCGCATTGCGCAGTTCCGCAATGGCATCCAGCAACACCTCGGGCGGGACCGTGCCGGCCGGGTCCGTGACGGTGATCCGGACGCCGGGGCCTGCGGCAGCCGCCGTGCCGGTGAGGATGCCCAGTGCCTCCGCCCGCCGCTGCGCCTCGGCGAGCGCCTCGGCGGACGAGTCGCCGGCCGAGCGCAGCCGGTTCAGCGTGTCGGTCAACACACCGACTTCTTCGGTGAGGTCATCCTCGCGACGCTGCAGTCCGTCCAGGATCTGCACCAGGTCATCGGGGCGGACCGAGTTCAGCGCATCGCCGGAGGCCGTGCGCCTGAATTGCAGCGCGACGCCGAAGCCCAGCAGCGCGCACAGCACGGCGACCACGACCTTGGTGCCGGTGGCGGTGCGACCACCTGGCCCACGGGCCGGCGGCTGGCGGTCCCCGGGCGACGGCGGGGACGGGGACGGGGGTCGGTGCGTCATGGTGCCGCCGTCAAGCCTTGAAGATGTGTCGGCGGATGGCGGCGGCGTTGCCGAAGATCCGGATTCCGAGCACGACGACCACCGCGGTGGACAGTTGCGAGCCGACTCCGAGCTGGTCGCCGAGGAACACGATGAAGGCGGCGACCAGAACATTCGCCACGAACGACACGACGAAGACCTTGGCGTCGAACACGGCGTCGAGCTTGGCGCGCAGGCCACCGAACACCGCATCGAGGGCGGCCACGACCGCGATCGGCAGGTACGGCGCGAGCCAGTCCGGCACCGTGGGTGCCAGGAATACGCCGGCGACGATGCCGACCACCAGCGCGAGCGCTGCGTACACGTGGTCTCCCTTGGCTGACATGGAGCTCGGTCGGAATTGTCGATGGTGTGCTCGGGACGACCGTCACGGTTGCCCGCGCTAACCGGTCGGCGGCGCGGGTCGGCTCCCGGTCGTCGTCGGCGCCCCGGCGCCGGGCGTGGTGGACGGAACACTGGCATACCGCAGCACGGGTTCGGTCGCTGCGGGCAGGGTGAGCGTGTCGGCCTGCGCGACGTCGAAGGCGATCGAGTACAGCGAGGCGAAGGAGGTGAATCGCCCGTAGCCACTGGTGCCGGCGAACTCGGCGGGCATCGTCGCCGGATTGCCGATGGCGGCGATGGTGATCGGCCAGAACACCGGCCGGTTGTCCACCAGGATGGCGCCCCCGGCCTTGCGGATCGCACTGGTCGGCTGCAGCCGTACGCCACCCACCGCGACCGCCTCCGCCCCGGCCGACCACAAACCGTTCACCAACAACTGGATGTCCCGATCGAGGATCACGTCGTTGTTCTCCCCCGACGGATTGTCGATCGTCACCGTGAGCCCGGGTCCGGTCACCTCGACCGTGCCGGCCGCGACGGCCTGGGCGGACGCGGACGCCAGCGGCCCAGGCACGCCCAGTTCCGCCTGCCGGTCGCGCACCTGCGAGGCCAGGGCATTGGCCGAGCCTTCCAGGTCGGCGGCCCGCGACTGGGCCCGGTCGATGTCCGCGACCAGGCCGCGACGGGCCGAGTCCGCGCTGGGCGCGTTGGCCTCGGTGTTGTGGACCGCGACCCCGAGCAACAACCCGATGACCAACAGGCCGGCCAGCGTCCAGCCGATGGTCAACATCCGATCTGCGCGGTCCGCCGGCGGCTGTCCGGCCCGCCGTCGTGCCGCTTCGGCGTAGCCGGGGTCCTGAGGGTCGCCGAGCAAGGTCGCCAGCAGCGACGGCGACGACGCCGGGGTCGACATTTCGTGCCGGCCACCACCCTGGCCACCACCCTGGCCACCGGACGGGTCAGTCATGTTGGCCCTCGTGCCGGCTCAACCGTCGCATGGCCGTTTCACCGGTCGGTCCGGGTGGCGCGCTGGTCCACCACCGGCGTATGCCGGACGACCCAGATCACCTGTCCGATGTAGATGGCGCCCGCCCAGAGATAGAGCACCATCCCCCAGACGATGAAGGCGTACCCGATGGGCAACGCCACCCTGGCCACCGTCGAGGTGCCCTGGGCCAGCAACAACAACGGGAACGCATAGAGCAGGCAGAATGTCGCGGCCTTGCCGAGGTAGTGCACCGGCAGCGGCCCGTACCCGTGCCGGCGGAGCACCGGCAGCGCGAGAGCGAGGATCAGATCGCGGCCGATCAGCAGGGCAGCCACCCACCACGGGATGAATCCGCGGATGACGAACGCAATCAAGGTGGCGAAGATGTAGAGGCGGTCGGCGGCCGGGTCCAGCAGTTCGCCCAGGCGGCTGTACTGGTTGAGCAACCTGGCCAGCTTGCCGTCGGCCCAGTCGGTGATCGCCGACACGGCCAGGACGACCAACGCCCAGCCATCGGCCTGCGGGCCGAGCAGCAACCAGAGGAACAACGGCACGCCTGCGAGCCGCAGCATGGACAGCAGGTTCGGGATCGTCCAGATCCGGTCCGTGGCGGCGGATTGTGCTTGCGACACCCGATCTTCTCCCTGGCGTGTGCTGGGCGACCCGGTCCGGCCGCGTCGCCCGACCGACACCCTGCGGGCCGAGTCTAGAGAGCGCCAGCCCTGGCGTCCGCCAACCGCGCGGCCAACCGGTCCAGTCCGCCGCTGATGAGCCGGCCGTATCCGTCGTCGCCCAGTGCTGAGCAGTACGACCGGCCGAGCTCCAGATGTCTGGCCGCTTCCGCGTGGTCGCCGAGCCTTCGGTAATCCTCGGCACAGTTCAGGTGCAGCGACGGGAGCATCGCGTCGCGGTCGAACCCGATCGGTCCCGGCACTCCCGGCTCCAATTCCATGGCCGCGGCCAGGGCGCGGTTGTTCCAGATCAGCGCATCCGCCGGGCCCGTTTCGGTGTCGGCGGCATAGTGGGCGATCAGGCAGCGCTGCCAGGCGGTGGCGTCCACGTCCCACATGTCGCGCAGCGCATCGGCCGCGCCGGCGTTGCCACTCAACCAGGCTCCGATTGCTGCCAGCACCTCGTCGTTCGTCATGTCCTGCACGATGCCACGGGGGTCGGACATGGCCGGACGCCGAACCGGACGCGGCGACCGCCGGATCACCTACTCGCGGTCAGGGGGCCGGGACGGTTGACGGCGGCTCAGGGAGCACCGTGGCCACCACGGTCGCCGGGGCAGGCTCCGACGGGGGCATCGGGTTTTCCGGGTCCGAGCCGGAACCGGTGTCGCCACGGCAGGTCACGGTTCCGGCCGGTTGCGGTGGCCGCGGGTCGCCGGTACCCGTTGTGCCGTCGGCGGCCTCGATCCCCGTCATGTGCGTACATGACCGTGCAGGTCGCGCCGGCCGGACAGGCGATCGCGATGCCGGGGCACGGGGGCACACCCGTGGTGGCGGAAACCGGCGCTGTCGGCGATGCCGAGGCGACTGTGGGTGGTGCGGATGCGTCAGCGGTCGATGAGGTCGGCGGCGCGCCGGGCGCCAGGGTGATGTCACAGGTGGTACAGGCGGCGACCGTGCTGCCCTCGTCGACGGAACAGGACCCTGAGCTCAGCGAGCAGCCTGCCTCCGTGGTCGGCTGTTCGCCCGGCTGACCGGCCCCCGTGGCGCCGGCCATCGACCCCCCTGCGCACCAGCCGCTCGATCCGTCGGGGACCTCGCCGCACTCGGGAGCCTGCAGCGCCACGGAGTTGGTGGTTGACGGCACAGCGCTCGCGGGCGCCGCCGCGGACTTGGTGGTTGACGGCACAGCGCTCGCCGACGCCGCCGCAGGGGCGGCGGCGGTGCCGATGACGTACGAACACACCATGGGTGGCCCCACCGGTTCCGGCACCGCCGGCGGGGATGCGACCGTCGGATCCGGGGAGAGCGTGGGCGGCGGCGGCGATGCCGGCGCAACCGGTGCGGTGGTCCCGGTGTCGCGCGAGGTGCTCGCTGCGAGCATGACCCCGCCGACGATCAGCACCACTGCGGCCGCGATCGCACCGGCGGTGAACCGGGAGCGGCGCCGGGTGGCAGTCCGCTCGAACAGGTCGGGGTCCACCATGGGCGCGGCACCCTGGGTGCCGCGCCAGCGCGCGCCCGCGGCGGACAACTCTCGATCGAGATCGTCGTCGAGGGGGTCAGTGCTCATGGTGATCCTCCATCACGGCACGCAGGCGCGTGCGGGCGTCGGCAAGCGTCGACTTGACCGTGCCTTCAGAGCAGCCCATGACGGCGGCTGTCTCGACCACGGTCAGCCCGGCGAAGTAGAAGCAGTCAACGGCCAGCCGTTGGCGGGCGGCCAACGTGTCGACCGCACGGGCCAGATCGATCGTGTCCTCGGCGCCGAGTCCTCCGGGAACGGATGCGGCGTCGGGAATCTCGGCAGGCATCGGCACACGACTGCGTCGTCCACGCTCCTGCCGGGCGACATTGGCGACGATGGTCAGCAACCAGGTACTGGGCGTGCCCTTGGCCGGATCGAACGAGCGTCGGCTGCGCCAGGCGCGCAGGAGCGCTTCCTGCACCAGGTCGTCTCGATCGACGGCCGGTGCGAGCCGGGCGGCGAGCAGCCCCATCCGCCCCACGTGCTCCCCCACCCAGTTGGCAAAGGCCGGCGGCGAGTCCGGAGCGTCGCCCGCGGGTGGGCCGGTCGACGTCGGGGACGCGCCGGCGCTTCGGCTGCGCCACGACATTGCGGTCATCGTCACATCAGGTACTACTCGGCGCAGCCCCGTTCGGTTGGGTCGGTCGAACCACCCCTACGATCAAGCGCCATGCCGGCCGTCCGAACGCCGTCGGCGCGGTTCGATGGCCTGGTGGCCACCGACCTGTGCGAGGTCGTCGACCTCGTCCGTGAGCCCGACGTGCTGGATCGGTCGGGCTGGTGGGCGGTCGTCGGGACGTTCGAGGGCACGCTGACCGGCTACCGGTTCGCCAGGGTCGAGCCGGCCCCGCCGCTGGTCGCGGGCGCGTGGGTCGGACCTCGGGTGCCGGACTGGCAGACCTCGGCCGGCGAGGCGCAGTACCGAGCGGGGGTGGCCGCGATCCGCGCGCACATCGCCGCCGGTGACGTCTATCAGGTGAATCTCTGTCGCATGTTGAGCGCGCCGCTGCCGGCCGACGCCGACCCGTCCGCGCTGGCGCTGCGGCTGTCGACCGGTAACCCGGCGCCGCACCAGGGCATGCTCGACCTGGGCGATGAGTGGATCGTCACGGCATCGCCCGAGCTGTTCTTGTCTCGCGACGGTGACGTACTGCACTCCGCGCCGATCAAGGGCACCGCTGTCGATCGGGAAGGGTTCGCCGCCAAGGACTTCCCGGAGAACATCATGATCACCGATCTGGTCCGCAATGACCTGGGCCGGATCGCTCGGCCCGGGAGCGTGGTGGTGACCGAGTTGCTGGCCCGGCAGGAGCATCCCGGGCTGGCCCACCTGGTCTCCACGGTGCGAGCGGAGGTCGCGCCGGGTCACGGTTGGGGAGATGTACTGGCCGCCACATTTCCGCCGGGTTCGGTGTCCGGCGCGCCGAAGCTGCGTGCGCTGCAGGTGATTTCCGAGCTGGAGGCGGTCCCGCGCGGGCCCTATTGCGGAACCATCGGGTATGTCGACGCCGATCGGGAGCGGGCACGGCTGGCCGTCGGGATCCGGACCTTCTTCTCCCCACCAGCACCGGACGGGACGCGCCGACTGCACTTCGGCACGGGCGCGGGCATCACCTGGCCGTCCGACCCGGCGGCGGAGTGGGCGGAGACCGAACTCAAGGCCGCCAGATTGGTGCGGCTCGCCAGCCGCTGATGGCAGGATCTGGGCCACCGAATCGGTGCCACCCGAACGTGAGGGCATCGACCACCGAAAGGACGCCCGCGTGACCGAGCAAGCCGCTGTACGCAAGGCAGTGATCCCGGCTGCCGGACTTGGCACCCGGTTCCTGCCGGCGACCAAGGCCATGCCCAAGGAGATGCTGCCGGTGGTCGACAAGCCGGCGATCCAGTACGTGGTCGAGGAGGCCGCCGACGCCGGGCTGGCGGACGTGCTGATGATCACCGGCCGGAACAAGCGCCCGCTGGAGGACCTGTTCGACCGGAACTACGAACTCGAGGACATCCTGCGGGCCAAGGGCGACGACGCACGACTGGCCGCCGTCGAATACTCGACGGATCTGGCCAACCTGCACTATGTCCGGCAGGGCGACCCCAAAGGGCTGGGTCATGCGGTGCTCTGCGCCAAGGATCACGTGGGCGAGAACTCGTTCGCCGTGCTGCTCGGTGACGACCTGATCGATGCGCGGGATCCCTTGCTACAGCGCATGATCACCGTGCACCAGGCGACCGGGCGCTCGGTCATCGCGCTGCTGGAGGTGCCGCGCGAGCAGATCAAGCTGTACGGGTGCGCCGCCGTTCGGCACCTCCCGGCCGGCCTGTCGGTACCCAGCGACGCGGCGGACTCGGTGGCCGAAGTGGTCGAGGTGACCGGGCTGGTGGAGAAACCGGACCCGGCGGACGCGCCGAGCAACTACGCCCTCATCGGCCGATATGTGTTGACCCCGAAGGTGTTCGACGTCCTGGAGCACACCGAACCGGGTCGCGGTGGGGAGATTCAACTGACCGATGCGCTGGCCGAGCTCATCGACATCGAACCGGACGCCGGCGGCGGGGTGCTCGGTGTTGTCTTCCGCGGGCGCCGGTACGACACCGGCGACCGGCTCGACTACCTCAAGACGGTGGTCACACTGGCCGTCGAACGTGACGACCTGTCCGGCCCACTGTTGGGGTGGCTCAAGGACTTCGTCGCCGAGCACTGAGCCCTGCGGTTCAGCTGAGGGCGGCGCCCCGGACGTGCGCGAAGATCAGGTTGGTCTCGGTGAGCGCCACCTCAGGATGCCCGGAGAGTTCCTCGACGACGAACCGGCGCAATGCCTCGGTGTCCGCGGCCGCGACATTGAGCAGGAAGTCATCGGCGCCGGCCAGGAAATAGACCTCCCGGACCTGCGGCAGCGTGCGCATCCGCTCCATGAACGGGGCGATGGCACCCCGGCCTGCCGCACCGAGCCGGACCGCGATCAGCGCCTGGAGCGGCAGACCCACTGCTGCCGGATCGACATCCACATGGGTGCCGCGGATGACGCCGCTGTCCCGCAGCGCCCGCACCCGGGCCAGACATGTCGACGGCGCCACGCCGACCTCGGCGGCCAGGGCGTTGTTCGGCATGCGTCCGTCACGTTGCAGCACTCCCAGAATGCGCCGATCGACGTCATCCAACGCTGGGAACCGAAGATCGTGCGGCTCAGCGATCATGGGTGGGTTGCCAGCCGAATCATGTTCGATCATACGGCGAGGATATCGAATTTCTCAGTGCGATATGGCGAAATCTACCGTGAAAGTTCATACTGTCCGTGGCATGGGCGCCGCCTGGGCGCCTGTCCTGCGCCCGCCACCAGTCGGATCAGAAAGGCCAGCCCATGCGCGTCGGTGTGCCCTCCGAGGTCAAGAACCACGAGTACCGGGTGGCGTTGACGCCGGCCGGTGCCCACCACCTGGTCTCAGCGGGCCATCAGGTCACCATCCAGGCCGGAGCTGGTGCGGGCTCGCGCGTCCCGGACGAGGAGTACGCAGCGGCCGGCGCGACCATCATCGACTCGGCCGACGAGGTCTGGGGCACCGCCGATCTGGTGATCAAGGTCAAGGAGCCGATCGAGCCCGAATACCACCGGCTGCGTGATGGTCTGACCCTGTTCACCTACCTGCACCTCGCCGCGGATCGGCCGCTCACCGACCGGCTGCTCGAGGCGGGCACGACGTCCATCGCCTACGAGACCGTGCAGCTGCCGGACCGATCCTTGCCGTTGCTGGCGCCGATGAGCGAGATCGCCGGCCGGCTTGCCCCGCAGGTCGGTGCCTATCACCTGATGCGCAACGAAGGTGGCCGTGGCGTGCTCCTCGGCGGGGTTCCCGGCGTGACCAATGCCAAGGTCGTCGTGCTCGGCGGCGGCGTCGCCGGAATGCACGCGGCGGAGATCGCGTTGGGCATGCGCGCCGAGGTCAGCATTCTCGATGTGTCCCTGCCGACCCTGCGTCGACTGGACGTGTCGTTCCACGGCGGCGTCCGGACGTTGGCGTCGACCGCGTTCACCATCGCCGAGGAGGTCAGGGCGGCCGACCTGGTGATCGGGTCGGTCCTGATCCCGGGGGCCAAGGCGCCGAAGCTGGTGACCAACGACCTGGTCGCGCAGATGCGCCCGGGTTCGGTGCTGGTCGACATCGCCGTCGACCAAGGTGGCTGCTTCGAGGACTCCAGGCCGACCACCCATGCCGAGCCCACGTTCGTGGTCCACGAGTCGGTCTTCTACTGCGTGGCCAACATGCCTGGGGCAGTGCCGCGTAGTTCCACCTTCGCGCTGACCAACGCCACGCTGCCGTACATCACCGCAGTGGCCGACCGGGGCTGGCGGGACGCGCTGCGGGCGGACCCGGCCCTGGCTGCCGGCCTACACACCCACGCCGGCACCCTGGCCAACGGCCCGGTCGGCGAGGCCCACGGAATCCCGTCCGTGGCCCCGGCATCGCTGCTGGCCTGAGCGGGGTCTGCCCGCGTCCCCGTTGTCCTCGAGTGCCTGAATCCCACGCAACACGACGCCCGAGGCATGGTTCTCGGTCGCTCGATGGCGGACTCGGCCCGTGGCATCAGGCCAGGTCGGCGTCCAGCGTTATCTCGGTGCCGGTCAACGCCTTCGACACCGGGCACGTGGCCTTGGCACCCTCGGCGGCCTGCTTGAAGCCCTCGGCATCCAGGCCATCGACCTGACCGCGCACGGTCAGCTTGATCCCGACGATGCGAAAGCCACCGGCCGGGTCCGGGGCCAGCCGGACCGCGGCATCGGTGACCAGCGACTTCACCGTGCCGCCCGCCTCCGTGACCATCGCCGCAAGCTGCATGCTGTAGCAGGACGAGTGTGCTGCGGCGATCAGTTCCTCCGGACTGGTGACCCCCTCGGCGTCGTCCGCCGCGCGGCGCGGGAACGAAACGTCGAACGTTCCGGCCCCCGAACTGCTCAGCGCAACCGACCCCGAGCCGTCCTGGAGTCCACCGGTCCACTCGGTACGGGCATTGCGTACAGGCATGTCGCTCCTTCTCCAGAAGACCCGCCGGTCGGCGGGATCGGTGACCACCCAGGTCCTCGCGTCAGGTCGGACCTGCTGTAAGCATCCTGCAGGGTGTTTCGGTACCCCGTCCGGCGGGGTCATCAAACCTGGAGCAGGGTGGCGGCCGACGACAGGAGATGGCAGATGGCGGAACGCTGGTACAAGGAAGCAGTCATCTATTCCCTGCAGGTCGATCTGTTCGCCGACGGCGACCGGGATGGGGTCGGCGACCTGCGCGGATTGATCGCCAAGTTGGACTACCTGTCCCGGCTGGGCGTCACCTGCCTCTGGCTCAACCCGATCCATCCGTCGCCGCGGCGGGACGACGGGTACGACGTCACCGACTACTACGCGGTCGACCCGCGCATCGGCACGCTGGGCGACTTCGCCGAGTTCATCCTCGAGGCCAAGGAACGCGGCATGCGGGTGATCATCGACCTGGTTGTCAACCACACGTCCGACGAGCATCCGTGGTTCTCGTCGGCGCGCGCTAGCCGCAACTCGCCGTACCGCGACTGGTACGTATTCAGCGACGAAGAGCCACCGAATCGCAAGCAGGGCATCGTGTTCCCCGGCGAACAGAAGGAGACCTGGTCTTACGACGATCAAGCCGGCGCCTGGTACTACCATCGCTTCTACGACTTCCAGCCCGACCTCAACTGGCAGAATCCCGCGGTGCGCGCGGAAATTCGCAAGGTGATGGGATTCTGGCTGCAACTGGGCGTGTCCGGCTTCCGGGTCGACGCGGCGCCGTTCGTGCTGGAGACGATCGAACCGGACGAAGAGATCGGGCCGCCGGATTTCACCATCCTGGATCAATGGCGTGAGGACCTGCAATGGCGCCGCAACGATGCGGTGCTGCTCTGCGAGGCGAATGTGAAACCCGCCGAGCTGCACAAGTTCACCGGGGTGGCCCAGGACGGACCGAACGACCGCGCGCACCTGCTGTTCGCGTTCGACCTGAACGGGCGGATGTGGCTGGCGTTGGCCCGGGGGCAGGCCGAGCCACTGGTCCAGGCGCTCGGCGAGATGCCTGCGCTGCAGGCCATGGCGCAGTGGGCGACATTCCTGCGCAACCACGACGAACTCGATCTCTCGAGGTTGACCACCGACCAGCGCGCCGACGTGTTCGCCGCGTTCGCCCCGGAAGCGGGCATGCGGCTGTACGAGCGCGGCATCCGCCGCCGCGTGGCGACCATGCTGCACCGCGACCGGCGGTGGATCGAGCTGGCGTACTCCCTGCAGTTCACCATGCCGGGAACCCCGGTCCTGCGCTACGGCGACGAGATCGGCATCGGTGAGAATCTGGACCTGCCGGGCCGGGCGGCCCTGCGGACGCCGATGCAATGGTCGGACGAACCGCATGCCGGCTTCGCGGCGCCGAGCGTACCGGCACTGGTCGTCCCGGTCGAACGGACGGGCGCCGGGGGTTATCGCCGGCTGAACGTCCGTGCCCAGCAACGGGATCCGTCGTCGCTGGTGCGGTGGTTCGAGCTACTCATCAGCACACTTCGGGAGTGTCCCGAGATCGGTGTCGGCACCTGTTCGGTAGTCGACATCGGTGAGGCTCCGTCCGTGTTGGTGCACCAATTCGAGGCACCGGAAGGTGCGATCCTGTTGCTGCACAATCTTTCCGACACGCCGACCACCGTGACGATTCCCCGGCGGGAGGGCACGGATCGCCGGCCGTGGGAGGTCTTCGCCGACGCCGCCTACCCGCGACCGACCAAGACCCTGCGCGGGTTGCCGATCAACGGGTACGGCTATCGGTGGCTCCGCCTGCGGGAGGCATCGGCGGATTGAGCGCGGTACGCGGCCCACCCTGGAGCGTCCTGAACCCTGCGCCCGGGTCAGCGCACCAGGAGCAGCCCGCCGATCACGACGGCGGCAATGCCGAGCGCGTCGAGCCCCGCACCGGTGATCGCCAGGATGCGCTGCGAACGCTTGTGCGCATCGATCAGTTCCTCGCGATCGAGTCGGCTCAGGGTCAGCGGAACTCCGCTGACCGTCTGGAAAGTCGGCTCACCGCGGCGGTCGGTGAGCGTGCCGGACACGGTGAGTCGGCTGCCGGGGCGAATGATCCACTCGCGGGTGGTCTCGGTGACGTCGTCCTTGCCGCCGGCGGTCAGATCGAATCCGCCGACCTCCACCGACATCACGCCCCAGTCCGTGCCGGTCGAGCCCCGCACGTCCTCGCGGACCAGTTCCAAGTCGTGTTCAGCGGCCTTCGCGGGATCGACGGGCAGCACGCCGGTGCCGTCGGAGATGCCGAACGGCAGTTGGGAGCGCACGTCGGAGACAATCTCCGTGCGCGTCTCCGTCTGGGTGGAATCGTTTCGCCGCACCGTCTGCCGTACCCGGCGCTCCACCTGGACACGGTGCCAGACCGCCGCCGTCCCGGACACCGGCGACTGCTGCACACCAGCCGGGCCGGGCTCGGCCGAGCCGGTCACCGTGACGTACTCGGAATACGATCCGGACTGCGCCGCGACACCAGCCAGGTCGGAGCGGATGCTGCCGGCGATCTGCCGCAGCTCGGCGATCGTTCGCCCGCCACTGCCCAGCATCCGCTGCCAGCTGGCCTGCTTGCGGCGCGCGGCGAGGAACACCAGCACTGCCACACCCAACAGAACGACGCCCAGTACCAACAGGACGATGGCCGCGGTCTTCATCAGGTTCTCCACTACTGCTTCGAGGCGGGGCCGGCAACCGCATGAGGATCACGGTGTTGCCGATGTTGATACCCCGTGACGGCCCGCTGTGTCCGCGGACACTACCGGCGTGTCGAGCATTGGGGTGACCCAGTCGACCGAAGTCGAGTTCAAACGCGTCACGGTGGCAGAAGTGTCGGGATCAGCCCGACCCGGAGGTCAGGTAGGCAACGACGGCTCGCACCCGGCGGTTGTCCGAGGAGGTCGCGGGCAGTTCGAGCTTGGCGAAGACATGCTGAACATGGGTGTAGACCGTCTGCAGGCTGACGGTCAGCCGTTCGCGCGATGCCACGGTCCGAGAGACCCTCGGCCATCAGTCCGAGCACCTCGCGCTCCCGAGCCGCTCAGGACCGCCAGCGATGCGTCGGCGCTGACCATCCGTGGCCACGAGCAGCGGGTCGACGAACGTGCCGCCCGCCGCGACGCGCAGCATCGCGTCCTCGAGCACCTCGGGTTGCAGCAGGTTGTCCTTCAGCAGGTAGCCGACTCGTTCCGGGGAGCGGTCCAGGAGCACGGCGGCGTAGGACGCCACGAGGTACTGCGAGAGCACCAGCACCCCGGTCCGCGGGTGGCGTGAGCGAATGCCGGCCGCGAGCCGCAGCCCTTCGTCCGTGTAGCTGGGCGGCATTTTGATGTCGACCAGCACCACGTCCGGCTCGTGCGCCCGGACCAGCGCCGGGACCGCCGAGGGGTTGCCCACTACCTCCAGCACCTCGTGCCCGTACGCGGCGAGCAGGGCAACGAGCCCCTCGCGCACGAGGAGGCTGTCGTCGACCACGATCACGCGCACGGGATCTCCATGGTCAGCTGTGTCCCGCGACCCGGGTAACTTGCGACCGTGAGCGTGCCGTCGACGGACGCCAGCCGGTCACGGACGCCGAGCAGGCCCGACCCTTCGCTGTCGGCCCCGCCTGGCCCGTCGTCACTCACCCGGACCACGAGTCGCCCCTCGTCGTCCTCGACGGACACGCGCGCCGACGCCGGTGCCGCGTGCTTGAGGGCGTTGGTGATGGCCTCGCTTGCGGAGAAGTACGCTGCGGCCTCAGCCTCCGGCGAGTGGCGGCGGACGGGTCGGGGTACGTCGAGCTGCACCTGCGTTCCCAGGCGAGCGGCGAGCGCCTGGAGGGCGGCCACGAGGCCGAGATCGATCAGGACCGCGGGATGGATACCCGAAGCGAGCTCGCGCATCTCGGTCAGCGCGCTTGACAGCTCGGACTCCGCGGCCGCGAGCAGCTCGGGGTCACCGGGCTGCTGCCGAAGCAGCTGGAGCGCGATCCCGATCGCGAGCAGCCGCTGCTGTGCGCCGTCGTGCAGGTCGCGCTCCAGCCGGGCGCGCGCCTCGTTGGTAGCGGTGACGATGCGGGCTCGCGATTCGCGGACCTCCAGTAGCTGGGCGCGGACCTCCGCCTGCAGCCGCGCGTTCTCGAGGATCAGCCGGGTGGCCGAGCCCGCTGCTGTCAGCAGCGCCGGCTCCTCGTTGAGCGAGTGGTCATGGCGGATCAGGGCCATCGGGGATCCCCGGTCGCCCACCGCTGTGATCGTCGTGCGTTCGTCCTGCTCAGGCGGCGGTACCCGTCGTCCCTGGGTGTCCACATATCCGTCGGCCACTGGGAACGACACGCTCAGCTGGGGATCTCCGAGAGCCACGGCCAAAGACCTCTCAAGATCTGCGTCTGCACCTCCGGCGAGCTCAACGACCAGCTCTCCGATCCTCCGGTAGGAGAGTCGCTCGTTGAGCAGACCGATGAGAAAGCACACCGGCACGCCGAGCAGGGTCACGACTTGGAACGCCAACAGCGCCTCCCTCGATATCCCCCACGCACTGATTCCCAACTGAGCTGCGACCACGGAGAGCACGCCGTACATGGCGGCGGCCACCACGATCGAGAGGTACGGCAGCCGCAGCAAGCGGCGTTGGCGGAGCCCGGCCCCGCGGTAGCGGCGCACGAGCAGGATCACCAGGAGCGCACTCAGGACCACCCACGCCGCCGCGAACGTCCCGGCAACCATTCGATGGATCGCTCCGGGCACCTCGATCGCGAGAAACTTCTGGGCGCACCCCTCGCAGTTGTTCATGGAGACGTGGGTGAAGATCCACCAGGTGCCCTCGAGGCCGCCCACCACGTAAGCCGCCACGACCAGGCGGCGCCCGAAGCGATCGCCGACGCGCCCCGTCGGGTAGGCGAGCAGCAGGTGGGCCCCGAAGGCAGTCTGGAGCGGGACGAGCATCGCAGTGAGTGTGACGAGCACCCGGGCCAAAGGGTCGTCGCCCAGCAGTCCGAAGGAGCCCACGAAGTCGGCCGCCAGCACTAGGGCGAGCGCCAGAATGCGCCTCGCCAACAGGTCGCGCCGCAGCTGCATCGCCACCACGCCCACGACGACCCAGGAGGTGGCGAAGAGCAACTCGCGCACCACCGCGCTGTCCGGCGCTCGGTACGACGTGGTCGCCAGCACCAAGGCGTCGAGCACGGCGAAGGCGCCGATCGCTGCCAGCAGCAGGAGGCTCGGTCGATCGACGGGTTGCGACGGGTGATCGGTGAACTCGCTCATCCGAAGAGCTCGGCCAGCCGTGCGACGGTCAAGTCGTCCTTCTGCACGAAGCCGAGCACCGGGGTGGTCGCCAGGCGGTGTCCGAGCCCACCGCCGGCGTAGCTCGAGGTCAGCACCACGCCAGGAGGATGCGGGAGCAGGGCGAGCGCCTCCGCGACGTCGGCGCCGTTGCCGTCCGGGAGGAGCACGTCGAGCAGCACCAGGTCAGGCTCGAGCTCGCGCGCCGAGTCCAATGCGTCCGCCGCGGAACTTGCCTCGGCCACGACGTCGTACCCGCCGCTCTGGAGCAGCAGGCGGGCCATCCGGCGGAAGCCGGGATGGTCGTCGACGAGGAGCACCGTGCGGGCCACGCCTGATGGTGGCACCGCGTGTCGGGCGGCGGCGAGCGATCCGCGCCGAAATCAATGGTTTCAGGGACGCCCGGGCACGGTCCCCAGCCCCACCGTGGAGGGACCACCGACACGAGGGAGCTCACTATGTCCAGAGGCCTGTCATATCGAGCGGGCACCGCAGCAGTCCTGGCGCTCGCTCTCACCGCATGGGGCGGAGTCACCGCTGCAACGAGCTCGGCAAGCGCCGGGCCGGCCGACTGCGGCGTGCACCTCTACCCGAGCCTCGACCCGACCGGCGAGCACGCACACGGGGAGATCCTGGCGCTCACCGCTGACGGGATCTACGTCGGCGCGTCGGACGATGCGGCGGGCCGGAACCAGGCGACGTACTGGGTGCACGACGTCGCGCACGCCGTGCCGGTCGACCTCGAGGACAGCGGCCTGCTCGACGTGAACGACGGCCACGTCGCGGTCGGGGAGGGCTTCGACGCGGAGTTCGACCGCCGGCGCGGCTTCGTCTTCGACATCGACACCGGCTCGGTCACCTGGCTGCCCGGCCTCGGGGGTACTGGGCGAGTGCGCGCCGCATCAACGAGCACGGGGTCGCCGTCGGGGACGGCGGGACGCAGAACGGCACAGCGCATCCTCTCCGCTGGCGTCCTCCCTACACGCGCGCCGATCGACTGCCGAAGGTCGGCGGCGACCGCAATGGGTCCGGGGCGTGGGCAGCCGGGATCAACGACCGCGGCGAGATGGTGGGCTCGACGTCGCGGGGGCGGCTCACGCCCGACAAGCGGGATTACGGCGGGGTTCCCGCTCAGGAGCATTGGACGGACCTCGACGCGATCGCCTGGCAGCCGGGCCCGAGAACCCTGGAGGAGGCCGGGCCGGCCTCCCACACATGGTCGGTCAACAACGCCGGCCGCGCCGTCGGCTTCGCCGATGTCGACGCGATCCAGACGACGGTGGCGGCGTACTGGTCCATCGGCAACGGCCGGCTGCACCTGATGGGCTCGCCCGTCCCCGGCATGTTGGTGTCCTACGCACTCGGAGTATCGGAGGGTGGCTGGGCGACCGGAGCGGTCGAGACCGAAGGGACCGAGGAACCCGAGCGGCACGCCTTCCTGTGGGCCGGCTCCGGGGAGCTGCTGATGCTTCCCGGTCTCGCGGACGGCTGGAGGGACAACGTCTCCAACACGCACGGCGTCGACGACAGCCGCGACGAGGTGACCGGGATGCTCTCGGTCGACGGAGTCAGCAGGCCAACGGTGTGGCGCTGCGCTTCCCAGCTCGGCGTCGCCGCCCAGGACGAGTCATGAGGGCGCGAGCAGGCTGGGCAGCCGCGCTGTTGGCGGGCGTGGTCGGCGTTCTGGTGGCCGTGCCCGGGACCAGCCGGGCCGCCGGAAACACGATCGTGGTGACCACCACCATCCAGGCCGCGGTCGACGCGGCCGACCCGGGCGACACCGTGCTGGTGCCCGCGGGCACGTACGCGGAGACAGTCGCAGTGACCGAGCCCAGCATCACCATCCGGGGCTCCAAGGGCGCGGTGCTCGACGGTGGTGGTCTGCTCCAGTTCGGCATCCGCGTCCGGTCACTGGACGGCTCGCGGCTCGGCGGCTTCACGCTCGATGGGCTCACCATCCGGGGGTTCACGCGCAGCGGTAGCCAGGTCAGCGGCGTCGACAACTTCCGACTGACCGGGACGCGCTACGTCGACAATCCGCTGTACGGGCTGTTCCCGGTGCGCTGCTCCCACGGCCGGGTCGACCACAACTACGTATCGGGGTCCTTTGACTCAGGGGTGTACGTCGGCCAGTGCTCCGACGTCCTCGTGGACCACAACGTGGCGCACCAGAACACCATCGGCCTCGAGGTCGAGCTCTCCACGCGGGTCGTCGTCGAAGACAACGTGTCCACCGACAACGCTCTCGGCGCCCTGGTGCAGATCTCGCCGCTGCGCCCCGTCAAGGTCACCGAGGACGTGCTCGTGCGGCGCAACGTCCTGTCGGGCAACAACCGCCCCAACACGATCACCGAGGGCTTCCTGGGCGCACTGCCAGGCGGCATCGGCATCGCCAACGTCGCCGGAGACGACGTGCGAATCCTCGACAACGTGGTCTCCGGCAACCGCAGCGCCGGCATCGGCGTGGTGAGTCTGCCTCCCGGGGTCGTGGCCCTCGACCCCCAGCTGGACCCAGCGCCCGACGGCGGCGAGGTTCGCGGCAACGTCGCACGGGGCAATGGCTTTAACGCCGACCCGCGCCTGGCGCCGCTCCCCGGAGCCGACGTGGTCTGGGACCTGACCGGCAGCCCGTGCTTCGTGGTGCCGCGGGGCACTAAGACTTTCCCCCGGCCCTCCCGACCTGCGGGTGAGCACCGGGATGGCTGCCACCTGGACGCCGTTGTGGTCGGCGCCGGGCTCGGCGGCCTGACCACCGCGGCGTACCTCGCTACCAACGGGCTGCGCATCCTCGTCTTGGAGCAGGGCAAGGTCGCCGGGGGTTGCAGCCAGGTCTTCCGCAGGCGCGGACGGTTCGAGTTCGACGTCGGGGTGCACTACGTCGGGGACTGCCGGCCCGGCGGCACCATGTGGTGCGTCTTGCGCGGCCTCGGCCTCGAGGAGTCGATCGAGTTCACCGAGCTCGACCCTGACGGGTACAGCACCCTGGTCTTCCCGGACCTCACGTTCCGGGTGCCCCGAGGGTGGCATGCGTATCTGGGCCGCCTGGTCGAGACGTTCCCCCGTGAGGAACGCGGGATACGCAGGTGCGTCGGGGTGCTGCACGCGGTTGCCGCCGAACTTGACGGCAGCTTTCCTGTCGGAATCCGACAGGTCATGGCCTTCCCACGGAGGGCTCCACTGACGGCCGCCGTGGGCTCCCTCCCGCTCGCCTGGCTCTATCGCAACTGCGGACTCAGCGAGGCCGTGCGGGCCGTGCTGTCCGGTGAGTCCGGTGCCTATGCGGCGCCGCCCTCGCGCGTCCCGATCTCGTTGCATGCAGCCTTCCTGGACCACTACCTCAAGGCCGGCGCGTTCTACCCCCGCGGCGGTGGGCAGGTCCTGGCCGCTCGCCTGGTCGAGGTCGTCGAGGCGTTCGGCGGCGAGGTCCGGACCGACACGTCGGTGCAGCGCGTCATCGTGGCCGGCGGTCGGGTGTGGGGGGTGCAGACGAGCGACGGTGCGAAGCACGGCTCGCCGGTCGTGGTATCCAACGCCGATCCTGCGCAGACCTACCTGAAGCTGGTGGGGCGTGAGCACCTGCAAGGGCGGACAGTTCGTCGGATGAATACCGCCCGGATGGCGCTGCCGATGTTCAGCGCGTACCTCGGGCTGGACGTCGACGTGGCCACGGTCTTGCCCAGAACCAGCGTGTTCAGCCATCCCCACACCGACATCGAGGCCATCTACCAGGACTACTACGCCGGTCGCCTGCCGGACGAGCTGCCGTTCTTTCTGGCGTCAGCGTCGGTCAAGGACCCTGGCAACCCGCGCACCGCCCCGCCCGGCCACTCCACCGTGGAGCTGATGACCGTGGTGCCGGCCGGGCCGCCTTCTGGGCGGTCGAGTCAGAAGGCGACCGTCTCGCGTATCGCTCCGGATCGGCGTACCAGGCGAGGAAGCGGGCCGTGACCGAGGCTCTCGTCAAGCGCGCCTCCACCGTGATTCCAGACCTTGCCGCGCATGTCGTCCTGCAGGACGCGTCAACCCCCATCACCCACGAGCGCTTCACCGGAGCCACCGGCGGCGCCTGCTACGGCTGGGAGCTGTCGAGGGGTCAAGTGGGTCTGCGCCGTCCAGGCCCGTCCAGCGAGATCGGCGGGTTGTTCCTGGTCGGTGCAAGCACCCGCTGGTGCCACGGGGTGATGGGGGTGATGAACGGCGGAGTCGGAACCGCCGGGGCCGTGCTGGGGCGCGACCTGCGCGGCGAGGTGCTCGCGGGACGGGTGTTCGGCGACCCAGCGCGACTGGCCGCGGACGGCCCGCAGTGGGACCCGCTGGTCGCCTCGCGCGGCGGGCGGCGACATCGGGCTCCGAACGACATCTCGAACCGCTGACTCTGCCCGGCTTGGATGCCGGTCCATGCCGACAACTCCGCCGAACGCCGAGTTCAGTGCGTGCGAGCGGCGGCCCGGTAGGCGTCGAGCAGCGCCGGCACCCCACCGCGCCAGGCCGGCCCGTGGCCGGGAATGACCCAGTCCACGTCCAGGTCGACCAGCCGCTCCAGCGAGGCTGTTGCGGTGTCCGGCTCGTCGGTGAACGGCGCCGGCCGCGGCCCCTGCGCTCCGGTCAGCACGTTGCGGGTGGTCAGCGCGTCACCGACGAACACCGCCCGGACCGCCGGGACGTGCACGGCCACACTGCCCGGGGAGTGACCCGGCAGGCCGATCACCCGCGGTTCGCCGGGCAGGGGCAGGACCTCGCCGTCCTCGACCGCCTCGACGACCGTCAACGGTGACGTGCGCATGGCACCCTTGCGCATGCCATAGGTCAGGAACGAGGTGGTCGGGCCGAGCTTGACCTTGCCCCAGGCCGGCTTCGTCTTCTCCTCGCCGCGTGCCCTGGCCGCGTCCGCAGTGTGGACGTAGACCGGGATGCCGAGTTCGGCGCGCAGCCGTTCCGCGAATCCGATGTGGTCCGAGTCGCCATGGCTGAGCACGATGCCGCGGATGTCCTGCGGCGTACGGCCGATCGCCGTCAACTCACGCTGGAGATCTCGGTACTGGCCGGGTAGGCCGGCGTCGATCAGGGTGAGACCGCCGTCGGCGGCAACCAGGTGGACGGCAACCATGTCGTTGCCGATGCGGTAGAGGTTCGGGCTAAGCTCCATGATGGCTACGATACATAGCCATGATGGCTATGGTCAATAGCCTTACAGCAGGACTTCGGAGGACGGGATGCCGGCAACAGCGCGCACCACTCGGGACGAGATCATCGCCGCTGGACGGGACATCCTGGAGAGCGGCGGTACCGGTGCGCTCACCATGCAGGCGGTCGCCGAACGGGTCGGCGTCAAGCCGCCCTCGCTGTACAAGCGCGTGCGGGACCGGGACGAACTGCTGGCTCTGGTCGCCACCGCCACCGTCGACGACCTGGGCGATCGACTGGCGGCGCGGTCGCTGCAGCCGGACGAGGAGCCGCGCGAGGTCCTCGTCCGGCTGGCCCACACCTTCCGCGCGTTCGCCCACGAACGTCCGCGCGGCTACGGGCTCATCTTCGGTCCCCTGCCCGGCGGCGCCGGGCCCGATGTGCGATCCCTGGAGCGCTCGAGCGCTCCGATGCTCGAGGTGTGCGCTGCGTTGGTCGGTGAACCGCACGCACTGGACGCCGCGCGCACCATGACCGCTTGGGCCAACGGCTTTCTCGCCATGGAGCTGTCGGGCGCATTCCGGCTCGGACCCGATCTCGATCGGGCATTCGAGTACGGACTGCAGGTGCTGGCCCGGGCGCTGTGAGCTCCCGGATCACTTCGACGGCTTGGGCACGGCAATGATCTCCAACTTCTTCGTCGCCGCTTTGAACGTCTTCGGGGTGACCACCGGAGCGGTGCCGGCGGCTCGCCAGAGCGCGAGCTGCGGCATGTCCCGGCAGGCCGACGGATACCGGTCGCAGTAGCTGGTCGCGGTCCCGACGCTCGACGCCGACAGGATTGCCTTGGTGATGGCGCGGCTCAAGGTGGTGGCCCCGGCATTGAACACCTGATTGAGCTTGCCGCCGGCGGTGGGATCGTTGATCCGCAGGGGCGTGCCGGATCCGGTCGAGACGCCGAACACGGTGTCACCGTCGGCCAGCGTGTGAATCGGGTTGATCGCCCTGGCCATGCCGTCGTGCGCATTGGCCGCCAGTCGTTCGGCGGCCGCCTTCTCCAGCGGGAGGTTGGTGACCACTACGGCAATGGTGGTGTTGAGGTCGTCGGACGTGGGCGAAGGCGTCGACGCCGCAGCGGCTGGGTTGGGATGGCACTCGCGGGTCAGGGGCGCGGTCAACCCGTCGAACTCATCGCCGATGCCGAACTGCGCACCCCACAGCGTGCAATTCGTGGCGTTCATCGGCGAGCCCGCCGAGTTGACCACCACGACGGCCCCGACGTAGATCCCGTCGCCGAGGTAGACGCTGGCGGTTCCCACCCCACCCTTCATGCCGCCGCTGCGGGCGCCGGTTCCGCCACCGACGGTGCCCTGGCGCACCGGGCCGACCGCCGCGGCGTCCGCGGCCAGATAGCCCCACTCGGCCGTCGTTCGCGCCTTGATGTCGCCGCCCCGGCCCAGGTCATAGATGTCGGCGGCGGGAACGATCGGCGCCACGCCGGTGGAACCGAGATTCACTCCCTCACCGCGATCCTCGAGCCAGCGGATCACACCGCTGGTGGCGTCGAGCCCATACATGCTCGACCCACCCAGTTGAATGGCGTTCACGCCCGGATTGGAGTTGAGCGGTGAGAGCAGGTCGGTCTCCTTGGTGGCCGGCGCGCCCCCGGCCTGATCCACTCCGGCCACCGACATGGCCGGGAAGTACACGACGCTGGTTCCGGTCAGATACGGGGCTGTCGTCGCCTGCACCTGGCCGACCTGCACGCCCGGTACGTCGGTGACCGCGTTGTTCTCCCCGGGCAGCCCGGCGACCGGCGCGAACGGTGCGCCGACGGCCGCAGCACTCGTGCTGCCGAACGCGACCGGAAGGGTGGGCGTCGCGCTGACCGGCCCGGCCGCCACCACCCCCGCGCCGAGCGTCAACGCACCCACCAGTACCACCGTCCTGGTGCCACGCCTGGGGTCGAGCCGCTTCCGTCCGATGTTCATCCGTTCCGCTCCCTTGCGCAAGGCCGCACCCCACGTGCGCGCTCCCAGAGGGATCAGACAGCATCGCCGCTCGCCGTGCACGACGAGCAACGGTGCAGCACAAGAACTCTCGTTGGTCCATCCGATGTGCCGAGGCCAGTGACCGCCACGCTCGGTGTCGCTGACGCCGTTCGCGGCGCCGCGCCGCCCGACACTGAAACGATCAACTCGAACACCGTCGGGTGACCCGATCACGGCAGGTAGACAACCATTCGGTTCGTCACACCTTCGTTCGTCACGTCTCGGATCGCCCGGGCCGGATCGGTCAGGAGAGCGACCGCGGAGGATCGTCGGTGATCAGTCGGTCCACAGCCGGTGATACGCGTTGATCGCGGGTTGACCGCCCAGGTGCGCGTACAGCACAGTGGAGTCCGGGCCGATCTCGCCCGAGGTCACCAGGTCGATCAAGCCGGCCAGGGATTTGCCTTCGTACACCGGGTCGGTGATCATCGCCTCGAGCTGGGCGCCGAGGGCCATGGCCTGCATGGTCGAATCGACCGGGATGCCGTAGAGCTCCCCGGCCCAGCCGTCGAGCACGGTGATTTCGTCGTCACGAAGATCCCGGCCGAGTTCGATCAGTTCGGCGGTGTGCCGGGCGATGCGGTCGACCTGGTCGGTGGTCTTGTCCAGGGTCGCCGATGCATCGATGCCGAGCACCCGACGGCGGACGCCGGTCAGATCTTCCAGCGCGGCGAAGCCGGCGATCATCCCGGCGTGGGTCGAGCCGGTCACCGTGCACACGACGATGGTGTCGAACAGCACGCCGAGTTGCTTCTCCTGGTCGGCCACCTCGAATGCCCAATGGGCGAAACCCAACCCGCCGAGCGGGTGCTCGGACGCGCCCGCCGGGATCGGATAGGGCGTGCCGCCGGATTCCTCCACCTCTCGCAACGCGTCCTGCCACGACTGACGGATGCCGATGTCGAATCCGTGCGGGTCCAGCCGCGCATCGGCGCCCATCATCCTGGACAGCAGGATGTTGCCGACCTTGTCATTGACCGGGTCCTCCCAGGGCACCCACTTCTCCTGCACCAGACGGCATTTCAGCCCCAGGTGGGCGGCGACCGCGGCGACCTGCCTGGTGTGGTTGGACTGGTATCCACCGATGGAGACCAACGTGTCGGCCCCGGACGCGAGCACATCGGGCACGATGTACTCCAACTTGCGAATCTTGTTGCCACCGAATGCCAACCCGCTACTGACGTCCTCCCGCTTGGCCCAGATCTGCGCCCCGCCGAGGTGTCCGGTGAGCCGTCGGAGCGGATGGATCGGGCTCGGCCCGAAGGTCAGCGGGTGTCGGGCGAACTCGGCAAGTTTCACGGGCGATCCTCTGTGCTCGGGCGGCTGATCCGGCCAGGGCCTGCATGGTAACGGCCCACCGAGGTGCACCCCCGACCGGCGAGGATCAACATGCGAGACACGGATGAAGTCGGCGTCACGCGTCACTCCAGCCCCAAAATACGCGAAGTTGATCCTCGCAGGGGTCGCAGTCGACCACGGGCCGGCGGGCGTCAGCCGAGGTGTCGCGTGCGAAGCGCTAGCGGCTCAGAGGGCCAACAGGACAATCAGCGCGATGACCGCCCAGCAGGCCAGCGCCATGAGGATGACGGGCAGATTGATCGGCGAGGCGTAACGGCGATCCGGGTAGGCATATCGTCCACTCGGCGCAATACGGCTCGTTGTCACGGTCACACACTGATCGTGACACGTCGTGCGCGAGCAGTAAGCCTCCCGCAGGGTGAACTATTACCGACGTTCGGTTGCGCTGAGTGACATTCGCCGGCGCGCATGACCCCCTATCGATCACCGGTGGCCGATCGAGCGCGGACGAATCCACACGCAAGTGGACAAAAGGCCAGGTCAGAAGCTGTGCAAAAGCTCCTGCCCGGCCCACTGCGCCGTCGGGATGACAGGATTTGAACCTGCGACCCCTTGACCCCCAGTCAAGTGCGCTACCAAGCTGCGCCACATCCCGGCCACCCGGTCGCCCGGGCGGGTCAAGACTACCCCAGCGACGCGGTCGCACGGCCTCCGAACCGTCACCGGTGGCCTAGGCTTGATGGTGTCCATCGCGGCCCGGGGGGACCGTCGAGGACGCTGGACACTCGTGGAAGGGCATCGGGTGGGCGGTGTCGAGGGACCGACTCGAGGCACGTTGCCGGACGAGGCGTTCCGGCTCATCTTCGACGCGTCGCCGGTCGGAGTCGGTTTGGCGGACGAGCACGGCCACTTCCTCGCCGTCAACCCGTCGCTGTGCCGGCTGTTCGGGCGGCCCGCCGAGGACGTCGTCGGTCGTTCGAGTCTGGACTGGACCCATCCCGACGATCGTCCCGACCACGGCAAGGCCGGTTCACTGGTCAGCCAGGCGGCCGACGGCATCGCGCGGGTGGAAAAGCGCTTCGTCCGGCCGGACGGCGAGGTGCGGTGGGCCTGGCTGACGTTCAGTCACACGCAGGGGCCACAGGGCCAGACCTGGACCTTGGCCCACATGCAGGACGTCACCGAGCGGATCGCCGCGGAACAGTCCCTGAGGGCATCCGAGGCCGCCCTGCGCACGGTCGCCTCGGTGGTGCGTCGGACGGCCGGTGGCAACGACATCCGGCCGGAGATCGTCAGAGCTGCAGCCGATCTCGTTGATGCCGATGTCGGATTGCTGGTGCAGCGCGGCCCCCAGGACGCTGTGCAGGTGACCGCCTCGACCTTGGGCACCCGGGCATCGCGGCGGATGGTGGCCCATCCCTCGCCCGCCGTTGACCAGGTCAGGCAACGCGGCCTCCCACTCCGACTCTCCGCCGACGAACTCGACGCCAGCCGTTGTTGACCGGACCCGGTGCCCCGCTGCTTCGGGCAGCATTGCTCGCCCCGGTCACCCTGCACGGCAGCGTCGTCGCCGTCCTCGGCGGTGGGGTGGACCACCGAGCGGGCAACCGGGGAGCTCGACCCCGATGGTCTGGTGACCTTGCTCGCCGACCAGACGGCGGTGGCCGTGCACCAGGCGCGACTGCTCGCCGAGCTCGAGACCCTCGCCAACACAGACGAACTCAGCGGGCTGCCGAACCGGCGGGCCTGGTCCGCCCGGCTGGCCGAGCTCAAGGCAAAAGGCCTCGGCAGCGGCGATCAACTCGTCGTCGCATTCGCCGACTTCGATCACTTCAAGGACTTCAACGACACCCACGGACATCTCGTCGGCGACGATCTGATTCGCGAGTTCGCGCGGGCCGCCGAGCGACTGCTGCCCCGTCACGGAGTGATCGCCCGTTGGGGCGGTGAGGAGTTCGCGCTCGCGCTGCTCGTCCCGCTCGCTCTCGACGCGCTGCCCTTTCTCGAACAGTTGCGTCGAGCCGTGCCGGCCGGCCAGACGTGCAGCATCGGCTACGCGATCTGGGACGAGGCGGAGACCGATGAGTCGCTCATGGAGCGCGCGGACCGAGCGCTCTACCGGGCCAAGCAGTCGGGGCGGGACCGGACCGAGCGGACGGGCTGAAAGGTCCCCGATCGGCTGTCGGCACGACCAGCGACCCGCAGGTAGGCCACCAAGGCGGTGAACGCCGCCTCGCGCTCGGGCGACGGAGTCCGCGACAGTTCGCACTCCGCGGGCGGCCCGAGCGCTCTTGTTCACGCTTGCGCAGTACCCGGGCCCGGTCCGGTCGATGCGCGCCCATGGAGCACCCCGAGGGCGCCGTCCGACCAGCGCCCACGCGGAGTCGTCAGCTGCGCGACGAGCGCTTCTCCCGCACCCGGACGTTGACCCGGACCGGTGACCCGGTGAATCCGAAGTCCTCCCGCAGCCGACGCTCGACGAACCGGCGGTAACCGGCCTCCAGAAAACCGGTGGTGAACAATACGAAGGTCGGTGGCCGGTTGCTCGCCTGGGTGGCGAACAGCACCCGCGGCTGTTTGCCGCCCCGCACCGGTGGTGGCGTGGCCGCGATCAGGTCGCGCAACCAGGTGTTCAGCCGGCCGGTCGGAATGCGCTTGTCCCACGACTCCAGTGCGGTGCGCAGAGCCGGCGCCAGCCGGTGGACACCGCGCCCGGTTCGGGCCGAGATGTTGATCAACTCGGCCCAGGTCACCCGGTTGAGATCGCGCTGTATCTCCTTGTCGATCTCCTCGCGCCGGTCGCCGTCGACCAGATCGGCCTTGTTCATGGCGATGACCAGCGCCCGACCGGAGTCCACCACCATCGAGATGACCCGTTGGTCCTGCTCGGTCAGCGGGTCGGCCGAGTCCACCAGCACGATGGCGACTTCGGCGGTCTCCAGCGCGGACTGGGTGCGCAACGAGGCGTAGAACTCCATGCCACGGGCCTGGTTGACCCGGCGGCGAAGTCCGGCGGTGTCGACGAATCGCCAGATCTCCCCGTCCAACTCGACCAGCGAGTCGACCGGGTCGACCGTGGTGCCGGCCACTGCGTCGACGACCGAGCGAGACTCCCCCACCAGCTTGTTCAACAGCGACGACTTGCCGACATTCGGCTTGCCCAGCAGGGCGACCCGGCGCGGCCCGGTGCCACCGGCACCGGCGAACTCGCTGGGTGCCGTTGGCATCGCCTCCAACACGGCGTCGAGCAGATCGCCCGAACCCCGACCGTGCAACGCCGAGACCGGGTACGGCTCACCGATACCCAGGCTCCACAGGGCGGCCGCATCGGCCAGGCCTCGTTCATCGTCCACCTTGTTGGCCACCAGGATCACCGGACGCTTGGACCGCCGCAGCACCCGAACCATGGCCTCGTCGGTGGCGGTCGCGCCCACGGTGGCATCGACCACCACGACGACCACATCGGTGGTCTCCATCGCCCGCTGGGCCTGGCCCGCCACCGCGGCCTGCAGGCCGTCCGCGTCGGGTTCCCAGCCCCCGGTGTCCACCACCATGAACCGGCGCCCGCGCCACAGGGCCTCGTACTCGACCCGGTCCCTTGTCACCCCGGGGATGTCCTGGACCACCGCCTCACGCCGGCCGATGAGCCGATTGACCAGCGTCGACTTGCCCACGTTCGGCCGGCCGACGACGGCGACGGTGGGGGCAGGCGGGACGTGTTCGTCCTCACCGGATTCGTCGCCGTCCTCCCAGCCGGTGAACTCCGACTCATCGGACCAGAAGCCGTCGGCCTGGCCCGGCACCGCACCTGCGGATCCCTCGTCGAACTCGCTCATCCACGTGCCTTCCCGTCGGCCAACTGCGCGTCCAGGACGGCGACCTGCGCCGCGAGTCTGGTCCGGATCTCCTCGGAGGCCGCGTTGACCGCCGTGCGGCCCGCCCCCGGCGGCACCGAGAACGGCTCGCCCACCAGCACCCGCACCCGCGGCCGAAATCTCGGCAGCCGGCGGCCGGCCGGACGCGCAACGCCACGGATCGCGATCGGCACGACGGTCGCGCCGGCCCTGGCGGCGAGCCAGCCGGCCCCGTTGAACACGCTCTCCACCATGCCGGCGCCGCGGGTGCCCTCCGGGAACACCCCGATCGCGCCGCCCGCCTTGAGCTGGGCCAGCGCATGCAGCAGCGGCTCGCGGTCGGGCACGTCGCGCTGCAAGGCATATTGGCCCACGGTGGTGAGAAGCCAGCCGAGCGGACCCTTCACCGCCTCCGCCTTGATCAGGAAGGACACCCGACGCGGCAGGCAACCGAACAGCACGGCGCCGTCCATGAAGGCCGAGTGATTGGCAACGCACAGCACGGCGCCGGTGGCCGGAACCCGGTTGAGTCCACGAAGCTCGTTGCGGTACAGCAGATTCCGGACGACGACACCAATTCGTCGGCCGTTGTCCACACCGCGCGGCGTCGCGTGCGGCGGAGTCGGATCCTGCCCGCCGCCGGTGAGCATGAAACTCATCGAATGCCTCGCTCCGCGGCCAGGGCGAGGATTCGCTCCACCGTCTGCTCCACGTCCTGGCCGGTGGAGTCGACCACCACCGCATCCGCAGCCAGAGCCAGCGGAGCATGCGCCCTGGCACTGTCGTGGCTGTCCCGGCGATCCAGGTCGGCGGCCACCGCCGCCACCTCGCGCTCGTCGAGAGTCGTAGTACCGGAACGGTTCTGCGCATGACGCCGACCGGCCCGGACACTCGCGTCGGCGGTCAGGAAGATCTTGAGGACGGCGTCGGGGGCTATCACCGTCCCGATGTCGCGTCCCTCCACCACCATCCGGCCCGCGTGAGCGACGCGACGTTGCCGATCGAGCAGCCAGGCCCGGACAGCCGGGTTGGCGGAAACCGGGGTAACGGCGAGGGTCACCTCAGGCGAACGGATCTCGGACGTCACATCGTCTCCGGCCAGCGTGTGCCGCTGGGGTGAGGGGTCAACTGGCGTGTCGAACGTGATGCTGGGCAGCAGTTCTGTGACGGCAACATCGTCCGTCGGGTCGAGATCGGCTCGCAGCACGGCCAGCGTCACCAAGCGGTACATCGCGCCGGTGTCCAGGTAGCCGGCACCGAGCCGGCCGGCCACCGCCCGGGCCACGGTCGACTTGCCGGTCCCGGAGGGGCCGTCGATGGCGATCACGAAACCTTCGACGGTGCTGGCTGTCTCGGGGCGAATCACAAGCCGACCGCCTTGTACAGCAAGGAGATCTCCCCCGCGCTCAGGTGCCGCAGAGTGCCGGGACGCTGGTGGCCGAGCTGGACCTCGCCGATCTTGGTGCGGACCAGCCGGGACACCGGGTGGTCGACGGCGGCCAGCATCCGCCGGACGATGTGCTTGCGTCCCTCGTGCAGCACCACCTCGACGACGGCCCGGTTGTTGTGCACGTCGACCACGTCGAACGAGTCGACCTTGGCCGGACCGTCGTCGAGCTCGACACCGCGCAGCAACCGCCGGCCGAGCTCGCGCGGAACCGGACCGGGGATTTCGGCCATGTAGGTCTTGGTCACACCGAACGACGGGTGGGTCAGCCGGTGGGCCAACTCGCCGTCGTTGGTCAGGAGCAGCAGTCCCTCCGAGTCCATGTCCAGCCGGCCGACGTGGAACAGCCGGGTCCCGTCCTCCCGCCAGTCCGCCAGGAGTTGGCCGATGTGCGGCCGGTCCAGGTCGTCGGACATCGTCGACAACATTCCTGGTGGCTTGTTGAGCGCGAGATAGACCTGATCGTCGCGCAGCACCACGCGGTTCCCGTCGACGTGCACGACGGCGCGATCGGGATCGATCCGCACCCCCATCTCACGCACCACCACGCCGTCGACCTTCACCCGACCGGAGCGGATCAGCTCCTCGGCCTTGCGACGGGAAGCGATGCCGGCCGACGCCAACACCTTCTGCAACCGCACCCGGCCGTCGTCGTCCGGGTCGGTAGCCTTGGCGGGTTTGGTGGGACGATCAGACATCGTCGATCCCTTCGATATCGGGCAGCAGCGGACCGAGCGGCGGCAGGTCCTCCAAGGAGTCGAGTCCGAGCCGCTCGAGGAACAGCTCGGTGGTTCGGTACTGCTGCGCTCCGGTGTCCCGGTCGGTGCCCGCCTCCTCGATGAGACCGCGCGCCGCCAGGGTACGGACCACGCCGTCGACGTTGACGCCGCGCACAGCTGCGATCCTGGCGCGGGTGACCGGCTGTCGGTACCCGATCACCGCGAGCGTTTCCATCGCCGCCCGGGACAGCCTGGTCTGCGCCCCGTCGAGCACGAAGCGCTCGACCACCGGCGCGAACCGGTCCCGGGTGTAGAACCGCCAGCCGCCACCGACCTCGCGCAGCTCGATGCCGGATCTGTCCTCGCTCAGCCGATTGGCCAAGGCGACCAGTTCGGTCCTGATCCGTTCGGGCATCCGCCCGGTCGCTGCGGCCAGTGCCTGCTCGGTCACCGGCGATTCCACCACCAGCAGCACGGCCTCCAGCGCGCCGGTCAGGTCCTCGTCGCGCACCTGCGCGAACGATGGATCTGCCGGGTCCTCGGGGAAATCGTCCTCGAGCTCGGGGCCGGCGTCCTCGGCCGACGTCACGACGTGGGTCATTCGTACTCCTCGTCGGTCATCACGCCGGCTGACCTGTCTCCGTCGCCGGTCCATCGCACAGCCAACGCGCCCAGCGGCTCGGGCTGGTCGAAGGCGACAACCGCCTCCCGGTACAGGTTGAGCAGACCGAGGAACCGTGCGACAACCTCCATCGTGTTCGTGCACCCGGCGACCAACTCGGCGAAGGTTGCCGTGCCGTTCCGCTCGAGGATCGCCCGCATCGCCGCGGTGTGCTCGGCGACCGAGACGGTCGAACCGTGGATGTGTTCCAACCCGACGGTGGGCGGCAACCTGGGACGGAACACCGACGCTGCCAGCTCGGCAAAGCCGTCGGCGTCGAGACCGAGCCGCACCTCCGGAAGCAGTCCCAGGTAGCGCGCTTCCAGGGTGACGGCGCGCGGGTAGCGGCGCAGCGCTGACGACTCCAACTCCTTGAACAGCGCCGCAACCTGTTGGTAGGCCCGATAGGCCAGCAATCGGGCGAAGAGCAGGTCCCTGGCCTCGAGCAGGGCGAGGTCCTCGGTGTCCGAGACCTCGGCGTCGGGCAGCAGCCGCGCCGCCTTCAGGTCGAGCAGTGTGGCCGCGACGACCAGGAATTCGGTGGCCTGCTCCAGGTCCCAGTCCGATCCCAGTGCACGGATGTGCGTGATGAACTCGTCGGTGACCCGGCTCAGCGCCACTTCGGTGACGTCCATCCGGTGCTGGCCGATGAGCTGCAGCAGCAGGTCGAACGGGCCGTCGAAGTTGGCCAGCCGGACATGGAAAGGCACCACCCGCTCGGCCGACCGGGCACCGGGGGCGGCCGTGCCCACCGGCGCCACGGTCATCGGGCGATCACCTCCCGGGCGAGCGCCCGGTAGGCCTCGGCCGCTTGCGAGGCCGGCGCGTAGCTGGTGATGGGTTCCCCGGCCACCGTGGTCTCCGGGAACTTCACCGTCCTGGCGATGACGGTGTCGTACACGTCGTCACCGAAACGCTGGACGAGCATGTTGACCACCTCGCGGCCGTGCACCGTGCGACCGTCGAACATGGTCACCAACACTCCCTCGACGTCCAGGTCGGGGTTGATCCGCTCCTTGACCTTGTCGATGGTGTCCACCAGGAGAGCGACACCGCGGAGCGAGAAGAACTCGGCCGCCAGCGGGATGATCACCCCGTTGGCCACCGCAAGTGCGTTGACGGTGAGCAGCCCCAGCGACGGCTGGCAATCGATCAGCACGTAGTCGTAGTGCGCCAGCACCGGTCGCAGGGCCCTGGCCAGGATCTGCTCCCGACCGACCTCGGTGATCAGCTGCACCTCGGCCGCGGACAGATCGATGTTGGCCGGGATCAGATCCATGCCGGGCACCTTGGTCGGCACCAGCACGTCGGTGATCTGCGTCGAGTGTTCGAGCATCAGGTTGTAGACGGTGCGGTCGAGCTCGTGCGAGGCGACACCGAGGCCGGCCGACAGGGCACCCTGCGGGTCGAGGTCAACGAGCAGAACCTTGCGGCCGTAGCCGGCGAGGGCGGCGCCGAGGTTGATGGTGGACGTGGTCTTGCCCACGCCGCCCTTTTGGTTGCACATCGCCAGGACCCGGGCCGGGCCGTGCCCGACGACCGGCCGCGGCTCCGGCACCGTCCGGCGCGGCCGGCCGGTCGGGCCGATTTCACCCTCACCGGGCCGCGGCGCGCCGTTGTCCGACGGGTCGACGGCGCGCTCCTGGTGGCCGTCCGTGATCGGCGCGGCCCCGCTCGAGGACGACGGTGCGCCGGTTGCCTCGGGATGGATGGACCGCGTCGCCGCAGCCTCGTCGTTCTCGTGGTCGTCGGTGTCAGCCGCCAGACCCGCGCGGGGTGCACCGGCCGCAGCGATCCACGCCGCGTCGTCCGGTTCGGTCATCAGCTCTCGAACTCCCCGCGTCCTGGCGTCGTCATCCCGACGACGCCGACCAGCGTATGCGGACCGCTGCCCTGCTCCAACCCGACCCGCCCGATTCGGCCGGTCATGCGCGTCACCTGGCCCGCGGGTGAGCAGTGACGTAGACCTCGCGCAGCGTGTCCACTGTGA
The DNA here is from genome assembly GCA_963834185.1 of uncultured Actinomycetota bacterium. Classification (GTDB taxonomy): domain Bacteria; phylum Actinomycetota; class Actinomycetes; order Mycobacteriales; family Nakamurellaceae; genus Nakamurella. Next base: position 226,196 of record CAWIAR010000005.1, read on the forward strand.
CCAGCGTGTAGATCTGGGTGGTGGTCACCGACGCGTGGCCGAGCAGTTCCTGGACCGTCCGGACGTCCGCGCCACCTTCCAACAGGTGGGTGGCGAACGAATGCCGCAACGTATGCGGGGAGACACCGGCTGCCAGCCCGATCCGGTCCGCGGCATCTCGCAGTACCTGCCAGGCCGACTGACGGGACAACCGCCCGCCGCGGACGTTGAGGAACATCGCGGAGCTGCCTCGACCGGCGGCGGCCAACGCCGGGCGACCTCGGACCAGGTAGGCGTCGATCGCGGCGGCCGCGTAGGAGCCGACCGGGACCAGCCGTTCCTTGCTGCCCTTGCCGAAGAGCCGCACGGTGCCGGAGACGGGGTCCCGGTCGTCCAGGTCCAGACCGACCGCCTCACTGATCCGGGCGCCGGTGGCGTACAGGAATTCCAGCAGGGCCCGGTCGCGCAGACCGCGCGGGTCGTCGGTGGGCACGCCGTCGAGCAACGCGGCCACGGTGTCCACCGGCAGGGCCTTGGGCAGCCGGCGGGCCGGTGTCGGCGGCCGGACGTCGCGCGACGGGTCGCTCGCCGTCATGCCCTCGGCCAACAGGAACTGGTGCCAACCGCGGACAGCCACCACCGCGCGGGCCGCGGAGGCCGCGGCCAGCGGCGGATGGCTCTCGTCGCCCATCCGCAGGGTGGCCAGGTGATCGGCCACCTGCCGTTCGGTGACCTGGTCGACAGCGCTGACCCCCGCTGCCATCAGATGCGCGAGATAGCGATCGAGGTCGCGGCGGTAGGACAACAGCGTGTTGCGGGCCAGACCCCGTTCGACCGCCAGATGATCCAGATAGCCGCGGAGAGCGCGAGCCAGGGCCGGCGCCGGTTCGACCGGGCCGTCGGTCGCGGCCGCGTCGTCGAGCGCGGCGACGGTCACTCGTCCGCGCCTTCGGCGTCGGAGCGCTCGGATATACCGGGTAGCAGTGGTGCGAATGCGGACTCACCGTCGGTCCTCGCGACCGCCGGCCCGGCCGACCAACTGTCGTCGGCCGGTCGCAGGTCGGCGTCGCAGTTCAGCGCGCTGTGCGCGGCCAGCAGCCCGGCGACCGCAGAGGAGTTGACGATGGTGCCGCCGAACACCGCGGCCACCGCGTCGCCCAGCGGGACCCGGACGATCCGCAGGTCCGACTCCTCGTCGTCGCCACCCGGCGGCCGACCGGCATCGCTCAGCTTCCTGGCGAGGAAGATCCGGACCGCTTCGTCGGTGAATCCGGGGGAGCTGGCGACGTCGACCAGCACGGCCCAGGACGCCGCGGCGAAGCCGGTCTCCTCCAGCAGTTCGCGCTGAGCGGTGACCAACGGCGGTTCGTCGGTGACGTCCATCAGGCCGGCGGGCAGCTCCCACAGGCGGCGGCGGAACGGGTGACGGTACTGCTCGACCAGTACGACTCGGTCGTCGTCGTCCACGGCAACGACCGCGACGGCCCGATCGTGCTCGACCACCTCGCGGGCGGCCACGGTGCCCTGCGGCATGCGCACCTGGTCGACCCGCACCGACGCCACCTTGCCGTCGAAAACCCGACGGGTGTCGACGACCGCGAACGGTTCGCTCACCTGGCGCCGGTTTCGGCCAGCGACGGGGCGGCGATCTCCGGTTCGTCGTCCATCGGCAGCCGCTCGGATTCCAGGTAGTCGAGGGCGGCCCGGACGAAGGCGCCGAACAGCGGATGAACCCGGGTCGGCCGGGACTTGAACTCCGGATGGGCCTGGGTGGCGACGAAGAATGGGTGCAGCGACCGGTCGAGCTCGATGAACTCCACCAACGTCGAGTCCGGTGACGTCCCGGACAGCTGCACTCCGGCACTCTCCAGCCGGTCACGGTAGGCGTTGTTCACCTCGTACCGGTGCCGATGGCGCTCGGAAACCTCTGTGCTGCCGTAGATCTCGGCCACCATGGAGCCCGGGGTCAGCCAAGCCGGATAGGCACCGAGCCGCATGGTGCCCCCCATGTCGGCCTGACCGGCGACGATCTCGGTCTGGTCGGCCATGGTCGCCACCACCGGATCCTTGGTCTCCGGGTCGAACTCGGCCGAGTTGGCGTCTGCGATACCCGCCAGGTTGCGCGCGGTCTCGATCACCATGCACTGCAAGCCGAGACACAGGCCGAGGGTGGGGATCCGGTTGTTGCGGGCGTAGGTGATGGCACCGATCTTGCCCTCGATACCGCGCACCCCGAAGCCGCCGGGGATCAGCACGCCCTGCACGTCCGCCAGCGCCGCGGCGGCACCGGCCGGCGTTTCGCAACGGTCGGAGGCGACCCAGACGATGTCGACTTTGGCCCGGTTCGCGAAGCCACCCGAGCGCAATGCCTCGGTCACCGACAAGTAGGCGTCGGGCAGGTCGATGTACTTGCCCACCAACGCGATCCGCACACTCTCGGCGGGATTGTGGACCCGGTCCAGCAGGTCTCCCCATTGCGTCCAGTCGACGTCGTGGAACGAGAGCCCGAGCCGGCGGACCACGTAGGCGTCCAATCCCTCGGAGTGCAAGACCTTGGGGATGTCGTAGATCGAGGGCGCGTCCGGCGCGGCCACCACCGCCTCGGCGTCCACATCGCACATCAGAGAGATCTTGCGCTTCAACGCATCCGGGATCTCCCGGTCGCTGCGGCAGACGACCGCGTCCGGCTGGATGCCGATGTTGCGGAGCGCGGCCACCGAGTGCTGGGTCGGTTTGGTCTTCAACTCCCCCGACGGAGCGAGATAGGGCACCAGCGACACGTGCAGGAAGAAGACGTGGTCGCGGCCCAGGTCGTGGCGAACCTGGCGGGCCGCCTCCAAGAACGGCAGAGATTCGATATCTCCTACCGTACCGCCGATCTCGGTGATCACGACATCCGGCGCCGGACCGCCGGCGGGACGGGACATGGCCCGGATGCGGTCCTTGATCTCGTTGGTGATGTGCGGGATGACCTGCACGGTGTCGCCCAGGTACTCGCCGCGGCGCTCCTTGGCGATCACCCGCGAGTACACCTTGCCGGTGGTGACGTTGGCGTCCTCGGTCAGGTTCCGGTCGAGGAAACGCTCGTAGTGGCCGATGTCCAGATCGGTCTCGGCACCGTCGTCGGTCACGAATACCTCGCCGTGCTGGAACGGGTTCATCGTCCCCGGATCGACGTTGATGTACGGGTCCAACTTCTGCATGGTCACCCGCAGACCGCGGGACGTGAGCAGTCGACCCAGGCTGGAGGCGGTCAGGCCCTTACCCAGGGACGAGGCGACCCCACCGGTGACGAAGATGTGCTTTGTCGTGTGCGGCGTCTGGACCAACACGTCTCCCCGTGTCCGAACCTCTGCGGATCGGCGATCGGCCCGATCCGGGCCATCGCTCCACGGGATTTCACTCTAACATTCCGGGCGGACGCCTTGGCCGGCCAACCCGCGCAGGCGTGTCGGCCCCCGGTGTGCTTGCTCTCGGAGTCCGCTGCTCGCGGCCGCCGTGCCTGCCGTTGATCATGGGAACCCTGTACACGGATCCTCGGCGTGTCGTGCAACACGCCGAGGAACGGCGTACGGGTTCACCATGATCAACGGCCGGAGGGGCCACTGCTGGAGTGCGTCAGCAATACCGGGGCTCAGCCCACCGCGAGGGCAGGGACCTGGGCCTGCGCGCTGTCCGCCATCCCGTAGCGACCGACGCCTCCGCCGTTCTGCTCGACCAGGGCGAGCACGGCGGCCAACCGTCCGGAGGTGCGCTCCACGTCGTCGACGGTGCTCACCGCATTGCTCGCAGCCGGATCGTTGCGCACGGCACCGATCGCGCCGTCCGCGCTGTCCGAACCGGTGCGCCCGGCAATCACCACACCCCCGGCCTTCTGCTTGAGGGCGGCGGCCAGGTCGGACAGTACCGACGCCCGGTCGCCGTCGGTCGACGCCCCGGTGACCAGGACGACCAACCGGCCGGGGGCAACCGCCCCGTCCGCGGTGACGAACCCGCCGCTGGACAACGCCGACATGGCTGCCGTCGCCTCGGCGGCCTTGGCCGGCGCCGCGCCGGTCTTGTCCGTCACCAAGACCGACGACAGGAACACCCCGGCGATGGTCCCGGCGTCCCCGGACGTGGGTAGCTTCGCGCCCGCCGGCAGGTTCTGGGCGGCCACGTTGGTCAGGTCGTCGGCCCGGTTCGGATCGGTGAAGTCCTGGGTCAGCTGCAACTGGGCCGTGACCTTGGCCCCCGCCTTGGACAGCAGGTCGACAACCGCGTCCCGGTCGGCCGGCGTGGCATCCGAGGTCGTCAGGACGACGACAGTGGCGTTGGGCAGGGTGCCGCGAACCGCGAGCGCGCTGACCGAACCGGCGAACGCGTCGTCGGAGGCCACTCGATCGCTCAGGTCCTTGTTGTCGCCGGCCAGTTGGTCGCGTTCCGCGGTCAGGGAGGTCTTGTCACCTTGGAGCCCGACCAGCAGCGGAGAGCTGATCTTCGTGGCGCCCAGCACGATGCCGAGTGCCAGGGCCAGGAAGACCGCGGCGATCGAGACGATGTGGTACCGCATGGAGATCATCAGAAAAGCCCCTTGACCCAGTTGAGGACGTCGGCCCACCACTGGCGGGCCAGCTCGAGATAGGTGCCGGACACGTCCGACACCAGGAGCGCGACGATGATCGCGGCGAAGGCCGCGACGACCAGCAGCAGCACGGTCCACCAGGAGATCCGCGCCTTGTACAGCCGGGCGACCGTGGTCGCCTGCACGATCTTGTCCGCCACCCTGGTGCGGACCAGGAAGGTAGCCGCTGCGGTGGCTCCGCGTCCCCGGTCGAGCAGGTCGGTGAGCGCGACCTGCATACCCACGGTGACGATGAGCGCGGCATCGTTCGCGTCGGCCAGCAGCAAGGCGAGATCCTCGCTGGTACCCACCGACGGGAAGGTCAGCGCACCCACTCCGACGTCCTGAAGCCGTTCCAGGCCGGGTGCGTGCCCGTCGGACTGGGCCGGGATCACCACCTCGGCCCCGCCTCGCAGGGTGGAGTCGTCGATCTCGTCCGGATTGCCGACGATCAGGTGTGGCTTGTGCCCGGCGGCGCGCAGGGCATCCGCGCCGGCGTCCACGCCGATCAACACCGGCCGGTAGTCGGAGATGTACTTCTTGAGGGCCTTGAGCTCGGTCCTGGTGTCCGGCGAGTCGGCGACGATGAGTACCTGCTTGTCCGCCAGATCCGTGCTGACCTGAGGAATGCCGACGCCGTCGAGCAGCAGCGTTCGCTCGCGCTTCATGTACTCGATGGCGTTCGCCGCGAACGCCTCGAGCTGGGCCGACATCGCGCCCTTGGCCTCGATCATGAGATCGGCGATGGACTCTGGTGTCTGCTCGACGCCGGTGGCCACCGGTTGCTCGCCGACGTACACCGTTGATTCGTCGATACGGACGCGGGCGCCGTCCTTGACCCTGGTGTAGATCTTGTCCTCTGTCTGGTCCAGCAGCGGGATCCCGGACGCCAGCAGGATCTCGGGGCCGAGGTTCGGATACCGGCCCGTCACTGATGCGGCCGTGTTGATCACCGCCGTCACGTCGGCCTTGACCAGCGCCTCGGCAGTCGCCCGATCGATATCCGGCTGGTCGAAGATCACGATGTCGCCGGGGCCCACTCGACCCAGCAGCGTGTCACTGCGTCGTGACACCCGTGCGACCCCTGTGACTCCTGGCAGCGCACGGGACTGACGTGACAGAAGTTTCATGCGGGGATCGTCTCATGCAATGTGTACGGATCGGGGTAGAACGACCGCGGCGCGTCACGGTGAGTACACGCAGCCCTCCGACCCAGCCGCCGGGTTACCGCTGTCTTGCCCTTGGGCGGGCGGCTCCGGCAGCGATAGGGGTCCTCGGCTGGTGGTGGGTGCGTTTGGTTCGCCGGCGCAGGACCCCGCCCGGCTTCGGTTGGGCTTACGCCTTCGGGCCCCTGTCGCTGCCTCCGCCGTCCGCTGCGCGGCGGCGTCAGTGGCGCAACGTGGATGAGTGGGGAGCCTGGGTTCGGCTCCATGCGTGCCCGGGTGGTCGACTTGGGTTCCGCCCGGAGGCGAGCCCGCCCTCACCGCGAAGCGTGGGACGTGGCTGCGAGTGGCGGGAGACGATCCCCGCGCTTACCGGGCTACGGAGGCGGCGGCGAGCAGGTCTGCGGCGTGCGCGAGGGCAGTGGGTCCGTCTGTGCCGCCGAGCATGCGGGCCAGTTCGGTGCGGCGGTCCTCGCCGGTCACCTCGCGGACCGAGGCGGCACGGACGGCTCCGTCGGCGGTCGAGTCGACGACGAACTGCCGGTCGGCGAACGCGGCCACCTGGGCCAGATGCGTCACCACGATCACCTGGTGCGTGCCGGCCAACAGTGCGAGTCGACGGCCGATCTCGGTGGCGGCCCGGCCCCCGACTCCCGCATCTACCTCGTCGAACACCAGGGTCGACACCGGATCGGCATCGGACAACACAACTTCGAGCGCGAGCATCACCCTGGACAACTCGCCGCCCGAGGCGCCCCGGGCGATCGGTAGTGCCGGTGCACCCGCATGCGCGGTGAGCAGGATCTCGACCTGGTCGATGCCATCCGCTCCCGCAACGCACCAGCTGCCGTCGACCTGGACGCAGTCGGTTCCCGCCGGATCGCCGGCCATGTGTTCGACGGCCACGGCGAGTTCGGCCCGTCCCATGGCCAGGTGGGCCAGTTCCGCCGTGGCCGCCGCACCCAGGGCGACGGCGGCCGCCGACCGGCGCTGCGACAACGTGCCGGCCGTGACAGCAAGGTCAGCGGCCGCGTCGTCGCGACGTGCGCGGAGTGCGGCCAGCCCTTCCTCCGACGTGTCCAAATCGGTCAATTCGCGGCGGGCATCGTCGGCCCAGGCCAGCACTGCGGAGACATCGGCGCCGTACCTGCGGGTGAGGCCACGCAGGACGGACTGGCGGGCGAGTGTTTCTTCCAGTCGTGCCGGATCGGCGTCCAGCGAATCCAGATAGCCGGCCAGATCGGCGGCTACGTCGCCGAGGACGGCACTCGCCTGGTGCAGCGATTCGTCCCAACTTGTCAGCCGCGGGTCCGCCGACCCGACGAGCAGCCTGCGGGCGGCCTCGACCAGGCCGACCGCTGTGGGCTCGTCGGAGAGAGCGTCGGCTCCCGACAACGCGGCCAGCGCACCCTGGGCGGACTCGCGCAGCGCATCGGCGTTCTCCAACCGGCGGACGGTGGCGATCAGCTCGGCGTCTTCGCCCGGCAGCGGCGCCACCGCTTCGATCTCGGCCAGGCCGAGTCGAAGGAGCTGCTCACGCTGTGCGCGCTCGCGTGCGTGTTCAACGCGAGCTGTCAGCTCGGCGGCCAGGCCCCGCCAGGTGTTGCGTTGTTCGCGGTAGGTCGCCACCAAGGGGCCGAGGCCGGCGTACCGGTCGAGCACGGCACGCTGTTCGGCCGGGCGCAACAGCGAGATCGCCTCGGACTGCCCATGGATCGCGATCAACTCGTCGGTCAACTCGGCCAACGAGGCGACCGGCGTGCCACGTCCGCCGAGGTGGGCCCGGGAGCGGCCGTCCGCGCTGACCGTGCGCACCAGGATCACCGTGTCTCCGTCATCCAGTTCGCCCCCGGCCGACCGCACCACGGCCGCGGCGGATCCGTGGGGGTCGACCCGGATCCGGGCCTCGACGACCGCACGGGGCGACCCGCTGCGCACCCGTCCGGAATCGGCTCGTCCGCCGGTGGCGAGACCGAGCGCGGTCACGATCATCGTCTTGCCGGCGCCGGTCTCCCCGGTCACGACGGTGAACCCAGGGTGTGGCTCGAGTGTCGCACTGTCGATGACGCCGAGGCCGGAGATGCTGAGCTCGGTCAGCATGTCGATCTCCCCGCTGCGCAACGAGTGTCAGTGCCGGGCATCACGCCACCCATGAACCGGCAGAGAGAATTTGCGCACCAGCCGGTCGGTGAACGGCTGGTCGCCCAGGGTCGCCAAGGCGACCGGAGCCACCCCGCGCTGCATGTGGACGCGAGATCCCGGTGGTACGGCACAGATCCGGCGGCCGTCACAGGCCAGCACGGCGTGATGGCCACCGGGGTCGATGTGTACCGTCACCCGCGATCGAGGGCCTACCACCAGCGGCCGCGCGAACAACGCGTGGGCGTTCGAAGGAACCACCAACAGCGCTTCGACATCCGGCCACAGGATGGGACCGCCGGCCGAGAAGGCATAGGCGGTCGAACCGGTCGGCGTGGCGCACAACACCCCGTCGCAGCCGTAGGCCGAGACCCCGCGGCCGTCCACTTCGACGACGACGTCGAGAATTCTTTCTCTCGTGGATTTCTCGACACTTATCTCGTTGAGTGCCCAACCGGTGAAAACGTTCTGACCCTCGTGTTCGACCTCGACGTCGACGGTGTTGCGGTCGCGGATGGCGTAGCTGCGTTCGACGATGGCATCGAGCACGGTGTCCAGGTCATCGGCGTCGGCCTCGGCGAGGAAGCCGACCCGGCCGAGATTGACCCCGAGCACCGGCACGCCGGCCGGCCTGGCCCGCTCCGCCGCCCGCAGGAGCGTGCCGTCTCCGCCGAGCGCAAGGACAAGTTCGATCGTCGTGTCGTCCCGATCGACCGGGAGGCCGACGGCGGGTGCCTCGCCGGGCAAAGCCAGCAGCCCTACGCCGTCGGCGGCCAACCGGTCAGCGGCGTGCCGGGCGATCGCGCCGATGTCCCCGCGGCCGGTGTGCGCAACCAGGAGAACCGAGCGTTGTTGCGCCGCTGTCACTGTGGCCCCTCCGCGACAGCGGTACGCACGGCCGCCTCGACCTCGGCGGCATCGCGGTGGACATCGGCACGCAGGTGGACGAAGTACTCCACATTCCCGCTCGGCCCCGGCAACGGCGATGCGGCTACGCCGGCGACGCCGCGGCCCAATGCGGTGGCCGCGGCGAGCACCCCACGCACGGCGTCGACGCGCAGGTCTGCGTCCCGGACCACCCCTCCGGCGCCGAGTCGGTCCTTGCCGACCTCGAACTGGGGTTTGACCATCAACACCAGGTCCCCGGCGGGGTCGGTGCAGGCGATCAACGCCGGCAGCACGACACGCAAGGAGATGAAGGACAGGTCGGAGACGGTGAGGTCAACCGGGCCACCGATGTCCTGCGCCGTGATGGAGCGGACGTTCGTTCGGTCGATCACAGTGACCCGTGGATCGGACTGCAGCCGCCAGATCAGCTGCCCGTAACCGACGTCGACCGCAACGACCTCGCGCGCGCCGCGGCGGAGCAGGACGTCGGTGAAGCCACCGGTGGACGCCCCGGCATCCAGACAGCGCGCACCGGACACCACGACCATGTCGAACGCGCCGAGCGCTCCGATCAGCTTGTGCGCTCCGCGCGACGCCCAGTTCTCGTCGGTCACGTCCGGCCGGACGACCACCGGCGCGGCCGGATCGACCGCGGTGGCCGGCTTGGTGGCGACCTGCCCCGCGACGGTCACCCGCGCTGCGTGGATGAGTTCGGCGGCATGATCCCTGGACCGGGCCAGTCCACGGCGGACCAGTTCCGCGTCGAGACGGACTCGGCGCACCTCATCGCTCCCCGCCGGGCCGCTGGGCGCTCGGGACGGCGGGGTCGGTCGCTGTGGTCGCCAGCGCCGAGGTCAGCGCCATGTGCACTCGAGTGAAGATTTCCGCGTGCTCGTCGAGTGGACGGCCGGCGAGGGCGTCGAGTTCGTCCGGGATGCCGACGAGCGGGTCGGGTCGGGCCGGGCTCGGGTCCATGGGGTCTCCTGAGGCAGTCGTGCGGTGAGTTCCACGCTAGCCCAGCCGGGTTTCATCGGTCGGAGGGCTCGACGAGACGATCAGTGGAGTCCGAGCCGCGTCAGCACCCGCTGCGCGGCGTCGTCGGCGGCCGTGAACGTCGTCGTTCCGGACCACGCTGCCCCGGTCAACGCGGCGAGCGCGGCCAACGCCTGCCGGTCGTCGAGCGGATCACCCTGATTCGGCGGCGCGCCGAGCGCTCCGTCGGCGACCCGCCAGCCGAGTGTGTCGACGTCGGGGACCAATCGCACGGCCACGTCCGGATCGACCAAACCGCGCATGTCGAACGACACGTAGGTGGGACGCTGATGCGGCGGCGCTACGAGCAGGTCGGCCACCGACGTCACACCGGTCAGGACCAGCAGGGACGGCAGGCCGGCCGAGACGCCGGCCTCGATGTCGGTGTCCAGCCTGTCACCGACGACCAAGGGTGAGGTGGACCCGGCACGATGGACCGCCGCATCCAACAGGGGCCGTTCGGGCTTGCCGGCGACCCTGGGGTGCAGACCGGTCGCGGCGACCAGCGCCGCGACCATCGCACCATTGCCGGGCAGGAGCCCACGGTCGGTGGGCAGCGTGCTGTCGGTGTTGCAGGCAACCCAGTCCGCCCCGGTGCGCAGCGCGATGCAGGCCTCGGCTAGGTCGCGCCAACCGGTGTCCGGTGAGTGACCCTGGACCACCGCAGCAGGACCGTCGGCGGCGAGTCGAACCGGGCGCAGTCCCGCCAGCCGCACGGCTTCGGCGAGCCACGGTGCACCGACCACCAGGACCACGGTGTCGGCGGGGTGAGCGTCGGAGAGCATCTCCGCCGCCGCCTGCGGCGAGGTGAGGACCGCATTCTCCGTCGCGGCCAAGCCCATCGCAGTCAGTGCGTGAGCAACCTCGGCCGGCGGGCGCGAGGCATTGTTGGTCACGTAGATCGGCCGGGCGCCGAGTTCCTCGGCCCGGGCCACCGCCTCGGTCACATGCTCGATCACCTGGCCGCCGAGGTAGACGGTGCCATCCAGGTCGAGCAGCACAGCGTCGTGCTCCTCAGCAAGTGATCGCCCCGGGGAGTCGGTCATCCCTCCTCCGGCTCCCGTCGTTCCGGGGCATCGGCGTGCGAGAACAGCTGTGCCGACACCGCTCCGGGTTCGGGGGCCGCATCGGCGGCGGGCACGTCCAGCTCAGCCTCGCCGGCGTCGTCGGGCGAGGAATCTGGTCCGGTCGGCATTGGCTCCGCCTCGACTTCCGGCACGGTGACGTCATCCGATGCTGTGTCGTCATCCTGCTCTGGTTCGTCAGGCTCAGTCTCGACGTCCGGCTCTGTGTCGGCATCCGGCTCTGTGTCGTCATCCAGCGCGGTAACGACTTCCGGCGTGTCGACCTCCGACGCGACCTCGACCGGGCCCGTTGCGCTCGTGTCCTGCTCCGCGGCAAGTTCGGCGATGCGTTCGGCAGCGTCGGTCTCGTCCTCGGTGTCGGCGTCGTAGGCCCGCATGAACCAGGTCAGCGCCTCGCGGCGGCGCTCAGCCTTGACCAGCAGGTCTGCATAGGCGTACTGCAGTCGGGCGGTCCACGGCTCGACCGCGGCGTCGGTGGCTCCCGCCGCCTCGAGGGTGACCAGCGCTGCGTCGAGCTGGCCGAGGTCGGCGCGGGCGCCCGCAGTGACAATCGTCAGTTCGACGGCGGCCGCCTGGTCCAGCGCCTCCGCCTCCGCCGACCGACTGATCTCGATCGCCTTGTCGGGGTGGCCGAGCGCTCGTTCGCAGTCCGCCAGCACAGCGAGATGTCCTGGGCCACCGCCCATCCGGCGGGCTGCGCGGAGCTCAGAGATGGCCTCGGCCCAGTGCCCGGCTCGATATCCGACCAGTCCTACGGTCTCCCGGACGACCGCGATGCGCCCGCCCTTCGAACGCGCGGCGCGGGCATGCAGCCACGCCAGTTCCGGGTCGTCGTCGGCCAGCGTGCCGGCAGCCACCAAGTGTCCGCCGACGAACTCGGCACCTTCCTTGCTCAGCCCGCGAAGGTCCCTGCGAACGTCCGGCTCGAGCTCGTCTTGCGAAGCCCATTCCGGCACATGCGGCCAGGCGACGTCAACGTCTTCATCGCGGACCCTCGACCCGCGTTCGGGTTCACGTCGAGGACGAGAGTCGGCATCGCGGTTCGGCCGGTCGTCCCGCCGGGGTCGGTCCGGTCGCGACGACCAGTCCGAGCGACCGCGCGCCGGTTCTCCGCTGCGCCGTTGGTCATCCGAGGAGCCGCTGCGCTGCGGTCGAGCCCCGGCATCGCGGTAGCCGCCGCGGTCCTGGTCGCGGTCTCGGCGATCGCCGCGTCGGTCATCGCGATCTGGGTCCGGACGGTCACGCGGAGCGGGCGCAGCGAAGCTGTCCGACAGGTCGCCGGCGAGGCGTCTTCCTCCGTCCGAGCCGTCGGCTCGTTGGTTGGGACGGCTCCCGGCACCGTCCCGGGGCCGGTCCGGCCGGTCGGAACGCGGTGGGCGGTCGCCACGCTCGGGCCGGTCGCGTCGGTACTCGGGACGGTCACCACTCCGCGGACGGTCCTGGCCGTATTGCGGCCGCTCCCCGCGATCCGGGCGATCACCGCGATAACCAGCACGGTCAGCGTCCGGACGGTCTTGTCGATACGGCGGCCGGTCGCTCTGGGCGGGTCGGTCTGTGCGCTCGGGCCGATCGCGTCGGTACTCGGGACGGTCACCACTCCGCGGACGGTCCTGGCCGTATTGCGGCCGCTCCCCGCGATCCGGGCGATCACCCCGATAACCCGGACGGTCGCCACCGCGGGAGCGGTCCTGGCCATACTGAGGTCGGTCCGGCCGATCACCGCGCTCGGGCCGATCACCCCGATAACCCGGACGGTCACCACCCGGGAACGGTCCTGGCCATACTGGGGCCGGTCCGGCCGATCACCGCGCTCGGGCCGATCACCCCGATAACCCGGACGGTCACCACCGCGGGAACGGTCCTGGCCATACTGGGGCCGGTCCGGCCGATCACCGCGCTCGGGCCGATCACCCCGATAACCCGGACGGTCACCACCGCGGGAACGGTCCTGGCCATACTGAGGTCGATCCGGCCGATCACCGCGATCCGGTCGATCACCCCGATAACCCGGACGGTCGCCACCCTGCGAACGGTCCTGGCCAGATTGCGGCCGATCCCCCCGATCCGGTCGATCACGCTGATAACCCGGACGGTCGCCACTGCGCGGACGTTGCTGGTCGTACTGGGGTCGGTCACCCCGATCGGGACGGCGATCGGTCCGACTGCGGTCGGCGCCCGACCGCTCATCACGGCGATACGGACGGGTCTCGGCGCGTTCCTGCTCTGACCGCTGATCACGACTACCTGCAGGCGAAGACGTCGACCGGGAATCGGATCGCCCGCGATCATCACGAGACGGCCGGTCGCCGTTCCAGGGTCGACCACCGGATCGGGTCCCTTCGGAACTCGAGCCGGAGCGTTGGCCCTGCCTCGAACCAGACCCAGAATCGGTTGAGCCGGAGCGCTGCCCGCTCTGGGCGCGATCCGAGCGAGTTCCATCCGATGGGGGCTTGTCCGACGCCGCATGCGGGCGAGTGCGATCGCGCGGGGGTCGAGCCGGCTCTGATCGAGGTTCCCGGTCCTGTGCGCGAGATCGGTCCGAACCCGAGCCGCCGACGTCGCTAGTCACATTGTTCTCCTGTCAAGCACAGAGGTTCTGACGACCCCTGCGGACGATCACATCTTCGATCGAAGGCCGAAAACGCCGAAAGGGGGACCAACAATGTTGGTCCCCCTTTCGGGAATGTATGTCCGGCGGCGTCCTACTCTCCCACACGGTGGCCCGTGCAGTACCATCGGCGCTGAAGGGCTTAGCTTCCGGGTTCGGAATGGGACCGGGCGTTTCCCCTTCGCTATGACCGCCGTAACTCTATGGAATTAAGGGCCCATTGCCGCACGACGAAATCTCGCCGGCGATAACGGTTGCCCGTATCTCCAGAGCTGCACAGTGGACGCGTAGCATTTTTGTGGTAAGTCCTCGGCCTATTAGTACCGGTCAGCTGCACACGTTACCGTGCTTCCACTTCCGGCCTATCAACCCGGTGGTCTAGCCGGGGGCCTTACCCCACAAAGGGTGGGAGTCCTCATCTTGGAACGAGCTTCCCGCTTAGATGCTTTCAGCGGTTATCCCTTCCGAACGTAGCCAACCAGCCGTGCTCCTGGTGGAACAACTGGCACACCAGAGGTTCGTCCGTCCCGGTCCTCTCGTACTAGGGACAGCCTTCCTCAAGACTCCTACGCGCGCGGCGGATAGGGACCGAACTGTCTCACGACGTTCTAAACCCAGCTCGCGTGCCGCTTTAATGGGCGAACAGCCCAACCCTTGGGACCTACTCCAGCCCCAGGATGCGACGAGCCGACATCGAGGTGCCAAACCATGCCGTCGATATGGACTCTTGGGCAAGATCAGCCTGTTATCCCCGGGGTACCTTTTATCCGTTGAGCGACACCCCTTCCACAAGGTGGTGCCGGATCACTAGTCCCGACTTTCGTCCCTGCTCGACATGTCTGTCTCGCAGTCAAGCTCCCTTGTGCACTTACACTCGAAACCTGATTGCCAACCAGGCTGAGGGAACCTTTGGGCGCCTCCGTTACTCTTTGGGAGGCAACCGCCCCAGTTAAACTACCCACCAGGCACTGTCCCTGATCCAGATCATGGACCTAGGTTAGATGTCCAGTACGACCAGAGTGGTATTTCAACGTTGACTCCACAGCCACTGGCGTGACCACTTCACAGTCTCCCACCTATCCTACACAAGTCGAACCGAACACCAATACCAAGCTATAGTAAAGGTCCCGGGGTCTTTCCGTCCTGCCGCGCGTAACGAGCATCTTTACTCGTAGTGCAATTTCGCCGAGCCTATGGTTGAGACAGTAGAGAAGTCGTTACGCCATTCGTGCAGGTCGGAACTTACCCGACAAGGAATTTCGCTACCTTAGGATGGTTATAGTTACCACCGCCGTTTACTGGGGCTTAAATTCTCAGCTTCGCTCCGAAGAACTAACCGGTCCTCTTAACCTTCCAGCACCGGGCAGGCGTCAGTCCATATACGTCGTCTTGCGACTTAGCATGGACCTGTGTTTTTAGTAAACAGTCGCTTCTCCCTGGTCTCTGCGGCCGAAACATGCTAGCCCGCAAGGGGCTTCACACACCTCGGCCCCCCTTCTCCCGAAGTTACGGGGGTATTTTGCCGAGTTCCTTAACCATAGTTCGCTCGATCACCTTGGTATTCTCTACCTGACCACCTGTGTCGGTTTGGGGTACGGGCCGCTCAGAGCTCGCTAGAGGCTTTTCTCGACAGCATAGGATCACTCTGCTTCGCCTCAATCGGCTATGCGTCAGGTCTCAGATCAACATTCCGGCGGATTTGCCTACCGGAACTACCTACACCCTTACACCAGTATTACCACTGACTGGCGGAGCTACCTTCCTGTGTCACCCCATCGCTTGACTACTACCGGTTCGGTTCGCGCGCTCACCATTGGACTCCCGAAGGAGTCCGCCGGCTCGGGCGCTTAGCATTACCGGGCTCGTCATGGGCGCTCTTTCGCGGGTACGGGAATATCAACCCGTTGTCCATCGACTACGCCTGTCGGCCTCGCCTTAGGTCCCGACTCACCCTGGGCGGATTAACCTGGCCCAGGAACCCTTGGTCATTCGGTGGAGGAGTTTCTCACTCCTCATTCGCTACTCATGCCTGCATTCTCACTCGTGTGGCGTCCACGGCTGGGTTACCCCGCCGCTTCACTCGCCACACGACGCTCCCCTACCCATCCAGACGACTGGACCTGCCACGAGGGCAGGCCGATCACAAGTCTGAATGCCGCGGTTTCGGCGGTGTGCTTGAGCCCCGCTACATTGTCGGCGCGGAACCACTTGACCAGTGAGCTATTACGCACTCTTTAAAGGGTGGCTGCTTCTAAGCCAACCTCCTGGTTGTCTGGGCGACTCCACATCCTTTCCCACTTAGCACACGCTTAGGGGCCTTAACCGGCGATCTGGGCTGTTTCCCTTTCGACTATGAAGCTTAGCCCCCACAGTCTCACTGCCGCGCTCTCACTTACCGGCATTCGGAGTTTGGTTGATTTCGGTAAGCTTGTGGGCCCCCTAGACCATCCAGTGCTCTACCTCCGGTAAGAAACACGCGACGCTGCACCTAAATGCATTTCGGGGAGAACCAGCTATCACGAAGTTTGATTGGCCTTTCACCCCTACCCACAGCTCATCCCCTCAGTTTTCAACCTAAGTGGGTTCGGACCTCCACGACGTCTTACCGTCGCTTCATCCTGGCCATGGGTAGATCACTTCGCTTCGGGTCTAGAGCACGCGACTGATTCGCCCTATTCGGACTCGCTTTCGCTACGGCTTCCCCACACGGGTTAACCTTGCCACGTACCACTAACTCGCAGGCTCATTCTTCAAAAGGCACGCCGTCACAGGCCCGAAGGACCCGCTCCGACGGATTGTAAGCACACG
>CAWIAR010000005.1:245000-626305 GCA_963834185.1 uncultured Actinomycetota bacterium
ATTGGGTACCAGGTACCCGATCACTGGTTCACTTCCGAGCTGGACTGCTCGTTTTGTGTACCAAAGGAATCCCGCCTGCTCTTCAGGGACAAGCCCTGTCGAATCAGGCCGGGGTTAATTAGTTGGCACTGACTTTCGGTACGCTGTTGAGTTCTCAAGGTACGGACGCGCACCTACGCAGGTCTCTCGACCGTTGAAGGGGCAACCCGAATAACGCTACCCGGTCCGGTTCGCGGTGTCAAACCGCCCGTCCCGTCCGGCTGGCCGTCTCTTCCTGCCCTGCGGGCTGGAAGAATCGCGCTCCGCGTGAGCAGAGCGTGCGACCTGCCGGGGTGGCCCTGGGCCGACCAGGAGCCGATCTCTCGATCCGCTCCCTGTCCGGTTCCCCGCGGGCATTGATTAAGTTACGGGCAGATGACCTGCACTGCAAATCCGCTGGTCAACGGCTTGCGCCGGGCAGTCGGTGCAGGTCAGGGCGGCGGCCCCGGACGAGGCGGCGGAACCGATCAAGTCGGTCCATCCGGTGACCCCGGCCACACGGGCGACTCAGCCGGCCAGATCGACGTCCGGCCACTGCGCGGCGGCCCCGGCGGAGCACCAGGTACCGACCATGCAGCGCGTCGCCCGTTCCGAACGTCCGCTCGGCGTCGGTGATCCGCTCGTTGTTCACGTTTGCCCCGCCTTCGGCCACCGTGCGTCGCGCCTCGGACATGGAGCCGGCCAGCCCGGACGCGACCAGCAGCCTGGACGACGGTGCTGCCCGGCTCGACCCGGGTCAGCCCGGCCTCGGTCAGCGCCGCGCCCAAGGTCGCCCTCGTCGATCGCCGCGAGATCGCCGCGACCGAACAGGGCAGCGCTGGCGTCGACGGCGGCCTGGGTGGCGGCGACGCCGTGCACCAACGCGGTGACGTCGAACGCAAGCGCCCGCTGCGCTTCGCGGGCCTGCGGCCGGTCGACCGTGGCCGACCTCGAGGGCGGCGATGTCCGTCTTCCGAGCGATCGGTGAACACCCGCAGCAGCTGGCCGACGGAGACGTCCTCCACGTTGAACCAGTACTGGTAGAAGGCGTACGGACTGGTCATCTCGGCGCGACAGCCAGACGGCGTTGCCCTCGGACTTGCCGAACTTGTTGCCCTGCGAGTCGGTGATCAGCGGGGTGGCGAGCAGGTGGACTGCTGCCCCTCCGCCCGATGGATCAGATCGACGCCGGCCGTCAGGTTGCCCCATTGGTCCTGGCCGCCGGTCTGCAGCGTGCAGCCGTACTCCCGGAACAGGTGCAGGTAGTCCAGTGCCTGCAGGATCTGGTAGCTGAACTCGGTGTAGTTGATGCCCTCGGCGCTGTTCAGCCGGGCGGCCACGGCGTCCTTGCGGATCATGGTGTTGACCCGGAAGTGCCGACCGATGTCGCGCAGGAAGTCCAGCGCGCTGATCGGCTCGGTCCAGTCCAGGTTGTTGACGACGATCGCCGGGTTGTCCCCGTCGAAGTCGAGGAAGGGCCGGACCTGCAGCTGGATCCGGTCGACCCAGTCGGCGGTCTGCTCCTTGGTCTTGAGCGCCCGCTCGGCGGTGGGCCGGGGATCGCCGATCAGCCCGGTGGATCCGCCGACCAGGCAGATGACCCGATGACCGGCGCGTTGCAGGCGGCGCAACACGATGAGTTGGACCAGGTTGCCGAAGTGCAGGCTGGGCGCGGTCGGGTCGAACCCGCAGTAGGCGGTGATCGGCCCGGCGACCATCGCTTCGTCCAGCGCGGCCAGGTCCGTGTGCAGCGCGACCAGTCCGCGGTCGATCAGGTCGCGCAGGACCGGTGACCGCACGTCGGTGGGCCTCACCCGCTCGAGTTCATCGGCGGCGGCTTCGGGGTTCTGACGCTCGGACACATGCCCAATCTTGCCGCAGCCGATCGGACCGCCGTCACACTCGGCCACGTCGGCCGGCCCTGGTACCCCTGCGAAACGCGGAGACCGAGTCGTGGTCACGCTCGTGGAAGCGCCATGGCAGGTCGACTGCGACAGATACACCGACGCGTGGTCCGGCCTCGACGGCGGTCGGCGCGCCGTCCCCGAGCCCGCAACTCCCAGCGTCGGTTCGGGGCCAACAGGTCGCTGCCGGTGGCCGCGCCCGTCAGTCCGAGCACGGTCGCGAGACCGGCCGGTCCTCGGGCCAACTCGGCGGGACGACGCGCCCGAGGTCGGCGCCGCTCGGCAACGTCGAGGCCGCCTATCACCTCACCCGCCCGCAACAGCACGGCCGAGGCGGTGCCCTCGGGCCCGGTCACCACATTGGCGCACCAGTGCATGCCGTAGATGAAATAGACGTAGAGCCGACCCGGCGGCCCGTACATGACCTCGGAGCGCGCCGTTCGACGAAACGCGTGCGAAGCCGGATCGAGCGGGCCGGCGTAGGCCTCGACCTCGGTCAACCGGACGGCGACCCCCGAGTCGGTGTCGACGACCACTCGGCCGATCAGCTCAGGGGCGACTGCGACCACGTCCCTGGCCAGGAACGACCGCGGCACCAGCCGACCGTGAACAGGCACCCCTGCATCCTGCCAATCCGGCCCGGCGAAACGGGCGGCCGACCCCTCTTCGCCCTGGGTAGCGCCGAAAGCAAGCGACACGCCGGTCGCTTCGGCGTGTCGCTTGCATTCGACGCTACTTGCAGGGGGAGGGCGGGTTAACCGGGGTGGACGGGCGCGCTATGGCCGGGTCGAGAGCGGCGCGGCGAACCAGGCCCGGTCCGCGGCAAGCAGGGCCCGCAGGCCGGCGATCTGCTCGGCCACCCGGATCGGGGCGGTGCCCCCGACTGCATCGCGGGAAGCCAGGGAGCCGGCGACGGTCAGCACGTCGCGCACCTCCGGGGTGAGCGCCGGATCGATGGCGGCCAGCTCCTCGTCGGTCAGCTCGTCGAGTTCACGGTCGGTCGACTCGGCCAACGCGACGCATCCCCCGGCCGCCTCATGGGCGCGACGGAAAGGGACGCCGGCGCGAACCAGCCATTCGGCGATGTCGGTGGCCAGCGAGAATCCGGCCCCGGCCATGGCTGCCATTCTCTCGGTGTCGAACGAGAGCGTGCTGGTCATGCCGATCAACGCCGGGAGCACCAGCTCGAGTTGCTCGACCGAGTCGATCAGCGGCTCCTTGTCCTCTTGCAGGTCGCGGTTGTAGGCCAGCGGCAGTCCCTTGAGCGTGGCCAGCAGACCGGTCAGATTGCCGATCAGCCGGCCGGCCTTGCCCCTGGTCAGTTCGGCGATGTCGGGGTTCTTCTTCTGCGGCATGATCGACGAGCCGGTGGCGTAGCTGTCGTGCAGGCGGACATAACCGAACTCTGCCGTGCTGTAGATGATCACCTCTTCGGCCCACCGGGACAGATTCACCCCGACCATCGCCAGCACGAAGGCCAACTCGGCGGCGAAATCGCGTGAGGCCGTGCCGTCCACGGAGTTCGCGGACGGCTCGCGGAATCCGAGTTCGGCGGCGATGGCATGCGGGTCGAGACCGAGCGACGAGCCGGCGAGCGCGCCGGATCCGTACGGCGAGACCGCGGTCCGACGGTCCCAATCACGCAGTCGGTCCAGATCCCGGGACAACGCCTGGACGTGGGCCGCCAGGTGGTGGGCAAGCAGCACCGGCTGGGCATGTTGAAAGTGCGTCCGGCCGGGCATTGCTGCGCCGGGATGCCCCTCGGCCTGGTCGAGCAGCACAGTCTCGAGATCGGCGATCAACGCGGCCACCCGCCGCGCCCCGTCCCGAAGGTAAGCCCGATAGAGCGTCGCGATCTGGTCGTTGCGCGAGCGACCCGCGCGCAGCTTGCCGCCGAGGTCTGTTCCTGCCCGGTCGAGCAGTCCACGCTCGAGGGCCGTGTGCACGTCCTCGTCACCGGGCTCGGGCGCGAATGTCCCGTCCGCCACATCGGCGGCCAACCGGTCCAGCGCGGCGAGCATGTCGGCGAGTTCGGCGTCGGTGAGCAGGCCGGCACGGTGCAGGACGCCGGCATGTGCCCGGGAACCGGCGATGTCGTACGGAGCAAGCCGGAAGTCGAACTGGGTCGATCGCGAGAGCTCGACGAGTTCCGGTGCGGGCCCGGAGCTGAAGCGACCGCCCCAGAGTGATACCGACGGCGGCGAACCTGGGGCGGCCGGATCCGAGGTGGCCCTGGAGGCTTGTTCAGTCACGGGTGAGATCCTCCCCCGCGGCCAGCGCGGCCAATCTGCCGCCGACCTCGGCTCCGGAGAGCCCCTCGGCGGCGACCACCAGCACGGTGTCGTCACCCGCGATGGTGCCGATGACGTCGATCAGGGTGGCTCGATCGATGGCCGAGGCGAGGAACTGGGCGGCTCCCGGCGGGGTACGCAGGACGGCGAGATTTCCGGACGCACTGTGCGAGACGAGCAGCTCACCCAGTAGTCGGGCCAGCCGGCCGGTGCCGCCGGCCATCGGGCGCGGACCGCCGTCCTCCGGAATCAGATAGGTGGACGCGCCGCCGTCGACGCCGCGTACCTTGATCGCGCCGAGCTCGTCCAGATCCCGGGACACCGTCGCCTGGGTGGCCTCGATGCCGTGCTCGGCCAGCCGCGACTGCAGTTCGGTCTGGGAGCGAATCGCTCCGTCCCTGATCACTGCGGTGAGCAACGCCAGGCGCGCGGCCTTGGTGCCCGGAATCGAGTCGCCGGCACCGGCGGACCCAAGGGCCGCCGAGGCGGTCAGTCCGCCCTCGACGGTCATCGCGCCGACGCCTCGACCAGGTGCGCGAGCAGCGCCTTCTGGGCGTGCAAACGGTTCTCCGCCTCGTCCCACACCGCCGACTGGGCACCGTCGATCACCTCGTCGGTGATCTCCCAACCACGGTGGGCAGGCAGGCAATGCAACACGATTGCCTCGGAGTCGGCTCGCTGCAACAGGTCCCGATTCACCTGATAGGGCCGGAACGGACCGATGCGATCCAGACCGTCGTTCTCCTGGCCCATCGAGGTCCAGGTGTCGGTGACCACGACGTCGACCCCCTCCACCGCCGCCTGTGGATCGGAGATCAGCTCGATCGAGCCGTCGGTGTCACTGGCCCGGTTCTTCGCGTCCAGCAGGATGTCCGGATCGGGATCGAAACCGATCGGCGCCGACACCCTCACGTGCATACCGGCATTCGCGCCGCCCAGCATCAGCGAGTGTGACATGTTGTTGGCCCCGTCACCCAGGTAGGTCAGGGTCAGGCCGGCCAGCCGGCCCTTGCGCTCGCGGATGGTCTGCAGGTCGGACAGCACCTGGCACGGGTGGAACTCGTCGGTCAACGCATTGATGACCGGGACCCAGGACACGCTGGCCAGCGCGTCGATCCGGCGCTGGGCAAAGGTGCGAATGGCGACCGCGTCCACGTATCGGGAGAGCACCCGGGAGGTGTCCTCGATGGTCTCCTCCCGGCCCAGCTGTGACGTGCGGCCGTCGACAATGATCGGCTGGCCACCGAGTTGGGTGATGCCGACCTCGAACGACAGTCTGGTCCGCGTCGAGTTCTTCTCGAACAGCACGGCGACAGCTTTGCCGGCCAGGGGCTTCTCGGCGTGTCGGTCCTTCTTGTACCGGTCGGCGCGGTCCAGCACGGCGATCAGTTGGTCCGGGGTGAGATCGTCGTCCCGCAGGTAGTGCTCGGGTTTGGCGTCACGGTGCGACATGTCATGCGTCCTTGGCTGCGGTCTCGAGGATGGTGGGAAGTGCAGCGACGAAGCTGTCCGCCTGCTCGGTGGTCAGCACCAGGGGCGGGGCCAGCCGGATCACGTCCGGTGTCGGGGCGTTGACGATGAAGCCTGCGTCCCGCGCGACGCTCGCGGCGACGGCCGATACCGGTCGTTGCAGAACGACGCCGAGCAGTAGTCCTTCGCCGCGCACCCGATCGATGAGCGGGTGGCCGAGATCCTCGATGGCGCCGGACAGGTGCTTGCCCAGCGTGGCCGCGTGATCGAGCAAGCGTTCGCGCTCGATGGTGTCGATCACCGCGAGGGCGGCGGCCGCACATACCGGGTTGCCGGCGAAGGTCGACCCGTGCTGGCCGGGCTGCAGCAGGTCCGCCGCCCGACCCAGGCCGATGGCGGCGCCGATCGGCATTCCGCCGCCGAGGCCCTTGGCCAGCGTGATGATGTCCGGCCGGATCCCGACGCGCTGGTGGGCGAACCAGGTTCCGGTGCGGCCGATCCCGGTCTGTACCTCGTCGAGGACCAACAGGGCGCCGGCAGCGGTGGTGACGGCCCTGGCGTGCGCGAGGTAGCCGTCCGGGGCGGGGATCACACCGGCTTCGCCCTGGATGGGTTCGAGGAACACCGCCGCGACGGTGTCGTCGACCGCAGAGGACAGCGCCTGGGCGTCGCCGAACGGGATGAACTCGACCCCGGGCACCATCGGCGCGAATGGTTCCTGCTTCGCGGGCTGCCCGGTCAGCGCGAGCGCACCCATGGTTCGGCCGTGGAAACCGCCGTGGGTGGCGATGATCCGCGGCCGGCCGGTGAGCCGGGCGATCTTGAAGGCCGCCTCGTTGGCCTCGGCGCCGGAGTTGCAGAAGATCACCCGCCCGTCGCCGGCAGCGCCCGCCAGGCCGAGCAATCGCTCGGCCAAGTCGAGCACCGTAGGGTGGGAGAAGAAGTTCGACACGTGCCCGAGCCTGGCGACTTGC
The DNA here is from genome assembly GCA_963834185.1 of uncultured Actinomycetota bacterium. Taxonomy (GTDB): domain Bacteria; phylum Actinomycetota; class Actinomycetes; order Mycobacteriales; family Nakamurellaceae; genus Nakamurella. Next base: position 251,658 of record CAWIAR010000005.1, read on the forward strand.
GTCGAGACCGCCTGCACGACGGCGGGATGCGCGTGGCCGAGCGCGTTCACCGCGATACCTCCGAGCAGGTCGAGGTATTCGCGACCATCGGCGTCGACGACGATCGCGCCGTGGCCGGAGACCAACTCGACCGGCGGAACACCGAAGTTGTTCATCAGCGCGGCCGACCAGCGCTCCGCCCCCCGCTGATTGCCGGATTGGGTGTCGGACCTCACGGTGCTCACATTTCCTCCAGGTCAGGCACGACCATGGTGCCGATGCCTTCGGCGGTGACGATCTCCAACAGGATGGCGTGTGGAGTGCGGCCGTCGATGACGTGTGCGGCGGCCACTCCCCCCCGTACGGCACGCAGGGCCCCCTCCATCTTGGGGACCATCCCGGCCTCCAGCCGCGGCAGCATCTCGGCCAACGCATCCGCGGTGATCCGGGACAGCAGCGACGACCGATCCGGCCAGTCTGCGTACAGGCCTTCGACATCGGTGAGCACGACGAGTTTGGCTGCACCCAGCGCAACGGCCAGCGCGGCCGCGGCGGTATCTGCGTTGACGTTGTGCACGACCCCGTCGACATCCGGTGCCACCGTGGAGATGACCGGGATGCGGCCCGCCCCGATGAGGTCGAGGACCGCGGCGGGGTTCACGTCGACGACATCGCCGACGAGGCCGATGTCGTGGGTGACGCCGTCCACGGTGACCGATCGCCTGGCCGCCGTGAACAACCTGGCGTCCTCCCCGGACATGCCGACGGCCAACGGGCCGTGGGCGTTGATCAGCCCGACCAACTCTCTGCCGACCTGGCCGACCAGCACCATCCGGACCACGTCCATGGTTTCGGGGGTGGTGACCCGCAGCCCGCCCTTGAACTCTCCGGCGATGCCCAGCCGATCGAGCATCGAGCTGATCTGCGGACCGCCGCCGTGCACCACCACCGGTCGCAGCCCGACGGTCCGCAGATACACCATGTCGGCGGCGAAGGCGGCTTTGAGCCCGTCGTCGACCATGGCGTTGCCGCCGTACTTGACCACCACGACTGCGCCCGAGAAGCGTTGCAGCCACGGCAAGCTCTCGGCGAGCACGGTGGCCCTGGCCGCCGCCGTACTCAGATCGATCTCGCCACGCGGTTCGCTGCGCGCCGTCAGTGGCGGATGCCCTGGTGCGCTCATGTGGAGTACGCCGAATTCTCGTGCACGTAGGCGTGCGACAGATCGTTGGTCTTGACCGTCGCGGTCTCCGATCCGGCGTGCAGGTCGATGATGACCTGCACCGCTCGGCCGGTCAGGTCGACCTTGGCCCGGTCCTCACCGGTGGCGCCGGACCGGCAAATCCACACCCCGTTGATGGCAACGTCGATCAGGTCCGGATCGAACCTCGCGTCCGTGGTGCCGACGGCGGCCAGGATCCGGCCCCAGTTCGGGTCGCCGCCGAAAAAGGCGGTCTTGACCAGATTGTTGCGGGCGACCGCGCGGCCGACCGTCACCGCCTCGTCCTCGGTCACGGCCCGACGCACCTCGATGGCGATCTCCTTGGTCGCGCCCTCCGCGTCGGCCAACAACGCATCGGCCAGCTGCGTGCAGATCCGGGTGACCGCGGCTCGCAGCATTTCCGGCGCGGGAGTGACTCCCGATGCGCCGGACGCAAGGAGCAGCACGGTGTCGTTGGTGGACATGGCGCCGTCGGAGTCGAGGCGGTCGAAGCTGACCCGGGTTCCGGCGCGGAGCGCGGCATCCAACTCGCGCCGGTCGGCGACCGCGTCCGTGGTCAGCACCACCAACATCGTGGCCAATGCCGGGGCGAGCATGCCGGCCCCCTTGGCCATGCCCCCGACCGTGAACCCGTCCACCGTGACGACCGCGGTCTTGGGCACGGTGTCGGTGGTCATGATCGCCGTCGCCGCGTCGGCGCCGCCGTCCGGCCGCGCCGCAGCCACCGCATCGCGTACGCCGGACAACAGCAGATTCATCGGCAGTCGCTCGCCGATCAGCCCGGTCGAGCACACGGCTACCTGCTCCGGGTTCCGACCGGTGAGACCAGCGACAGCTTCGGCGGTGGCGACGGTGTCGGAGAAGCCACCCGCCCCGGTGCAGGCGTTGGCACCGCCCGAGTTCAGGATCACCGCCGTCGGGCCGGCACCGGACGGATCGGCCAGGATCTGCCGGCACCATCGCACTGGCGCCGCCTGCACCCGGTTGGCGGTGAACACCGCAGCAGCGGCAGGTGTGGGGCCGTCGTTGAGTACCAGGGCCACGTCGGGAGTACCCGACGACTTCAACCCGGCGGTGACCCCGGAGGCCCGGAACCCCTGTGCTGCAGTGACACTCATGCGTTCTCCCGACTCACGGCGCCATTCCTACGGTCGGCAGTCCCAGCGTTTCGGGCAGCCCGAGCGCCAGGTTCAGGCATTGCAGCGCGGCGCCGGCCGTCCCCTTCGTCAGGTTGTCCACGGCGGCGACCACCACCACCCGGCCGGCCGCATCGTCCACCGCCACCTGCAGCAGCACGGTGTTGGCACCGAGAGTCGAACTGGTGGCCGGCCACTGCCCTTCGGGAAGCAGGTGCACGAACGGCTCGTCGCCGTAGGCCTTGTCGTAGACCGCACGAACGGCGGCCAGGTCGACACCGGCCGCGGCCGGCGCGCTCGCCGTGGCCAGAATGCCGCGGGGCATCGGCACCAGCAGCGGAGTGAACGACACCCGGACGGGACTGTCCGCGGCCGCGCTCAGGTTCTGCACCATCTCGGGGGTATGCCGGTGCGCGCCGCCGACCCCATAGGCGCTGACCGAACCCATCACCTCCGAACCGAGCAGGTTGGCCTTGAGGGACCGGCCGGCGCCGGATGTCCCCGATGCCGCTACGACCACGACCTCGGGCTCGACGATGCCGGCGGCGAGAGCCGGTGCCATGGCCACCGACACCGCGGTCGGATAGCAGCCCGGCACGGCGATCCGCCGCGCGCCGCGCAAGGCGGCGCGGGCACCCGGCAACTCGGGCAGGCCGTACGGCCAGCTGCCCGGGTGGTCGCCGCCGTAGAACTGCTGCCACGCCACCGGGTCGGTCAGCCGGTGATCCGCGCCGCAGTCGATCACCACGACATCCGGCTCGAGTTGTTCGGCCAGCGCGTGGGACTGGCCGTGTGGCAGCGCCAGGATCACCACCTCGTGGCCGGCCAGCGCCTCGACCGTGGTCGGCTCGAGCACCCGATCGGCGAGCGGAATCAGGTGCGGGTGTACCTCGCTGAGCCGGTGGCCGGCGTTGCTGTTCGCGGTCAGCGTGCCGATCTCAAGGGCTGGGTGCCCGAGCACCAGCCGGAGCACCTCGCCGCCCGCATAGCCGCTGGCGCCGGCGACCGCCACCCGCACCGGGGCTACATTCCCACTCACACCCAAGAACTATACAGCGCGATGCATAGTCATCCAGGCAGGGTTCGATGATCAGGATCGGGCGAGCATCGACAGCAGCGGAATTCGCTGCTCGGCCGTGGTCAACGACCCGTGCTGACCGATCAGCCGGAGCACCTGCGGCGCCGCCGTGCGCGAGTCCACGAGCGCGAAGGAACCGGCCGCAGCGACCAGCACATCACCGATCCGGCCGAGGTTCCGGCGAGCCACCGGCCCGAACCAGCCCGCCGCTACTGCCTGGGCCCGATCGAGCACCCAGGCCCGGTCACCGAACGCCTCGGTCATCCGGCGCATCACCCCGGGCGCGGTGCCCGGCTCGCAGTAGAGCTGGGCGAACCGGGACTCTCCGCCGAGCACCCGCACCCCGCGGGCCAGCGCCGGTTCCTCGGCCAGATCGACCCGGTCCCGGTGCGGCACGTCGACCATGCCGTGGTCGGCGGTCACCACCAGCAGGGTGTCCTTCGAAAGCCTGCGGGCCAGCCTGGCCAGCTCGCGGTCGGCATGCCGGACGGCGCGTCGCCACTCCGGGGAACGCCAACCGTGGGCGTGCCCCGCTGCGTCGACGTCCCCCCAGTAGACGTAGGCCAGTGTCGGACGGTGGCCGGCCAGCACCTCGACCGCGGCGTCAGCCCTGGCGTGCAGGCGCTTGGCGCCGATGAAGTTCCCGCCCCGCAGCGCCGCCGCGGTCAGGCCCGAATCGCGGAACTCGGGATTTCCGATCCGGGTGACCGCAACCCCGGCCGCTGCCAGGGTGCCGAACACGGTGGGATGTGGCTGCCAGAGCAGCGGATCGGTGCCCGCGTCCCACTTCAACTCGTTGAGCAGCACGTCGCGGTCGGGGTCGAGCACCTCGTAGCCGAGCAGCCCGTGGATCCCAGGGGTCAGGCCGGTACCGAACGAGCCCATGGAAGTAGCAGTCGTCGTCGGACAACCGGCGAGCAGACCGGGTCCGTCCAGCAGCCCGGACAGGAATGGGGCCTCGGCGCCGGCGTCAGCCAGCAGTTCCAGACCGAGGCCGTCCAAGAGCACGACGCACGCCGATCGGCACGCCGGGAACGACACCGCCGGGAGTCCGGTCGGAAAGCCGAGTGCCGCGGCCACGCCGGGGAGCACCGCGCCGAGCGTCCGCTCGCCGTAGATCGGCACATCGGGTGGGCCGAATCCGTCGGGGCCGTCGACTGCAAGGGAAGCGGCGTGGTGTGCGAACAGCTCGACGTCGGCCAGTTGGTCTGCGATCGGGGCCGGAACATCCATCAGCGGGCCGCCGCTGCGGAACTGACGGTGGCCGCGGACAGCGCACGCGCGAAGGTCAGGGCGTCCCGCACCGCGTCCTTGCCCTCGGCGTCCTCGCTGATCCGCAGTGACAGATCATCGCCGGTGAGCGAGCCGGTGTAACCGTGGTCGGCCTCACACTGCGGATCTCCGCAGGTCGCCGGCTCCAGGTCGATCCGCCCGACGGCGCCCCAGCCGATGGTCAAGGTCAGTTCCTTGCCGAGCCGACCGGCCCGGTAACGCTCGGGCGACGGCACCACGTGGGTGATCATCACGGTGCGGACCGCGGACAACGCCACCGATTCGCTCGTCACGATGCCATGCGATTCCGCGCTGTGCTCGTCGTCGCCACCGTGATCGTCGGCGTGCACGAAGATCAGCCGCGACTCGGTCAGCACGATCACCGACAAATGCCGCCGGACGGTCTCGTCGAAGGTCGTCTCCGCGTGCACCAACTTCGCCTTCACGTCCTCGCCGGCCACCGCGACATCGAGCACATCAGCCACCAGGGCCGGGTAGTAACCGGAGTCCTGGATTCGGCGCACGAGGTCAATGGGCAGCGAGGGCATGCTGCCTATCGTGACACCCCGTCCACCGGGCTGCGACGGCTGTCCACATCCACCCGGGAATCGAAGGCCACACCGCGGGGCGGATCAGGTCCGCAGACTCGCTCCGAACCGCTCGGCGGCCACCGCCACGGCGGCGTCCCGGACCGCGCCCGCCTCCGCGGCGGTCAGCGTGCGGTCCTTGGCCCGGACGACCAACGAGAACGCCAGCGATTTGCGGTCCGGGCCCACCTGGTCGCCGCTGTACACGTCGAACAGTCGCACTGACTCGAGCAGCTCTCCGCCGCCGTCCACGAGTGCCGACGTGACGTCCGCGGCCGGGACCGCCCGGTCGACGACCAGCGCGACGTCCAGCAGCACCGGGGGGAACGGCGACACCGAGGCGGCGGTATGCAGGCCGGACTCGGGGATGCCGTCCAGATTCAACTCGAACGCCACCGTCCGGGCGGGCAGGCCGAGCCGCTCGATCACCGCAGGGTGGAGCTCACCGGCGGTGCCGACCGGCCAGTCGCCGACCCTGATCGATGCGCAGCGGCCCGGATGCCAGGGCATCCGGCTGTCGGTGACCGTCCGCAGGCGCACTCCGCACACCACCCCGATCCGCCTGGTGAGTTCGATCGCATCGGCCCAATCGGCGACCCGGCCGGCGCCCCACCAACCCGACCGGTCGATCTCACCGGCCAGCACGGCGGCGACGTGCCGCGGCTGCTGCGGGAGTGAGGCGTCCAACACGGCCAACTCGCCGTCGGTCGGGCGGCGATCGACCGGAAGCGCCGGCGGTCGCGGCGGATCGGTGCGCGGCAGGAAGACTTGCCCGATCTCGTACAGCGCGAGATCGCGGGCCCCCCTGGACATGTTGCGCTGCACGGTGTCGATCAATCCTGGGAGCAGTGTCGTGCGCAACAGTGCGCGGTCGGCGTCCAGCGGGTTGCTGACCCGGACCGTGCGCCGGCGTACGTCGCCATCCGGCAGGCCGAGCGCCGCCAAGTCTGCGGCGCCGAGGAACGGGAACGACCACGACTCGGTCAGGCCGACCGAGGCCAGGTCGGCGGCCACCGCGCGAGCTCTGAGTTGCCGAGGTTGCAGCCCCGGTCCCGGTGGCGCGTGCGGGACCTCGGTGGGGATCGTGTCGTAGCCCTCGAGCCTGGCCACCTCCTCCACCAGGTCGGCGGCCCTGGTCAGGTCGGGGCGCCAACTCGGCGGGGTGGCCACCAGCACGGAACTGCCGACGTCGTCGGCCAGCGCCGACACCGTGCAGCCGACCTGGGCCAACCGCAACGCTGCGACGCCGGGGCCGTAGCTCCGGCCGGTCAGCCGTTCGGGCTCACCGATCGGTAGGGTCACCGGCTCGAGCACCGGCGGCCGGCCGACGTCGGTCCGGCCTTCGTCGAGGGTCCCGCCGCCGTATTCGGCCAGCAGGGCCGCCGCGCGTTCGGCGGCGACCGGTGAGACCTGCGGGTCGACGCCGCGCTCGAAGCGTTTGGACGCCTCGCTGGGCAGCTTGTGCCGACGTGCCGTCCGGGAGATGACCGGTGGGTCCCAATAGGCCGCCTCGATCACCACATCGGTGGTTCCTGACAGAGATCTCGGTGGTTTCGCCACCCATCACCCCGGCCATCGAGATGGCGCCGGTGTCGTCGGCCACGACAAGGTCCCTGGTCTCCAAACGGCGATCGACACCGTCGAGGGTACGCAGCGTCTCGCCGTCCATCGCCCGCCGGACCACGAGGTCGCCGTGGAGCTTTCCGGCGTCGAACGCGTGCAGGGGATGGCCGTACTCGAGCATCACGTAGTTGGTGATATCGACGGCCAGGGAGATGGACCGGATGCCGGCGGCGAGCAACCGGCGGCGCATCCAGAACGGGGCCGGTGCGGTCGGATCGATGCCGTGCACGGTGACGGTGACGAAGCGACCGCAGCCGGAGGGATCGTCGATGCGCACCGGATAGCCGCCCGCACTGACCGGCCGGGCCGGCCCGGCGGCCTGGTCGGTGAACGGGACGTCGAAGTACGCTGCGAGCTCCCGGGCCAGGCCCCGGATGGACATGGCGTAGCCACGGTCGGCGGTGATCGACAGCTCGATGACCGTGTCATCGGCGCCGATGATTTCGCGTGCGTCCGAGCCGATCTCGGCGTCCTCGTCCAGCACCAGGATGCCCTCGTGCTCGGTGCCGGTACCCAGCTCCCTGACCGAGCAGATCATCCCGTCCGAGATCCGGCCATAGGTCTGCCGTGATCCGATGGTGAATCCGCCGGGCAGCGTGGTACCGGGCAACGCGACGACGACTCGGTCGCCGACGACGAAGTTCGCTGCGCCGCAGATGATGCCGCGAGGCTCGTCGGAGCCGCCCGGGCCGTGGCCGACCCCGACATCCACCGTGCAGAACCGGATGGGCTTTTTGAACTCGGTGAGTTCGGTGACCGTGAGCACCTTTCCGACGACCAATTCTCCGATTGTCGGTTCCACGGTGTGGATCTCCTCGACCTCGAAGCCGAGATGGACGAACGCGTCCGCGACCTGTTCGGCCGTAGTTGCCTCAGGCAAAGTGATCCACTGCCGGATCCAGTCGAGACTGGCTCGCATGTCTGGGTTGTCCTTCGTTCGTCGATAGTCGGTGGGGTCGGGCGGTCAGGTTTCGCGCTCGACGGAGGTCACTGCGGCGGCGCGGCGAACTCGGCGGTGAATCGCACGTCACCCTCAACCAGGTCCCGCATGTCCGACACTCGGTTCCGGAACTGCAGCGTGCGATCCACGCCCATGCCGAAAGCGAATCCGGACCACTCGTTCGGGTCGATCCCGCAGGCGCGCAACACGTTCGGGTCGACCATGCCGCAGCCGCCCCACTCGACCCAACCTGGACCACCCTTCTTCTCCGGGAACCACACATCCATCTCAGCGGAAGGCTCGGTGAACGGGAAGAACGACGGGCGCAGCCGGGTCATCGACTCGGGGCCGAACATGGCGCGGGCGAAGTGGTCCAGGGTCCCTTTCAGGTGCGCCATGGACAGGTGCCGATCGATCGCCAACCCTTCGACTTGGTGGAACACCGGGGTGTGGGTGGCGTCGAGTTCGTCGGTGCGATACACCCGGCCGGGGCAGGCCACGTAGATCGGCGGCGGTTGACGCAGCATGGTGCGGATCTGGACGGGGGACGTGTGCGTGCGCAGCACGAGGCCGGATCCGTCGGCAGCGCCGCGACCCGCCTGGGGGTCCTCGATGTAGAAGGTGTCCTGCATGGCGCGGGCCGGGTGGTCGGGCGCGAAGTTCAACGCGTCGAAGTTGTACCACTCGGCCTCCAGTTCGGGACCGTCCGCGATCTCCCAGCCCATCGCCACGAAGATGTCCGCAACTTCTTCCATGATCGTCGAGACCGGGTGCCGGGCACCGGCCCGCCGGCGGTCGTACGGCAGGGTGACGTCGACGGCCTCGTCGACCAGCATCCTGGCCTCGCGCTCGGCGATCAGGACCTGTTCCCGCGCGGCCAGAGCTTCGGTCACCTCCCGGCGGGCGGACCCGACGAGCCGGCCGGCAGCACCCTTCGCCTGTTTCGGAAGTCCCCCGATGGCCCGGTTGGCCAGTGCCAGTGGAGACTTCTCGCCCGTGTGGGCCAGCCGGGCGACCTTGAGTCGGTCGAGGTCACCGGCATCGGCGATGGCGCCGAGTGCGGCCTCGGCGGCGGCGCGCACGGCTGACTCGTCGGTCGGATCCAACGTGTTCGAGGTCTCGGTCATCAAAGCCTTCCGGGGCGGGGAACCAAGGCAGCAGTTTAGTGGGGCGACCGAAGGCAGACCGCCATCGAGCACGATGACCTTGCCGTCCGGAATCATGGGACAAGATCGAATTCGCCCGGCCCGGGGCCGATGTCGACGCAGGCGTCAGACGATACGGAGCCCGGGTGCGGGCTCGGTAAATCGTGACTGCTGACGTCGAGACATACGCCGATGATGCCACACCAGCTCGGCCGAACGGCGGACAATTCCGTCACCTGAGCGAACGGCCCGACCGGCGAGGCCTCGCTGTCGGGTCGGCTATCGTCCGTGCGTGGCCTGGATCAAAGACCTGCTCACCCGCGTCCTGGGGACCAATCGCCCTGCGCGGACCTCGGTACCGAGCACCCAGCGACCGGACGACACGTCCCCGGGTCAGTCGGGACCGAACCGCACGGTCGAGGTGGAGCCGCGGTCCGTCGGCAAGGTGCGGATGTCGTATTCGCCGAACACCGATGGCGACCCGGATCCGGGCGAGATCGTCTGGACCTGGGTGCCCTACGAGGAGAACGATGGCCGCGGCAAGGACCGGCCGGTGCTTGTGGTCGCCACCGAGGTCGGCGGAACGCTGCTGGCGGTGCAACTGACGAGCAAGCCGCATCAGGACGCGGACTTCGTCTCGGTCGGTGCCGGCGCATGGGACGGGGAGCATCGGCCGTCGTGGGTACGGATCGACCGGGTGCTTCGGGTACACGACCGCGGTATGCGTCGCGAGGCATCCGCCCTCGGCCGAAAGCACTATGACGACGTTGCTGCAGCCCTTCGAGCCCGCTACGGGTGGTCCTGAGTCAACCGCGCTGCCGGCCGCTCCGGCCTGCCCCGTCCTCAGCCCAACAGGTCGGCGGCCGCGCGGATCCGTTGCAGCCCAGCGCCATCCGGCCCGTCCAACGCGACCCGGACCGGACCACCCGGCAGACCGAATTCGGCCAGGGCGCCCTTGAGGTGATCCAGTTCGCCTCCGGCGAAGACGTCCGACGCACGATCGATCGCGGCCTGGGCGCCCGCAACGGCACGCGCATCTCCTGACCGCAATGCCGCAGCCATCGTCACCCACGGCGCCGGGAAAACCCCGGCGGTCCCGGACACAACTCCGGCGGCGCCGCCCGCCACCACATCGGCGAACGCCCGATCGTTGCCCGCGTAGACCAGTGCGCCCGGCACCGCCGACGCGTACTCGATCACCCGATCCGCGGGCTGGCCGCTGACCTTCGCGCCGACGACACCGGGAATTGTTGCCAGCCCGGCGAACTCATGTGGCGACACGACCAAGCCGGTACGCTGCTCGAACAGATACACGAACAGCTCGGCCTCCGGCGCCGCCGCGCAGATCGACTCGTAGTACCCGCGCAGACCCTTGGGCCCCGACGGCAGATAGTACGGAGTGATGGCCGCGAGCCGCTGGGCCCCGAGGTCAGCGGACTGCCGGGCCAATCGCCCGGCGTGCCTGGCGTCGGCGGCGCCGATGTGCGCGATCACCCGGTCGGGACCGAACACGTTCAACGCCGCGGCAACGGTGAATGCCCGCTCGTCGTCGTCCAGTGCCACGAATTCACCGGTGGTGCCGTTCACGAAGACGCCGTCGACCCCGGCGTCCAGAAGCCGGCCGAACAGCGGTGCCACAGCGTCGGAGTCGAGTTCGCCGTCGGGCCGGAAGGGGGTGACTGTCGCCACCCAGACCTCGGCGCGCGCAGGGCTCGTCGGGTCAGCTGCTGCCGTCATGGGGCCATGGTGGCACGGTCGTGCCCCGCCCGGTCAGCTGCGGTGCGCCGTCGCGCTGGCGTAGAGGCAGACAGCTGCCGCAGTGGCCAGGTTGAGCGATTCGGCTCGGCCATGGATGGGGACCCTGACCTGCTCGTCGGCGGCGGCGAGGACGTTCTGCGGCAGTCCGTGCGCCTCGGAACCGAACAGCCAGGCGGTGGGCAGATCGAGGATCCCGCCCGCGCGAGCAACGTCCAGATCGAGGTCGGCGGCGCCGGTGGTGGCCAGCACGGACAGACCGGCCGCTGACATCCGCTGCACCGCGTCCACCGGGTCGGCGACGCGGACGATCGGCAGGTGGAACAGCGAGCCGGTGCTCGCCCTGACCGCCTTGGGATTGAACGGATCGACAACATCGCCGGCGAACAGCACCGCGTCCGCGCCGGCCGCATCGGCGAGCCGGACGACGGTGCCGGCGTTACCGGGATCGTTCGTCTCGACCAGGACAGCAATCAGCCGCGGGCTGCGCTCGAGCACCACGGACAGCTCGACGTCCAGGAGGCGGCAGCGCGCGACCAGGCCCTGCGGGGCGACGGTGTCGGACAGCGCCGCGGCGGCGCGATCCGTCACCTGGGTGACCTCGATGCCGACCGCGTACGCAGCGCGCACCACGTCGACGTTGCGGCGCCCGGCCTCGGCCGTGAGATACAGCTCGAGAACCGTCCCCGGGTTCTCCCGTTCGGCGTCCACCGCCTCGCGGACGGCCTGGGAACCCTCGGCCAGGAACTCCCCCGCCTCGGCCCGGCGCGGGCGGCGCAGCAGCCGGTGCGCCGACGCGATGCGCGTCGACCGCTCGGTCAGCACGCCGGGTTCCGGCTCAGCCTCGACGGGTCCGGACACCGGTGACGGCGACGCAGAACGCCCGGCCGGTGTGGCACCGGCCGGGCGTCGACCCGACGGACCCGACCGACGACGGCCGGGCGGCGGCGTGCTCAGGCGGCGTCCTCGGCATCGGCCGACGCGTCCGCGACCGAGGGGACGGCCTCGCGCGCGATGACAACGAGCGCCGCGAACGCGGCCTCGTCGCGCACCGCGATGTCGGCAAGCACCTTGCGGTCGACCTCGACGCCGGCGGCCTTGAGACCCTGGATGAACCGGTTGTACGTCATGCCATGGGCCCGCGCAGCGGCATTGATGCGGGTGATCCACAGCTGGCGGAAGTCACCCTTGCGCTTGCGCCGGTCGTTGTAGGCGTAGTTGAGCGAGTGCAGCACCTGCTCCTTGGCCTTGCGGTACAGCCGGGAGCGCTGGCCGCGGTAGCCGGAGGCGTGCTCCAGGATCGTGCGGCGCTTCTTCTGGGCGTTGACCGCCCGCTTGACGCGTGCCACGGGACACCTGTCTTTCTAGTTCGTGGCCGGCGCTGGGGCCGACCGGGACATCCGGGAAGAGTGGGAAAGGGGCAGGCGGGGTCAGAGGCCCAGCATGCGGCGGACGCGCGGGACATCGACGTCGGCGATCTGGTGCATACCGTCCTGGCGGCGGGTGTAGCGGGTCGACTTGTTCTCCAAGTGGTGCCGCTTGCCGGTGCCGGCGTGCACGATCTTCCCGGTACCGGTGAGCCGGACCCGCTTCTTCATCCCGGAGTGGGTCTTGTTCTTCGGCATCGTCTTCCTCACTGTCGCTGTGTACTGCGGCGACCCGGTTGCGGGCCGCCTCGGGGGCGTTGTTCGTCGCGGAACGGCGGGGCCGTGCCGCTGGGTGCTGCTGGTACTGCTGTTGGTTACTGGGCCGGTGCCGGCGTCGGGGTGGCCGACTGACGCGGCCTGGCCTGCTTGTGCGGGGCCAGGACCATGATCATGTTCCGGCCGTCCTGCTTCGGCGCACTCTCGATGATGCCGAGTTCGGACACGTCAGCAGCGAGCCGCTGGAGCAGTCGGAACCCCAGCTCGGGGCGGGACTGCTCGCGACCGCGGAACATGATCGTCACCTTGACCTTGTCGCCGGCCTTGAGGAACCGGACGACGTGGCCCTTTTTGGTCTCGTAGTCGTGATCGTCGATCTTCGGGCGGAGCTTCATCTCCTTGATGACCGTCAGAACCTGGTTCCGACGGGCCTCACGGGCCTTCTGCGCGCTCTCGTACTTGAACTTGCCGTAGTCCATGAGCTTGGCAACCGGGGGGCGGGCATCCGGCGCGACCTCGACGAGGTCGAGATCCTGGTCCTGGGCCATACGCAGGGCCTCGGTCACCGGGATGATGCCGATCTGCTCCCCCTCGGCTCCGACCAGCCGAACTTCGGCGACGCGGATCCGGTCGTTGATGCGTGGCTCGACGCTGATTGAATCCTCCTGGTACGAACGGTGAATAGGGCCGCGACCGGCCCACCGCTGCACCCGTCCGATCCGGATTACCGGCATACGAAAAGGTCCCGCGGCGAGAGCGCGCGGGATCCCGACACGACCGGTCGACCCGTCGCTGTCGACGGGCATACCGACCCGAAGGCCGGTGACCGGACCCGGCTGCCATCGGCTGCTCGGGTGGGAGTCGGGACTCCACTTGCTCCCCCCGTTGCCGTCTTCCGAACTCGGAGGCCGGTGACACAGGGGCTGGTCGCGCCTGCCAGTCTACACGGCGTGAGCAGCACCGGAGAACCTCGACCGGAACCATCGGAGCAGGTCAGCCCGACGGTCGCCGATCATGATCGCGACCTCGACGCTACCGCTGGAATGGCGCCCAGGGACCTGGTCGACATTCCCGCCGTCGAGGTGATCAGCCGGGCGGCGGTGATGCTCATGTCCGCGGCCGCCGAGCAGCTCGGCCTGGCCGACGTCGATCCCGAGCATCCTTCCACCGCGACCTGGACCAGGCTCGCATGCTGATCACCGGGCTGGCCGGGCTGGTCAACGCCTCCGCGCCCGACCTGGGCCCGCACGCGGCGGCGTTCCGAGACGGGTTGCAGGCCCTGCAGGGCGCGTTCCGCGACTATTCGGTGGAGCCGGACGCGCCCGGCCGGGGTCCCGGCGAGCAGTGATCCGAAGCCCGGGCCGCTTTCCGGCCGGCTGCGAGGGCCAACTTCGCTCCCCTAGTGACAGGGGTGATGGACGTCAACAACGTCATCCTCGTCGTCGAAGTTGATCCTCGCGGAACGGTGCCAATTCGCGCGATGCCGGGGTCTGTCAGAGTGGGTGGGTGCAGATCGCCGTCCTCGGACCGCTCGAGGTGCGGGTGGGCGACCGGGTCGTCCCGGTGGCCGGTGCCCGGCTGCGCCGGCTGCTCAGCCGGCTCGCGGTCGACGCCGGTCGTCCGGTGTCGACGGGTGAGCTGGTCGAGGCGGTCTGGCCGGATGACCCGCCGACCGACGTCACCAATTCGCTGCAGTCCCTGGTCTCCCGGTTGCGCCGGGGGCTGGGCGATGCGGGGCTGATCCAGCAGGTGCCGACCGGCTACCGGCTGGCCGTCGATGCGGCCGACGTGGACGCGGTCGCCTTCACCACGCTGGCCGCCACCGGCAGGGCGCGGCTGCGCGCCGGTGATGCACTCGGCGCCAAGACCGCGCTGGTCGAAGCGCTCGCGTTCTGGCGCGGCGTCCCGCTGGTCGATGCCGAGGACGCCCCGTACTCCGGTGCGCTGCTCGCCCGCTGGGAGCAGGAACGGCTCGCCGCGTTGGGCGACCGGATCGATGCCGACCTGCAGTTGGGTGCCGGGGCGGAGGTGATCGGCGAGCTGGAGGAGCTGGTCGCCGCCTACCCGTTGCACGAACAATTCGTCAGCCGGCTGATGAGCGCGCTGGCCGCCGCCGGCCGCACCGCGGACGCGCTGGCCGCCTACCAGTCACTGCGGGAGCGGCTGGCCGACGAATTGGGCACCGACCCCGGCCCGGACATCCAGGCGCAGCACCTGCAGCTGCTGCGCGGCAGCGAGCCGAATCCCAACCCGGCCCCGGTCCGGCACACGAATCTGCGTGCCGAGGTGTCCAGCTTCGTCGGTCGGGAGGCCGAACTGGCCAGGGTCGCCCAGCTCCTGGACGCGGGGCGGTTGACCACCATCGTCGGTCCGGGTGGCGCGGGTAAGACCCGGCTGGCCGAGCACGCCGTCGACGCCGTGGGTGGACCGGCTGCGCGACGGTGTCTGGATGGTCGAACTCGCACCGGTCACCGAGGAGACCTCGCTGGCGCGCGCTGTGCTCTCCGCGCTGGGCATGCAGGCCAACGGCATTCTCGACCGACGGGTCGACCTGCGGCCGGGGATGACGCCGGCCGACCGGATGTTCGCCATCCTCGCCGACTCCGATGCGCTGCTGGTGTGGACAACTGTGAGCACCTGATCGGCGGGGTGGCCGACCTGGTCGCCGAGATCCTGCAGCGCTGCCCGGCGGTGCGGGTGCTGGCCACCAGTCGCGAACCCTTGGGAATCTCCGGCGAGGCGCTGTGCGCGATCCCACCGCTCGGCCTCCCGCCGCAGGAGGCCGCTGCCGGGGAGGCGGCCGACTATCCGGCCGTCCAGCTGCTGCTGGCCCGCGGCACCGCAGCTCGCGCCGATTTCGCGCTGACCGCGGACACGGTCCGTTCGATCGTGCAGATCGTCCGCGCCTCGACGGACTGCCGTTGGCCATCGAACTGGCCGCAGCGAGGTTGCGGGTCCTGCCGGTGTCCGAGATAGCCGCGCGGCTCGACGACCGGTTCCGGTTGCTCGCCGGCGGCGTTCGGACGGCGGTGGCCAGGCACCGCACCCTGCGGGCGGTCGTCGAATGGAGCTGGGACCTGTTGGGGCCGGCGGAGCGGTTGCTCGCCGAACGGCTGGCCGTGTTCCCGGCCGGCGCGACCATCTCGGCGGCGGTCTCGGTGTGCGGATACGGCTCGCTGGATCCGCGAGACGTGCCCGATCTGTTGCTCGCCCTGGTGGACAAGTCGCTGCTGCAGTTGGCGACCCCGGTGAGTCATGGCGCCGGCGGCCGGTACCGGATGCTGGAGACGATCAGGGAGTACGGCGTCGAGCAGCTCGACGAGCGGGACGAGCTCGGGCGCGGCCAGGGCGGCACATGCCGCCTACTTCGCCGGCGTCGCCCACGAACTGGATCCCATTCTGCGCACCGGACAACAACTCGACGCGCTCGCGGTCTTCACCGCCGAACGCGACAACATGCTCGCCGCCCTTCGCTACCTGGGCGACTCCGGTTCCGGCACGGCCACTCTCACCCTGGTGCGCGACCTGGCCTGGTTCTGGAACATCACCGGCAACCACGCCGATATGAGTGTCTGGGCGGAGTTCGCCCTGGAACACACCGTCGGCCTCGACAGCCCCACCCGGGTGCTGGTCGAAGCGGCCCACCTGTTGGCCGAGGTGTCCACCGGATCCAATCGCAGCGAAGAGTCCTGGAACGAGATCTCCGGTCGGATCGGGACAGTCGGGGCCCGGTTGGCCGCCGTCGACGACGGCACCGACCCGACCGCGCTGGTGGTCAGGCTGATCAGTGCGTTCTTCAGCAACGAGCTCGAGGAGATCGACCGACTGGTGACGCACGGCCGCGCGATGGCCGACCCGTGGGCCAGGGCCATGACGGTGGCCACTCACGTCATGCTGCTGGAGAACAACGGCGACGTGGACACCATGCGCCGCGAGGTCGAGGACGCCCACGCCGAGTTCGTCGCCATCGGCGAACGGTGGGGGCTGTCCAACACCCTGACCGCCAGGGCGAACATCCGGGCGATGGACGGGGATGTCGGCCGGCGCGATCGCCGACTACGAGCAGGCCGGCACATATCTGCGGGAACTGGGCAGCACCGAGGACGACCTGTTGATCCGGCTACGGTTGGCCACACTTCGGTTGCGGTTGGGGGATTTCGACGCCGCCAAGGCCGAGATCGCCCGGGCCAGGGTCAGCCCGGACGGACGCCCGGCCGACCTGGAACGGATCCTGATCTCCGATGCCGCGCTGATAAGCGTGGCGCTCGCCGAGGGCGACCTGCCCCGGGCCCGGCAGTCCGCCGACCAACTGCGGCAACGGGTTTCCGCCGGTCCGCACGGAAACCCGATCTACCAGCACCTGACCGCACTGGCCGGCGCGGTGTGCGCACTCAGCGCGATCCGTTCGGAGGATCTGGAGACTGCGGCCGACGATCTGCTCCGGTCCTACCCGGCCGGTGTGGCCACCGCCGATCGGCCCGTGCTCGCCGGCGTGGCCGTGTCGACCGCGGTGTTCGCCGACGCGATCGGCCGGGCCGCCGAAGGCGCCGAAATCCTGGGGGCCGCGGCTCGGCTACGCGGCAGCGACGATCGACACGATCTCGTGGTGGCCCGGTTGCGCTGCGAGTTGGTCACGGCGCTGGGTGACGACGGCTTCCAGAACGCCTACGCGGCCGGGCGCGACCTGTCGGCGGACGCGGCCACCAAACGGGTCGACCCTGCGCCGTTGATCGACGTGTTGCAGCACAGCACAACGTCCTGCAACCGGGAGACGTAGCTCGCGGACGTTGCAGGACGTGGTCACCGGAAGCGATCAGGCGCGGCGGCGGTAGGCGCGTAGCGCCAGCGGCACGAAAACCACCAGCAGGGTGACCATCCAGCCCAGCGTCCACATCAGGTTGTTCGCCACCGGGCCGCCGATCATCAAGCCGCGGACGGTGCCGACGAGGTGGGAGATCGGGTTCACCTTGACGAAGGCCTGCAGCCAGCCGGGCATCGTCGACGGGTCGACGAACGTGCTGGACGCGAACGACAGCGGCAGCACGATCAGGAACATCACGCCCTGGACGGCGCCCGGGGTGCGGACCATCATGCCGACCCAGACCGAGATCCAGCAGAAGCACAGCGCGAAGGCGATGGAGATGCCGACCGCGGCGATTGCGGCCATCGCGTTCGTCTCGATCCGGAAGCCCATGAGGTAGCCGAACCCGAGGGTGACCACGCACAGGATCAGGTAACGGACGACATCGGCGGCGACCGTGCCGACCAACGGGGCCGATCGGGCGATGGGCAACGACCGGAACCGGTCGAACACGCCCTTCTCGATGTCGGAGTTCAGGTTCTGGCCCACGGCGACACCGGCCAGGGCGATGGTCTGCCCAAGAATGCCGGGCAGCAGGAACTGCAGGTAATCGTGCGTCGATCCGCCGGCGATGGCGCCACCGAAGATGTAGGTGAACAGCGTCAGGAAGATCACCGGCTGCAGGGTGACGTCGATCAACGCCTCGGGCGTGCGCAAGGTCTTGATCAGGCTGCGCTTGGCCAGCGCGAGGACGTGCCGCAGCACCGGCGGTGCGGGCCGCCTGCGACGGCGTCCACGGCCATCGGCGCGCTGCGGGACGGGGTGGGTGAGGTGGCGACGGTGGTCATGCTGCGTTCTCCTCGGAGTCTTCGGTCTTGCGGCCGGTCAGGGTCAGGAAGACCTCGTCCAGGCTCGGCAGGTGCAGGGAAAGTTCGTGGACCGAGATGTTCTCGCCGCGCAGCCGGTCGAAGACCGCGCCGAGCGCGTTCTCGTCCGACACCGGGACGGTGAGCACGTCGCGCCCGGTCAGCTCGGGCGCGCGACCCGCCACCTCGGTCAGGATCCGCCGGGCGTCGTCGAGTCGGGCGGGGTCGGCGGGCCGGACCTCGACCCGCTGGCCGCCGACGATGCGCTTGAGCCCGTCGGGGGTGTCATGGGCGATGACCCGGCCGTGGTCGATGACACTGATCTCGTCGGCGAGCGCGTCCGCCTCGTCCAGGTACTGGGTGGTGAGCAGCACCGTGGAGCCCTCGGCCACCAGGTTGCGCACGACCTCCCACATGTCCTCGCGCTTGGCGGGGTCGAGGCCGGTGGTGGGCTCGTCGAGGAAGATCACCGACGGGCGGCCGACCAGGCTGGCCGCCAGGTCGAGCCGGCGGCGCATGCCACCCGAGTAGGTCTTGGCGGTGCGGCCGGCCGCTTCGGTCAGGTCGAACCACTCGAGCAGCTCGAGGGCCCTGGCCTTGGCCTGCTTGCCCGACAGGTTGAGCAGCGTGCCGATCAGGCTCAGGTTCTGCATCCCGGTCAGGTCCTCGTCCACCGACGCGTACTGGCCGGTGAGGCCGACGGTCTTGCGGACCAGGTGGGGCTGGGTGGCGACGTCGTAGCCGCCGACGGTGGCGCGACCGGCGTCGGCCTGCAGCAGCGTCGCGAGAATCCGGACGGCGGTGGTCTTGCCGGCGCCGTTGGGACCCAGCACGCCGAGGACGCTGCCCTCGCGGGCGGCGAGGTCGACGCCGTCCAGCGCCTGAGTGGTGCCGAAGCGCTTGCGCAGTCCTTCGGCTTCGAATGCGTAGGTCACGGGGTACTCCGTTCGTTGTCGATCGGGTTCAGAGTTCGATCGGTCATGGTTCGTGGTCGACCTGTTGGTCGGTATTCGGTCATCCGTGCGTCACAAGTGGTCAGGTTCCACAGTCCACCGGCCCACTGACACCACGCGCACCGCGCGCTGACACCAGTTGCCCCGGGCTGTCAGGATGACCCCAACCGCGCCGTTCAAGATCAACAATTTGGATTCGTCAAGATCATTCGAACCCACTGTGACCTGCGCTAAGGGTTGCCTTGGTCGTCGAGGTTAGGAAGGCCTGCCTTGCTAGCGCCGACTCCGAAGGCGGTCTACCGTCGGCCTCACGGGACCGCCGCGGCCGGCTGCCGAGGCCGCGGCGACCCCGACCGACCAGCGCGCCACGACCTGGAGGACCGAGATGACTGCCGCTCTGGACATGCCTCCGATCACCGAATGTACGGTGGACGGCTGCTCCTACAACGACCATTCGAACTGCCACGCGATCGCGATCACCATCGGTGGTGGGTCCAATGGCGACGCGCAGTGCGCGACGTTCATCCCACTGGGCGCCAAGGGCGGGCTGACCCGCGTACACGGTCATGTCGGCGCCTGCCAGCGCGCGGACTGCGTGCACAACGAGTCGCTCGAATGCACGGCCTCTTCGGTGCGCATCGGTCCCGGCGCGGACACCGCCGACTGCCTGACCTTCCAGCACAGCTGATCGGAATTCCCGCCGCCCGCGTCCGCCGCACGCGGGCCGCGGGGACTTAGTCCAAGGTTCGCGCCCGATTTGGGCGGATCAACTCCCCCCGGTCCGCGGGAACCTAGCCCAAGGATCGCGCCCGATTTGGGCGGATCAACTCCCCGCGGGCCGGGGGCTGCCCGGGGTGCACGCAGGTCAGGGGCGCTTGGCGCGTTTGGCCGCCTTCTCCTGATCGATGATCTCCAGCCGGCCGAGCGGTCGGCGGTACTCCTCACGGGCGCTGGCTTCCCGGGCCGCGAGCGCCTCGGGCGAGGGAGTCGGCGGCTGCGGAGGACGGTACTTCTCGTGCAGGGCCCGAACTTCACGCAAGGCGTTGACAGCGCGTTGCCGGTCCATCGCCTGGATCGCCATCACCATGTAGGTGTCGTCATCGGCCAGGATCAGTTGTGCCCAGGGTGAGCCCTCGGGAAAGGCCACCCTGACGATGCCTTCCCACGGAAACAGCTTCTCGCCGAACACATTCCGGACGCCGAGCCCGGTCGCAAACACCCGCAGCCGCGGCCGGGCAGCGGTCATGATGATCGCCGCCATCAGCACGCCGACCCCGATGAGACCGATCTGGTCGGAGACCCTGAACTGCACGCCGGCGCTGGTACCGCGCAGCAGCAGTCCGATCACCACCATGGTTGCGAGTACCAGCGCCGAGGCGATTCCGGCGTAGATGGCGATCCGCCGTGGCCGCACCAGCAGCAGGACCGGGTCGTCGGTCACGGACCGAAACCCATGCGGCTGTTGGGTTGTCGCAGCCCTCGCAGCACCAGGGCCGTCTCGATCGCGGCCCGCGCGGCATCCGCACCCTTGTCCTCCGCCGCCCCGGGTGCGCCACTGCGGGCCACCGCCTGCTCGACGGTGTCGCAGGTCAACACCCCGTTGCCGACCGGTACACCGGAGTCGAGCGCTACCCGGGTCAAGCCGGCGGTGACCGAATCGCAGACGTATTCGAAGTGCGGCGTGCCGCCCCTGATGACCACACCGAGCGCCACCACGGCGTCGTGGTCGGCGGCCAACTGTTGGGCCACCACCGAGAGTTCGATCGCGCCCGGCACCCGCACCACGGTGGGCTGGGCGGCACCCGCCGCGACGGTGGCCGCCACCGCACGGTCCAGCAGCAACTCGGTGATGTCGGCATGCCACCGGGTCGCCACGATGCCGACCCGCAGGCCGGCGGCCGCGAGTCCGTCGCCCTGGGGACGTCCTTCGCCGCTCACCGGAACCGCCGTCCGACCAGAAATCCTGTCGACCGCGTCCGCTCAGGCATGGCCCATGTCGACGTCGTCGAGTTCTTCCAGGTCATGGCCCATCCGATCACGCTTGGTCAGCAGATACCGCAGGTTCTCCGGGTTCACCGAGACGGGCAACGGCACCCGTCCGACGATGGACAGACCGTAACCCTCCAGGCCGGCCCGCTTCGTCGGATTGTTGGTGAGCAGCCGCATCGATCGGATGCCCAGATCGGACAGCACCTGGGCGCCGGTCCCGTACTCGCGGGCGTCGGCCGCGAACCCAAGCGCCAGGTTGGCATCGACCGTGTCGGCGCCCTCATCCTGCAACTCGTAGGTCCGCAGCTTCTGCAGCAGGCCGATCCCACGGCCCTCGTGGCCCCGGATGTACAGCACGACGCCCCGGCCCTCGTCCACCACTGCACGCAGCGCTGCGTGCAGTTGCGGACCGCAGTCGCAGCGCAGTGAGCCGAGCACGTCACCGGTCAGGCACTCCGAGTGCACCCGGACCAGCACGTCCTCGCCGTTGCCGATGTCGCCGTACACCAGCGCGACCAGTTCCCGCTTGGTCACCTTCGACAGGTAGCCAATTGCGCGGAACTCCCCCTCTGGCAACGGAAGTCGGGCGTCGGCGATCTTGTCGATCTGCCGCTCGGTGCGTCGCCGGTACGCGATGAGATCGGCGATGGTGATCAACGCCAGGTCGTGGTCGTCGGCGAACACCCGCAGCTCGTCGGTCCTGGCCATCCCCAACGGGTCCTTCTCACTGACGATCTCGCAGAGCACCCCGGCGGCCGACAGGCCGGCCATCATGGCCAGATCGACGGCGGCTTCGGTGTGCCCGCCCCTGACCAGCACACCCCCGTCGCGGGCCCGCAGCGGTACCACGTGCCCCGGCCGGGAGAAGTCCGCTGCCGACGAGCCGGGATCGGCCAGCAGGCGGATGGTGTGCGCGCGGTCAACAGCCGAGATGCCCGTCGACACCCCGTTTCGGGCATCGACGGTCACCGTGTACGCGGTGCCGCGCGGATCCTGGTTGATCCGCGACATCGGCGGCAGTTCCAAGCGGTCGGCATCGGACTCGGTGATCGGCACGCAGACGTATCCGGACGTGTACCGCACCATGAAGGCGATCAGTTCGGGGGTGACCAGCTCGGCAGCGAAGATCAGGTCGCCCTCGTTCTCCCGGTCCTCGTCGTCGATGACCACAACGGCGCGGCCGGCGGCGATCTCAGCCACCGCGAACTCGATGGTGTCGAAGCCGGCGGCGGAGCGCTGTCGACCCGTCCGGTCCGCCACCGGTAGTGATGTCTGCTGCTCGGATTGCACCGTCATGCCCCTACCTCGCTCCGCGTCGGCAACGGCAGGACCTGCCGATTGTTCGCTCGCTGACGCCCGCTCATGCGCTGCCCACCCGCTCCGATCGAGAACCGCCGTCGGCGTGGAACCCGAGCAGCCGCTCTGCATATTTCGCCATCACGTCCACCTCGATGTTGACCCGGTCGCCGACCCGGCGTGCTCCCATGGTGGTCGCCTTCCTTGTCTCCGGGATGATGCCGACACCGAACTCGGTGCCGTCGGCACTGTCGACGACGTCGATCACCGTGAGTGAGATCCCGTCGACGGCGACCGCCCCCTTGCCGGCCAGGTAGCGCCCCAGATCGGCCGGTACCCCGATCCTGACCTCGTCGTACCGGTCGTGCTCGACCCGGGCGGTGATGGTGCCGACGCCGTCCACGTGCCCTTGGACCAGGTGTCCGCCCAGCCTGGTCGACGGGGTCACCGACCGCTCCAGATTGATCGCCGTTCCGGGTCGCCAGCTGCCGGCTGCGGTGCGGTCGAGCGTCTCGGCCATCAGGTCGGCGACGAACGTGCCGTCGGCGAAGTCGACGACGGTCAGGCATACGCCGGAGACCGCGATCGAATCGCCGTGCCGTACGTCGGCGGTGACGGTCGGGCCGTGCGCGACCAGGCGTGCGTCGCCGCCGTCCGGTGACACGTCCAGCGAGACGACCTCGCCGAGTTCCTCCACAATGCCGGTGAACATCGACCTTCCCTTCGGCGGGGCCGGCCTCATCGCCGACCCCCTTCCATCCTCCCCCACGCCCGTAGGGTGCCCAGCGCGACCAGGCGTGACGCACACCACCGCCATCACGCCGGCCGTGGCCGGTTCGGTTCAGTCGGGGGGTTCAGCGAGCAGCTGCAGCCAGCGCTCGCAGCTTGGCCACCGCGGCTGCGGGATCGTCGGCGCCGTACACGGCTGACCCGGCCACGAAACAGTCGGCGCCGGCCTCGGCCGCCTGCGCGATGGTGTCCTCCGCGATGCCACCGTCGACCTCGATGACCACGGTCAGATGGCCGGTGTCGACCATCCGACGCGCTCGCCTGACCTTGTCCATCATGTCGGCCATGAAGGACTGCCCGCCGAAGCCCGGTTCCACGGTCATGATCAGCAGGGTGTCGTAGCTGCGCAGCGCGTCGATCCAGTCGTCCAGGTCGGTGCCAGGCTTGAGCGACAGGCCGGCCTTCGCGCCGGCCGCCCTGATGTCCATCGCGGTGCTGATCGGGTCGCGGACCGCCTCGGCATGCACGGTCACGTTGTAGGCACCGGCCTCGGCGTACCGCGGTGCCCAGGTGTCCGGGTCGTCGATCATCAGATGGCAATCGAGCGGGATCTCGGTGGACCGGCGGATCGCCTCGACGACCGGCAGCCCGATGGTCAGGTTCGGCACGAAGTGCGCGTCCATCACGTCGACGTGCACCCAGTCCGAACCGTGGATGCGGCCGATCTCCTCTGCGAGGCGGGCGAAGTCCGCGGACAGGATGCTGGGTGCGATCAGCGGAGCCACGCCGCCAGCGTAGGTGTTCGACATGACGCCGGTCTGCCCGGCCGCGATCCCGTCACGTCCGGCGCAGCAGGGCCAGGAACATCGCGTCGGTGCCCTGCCGATGCGGCCAGAGTTGGACGGTCGGCCCGTCACCGAGGTCCGGCAGCCCGGGCAGGTAGGGCCGGACGTCGATGATCTCGAGCCCGGCAGGTCGTCGGGCGACGACCCCGGCGGTCTCGGGCAGGTGCGGACTGCAGGTGATGTAGCCGATCAGACCGCCGGGCCGCACCAGCCGCGCCGCCGAGGCGAGTAGCTCGCGCTGCAGCTTGGTCAGCTCGGGAACGTCGGCCGGGTCGCGGCGCCAGCGGGCCTCCGGGCGGCGGCGGAGTGCTCCGAGCCCGGTGCAGGGCGCGTCGAGCAACACCCGGTCGTAGCTGCCGACGGGGAGGCCGGGATCACGACCATCAGCGGTGTGCACGGTGACGGGCAGTCCCGCGACGGTGCGCCGGACCAGGTCGGCTCGGTGCGTCGAGATCTCCACCGCATCGACCATTGCGCCTCGCTCCTCGGCGAGCGCCCCGAGCAGGCCGGCCTTGCCCCCGGGGCCGGAGGCCAGGTCGAGCCACCTGCGGTCCGGACCGTCGAGGGCCGCCATGGCGACGGCGAGCGCGACCAGCTGCGACCCCTCGTCCTGCACGGCGGCTCGACCGTCGACGACCGGGGCGAGCCGACCGGGATCGCCGTGGTCCAGGTACACCCCGTACGGGGAGTACAGCGCGGGGGTGCCGCCGGACAGCCGAAGCAGCTCGTCGCGGCCGATCCGGCCGGGCCGGGCCACCAGGTGCACCGACGGTGCGGCGTCATCCGCGGCCAGGGCGACCGGCAGCTCGGCGTCCAGGCCTCCGGCCGGGCCGAGCGCGTCGGCGAAGGCAACCGCGATCCAGCGCGGGTGGGCAGTTGCCAGCGCAAGCCGGCCCAGCGGGTCGGCCTGGTCGGGCGGCGCGAGCCGATCGACCCAGCCGGCCAGGTCGGCCCCGGCCACCCTGCGAAGCACGGCATTGACGAATCCCGACGCGCCCGGGGTTGGTCCGGCCCTGACCAGATCGACGGTGGCCGACACCGCGGCGTGCGGCGGGATCCGGGTGCGGAGCAGCTGGTAGGCACCGAGCCGCAACGCGTCCAGCACCGGCGGATCGAGCTCACCCAGCGGCCGGTCGGTGCACGCCGTCAGAACGGCATCGAGCTGGCCGAGCGCCCGGCAGCTGCCGTAGCCGAGTTCGGTGGCGAACGCCGCATCGCGCCCGTGCAAGCCGGCCGCAGTGATCAACCCGGGCAGGGTGAGGTTGGCATAGGCGCCGCGGCCGCGGACGGCGGCGAGCAGGTCCAGGGCAACCTGGCGGGCCGGATCAATCTGTGGTGGGCGCCGGGTCCCGGGCCGCCGGGGCGGCCCGCTCGGTCCGCTCCGGCGACGCTGCGGTGGTCGCGTCACGTGGTCGGCTCCCCGAGGACGGTGCCGGGTGCCGGTCGGGCGCCCCTGGCCCAGTCGGCAGCCGGAACGGCCCGCTTTCCGGGCGCAGTCACGTCGCCCAGTTGCACCGCGTCGGTGCCGGTGCCGACCAGCACCCGGCGCCGCTCGACCCGAAGTTCTCCGGGGACGAGCCCGGCGACCTGCGTGAGCTGCACGGGGCTCAGCAGCAACCGTCCCCAGGACGAGTCGGTCCACGCCCCGGGCTCGGGGCTGAGCGAACGGACCTGCCGATCGATGGCGAGAGCGGGTGCCGCCCAGTCGATCCGGGCGGATTCCGGGCTGATCTTGGGCGCCAGGCTGACCCCCTCGGCCGGCTGCGGCCGGGGCTGGAGCGAGCCGTCGGCGATGCCGTCGAGGGTGGCGACCAGCAGCCGGGCGCCGCTCTCGGCGAGCCGGCCGAGCAGTTCGCCGGCGGTGTCGCTGGGGCGGACAACCTCTGTCACCACGCCGTACACCGGGCCGGTGTCCATGCCTGCCTCCAGCCGGAACGTGGTGGCGCCGGTGAGCTGGTCCCCGGCCCGGATCGCGGCCTGCACCGGCGCGGCGCCGCGCCAGGCCGGCAGCAGCGAGAAGTGCAGGTTGACCCAGCCGTGGGTCGGTGCGTCCAGTACTGCCTGCGGCAACAGCTTGCCGTACCCGACGACGGCGGCGGCATCGATATCCAGCTCGGCCAACTCGGCCAGGAATTCCGGTGTGCGAACCGACTCCGGGGTGAGTACCGAAAGCCCGGCGGAGCGAGCGAGAGCGGCCACCGGGGAGGCCGTGAGTTTGCGGCCGCGTCCCGCCGGCGCGTCGGCCCGGCTGAGAACGGCGACCACCTCGTGCGCGGAGTCGAGCACCGCACGCAGGGAGGGCACCGCCGCGTCCGGGGTACCGGCGAACAGGATGCGCAGGGCGAACTCCGAAGTCGGGCAGGGCAGGGACCGGGCACGGGCGGGGTCGAGTCTAGGAGTGCCGGACAAGTTGACCACTCTTACGCCGCCCTCGTCGGGGGGACGGGCACGTTCCGGAAGCAGTGCACCCGGGAAGAATGGCGTGATGCCGTACGAATCGAGCGTCGACGCCGCGGTCGATCTGATCACCTTCGAGGCAGTCCAGTGGGCAGCGTCGGTCATCGGACTGCCGCCGACGCCGGCCTGGTCCTATCCGGTGTTGGACGCCCTGGTCGGCACCACGGTCGTGGTCAAGCACGAAAATGTGCAGCCGACCGGTGCGTTCAAGGTGCGCGGCGGCCTGACCCTGCTGGCCGGCCTGACCGAGGCGGACAAGGCCGCCGGGCTGGTCACTGCTTCCACCGGCAATCACGCCCAATCGGTCGCCTATGCCGCCGGCCGGGGCGGGGTACGGGCGGTGATCGTCGCGCCGGAGACATCTCCGGCGGGCAAGCTCGACGCCGTGCGTGCACTGGGCGCAGAGGTGGTCGTGCACGGACCGACGATGACCGAGGCGCTGGCTCTGGCACACCGACTGGCCGACGAGCAGGGACTGAGGTACGTCGATCCGGGCAATGAACCGGCGATCGTGCTCGGCCATGCCACGGTCTACCTGGAACTGTTTCGGCAACGGCCGGACCTCACGGCGGTGTACGTCCCGATCGGCAGCGGGTCGGGCGCCGCCGGCGCCTGCGTGGTGCGTGACGTCCTGGCGCCGGACTGTCGGGTGATCGGGGTGCAATCCGCCGCGGCACCAGCGGCGCACGACTCGTGGACGACGGGATCCCTGCAGACCAGGCCGTGTACCACCCGGATGAGCGGGCTGGCCACCGGCGGCGGATTCGCTCTGCCGCAGCAGGTGTTGCGCGGCCGGCTGGACGGCTTCGTGCTGGTGACCGACGACGCGATCGACGACGCTCGGCGGCTCCTGGCCAGTCGCGCCCATACGTTGGCGGAAGGGGCAGGAGCGGCTGCGCTCGCCGGCGTCCTCGCAGACGAGTCGAGGCCGGAGGACCCGATAGCGGTGGTGTGTACCGGCGGCAACGCCGACGACCAGGAATTGGCCACGCTGGTGGCACCGGCCTGACCCGGACGCCCGGCCGGCGGCCGGCGGTGGAGACAATGAACGGGGTCGCGCCGGCCGGCCGCGCTGTCCGCTCCCGAGGAGGCCCGATGCCCGCCCGCTTGCCCGACGACCGTCCTCTCGTCGGCCGTACCGTCCGTCTCGACCGCACGCTGCCGGACGACGCCGCCGGCATCTTTGCCGCGTTGGACCACGACGAGGTGTGGGCCGCCGGGTATTCCGGCGGGCAGGCGTCCCGGCCGGCGAGCATTGCGGCAACGGCGCGGGTGATCGATGCCGCTCGCAGCTCGGGCCGGGCGCAGTACAGCGTGCGGCTGCTGCGCGACTCCGATCTCGGCGAGGCGGGCACCATCGTCGGCACCACCAGCCTCGGCGACTTCGAACTCGGGGACGAGAAGACCCACCTCGGTTGGACCGCCTACCAACCGTCGGTGTGGGCCAGCCCGGTCAACCCGGAGTGCAAGCTCCTGCTGCTGGCCCTCGCCTTCGACGACCTCGGATTCGGCCGCGTCAAGATCCAGACCGACCTGATCAACACCCGGTCACAGGCGGCGATCGCCAAACTCGGCGCGGTGCGCGAAGGCGTGCTGCGCCGGGACATGCGGCGCGGCGACGGCACCTGGCGTGACTCGGTGGTGTTCTCGGTGATCATCGACGACTGGCCGGCGGTGCGCGACGGGCTGCGGAGTCGGCTCGGCTATTGAGTTCTGGGCCCGTCAGCCCAGCGCAGATGGGTCGACCTGGATCCGCACCGCTTCGCTGTCCTTGCGCGCCGAGCTCGACGCGGCGTAGGCCTTGAGCGCGGCGGCCAAGGCCCGACGCCGGCTCTGCGGTGCGCGGAACAGGGCCCTGGCGCGGGCGGCCCGCGCCTCGCCGGCGCGGTCGGCCCGAGCAGGATGCGATCCGTCGTCCAGCGGCACCGGTCCGAGCACCTCGGCACCGTCGGGCAGATCGATGGCCTCGAGCGCGGTAGCCACCGCCGCTTCGGTGCCGTCCATCGCCGCCATCGCCACGGCCGGTGGGAATCCCAACTCACGCCGGGCGTCGAGCTCGGCGCTCGCGAGACCTGCCGGGTCCCAACGGATCAGCGCCTGGACCACGGCCAAGCCGCTGTCGGCACCGACCACGACACGGCCGCCGGCATCGGCCGGGCGCACCAGCGCGGCGGCGGCCGTCCACCGGCGCATGGTTTCTTCGGCCGCGCGCAGGTCGGGCCGGGCGAGCAGTACGTAGCCGTCGAGCAGCAGGGCCGTCCCGTAACCGCCGTCCACGGCCGGCTCGGCCCCCGGGGTAGCGACCACGATGCCCGAACCTGGCTGAACCCGGTCCTTGATCCCGTCGCCGGCGGAGGTCGTCACGGGTACCCCGGGGAAGGCCCGACCGAGTTCTTCTGCGGTGCGCCGACTTCCGGTCACCGTGGAACGAAATTGATCCGATCCGCACGCCGCGCAGCGCGGGTGCGCCTCCCCCACGCCGCACCAGCGGCACGCCGGGACGCGATGCGCGCCGGTCTGCGCGAGCGGCCCGTGGCAGTGCCGGCACCGGCTCGGTCGGCGGCAGCGCTCGCAGGCGAGGGCCGGCCGGTACCCACGCCGGGGCACCTGGACCAGCACGGGGGCATCTGCCTCCAAGGCCGCCCTGGCCGCCTGGAACGCCGCCGGGCTGAGCCGAGCCTGCGCGGCGGCCGAGTCGGCACCGACTGCGCGCTCCTCACCGGCCCCGCTGATCCGCGGGGCGGCAACGCGAATCGCCGCTCTGCTCGCAGAGATCTCGTGCGCCCAGCCCGATTCGACCAGCAGCTGTCCCTCGGCGGTCCGGGCGAATCCGCCCAGCAGCAGCGCACACCGCTGCGCGGTCGATCGTTCCAGCAGCACCTCACGGGCATGGGGGTAGGGGGCGCGCTGCTCGGTGAACAGGTCGTCGCCGTCGTCCCACATCGCCACCAGCCCCAGCCGAACCACCGGCGCGAACGCGGCTGCTCTGGTGCCCACGACCACCCGCACCCGTCCGCGACGGACGGCCAGGAAGCGGCGGTACCGCTCGGCCGGTCCGAGATCGGCTGCCAGCGCGGTGAACTCCTCGGCCGGGAGCACTTCGGTCAGCGCAGCGACCAGCCGGACGAGATCGCGCGCATCAGGCACCAACAGCAGCGCCCCTCGGTCGGCGGCGTGGGCGACGGCCGCCGCACCGGCCAGCCGCGCGGCCCAATCGTCTCCGGGCAATGCCTGCCAGACGGCACGAGCGGGGCGGCCCTGCGCCACGGCGTCGAGAAAGGCCGGACCGGCGCGGTACCGCTGCCAGCCGGGGTCGGAATCGACGGGCGCGGCATCGTCGGTGTCGTCTGCGGTCGGTGCGGGTGCGGGAGGCTGTGCCGACTCGACCTTGGCGTGCCGGGGCGGGACCGCCAACCGCAGCACGTCGGCCAGCACCCCGGCGTACCGGTCCGCGACCGTACGGGCAAGAGCGGCAACTTCCGGGGCGAGTACCGGCTCAGTGGACACCACACGCTCCAGGAAGCCGAGCTTTCCCTGGTGATCGGAGTGCGGGAGCCGATCGAGCACGAAACCGTCCAACAATCGGCCGGCGAACCGGACCCGTACCCGGGCGCCAGGAACCGCCGCCTCAGCGAGGTCCCCAGGTACCAGGTAGTCGAACGGCCGGTCCAGATGCGGCAGCGCCATATCCACGGCAATCCGTGCGATCGGCAGCACCTCCGAGGGCTGCCTGGTGCCAGCGGTCACCCGCCGTGCTCGGGCCGCGCGCGGCGGCCGCGGGACTGCAACGGTCGCCGGGCGGGTCATGACATGTGGATACCACGGGGGTCCGTCGCCGCCCTCGGTCCATCCACACGCGCTGGGTCGCCCATCACGCCGGGATGGGCGGGTGAGGCACTCAGGGGACGTCGCGACGCTGGAAGGACCAGGCGGCGACGGCGACGACCGCCACGGTCACGACGGCCAGGTAGGTGCCCCCGGCGGCCACGCCGACCGAAACCACCCGCGGTTCGCACGGCCCCGTGCCGCAGACCGTCGGATAGATCGGGAGCTCGGCCGGCCCGACCAACCAGGCGAGAAGTCGGGTGGACAACAGGTAGGGCCAGGTCGACTCGTATCCGATCGCCCGCGCCAGAGTCTCCGCCACCAGCGCGTACCCGGCTATCAGCGCCAGCGGCAACAGACTGCCACGGAAGAGCATCGCCAACGCATAGCCGCCCAGCGTTGCAGCGATGACTACCGCGAGGGCGCGCAAGGCGCGACCGAGCAGGTCCGCGGTGCTCACTGTCACCTGCTCGCCGCGGAAACCGGGGGACTCGATCATGACCGTGGTGCCCCAGCGAGCCGCCGCCCAATGGCTCAGGGCCCACGCCGCTCCGATCATGACGGTCCCCGACACCGCCGCGAGCACACCGAGGACGATCGCCTTGGCGACGAACACCTGGCCCCGACGTGGTTGGAACAGCAGCTGGGTGCCGACGGTGCCGTTGGCCCAGTCGGACCCGGCGAAGATCACGCCGATCACCGTCATGGCCACCGCGAGCAGGACCGTGACGGCAAGGACCATGTTGGTGAACAGGTTCACGTACGACGGCTGCGACCAGTTGAGATACCAGTCCGCCCGGGGAAGCAGGTCGTCGCAGTTCATCTCGCTCGGCCACTCGGCACTCCCGCCACCGGACACCGCGGACCGGCACTGCTCCACCATCTCCTGGAACGACGGATCGGCCAGCTGCTGGTCAACCTGGGCCTGAGCACTGGCCCGCTCGGCCGCACTCGGCGGCATGGCCGCGATCGTGTTACCGACCAGGACGGCAACGGCTCCGGCCAGGCCCAGGGCGGCAAGCACCCAGATCAGCCGCCTGGACCGCAGCCGGAGCCACTCGACGCCGACCGCCCGGCTCACGGCTGCTCTCCCTCGGTGATCTGCAGGAACGCCGTCTCCAGGTCCGGTCGCAGCGGAGTCAGTTCGCTGAGGTAGTGGCCGGCGTCGGCCAGCGCCCGGGTGATGGACGCGGGATCGCCGGGGCCGGACACCCGCATGGCGTCGCCATCTGGCTGCACGACCCACCCCGCGCTGCCGAGCACGGCGGCCGCGGCCACCGGATCGGCCACCCCCACCCTGACCACCGTGCCGGTGGCGCCGGCACTGAGCACGTCGGCGACCGTCCCGCTGGCCAGCATCCGACCCCGGCCGATGATGGAAACCGAGTCGCAGACCTGCTGTACCTCGGCCAGGATGTGCGAGCTGATCAGGACGGTGGTGCCGGCTGCGGCAAGTTCCCTCACGAGATCACGCATCTCGCGGATCCCCGAGGGATCCAGCCCGTTGGTCGGCTCGTCCAATACCAACAGGTCCGGCGATTTCAACAGCGTCGCCGCGATGGCCAGCCGCTGCTTCATGCCCAGGGAGTAGCCGCGGTAGCGGTCATCGGCCCGGTCCAGCAACGCGACGGTCTCGAGTGCCCGATCGACGACATCGTTGCCGACGCCCGCGGAACGGGCCAGGATCTGCAGGTTGCGGCGACCCGTGAACCCGGGGAACAACCGCGGTTGCTCGACCACAGCGCCGACCCGGCCGATGACCGCGGGCAGCGCGCGCGGAACCTCGGCGCCGAACAGCCGGATGGTGCCGGCATCGGCGCGGGACAGCCCGAGCACCAAGCGGATCGTGGTGGTCTTGCCCGACCCGTTGGGCCCCAGAAAACCGTGCACCCCGCCCGCGGCGACAACCAGGTCGAGCCCGTCGACCGCGACCCGGCGACCGCCCCTGCCGCCGAACGTCTTGCGCAGGCCGCGGGTCTCGATCACCGGTACGGCCACGCATGTTCCCGTCGTCGCTGATCCCAGACGGTGCTGGGGTTCGGCAACGCTAGCGCACAGCAACCGCACAGCGGATCCGGAACACTCCGGGCTCGCGACTGTTCCGAACCCGAGTGCACTCGGGCCCGGGGCTGCTGCCCCGGGCCCGAGTCCGAGGAACGAATGGGATCAGCGGCGCACGGTGATCGTGGCGGTCCGCTGCACCGCGGAGTCCACGCCGGTGGCCACGACCCGGTAGGTACCTGGCCGGCTCGGCGCGGTGCCGAACACGGTTGCGCCACCAGCGTTCAGGCTCTGCGTGCCGAGGGCGATCACCGTCGATCCCTTGCGCAGTTCCACGCTGATCTTGCTGTCGCCCAGGAATTTCGACGCCTCGACGACCACACCGTGGCCGACGATGACGGACTTCGGCGCGACCGACACTGTCGCCCTGCGGCTGAGCTCGGCCGGATCGGTCTTGAGGTTCAACGCTCGGCTGATGATGAAGAACACGTCGGTCTGATCGATCAGCCCGACGACGTTGGCCGCCTGCGGGCCGTAGCCGGCGATCGGTACCTCGGTGCCGGTGTGCTGCTGCGACCCGGTGACCGGTGCGGTGGCGTAGTTGATGGTCATCGGGCTGCCCTCGTTGGTCAGCAGGTTGACCGTCGCTCCAGGCGTGGTGGAACCGGCTTCGACGATCTGGGCGGTGTGGCCGTGGTCGGCGGTGGCGAGCACGGTGGTGTTGCCGTCCTTCTTGGCGAAGTCGAGCGCGGCTCTCACGGCCTCGTCGAAGTCGATGGTCTCGCCGATCTGGCCACATGCATTGGCTGCGTGGTCCTGCTTGTCGATGCTGGCTCCCTCGACCTGAAGGAAGAACCCGCGGTCGGTGTTCTTCAACAACGCGATCGCCTTGGTCGTCATGTCCTTCAGGGTCGGGATGGTCGAGAGCCGAGCCGGGTTCAGCTCACAGCGGGCCGGGGCGAGGGTGCCACCGTCGGCGGTCGCCGGGGGACCGATCCATCGGACCGGCATGTTGCCGGTGGAGAACAGGCCGAGCACCGGCTGGTTCTGGTCCGCGCGGCGGATGCCGTCGAGTCCTGCCTTGTCTCCGACCACCTGGTAGCCGCGGCTCGTGGCCTGCTCCATCAGAGTCTTGCCCTGGTAGCTGCCGGCCGCGGCGGTCTGGGTGAACGTCGCGGAGCCGCCGCCGAGAGTGACATCGGGACGGGTGCTGAGCAGCTGCTCGGTGATCGACCCGGCGCCGCCCTTTTCCAGGGCGTTTTCGGGACAGTTCGCGGTGGTGGCCACCGGTCCATAACAGCTGCGCAGGGTGACGTGGGCGATCTGCACTGCCGGAGTCGCGTCCTGGATCTCAGCAGTGCTGACATCGCCGGTCTTGAATCCGTTGGCCTTGGCCAGCTCCAGCAGGGTGCGCTGCGGCGCACCGGAGATGTCGACGCTGATGGCGTTGTCGTAGGTCTTGGTTCCGGTGGCCCAGGCGCTGCCGGTGGCCGCTGAGTCGGGCACGTAGTCCGGCTTGCCGTCCTTGGTCAGCGAGTAGGTGGTGTACTGCCCGGTGAGCGGTAGCGAGTCGAGTCCCGGAAGCCGGCCACCGGCTCCGTACTGGTAGTTGCGCGCGATGGTGATCTCCGACGCGCCCATGCCGTCGCCGATCAACAGGATCACGTTGCGGGCCTTGCCGCCGTTGACGGCCTGACGGATCGTCGACGTGTTGTCGCCGGACAGCTGGGTCGCGCCGCCGTGCGCGGACGGGTCGGCAAGCAGCGCTGCTGCGCTCGGCACGGCCGCTACGACAAGCATTCCGCCGGCGACGAGCGCACTGACGGTCAGCCGCCGAGCCCGGCCGGAGTTGGTGGTTCCGGAGCTCATGGCACCCCTTCGGGAGTGGACGTTGTGACCGCCAAACCCGACCATCGGCAGGCAAACGCCCGGTGACCGGATGCCCGTTGTTCGGTTAACAGGAACCACACATCCGGTCGGCCGTGCCACCGCGCCCGGCGGTCAGGCGCGCACGGTCACCCGATCCGGCAGCTCGAACCGCTCCAGCGGCACCAGCGTGCCGCCACTCTCGCCGCGCAGCGAGACGACCGTGCCGTCTGCGGCGAAGGTGAAAGGCATCAGCTCGCCGAAGGAGCCATAGCCACTGCCGCCGGCGATACGCAGGGTCGATTCGTCGACGATCTCCAATTCGGCGGCGTCGTCGACGGGATCGGCCAACGCGGGATGCAGCCGGTAGAGCCGACCACCGAGCAGCGCGACGTCCACCACTCCCCAGAGCGCGGCATAGCGCCCGCAGAACCGCTCAGGGTCGATGGCGCCCGGTTCGGGACGCTGGTCGGCACCGGCCAGATCGATCAGCCGGACCACCGCCCTGGCCAGGGTCTCCGCCGGGCCGTCGATGCAGTTGGTGAGCACCGAGACCGCAAGGCCGACCCTGGTGTCGGCCATCGAACTGGTGATGTGCCCGGGATAGCCACCGCCGTGGCCGATCATCGTCCGCTCCCCCACCGTGGCCACCGAAAGGCCGAGGCCGTACTGCTTGTCGGTGGTGGCACCGGTGTCCCACCACGGATGCTGCATCTCCCGCTTGATCCGGTCGCTGAGCAGTCGTTCGTCCCCCAGGAAGTGCGCGGCGAAGTATTGCACGAGATCGCTTGCGGTGGAGTAGAAGCCGGTCGCCGAGGCCAACGCCCCGGTGTCGACATGATCGATCGGCACCCGGCGTCTGGCGTAGGACAGTGCGCTGTACCCGACCGCGTAGTCGGCCGAGCGTTCGGGGTCCAACTCCGGCCCGAGGTCGCTGAGCCCGAGCCGGTCCACGATGCCGGCACGCACCGCATCGGCGTAACTCGCCCCGGTAGCGCTCTCGATGATCAGACCGAGCAGTCCATAGGCGATGTTGGAGTACTTGAATCGTTCTTGCTCGCCGATCACCGCGCTGCGCGGGTCGCGGAGGATCTCCAGCAACCGGTCGCGGTCGGGGAACGCACCGTCCAGCTGCCAGAAATCGCCGTTGGTGGAGTCGCGGGTGAGACCGGAGACGTGGCCGAGCAGTTCGCGAACGGTCACGGCCCCCGCAGGATGGCCTTCCAGGTTGCCGACCCAGTGGCCGGCCCGGTCGTCGAGCCGCAGCGTGCCGGCGTCGACCAGCTGCATGATGGCGGTCGACGTGAACGTCTTGGAGTGCGAGGCGATCCGGAACAGGTGCTGCTCGGTCAGCGGGGCGCCGCTCTCGACATCGGCATGGCCGTACGCCTCGGACAACGCGACATTGCCGCTCGCGTACACCGCGGCCTGGACCCCGGGGATCCGGTCGTAGGCCTGCCGGAAGCCGAGATAGCTGTCGGCGTAGCGCAGGGCCTCGGCCATCGACTGTGCGTCGGGTAACGGTTTCGGGTCGGTCATCAGGCTCCTTGGGCAGTCGCGGTGTGCGGTCGGCGGGCGAAGTGGCAAGCCGCGCGATGGGTTTGCGCCCCGGGCAGGGTGAGGCCCGCCGGCAGGAGCGCGGGATCATCGGTACTGCAGATGCTCTCGGCGCGCGGACAACGGGTACGGAACCGGCAGCCGACGCCCAGATCGCCTGGGCCCGGCAGGTCGGTGGACAGCATGATCCGCCGACGTTGCCGTTGCACCAAGGGATCCGGCACCGGCGCCGCGGAGAGCAGGGCCTGGGTGTACGGATGCTCCGGGTCGGCGAACACCTCGTCGCACGTACCGTCCTCCACGATCCGGCCCAGGTACATCACCGCGATCCGGTCGGCTACCTGTCGCACCACCGACAGGTCGTGCGCGATGAACACGTAGGACAGCCCGAACTGCTGCTGCAGCTCAGCCAGCAGGTTGATCACCTGGGCCTGGATCGAGACGTCCAGCGCAGAAACGGGTTCGTCGCACACGACAACTCTGGGACGCAGCGCCAGCGCCCTGGCGATGCCGATCCGCTGGCGCTGGCCGCCCGAGAACTCGTGCGGATAGCGCCGGGCGTGATCCGGGTTGAGCCCCACCATCTCGAGGAGCTCACGCACCCGCTCCGCCACGTTCACCGAGCGACGCGCGTCGCGGTGGATGTCGAACGGTTCGGCCAGGATCTGCTCGGCGGTCATCCGCGGGTCCAGGGAGGTGTACGGGTCCTGCATGACCAGTTGCACCTCGCGCCGCAGCTGCTTGCGGCCGGCGCGGGACAGCGTCGCGACGTCGGTGCCCTCGAAGAGCACCTGCCCACTGGTGGGTCGGTCCAGTCCGATCAGGATCCGGGCCAGCGTCGACTTGCCGCAGCCGGATTCGCCGACCACACCGAGCGTCTCACCGGCGCCGATGCCTATGCTCACGCCGTCGACCGCACGGATCACCGTGCCCGAGCGCCGCCGCGGGGCGTAGTGCCGGTGCAGGTCGACCGTCTGCACGAGCGGCTCGTCGGGGGCCGGCCGAAGGTCAGCGGACACCGGCCACCTCATCCGCGTAGTGGCAGGCGCTGCGCCGGACCGGCCCGGACGCCCGCTCGAAACCGGGCACCGGCAGCAATGCCGGCTCCTGCTGCCGGCACAGTTCGGTGGCCAGCGGACACCGCGGGTGGAAACGGCAGCCGGCCGGGAACGCTCCGGCGCTCGGCGGCGCACCGGGGATGGGCGCGAGCGCCCCCCGCGGCAGGTCGAACCGCGGCACCGAAGCGAGCAGGCCGCGCGTGTAGGGATGCGCGGCCCCGGCGTAGATCGCCTCGGCCGGAGACTGCTCCACGATCCGACCCGCGTACATCACCGCGATCCGATCGGCCACGTCGGCGGCGACCCCGAGATCATGGGTGATCAGCAGCATGCCCATTCGGCGTTCGACCTGCAGGTCGGCGAGCAGGTCCATGATCTCGGCCTGCACAGTGACGTCCAGCGCGGTCGTCGGTTCGTCGGCGATCAGCACCTCCGGTTCGGCCGCGATGGCGATCGCGATCATCACGCGTTGCCGCTGGCCGCCGGAGAACTGGTGCGGGTAGTCGTCGACCCGTCGCGCGGCGTCCGGAATGCGCACCCGGTTGAGCAGGTCGATCGCATGGGCCCTGGCTGCGCGTTTCGACATGCCCAGGTGCGTCCTGAGCACCTCGATGATCTGGAAGCCGATGGTGTAGCAGGGATTCAGTGCCGACAGCGAGTCCTGGAAGACCATGGCGATCTGCCTGCCCCTGACCAGCGACCCAGCGGCATCGTCCAGGCCGAGCAACTCCCGGCCGGCCAACCGCACCGAACCGGACACGGCAACCGCGGGTGGCGGATCGAGAAGGCCCATCGACGCCAGCGAGGACACCGACTTGCCCGAGCCCGATTCGCCGAGCAGGACCAGGGTCTCGCCCGGGTCGAGGTGGTAGCTGACCCCGTCGACAGCCACTGCCTCGGTCTGCCCGCGGCGGAATGCCACCCGCAGGTCGGTGACCTCGAAGAGGTGCTCCGATTCCGCCGGCCGCCGTTCGGCGGTCCGTGCGGTCGCCCCGGTCATGTCGACCTCGGGTCGAAGGCATCGCGCAATGCGTCGCCGGCCGTCACCACAGCCAACACGGTGATCGACAGGAACAGCGCCGGAAAGATCAACAGGTGTGGGCTGGTGCCGAACTTGGACTGCGCGGTGGCCAGTTGCAGCCCCCAGGAGATCGCCGGCGACTGCAACCCGATGCCGAGGAAAGTCAGGGTCGCCTCGGCCACCATCACCCCGCCGACGGTCAGGGTGGCGACCGCCAGCACGGGGGCGATGGTGTTGGGCAGCACGTGTCGCCACAGGATGTGCACGGTGCCGGCACCCAGACCACGCGCGGCGACGACGTAGTCGGCGTTGCGCACCTGCCGGACGGCGGCCCGCATCAGCCGGGCCATGGTCGGCCAGCCGAACAGTGCCAGCACCACTGACACGGTCAGCACATTGCGGGTGGAGAAGCTGGTGAGCACCACCACCGCCCCGAGCAGGAACGGGAAGCCGAGGAAGATGTCGATGAGCCGGGCCAGCAGGGAGTCCGGCCAGCCGGCGTACATCCCGGAGACACAGCCGACCACGATCGCCGCCACCAGGGCCATCGCCGTGGACAGCAAGCCGACGGTCA
Source organism: uncultured Actinomycetota bacterium (assembly GCA_963834185.1). Lineage (GTDB taxonomy): Bacteria > Actinomycetota > Actinomycetes > Mycobacteriales > Nakamurellaceae > Nakamurella. The sequence goes on from CAWIAR010000005.1 coordinate 289,876, forward strand.
GCGACGCCCTGGCACCGTAGATGACATTGGCGTACACGTCGCAGCCCTGCACGTCGAACCCGAACGGATGCCCGCTGGTCGGCCCGATGACGCTGTCGCTCAGATCGCAGACGGTGGGATCACCATTGCCGAAGAGTCCGGCGAAGAGGCCCGGGAACGCGGAGATGGCGATCAGCACCACGATCACGGCGAGGGACAGGATGAACCGTGGGCGGCGCACCAGTCGCCGCCAGACCTCGCCGCGGGTCCGGCGGCGGCCGCCGACCTCGATCGGTTCGGACTCGAGGACGACCAGGGACTCAGTCACCGTGGCGCACCCGGGGGTCGAGGAAGCCCTGCAGCAGGTCGACCAGCACGTTGACGACCAGGAAGATGACGATGAGCACGGTGGAGATGCCGACCACGGTCACGCCCTCGTGGGCCCGGATCGAGGTGAACAGCAGGTTGCCGACGCCGGGCAGGTTGAACAGCCCCTCGACGATGACCGCCCCCCCGAGCAGATAGCCGAGATCGATGGCCAGGAAGGTGACCGCGGGGATCAGCGAGTTGCGCATGACGTGCACCCAGAGCACCCGGCGACTGCGCATGCCCTTGGCCCTGGCCGTGCGCACGTAGTCCGCACTGCAGGTTCTCGATCACGCTGGCCCTGGTCAGCCGGGAGACAGCGGCGATCCCGAAGATCGCTATCACGATGGCCGGCAGGACATAGGCCATCGGCCACCCCTTGGCCGTCCCGGCCACCGGGAAGATGCCCCATTTCACCCCGAACACCAACTGCGCCATCGCACCCAGCACGAACACCGGGATCGAGGTGACCGCGATGGTGACGAGCAGGATGGTCCGGTCCGCCCACTTGCCCTTCTTCAGCGCGGCCAGCACACCGAGTCCGAGCCCGAGCACCACTTCGATCACCCACGCCGTCAGGGCGAGCTTGATGGTGACCGGCCAGCGCGAGGCCAGCTTGTCGGACACCGCGCGGCCGTTGAAGTCGACCCCGAGATCGCCGTGGAAGAGCCCACCGAGATAGCGCAGGTACTGCTGCCAGAACGGGTCGTCCAGGTGATAGCGCTCGTGCAGCGCGTCGATCACCGACTGCGGCAGCGGACGCTGCCCACCCAACGCCCGGATCGGATCGCCCGGCAGGGCGAACACCAGCGCGTAGATGATGAGCGTGACACCCAGGAACACGATGACGAGTTCCAGGATGCGCCGGGTCGCGTAGCGGGTCATGGGCGATTCAGTCGGCGCGCTCTGCGTTGTCGGTCGAATGCTCGCCCAGGGCGAGCACGGCGGCTGAGTGCAGGATGCTGCCGACCTGGAGGCCGGCCAGCCGGTGCAGCGGAACCGGCACCGCCACCGCCGTCCTGGCCTCGGCCTCCCAGTCGGCGTAATGGGCGGCCAACTCGGCGTGCAGCCGGCGCAGTTCGACCGGCGCAATACCGGCGTCCACCTCCACAGCCAGCGCCCGCAGCAGCATCCCACCGAACCGGAGCCGGAACATCCTGACGGTATCGGCGCAGCTGAAGACCTCGGCCACGGTGGCGATCCGGTCGGGATCCTGGGCCTGCGCGCGCTGCAACCACATCGCGCCGTCCTGCCCCATCATCGGCACGAACTTACGGGACGCCCGCAGGTAGGGAGTGTCCACCTTGAGCAGGGGCTCGGCCCGCTGCAGGGCGGGCACGATGAGCTCGGCCAGCGCGCTCAACTCAGCCCCGGTGCTCCGCAGCACGTCGGCATAGGTTCGACCGGACGGCGTTTCGTCGTCGGCGTCCGGGTGCGTCCACTGTGGTGCCTCGGCGACCATGCACAGCGTGCCGTACCGCCGCGTGTAGTCGGCGCTGGAAGCGCCGGCGATGTGGGTGCGTGGATCCTCGCCCACGGACTCGAGGTACTCGTAGGCGTCCTGGGAGGTGGTTTCGTTGAACACGGCCGGCGCGATCTCCTCCAGCCACGGCGCTTCCGGCTCACCGACGTGCAGCGCCAGTCCCACCTGCCCGGCCACCGAGCGCAGCCGGTCGGCCAGATCGCCGGCGGGGCGGGACAGGTAGTAGTACGCACCGCCGAGTTCACTGTTGTGCAGACTGACGAGCAGATCGGGCTCAAGGCTGTCGATCAACCGCATGAACGCGGCGGTCTCGGGCAACACCGCGTCGAAGTAGCAGGTCTTGTAGGCGAACGGGAACGACCACTCGACCTGCTCTTCGGGAGCCGGACGGTAGAACGAGGCGAAGTAGCGAATCCGGTCGGCCGGGTCGGCGAACCAGCCCTCATTGAGCCGCATGCCGTCGGGATCGATGCACGGCACGAACGTCCAGCTGGCATCGAGATCGTCGCGCAGTTGGGAGTTCTCGCAGAGCAGCCGGGCCAGGTGGAAGGCCGACAAGCCGCCCACCGGCTCGTTCGGGTGCACTCCGCCGACGATCAGGTGTTGCCTCGGGCCGGTACCGACCGTGATCGCCGGGATGGGCTCACCGAGCCTCGAGGTACCGATCCGGCGGCTCGCGGCGAGGTCGGGGTACTGCTCGACGAGCGTGTCGAACTGGGTGAGCAGCTCGTCCACGCCGGGGAACTCGGGAGATCTCGCCGACCCCGGCCGCCAGGGCGTGCATGGCGGCCGGGGACAGGCGTGAGGCCCGCTGCGGGGTCTGAGTCGTCATGGTCACGATGATTCAGGACTTCAGGGTGACCCGGGACAGATCGATCGAGCCCGCGTTGGCCGGAACCTGATCGAGGTTGTTCGAGGTTGCGTAGACGTACTTGTCGGCGAAGGTCGGGACAACCGGGAAGTCCTCCAAGATCCGCTTCTGCGTGGCCACGTAACCGTCGTTCGCCTCCTGCGCCGTCTTCCCGGCGGCCGCCTTGTCCAACAGCTTGTCGACCTCGGGCTCGGCATAGGTGGTGCACGGGTAGCACCCGCCACCCTTGGTGAACAGGTTGCGCAGCGTGTCCTGCTGGGTGGGCACCAGCGCGCCCCAGTGCCCGAAGTGCAGGCCGTCCACCTTGCCCTCGGTGAGTTGCGTCCAGTACTCCGCCCAGTCCGTGGTCGGAGTCGCCTTGACGTCGGCGATGCCGAGGTTCTGCCGGATCTGGTTGGCGTACGCGGTGAACAGGTCATCCGCACCGAGGCCACCCGGGTAGACGATCTTCAACGGACCCGACCAGCCGCCCGCATCGGCCAGCAATTGCTTGGCCTTGGCTGGGTCGAACGTGCAGGCCTCACAGATGCCGGTCGGGGACCCGACCATGCTCGGCGGGGTCAGCGCGGTGGCGGGCTCGTACAGACCGCCGTAGATCGCCTTGTTGACTGCGTCTCGGTCGATGGCCATGGAGAACGCCTGGCGCACCCGCACGTCCGCGAACCGCTTGTCCGACAACGGCATGCCGAGGTAATCGATGCCGGGGGCCGGGAACGGGTGCAATCGGTCACCGAAGTCGGTCGGGGCAGCGGTGAACTTGTCCGGCGGGACGAACACGATGTCGGTGCTGTCGGCCTGCACATCGGTGTAGGCGGTGGACATGTCAGCGTACGGCTTGAAAACGATGGTCCGGGTGGCCGCCTTCGGTCCCTGGTAGTCGTCGTACGCGGTCACCGTCACCGGTTGGTCGGCCACCCACGGGCTCTCCATCTTGTAGGGCCCGTTGCCGATGGGATTCTTGTCGTACGCGTCCAAATCCTTGAACGCCGCCTCCGGCATCGGGAAGAACGCTGTGTTTCCCTGCGAGAGGGCATAGGCGAATTGGCTGTCCGGGCCGATCAGCGTGACGCTGAAGGTGGTGTCGTCGATGACCTTGAGACCGGACAGCGTCTTGGCCGTGGCGGTCTTGCCCTTGGCCGGGTTCATCGCGTCATAGCCCTTGATCTTGGCCAACACGCCATTGCTGGCCCACGCATTGGAGCCGTAGGGCAACCGCGTTCCACGCGTCCACGTAGCTCTTGGACGTCACCGTCTCGCCGTTGTGGAACGTCCAGCCCGGCTTCAGCTTGACCGTCCAGGTGGTTGCGTCGTCCGAGGTCACCGACTCGGCCTGCCGGTAGGACAGGGTTCCGTCGTCGTTGACGAAGGTCAGCGGTGCGAACAACACGCCCATCTGGTCGTAGGAGACCGTCTGCCGGCCGGGGGTCAGGTGGTCCGGCTCGGTGACGGCCATGCTGAATGTGCCGTCCGAGGTCGCCTCGGCACCGGACTGGTCGGCGACCGAGGACGGGGCAACGATCTCGGACGACGACGCGGCCGCGCTGCCCTCCGAGCCGGCAGCGGGCGAGCTGGCGGCGGAGGTGTTGGCGGTGGTCGCAGATGTGCTGCCACCTCCGGAATCGGAACTGCTCGAGCACGCCGCCGCGAGCAGCACCACGGCTGCTGCGGCAACGCCGGTGAGGAGGTGTCGACGGGCCATCGGATTCCTTCCGCGGGATCACGAGAGTGGGTCTCGAACAACCGGGCTGACGCTACGTTTCGGGGGCCCGCGGGGTCTGGCACTCGGAACGATCGCCCGATACTGTGCCCTCACGAGGTTCGCGTCAATACCAACCTTCAGAACTTTCAATGATTTGATGCACTTGTAACACGGTGGGTGGATGGCCACCGCTCGACTCGGGAAGGGGCGCCGTGGAGCCCGACGCACAACCGGCGACGATGCCTGCCCCGATGAGCTCGGAGAAGCTGGGATTCGTCGAGGAACTCGGCCTGTTCTGGTCCGCGCAGGGTAACCCGCGGATGGAGGGCCGGATTCTGGGTTATCTGCTCATCACCGACCAGGCCTACGTGTCGGCGGGCCAGTTGGCCAGGGATCTGAAGGCCAGCGCCGGCGCGATCTCGACCTGTGCGCGCCGATTGGCCGAGATCGGGTTCATCCATCGGCATGCCGTCGCCGGAGATCGAGCGCATTACTGGACGACCGACGACGACATGTGGGCCTCGTTCCTGGCCGGCGAGCGTCCCTATCTGCAGTACCAGCAAAAGCTCGCCCAGCGTGCACTCGATGCGCTCCCTGCGGGCGAGGACGGACCGCGGCGGCGCCTGGAACACATGCGGGACTACATGACGTGGTTGGAGGGTGCGCACAAGGAACTGCTGCGCAGTTGGACGGAGTACCGGGACCGGCACCTGAAGAGTCCGGACTCGGCGTGACGCTGCTGCTCCACAACGTTCGCTGGTCACGGCTGGCCCCTTCGCCTGGTGGACCCGGGGGCACGCTCGACCTCCTGCTCGAAGGCGGTCAGATCACCGAGGTCGGGCCGTCCGGGACATTGTCGGGGGACGAGATCCTCGACGGCGATGGTGTTGTCGTGCTCCCCGGGCTGCGGGACCGACATGTGCACCTGACGCAGTGGGCGATCGCCCGCCGGCGGGTCGACGTGTCCGGAGCTCGCAGTGCGTCGGCGGCCGCCGAGGTGCTCGCCGGGGCCGACCGTCCGGACGGCGGACTGGTGTCCGGATTCGGCTTCCGGGACGGTCTGTGGCCCGACGCACCGCATCGAGACCTGCTCGAGCGGGCGTTGCCCGGGGTACCGGTCGCAGTCGTCTCCCAAGACCTGCATTCGCTGTGGTTGTCCCCCGCTGCCCTGAAGCTGGTCGGTGCGGCCGATCACCCGTCCGGTCTGTTGCGGGAGGAGCCCGCATTCCGGGCCATCGCCGCACTCCCGCAGCCTGATGTGGAGGTGCTCGATCGCTGGGCACTGGAGGCGGTGACGTCCGCCGCCGCGCGGGGCGTCACCGGGATCCTGGACTTCGAGTTCGTCGACACCGCCGAGACCTGGGCGCGCCGGGCGGCCGCAGCCGACGATGGGCTGCCGCTGCGGGTGGAGGCGGCGATCTTCAGTGAGCTGCTCGAGGCGGCGATCTCCGCGGGCATCCGCACCGGCGACCCGGTCGAGGGCACGAACGGACTGGTCACGGTCGGACCGTGCAAGGTGCTGATCGACGGATCGCTGAACTCGCGCACCGCCTACTGCCACGATCCCTACCCTGGAATCACCGGCGACGATGCCAGGGGCCTGCTGACCCAGGATCCTGAAGCCCTGAGCGCGAACATCTCTCGGGCCGCGCGGCACGGAATCCGCTACGCCGTACACGCGATCGGTGACCGGGCGAACACCCTGGCCCTCGATTGTTTCGAAAAGGCTGGTGTCGGCGGTCGTATCGAGCATGCCCAACTGGTCGACGCCGACGACCTACCACGGTTCGCCCGGCTCGGCGTCATCGCCTCGGTACAGCCCTCACACGCCGTCGAAGACCGCGACGTCGCCGACACCCACTGGGCTGACCGGATCGACAAGGCCTTCCCCTACCGAGCACTGGCGGACGCCGGGGCGACTCTCGAGATGGGCTCGGATGCCCCGGTGTCCCGGCTCGACCCGTGGCACACCATCCGCTCGGCGGTGACCCGGACCGACGACGACCGGCCGGCCTGGCACCCTGAGCAGTCGATGACCGTGGCCGAAGCCCTGGCCGCCTCCACGGGGGGGCTGCTCCACCCCGCCGTGGGCGACCCCGCCGACCTGATCCTGGTCGACGGCGACCCCGCCGACCTCGACCCTGCCGGCCTCGACGACATCCAGGTGCTCGCCACCCTGGTCGCCGGGCGCGTCGTTCACCGCCGCCAGCCCTGACCCCGGTCCGGCGAGGATCAACTCGCGATACGAGGACGAAGTTGGCGTCTTCTGTCACTCCAGTCCCAAAAGGCGCGAAGTTGATCCTCGCACCGCCCCCGGCATCTCGATCCGCCCGAGCGGTATCAGCGGGCCCTCGTCCCACTCCTACCGGCACCCGCGCGAAGCGTGGGCAGTTCACCGCGCCCCGGATGATCGTCGAGGAGCAGACCGTGCGGATCGTGTTCGCCAGCATCCCGGGGTACGGACACACGTACCCGTTGATGCCGCTCGCGCTTGCGTGCGCTGATGCCGGTCACGAGGTCGTCATCGCGACCGGCTCTCCGATGCTCGACCGGCTGCCGCTGCCCACGTTCGATGCGTGGGGCGACAGCTATCCGACGTTGGGCGATGTCGAGGCGGAGACCGCTCGACGACACCCCGGTGTCGACGGCATGGATTTCGGCGTCGCCATGTTCGTCGACGTCGCCGGCCGCGAGTATGCGCATCGACTCATCGACGAGTTCGGATCCAACCGACCGGACCTGGTGATCGCCGAACCTACGTGCGCCGGCGCGCTCGCGGCCGCGTCCGTGCGTGACGTCCCGGCCGCGGTGTTTTCGATTGGCACCAGCTGGGAACCGTTCGGGGCAGCAATCTATCGCGACTGTACCGCAGTATCTGGGTAGTTTCTGGTCCGACCGCGGGCGAGCGGTTCCGCCGACGGCTGACCTCGCCCGGGCGTACGTCAATCCGGTGCCACCGAGCTGGTCGGGGCTTGACGACCCGCCCTGGTCGACGCTTCCCGTGCGTACGACGGGATTCAGCCATGGTGCTGCTCCGGTGCCGGCGTGGCTCGCCACGCCGAGGGGAGGCCCGCGTGCGTACGTCACTCTGGGAACCGTGGCGTTCGGCGCGGTGGATGCCCTCCGTAGGGCGATCGTCGAGACCGCCGCGGCCGGTGTCGATGTCCTGGTGTCCATCGGCCCGGACGGCGATCCGACCGCGCTCGGTGATCTGCCGGAATCTGTCTACCTGGAGCGGTTCGTCGCGCAGGAACAGGTGCTTCCGTTGGTGGATCTGGTCGTCCACCACGGCGGTACCGGCACCACCCTCGGCGCACTGGCGGTCGGCGCGCCACAGGTGATCATGCCGCAGGGCGCCGACCAGTTCCGCAATGCAGCAAGGCTTGTCGAGGTCGGGGCCGGTCGGGTGGTACCCAACGAGGCGCCCGACGGCGCCATGCAGGCGGCCGTGATCGGGATCCTGCAGGGCCACGCCGAACGCGAGGTCGCCCGCCGCTTCGCCGCGGAGATCGCCGCGATGCCAGCGCCGGCCGAGGTGGTCGGCACCCTGGAGCACCTCGCCCGGCCCTGACGAGACCTACTGCAGGATGTCGTATCCGACGGTCAACTTGATCTGCGCGACGTCGAAATCGCTCGCCCAGCCGCTCTCGGTCGTCACTACGAGGCCGCCGGAAACTCGATGCGTTGCCGACACACGCCCAGCCGCGCTGAATGTGCCCAGGTTGTACCAACCCTCCCGACTGGTCGAGATGAGCACGCCACCCGACAATGCCGGGTTGGTCTCGTTGGCGTCGAAGACGTGCCCGCGAACTCGACTCGGTCCGTAGAAGCTGTAGCCCAGGACGTCGATACGCAGCGTTCGGTAGCGCGCCGCGGCAGGGACGGTGAATCGGTATAGGCCCGCAGCCACCTCGCTCGGCGAATAGCACTCGTTGTACAGCCACAGTCCAGTGGCGTAATCGGAGTACGCGGTGCTCGCGAACGCACAACCCGGGTCACTGGCGCCGGCGCTGTACGCCTGCGAACCCCGCATTGTCACCGTCGCTGACTTCGCTGCCAACTTCTTCAGCGACACCGTCACCCGGTACTTGCCGGTGGTCCGGACGTTTCCGGCGCTGTCCCTCACGCTGTAAGTGAATGTGTAGGCACCGGCTGGCACCGCGGCGCCGCTAGCTGCGGATCCGTTCCAGGCCAACGACTGCCGTCCCGGATTCTTCGCCGCCGATACGGTGCGGACGACGCCACGCGAATTGCGGATGGTCAGGGTCAGGGTGACCCGCTCCTTGAGCACCACCGACGGCGAGAAGCTGTCGGCGTAGCCATCGCGGATCGGGTAGAAGGTGGTGCCCGAGCCGACCACCGAGGTCATCGTCGGAGCAGCGGTATCCACCACGATGGCGCGGGATACCGAGCCGACCAGAGTGACCCGGCCGACGACCTTGCGGGTGCTGATGGTCAGCGTGTACCGGCCGTCGGCTACCCGGTGACCGGCGTTGTTGGTCCCGGCCCACACCCAGGTGTGGTTTCCGGCGGCGACGCTCCCGAAGCTCAGGGGACCACGCACCGTCGCACCGGTGGCGGCAGTGATGCGCAGCGTGACCGACTGTGCCTCGGGCAGGCGGTAGACCACCGACAGGCTGTCGTTGCGACCGTCCTTGTTGGGGCTCAAAGGGTTCGGGGCCGCAGATCTGATGGACGGGTGCAGGGACCTGGACGTGAACCGCACTTCGGCCGAGGCCGGGCCCGTGCAGAGAGTTCCGCTGGATGAGCAGCTGACGACCTTGACCCGATGGGTGCCGTCGGCCAAGCTGCTGGCCGAGTACGCCAGCGCGTACGGCGCACTGCCGTCGAATCCGCGCTTGACTCCGTCGATGTAGAACGCGAGACCGCCGCCTGCAGCGCCGGCACTGATGGTGAACGCGCCACCCACGGTGCCCCCGGAGGCCGGTGCCCGAACGATCGGGGCCGTATTGGCCACGGTGAACGTCCTGGCCGCCGCGGCGGTCACGCACTCGGATCCCGCAGGGCTGCACGAGACGGCTTTGACCGTGTGAGATCCGTTGCGAGCGCCCCAACTCGACCAGGTCGCCGACGCAGAACCGCCGACCACAGCAACCGACGCACCCAACCAGGCCCCGTCCACCTGGAACCGCACTCGTGACGCCGTGCTGGTAGCCGTGATCCGAACCGCGCCCGTGACTGCGGCCGAGGCCGGCGCGGTGATGGTCGGCGTGCCGGCCGGCCGGATGTGGTCGAACGCGGCACGGAAGTCGACACGCCCGGTCCCGAGACCCTGCCCGGCGAATCCGTGGGCTGACGCTGTCACTGCTGTCCGCAGGTCCGCGACGGAGATTCCCGGCTGTTGCGCAGCGATCAACGCCGCCTCCCCTGCGACAAGCGGCGAGGAGAAGGAGGTTCCGTCCCCCACGTCGTATGACGCGGACCCGAAGAACTCCGATCCTGCGGTCGGCGTGGTGGAGTAGATGTCCACTCCCGGCGCCGCGACGTCGACCCAGCTGCCGTAGTTGGAGAAGTCAGCCTTGGCGCTTCCGCTGGTGGCCCCGACCGCGATGACATTCGGGTAGGCCGCGGGATACATCATGGTGGTCGTGGCGTCGTTGCCGGCGGCGGCTACAACGAGCACCTCCTTGCCGACGGCGTAATTGATGGCTGCTTGTTCGAGCGAGCTGGACTCGTATGCACCGAGACTGAGGTTGATGACGTCCGCGCCGTGGTCGGCGGCCCAGGTGATACCGCTCGCCACGGCGTCGTCAAAAATGAGACCGTCACCATCTGCCACCTTGACGACCAGCACGGACGAGTCGTAGCCCGCGCCGGCCACGCCGACGGCATTACCCGTCGCCGCTGCGGCCACACCAGCCACAAACGTGCCATGCCCGACGGTGTCGGTGACGTCGGACGATCCATCCACGGCGTTGTACTCGTCGACCACTTTGCCGATGAGATCGGGATGGGTGAGATCGACACCGGAGTCGACCACGGCAATCCGAACATCGGCCGAGCCGTGCTGGACATCCCATGCATTCGGTGCGTTGACCTGTGTCAGATACGTCGACTGCTTCGCATAGTCGGCATCGTCAGGTGTGCCGACCAACTCTCGCGGCTGTGCGATCGTCACGGACGTCACCCCGGGCTGCGCCGTCAGGGTGGCGATCGCTGCCTTCACCTCTGTCTTGGGCACCTCGACCGACACCGCATTGAGTTGCGTCAGTCTTGTGCGAACGGCGAGCTTGGCGCGTTTCGCACCGCTGGCCACCGCAGCCACGTGAGAGGAGGAATCGGTCCGCGCGATGAGGACGGCCGTGGAACCGGTCTGCGCAGCGAGAGCTCGCTGTATGGCACCCAATTCGGGACTCGCACCGGAGGTCGACCGGGCCTTGCCGGCCAAAAGTCGCTGCGCGCCTTCTGCCTTCGACCCAGCCGTGACCGGCTCATCGGGCTTCGGATTCGGTGCGGTGCGAGCCGTCGAGGTCGACGGGTCGCCGGGGATGTCAGCAGGCGCGGCAGCGGCGAGACCGCTCCCGACCAGGCCCAAAACCACGACCGCAGTGACGACGGCGGATGACCGACCGAACGATCGCGTAGCAATCCGACGAGTAGACAGCATCAGGGACACAGAAGCCTCGCGTTGAAAGAAGGAGCACGAGGCATCACCCATCTGGCCTAACCTCGAATTGACCGAGGGTGACCATAGCAATGGGTTGAGCCATTGGCGTGACGGAGGCCGGTTCATACCAGCCAAATCATCCAAACGGGACGGTCAATTCATACCTTCGGGGCCGCCGGTGCCCTCCGTGCGCATGGCGCCCCATCGCCCCTCTGCGAGGATCAACTTGGCGCTTCTTGGGACTGAAGTGACAGGAGACGTCAACTTGGTCCTCGTCTCGGAAGTTGATCCTCGCGGGACCCGGAGTTGATCCCAGTCGGAACGGGGAACAGACAGAACCGAGACCACAGAACCGGGACAGACAGAACCGGAGGGGAGGACTCGCTGCGCGTCAGCGTGCGACGCGGCGTGTCCTCCCCTCCGGTTCGGGGGAAATCGGTGGTGGAACCTAGAGGCCCAGGGCGGACTTCAGGGCGTCGGCGCGGTCGGTGGACTCCCAGGGGAGCTCGACGTCGGTGCGGCCGAAGTGGCCGTAGGCCGCGGTCTGCCGGTAGATCGGCCGCTTGAGGTTCAGGTCGCGGATGATCGCGGCCGGCCGCAAATCGAACACCGACTTGATCGCCTCGGCGATCTTGTCCGGATCCACCTGCTCGGTGCCGAAGGTCTCGACGAACAGCCCGACCGGTGCGGCCTTGCCGATCGCGTAGGCGATCTGCACCTCGATCCGCTCCGCCAGCCCGGCGGCCACCGCGTTCTTGGCCACCCACCGCATCGCATACGCAGCCGACCGGTCCACCTTCGACGGGTCCTTGCCGGAGAACGCACCGCCGCCGTGCCGGGCCATGCCCCCGTAGGTGTCGACGATGATCTTGCGGCCGGTCAACCCGGCGTCGCCCATCGGGCCGCCGATGACGAACCGCCCGGTCGGGTTCACCAGCAGCCGGTAGTTCGAGGTGTCCAGGTCGAGCAGCGCCACCTCCGGCTCGACGACCTGCTCCCGCACGTCGACGGCCAGCAGCTTCTCCAGGTCGATGTCCTCGGCGTGCTGGCTCGAGACCACGACCGTGTCCAGCCGCAGCGCCCGGTCGCCCACGTACTCGATGGTCACCTGGGTCTTGCCGTCGGGACGGAGGTAGGGCACCGCATCCGACTTGCGCACCTCGGAGAGCCGTCGGGCCAGCCGGTGCGCCAAGGCGATCGGCAGCGGCATCAGCTCGGGGGTGTCGGAGCAGGCATAGCCGAACATGAGGCCCTGGTCGCCGGCGCCCTGCCGGTCGATCTCGTCCTCGTGGTGCTCCACCCGCGCCTCGTAAGCGTCGTCGACGCCCTGGGCGATGTCGGGCGACTGCGCGCCGATGGCCACGTTCACGCCGCAGGATGCGCCGTCGAAGCCCTTGGAGGACGAGTCATAACCGATACCGAGCACGGTGTCGCGCACGATGCCGGGGATGTCGACGTAACCGGAGGTGGTCACCTCGCCGGCGACATGCACCTGGCCGGTGGTGACCATCGTCTCCACCGCGACCCGACTCTGCGGGTCGTTGGCCAACATGGCGTCCAGGATCGAATCGCTGATCGCGTCACAGATCTTGTCCGGGTGGCCCTCGGTGACGGACTCGGAGGTGAACAGACGGGAAGCCACACGGTCTCCTAATGCTTCACTGACTTCAACGGACGCAACACACCGGGCGCTGAGAAATAACCCGGGCCGAGCATGAGGGTAACGGTTCGATTGCGGTGATCAGCACCGACGTCACCGGGAACCCTCCGGTCTACCGGCCCAACCGACCCACGATCGCGTCGCAGATGGCAGCGGCGAGCACGGCCTTGGGGGCGAAACCGACCGTGACCGGCTCGGCCCCGTCCGCGGCCAGGATCACCGCTTCGTTGCCCTCGGTGCCGAACGCCCTGCCTTCGTCGACCCGGTTGACCACCATCAGGTCGCAGCCCTTGCGGGCAAGCTTGGCCGTGCCGTACTCGAGCACGCTGCCGCCGGCGTCGCCGGTCTCGGCAGCGAACCCGACGATCACCGGCGTCGCGCCCGCGCGCGCCGAGACCAGCCCGGCCAGCACGTCCGGGTTCTGCACCAACGCCACGGTGGGCGCATCGTCCGGACCCTGTTTCTTGATCTTCGTCGGGCTCGCATCGGTCGGCCGGAAGTCGGCCACCGCCGCCGTCATCACCACCGCGTCCGCGCCCGCAGCATGGAACTCCATCGCCGCCTGCAGCTCGAGCGCGCTACCCACCCGGTCCACCTTCACCCCCGGGGGGTCGACCAGCTCGGTGTTCGCTGCGACCAACACCACATCGGCGCCCCTGGCCGCGGCCACCAGCGCAATCGAATAGCCCTGGCGCCCGGACGAGCGGTTGCCGAGGAAACGCACGGGGTCGAGCGGTTCACGGGTGCCGCCGGCCGAGACCACCACCCGACGACCGGCCAGGTCGTGCGGCAGTGCACCGGGTCGACGCAACAGGAGTTCGGCCAGCGCCACCACGTGCTCGGGTTCGGGCAGCCGGCCTGGACCGGAATCGGCTCCGGTCAGCCGGCCGACGGCAGGGTCGAGGACGGTCACGCCGCGGGACCGCAGCATCGCGACGTTGGCCACGGTGGCCGGGTGGGTCCACATCTCGGTGTGCATGGCCGGAGCCATCAGCACCGGGGCCCGGGTCACCAGCAGGGTGGCGGTGAGCAGGTCATCGGCCCGCCCGGTGGCGGCGCGGGCCAGCAGGTCAGCGGTGGCCGGGGCGACGACGATCAGGTCGGCGCGCTGGCCCGTAGACACATGGGCAACGTCGGGGACGTCGGTGAAGACGTCGGTGGCGACGGGATTGCCGGACAGGGCCTCGAAGGTGGCTGCACCGACGAAGCGCAGCGCCGCGGCGGTCGGCACGACGGTGACGTCGGTGTCCAGGCCCCGCAGCCGACGGATGATCTCGGCGGACTTGTACGCGGCGATGCCGCCGCTGACGCCGAGGACTACGCGGGGCACGGTGCGGCGTGACCCGAGCGGGTCACTCGCCTTCGGTGTGCTCGAGCAGGCCGGCGTTGATCTCGCGCAACGCGATCGACAGCGGCTTCTCCTTGGGCAGCGGCTCGACCAGCGGCCCGACGTACTCGAGGAGGCCCTCGCCCAGCTGGGCGTAGTAATCGTTGATCTGCCGCGCCCGCTTGGCCGCGTAGATGGCCAGGCCGTACTTCGAGCTGGTCCGGGTGAGCAGTTCGTCGATCGGCGGATAGGTGATGCCGGCAGCGGCGATCTCGGCTGCGGTCGGCGCCGGGGTGGTCTCAGCGGTGCTCACGCACTCAACTCCTGGATTTCGTGGTCACCCGGTCGAAGCAGACCGAGGGTCAGCCATCAAGTCTACCAACGCAGCGACCGCATCCTCGACGCTCGTGTTCACCACGGTGTGATCGAACTCCGGTTCGGCCGCCAGTTCGGCCAGGGCGGCCCGCAGCCGGGCCTGCCGGGTGGGCTCGTCCTCGGTTCCTCGGCCCACCAGCCGGCGGGCCAGTTCCTCGTAGGACGGCGGCGCCAGGAAGATCAGCACAGCGTCCTTGCCCAGCGCTGCGCGGACCTGCCGCGCACCCTGCACCTCGATCTCCAGCAGCACGTCCACCCCGCCGGCAAGGCGTTCCTCGACGGCGGCCCGCGGCGTGCCGTAGCAGTTCCCAGCGAACTCGGCCCACTCGAGCATCCGGTCGGCCGCGACCCAGTCGTCGAAGGTCGCCCGATCGACGAAGTGGTAGTTCACCCCGTCGAGTTCGCCGGGACGCGGGCGACGAGTGGTGGCCGACACCGAGTACCAGACGCCGGGTAGGACGGGCCGGACCGCGGCCAGCACCGTGCTCTTGCCGACGCCGGACGGCCCGGACAGCACGAACAGTCGCCCGCGTTGGCTCACCGACGGTGGAGGATCGCGCAGCCGGGCCGTGGCCGGGTCAGACGCCGAACTCGTCGAGCAGTGCCTGCCGCTGACGGTCGCCGAGTCCGCGGATCCTGCGGCTCTCGGCGATTTCCAGGTTCTTCATGATCGCGGCGGCGCGCACCTTGCCCACCCCGGGCAGCGCCTCCAGCAGGGCTGAGACCTTCAGCTTGGCCAGCGCTTCGTCGGTGTCGGCGTCGCGGAGCACCTGCCGCAGCGAGGTCTCGCCCTTCTTCAGCTTCGACTTGAGTTCAGCACGCGCACGACGGGCGGCGGCCGCCTTCTCCAACGCCGCCTTGCGCTGCTCGTCGGTCAACTGGGGCAGAGCCACTTCGGCCTCACTTCTTCGATGATGTCGGTGTGATCACTTCGGGGCGATCAGTTCGGTCCGCACAGGACCCCGTCGAACCTACTCATGGGCACAGGGCTGGGCAAACAAGGGGGGGCCCAACCCCGGCCGGTCGGCGCGGAACTCTCCGGACTGCGCGCATCGTGGGCATCTCAAGCACGCATCCGGCCCACGATGCCGGTGTCGTACTGGCCGGAGCGGAACTCCTCGTTCGCCAACAGCTCGGCGTGGAAGGCCAGGTTGGACTTCGGCCCGACGACGGAGAAGCCCGCGACCGCAGCCGCGGCCCGCTCCAGCGCCTCCGCCCGGTCGGCGCCGTGCACCACCAGCTTGGCCATCAGCGAGTCGTAGTTCGGGGTCACCGTCGTCCCGGCGGCGTAGCCGGAGTCCACCCGCACGCCGGGGCCGCTCGGCTCCACCCATTCGGTGATCGCGCCGGGCCCGGGCAGGAAGCGTTTGGGGTCCTCTGCGTTGATCCGGAACTCGATGGCGTGTCCGGAGCGGGTCAGCGACGCCTCGTCGAAGCCGACGTCCTCGCCGGCCGCGACACGCAGCTGCGCCTCGACAAGGTCGATGCCGAGCACCGCCTCGGTGATCGGGTGCTCGACCTGGAGTCGGGTGTTCATCTCCAGGAAGAAGAATTCGCCGGTCTCCGGGGCCAGCAGGAACTCGACCGTGCCGGCGCCGCGGTAGTCCACGGCCTTGCCGGCGGTCCTGGCCGCGTCGAGCATGCGGGCGCGCAGCGGAGCGTCGACGGCCGGTGACGGCGTCTCCTCGGCGACCTTCTGGTGACGGCGCTGCACCGAACAATCCCGCTCCCCCAACGCCAGAACCGTGCCGTCGGCCAGGCCGAGGATCTGGACCTCGACATGGCGGACCCGTGGGAAGTAGCGCTCGACGAACACCGAGGAGTCACCGAACAGCCGCCCGGCGAACGCGGTGACCTTCTCGTACTCGGCGGCGAGCGCGGCCGGTTCGGCGACCACGGCCATGCCCATGCCACCGCCGCCGGCCGACGCCTTGATCATCACCGGGTAGCCGATGCTCCCGGCGGCCGCGGCCGCCGCCTCGGCGTTGTCCAGCGGATCCTCGGTGCCCGGCGCGATGGGCACGCCCGGCGGCGGCCATCAGGTTGCGCGCGGCGATCTTGTCACCCATCGCGGTGATCGCATCGCCGGACGGCCCGACCCAGATCAGGCCGGCGTCGACCACCGCACGGGCGAACTCGGCGTTCTCCGAGAGGAAGCCGTATCCCGGATGAATGGCGGCCGCGCCGGTCTGCGCGGCGGCGGCGAGCACGGCATCGGCATTGCGGTAGGACTCCGCCGGGCTGGCCGGGCCGAGCAGCACCGCCTCGTCCGCCTCGGCGACGAACGGGAGTTCGGCGTCGGCCTCGGAATACACCGCGATCGTCCGCAGCCCCATCCGCTTGGCGGTACGGATCACCCGACGGGCGATCTCGCCACGGTTGGCCACCAACAGGGAATCGAACATGGTCTCAGAACCTAGTGCCCACTCGGAGCCGAGGACGCGCCAGGTTGCTCGCGGCTACGGTGTGTCCCCGACTCCGGGCGCCGGGGCATCCCGGCGATCCGGTGCCCTGTCCGGGAGCGGCGGGTCGTCGTTGAATCCGCCCGTCTCCAGCCCCCGCCGGGTCGCCTTCAACTCTTCCTGGGCCAGCCGCATCGCATCGCTCCCGCGCTGGTTGAGCATGGAGTGGCTGCGCCCGTAGAAGGCGTAGAACAGGATGCCGAGGACCAGCCAGATGCCGAACCGGATCCAGGTGAACGTGACCAGGTTGAGCATCAACCAGATGCAGGCGATCACCGAGAGGATCGGGATGAGCGGCATCCACGGAACCTTGTAGGACCGGGGCAGGTCCGGGCGTTTGCGGCGCAGGATGATGACCCCGATGGAGACGAGGACGAACGCGAACAACGTGCCGACGTTGACCATCTCCTCCAGGTCGGAGGTGGGGACCACACCGGCGACGATGGCGACGACGACGCCGACCCCGATGGTGATCCGCGCCGGGGTGCCGGTGCGCTCGTTGACCTTGGACATCCCGCGGGGCAACAGCCCGTCCCGGCTCATGGCGAAGATCACCCGGCTCTGACCCAGCAACAGCACCATGACGACGGTGGTCAGGCCGGCCAAGGCGCCGATGGCGATCACTTTGGCTGCCCAGTTCACCCCGAGCGCGGTGAACGCGCTGGCCAGCGTCGCGCTCTCGCCGTCGTGCGTGCCGTCCGGCAGCAGCGGGCCCAGTTCGTTGTAGGGCACCATCGCCGTCACCACCAGGGTGACCAGCAGGTACAGCACGGTGACGATGGCCAGCGAGCCGAAGATGCCGCGCGGCAGGTCCCGCTGCGGATTGCGGGTCTCCTCCGCGGCGGTGGCCACCACGTCGAACCCGATGAACGCGAAGAAGACGATCGAGGCGGCCGACAGGATGCCGAACACCCCGAAGTTGCTCGGCGCGCCGCCGGTGATCAGCTGCAGCAGCGGCTGATCGAGGGCCCGGCCACCGCCCGGGACGGGCTGGGCGGGCGGGATGAACGGGCTGAGATTGGAGGCGTTGAAGTAGAAGAAGCCGACGACGATGACCAGCAAGACCACGGCGACCTTGATGCTGGTGATCACCAGGTTGGTCCTGGCCGACAGCTTGGTGCCGGCCACCAGCAACGTGGTGAGCACCGCGACGATGAAGATCGAACCCCAGTCGACCGTCAGCGAGCCGATCTGGAACGTCGTGGAGAGCACGCCGCCGAACTGATCGAACAGGTTGCCCAAATACGCCGACCAGCCCTTGGACACCACCGCGGCGCCGAGTGCGAGTTCGAGCATCAGGTCCCAGCCGATGATCCAGGCGATGAATTCGCCCAGGGTCGCGTAGGAGAACGTGTACGCGGAGCCCGCAACCGGCACGGTGGAGGCGAACTCGGCGTAGCACATGGCGGCGAGGCCGCAGGCGATGGCGGCGAGCAGGAAACCGATGGTCACCGACGGCCCGGCCTTGGTCGCTGCGACCTTGGCCCCGAGGGTGAAGATGCCGGCGCCGATGACGACGGCGACGCCGAAGACGGTCAGATCAAGGGCGGAGAGGTTCCGCTTGAGCTTGTGGCCCGGTTCCTCCGTGTCCTGCATCGACTGCTCGACGGACTTGGTGCGGAACAGTTGCGTCATCGCCTGGCTCCCGTCGCTCGGTCACCGAATGGTTCCAGACGGTAACCGGGTCGTGCTGGCCGCGCATGTCGACGCGCTGCGAGTGGGTTCGCTGGCCCGGCGAGGATCAACTTCCGTCGCGGTGTGACGGGTGGGACAGGAGGCAACAACTTCATCCGCGCCGTCGAAGTTGATCCTCGCGGTTGGGAGGAACGGCGGGCGGGTTGGGAGGAACGGCGGGCGGGTTGAGGAAGAAAGGGACCAGTGAGTAGCCGGGTCAGCCGGGGACGAACCCGTCCGTGGCTCGGAAGACCACGCCGGTCCCCGTGCACTCGACGGCGCCCTCGTCAGCGGCGATCCAGGCCGAGCGGCCGCGCTCGAGAGTCAGCTGCCGGCCGTCGGGCGCGGTCAGCGTCGCGGAACCCTCGGTGACCACCAGCACCTGCGGGCCGTGGTGGCTCAGGTCGAAGCTGCGGCCGTCGAGCTCCAGCCGGTTGAGCCGGAACTCCTTGATCGGGGTTCCGTAGTCGTGGATGCCACGGTCGTCCGCGGCGCCGTCGAACACCGGAACGGGACCGGGCTCGAAGTCCAGCACTCGCATCAGCTCGGGCACGTCGACGTGCTTGGGGGTGAGCCCGCCGCGGAGCACGTTGTCGCTGCTGGCCATGATCTCCACGCCCACCCCGGACAGGTAGGCGTGCAGGTTCCCGGCCGGTAGGTAGATGGCCTCGTTGGGCTGCAGGGTGATCCGGTTCATCAGCAGCGAGGCGATCACCCCGGGGTCGCCGGGATAACGCTCGCCCAGTTCGAGCGCTGCGCGGTACTCGTCGTGGAACTCCGACTTCTCGCGCACCTTGCGCACGCAGGCGGCGAGCACGCCGTCCAGCAGTGGTTCGAGCGCCCCGGGCGGCACGGTGATGATCGAGGAGAAGAGCGCCCGCATGCCGTGCGCATCGGGCTGCCCGGACAGCAGCGTCAGGTAGTGGTCGAGTGCCGGCACCTGCAGCTCGGAGAGCAATTGCACCGTGGTGGACGGCTCCCGGAATCCGCACAGCGCTCGGAACTCGGTCAGCGCGCAGATCAGTTCGGGCTTGTGGTAGCGGTCCTTGTAGTTGCGCCAGTGCGCGTTGAGTGGAATGCCGGCGCGTTCCTCGGAATCGAAGCCACGCTCGGCCTGCTCGGTGGACGGATGCGCCTGCAGCGACAGTGGTTCGGCGGCGGCCAGCACCTTGAGCAGGAACGGCAAACGGGCACCGAACTCCTCGTACACGGCTGGGCCGAGCATCCGAACCGGGTCGGCGGCGATGACGGTGTTGAGTCGCTCGGTGTGTCCGTCGGCGCAGACCAGCGACGACGGATCGCCGGGATGTGCACCGATCCACAGCTCGGCCTGCGGATGGGGCGACGGCGACGGGGCGCCGAGCAATTCGGCGAGAGCAGTTCGCGAACCCCAGGCATACGGCCGGATCCGGTTCTCCATCAACTCCACTGCACTGATGCTCCTGTCCGTGACGGCCGCCCCAGGATAGGTGCCCGTTTCCGGATCCGGGCTCAACCCACGGGGACGGGGTCGCCGACCGGGGTCGCTCGGCGCACCCGGGCGGTTACAGCGTGTGTGCCGAACCCTTGGGGTGAGCAACCTTCGCCCTGTCGATGCCGGCCTCACACTGTCGGCACCTAGCGCCAGTCATCGTCCGGGTCCCGTGACGGTGTCGGATCCACGACGGCGGCGCGCACGCCGGTGCGCGCAGAACCACGCCGCGCCAGCCCGTCCGGGCCGTCGTACAGCGGGAGCGACCCGAGGCTCAGCGCGAGGTAGGTGGCGGCGAAGTCGAATCGGCTGACCAGGCCGAGCACGCAGGCGAGCGGGTCGGCGACGGCCGGGGTTGCCGTGCCCGGCTCGGCCATCGACCTTTGGGCGTCGCTGCCCAGGTCGTCCGTGCTCACGATGAACGCCCCTGGCAGCGCTTGCCGCAGCGCCCGGCCGACGGGGACGTCGAAGTCGCCGGATGCCAGTTCGGGCGCGGAGACCAGCACCGGCTGGATGCGCGGTGAGTCGTCGGGGTCGGCGAACAGATCCCGGGTAGCGGCCGCCCGGCGCAAGGCGACCGGGTTCGCCATCGCGGTGGCCGAGGTGATCCGCCCGGCCGGCCACCCGGCCACCTCGGCGAGCACCGTCTCGGCGTGCCGGGTGACCGCGTCGGCCACCGGATCGGCGCCGACCAGCAGCGGCACGCCGGTGGACATCGCCGCGGCCAGCGCCAGCGCCGGATTGACGAACGCTTCGGACTGCGGATGGCAGGCCAGCGCGATCGCGTCGAGCAGGTCCGCAGCGGCTGCCCAGTCAGGTGCGGGCAGGAGCCCGACCGCCGCGGCGACCGCTG
This sequence comes from uncultured Actinomycetota bacterium, assembly GCA_963834185.1. Taxonomy (GTDB): domain Bacteria; phylum Actinomycetota; class Actinomycetes; order Mycobacteriales; family Nakamurellaceae; genus Nakamurella. The sequence goes on from CAWIAR010000005.1 coordinate 310,724, forward strand.
CAACCACGGTGCATCTGCCCGACTCGGCCAACGCCTCGGGTGCACCGATCGCCGGCACGATCAACCCGGCCGGTGCCGCCGCGGCGACCGGACCAGTGGCGGCGCCACGGACCACCACCGTCGCCCCGCGTCGCTGTGCGGTGTCGGCTGCCATCGCGGCGATCGGGTCGTCGGAGGCGGCCGCCAGCACCACCACCACGTCCAGCGGGCCGATCCAACCGGGCAGCCGGGGCACGCCGAGAATCGGGGCGGCAGCAGAAGTGGCGCATGCGGCGACGAGGGAACCGGTGGTCTCGGCACGGGCGCCGACCACCACCAGGGCGCGCGGGCGGGGCAATGCACCCAAGGCTGCGACCTGCTCCGCCGTGGCCCTGACCTGAGCGCCGGCGGTGGCAGCGGCCGGCAGCAGGGAATGACGATCGTCGGCGGCCAACCTGATCGGGTCGAACAGCAGGTCAGCGCCGGTCATGGCGACGACGCCGGGCCTTCGGTGTGGCCGGCACCCGCGAGATTTGAATCGTCCGTTTCCTGCCCGGTAGCCGACACCGGCGGGGTGGCCTCGTCGAGCAGCATGATCGGGATGCCGTCGCGCACCGGGAAGATCCGGCCGCAGCTGCTGCAGGTCAATGCGGCCGCCTCGGGGTCGGAGGGCGTGCCGGTGCGCAGTGGCGCGTGGTGGTCGTCCGGGCAGACCAAGACCTCGAGCAGCACGGGATCCAACTCCAGGGCCACGGGATCCTCCCGGCTCGGCGGCGCCGCAGCTGACCTGCGGCGTTCGGACCTATGACCGGCACGGAATGGCCGGATCGGCTCAGCCTACTGGCCCACCGGGCGTGGACGCCGGGTGAGGGCATCGAGAACCGATGGTCCGATTCAGCTCTCGGGGAAACGCAGGACCCGCAGGTGTCCGCGACGGCCGGTGACGACCGGCGGCTCGGGGGCGTACCGCTCGGCCCGGCCGGCTTCCCGCACGGCGTTGGCCAATGCTTCCAGGTCGTCGGAGTGCAGAGCCGTCGGAAACTCGTCGACCGGGCGGACCACCTCCCACCCCTTGGGTGCGGTCAGCCGCAGCGCGTGCTCGGAGCACAGGTCGTAGGAGTGCGGTTCGGCCGCGGTGGCCAGCGGCCCGACGACCGCAGTCGAGTCGGCGTAGGCGTAGGTCAAGGTCGCGACGGCCGGGTTGGTGCACCCGGTCCGCGAGCAGCGCCGCACTCTGGACACCTTCGGGACGGTAGCCCAGGGCCGACGCCCGGCCGCGACGGCGCGCCGATTCCCTCAGCCGGCCGACGCAGGGCCCGCTGCGCCCGGCCATCGCGAGGTCGTCGACGCTCCTAGACTCTGCAGATCGTGGCCGAGGACCAGCGTTCCGATCCGGGCTCAGGGCCGCGCGGCCCCCGGCGGCGGCCGACGCCGTCGGGTACCAGGGTCGACCGACGTGACCGTCGGGGCCGGGGCCTGCGCACACCGCTGCTCCCCCGGGAGTTGCCCGCAGCGCGGTCGAGGGCCGAGCAGTTCGACCAGGCCGTGCTGGAAGCGGTCGCCGACCTGGAGTCCAAGTGGGAGGGCGGCCTCGAGGCCATCGAATTCGCGGTGGACGAAGTGCCGCCGCTGCCGGCCGGACCGGTGTTGCCCTCCACCGACGTGGTGCTCGACGGCGGGGTGCCGCTGACCCGGTTCCTACCCCCAGGGGTGGACAACCGGGGCCGGCCGACGAAGGCCAGGATCGTCGTCTACCGCAGACCGTTGGAGGTTCGGTCGACGACCGCAGAGGACCTGGGCGACCTGGTGGCCGAGGTGCTCACCGAACAGGTCGCCGCGGTGCTCGGCGACCCGTCGGACGGTGCGGCCGACGGGCGCTGAGCCGTCCCACGGGTGGGCCGTCCGGAAGCCGGACCGACCACCGGGCTCGACGGGACGTCTCAGCCGGCGCGGCGCTTGAGCCGCCTGCGCTCCCGCTCGGACAGACCGCCCCAGATGCCGAAGCGCTCGTCATGGGCGAGGGCGTAGCTCAGGCATTCGGCGCGGACCTCGCAGCCCGTGCAGATCTTCTTGGCCTCGCGGGTCGACCCCCCCTTTTCGGGGAAGAAGGCCTCCGGATCGGTCTGCGCGCACAGGGCGCGGTCGTGCCAATCCTGGTCCTGCGCTCCCTCGTCGACACCGACGAGCGAGGGATCCGGCTGGTACGGCTCCCACTCGTTCATGTTTGTCCTCTCGTGTGCCTGGCCCCCAGTGGTCCGATGCGCGACACACCGGATGCGGCACGGGCGAATGACAATGATGTGATTACACAGGTGTGTCCCTGGTCCCGTCAACCCATCCGAGGTGGTAATGGGACCCTCAAGTCACGGTTGAGGTGGCCCGAAGCTGCCCCGCAGCGTCGCTGAGCACTCCCATCGGACCGGGTGCCGCGGGCCGACCCGGCACACTGGCAGGCATGAGCACCCGCACCCGCGCCAGAGGCACCTGGGTCTTCCCCGCGGTGTTGGCCGTGGTCGCGCTGGCCGGGGTGCTGGCCCAGCGGGCTGTCGACCCGGTGGGCCTGTGGGTGTTCGTGCTGGTGCTCGGCGGCTGGGTGATCACCCTGTGCCTGCACGAGTTCGCCCACGCGGCCGTCGCGTTGGCCGGCGGCGATGTCTCGGTGCGGGCACGCGGATACCTCACCCTCAACCCACTGCGCTACACCGATGTCGCCAACAGCCTGGTGATCCCGATCATCCTGCTGGCCATCGGCGGCATCCCGCTGCCCGGTGGCGCGGTGGTGACCGAACCGCACCGGCTGCGGGCCAGGTGGTGGGCGTCGCTGATCTCGGCCGCCGGCCCGGCGACCAATGCGCTGGCCGGCGTGGTGCTGACCCTGGTCTCGCTGCAGTTCACCTCGGTGTCGGCATTGGCCGCCGGGCTGGCCTACCTGGGGCTGCTGCAGTTCGTCGCGGCCATCCTGAACCTGCTGCCGGTACCCGGGTTCGACGGCTGGGGGATCCTGGCGCCCTATCTCCCGCCCCGGGTGGTACAGCGGGTACGCCCCATCCAGCCGTGGGCTCCGCTGATCTTCTTCGCGGTGCTGTGGACGTTCCGGCCGTTGACCGACGCCCTCTTCGACGCTGCGCATTGGCTCTACGGGCTGCTCGGCGGAAGCGAACTGCTGGCCGGACTGGGCAGCGGGCTGTTCCGGTTCTGGCAGAGCTGGTGAGCCGCTCCCGGCGGCTCTGGCAGGATCGGCGGACGTGAGGATTGCGGTACTGGCCGGAGGCGTGGGCGGCGCCCGATTCCTGCTCGGGGTGAAGGCGCACCTGGGGTGGCCGGCGACCGGCCCCGCGCCGGCCGACGCCGGCGATCAGGTCACGGCGATCGTGAACACCGCGGACGACATCCGCTTGCACAACCTGCAGATCTGCCCCGACCTGGACTCGTGCATGTACACGCTCTCCGGGGCGTCGGACACCGAGCGCGGGTGGGGCCGGGCCGGCGAGACCTGGACGGTGTCCGGCGAACTGGCCGGGTACGGCGCCGAGGCGCCGTGGTTCTCGCTGGGCGACAAGGACATCGCCACCCACCTGGTGCGAACCCGGATGCTGGACGCCGGGTATCCGCTGTCCGCGGTCACCGCCGCGCTGTGCCGCCGTTGGCAGCCGGGGGTGACCCTGCTGCCGATGACCGACGACCGGGTCGAGACGCACGTGGTGGTGCAGGACCCAGAGGTATCCGAACCGCAGGGATCCGACCCGCAGGACGTCGGCATGGTGGCATTGCACTTCCAGGAGTGGTGGATCCGCTACCGGGCGGCCCTTCCTGCCGCGTCGATCACCCCGATCGGTGCGCCGGAGTCGCGGCCGGCGCCGGGGGTGGTGGACGCGATCCTGGACGCCGACCTGGTGCTGGTCGCACCGTCCAACCCGGTGGTGTCGATCGGCACCGTGCTCTCGGTGCCTGGCATCGCGGACGCGCTGCTGTCGACAGCGGCGCCGGTGGTGGGGGTGTCCCCGCTGATCGCCGGAGCGCCCGTGCGCGGACACGCCGATTCGTGCCTGGCCGCGATCGGGGTGGACAGCACCGCCGAGGCGGTCGGCCGGCACTACGGCGCCAGGTCGACCGGCGGCTTGTTGGACGGCTGGCTGATCGCCGAAGGAGACGCCGCCGAGGTTCCGCACGTGGTGGTCGGGCAGGCGCCCCTGCTGATGACCGACCCGGGTACGACCGCAGCCATGGTGGCGGCCGCCCGGAAGCTCGTCGATGCCTGAACCGAGTACCCCGGCCGAGTTGCTCGCCCCCGCGCCGGACGGCCTGCAGGTGCTGCCGGTCGGCGGGTTGCCGGACTTCCGGCCGGGCGACGACCTCGCCGCGGCGATCGACCGGGCGGCACCCTGGATCGTCGACGGCGACGTCCTGCTGGTGACCAGCAAGGTGTTGTCCAAGACCGAAGGCCGGCTGGTGCCCTCGCCCGCTGATCCGGTGGAGAAGGACGCGTTCCGGCGGAAGCTGATCGACGAACAGAGCGTGCGGCTGGTCGCCCAGATCGGCAGGACCAAAGTGGTGGAGAACCGGCTGGGCATCGTGGCCGCCGCCGCCGGGATCGACGCGTCGAACGTGCATGCCGACGAGATCGCGCTGCTCCCCGAGGATCCGGACGGTTCGGCCGCCGCGCTCGTGCGCGCGTTCGCCGACCGCGGCCGCCGAGTCGGTGTGGTGGTGACCGACACCCAGGGCCGGGCCTGGCGGATGGGCGTCACCGACGTTGCCATCGGCGCCGCCGGCATCAGGGTGCTCGACGACCACCGCGGCGGAGTCGACGAACACGGGAACGAACTGGTGGTCACGATGGTGGCGGTGGGTGACGAACTGGCCGCCGCCGCCGACCTGGTCAAGGGGAAGCTGTCCGGCGTGCCGGTTGCGGTGGTCCGCGGTCTCGCCGCCCCTGGCTTGTCCGGGCACGACGAGGCGTCCGGCACCGGCGACCTGCTGATCGGCGGCGGACGCCGGCTCATCCGGCCGTACGCCGAGGACCTGTTCCGGCTCGGCACCGACCTTGCGATCGAGCAGGGCCGTGCCGAGGGCCGAGCGTCCGCGCTGCTGGCAGGGCGCGGAGCGGCGGATGTCGTGGTGACGGCCGCCGAGGAGCACCGGCTGCTTCATGCCGATGCCGTCCGCACCTTGCTGAGCTGGGTCGCTCCGAATGATGCGCAGGACAGCCTGCGCCACGCCTACCTCGGGTTGCTCGCCGCACGTCCCGATGCCACCGCCCGCGAGTGCCCGCCCGGTCACCTGACCGCCAGCGCCTTCGTCTATTCCGCCGAGGGCACCCACACGCTGCTCACCCTGCACCCCAGGGTCGGCCGGTGGGTCCAGCTGGGTGGCCACTGCGAGCCGGGTGACCACACGCTGGCTGCGGCCGCGTTGCGGGAGGCGACCGAGGAGTCGGGCATGCCCGGTCTGCACCTGGCGCCGGATCCGGTGCACCTGGACGTGCACCCGATCACCTGCTCGTTGGGCATCCCCACCCGGCACTTCGACGTGCGGTTCCGCGCGGTGGCACCCGCGGGGGCCGAGCCGGTCAGGTCGGCGGAGTCCGACGATCTGGCGTGGTGGCCACTGACGTCGCTTCCGCCGGGCCTGGAACCCGGGCTGGCATCGGCGCTGCGGGCAGCGGCCTCGATCAGCCGGCCGGTTTGCGGGCGAGCACCAGTAACCGTTGGAGGCGACGCGGGCCAGCGGATCGGCCGGGAATCCGTCCAGCCCACGCCACCGCACGATGGCCCACTGCGGACCCAGCACGAACCAACGGAACGGCGCCGATCAGCGACAGCGGCCGCCGCACGCCGACCGCCCGCCCCGCACGCTGTCCACGCCGGACCGCAGGAAGCGAAACAGCCACGATGCGATCAGGGTGACCGGGCCACCCTGGGAGCTCAGATCGATCAATTCCAGGCCGTGCCGACGCATCATCTCCGTCAGGCCGAGGTACGGTCCACCGGTGGAAGTCGTACGGCGCCTCGTGGGTTGGGTAGAGGAAGGGCACGGTCAACACCAGGCGCCCGCCGGGCCGGTAGCACCCGACGAACCTCGGCGATGGCCTCGTCGGCCCGCTCGACGTGCTCCAACGCCTGGGTGCAGATGACTGTGTCGATGCAGTCGTCGCGTAGCGGCGAGCTTGTCGGCCAGCGGCCAGCACGTATGTGAGCGGATCCCGGTGCCGGATCGACGGCGATGACGAAGTCGGCGAGCGGTCCGTACCAGGGCTCGAAGGGCCTGTTGCCGCAGCCGAGGTCGAGCACCCGGCCATGGACGACAGCGCTCTGTTCGGCCAACCACAGGCCGGTCCACGAACCGGCGAGCAGGCTACGAGCGTTCCGCGGATCGGGCAGCGGAACGCCATCGATCATCCGCACGGACCCGGCCCGCCACCGCACCGGATGTCGGGGCAGCAGTTCACGGGCGATCAGGCCGGCGAACACCACCAGCGAGGCGTTGAACGCGGCGACCAGCAGTCGCAGCAGGAACAAACCGGTGTCCGGCGAACCGATCGCGTCGGCGAACCAGACCACGGGCGCGGCCACCGCGTAGAAGCCGGGCGGGTGGTTGGCAACCCAGATGGTGTCGTGCGCCTGGTTGCCGACCCTGCGGTTCTGCAGATACTCCCCGAAGGGTGTCCGCTTCGCGCACCAAAGGGGTATCGATGGTCGGCAGCTCGCCACCCGCCAACGCGGCGGCATAGGACAGGTGCGGGCCCTCGTCACCCTCGAGTGCCGGCGCCGAATTCGTGGCGAACTGCATCGAGAAGAAGAAGCTCACGAGGGCGGCCAACAACAGGAAGAGTCGTTGGCGTTGACTCACCACGCGGTAACGGTAACCGGCTGTGCGAGGTCTGGGGGAAACGCGGCCGTCAGGCCGTATCCGGGCTGGGCGTGCCGGCCCTGCGCAGCAGCGACGTGCGATCCGGATACGGCAGCGTCGGGGTCAGGCCGGTGTAGACCGACTCGACCAGGCCGGAGGCGGCGATGGCCCGCTTGTACCGCTTGCGGTGGGTGTTGTCGTAGACGATCAGGCCGCCGTCGGCGAGGTGCGGGATCGCCGCCGTCAGGCAGGCCTCGCGGGCCCGGCCGTCGATGACGATCAGGTCGAACTCGCCCCCGACCTCGTCGATCGTCCGACGTAGTCGGCGAAGTCCATGTCCTGTGTGGCTGGGCTTGTGCGAGGGCACCTTCGGCGAGGTCGACGTGCACGGCCGGCCGCACCAGGAAGTCGATGTTGTCGTGCTCGTCGAACAGCGGCCGCATGGTGTCGGCGAAACCCTCGTGGTGCTCCACCGAATGGACCTCACCGACCCGGCGGGCGAGCCACAGCGTGCTGGCGCCCGAGCCGTACTCGAACACGCGCACCGGCCGGTCGACGCCTCGGCCCTGGCCTTGAGCCAGCCTTCCACCACGTCGATGGCGTCGTAGGTCCACCACGGCACGTCCAGCGAGGACAGCGCCGCCGAGTCATACACCACGACCAGGCTGTGTCCCCAGTGCCGCAGCCGGTGGGTCCGCGACGGCGCCTCGGGCGACATCAGATGCATCGCGACGAGGCCCTTGCCGACCCCATGAGCGGCCGCCGCGTACGCGCTCTTGGCGCGGTACGGCAGATTCTGGAGCATGGGACCCTCTCGGCGGCGCACGGTCTAGTCGCTGCAGTATCTCAGGTGAAATCGGTGCGATCGACGCCGACACCGGCAGCTCCAGACGTCCCGGCGCCTGCGTCAGCGACGACCTGCGCCCGCGCGTCGCCCGGAATTTTCCGGTTCGGCCCGTAGGCTCCCGTTCACGCCGACAGTCGCGCCGAGCTGGACACGAGCGGGGTGGACGATGGGGTACCACGAGCGCTTCGACTGGATTTTCCGCGCCGCGCATCAGCGCAGCCCGCTGGCCGTGATGCCCGGGTTCGTCGGTTCACCGATGGACGACCGGACCACGGTGACCGTCCGCCGGGCCCTGATCGAAGCCTGCCAGGCGGCGGCGGAGAAGCTGCTGGATCCGGAGTTGGAGAGCGTCGCCAGGGGTGGCAACCGGCCGATCGCCCGCCCGGCTGCCGGCTGATCCACCTCAGCTCGCCGGTGCCGCCGCCCGGGCGGCGGCCACGTATGCCTCGTGATGCCGGGCGGCGCTGGCCGCCCAGGTGAACTGCCCGGCCCGCTCCAGCGCGGCGGCGCCGAGCTCGCGCCGGCGCACGGGGTCGTCCATCAACACCGCCAACTGCTCGGCGATCTCGCCGGCGCCGACCCCGGTGTAGGCGACCGCATCCCCGCCGACCTCTGGTAGCGACAGCCGCTTCGTGGTCAGCACGCACGCGCCCGAGGCCATGCCCTCGAGCACCGGCAGACCGAAGCCCTCGCCCAGGCTCGGGTAGGCCATGATCTCCGCGCCGCCGAGGAACCCGGCCAGCAGCTCGACCGGCAGGTGGCCGGCCCGGATCACCCGCAGCCGGGGCGCAACCGCCGCCAGCGCCGGCTCGATCGCGGTGTCCCAGCCCGGCGACCCGGCCAGCACCAATGCCGGCACGTCGGTGCGGTCGGCCGCGAACCTGCCGAACCCCCGGATCAGTGCCGGGACGTTCTTGCGTGGCTCGAGTGTGCCGAGAAACGCGATCCATGGGTCGTCGCCGAGGCCGAGATGGTCGCGGACGGCGGCGATCTCGGCGTCCGTCGGCCGATGGAACCGGCCCGGATCGACGCCGTGGTGGGCGACGGTGAGCAGCGACCGGCGGGCATGGGCATACCGGACCAACTCGTCGGCGGTCGCCGCCGAAGGCACGATGCACGCCGCCGCCCGGCGCAGCGAGGTGCGCGACCAGGCACGGAAGAACCGGCCCTTCACCCCGAGGTGCAGTCCGCGGTCGGAGAAGAAGGTGGCGTCGTGCAGGGTCACGGCCACCGGCACCGGGGAGGCCAGCGGCATCGTGTAGTGCGGTGAGTGGATGACGTCGACCTCGAGCCGCTTGGCCAGCCGGGGCAGGGTGGTCTGCTCCCAGGCCAGCCGGGCCGGGCGGCTGCCCAGTTCCTCGGCCACCGGAACCACCCGACTGCCCGGCGCCAGCCCCGCGAACACCTCGGCGTCGCGGGTCTGACACACCACGGAAAGGGCCGCACCGGCCGCATCGAGGGCGGCGACGATGTTGTCGACGTATCGGCCGACGCCGCCCCGTTCGGACGGGATCGCAGTCGCGTCGATGAGGACCCGCGGGTCGGTGATCACGCCGTGTTCCCGACACCGTCCGCAGCGCCGGCTGCCGAGTCCCCGTCGGCTGGGTCGTTCCGTGCGGTCGCGTCCATCCGGGCGGCGACGTCGCTCCCGACCGCGGTCCGGGTTCGGGCGTCCCCGGCCCGACGCGCCGCGAGCAGCCCGGCAACCCCGCCGACCCCGTCGGTGAGCATCAGCATCAGCCGGGCGATGGCCGCGACGGCGACCGCCGGACCTGCGTCCAGGCCGCAGAGCGCGACGAAGATCAGCTCACGGATCCCGGCTCCGGCCGGTACCGGCACGGCCAGAAACCCGACGATCCACGCGACGATCGCGGCGAACGCGACCCTCGCCGGTTGCTGGTCATAGCCAAGCGCCTCGGTGATGGCGCACGACGCGGCACCCACCAGCAGCCAGGTGGGGGTGCCGGTGACGAGCAGGCTGAGCATCCGGCCGAACGAAGGCGGGGTCAGGTCGACCCGACCCTTGGTCAGCTTCGCCAGCGCGCCGAAGAACGGGCGCGAGACCACCGGGTGGGCGAACACCACCCCCAGCGGGATCAGCAGCAACAACAGCCAGGCGAGGCCGATGCCACCCCCGTTCAGTGCCAGGAACGGCGCGAGCAGCCCGCAGGCGATGGCCGCGCCGACGCACATCAGGGCCAACGACAGCAGGGTCGTCGCGTACGCGGTGGACCGGGCGACACCGCCGCGCCGGGCGAGCTCACCCCGACCGACCACCGGCCAGATCCCGCCGGGCAGGTACTTGCCCAGCTCTCCGGCGAAGTACCAGGCGGTGACCTTGCCCAGCGGCCAGCGCCGGTCGAAGGCCAGCAGGACCTGGTGCCACAACACGGCCAGCCCCGTCATGGACAGCACGCTGGCCACCATGGCCACGACCAGCCAGCCAGGATCGGCGTGCGAGATCGCCTCGGACACCGTGGGCCATGCGTCGACGAGTGCGATGACGCACAAGGTCACCGCGGCCAACGCGAGGCCGATGCCGACGACCCGCATGACCAACGCCAGCGTCTTGCGCTTCCCGGACAAAGGCGCTCCGGAGTCCTGCGGCGCGAGCTCGTCGAGGAGTAGTTCTTCCGGGTCAGGGTCGTGCAGCTGGCGATCCGCGGGAGCCGCGGACGCAGCACTCATCGCGTCCGGCGGGTTCGAGGCGTCGTGCTTCGCCGTCATTGCGGCACCTCGGTGCCCGGTACCCGGGCAATGAGGTTGAATTCGTTGTAGACGAACAGCTTGCCGGCCGAGCGCGGGAACGGGAACGAATACCGGCGCACCGGTACCAGTCCGAGCTCCCTGCTCAGCTCGTCCAGCGCGTCGTGGTCGGTGAACTCGACGTGCGTGGGATCGGACGCGAAGCCGCGTTCCTGCGGGGTGATGAACACCACCCGACCGCCCGGCCGCACCGACGGCAGGTATGGGCGCAGCACCCCACGCGCCTCGGCGGAGGTGAGGTGTTCGACCAGGTGCGCGGCCAGGATCGAGTCGAACGCCCCTGGCGCGCAGAGGTCGGGGTCGGCGAAGAACTCCGTGACCGTGTAGGCCTCGCCGCCGCGGTCGCGCGCGGCTGCCACCAGGTGGGCGTTGTGGTCCACTCCGACCGAGCCTTCGGGCAGGTAGGACAGGTTGCGTCCGTTGCCGCAGCCGACGTCCAGGGTGCGTCCCAGCCGCATCCGGCGGATGTTCGCCCGGTACGGCGCCTGAACCCCGAGCCACTTCTTCCAGCGCTTGTTCTGCAACCGGTTCAGCCGCTCGGCGTAGTCCGCGTCGGCGGTAGCTGCGCCTGGTGTCGGCCCAGAGGCGTCGGACGGTCGATCGGGCGCGGACATGGCCTCGATCCTGCCAGGTCGGGCCGACCGGACCGACGCACCGCGAGCGTCGGTTTCCGGGCTACCGGTCAGTTCGCCGGGGCGGGGCTGACACCGGTGATCGACTGGGCCACCGCCTGCCGGGTCGCCCGACTCATCGTCGTGCGTACCTCGAGACCGACCCGGGCCAGCGAGTAGTAGGCCCACCGCCCGTCGGGGCTGATCGAGGTCGGCGGACCGGTGTAGGGCATCAGGTCGTACTCCCACGACCTGCCGTGGTCAGTGGTGGCCGCCCGGTCCACGACGATGCCGACGAACCCGATCACGGCCAGGTCCCTGGTCATCTTCTCGGCGGGTTGGCGGACCACGTCCTTGGCCCAGTCGACCTGTGGCCGACCCTTGATGCCGCCGGCGGACCAGCGCAGCGTGGTGGTGTTCAGGAACGGCCGAAGCTGGTCGCTCTCCCGGGTGCCGTTGATGATCTCGGACTCGGGGTAGTCGCGGAACGGCAGTTGAAACACCATCGCGCCGTCCGGCAGTCGCGCCTCGAGATCACCGAAGAACGTCTGGTCGGACGCGAAGGTGGCGGCGACCTCGGCGTATTCGGGAACCGCGCCGTCCAGCGACTGGTCGGCAACCCCGATGACCAGCACCAGTACCGCGGGCACCGCCGAGCGCGCGACCCGGCGCAACACCGGTCGGCGCAACCCGGCCCGGCGCACCCAGCGCGCCTGCAGCGACTGCATGACCAGGCCGAACCCGGCAAGGGCGAGCAGCCCGATGACGATGGACATCCGGTTCCAGCCGCGAACCGCGACCACCGCCATGGAGACGAAGAGTCCGAGTCCACCGCTGGTGGAGAGCAGGAACGCGGTCCAGGTCAGGGCGGAGAGTTGGTCGAACGTCAGGGCGGTTCGGCGCAGTGCCGGGCCGCGTCGACGAGCTCGGGCGATCGCGGCGAGGCCGAGGATCAGCAGCAGCAGGAAGCCGACGGCGGCGACGAAGCCGAGTGCAGGTTGCTCGGCGACTCGGCGGGTAGCGGTCGTCGTACCAGCTCGCGCAGGTCGGCCAGCAGCGACCACGGATGTCCGGCCGGCGGCATGACCAGCTGGCCGAACCGCAAGCGCGTAGTACTGGGCGTCGCTCGGGACCCGGACGAACGCGTCGCTGTTCGAGCCGTTCGCCATGCTGTAGAGCAGGTCGGGCAGCAACGCGAGCAGGTACCAGCCGAGCAGGGTCAGCCCCGCGATCACCGCACCGCCGAACCGGCGCTTGTCCCGGGTGCGGGCCAGGGCGAGCAACCCGGCGGCGACCAGCAGCAGCCCGACGAACACCGCGTAGTACACGCCCGAGTAGACCAGCAGACCCAGCACCAGGACGGTGGCCGCGCCACGTCCGGTGAGGACGCCGAGCACCGGATTGACGCCGGCCCGGCGGCGCCAGATCGGTTCGCCGCGGGCGATCCACAGCACGACCACCAGCCCGGCCGGCACCAGGTAGTACCCGGACAGGAACAGGTGCATCTCGTTGCGGAGGAAGTGGTACGGCGCGGTGGCGAACAGCACCGCCAGGACCACGCTCCATCCGGGCCGGAGGCCGCATTGCCGGAAGAACCAGACCGCGCTGATCGCGCACAGCAGGAACGTCAGCAGGTAATAGCCGTTGAACGCGACGACCCAGTCGCTGGTGAAGGCGCCGAGGAACTTGGCCATCGCCATGTGCAGGTCGTCGGAGAACGGATAGTCGTGGTAGTGCTGCCCGTACGGCACGCCGAGCCTGGGTTGATATTCGTACCAACCGGTTTCCAGGATCGTCTGGAAGTGTGCGGCATGGCCGAGCGCATCCGAGTCATACCGGAACGGGATGCGAAGGTTGGCCCGCCAGAGGCGCATCATCCAGGTCATCGCAGCGGCGGTGAGCGCGAGGGCCAGCAGGTACCACCGCAGATCGCTGCGGTGCCACCACGCCGCGAGCCGGCGGGGACGGGTCGGCGAGTCCGGCATCGGGTCGCCCACGGATCCGGCAGGGACGTCGGTGCGGTCGTCGTCGACGTCCGCGAGCGGTGTCGGCGGCGCAGGGCAGCGTCCGGCGCGGTGTCCGGCGCGGCCGTGTCGACCCCGGTCACCGCGGTGTTCTCAGCCGGCACCCTTGACCGTCCGGAACAGGTCCTCGGCGGTGGCGGCCAGCCCGGCGGGCAGTGAGGTCAGGGCTCGCCGGTCCAACTCGGTCCAGACCACGGATCGGACCCGCAGGTCGGCGGCCTGGTACCGGGCGGCGTCAGAACTGCCCAGCAGGACGAGCGGGCTGCGCTTGAAAACCCGGCGGAACTCGCCGAGCAGGGCCCCGATGGTGACCCCCTGGTGCGCGCCCAGGATCTTGATCAGCGCCCGGCCGGGTTCGGCGACCGCGGCCACTCCGTCCAACGCGTCGCAGACCATCTCCGCGCAGTCGTCGACGAACAGGTAGTCGCGGATGGTGTCCAGCGAGACGTAGACCGACACCGAATTGCGGGTCAGATGCGCCCGGGAAAGGTGCGAGATCAGCCCCTGCGGCTTGTTCAGATCTTGCCCGGGACCGTAGAGATTGGTGATCCGGCCGATGACGGTGGGCACCCCGGAGGCCGCGGCGAACCGTTCGGCCGCTTGTTCTCCGGCCAGTTTCGCCCTGCCGTAGGCCGACGTCGGCGCGGCCGGGTGGTGCTCGGTGAACGGCGGGTTCTCGCCGCCGGCGTGCAGGCCGCCGACCGACGACGCCACGAACACCGCGCCGCGCTCGGCCAGCTCAGGATGGCCGGCGACCCGACCACGAACGGCCCCCAGCACCGCCTCGAGCGCAGCCACCTCGGCGGCCAGCTCGTCGTCTGAGGTTCCGGCCACCCCGGCGCCCGCGCACCAGGCCACCCGCCATGCGCCGCCCGACTCCACGGCCGGGTCGAACAGCCGGGTCACCGCCCGGCGCAGATCGGCGCGGGCGGTGGCCGGGTCGTCCCAGTGCACCGCAGGGGTCACCAGCCGGTCGCCTCTGGCGTGCGCCGAGCGGCTGACAGCGCCGCCGAGCAGTCCGCCGGCACCGACGATGAGGGTGGTGGTGTCCCCCGACGTAGGCCGGTACGCCGCCGTCATCGCCGGACCGGCACGACGGGAGCCCGCTCGGCCGTCGGGCTGTCAACCAGCGATGGATTCCACGGTCGGGGACGGCGGTGGTCGGCGTCGTGCGGTTGCAACGTCCGACCGAGCGGTCCGTCGGCGGGGTCCTTGACGATCAGGTAGAGCGGGCGGCCCATGGCCATGTTCACGTTGACGCCGATGTACTCGGCGATCACCCCGAGGGAGAACAGAATGGCACCGCTGCCGAGCAGGATCGCAACCATCAGGGACGGCCAGCCCGGCGGCAGATCGGCGTCGAAGAACAGCCGCGCGACCAGCAGGTAAACCGCGAGCCCGAACCCGCCGACGGCGAAGATCACCCCGAGCAGGCTGACCAGCCGGAGACCCTTGGTGCCGCTGGACAGCACCATCCGCCAGAAGTGCGACGACAGGGTGCGCAGCGAGTAGCCGGACGGCCGGCCACCCTCGGCCCGCAGCTGCACCGGGCAGGTCGCGATGCGCCTGGCCACCCAACTCATCGCCACGTCGAGGTAGGCGCCGGCCCCGGCGTAGGCGGCGACGCTGCGGCCGACCTCGCCGAGCACCAGCCGGTAGCTGTGGAAGTCGCGCGCCGACCGGGTGCCCGCCGAAGCGACGATGACCCGCTTGGCGGCTCGGGACGCGGTGTTGCGCATGGCCCCGTGCGGCGGCTTGTTCGTGGGCTTGGCGTAGACCAGGTCGGCCTGTTCGGTCATCGCCACGTCGAGCATCGGCCCGATCGCGGCCGGGTCGTGCTGGCCGTCCTCGTCCATCGTGACGATCCAGTCGCCGCCGCTGGAGGCCATGCCGGCCAGGGTGGCCGGATGCTGGCCGTAGTTGCGGGAGAGCCAGACCGGTCGGACGAAGTCGTACTTCTCGGCCAGCTCGCGGATGACCTTGGCCGAGTCGTCCGGACCGTTGTCGTGGACCAGCAGTACCTCGGCGACCCGGGCCGCGGTAACCGAGTCGGGGTGCTGAAGCCGTCGGCCATCGGCGCGAGTTCGCGCAACAGCGGTGGCAGCGTCCGCGCGCCCTGGTAGACGGGGATGACCACGGATACCGCGTGCGGCATCGCCCGGTCGCGTTCCGTCATTCGGCGATTCTATCCAGCGGCGTGTGACGATCCGGTTGCTTTCGGTTCACAGGAAGGCGTGAGCAAGGTCGCTCCCGGCGGCCGGGAGCGGCGGCGGAGTCAACGGAGGCGGCTCGACCAACGGAGTTGGTCGGCCCGTCGCAGTCGCATGCCCAGATAGACGGCACGGCGGGCGTATGCCATGGCAGAGGCCCTGACGTCGCCGGAGACCTTGTCGCGCCTGGTCAACAGCCGGGGGTTCTCCCTGGCCACCGTGCGGTGGAATTCCCGCGCGTGCGCGCCCTGCTGGCGGGCCAGCCCTACGCTCCACTGCTGCTCGGAGATCCGGAACGCGGCCAGCGGCCGGCGCAGCGCGACCATCGGGCCACGTCGCAGCACCCGGGCGAAGGTGGCCTGGTCGATGAGATAGGGCGACCTGGCATCCCAACCGCCGGCGGCGATCAGCGCCGACCGCCGGACCAGGATGCACACCGGCTCGCCGAACACGTTGGTGCCGGCGGCCACCGTGCGCCGCACCGCTCGGTCGCCGGGGACGAGACCGGCCAGACCCTGCAGCCCGCGCGCCCGCAGCACCGGCTTGCCCTCGGCAGTCCACGATGTCCCGCTGTGAACTGACCAGCACTGCCTCCGGGAAGGCGTCGAACGCCGCGACCTGTTCCGCCAGCGCCGTCGGGTACAGCAGGTCGTCGCCGCAGACCAGCTTGAGCAGTTCACCCCGGGCCTGGGCGGTCACCGCGGTCCAGTTCGCCGGTGCACCGCCGCCGCGCGGCCACCTGGGTGAGCCGGACCCGCGGATCGTCGGCGAACTGTTGCAGTAGCTCCCAGGTGCCGTCGGTGGACGAGTGGTCGGAGATGACCAATTCGAAGTCGGGGAATGTCTGGTCCAGCACCGATCGCACGGTCTGTTCGATGAACCGTGCGTTGTCGAAGGAGGGGATGACCACCGAGACCCGCGGGGTCCCTGAGGCACCCGACTTCGCCGGCAAGTCCGGCGCGGGGGTCACGCGGCGCCCGCGGCCCTGGCCACGTCCATCACATATTGACCGTACGGCGACTTGCGCCATGGCGCGGAGCCCAACGCCAGGCACCGCTGCGCGTCGATCCAGCCCTGCGACAGAGCGATCTCCTCGAGGCAGGAGATCCGGATGCCCTGCCGATGCTCGAGCACCTCGACGAACTGACCAGCTTCGAGGAGGGAGTCGTGGGTGCCGGTGTCCAGCCAGGCGAAACCACGACCGAGGTCGATCAGCGATGCAGTGCCGTTGGCCACGTAGATGTTGTTCAGGTCGGTGATCTCGAGTTCGCCGCGGGCCGAGGGCTTCAGGTCGCGGGCGTACTCGACGACGGCGTTGTCGTAGAGATACAGCCCGGTGACGGCCAGATTGGACTTGGGCCTCGTCGGTTTCTCCTCGATCGAGATGAGCCGTCCGCTCTGGTCCCGCTCCCCCACCCCGTAGCGCTCAGGGTCGCGCACCGGGTAGCCGAACAGCACGCAACCGGAAACGTCGGCAGCGGCGTCGCCGCATGCGTCTGCGAGAAGCCCTGGCCGTAGAAGATGTTGTCGCCAAGGACCAAGGCAACCGAGTCGTCACCGATGTGGTCCGCGCCGATGTGAAACGCCTGCGCCAGTCCTTCCGGCTTCGGCTGCTCGGCGTAGGTCAGCTGCAGGCCCCACTCGGCACCATCGCCCAGCAACCGCCGGAAGGCTGGGTTGTCCTCGGGGGTGGTGATGATCAAGATCTCCCGAATTCCGGCGAGCATCAGCACGGAAAGCGGGTAGTAGATCATCGGCTTGTCGTAGACCGGGAGCAGTTGCTTGGAAACCGCCCGGGTCACCGGGTGCAGCCGAGTACCGGCGCCGCCGGCCAGGATGATGCCCTTCATTCCTCGGCCTTGTCCCTCCGCAGTGCCACCGGCTGCGATCGGCGGCGTTCCGGGATCCGACCCTATCGAACCGCCTCGGCACGCCCCCGTTCGCGAGGTCGGAAAGCGCCGGGCTGCGGTGAGGTGGGCGGGGCTCAGGCGTGTCGGTCGGGCAGGGCCGCGCCGCCGGCCACCTTGGCCGACCGCTTGGCGGCGAACGCCCTGGCGGCGAGGCCGGCGCGAAAAGCCCACCGCAGCGGCGCCTGCCACCACCGCGGATATCGACTCGCGAGGTAGCGGTAGGCGGATTCGTGGTGCGCCCGCGCCATCGCCGCGGGTTCCCGTTCCGCGGCGTGCCCGCCGATGTGCACCACCCTGGCCGACGGGACGTAGACGTTCTGCCAGCCGGCCTGCTGCAGCCGGTCGCCGAGGTCGACGTCCTCGAAATACATGAAGTACGCCGGGTCGAAGCCGCCGACCTGGTCCCAGGCCGTCGCGGCGGACCAGGAGGCAGGAGCCGGAGAGCCAGCCCGCCGGCCGTTCCACCGGCTCGGCGTGGTCCAACCGGTAGGCAACGGTCCACGGGTTGGACGGCCACCACCAGCCGAACATGGCATGTCCGATTCCGGTGCCGACCGTCGGCAACCGACGCGCGGACGGATAGACGGTGCCGTGCTCGTCGACGATCAGTGGGCCGACCGAGCCCGCTCGCGGGCAGGCGATCGAGCGCGTCGAGCAGGGCGTCGATCGAGCCCGGATCGAGCACGACGTCGGGGTTGATCACCAAGATCGCCTGCGCCGCGGGATCCAGCGCACGCGCGCCGACGTTGGCCGCTCCCCCGTAGCCGAGGTTGCCGCCGGTCCGGACCAGCCGGACACCGGGCCGCTCGGCCGCGGCCTCCACCGAACCGTCGGTCGAGCCGTTGTCGGCCAGCACGACCTCGACCCGCCGACTCGGTGGCCTTCGGGACCGAGTCGAGCAGGGCGGCGAGGGTGTCACCGGGCGAGTAGGTGACCACGACCAGACCGATCGGGCCTTGGGTCGGGTCGGGCACCGGTCGAAGCTACCAGCCGGTCAGGGCACGATCTGCCGACGAGGTCGCCGCGGTGGGTCGCGGCGGCCCGGAGGACCAGCACGGCCCAGCAGGTCAGGGTCGGCCACCAGGGCTCCCGCGCTGATCAGATTTCCGGCGACCCGATGGACGCCGACCTGTTCGAACACGATCTCGTGGGCGCCTTCCGGGACGGCGACGGCGCCGAACGCCTGATCGGCCGCCCGGATGGTGGCCGCCGCTCCGTCGACGGACGCGGCCCAGCCCGAACCGAGCGATTCGGCGACGACCAGGTACCCGGCGCCGTCGGCGTCGACCCGCACCCGGATCTCGTCGCCGGTGTCCTGCTCGATCGACACGGTGGCCGGACCGGCCGGCGGCGGCCGGGCCGTCCTCGTCCAGGACCACGGTGTCCGACGGCAGGGTCGAACTTCCAGTGCGGTGAGTCGGGCCGGCTGCGTCGGGATCACCCGCGACTGTCGGCTGCCCACCGGATCCTGGGCAGGCTGGTGGTCCGCTCCCAGAGCACGCCGTGTTGGTCGCTGTAGACCAACCTCAGCCCGTCGTCGGTCGGACCCGATGAGTTGCACGCTGGGCACCGCACCCGGTGGCGCTCAGCCCGACCGGCGCGCCCGGTCGAGACGATCCGGACGGTCTGGGTGCCGGTCGTGGGCAGGTCCTCGCCGGCGATCGGAACGGTGAGCCACCCCGGATCGAGCGAACCCCTGGTCGCCGTTCCGGTGGCCAGTGTCCGTGCCGAGGCCGTCGAGCACGGTGACATCGAGACGTAGCGCCGACCGCACGGTCGCGTCCACATGCACCCGGACGCCGCGAATCGGACCGGCAACCATGGGAACGGTCAGCCCGGCCGCGGTCGTCGTGACCCGGTCGGCGCCCTGGATCGACGCCGCCGTCCGGTCCGGATCGGTGACCGGTCCGGGAACCGCACGGATTTGGGACCCGATCACCCAGCGGGCCCCGAGTCGGTCCAGCAACGGGAATCGTGGATGCTCGAACCGGTCATGGTGATGGTCAGTCTCGGACTCGTCGGGGTACGGCCCGGTGGGGTGTACGCATTGGGGTCGATGGCCAGCATGTACGCCCGCCAGGCGTCCGGCTGGAACGTGTGCGCTGTCGCCGTTCTGATGTCGTAGGCGTTGCCGGTCGAGCCGAAGAACGAACTCAGCTGCAGCGCACGATCATGACCCACGTTGGCCTGGGCCGCCCGGATCAGGCCGTTCTCCGGGTAGAAGTCCGCGGTACGCCCGGTCGGCCAGTAGAACGCGGTCGCACCGACGATCTGCACCGCCAGCACCAGCGTGGCCAGTCCGACCGCGGCCGACCGGAGCACCCGGCGCTGCCCGGCCAGCACGGCGACGCCGAAGAACACCAGACACATCAGGCCAAGGGCGACGTCGGCGATCAAGTGGTCGGGGTTCGGCGCGTCGTCGCGGGCCCGCACCCACAACACGATCAGCACCACCGCCAGCCCGCCGACGAGCCCGGAGCCGACGATGGCACGCCACCTCGCTCGGGCCGGGGTGAGGTCGGCGCGCAGCAGGACATGGCAGCCGATACCGGCCAACGCGCAGACGAACAGGCCCACCAGGTCCCGCAGCCGACCCGGCAGGTTGCCGGAGAAGATCGGCAGGGCGCCGAGCCAGTCGGTCCACCATCCCTGGAACCAGATGACCGCGCCGACGAACGCCGTGCCGAACCGCCAGGAAGCTCACCACCCCACGGCGGGCTCCGGCGAACCGCGCACAGAGCACGGCGAGTGCGGCCAGCATCAGCACGCCGGCGCCGAGGAAGGCATAGGACTCGATCGGGTTGGAGTCCGGGTAGGCCTCGGGATTGAAGGTCGTCGGCAACAGGGTCGTGAGCAGCGACCGCCACGGCAGCTCGACGTGGAACTGATCCTCGCGGTATTCCAGGTTGGACGTGCCGAGCCAGCCGAGCAGCGGCAGCAGCTGGAACGCGGCCAGGGCCAGGCCGGTGAGCACACCGCCGACGGCCAGCGCGATCGTGCGAAGGCTGAGGCCGAGCGGCCGGACCCGCTCGGCGATCAGCCGGACCAGGAAATACGCACCGGCGGCGTAGAGAGCGTGGCCGGCCACCGCCGGAAAGCCGGCCAGGAACAGGAAGGCGACCGAGACGGCGACCGCCATGACCGCTCGAAGCGTGCGGACCTGGACGAACCGCTCGACCGACCAGAACAGCATCGGCAGCAGCGCGGCGGAGGTGGCCTGCGGGATCCAGTTGGACCAGGCCACGAAAAAGCCGCTGCCGCAGTACGCCAGGCCGGCGAACGCGGCCGGGCCGGCGGAAACTCCGAGACGCCGGAGCCACAGGACCATGAAGGCGAAGGCCGCCGCGAGCTGGAGGAGCTTGACGAAACCCATCGCCCACGCCGTGGGCAGGATGACCGACCAGATGGTCAGCGGCGTCGCCCAGCCGAGCGTGTTCGTCCCGAGGCCGGAATTGCCGGGCGCGCCGGCGGCGATCCACATCGGCACGTCGCCGCTGAGCAACCGCTGATGCAGGTTGATCAGCGACGGCAGCAAGGAGTCGATGGTGTCGCCGATCAGCGGGTTCTCCACCACGCTCGAGGGCACGGTGCCGTCGGTCCACGGGTAGTTGACCGTGAGCAGGTCGACCCCTGCGAACACCCGGATGCCGAGCAGGCTGGAGCCGAGCCGTACCGCCACCAGGAGCAGCGCGCCGAGCACGACTCCGACAGCTACGAGGTGTTCAGCGCTGACCCATCCGCGGGCGCGCTGCATGGCGCTCGCCCGGGTGGGCGCGGCCTCAGGGACGGTCGTCAAAACGGCGGTCAGTCCTGGCGGTAGGCGACCGCGACGATCCCGTTGCCAGAACTGCGCCGAAGCTTCTGCAGCTTGGTGAACGGCCAGACGGCGACCTGGGTGGCGACGCCGACCACACCGCGCCCCGGTTGGAGCATGCGTCCCGACCCGGCCGTGCGTTCGGCCATGGGCTCAGCCGGCCCATCTTCGTGATGACTACCCGGATCGGGGTTCCCACGCCGCTCGATCAGGAGGTTGCGCACCTTCTCCAGCGCAAAAGCCAGCGGCCAGCCGTACAGGTCGAGCTTCGCGGCCCTGAACCCGTTGCGGGCGAGCACCATCTCCAGTTCGTGCGGGCTGTACCGGCGGAAGTGGCCGACAGCCGCATCCCACGGTCCGTACATGTCCTGGAACGCGGGAACGGACAGGACAAGTTGCCCGCCCGGCACCAGACGGCGCCGCCACTGCGCAAGGGCGGCGTCCTCGTCCTCGAGATGCTCGAGCACTTCGAACGCGCAGACCGTGTCGAAAGTGTCCTCCGCGGGCAAGGCGTCCGCCGTGCCATGCAGCACACGCGCGCCGGCAGGCTCCAGCCGGGACCGGGCAACCTGGTAGGACTGTTCGTCGGGTTCGACCGCGACGTAGGTCGGTGCAAGTCGGACGAGCCGGGTACCCATCGCACCCTGGCCACACCCGGCTTCCAGCAGGCGGGTCGGGGCAAAGTCTGTGATCGCTGTGCGGATGAAGGGCCACCGCATGGATGCCCGTGGGCTCAGCGGTGCGGTGGGCGCCTTCCCAGGCATGCAGCGATCCTCTCGGCCAGGGGCACGGCGACCTCGACGGCGGTGAAGCTCCGGTCGGCCAGAGTACGGGCCGACAGCTGGAGCTCCGCCACCTGATCCGGGTTCTCTGCCAGCTTGCGCACCACGTCGGCCAGTGCCGGTGCGTCACCGGCCGCCACGTACCGCGCGGCATCACCGAGCACCCGTCGTTGCGCCGAGGTGTCCGACGTGATCAAGGCGCGGCCGACGGCGGCGCCTTGGTAGACCTTGTTCGGTACCACCCTGGCGGCCTTGGGCGTGGTGCCGAAGATCCCGAGAACGACGTCGTGCTCGGCGACCAACGCGGGCAGGTCGGTCGCGTCAACCCAGCTCAACCAGGTCACCGGGGCTGTGCTCGGGACCAGGTCCCGGCACCGTCGATAATCCTGACCGTGGCCGACCATGGTCACCTCCAGGTCGGTGCGCTCAACCAGCGCGGCCAGCGCTTGCGCAATCACCGGCGCCCCTTGCAGCGGCGTGAACAGTCCGAAGAAGATCACTCGCAAGGGGTCACCGGCCGGTCGCTCGGTGCGCTCGGGCCGGGCCGCGAACCAGCTCTGGTCGGCCCCGACCAGACAAATGACCACTCGATCAGCCAATGCGGCCGGTACCCGCTGCGCGTGCTCGACCGTGTCCACGACGATCACGTCGGCGGCCTTGAGCGCGCTCCGGTCGAGACGGCCGAGCATCCGGGTGCGCATGCCACGTGGCACCCCTCGATCGGCGGCCGTGCCTGCGGCGAAGATGAGATGGTCGAGCACGATGGGCACGCCGCGGAATACCCGACGGGCCAGGTGAACGTCGAAGTGCCCGAGGTAGCCGACGAGCACAACGTCCACGTCCTCGCGCACAGCTCGGCCCCGGCGCCAGAGTCGCCACCAGCATCGAACGAGACGGGCGGCCAGCAGCGGTAGCCGCCACGGCTGCCGCAGGAGTGCCACCCGGTCAGCGGTGCTGAGCCCGAGTGGCTCGTTGATCTCGGAGACCACATACCCATGGGCGGCCAGACCCTCGGCCAGTACTCGAATCCTCGGGTGATCTTGAACTTGAAAAGTGCCGAAGACCACGACTCGCGGGTGCTCGACGCCCGTTTGCCCCGTCATGCCGGTTCCGAGCCGTCGGCCGCATCGGACGCGGGCGCGGCCAGGTTGAGCTGAGCCTTCTCGCGGCGATGCGATCGGCCGAGCAACCACCCGATTCCGGCGAGCAAGAAGTCACCGACCGTCAGGACGGCGCGCGAGAGCAGGACGGCCAGCAAGGCCGGTCCCTGTCCAACGGCGGCTGCCGATCCGGCCACCAGGATCAATTCTCGTGGACCGGCGCCTGCCGCGGCGAACACCACCAGGATCCCGGCCGAGGTGGCGAGCTGGAACAGGCCGATCGCCAGCAGCGGATCATGCCAGTCCCCGCTGACCATGCCGAGCAGCAGGTAGTACTGGAGCCCGAAGATCACCTGACCCACGAGAGCCCAGGCGGCCGCGCGAAGCACCGAGCCGAGCGTGAGCAACGGGAGTTCGATGGGCCGCCGCAGCACCGCACTGGCGAGTCGACCCAGCCAACCGATGACAGTGGGGTGCAACACCGCGAGCAACGGGATGACCAGCAGGGTCACCCACCACCAGTCGTGCAGAACGGCGGCGCCGCTGAGCACCAGCGCCACCGCGCCCAGGGACAGGGACGTGATCACCGAGATGATCAACGACATCAGGCTGGCCGAGCCACTCCGGACCACCGGGACGTGCTCCTCCCGGGCCATCCTGGCTTGCACGATGACAGGCCAGACCCCGCCGGGAACGTACTTCCCCAACTGACCGATGAGCACGATCCTTGCCGCCGAACGCCAGCCGAGGACTGACCCCATCCCGGCCAGTACGGATCGCCAGATCGGGACCGCGGTCGATGCGCCGACCATGCCGAACAGCATCGCGCCGACGACCGGCCAGAACTCGACGGACGCCCAGGCCTCGGCCAGTTCGGCCCGATGTGCGTAGATCCAGTAGCCGCCGAAGCCGACCACCGCGGCCAGGAAGATGTACTGGGCAAAGGCTGCCCGCCGTCGACCCGGCGACGGCTTCGCGCCCGCCAGGGCCTCGTCGGCACCCGCAGGTTTCATGGCTGGCGGAACGGTCAGCGCAGATCCACCGCAACCATGCGCGCAACAATCTCCTCGAATGCGACCGTTGGACGCCAGTTGAGGCGCTCGCGGGCCCTCGTCGGGTCGCCGACCAGCGCGACGCCCTCGACCGGCCGGAAGAACTGTGGGTCGGACCGGACGAATCGTTCCCAGTCCCGCAGGCCGGCGGCGGCGAAGGCCGCCGCCACGAAGTCCCGCACAGTGTGGCCCTCTCCCGTCGCGATCACATAGTCGGACGGTTCGGACGCCTCGGCGGCCAACGCCATCGCGGCCATGTAGTCCGGTGCCCAACCCCAGTCGCGGACCGCGTCGAGGTTCCCGAGGACGAGTTCGTCGGCCTCACCCCTGGCGATCCGCGCCGCGCCGGCGGTGATCTTGCGGGTGACGAAGGTCTCCGGCCGTCGGGGTGACTCATGGTTGAACAGGATCACCGACGAAGCATGCAGGCCGCGGCCGCGGTACACCGACACCAGATGGTGGGCATAGGCCTTGGCCGCGCCGTACGGGCTCACCGGGGCAATCGCCGTCGTCTCGTTCTGCGGGCTGGTCGCCGGCGCGCCGAAGATCTCAGCGCTGGATGCCTGGACGAACCGAATGGGCCGGCCGGTGTCCTGGGTGACCTGCCAGACCGTCTGAATCAGCCCCGCTACCGCCAGTCCGTTCACTGCCCCGTTCACGACCGGCGCCGCCCACGACTGCGCCACCGACGAGATTCCGGCCAAGTTGTAGACCTGGTCGGGTGCGACGTCCGCGATCAAGCCGGCGAGCGTGTCGGCATCGGTCAGATCTGCACGGTGCACGGTCAGCCCGGGCGCATCCTGATCGACACCGCCGACCTGGCCATCCTCTTCGCGCGCAAGCCCATGCACCGTGACCCCTCGGGACAGCAGGTGCTCGGCGAGATAGCCGCCGTCCTGACCGCTGATCCCCGTGATCAGGGCGCAGGGCATAGGACTCCTCGATGGACTTGGCACTGGAAGGTCAGGCGAATCCTATCGGGGACCGAGTTACGGACCGATGCCGAATTCACCTTCTCGAGCTGTTGACGGGCCGGACGTCGCTGCCGACGGTCACCGCTACCCTCGGTCAGGTGAGCCTCCAGCCCTTTGTCTCTTTCGCACAGAACCGTGAGGACGTCGTCCTGTACCGCGCGCTGGGTCACATCGCGAATGGCCGATATCTCGACGTCGGTGCCAACGATCCGTCGGCCGACTCGGTGACCCGGGCGTTCTACGACCGGGGCTGGCGCGGAATGTCGATCGATCCGGTTCACACCTACGCCCAAGCGCATCGTGACCAGCGCCCCGGTGATGTGGTGTTCGAAGTTGCGGTCACCGATGTGAACGGCACCGTGACCCTGTACGAGGTACCGGACACAGGCTTGTCCAGCCTGCACGAGGACGTCACGACGGTGCAGCTGTCCCGTGGCCGTGAGGTGCAGCCGGTACAGGTTCCGGCTCATCGGCTCGGTGATCTGTTGGCCGAGGCGGGCTGGCAGGGACTCGACATCCACTTCATGAGCCTGGATGTGGAGGGGGCGGAAGCGGAGGTGTTGTCCGGGGCCGACCTGAGCATCTGGCGGCCATGGGTGATCGTGATCGAGTCGCTGGAGCCGGACACCGCTCTGCCGTCCCATGAGCGGTGGCAACCCGAGCTCGAGGCCGCAGGATATCGTTTCGTGCTCTTCGATGGCCTGAACCGTTTCTTCGT
Source organism: uncultured Actinomycetota bacterium (assembly GCA_963834185.1). Classification (GTDB taxonomy): domain Bacteria; phylum Actinomycetota; class Actinomycetes; order Mycobacteriales; family Nakamurellaceae; genus Nakamurella. The sequence goes on from CAWIAR010000005.1 coordinate 336,360, forward strand.
CGCGGAAGAGCATTGGGACGAGCTGCACGACAAGCTCAGCGCGCCGGCGAATGTCCTGGACAACTACGAACCGGCGCGCTCGGCCGAACTCAGGCACGAAGTCGAAAGGCTGAGCGCGGAGCTTTCCGAATGCCGGGACGAGCTGGACGGGCTACGAACCCATCATCTCGGGATGGTCGACGACCGCGAAGCCCTGGTGGCCGACCGCGGCCGGATCTACCGGAGGGCTGAGGAACTGACCCACGAGATCGAGGCGATTCGTGATCGGGAACGCGCCGCGCTGGCTTCGGCTGTCGCCTGGCGCACCAAGGCCACGGCAGCGTGGACGGTGAACGCAGCCGCGAACGAAATAACCACCAATGCGGAAGTCGACCGGCTGCGCGCAGCAGCCGCCGGGCTGACACACGAGCTGGCCGCGACCCGAGCGACTCTTTCCTGGCGAATCACCCGACCGTTGCGCGCCGTTCGCCGTCGGACCCAGGCTTCCGGCCATAGATGATGCCGGCGTTGACCGGCTCCGGGCTGAGCAACTCGCTCGCCGAGTCGGCAACCAGGGCGAAAATCGGAGCGTCAGGCGCGAAGTTCAGGTTCTCGAAGCGTCGAAGCAAGGATGTCCGCCAGTCGCCGGCGGCGGGGGAACGCACCGAGCTGCTCGATGACGTCCACGAGGCTGCGTGCGTAATGCAGCGGCGAGTGCTCGGACGCCACGTACGCAGCAGCCCTGAGCCCGACCTCTCGTGCTACTGGAAGAAGTGTCGATCCACCGACGCAGAATCGGAGCAATGTCACCTGCGCGCGGCGGAACTGCGACACGGGCGACTGTCTCGCCCGGAACCTCGGCGTAGTGCCCGCCGTCCACGGTCACCACGGGAAGACCGTAGGCCATGCTGTCGAGCAGGACGGCGCTCGCCGCCTCGCCGAACGGATACCGCAGGACGGTGGCGATCGAGGCACGCCGGCGCAGTGCATCCAAAACTCCGTCGTCCACAGGACCGAGCAGATGCACGCTCCCGTCCAGGCCTTTGGCCGACACCAGTGCCTGCAGGTGGTCGTAGTCCTTCGTCGATCCGTAACCGCAGACCACGAGCTGTGCCTCAGCGGCGAGCCCGGCCAAGTCGAACGCCTCGATCACCGCCGGAATGTGCTTGTTACGATTGGGGATTCCCGCTTGCAGGATGATCGGCCGCTCATCGATCTCGGAGGGCAACGCGACGTCGTCGTGCCCGTTGGCCACCGTCCTCGGCAAGGGGAGGGCCCACACATCGCCCGCGTACCGCTGGCGGACCAGCTCGGCCGCGTACCGAGAGTGGGTGACAACGCCCTCGGCGTTGCCGAGCGCCAGCTCGAGCATCGGGAACCGGTCGACGATGTCGGGTCGGCCGAGGGTGGATGACAGATCGGCACGCAGCTGGGTGACCAGAGCTACGCCGGCCTCTCCGTACCAGCGATCGACCTCCCTGAGCACCTCCTTCTCGGGCGCCCTCGACCAGGTAGGGCACCACCAGGTGGATCAGCGAGACATCGTGCAGTACAACCAGACCCGGCACTGCGCGCAACGCGGACACCAACGCCCCATGGTTGTCTGGATTGTCGCCGATGTTGTACACCACAGCGTCATAGTCGGACAGGACCGATTCCGGATCAGGACCTAGTTCTTCGCCCTTGTCCGGAAAGGTTCGACCGCCCGCCTTGGCCGGGTAGAAGAGATCGACGTGAACATCGAGAGACTCGCGAATCGAGGCGACGACTTGTGCACTGAACTGCCCGATCGCACTCATCGGCGTGAACGGGGTGCACCAGGCCAATCGCATGGGCGATCGCGTAGTCATGCCAACAACTTCGCGATGACGTGATCCCAGGACAGCCCCAGGTCCTCGACCAGTTTCTTGCCGGCCGAGCCGTATGCCATTGCCATCGCGTCCTCCTCGGCGAGTAGATCCATCGCTCGGGCCAAGGAGCCAGGGTCCGGGGCAGCGACGATGCCGTTGACCCCGCTCTCCACGAGGGCCAACACCCCGCCCGAATCCTGGCAGGTGATCACGGGCCGGCCGGACATCATCGCCTCCAACGTGACGTAGCCGTAGGAGTCCTCGTCGACCGGCAGGTAGGCGACCGCGCGGGCTCCGGCGAGCAGTTCGACCTTACGTTCGTCGGAGACGTATTCCGCATACAGATCCACTCGAGAGCGCAAGCCGTGTTCATCGAGCTTGCGCTCGAGAAGCTGCAGATCGGCAGGCACCTCGGGCGCCCCGGCGATCACCAGCCTGACCCCGGTTCTGGTCTTGGCCAGGGCGTCGATCAGCATCGCCTGCCGCTTGGCCGAGGTGATCCGGCCGAGGGCAAGGATGTAGTCGCCGTGTGGCCCCGACCAGAACGACTCCGGTTGCCCATGCGGATGCAGCAGCACGGTGGCATCGAGACCGTTGTACCGACGTAGGCGATCTGAAATCACCGAGGAGATGCAGTAGATCGCTCGAGCGCCGCCCAGCGCCTGGTTGTCGGACTGGCGGATGGCCTTGCGCAGTGCGCGCCCCTCGTCGTTCGCCGGGAGGTCTTGCAGTGCCGATCCCCACAGGTCATAGACCTGGCGGAACTGATGTAGCAGCCAGACCACCTTGTTCTCGTGCGGCACCAGAAAGGCCGGGAACTTCAGCGGAATGACCCGGTCAGCCTCAGGAATACGGAGGGAGGCGGCGGCGAACATGGAGGCGGCCACGTCCAGCGGCGTCGACCAGCGGAGCGGGACCTTCACCAGTTCGACCTGATGATCCCGGCGACGGAGCTCCTCCACCAGGCTGTCCGCAAGGTGCTCGGCACCGCCCCGCACGAACGGCACCGAGGTGTTGATCACCGCAACCTTCATGACAGCAGTCTTTCGACGACGTGATCCCAGGAGATGTTCAGGGCTCCAGCACGCTCGGACTGCGCCGCGCCCATACGTGCGGCGAGCGAACGATTCTCGTACAGCTTGTCGTACGCAGCGGCCAAGCTCTCGGGTGTCGGCTCGGTCACGAAACCGTTGACACCATCCTTCACCAGTTCGAGACTACCGCCCGCGTCGGTAGTCGTGATCAACGGCTTCTGGGCGGCCACGGCCTCGAGACCCACATACCCGTAGGAGTCCTCGTCCAGTGGGATGTACACGACTCCGAGCGCATCCGACATCAGGTCGTCCTTGGTGGCTTCGGAGATCACGGTGTTGAGGAATCGGACGCGCCGGGACAGCCCGAGGCGATCGATCTCGCTCGACGATGCGGTCCGCGTAGGAGTCGCTGGCACTCTTGCCGGCGATGATCAATTGTACCGGCGTCCGGGTGTGGGCCAGGGCCTGCACGGCGAGCAGTTGACGTTTGTGTCCCACAACTCTGGAGACGTAGATCAGGCTGTCCCCGTACGAGCCGGTGGAGTACTTGATCGACTCGCCCAGAGGCGGATAGAGCACTTCGGCCCTGATGTCATTGAAGTAGGACAACCGGTCGGCAACGGTTTGCGAATTCGTGAAGACGGTCTTGCACTCGGCCAGCCCGACCTCGTCCGAAGCGAACATCATGCGCCGGTATTCGCGTCCAGAACCGTTGTCCGGTACATCCGGGACCACGTCCCACAGGTCGTAGGAATTCCGGAGGTGGTGGAGGAACCAGACCACCTTGCTGTGGTGCCGAACGAGATAACTCGGGGTGCGGATCGCGATCAGCCGATCACCGTGTCCGGTGAAATCCCACTGGCGCAATGCCACCAGTTGCGCAGCGAACTCGTCCGGATGCGTCCACACCGGGATCCGGTAGGTCTCCACCTCATGACCCCTGGACTGCAGGGCTTCCTCGAGCCAATCGACCATCAACGTCGCTCCGCCGAAGATGAACGGGCTCGTGCAGGTGGCGATGATGACTTTCATGCCGCGCCCCCCCGAGTCTGCTGTACGTGCATCCGCAATCGCTCGCAGATGTAGTCGACGTCGTCGGCCCCGACACCGAGATGCGTGGGCAACGAGATCCCGGTCCTGGCAATCAGGTCGGCGACCGGATAATCGCCATCCGGCTCGAAGTACGGCGGCAGTTGGTGCATCGGATAGAAGACCGGCCGGGTCTCGATCCCGTCCGCCGCCATACCGGCAATGACCTCGTCGCGGGCCTGGGCGGTCGGCACGTCGACCCGCACCGTGTACAGCCAGTTGACCGACTCGCTCCACGCGGGCGGTGTGGGCGGATCGATGAATCTGACTGTTCTCGAGTGCCGCGTCGTAGCGTGCAGCCAATTCCTTGCGCAACGCCAGCTTGCGCGTGATGTCCTCGAGCTGAGCCAGGCCGAGCGCGGCCGCGATGTTCGTCATTCGATAGTTGAAGCCGACAACCGGGAACCAGTACCGGCGCTGCGGATCCATCCCCTGGCCACGCAGCAGCCGCAGCCGGGCGGCCAGCTCGGCGTCATCGGTGGTGACCGCGCCGCCTTCACCGGTGGTGATGATCTTGTTGCCGAAGAAGGAGAACGCGGCACAGCGGCCCAGGGCACCAGCGGACCGGTCGGCGGACCGCGCACCGTGGGCCTCGGCGGCGTCCTCGACCACGATGATGTCGTGCTCGGCCGCGATCTGGTTGATGGCAGCCATGTTCGACACGTTGCCGTACAGGTGCACAGGCATCACGGCCTTGGTGCGCGGGGTGATCTTGCGGGCGAAATCGTCCGCGTCGATGGTCATGCCGACAGGTTCGGAATCGGCGAAGACCGGTGTCGCACCGCAGTACCGCACAGCGTTGGCCGATGCGATGTACGTCAGCGTCGGGACGATGACCTCGTCACCGGGGCCGATGTCAAGGGCGGTCAGGGCCAGGTGCAACGCTGTCGTGCCATTGTTGGTCACCACCGCATGCTCGACCCCGCAGAAGTCTGCGAAGGCCCTTTCGAAGTCGTGCACGAATCGGCCCGCTGACGAGATCCAAGTGGTGTCGATGCACTCCTGCACGTACTTCGATTCGTTGCCGCTCAGTTCCGGCGCGGCGATCTGAATGGTCCGCCTGTCGTTCATGCTCTCTTCCCTCGTGGCCGTGCCGGAATCCCCACCACCGTGGTTCGTTCCGGGATGTCGCTCACCACCGTTGCCCCGGCGCCGACCGTACTGCCGGCACCGACACGCAGGCCCGGAATGATCGAGACTCCTACCCCGATGAACGCCTCGGCGTCCACCGTCACTGTTCCCGCGAGATGGGTGCCCGGTGCGAGGTGCGCGAAATCGCCGATGGTGCAGTCATGGTCGATCGACGTCGAGGTATTGATGATGGCGCCGGTTCCGACTACCGAGTATGGCCCGACCACCGCCCCGTGCATGACGAACGCAGCAGGTCCGATCGTTGCGGTCGAAGAAACGAACGCCTGCGACGAGACGGCGGGCGGGGTGGCGAAGCCGAGAGTGGTGATCCGGTCGACCAACGCGCGGCGAACCGCGTTGTCGCCGACGGCGACGAACGCGACCGACACACCCTCCTTGTACAGGCGCGGCAGTTCCTCGTCGCCCCCGAGATAGTCGGCCTGCAGCGCGCCGGCCGGTGGACCGCCGACACAACCGCGTACCGCGATGCCCGCCGACTCGAGGACGTCCAGGCAGCTCCGGGCGTGACCTCCGGTGCCAAGGACGATGGCTCCGGTCAACGCGCGGCGCTTCCGTTTCCATCGACGATCGAGCGTTCCAGTGTTTCCAGCCGAGAATCGATCCGATCGAGATGTTCGGTCAGTCCGTCCAAGCGTTTCCACGTCTCCTGCTCTACCGCCCACTGAAACTGGCGGCTGGCGACGACTTCCTCGGTGATGGCTTCCTGCTGCCTCGCCGAATCGGTCACCTGCTTCGCAGTCTCGACGGTCACCATCCTGGTGACCGCCGGGGCGGACAAAACCTCACGCAGTACCGAACGCAGCGTCCGCTTGCGGCCGGCAACCTGGCGGAGCATCGTGCGGGTCGGCAGCCCCATCACCCGCGCCGGATCCATCACGGCCGCCCGGGTCGGCGGTGGTACGTAGGTCGGCGCGGTGGCGAGCGGCGGGAAGCGCAGGGCCGCAGCCGCCTCCGGTGATCCAAGTACGCTCTGGAGCATCTGTTGGCGGGTCAATGCGCCGGCCGCCAAAGCCTCCACATTTCCCCGAAGACCTTGCTCGTCCGGAGCACGGCCGAGGCAGACGAGATAGACACCCCGCACGTAGACGGCGTCGGGGCTCTCGGGCGATTCGGCGCCCGACCTCACCCCCTCCTCCGAGCGGACAAGGCCGGCGATGACGTCTTCCGGCGTCGTCCCGGCTCTGATCTCTGCTGCGAACGCAGCCGCCGTCGATGCGTCGGGAACACGCCCGAGGACCGACAAGAACGCCCCGAATGTCCACGCGTCGGCCACGTCAGGGGGTCGCTGGAATCGGGGAACCCGAGCGTCGGCGTCTTCCGGACCGTGTCCGCCCCCCGAGACCTCGGGCATCGACCGCGCGCGCACAAGCCGGCTGAAGGCCTCCGGGGTGAATCGTCCGGGGGCACGGACCGGAAGGGTGGGTGCCTGCGCCGCGCTGTCGGCCGACTCAGCCTCCGGCATCGCGGTTTCGACCACCGCATCCGTCGCGGTTGAGGGCATGCAAACGCTCCGTCGGTCTGTTGGCCCCGGTCCCTGGTCGGTCCGGCCGACGCCGAACATTACCATCCCGCACTGTTGCGGCCGGGCAGGACGGCGGCCGCCGAGATCAGCATCCGGGCCCGCGACGCAGGGCGATGCCGGAGCTCGTCTGCTGGGTGTCGAAACGGCCGGTCGCCGCGATTTTCTGGGCGTTCTTCTGAAGATTGGCCATCTGGATCGGTCCGGTCGCCGAATTCACCCCGGCCTGGTACATCGAGTAGTACGAAAGCACGATGACATCCGCACCGTTCTTGAGTAACCGGCACACGGCATCGGGAGCGGCAGCTTTTCCATAGTTCGCAATGGCTGACTTGACCTGGGAAGGCCAGTTGTCGCGGCTCAGGTCGTGGTTCTTGTCGACGCCGACGTTGTACGACGTGCCACCGGTGAACGGGACGAGGGCGGTGGCCACGAAGTCGTTGCCGGCAGGCAGGATGAGCGCCACTTCCCCCGGCTGGATCATCGTCTTGAGGTCGGGCAGGATCTGGGTTCGCACCAGGTCCATTTGTTTGTGCGCACCGGCCCGTGCGCGTATCTGTCGTGGGACGTCGACGGACAGATCGAGGACCAGCAGCACCGCAAGCACCGGCGCCAACAGCCGAACCTGTTTGCGCAATCGCCATATCGCCGCGAGGCCGAGGCACGCGAGCGCCACCGCCACGAACCTGGTGACGGTGAACGTGCGGTAGGTCGCTCGCATGTCCATGAATCCGGGCACATACTCGTACAGCCAGGACGTGGGGAGCCACAACCTGGTCTGGTCCAGCGGCACGTTCTGTCCCTGGATCAGGTCGTTGGCGAAGTCTGCGATCTTCAACGCAGGGCCGAACGAGAGCACCAGGGTCGCCAAGCCGACGAGGGCGAGCGCGATGAGTTCGCGCCCCCGGGGCGATGCGCGTCGCAGCACGCCCATTGCGATGGCGACAACGATGAGCGCAAGACACACGATGCCGAGATAGTTGCCGAACAAGTTGTCCGAGCTTCCCCACAGCCGCCCGATGGTGGTATTCCACGGCATGTTCCTGGCCCACCACGACAAGGGCGAAGGCAGCACAAGAGTCAGCGCATCGACCCCGTAGAAGCGGAATACCCCGATGCCGACCGCAGGGTGGGTGCTTCCACTGGGGACATACAACAGGTACGCCGCAACGCCGCTGAGCAGACTGGCCGCCCAGACGGCAGATCCCCAGATCTTCTGCTTCCGGCTCGGCCCTGGTGTCAGGATCCACGCGATGCCGAACACCAGGAGCGCAACCGCACCGCCGATGAACGAGTAGCCGTCGGTGAAGATCAACAACCACGCGGTGGCCAGGGTGATCGCGCTGGCCACAACCGTTCGGCCGGCACCGAACAGGTCGAAGCTCTTCAGCGCCAGCCAGAGGCCGGCCGGCATCAGGATGTACCCGTGGAACGAGAAGGTATAGCCGTTCAGCAAAAGCACACTGGGTGAGGCCAGATACAGGTACGACGCCAAGGCGCTCAACCAGACCGGCGCGGTCCACCGTCGGAGCAGCGCGTAGCCGCCGGCAAAGCCGGCGGCAATGCAGACCGCACTCATGAGCCGGTACGCGTCCCAGGCATCGATGCCGGGGAGGTAGGTCAGCCAGGCAGCGAAGTAGGTTTGCGGCAGGCCGGACAGGAGAGGCGACCCGATGGGCGCGCCGACCTGGTCACACCACGAGACGAACTGTTCGAAGCCACTGTTGGCGGTGCACTCGATATTCCCCGCGCCGAGAAGCCAGGCGAGCGGAGTCGGGGAAAGGCCTGGCCAAAAGCCCATCATGGCGAGCAACAGCACCACGGGCGGCGCCGTCCACACGGCCACCCACGCGCGGTGCTGCCAGGTCATTCGGCGTGGGCTGCCGTCCAGGACCGGCTGATCGCCGGGTGAATCAGCCGTGGGCTCGACGGTCGTTTCGATGCTCGCCGTTCGGTCTGCCTGCTCGTCCTCGGTCGAAACGGTCCCCATGGGTGCGGTCGCCCTCATGTCGTCGCCGTCATCGGTCACGACCCACCTGCCCCGGGCTCATGAACCCACTCACTCCGTCGGCTCCTTACCAGCAGTTCGCTCTTGCGGCCAGGGGCGGACCCGCGGCTGCGGACGGCATCGAGGAACCACACCCGGTTTCCATGGACGAGGGCTGCCTGTTCAAGTCCGCTCAGCGGACTACTCGGGCCGTACGACTCGGCCACGTGGTGTGCGCGCTCAATGGGCTCTGCATAGGTCACCGCGTCGCAAGCGCGCGCTGCTCGGCCACGTCGTTGTCGACCATCATCTCGACCAGGTCGGAGAACGTGACGGTGGGCGTCCAGCCCAGCTTCTCCTTCGCCTTGGCCGGGTCGCCGATCAGCAGGTCGACCTCGGCGGGCCGGAAGAACTGCGGGTCGACGTAGACGTGCGGCTCCCAGTCCTCGATCCCGACCCGGGCGAACGCGATGTCCAGGAGTTCGCGAATGGAGTGGGTCTCGCCGGTGGCGACCACGTAGTCGTCCGCCTCGTCGGCCTGCAGCATGCGCCACATGGCGTCGACGTAGTCGCCGGCGAAGCCCCAGTCCCGCTTGGCCTCCAGGTTGCCCAGCGACACCGACTCCTGCAGGCCGAGCGAGATCCGGGCGACCGCCTGGGTCACCTTGCGGGTGACGAACTCGGGGCCGCGCCGGGGCGACTCGTGGTTGAACAGGATCCCGGAGCTGGCGTGCAGCCCGTAGGACTCGCGGTAATTGATGGTCATGTAATGGCCGAACACCTTGGCCACCCCGTAGGGCGAGCGGGGCCAGAGCAGGGTCGTCTCGCGTTGCGGGACCTCCTGCACCTTGCCGAACATCTCCGAGGACGAGGCCTGGTAGAAGCGCACCTTCGAGATGTCGCCGGCGGCGTAGAGCCGAGTCGCCTCGAGGACGTTGAGGACACCCTGGCCGGTCACCTCGCTGGTCAGCGTGGCGTTCTCCCAGGAGTACGCGACGAACGAGATCGCGCCGAGGTTGTAGATCTCGTCCGGCTGCGCCACGTTGAACGCCCTGATCAGGCTCGACAGGTCGATGATGTCGCCGGTGAGCAGCTTGACGCCGGGTACCTCACGCTCGACCAGCGCCCGCTTCGGGTTGTTCTGGCCGCGGATCAGCCCGAACACCTCGTAGCCCTTGCCCAGCAGCAACTCGGACAGGTACAGGCCGTCCTGGCCGGTGATGCCGGTGATCAGCGCGCGGGGCATGAGGCTCCTCATCAGGTGGGGTCGCAAGTCGGAGGCAATCCTAACGGGGCCGGTCAGCTCACCCGTTCAGCTCGCCGCGGCAGGTTCCGCCTTGTCCGCGTGGGAGCCGGTCGAACGAGCCGGACGTGCTTCCGATCGGTTGACCGGCTCGCCCGACCCGGCCCGTAGCATGCTGGGATGCCGAAGCGGAGACTGAAGGTGTTCGTGGACGCCGAGGTCTTGGTGGTTCCGCATTTCAGCGGCATCGGCCACTACACCCTGGAACTCCTGAGGGCGCTCGACGCGCTCCTCGAGGGTCGGGACGATGTGGCCGTCGAACTCGGTGCCTTCGTCAAGCAGCGCCGCAAGCTTCGCGGATACGGTTTTCGGAACCTCAAGGTCCGGCTCTCGCCCATTCCGGTGCAAGTATCCCAACGTCTGAAGATGCGCAATCTGCAATTTCCACTCGACCTCGTCTTCGGCAAACGTGTGTATTTCTTTCCGAATTTCACCTCGTGGCCGACAGCCTTTTCGAATTCCGTTTCCGTGGTCTATGACCTGTCCTTCGAATTGTTCCCGCAGTTCGCCGAGCCGGCCAACCGCGCGTTCTTGAGCTCGCAGGTTCGCAAGACCGCCATGCGGTCCGCCGCGGTGGTCACCATCTCCGAGAACAGCCGGCGGGAGATCCTCGAGTTCTACGGCGTTCCCGTCGAACGAGTGCCGATCATCTATCCGGGTGTCGACCAGTCCCAGTTCTTCCGCTGGCCGCAACCTGCGGTCGAGGACGTCAAACGCCGGTACGGCATCCGCGGCAAGTACATCCTGTTCGTCGGCAACCTCGAACCGCGCAAGAACTTGAAGAATCTGCTGCTGGCCTATGAGAGCTTGGATCCCGCCACCCGGCAGGAGTACTCGCTGCTGCTGGTCGGCGCCCGCGGCTGGCTCGACGGCGAGATCATGGAGACCATCGAACGGCTGCGCACCTCCGGCAACCTTGTTCAACAACCGGACGGCTACGTGACCGATGCGGATCGACCGGCCCTGTACAGCGGAGCCTCGCTGTTCGTCTATCCGAGCCTGTACGAGGGTTTCGGCATTCCGCCGGTCGAGGCGATGGCGTGTGGGGTACCGACGATCACCAGCGACAATTCCTCGTTGCCTGAGGCCGTGGGTGCGGCCGCGCTCACCGTGGATGCCAACTCCGTCGATGAACTGGCGACCGCGATGCGCACCGTGTTGGGCGATGAAGAGCTCCGAGACGAGATGGTGCGCAAGGGCTTTGCGCAGGCGGACAAATTCAGCTGGCACCGTGGCGCCCAGCAGTTGCTCGACATCTTCGTCGAGGTGGGTGCAGTGAGCGAGCGCCAGCGAGCGAACCATCGGTACAGCACGCAACGGCCGACGCGAAGCGAGGCCGATGCGTGAGCACGATCTGCTTCGACCTCCGCGCGCTGCAAGTCGGGCACCAGCATCGCGGCATCGGTATGTATGTGCGCAGCGTGCTCGAACACCTGGTGCCCGACGGCAACACCTATCTCGTCTACTGCTTCGATTCCGGCGACCCCATCGTCGACCTGGGCATCGAGACGCAGATTCAGTACGAGGTCGTCAGCACCAGGGCCTTGGCCACAGCCCCGAACTCGCTGCGGGATGTCCCGGACACCTACCGCGTGATGCACCACGGCTTCCCGGCACTGCAGCGTCGCCGGCCGGATACGTTCGTGCAATTCGACTTCACCCTCGGCGTTCCGGCGTGGCCCGGAGTCCGCACAGTGGTGATCGGCTACGACCTCATTCCGTTGATCATGAAGAACGAATATCTGCCCAGCCCGTGGTTTGCGTTCAGCCACTCACCGCACCGGGTGCGAGGCGCATTGCGTGCGCTCTATCATCGCTATCGCTATCGGATATTCTATGCGACCTATCGAACCGCCGACGTCATCGTCTGCATCTCCGAGGCCACGGCCCATTCGTTTCATCGGCTGCTCGACATTCCCCATGAGCGGCTCCGGGTGGTACCGCTCGCGCCGGTCCTCGCCCGTGACGAATCCGATGGGCCGGTGCGAGATCTGATCTCCAAGCCCTACGTGTTCTATCTCGGAGGGGTCGACCACCGCAAGCGGGTCGAAGACATCGTTCGCGCTTTCGACATCGCGCGCGGCCGGGGAGCCGACCTCGCGCTGGTTCTCGCCGGTCAGGAATTCCGCAGCATTGATGAATTGCCCGACGGGCCGCTGAAGCGGTCATTGCGTGAGAGCCCCTACCGGGACGACATCATCATGCTCGGCTTCGTCTCCGACAATGAGAAACTCCGGCTGTACCGGCGGGCCCACGCGTTCGTCTTCACCTCGATCTACGAGGGCTTCGGGCTGCCGGTGGTCGAGGCGATGGCCGCCGGCTGCCCGGTCATCGCCTACGACAACTCCTCCATCGGTGAGGCGGCCGGCGACGCCGGCCTGCTCGTCGAGACCGGGGACTACGTGGCAGTCGCCCGCAGGCTCCTCGAGCTGGAGGACCCGACGCTGCGCGCGGAGCTGATCGACCGTGGCAAGCGGCAGGCGGCGACGTTCGGCTGGGACAAGCACGTGGCCGAGTTCCAGGAAATCCTGCAGTGAGTCCCGCGCCCCCGCCGCCCGGGCGTCCACCTCGGCTCGCCGTGCTCCTCGACCCGCGCGACGAGAACGCGCCGAGCATGGACCTGTCCGGGGAGCAGCTGGTCGACGCACTGCACGACTGGCCGGCCGAGGTGGACGTGTCACCGGTGCAGCTGCGCATGCCGCGGCTCGCCAGGTCCATCCCCCGCGTCGGATCCCGACACGCCGCGCTGAACGCCGACCGGTTGATCGGCCGCTTCCTGGCAGCCGAGGCGAGCGCGTTGAACGCCCGGCGCGGACACGACCTGTTCCACGTCGTCGATCACGTCTACGCCCACCTGGTCCGGGCGCTGCCGGCCGGCCGCGCCGGGGTCTACTGCCACGATCTCGATGCTTTCCGTTCCGTGCTGCAGCCGACGGAGTATCCGAAACCGGCCTGGTTCCGATGGATGACAACGGCGACCCTGCGCGGCGTCGAACAGGCCGCCGTGGTCTTCCACAGCACCCGGGCGGTGGGCGCCGAACTGCTCGCGCACGGCGTCGTCGATCCGGCGCGTCTGGTCCACGCTCCGTACGGCGTCGGCACCGAGTTCGGGCCGGCACCGGCAGCGCGGGACCCGCATGTGCTCCAGGTGGCCGGCACCTGCGGTGCTCCCTATCTGCTCCATGTCGGTAGCGCGTTGCCGCGCAAGCGGATCGATGTGTTGCTCGACGTGTTCGCCCGGGTCCGCCGCAGCCATCCCGGGCTGTTGCTGGTGCAACAGGGTGCAGCGTTCGACGAATCGCTTCGGGCGCAGGTGGACAGATTGGGGCTGGCCGACGCCATCCGGCAGCCGTCGCGGTTGGACCGGGCCGGGTTGGCCGCGCTCTACCGGAATGCCGCCGCTGTGTTGGTCACCAGTGAATCGGAAGGCTTCGGCCTGCCGGTGATCGAGGCGTTGGCCTGCGGGGCGCCGGTGGTGGCGTCGGACATCCCGGTGCTGCGCGAAGTCGGCGGCGACGCCTGCACCTATTGCCCGGTCGGCAACCTCGACGCAATGGGCCGAGGACGTGCTCCGGGTGATCACGGGTGGTGCCGCCCCACCGCCGACCGCACGACTCGCGCAGGCCGCTCGGTACACCTGGACGGCGCATGCCCGCACCGTTCTGGACGCCTACCGGCTGCTCGCGTCCTGATCCCGGCAGTCAGGCGCCGGGCCCGGACGCCAAACTGGCGTCCAACGCCAGGAACCCGGTCCCTCGACCCGAGGCGTGCACGGTCAGGGTGGCGGCGTGCATCAGCCGATGCAGCTCGATGCCGTTGAGCCGAGCGATGCTCGCGGTGATGCCGTATTGGCCCTCCCCCAGTGCGAGGTCAGGCAAGCGGAAGACGAACGTCTGTCGATCGCTCAGGGGCGGGATCGTCAGGCCCATCAGCCTGGTACTGGTGCCGTAGATCACCTGGCCGAGGGTGGTCTCGATGGAGATGCCGATCGTGGGGTCGGGCAACCCGTGGTGCACGTCGACGTCCACCGCTATCCGCAGCTCCGCGCCCGGGGCGAGCGACTCGACCGGGTTGCCGTCGCCATCGGTCAGCCGCACGCCCAGCACGGTGGCCGCAAGCTCTGAAGCAGCGGGATGCTCAGCGGCCAGCGGGAGTGCCGGCACCGGCTCACCGTCGAGCGCGATGGCCGGGCCACCGGGCACCTCGACGCGCGCGGCCTGCGCCTGCAGGGCCTCCTGCCTGCGGATGAGCTCGAAGTCCGCCCGCAGATGCCGCAGGGCGTCGACCGGGTCACCGTCGACCTGCACCTCGCCGTGCTCCAGGACGATCGCCCGGTCGCACAGGTCGGCGACCTGGTCCAGCGAGTGAGTGACCACCACGATGGTGCGTCCCTCCTCCTGGAACTGCCGGATCCGGTCCATGCACTTGCGCTGGAACGGCTCATCGCCCACCGCCAGCACCTCGTCGACCAGCAGCACATCCGGGTCGACGTGCACGGCGACGGCGAACGCAAGCCGGACGTACATGCCCGAGGAATAGAACTTGACCTGGGTGTCGATGAACGGCTCGATGCCGGAGAAGGCGATGATCCCGTCGAAGAACTCGTCCGTCTGTTTGCGGCTGAGTCCGAGGATCGATGCATTGAGGTAGACGTTCTCCCGGCCGGTCAGATCCGGATGGAACCCGGCGCCGAGCTCGAGCAGGGCGGCAAGCCGGCCCCGGTGTTCGACGGTGCCGGTGGTCGGCTGCAGGATCCCGCCGATGAGCTTGAGCAACGTCGACTTACCCGATCCGTTCGGGCCGATGAGACCTACGGTGCTGCCGGCTCCGATCTCCAGGTCGATGTCCTTGAGCGCCCAGAAGTCATCCTTGTGCGCATTCGACCGTCCGAGGTTGACCAGCCGTTCCTTGAGGGACTTCTCCTTGCGGATGACGAAACGTTTCGATGCCCCGGAGACCTTGATGACGGTTGGTGCCGTTGACACTGCGGTCATCACAGTTCCTGCGCGAAATTGCTCTGCAACCGGGCGAACGCCCGCTGGCACAGCCAGACCAGGACGAGCCCGATGGCGAAGGCGATGGCCAGGCGGGCGCCGAGGCCCGTCGGTGACGGAAGGTCCGAGCCGGCCACCCACATCCCCCGCTGGAAGGCAAGGATCGACAGGGTCACCGGGTTCATCAGGTACAGGGACTCCGCCCAACCGGTGATCTCCCCGCTGACCTGCTGCCAGGAATAGACCACCGGTGACAGCCAGAAGCCGACCATCAGCACGATCTCCACCAGATACTGGATGTCGCGGAGATAGACGTTGATGGCCGACAACAGGAACGCGAACGCGGTCGCCCAGACCAGCAACACCGCGGTCCCGGCCACCACCCAGAGCAGCCGCTCGGGGCTGGGCACCGCGCCGGCGAGCACCGTGGCCAGGAACAGGATGATCAATTGGATGACGAAGTTGAAAAGTGCCGACCCGATGGCCGCGAGCGGGAACACCTCGCGGGGCAGGTAGATCTTCTTGACCAAGCCGCCGTTGGTCACGATCGAGCCGGTGCCGGTGGTCACGATCTCGGAGAACAGCTGCCAGGCGGTCAGCCCGGTGAACACGTAGATGGCGAAGTCGGGTATCGCTCGCTCGGCGCCGAGGAACTTGCCGATCGCCACGTAATAGACCAACAGCAGGGCGAGCGGGCGGATCAAGGTCCAGACGAAGCCGAGGACGCTGTCCTTGTACTTGGCCTTGAGCTCACGGCGGACCAGCAGGTTCAGCAGTTCGCGGTACTCCCAGACCCCCCGGACACTGGCCGCGGTCCCGGTGATGAAGCCACCACGGGGACCGGAGGGGACCAAGGGCTCGGCAGCCAGCCGGGTCCACCGGTCGTGCCCAGGATCCGCCATCTGCCCTCGTTCTTGCTCGCCGCCGGGTTCCAGGTGAAACCGGCGCGGACCGCTTCCGGCCGCCAGCGGACCAGCCTAGCCAACACCGACGCCCGACTCGGCGATCGCCGGCCGGAGCGTTCCGCGGTCGCCCATGCCGGGCCGGGTCGGGGCGGCTGACGGTCGACTCCGGCGATGTGACGGGTCACACTGTCCCGATGCCGAAGCTCTCCCAGCACCTCATCGGGGTCCGTCGCACGCTCACCAGCACGATCCTGGCGCTCCTGCTGACGGTCGCCCTCGTCCCTCCGGCCGGTGCGGCGGTGGCTGCATCTGCGTCAACTCCCGCAGGGCAGGGCTCGGACAGCGACGCCGACGGCGGCAACGACAACGCCAGGGCCATCGATGCGGACAACGCCGCCGCCCAGGGCGAGGAGCCGGTGGCTCCGTCGGCGACACCGCTGAGCAAGGCATCCACCGCCGGCCGCGGCGGCGACCACGGAGGTCGGCACGGCGGCCGCGGTCGGCGGCACCACGGCCACGTTCGTCGGGCACGGCCAGGGTCACCTGCGCGGGATGAGCCAGTGGGGCTCGTTCGGGTACGCGGTGGACTACGGCTGGTCGTACACCAAGATCCTCGATCACT
Organism: uncultured Actinomycetota bacterium; assembly: GCA_963834185.1. Lineage (GTDB taxonomy): Bacteria > Actinomycetota > Actinomycetes > Mycobacteriales > Nakamurellaceae > Nakamurella. The sequence goes on from CAWIAR010000005.1 coordinate 352,794, forward strand.
ACTACGGCGGCACCGTGATGGGCACGGTCCCGAACTCGACGATGACCATCCGGCTGCGGGCCCAGACCGGCAAGAACCTGATCGTCACCGGAACCTCGATGCGCATCAACGGAACTGCGACATCCCGCAAGGCGCTGCGGGTGGTGCGGGTCGGCGCCAACAAGTTTCGGGTGGACGGGGCCAACGCCTGTGGCGGGCCGTGGACCATCGGTGCCGCACGCACCGGACCAGTGGTGATCAGCCGGCCCGGCTGGAACACCACCCGGTCGAGCACCCTGCTCGGTGTCTGCAGCAGCAATCAGGTGCGCTACTACGGGGGCACATTGACCTCGGTGGACGCGGGCGGCGTGCACGAGTCGGTGGACGCGATCCCGCTGGAGACCTACCTGCGCGGCGTGGTCCCCCGCGAATCACCGGCCTACTGGGGATCGGGTGGCGGCGGTAAGGGCATCAACGCACTGCGGAGCCAGGCGGTCGCCGCCCGCTCCTACGCCCTGGCCTCGACCAACACCTCGTATGCGAAGACCTGCGACACCACCGAGTGTCAGGTGTACGGCGGCATGTACCTGCGAGCCGGGTCCGGACCGGTCGAGGCCCTGCACAGTGCGAACTCCGACCGCGCGGTTGCCGACACCCGCGGAAAGGTCCGCAAGTATCGCAGCACCGGGGCGATCGCCCGGACCGAGTTCGGCGCCTCCAGCGGCGGTTGGACGGCGGGCGAGACCTTCCCGGCCGTACAGGACCTGGGCGACGACACCACTGACCAGACCGGCCTGCACAACCCGTACCACAACTGGACCTTCAAGTTCTCGATGGCCCAGGTGGAATCGGCGCTGGGCATCTCGGGCATCACCGACATCCGGGTGACTGCCACCGCCGGCGTCGGTCCGACCGGCGGCAAGGCCACCCGGACCACGGTCTATGCCGCCTCCGGCCAGTACACCTTCGACGGCGACACCATCCGCCGGGCCTTCGGGTTGTACAGCAACTGGTTCCGCATCACCACGGACACCGCCGCGCGGCGCAGCGCCACCTCCGTCGTGCAGGCGCTGTATCACGACCTGCTCGGGCGTCCGGCGGATGCTGCGGGGCTGCGGACGTGGGTGAATCGCATGGTGGCCGGCGGATCGGCCAAGCAGGTCGCCGACGCACTCACCGCGTCGGCCGAGTACAGCCGGGTGGTGACCAAGCGCTTGTACGCCGGCGCGACCGGCGCCACTCCGAACGCCTCGACGCTTGAGCACGTGGACCACCCGCTGGAAGACCTGGACGTACGCGAAGGCGGCGGGGACGGTGTACGGATCGGATGCCGCGTTCCGGCATGCCGGCTCGACCACCAACCGCTGGATCGACCTGGTCTTCCGCGGAGTCCTCGGCACCGGAGCGTCCGCCGCGTCCATCGCCTACTGGCGCAAGTCCGTCGCAGCGTACGGCCGGACCCGCACAGCGGAACGCATCGCAGGGTCGGCCACGGCCGGCCGGTGGGGGCTGCGGGTCCTCTACCGGACGATGCTCGGCGGCTCGCCGAGCAGCGGCGCGCTGGCGCACTATTCGGCCGAGATGACCAAACGGGGGATCTTCACGCGGCCGGGCCTGGTGGCGAACTCCTCCGCGTACCGGTCCAGGGCCCAGCGGCTCTACTGACCGGCCGAGACCCGGCACCTCAAGCGGGTCCACCGGTCAGCACGGCCCAGGTGTCCCTGGCGTATGCATCCCAGGTGCCTGCCGGTCGGGCCCTGGCCTCCGCGGTCAGTCTGGCGAGCAACTCGTCGTCGGTGAGCAGGGCGCGCATCGCGTCGGTCACGCTGTCGTCATCCCGCGGGTCGACCAGCAGCGCGCCGCCGCCCGCGTCGGCGATCTCCTTCATGGCGCCGAAGTTCGAGGTGATCACCGGTGTGCCGCAGGCCAGCGACTCGGCCACCGGCAGCCCGAAGCCCTCGTTGACCGAAGGAAAGACCGTGAATCGCGCAGCTCGGTAGCCGCCGAACAGCAGCTCGTCGGTGGCCGCCGAGATCGCCTCCACGGGCCGTGCCGGCGCTCTGAAGTCGCTGGCAGTGCCTCGGTGAACGCCTCACTGTTCCAGGAGTTTCCGCCGATGAAGGTCAGGCGTGAAGATCACGACCCTCCCGCCAGAGCCGCTCCGCGGCGTGCAGCACCGCGACGTGATTCTTCCGGGGCTCGTGCGAGCCGACCACCAGCACCAGCGGGGGCTGCGCCGACGGTCAACCGTTCGGCCGCCCGGGCGGTCTGCGTCCGGATCGTCCCGAGGGGCATGGCTGGGCAACACCACCGGCTCGATCCGCGGGCCGGACAGCCCGGTGCCGGCCAGCATGTCCCGCCAGCCCAGGTACTCACCTGCCGCCCCGTGCGAGATCGGCGCGATCACCCTGGCGTAGCGGCCGGCGGCCAGATTGCGGGCGAACCCTGGTGCCATTCCCTCGTGGCTGGTTTCCGCGGTGGTGATCGGCACCAGGTCATAGCCGATGAGCCCGAACGTGGTCCCGGAGTACTGCGGCCAACGCCTGCAGGTAGGCGGTGCGGACCACCTCGGCGGCCAGTTCGGGCAACAGGTAGGTGCAGCGCCACGGCACGACGATCGGGTCGGCCACCGGCACCGCGACCGGCGGACCACCCTGCGGGCCCGCTCGGCCTCGGCCGGGGTGAGCGCCCGCATCGCGGTCATCTCCGGGCACCCAGCCGACCAGCAGCACGTCGTGATCGGCGACCCAGCGACGGGTGGCCTCCCGGGTGACCCGCTGGATCCCCGTGGCGAAGTCGGTCTGCGGCGGTGTGGTGGACGTCGACCAGCACGCGACCGGTGACCACGGTGACCGACCGCCGTTCGGCCAAGCCGTTCACCGCGCTGGTCGCCACCAACGAGCGCAGCCAGGCCTCGACGCCGTCCAGTTCGGCAGCCCTGGCTGCGGCCACGCACCTCCGCGGAGTCCGGCAGCTTGCCCTCGAGAACCGCCAGACGTCAGCCAGATGTGGGCTCGGTCGGTGGGGTCGATCAACGACGCCAGGCGCTCGTAACCGCGCCGGAGGAGGGCTGAGCGGATCGGGCCGATGCCCCTCGGCGCCTTCGGCTTCGGCGGCCAGGGTATCCGCGACCAGCGCCAATCGGTGGCGCAGAACGGTCGCTCCGGCCACCCGTCGCACCACCCCCTGGACAGGTCGGAGCAGGTCAGGACGTCGCACGTCGGTGCCTCCAGATCGACGTCGCCGCCGGTCAACTCGATCAACTCGGGCGCAACCAGGAACTCCCACAACGCCCGCGCGTAGTCGGCCCATGTCGTCTCGGTGCGGCCGGCGATCTCGCGCCCGCAGCCTCGCCAGCTTCGGCCGGACCGGTCAGCAACGGTACGCATCGCATCGGTGAGTTCTCGATCGTTCCGTGGGTCGACGAGCAATGCGCCGCCACCGGCGCGCGATCTCCGCGGTCGAGCCGAAGTTCGAGGTGATCACCGGGAGTACCGTGCGCCAGCGATTCGGCCACCGGAAGCCCGTACCCCTCGTGCACCGACGGGAAGACGGTGAACGACGCCTCGGCGTAGGCCCGGTCGAGGTCCGCGTCGGACACGCCCTTGCGCACCTCGATCGCCCGGCCTGCTGCGGCCAGCGCGGCAGCGCGCCTCGGGAACTCCTCACCCCAGCCACTGCCGCCGATGAACTCGAGGTGAACATCGAGACCCTCGCGCCACAGGATCTCCGCAGCGTGCAGGACGGCGAGGTGGTTCTTCCGCGGTTCGTGCGAGCCGACCACCAACACCATCGGCGGGCTGCGGCGGATCACCCCGGGCACGCGGTCGGCCGACCGCCGGCGACGGCAAGGACACCTCCCCGACGATCGGGCCGGTCAGGCCCTGGGTCGGCAGCATCCGGGCGAAGCCGGCGAACTCGGCGGTGGCGGTGACCGAGATGCCGGCGACCCGGTCCGTGGCCGACTTGATCACGGTCAGGTAGCGGGTGAACTTGGCCGACTCGGCGGGCGGGACCATGTCGGCGGAGACCACCGGGATGGCGTCATAGCCGATCGCCACCACCCGGTTCCCGAGCACATTCCGAGGCCGGCGACCCGATCGGCGACTCCCACGGCCGGCACTTCCACCAGCACCACGACGCTGCGCCAGGGCACGAGCAAGCCGGACCTGCCCGATCGACCGCCACGTGTCGCGGCGGCCGCCCGCCGACGTCGGAACCGCGCTGCGACCAGTCGAGGATCCGTCCCGGTCTCGGCGTTCGTCGAGCCGGCGCAGCGCTCCGGCCGATCCGTCCAGGCGACCGGGATCGACGTCCGGATGCGCGCCATGCCACTCGGGCAGCAGATTGCGCGCGACCCGCTGGATGCCGGTGTGCAGGTCGTGCTTGGCGCTGTGATCGACGTCGGCCAGTACCCCGCCGACCACGAATTCCAGCTCGGCCAGCGGTTCCCCGACCATCTGCACCCGCGACAGCGCGGCTGTCCATCAGGTACAGCGCGGTGTCCAGCGGGTCGTCGAATTCGATCCGACGACGGATGGCTTCGACTTCCCGAGGGAGCGGGTACCCGCCGGCCAGTCGCGGTCATCAGCAGCCAGACGCGCTCGTCCGGTTGTCCTCGAGACCGCGGCGATCAGCCGCTCGAGCAGTTCGCCGGCGTCGTCTCCGGCAGTCGCGGTTCCGGGAGCGGCTCGCCCGGGCAGCAGCACGGTCGCCGCGGTCCGCAGCCGAGCAGGCCAGCGCGCGACGGGCGAGCGAGCTCGACGTCACCGGCGTGGCCGGAACGGTCACCGGCCCACCACCCGGGTTCCGCGGCGCACGGTGCGCAGCGGCGCGGTCACCCGCCAGGACACCGTTGCGCGCATCGCCGCGAGTTCGCCGTTCACCGCGTCGACGTGCCGGCGCAGCTGGTCGAGTTCGGCGCCGGCCACCACGTTGCCGTCCGCCGCCCGCGCGGCCCAGGCCGACAGCGCCCGGCTGCGCCAGGCGACCGCCGCCTTCCACGCCGCGGCCTGCTGCTCCTGCGCCTCGGCCGAGTCAGCGCGGCAGTCGGCCAGCTCTGCCTCCAAGCGGTCGCGCGCCTGCGCGTGGGCGTCGCGCTCGGCGGCCACGCCGCCCGATGGCAGCGGCCAGCCGGCTGCGCTCGGCGGACACCACCGACAACTGCCTGGCCAGCTCGTGGGTGCGGTACGGAATGAAGTCGTCCAGCGGACTGGCCGGGCGTTCCACGGCGTCGTGCAGGTCGTCCCACTTCTCGTCGGCGACGTAGAACCGGGACAGGCCGTCGAACTGGGCGAACCGGTAGCCGCGGTCGGTCAGCAGGTGCTCCCACTCCTCGATGGGTGGGCGTGGCGGAGGTCGGTTCCGTCGCCTCGGCGACGACGATCCATGGCCGCCAGCGGCCGAGGTCCAGCGCCGCGGAGCACCGAGCCCTCGGCGCCCTCGACATCGATCACCAGGAAGTGGATGGGCTGGTCCTGCCAGCCCGCCTCGTCGAGCAGGGAGTCCAACGTTCGGGTCGGCACCGGGAGCTCGGTGGCCTCGCGACCGGCTGCGACGTGCCGATCGGCGAACTCGTCGACCACCGTCGACAGGCCGGTGTCCGCGAACTCGTGCAGCACCACCTCGCCGCCGTCGACATCCGTGACCGCGACCTGGAACAGCAGGTCACGAGGCCGCTCCGTGCGCTGGGCGGCGGCGAAGGCGGGCACCGGCTCGACCGTGATCCCGTGCCATCCTGCGTCGTAGAACGCCCTGGTCACCGAGTCGACCGTCGGGTCGTTGGCCCCGACGTCGATGTACCGACCCTCGGAGATGCCGGCCAGCGCGCGGCGCAACACGACGTCCTCGCGGTTCTGGGCGTAGGAGACGAACGGCTCGGTTGTCACCGTGGGATGATATCGACTCGATCTTGGCGCCCGGCCCAGGCGACGGTGGTCAGCCCCCGGTGGTCAACCGAGCTGGTCCGTCCGATGCCGAGTCAGTTCAGGGGTGCGACCCGTCCGTCCGGTTGCACAACGCCGATCCACATCTGCCGGGTCGGTCAACGCCGATCGTGGACGGCACCCGTTGCAACGGCTGCTCCCATCCGGTGATCGAGGAGATGACGGTGGGAGCCGGCGGGGTGCCGGTCGTCCAGGTCACGCTCTTGGGGTCGAACGTCACGGCCATCACCTCGGTGCCGTAGTTGGCGCGGATCTTGGCCAGACCCCCGGTCGTGGCCTCGACGTACTGCAGCGTCGGCACCTCGCAGCCGATCTTGAACGTCGGCAGGAACCACGCCGAGCCCGGGTTCTTGCCGGTCAGCACGACCGGGCGGCGAGTCGACCACGGCGCAACTCTGTTCATTTCCGGACCTGGCCGGCGCCGTTGGCGGTGGTCGCCACCGGGCCGGACCACGGCAGCACGCAAACGCGACGATCGACGGCACGCCAGCCCGGCCCCGATCCAGGTCGGTCGCCGGCCGCCGGTTGACCAACTCCCGCAACGGGTAGGTCGCGGCGATCAGCAGGCCGGGGATGATGATCGGCAGGAACCGGCGCATGGCCCAGATCTGATCCGGGAAGATGGAGATCTTGTTCAGGTAGAGCAGGGAGGCGCAGGCGACCGTCAGTCACGAACATCGCGACCCGCGGATCGCGATGGCGCGCGATGCGCGCCGCCAGCAGGGCGACGCCGATGCCGGCGAGCAGCACGGCATCCAGCCCAGGTACATGCCCAGCCAACTCACCGACGATTCGTCGTAGCTGCGGGATGGGATCGCGGGCAGCCCGGAGCCGGATCTGCATGCCGCGTACGGCGTTCTGGCCGGCAGCCGCGGTGAGACGCGCCGTCCACCACAGTGGTCGGCTGGCCAACAGCACGCCGATGAGCAAGAGCCGACGAGGGCGATGGCGCGACGGCGGAGCGTCGTTCGGCGAGACCGTCGCGGAGTCCGCCGAGCGGCAGGAAGGCCACACCGACGACGACCAGGCCAGGCCACCAGCGTGCCAGGGCCAGCGGAACGACATTGTCCGACTCCTGGCTCAGGTAGATCGGTGAGTTGCATCCTCGAGTCCAGCAGCCCAACGCGTTCATCAGCTCGGCGCCGAGGAAGAACCGGTCGCGAACCGCGGCGCGCCTGCGCACTGCGTCGACCTCGCGCCCAGGGTGACCACGCCGAACCCGGCCAGGACGCCGACGATGGCGATGCCGCCGTCGATCCGGGCGAGGGAGCCGACCCCGGTCAGCACCCGGCCACCGCGAAGGCCACCACAGAACGGCGTTCCCAACCTGCCAGAGCAGCACCAGCCCACCGAAAATCGCGGCCAGGCGGTCGGCTCGCTGTACGGCGCCCGGGAGAAGGCGATCATGGGCATGCACACGGCCAGCGCGGCGAACGGCACCAGGGCCCAGAGCGGGCCGAGCAGCCGCCGGGCGAAGGCGTAGACGGCGAGCAGGGCGACTGCCCCGATCGCCAAGTTCGCACTGAGCAGGGCGGACAGCCCTTTGACCCACCCGGCGACCCCGAGCAGGCCCGGGAGCAGTCCGCTCGACTGCGGATAGATCGTCTCGCCTACCACCGGAAACGCGAGCGCGGCCAAGCTGACGCCGGGTGTCCCGCCCGCGGCGAGCGCTTCCTGGGACATGTCGATCAACGGCGTCGTGTGGTCGGTGAGCCACATGCCGCGCAGGGTGTAGATGCCCGGGTCCCGTTGCAGCACGACGTATTGGGCCGCGTACCGGTGATTGACCCAGATCCACACGAGCACCGCGACGCCGGCGAGGGCCGCACCCACAGCGGCCCGCGTCGCCGCCCGGTCGCTGGCCGCTCCGGGCGGATCACCAGTTGCGCCCGGCAGCCGACGCCGTCGATAGCGCGAGGGGGTGACGAACCAGAGGCCGACCACGAAGATCACGGCCGCCGGGATCACCAACCAGGGCGTGAACACCCGGAAGGTGACCGCAAGCCCGACCGGAATGCAGGCGGCGAGAAAGCTGGTGACCAACCGGTCAGGGGCAGCCACCACGGCGCGGGTCGCAACGCTCGGTCCAGCGTGCGGCGTCCGCCGAGATCGGCGTCGCTGCCGTTGTCGTGGTCATCCGAGAGCCTGACCCAGGGGTGCCACCCGTCCGTCGGGTTGCACCACGCCGATCCACATGTCCCGGTGGGTGATCGCGACGGTCGACGGAACCCGTTGCAGCGGCTGCCCCCAGAACGCGATGTTCGAACTGATGGTCGGTGCCGGCGCGGCACCGGTCGTCCAGGTCACGCTGCTCGGGATCGAAAGCGACAGCAAGGACGTCGCCGCCGTAGTTGGCCCGCATCTTCGCCAATCCCTCGGTCGTCGCTTCGGTATAGCGGAGAGTCGGTACCTCGCAACCGATCTTGAAGGTCGGCAGGAAGTACGCTGGACCCGGGTTCGGGTCCGGTCAGTATCACCGGTCTACCCGCGACATCCGTGCAGGCTTGCTGCATCTCGGCTACCTGCCCACCGCCGTCGGCCGTCGTCGGTACCGGCCCCGGACCAGGGCAACAGCGCACCACCGAGTACGACCGCACGCCAGTCCGGCGGCCAGCCAGGTCAGCGAGCGGCGTCGCGGGCCAGCTGTTGCAGCGGGTAGACGGCCGCGAGCAGCAAGCCCGGGATGATGATCGGCAGGAACCGGCGCATCGCCCAGATCTGGTCGGGGAAAATGCTGATCTTGTTCAGGTACAGCAGGGACGCGGCAGCGACGGTCACCACCACCATGGCCACCCGCGGGTCCCGGGTGCGGACGATGCGCGCGGCCAGCAGTGCTACGCCCGCGCCGGCCAGCAGCACGGTGATCCAGCCGTGGTACATGGCCAGCCAGGACACGGACGATTCGTCGTAGCTGCGCGACGGATCGATCGGCAGGCCGGAACTCGTCTGCATACCGGTGATGGCCGGCTAACTGACCGGCTCTGAGAACCGACCGGTCCACCAGAGCGGCCGGCTGATCAACAGCAGACCGACCACGACCGAGCCGATCCCGGCGACCCAGCCGACCGTGCTACGGCGGTCGGCGAGCCAACTGCGCAACCCCGCCAGGGGAACGAAAGCGAACGCGACCACCAGCACCCAGCAGACCCCAGCCCCGATGGTCAGCGGGATGACGTTGTCCGACTCCGTGGTCAGGTAGATCGGCGAATTCCGTTTGGCGTCGAGCAGGCCGAGGGCGTTCATCAGGCCGGCCGCCAGAAAGTACGCGGTGGCGTAGAGCGCGGCTCGACGGCGGACGGCTGTGGCTCTGGCGAACAGCGTCATGACGCCGAACCCGGCGAGCACACCGACCAGGGCGATACCGCCATCGATCCGCGCCAGCGAGCCGACGCCCATCAGCAGGCCCGCCACCACGAAGCCGACCAGCCGTCGGCGTTCCCAGGCCAACCACAGCAACAACAGCCCGCCGAAGGTCGCTACCAGCGCAGTGGGTTCGCTGTACGTGGCTCGGGAGAACGCGATCATCGGCATGCCGAGGGCGAGCGCACCGAACGGCACCAAGGCCCAGAGCGGCCCGACGAGCGGCGGCCCAACGCGTATACCGAGAGCAAGCCGACCGCGCCGATCAACAAATTGCCGACGAGGATGCCGGTCAGCCCCTTGACCCAGCCGACCACCGCCAGCAGGCCAGGCAGCAGACCGCTGGACTGGGGGTAGATGGTCTCGCCGACGACCGGAAACGCCAAGGCGGCCAAGCTGACCCCAGGTTGCCCGCCGGCAGCCAGCGCCTCGCCGGACATGTCGATCAGCGGCGTGGAGTGGTCGGTCAACCACATGGCGCGCAGGGTGTAGATGCCGGGATCACGCTGCAGCACGACGAACTCGGCGACATAGTGTCGATTGACCAGGATCCACAGCAGCGCGCCGACGCCCGCGATCGCGGCGCCCAACGCCGCGCGCGACGGCCGCCCGCTCGTGGTCAGCGGAGGCGCAGTCGGCACCCTCGTCGACCGTCTGACCCCGATACTGCGATGGCGTCAGGAACCAGAAGCCGATGGCGAAGATCAAGGCCGCCGGGATCACCAAGCCGGGGGTGAACACCCGGAACATCACTGCGAGTCCGACCGGGATACAGGCCGACAGGAAGACGGTGACAATACGGTCGGGGGCGGCGATGACTGCCGCTCGCAGCAGCGAGAGGGCCCGAGGCTGTCGCGGGCCTCGAGGCGCGCGGGTGCGGCGGGCTCTGGGCCACGACCGCCATCAGCAATCCTTCCCTGGAACCGTCCCACCCGAGCCGTGCGCGCGGCGCCGTGCCGGTCGGGACGATACCGGAGCGGAGCGCGCGTTCCGCCGCTCCACGCAGGGTGCGTCATGGCTGGATCGGGGCCACCCGGCCGTCGGCCTGCACGATGCCCATGTAGATCTCGGTGGACTCGTCCACCGGGTACGCCGGCGGGCGGGACAGCGTCGACTCCCACATCTGATAGCCGTCCGCCGCGACCGGTGCCGGTCGGTTTCTGGGTCCAATCCACCTGGTCCGGCTTGAAGGTGACAACGGTGACGGTGCCGCCCCAGAGCTGCGCGATCTTCGCCACCGTCTCGGCGGGGACGGGCAATACCCGCTTCTGCGCGTCCCGATTGACGTACGCCAGTACCTCGGAACCGCACAGATTGCGGTAGGTGGGCTGGTAGTAGCCCATGTCCGGCAGGCTGCCAAGCACCAGCACCTTGTTGTCCGGCGCGATCTTCGCGCAACTGGCCATGACCATGTTGTATTGGCCGGCGCCCTCGCGGACGGTGAACATCTGCCCCCACGCCGTCGCGGCCGGCACCATCATCGCCGCCACCACAACGGGCACCACCACCGACGGCCACCATCTGGCCGCGGGTACCGCCGTCCCGCCCACCGCGTCAACTCGTAAGCACCCCAGGCGAAAGCCAGCAGCATCCCTGGGATGATGATCGGCAGGAACCGACGCATCGCCCAGATCTGGTCCGGGGTGATCTTCATGACGTTGAGGTACACCATCGCGTTGACCGCCGGCACGGAGAACACCAGCAGCAGCTTGGCATTGCCGCGCCGCACGATCGTCCACACGATGGCCAGCACAGCGATCCCGGCCGAGATCACCAGCGGCCAGCCGAAATACCAGGACAACCAGTTGACGCTCTGTTCGTTGTAGTTGCGGGATGCCGTCCACCGGCAGCCCTTCGGCCCGCTGCCGGTTGGCGACACCGATGGCGTATCCGCCGGCGAGCGAGTGCGGCCGTGTAGAACAGCGGTCGCAGGCACAGCACCACCAGCACCACCGCAGTGCCGGCGGCCAGGATCCAGGCCAGCCTGACCCGATGCCGGGCCAGCCACCGCCCGACGCCCGGTCAAGCGGCAAGTACTCCGAGCAGCAGGGCGAACAGGACGACGCCGACCGTGGCCAGGCGCAGCAGGCCGAACTCCTTGCGCAATGCGTAGAGATACTCGGGCGAGTGGAAGTTCAGGTCGGCCCAACCGAGCAGGTACATCGGCACGGCGCCGGCCAGGAACCACAGATAGCCGAACAGGGCCTTGCGGCGACTCTCCAGCTGGGGGGCGAACCCGGCCAGGGCGCCGAACCCGACCGCCGCCCCGGCGATGGCCAGGGCGCCGTCGATCCGGCACAGGCAGGCCGCGCCGATGCCGATGCCGGCCAGCAGCCAGAGCAGCGGCCGGTTCTCCTTCCACGCCACGGTCAGGGCCAGCATCCCGACCAGCACGACGAGCATGGAGATGGGCTCGGTGTAGGCGACCCGGGAGAACGCCGCCATCGGCATGCACAGCGCGAGAGCAACCGGCGGGACGAGGCCGAACCACGGGCCGGCCAGCCGTCGCGCGACGGCGTACATGACGACCAGGGCGGCGGCCCCGATCATCAGGTTCGCCTGGAACAGCAGGGAAGAACCGCCGAACCAGCCCGCCACCGCAATCAGCCCTGGCACCACCGTCGTGCTCTGGAAGTGCCGGATGAGCTTGCCCGGTCTCGCCGCCGAAGTCCAGGCTCAGACCCCTTGACCTGCTTGCGCATGTCCAGCAGCTGCTGGGTCAGCGTGACGTCCGGGCTCGGGTGGTCCATCAGCCAGAACCCGCGCAGCGTGTAGATCGACGGATCGCGGCGGACGGAGATCAGTTCGGAGTAGTAGTGCCGGTTGGCCAGGAACCACACCACGGCGAGGGTGACCGCGATCAGCACGCCGATCGCCTGCTGCCGGTTCGCCGCCAGGGCCCGCGGCGCCATCCGCCAGCTCGCCGCGACCAGCACGGCGGCCAACGGGAACACCGTGTACGGGTGGAAGATCGACAGCTGTACGCAGATCGACACCGCGATCGTCGAGGCCAGCGCGATGACCGCGAACCGGTCGGGGATTGCGGTGAGTGCCCGCAGGTACCACGGCGGGGCGGGCGATTCGTGGGTCTGCGGAGCTGACTCCACAGGCGCGTCGGCGACGGTCACCGCAGGGACGTTACCGAAGACCGGACCGGATTCAGGCCAGCCGGAACAGCGTCGAGCGCAATCCGAGCGCCAGCCGGAATTGGTCGCCGGTGATCGTCGCGGTGGAGCCGGTGCTCGTGGTCAGCTTGATGGTCAGCGCCCTGCCGTGCCCATCGGTGCCGGCCACGGCCACCGACGTCAGCGTGCCGGTCACATAGTGGGCCAACGGCGCGGTCGAGACGGTGACGGTCCAGTTGTGGTACGGATTCGCGTTCGTGGCGTCGCCCGCATCGCTGACCGCCGGGAACGTGCCGCCGGCCGTCCACCCGCCGGTGGAGGCGGAGAACTCGGCGTACTGCACGGCGCTCCCGCGCATGATCGCGATCCCTGACGTCGCGGTGACCGCGGCCGTCGACCGGGCGTCCTCCGGCGACACCCGTTGCGGGCCGCGCCCCGGTACACCTGGCAGGTGGCGGTGTCGCAGGTCTTCGCGTAGCTGTAGCGCTTCTCGGTCGCCGCGTACGAGCGGGCCGCGATGGTCTGCGCCTGAACGGCCTGGGCGCCCCAGCCCGCCTGCCGCATCGGCCCACGACGCCGGCATCTCGGCCGGAACGACGGACTTGAGGTAGTCGCCCAGTGCGACGGTGTTGATCAGCCGGCGTCCGGCCGTCGTCTTGTCCGCCGACCGGAAGGTCAGGATGCCGCGGTAGGAGACCTTGGCGCCCGGTTCGCAGACATTGAGCATCTTGGCCGTGGTGGTGCCGGGTGCGGCGACGGACGACACCGCCACCACGCCGGTGGTCACCGTGCCGATCCGGACCTGGGTGGAGCCACCACAACCGTTCCCGCCGCGGTACACCGTGTAGGTGTTGCCGCCGGTGTAACGCAGGATCGCCGACTGCCCGGCCTCGAACCGGTACTTGTTGCCGACCTTGAACCAGGCCGCGGAGGTGATCCGGACGTCCTTGCCGTCCAGCGCGGTCAGCCGGACGGTGACCGTGGCCGTGTCCTTGGTGGTCGCCGGTCGGCCGAGCGTGGTGCCGCCGTAGAAACGGGAAAGGATCTGCTGGTAGGTCCAGTGGTACATGGTCGCGTAGCCGTACGCGCCGTATTGGCCCATCCCGCGGCCATGTCCGTAACCGTGACCGACCACGGTCACCTTGGTGACCGCGGCCGCGCTTGCCACCGCCGCGCTCGCAGGTGCCGCGGTCGGCACGGCGATCGAGGCTGCAACCAGCACGGGAACGAAGGCGCGGAGCAGACCGCGGGGCACGAGACGCACGAAGAAGACTCCTGGCTGAGGAAGGGTGACCTGGTCGGCCGTCGACGAGCTGAGCGTCGCCTGTCCGACGGTAGCCACCGTCGGCGGCGCGGTGAGCAGCCGGAGACGCGGAACACTCCTGTTTGTTCGCATGGCTCACGGCAATCTCACAGCCGGTCGCGAGGAGCTACCTGCTGGTCACTCTGGCGGTGATCGCGAAGGGCGTCCCGACCCTCACCACCCAGTCGCGGCGCGGTGGCTTGAGGATGGAATGCGGCCAGGCCGTCGGGATGGCGCAGTAGGGGCCTGGGACCAGGTCCATGCCGAACGCGCCACTGCTCGCCGTTGTCTTCTGCACCACCTGCGCCGCTGCGACGCATGACCCCCTGCGCACCGAGTAGCGGACGCCGGCGACCGCCTTGTTCGCGGTGTCCCTGACCACCAACTTGCCGCGGACCTTGGCGGGCGTCACCACTTGCCCGGCCTGCACGTTGTCGGTGAACGTCATGGTGTTGAACGTGCCGTGTGCGCCGGCCATGGTGCCCATGCCGATGTACCGGTAGGAGGCGCCGAGGATGTTCGCCCGGTGGCCGGGCGAGTGCATGTATGCGTTGAAGATCTCCTGGGCCGGCACCGACGACGGGGAGAACTTGGCGACGTTCTCGCCCCACGAGGTGCGGTTGGCCGCGCCGTAGTCCGGGAGCATCGTCCAGGCGTTGGGATTGTGCTGGAGCACGTATCCGGTGCCGCCGGTGGCCAGCCGCGTCGACCACCAGACCGACAAGGAGTCGAGGCCTTTCGCCTCGCGGACCGGTTGCAACCCGTAGGCGGCGCGGGCCTTGTTGACCAACGAGATCATCTGCTTGTCGAACGCGGTCTGCCGGATCGGCGACGCGGCGGCCGCGACTCCGCCGCCGACGAGCACGCCCGAGAGCACCAATGCCAGCGCCGACCAGCGCCGCGACCAGGGTGCGGGTGGAACTGCGGTCCCCGGAACGTCGGTGTCGGCGACCTGCCACCGCACACCTCCGATCACCATCAGTCAACAGCGTGCAACTGAGCGTGCCGCACTGGCATGGGTCACATGCTACGGAATCCGGGGCCCTGTGTAGACCCTCGAGCCCGGTCGACGGTGGGGATGGCCGCTCGCGGAGCGGCCGAGCCGATAGGGGGAGTAAGGGTGTGCCTGAGCCGGCGGGTAGGAAGTCGTCCCGATGGCGGCTGAATGCCTCGGCCAACGCCTCCCGCCACGGCGGGTAACGGGACGGAGACCTGCGGCTGCCCAGGCCTCGGGCGAGAGCACCGAATACGCCGGGCGGTGCGCGGGCCGCGGGAACTGGGCAGTGGTCGTGGGCAGCACGCGCTCCGGGTCGGTTCCCAGCTCCTCGAAGACCGCGCGGGCCAGTCCGTACCACGTCGTGCTGCCGGCGTTGGTGGCGTGCAGCACTCCACCGGGCACGTCCGCCTCGGCCAGCTCCAGGAGCCCGGTCGCGAGGTCGGCGGACCAGGTGGGCGAACCCAGTTGGTCGTCGACCACCGACACCGTGGGGTGGGACTGTTCGAGTTTCGCCATGGTCCTGACGAAGTTCGAGCCGTTCGCGCCGTACACCCACGCGGTCCGCACCACGTGCGCGTGCTCGTGGGCGTCGAGCACCGCCTGCTCGCCGGCCAACTTCGACGCCCCGTAGACGCTGCGCGGGCCGGTCGGGTCGTCGATCTCGTAGGGCCGGTCGGCGTCACCGGGGAAGACATAGTCGGTGGACACGTGGATCAGACCGGCACCGACGGCCGCGGCGGCCGCGGCCAGGTTGCCAGGGCCGGTCGCGTTCACCGCGAAGGCCCGTTCTCGATCCGTCTCCGCCGCGTCCACCGCGGTGTAGGCGGCAGCGTTGAGGAGCACTGCTCGCTCCCCGCCGGTGCTCGCCGCCCAGTCCCGGACCGCCCGACCCACCGCGGCTGCGTCGGTGATGTCGAGCTCGGCACTGCCCAGCCCGGTGGCGTTCAGTCCGGCGGTCGCCGCGGCCGCGAGCAGGTCACGTTCCCAGCTGCCCGCGGGCGCCGGTGATCAGCAAGGTGGTCATCGCTGGCCATTGTGCGGCACGGACCGACCTCACCCGCGTTGCCGGCCGCTGTTCGGCGTCATCAGGGTGAATCCCGCCCTCAATGCCCCCAACCCTTGTTGATCATGGCGTTCTCGTACGGTCTCAACGGCGTGTTGCACCGACACGCCGCCAGGAATCCCATGATCAACTTTCGGTGAGGCACGGCATCCATCCACGGGCGGCACGCGGAGCAACACAGGTTCGGCGGTCCGGGAAGGTTCCGCCGATACCCTGGGGAACGCCTTGTCCAGGCAACCCGAGGTCGGCGCGGAACGTCTCCAGCCTGACCACACGAGTTCGTCCCCCAGCACGATCGGGCGGGCGTATGTCAGGAGAGGACACGGATGGCTCCCACCTTCGATCAGGGTTCCCGCTCCGGGGACCCACGTCGAGGGCCACGGCGGTACGGGCCGACTTCGTCGGCACCCTCCCCCTCGCTGTCGTCTTCACCCTCGTCACGAGGACAGGTGCCGGGTCGGCCGGCGCCGTTCGGCGACGAGCCCTACCTCGGCGGCCTCGACCCCGACGACCGCTACCTTCGTCCCACCCCCGCGCCCCTGCCGTCCTCGCCGCCGGCCCCGCCGGTCAGGCGTTATGCCCACACCACGAGGCAACCTGCCGCCACCGACCGTGCCGTTCCTGCGGTCCGACCGACAGGCTCCTCGGCTCGCCGGCGCCCGGCAGGTGAGCCGGCCGGACAGCGCCCGGCGGCGCGGCAGAACGACCCGATGCCCACCCGGCAGCTGCCGGTGACCCAACCCGTTGCCGGTCGGGCCTGGTCGGACGTCGACGCACCGACCGTGGCGACGTCCCCGGTCGCCGGACGCCCGGGCTCGGCCCGGCGCCCGGCCGGCGGTCCCCCGCCTGCGCCGCCGGTTCCGCCGCGCCGCACCGGCGGCCCCGGTTCGTCCGGTCCCGATGACCCGGACCACCGACGCCACCGCCCGGCTGTGATCGCAGGTCGGATCGTCGCCGCTGTGCTGGCGTTCGCCGTCGTGCTGGTGGCCGGCGTCGGCTACTTCGTCCAGCAGGACGTCAACTCCGCAAGTGCGGTGTCCGACGCCGCGACCTCCGCCGGCGACGTCGGCGTTGCCTTCAGTGGTGGGTTGAACATCCTGTTGGTCGGTTCCGATTCGCGGACCGATGCCCAGGGGAACCCGCTGACCAAGGAGGAACTGGCCGCGCTCAACACCGAGGAGACCGGCGGCCTGAACACCGACACGATCATGGTGCTGCACATTCCGGAGGGTGGCGGCAAGGCCACAGCGGTCTCGATCCCCCGCGACACCTGGATCTCCGACGACGTGGTCGCCGGCATCGAGGGCCCGTACTCGGACGGCAGCACCGGCGTGTACAAGGCCAACAAGATCAACTCGTTCTACGGCACCGCGAAGGCCTACACCGAGGAGGCCCTGGTCAACAAGGGCGTCTCGGACGCGGCGGCACGGGAGCGCCAGTCGAACGAGGCCGGCCGGATCATGCTCACCAAGGTCGTGCAGAAGTTCACCGGCCTGAAGATCGACCACTACGCCGAGGTCAACCTGCTCGGCTTCTACCTGTTGTCCAAGGCGATCGGCGGCGTCCCGGTGTGCCTCAATGCCGCGGTGGACGACCCGTTCTCGGGTGCGAAGTTCCCGGCCGGGCAGCAGGAGGTCGAAGGTTCGGCCGCGTTGGCGTTCGTCCGGCAACGGCACGGCCTGCCCCAGGGCGACCTCGACCGGGTGCGCCGCCAGCAGGTCTTCCTGGCCTCCGCCGCCAACAAGGTGCTCTCCGCGGGCACCCTGACCAGCCCGTCGAAAATCGGCTCGCTGATCGACACGGTGAAGCGGTCGGTCATTTTCGACAAGAACTTCGACCTGCTTTCGTTCGCCGAGCAGATGCGCAACCTCTCGGCCGGCAACGTCACCTTCGAGACGCTGCCGACCCGCGGTTCCGAACCCGACGCCGGCACCGATGCGCTGGCCACCGACCCGGCCGAGATCAAGGCGTTCTTCGCCAAGATCAACAACGGTGCGGCCTCGCCGTCCGGTGGTGCCTCCGGGTCCGGATCGGCTGCCACCTCGGCTGCTTCGGTCGACAAGGCCTCGATCACCGTCGACACGCAGAACGCCACCGCCACCTCCGGTGCCGCCGGCTCGGTACTGGCGAAGGCGACCGCGGCCGGCTTCGCCGAGGGCACCGCGTCGGACTACCAGGGCGACGTGCAGGACGCCAGCTCGATCCACTACCCAGCCGGCGCGAAGAGCGCTGCCAGCGCGGTCCGTAAGGCGCTCGGCGCCGGCACCCTGGTCGAGGACGACGCGGTGGCCGACGGCCACGTGCTCGTCGTGGTCGGCGCGGACCTGGCCGGCAGCGGGCTGCGGGCGGCGGGCGCCGCTCTGGTCCGGTCGGCTCCGACCGGGTCGGCCGAACCGACGCAGCCGGCCATCGTGGCAGGGTCGGTCGGGTGTGTGAACTGAGGTGCTCGAGCTGACCGGGGCGATCCCTGGCGGGGTGACGGGCGCAATTCTCGTTCCGCTGCTGCAGGGCGACCTGCACCGTCCCCGGCTCACCGTGTATGCCCGCGGTGGTCGTACCGAGTTGTCCACCGCGTCGCTGGCCAACTGGTCGGCCAAGGTCGCCGGGCTGCTGGTCGACGAACTCGGCCTCGGCCCCGGGGATCCGGTCGCGGTACGGCTGCCTGCTGGGTGGCAGACCGCCCCGGTGCTGCTGGGCACGTGGTGGGCCGGTCTCACCGTGGTGGATGCCGATGCTCCCGCAGCGGCGGCGTTCATCGCCGACGGTACGGACGACTCGGACCTCACCGCCGACGACATCTTCGTGGTGTCCGGGCATCCACTCGGTGCGCCGAGCAGCCAGGTCGCTGCGCACCAGCGTGACTTCACCGGTGCGGTGCTACCGCAGGCCGACCGGTTCGCTCCGCGCGGCGCGGTGGCGTCGACCGATGTGGTGGTGCGCTCCGGGCACGGTGACCTCGATCTCGCTGGTCTGCTCACCGCGGCGCGGGTGACCTCACGCGCGATCGGCACCGCCGGCCGGCTGCTGTCGGACCGGCCGTGGACCTTGCCGGACGGGGTGGCCAGGACCCTGGTGGCGGCGTTGGCGGCCGATGGCTCGCTGGTGCAGGTGCTGCCGGGTGCCGCGGCCGACCTCGCGGCGATCGCCGCCGCCGAGCGGGCTACGGTGACCGACGGCCCGGTGGTGGCCGGTCTCCCACCGATCGACCAGCGCTGAACCGCACCCTCACGCAACCGGGTCGGCCGTCGCCTGATAGGAACGCGGCGTGCGCATCGTCGAACTCAGCAGCGAGACCGTGCAGGTGGGTGTGCTCGACCACGGCGCCCGCCTGGCCCACGTCCGGGTGCCCGATCGCTCCGGGGTGTTCGCCGACATCAGCCTCGGCCACGACACCGAGGCCGGGTGGCTGGCCGACAAGGACTTTCTCGGCGCCACCATCGGTCGGTTTGCCAATCGCATCGCCGGCGGACGGTTCTCCTTGGACGGCGTCGCCTACCGCATCCCGCCGAACGAGCACGCGAACGCGCTGCACGGCGGTCCGCGAGCGTTCGAGCATGCCACGTTCGAGCTCTCCGAGGTTGCCGTCACCGACAATGGCGGGTCCGTGGTGGCGAGCCTGGTGAGTCCGGACGGGGAGAACGGGTTCCCCGGCACGCTGTCGGTGACCGTGACGATCACGGTTGCGGGCTCCGATCTTTCGCTCGAGTTCCGGGCCACGACCGACGCGGCCACCGTGGTGAACCTGACCAACCACGCCTACTGGAACCTGTCGGGTCGGGCCGGGACCGTCGACGACCACCTGATCACCGTGGCGGCCGATGCCTATTTGCCGGTCGACGAGAACCTCATCCCCACCGGCGAACTCGCGCCGGTCGCCGGGTCGATGGACCTGCGGGCCGGGGTTCGGTTCGGTGATGTGCTGCGCCGGCCGACCGAACAGATGCTGCGCACCATGGGCATCGACCACTGTTATGTGCTGGCCGATGATGCCGCCGGTGGCCCACGCTTCGCCGCCCGCGTCGAGGATCCCGGCAGCGGGCGGGCGCTCGAGTTGTACACCGACCAGCCAGGCGTGCAGGTCTACTCCGGCAACTTCCTCAACGGCTCGGTGCTGCTCCGCGGCGCCGTGACGGCCCGCCAGGGCGACGCATTCTGCCTGGAACCACAGGGCTTTCCCGATGCGCCCAACCAGCCGCAGTTCCCCTCCGCCGTGCTCCGGCCGGGCGAGGAGTACCGCCACACCTCGATCTTCCGCTTCAGCACCAGCTGACCTGTCCCCAACCCTGAGCCGTCCCCAGGTGCCGCCGAGCTGTCCCCGGTCCCGCGAGGATCAACGTCCAAGACACGGATGAACTCGACGTCAGCAGTCACTCTGTTCCCAAAACCGTCGAGTTGATCCTCGCAGCCGGTTCAGCGCACCGGCAGCGGGCCGTCGTGCAGATTGAGCAATGGGCCCGTGAGCTGCTTGCCGGCGGCGGCCTGGACGATGCAGCTGTAGCCGGCGAGCAGGGTCTGCTGGTGGTCCGCCGCCGGATAGGTGTACGACTGGATGGCTCGGACCTGCAGCGCACCAGCGGCGGTCGGATCATCCATACCGGTCATTTGTTTCACCAGATCCAGGCAGCTGCCGTGCAGGTCCGCGGGCCGGGTGCTCGAGTCCATGTCCCACATGTTGCCGAACTCCTCGACGCCATGCGGCTCGCGGCAGGGAACGACGGGAGTCTCGTTCAGCGGCAGGTCGGACCAACAGATGGCCGCGGCCTGGGGGTAGTCACGCGTGATGTGCACCTGCCCGAGAGTTCCGGAGTAGCGGGTAGTTCCACCGGAATTCGAATACACCGCCACCACGCAGGCCGTCCAGTCCGCACCGAAGCGCTGCGCGAGCGGATTCGGCTGGATCAGGCTTGAACCGAGGTTCGTCGACGGGAACCAGGTGGCCGGGTCGGTGGCCGACCCTTGCACGATGGGGTACGAGAGTCCCAGGAACTGCAAGCCCTTCGTGATGCACCTGCCCTCCGGCGTCGTCGACATGTCAGCCGAGTCGTTATTGTCCTGGGCCACCTGCTCGAGGGTGTGGGGCATGACGGCAACCACCTCGCCGTACCGGGTGCCGTGGCACGACCCGGTGGACGCGACGGCCGGGTAGACGTCCTGACCCATCGGGCTGGTCAGGCAGTCACCCACCGCCGGCGGATCGGCAACCGGCGCCGGACCCGGAAGACCCGTGAGGTACTTGGCGTTCCGTGCGCCGACCACCGCAGCCGCGACGACGGCAAGGACCAGCACGGCGATCCCGGCCAGCCGCCGGTCGATGGCGACGTTCCGGTCGCGGGTCCGTCTCATTTCAGCGGTATCGGGCCGCCGTGCAGGCCCAACAGCGGGCCGGTCAACTCGTGCGTCCCGGTCGTCCGTACGAGGCAGTAGTAGGTCGCCATCTGCGTCAGGGTGACTGTCGTCGGCTCGGCGCCCGAACCGGGGGCCTCGATCACATAGTTGTCGGTTGATTTGTCTTGCAGGACGGCCACAGTCATCCGGCCCCCCGCTGCCGGGTCGGCCAGCCCGGTGCGCGCTTTCACCAGGTCCGCGCAGCTGGCCGTGACCGCGGCCAGATCGTCGATCTTCTTCGCCACGGTGATCGTTCCGAAGGATTCCATGGGGTGCGGGTGGTCGCAGTGCTGATTGAGCGAAAGCTGTTCCGTGGAAAGCGGACAGGTGGCCAGCATCGGCGGCAGGTGGCCGGTGGTGGCTGCGTTGCGCAGGGTGCCGTCGTACGGCTGCAAGGACAGGTCGGCCCCGCCGACGGCCGCGGCGCACGCCACCCAGCCGCTGCCCAACTTGCGGTCGAGTTCGGTCGGCTGGATCAACGTACCGGTGACCTGCGCGGTCTGCTGCCATACCAGGTCGGAGATGTACGCATCATCCGCGATGCCCAGGTAGCGATTGGTTTCCCGCGGGCAGGCATTGATGGGGCTGTCGGGATCGTCGTATGACCCGGCCGAGGCCACTTCGGGGAGAGCGTCGGGCATGACGGCCACGACCTCGGCGAAATGCGGTCGGTCGCACGGCACGACCGGAGCCTGGTCGGGGTAGTTGGATCCGCCGAACTCGCCGAGGCAGTTCCCGACCGAAGGCGGATCCGGTGGCGGCGCCGCGGAGGCCGAGCCGGGCACCTGCTTGGTGCGCAGGCTCCCCAGGACGATCGCGGCGGCGACGGCGGCGACCAGCAGGACGATGCCGGCCCACCTACGATCCATCATCGGAGGGTATCTGTCGCCCTGATGGCGCACCGCATGGTCGGCGAGCGGTGCGGTACCGCGTCCGTCGGTAGCATGCAGACGATGACGGCAGCTGACCCCTCCGACGTGCTCCGGATCGGCGATCGGGAGCGCGAGCAGGCGGTGGCCGTGCTGCACGACGCGGTCGGGGGCGGCTACCTCGACCTGACGGAGTTCGAACAGCGCTCCGCCACGGTGTACGCCGCGAAGACCCGTGGCGACCTGCGCAGCGCATTGTCCGACCTGCCCGGTGCCGCCCACCTGCTCGCCGCGAACGTGCCGACGGTGGCCGCCGGATCGCCGGAGATCATGGACATCGGATGGACAACGGTCAAGCGCCAGGCCGGGTGGGAGGTGCCGCCCTACCTGATGATCAGTGGGTCGATGGGTGGCGCGGATCTCGACCTCACCCAGGCCGTGCTTTCTCCCGGAGGGTGCGTCATCGAGGTCGAGGCAACCTGGAGCACGGTCAAGATCCTGTTGTCCGAAGCGATGTCGCTGCGCACCCACGAATACCGGGGTGGGCAGAACTCGACGCTGAAGGACAAGTCGGGCCCGCCGACGGTTCCCGGTGGACCGGTGATCGACGTGCGCGGCCGGGCGCCGTGGACCACGATCGTGGTCAAGCGGGCCTGAGTTTGCCGGTGCTCAGCGCAACAGCGAGCGCGCCATCACCAGCCGCTGGACCTGGTTGGTGCCCTCGTAGATCTGGGTGATCTTGGCGTCGCGCATCATCCGCTCGACCGGGAAGTCCCTGGTGTATCCGGCGCCGCCGAGCAACTGGACCGCGTCGACGGTCACCTTCATCGCGGTATCCGACGCCAGTGTCTTGGCCGCCGAGGCGAGGAAGCCCTTGTTCGCGTCGCCGCGTTCGGCCGCCGCCGCGGCCTGGTACACCAACGTGCGCGCCGCTTCGATCTCCATCGCCATGTCCGCGATCATGAACTGCAGCGCCTGGAACTCGGCCAGGCGCCGGCCGAACTGCTTGCGCTCCTTGACGTATCCGACGGCGACGTCGAGGGCGCCCTGCGCGATGCCGACGGCCTGGGCGCCGATGGTGGGCCGGGTGTGGTCGAGGGTGGCCAGCGCGGTCTTGAAGCCGGTACCTCGTTCGCCGACGATCCGGTCGCCCGGGATCCGGCAGTTCTCGAAGTGGATCTCCCTGGTGGGCGAGCCCTTGATGCCGAGCTTGCGTTCCTTGGTCCCGACCACGAAGCCGGGATCGTCGGCATGCACCACGAACGCACTGATCCCGTTGGCCCGCTGATCCGGGTCGGTGACGGCCATGACGGTGTACCAGCTGGACACTCCGGCGTTCGTGATCCAGCACTTGGTGCCGTTGAGCACCCAATCGTCGCCATCGGCCACTGCGCGGGTGCGCATCGCCGCTGCGTCCGAGCCGGCCTCCCGCTCGGACAACGCATACGAGATCATCGCCTCGCCAGAAGCGATCGACGGCAGCACCTGCTGCTTGAGCTCCTCGGACGCCGAGAGCAGCAGCGGCATGGAGCCGAGCTTGTTCACCGCCGGGATCAGCGACGACGAGGCGCAGACCCGGGCGACCTCCTCGATGACGATGACCGTGGCGACCGCGTCCGCGCCCGCGCCCCCGTACTCCTCGGGAACGTGCACGGCATTGAAGCCGGACGCGGTCAGCGCCTTCTGCGCCTCGATCGGGTAGCGCTCGCGCTCGTCGCAGTCGGCGGCGTGCGGCAAAATCTCGGCGACGGCGATCTCGCGGATCGCCTCGCGGATGGCGCGGTGGTCGTCGGTCAGGGTGAAGAGGTCGGTCACTGCCTCGCCTCGCTTCGCGTCGGCGCCTCGGTGCCGGGCTGATGATTCGCTCGCTGACGCTCGCTCACGACATCTCCTTTGCTACCGGCCAGTAACCCCATGCTAGACCGCCCCGTCCGACCCGTCTGCCCCGTCCACCCGGCCGGCCCGGGAACGCCCATGATCATCGACTGCGGACCCTTTCATGCGGAAAGGTGAGCTTCGCGTCCACTGACGATGATCTTGACCGCAGCGGCCGGGGCTGGAGGGCGCCAGCGGGTCGGCCGGTGGTCGCCCCCGGTGGTCGCACCCGGCGGTCAGCGGGAGGTCGGCGGCCTTTCGACCCTCGCACAGAACCGGCACAGCGCGGCTGTCCAGGCTGGACGCGTGTCCACCACGCATCCCGCCGACCCTGCGGCGAAGACCGCACCGCCGGAACCCGGCGCCATCGCAGCGACCGGTCCGACCGGCCCAAGAAGCCGGCACGCGGCCGCGATCGGCCTGGCTGTGCTGCTCGTGGCGGTCGCGCTGCTGATCCGTTGGCCGCTGCGCAACGAGATGTCCGGTGACTACCGTTCGTTCGTCAGCCCTTGGTTCGACACACTCAACTCTTCAGGCTTCGCCGCCCTCGGCGAGTCGTTCTCCAACTACAACCCGCCGTACCTGTACCTGCTGCTCGGTGCGACCACCCTGCCGGTGCCGAAGATCATTGCCATCAAAGTGGTCTCGGTGCTGTTCGACCTGCTGCTCGGGATGTCGGCGTACCTGCTGGTCAGCATGTCCGGCCGGGTCCGGCGCTGGGCGCCGCTGGCCGCGGCCGGGGCGATTCTGCTGGCCCCGACCGTAGTGATCAACAGCGCGGACTGGGCCCAGTGCGACTCGATCTACGCGTCGTTGGCGCTGCTCTCGCTGTATCTGATGCTGCGCCGACGGCCGGTCTGGGCGGGCGTGCTGATCGGGGTGGCCATCGGCTTCAAGCTCCAGGCGGTGTTCATGCTGCCGGTCCTCGTGCTGGTCGCGGTGCACCAGCGGGTCACGTGGAAGCGTGCCGTGGCGGGGTGTCTGGCTGCGGCGGCGACGTTCGTGCTGCTGTTGCTGCCGGCCTGGCTGGCCGGCGCCTCCGTGTCGCAGTTGGCGTCCATCTATCCGGCACAGGTCAGCGGCGACGGCCCGACGGTCGGCGGCGGCGCCACCGGCGGCGGCCCGCAGGACGGTCGGAGTGGCGGCGGGTTCGGTAGTGGCGGTGATCTCCGCGGAGGCGGACGAGACGGAGGTGGCGGCACCCTTGGCGCAGGAGGCGGGTTCGGCGGCGGGCGATCGTCGGCGCCATATACCCAGAACGCGGCCAACTTCTATCAGTGGTTGCCCTCCGACGCCGGAGTGTTCTGGACGTACGTGGGTTTCGCGCTGACGGCTACGGTCATCGTCGCGGCTATCGTCGTCGTGCTGCGGTATCGACGGGTGATGAGCCGGGCGTCGCTGGTCGTGCTGGGTGCGGCGGTGCTGGTGGCGATCCCGTTCCTGTTGCCGTCGATGCACGAGCGGTACTTCTACCTGGCGGACGCGCTGCTCATCGTCGGCGCGTTCTACCGGCCGCGGCTGGCGCCGTTCGCGGTGCTGGCCCAGCTGTGCTCGCTGGCCGCGTACGCGCCGTTCCTGTGGAGCACCACGCCGGTGCCGCTCGCGCTGGCCGCAGTCGGTGAGGCGGTGGTGCTGGCCGGTGCGATCTGGGTGGCGGCCACCTCCATCCGCGACGACCTGCGGACGGCGCAGGCTCAGGTCCCGCCGGCGGCGGCTGACACCACGCCAGGCGCTGATCGACAGGTCAGCGCGGGTCGCCTCGCTCGGTGATGAGCTTTTCGTGCTTGGCCAGCACCATTGCCTGCAGATCGTCGGCGTAGGCGGCGATCTCGCCGGCCAGGGCACGCCCCGCCGGATCCGGTGACGAGGCCAGGATCCGTACCGCGAGCAGTCCGGCGTTGGCGGCCCCACCGATGGACACCGTGGCGACCGGGATTCCGGTCGGCATCTGGACGATCGAGAGCAACGAGTCCAGCCCGTCCAACGTGGCCAGCGGCACCGGCACTCCGATCACCGGCAGCACCGTCGCGCTGGCCACCATCCCGGGCAGGTGCGCCGCGCCGCCGGCTCCGGCGATGATCACCCGCAGCCCGCGCTCGGCCGCGCCGGTCGCGTAGTCGAGCATCCGTTGCGGCGTCCGGTGCGCCGAGTAGACCCCGACCTCGTAGGCGATCCCGAAGTCGTCAAGGACGTCGCCTGCGGCCGACATCACCGACCAGTCCGAGTCGCTGCCCATGATCAATCCGACCTGCGGGTGCCCGGTCATCCCTGTCCCCTCGAAGCGTCGTCGCGGACCACCACGGAAGGCCGTCCGTCGCCGTGCACGCGGTACCCGTCGGGCCAGACGCCGTTGCCCAGCCAGGCGGCTGCGAGCTGTGCCTTGCGGCGCAGGTCCGCAAGGTCGGCGCCGAGCACGTTGACGTGGCCGAGCTTGCGGCCCGGCCGGAACCCCTTGCCGTACAGGTGGACCTTGACGTCGGGGAACCGGGCGGCCAGATGATGCACGCGCTCGTCCATCCCGATGCTCTCCCCGGCCGGGTCGTCACCGCCGAGCACGTTGCCCATCACGGTGAACGCGGCGAGCGGGGTGGTCCGGCCGAGCGGGTAGTCGAGCACCGCCCGCAGGTGCTGCTCGAACTGCCCGGTCACCGCACCGTCCATCGACCAGTGACCGGAGTTGTGCGGGCGCATGGCCAGCTCGTTGACCATCAGTCCGTCCGGGAAGGCGGACGTCGGCTCCACCTCGAACAATTCGACCGCGAGCACGCCGACCACGCCCAGGTGGCCGGCCAGTCGCAGCGCCAGCCGTTCGGCTGCGACGGCCACCGTCTCGGGCAGGTCCGGAGCCGGTGCGATCACCTCGACGCAGATGCCGCCGGTCTGCACCGTCTGCACCACCGGCCAGGCGGCGGCCTGACCGAACGGCGACCTGGCGACGACGGCGGCCAGTTCGCGTCGCATGTCGATGAACGGTTCCAGGACCAGGGCGCCGGCCCGGCTCAGCTCGTCAGCGGCACCGGAGACCGCTTCGGCGTCGGGAAGTACCCACACGCCGCGGCCGTCGTACCCGCCACGGGCCGACTTGGCGACCACCGGCCACCCGTGCTCGCCGCCGAACTGATCGACGGCCGTCGCGTCGAACGAGTCGAGTACGGCGAAGTGAGGCACCGGGGCACCGAGGTCAGCCAGCCGTCGGCGCATCGCTGCCTTGTCCTGGGCGAACTGCAGGGCGTCGGCACCGGGGTAGACGGTGTGCCCTTCGGCCACGAGCGTGCGGATGTGTTCGTTGGGGACGTGTTCGTGGTCGAAGGTGAGCACGTCGCAGCCCTGGGCGAACGTGCGCAGCGCCGCCAGGTCCGTGTGGTGTCCGAGTTCGACGTCGGGGGTGACCAGCGCGGCCGAGTCGTCCGGTGCGATGGCGAGCACCCGCAGCGTCTGGCCGAGGGCGACGGCCGCCTGGTGGGTCATCCGGGCGAGTTGCCCGCCGCCGACCATGCCGACACGCGGCAGTCCGGTACGGGCATCCACGGGACGCCAGCCTAATGCCCCACTGAACGCCGGCCGGTCAGCACCGACCCGGACGTCAGCGGCTGAGGTCGCTGACCAGCAGCTTCGCCGATGGGAGCGTGCTGGGAAGCATCTCGACCCACACCTCGGGGCGGCCGGCCGCAACCGCATCGCCGACGGTTCGTTCGACGATCAGGTCGTGCAACAGGGCGGCCTGACGGAACAACAGGTCATTGCGGGGTGCCAGCACGACCGCGACCCGGTCCGACAGCAGGGCCAGGGTCTGACCTGCGGAGAAGACGGTGCGCAGCACATCGGCCGACATCACCATCGGCAGCGACCGGACCAATCCGGTCCGCCCGAGCAGATCGATCCGCACGACCACCAGCGCGTGCTCGGCGGAGACGGCGGTTCCGCGGGCCTCGGCCGAGGCGTAGACCTCACCGAGTCGGGTCTCCAGGTAGTCGGGTGATGCCAGACCGGTCATGGCGTCCACCACGGCAGCCGGCGGCGCGATGACCCGGTCAGCCCAGCCGAGCGACACCGCGCGACGCAGCGATTCGGCGGGAGCGGACGGAGCCAGGTCGGTCAGCACGTCGACGTCGGCCAATGTCTCGCCGAGAGAAGCGCCGAGCGCAGCCCGTTCACGACCGAGCCGCTCCCCCGGGCCCCAGAGCTCGCGCTCGGCGAGCACCGCCTCGCAGATCGCATCGATCGCCGGGTGGTACCAGTCGTCGGGGAAGGCCCAACCGGTGACGGCGGAACGCTCTTCCCACTGCAGGCGCAGGCCGGCGGCCGGCGTCACAGGTACCCGGAGACCACGCGAATCCACGTGCTGCCTCCCTTTCGTCGCTGTGCGGAGATTGAAGGGGGACGACCACACCCCTCGGTGCAGTTGACGAGCCCGGGTGACCGGACCCGTCGACCACGTGGTGGCCGTCCCTCTGCGAAGAGAGACGACCCTGCGCGGTGCTCGTCACGCGACTTTCACATATTTCTTCAAGATCTTTTCCGACGGCTTGCAGCCGCCGCGTGACCGGCCGGTTCCGCCCCGTTGATCTGCGGAAGTTTGGCGTCCGGGCGGGT
Source organism: uncultured Actinomycetota bacterium (assembly GCA_963834185.1). Taxonomy (GTDB): domain Bacteria; phylum Actinomycetota; class Actinomycetes; order Mycobacteriales; family Nakamurellaceae; genus Nakamurella. The sequence continues at coordinate 381,288 of CAWIAR010000005.1, forward strand.
AGCAGGGAGGATCATCGTCAGGATTCGTCCGCCCGTATCGGCGGGCAGGACAGGAGAGCAGCGTGGAGCCGGAGGCGGGTGCCCAGCTCGGCAGCGATGCCGAACTGATCACTCGCGTCAGGGTCGGCGACACCGCGGCGTTCGGCGAGCTGTACCGGCGGCACGTGGGCGCCGCGACGGCACTGGCCCGGCAGGTCGCCCGCAGCCCGGCGGAGGGCGACGACCTGGTCTCCGAGTCGTTCGCCCGGGTGCTCGACGGGATGAAGTCCGGCGGCGGTCCCGACGCAGCATTCCGCGCCTACCTGTTCACCACCCTTCGGCACACCGCGTACGACCGCACCCGCAAGGACAGCCGGCTCAAGTTCACCGACGACATGGAGGCGCACGAGACGGCGGTCGACGGCCCCGACCCGGTCATCGCGATGGCCGAGAACGGGATGGTGGGCAAGGCATTCGCCAGCCTCCCGGAGCGGTGGCAGGCGGTGCTCTGGCACACACAGGTGGAGGGCATGTCGCCGGCCGAGGTCGGTGTGCTGCTCGGCATGTCGGCCAACGCCGTCACCTCACTGGCCTTCCGCGCCCGCGAGGGCCTGCGCGAGGCCTACCTGCAGGCGCATCTGGCCGAGACAGCGCCAGGAGCAGTGCCGGTGGACCACCGATCGGCTCGGGGCCTGGGCCCGGGGCGGGTTGTCCAAGCGCGAGCAGATGGCGGTCGACGCGCACCTGGACAGTTGCGATCACTGCGCCGCGCTGGCCGCCGAGCTCACCGAGATCAACTCCAGCCTGCGCAGCATCCTCGCACCGTTGCTCCTCGGCGGGCTGGCCGCCGGCTATCTCGCGGCGCTCGGGCCGGTCGGTGCATTGGCCCAGGCCGGGGTGCTGCTCGGCCCTGGTTCAGCCATGGGTGCCGCCTCGGCGGGTCCGACGATGGCCGCCGCGGGCGCGGCGGGTGGTGCGCACGCGGGCGGCGTAGCGAGTTGGTTCAGCCGACCCTGGGCCGCCGTGGGGACGGTCGCCGCGGCTGCCGTGGCTGTCACGGTCGCGGTCATCGTGGCGACCGCGGGTGGTTCGTCGCCGACGGAGTCCGCGGACGTCGGTGCCGCGACCACCGCGGTCTCGACCGGAGTCGCCGGTCCTGGTGCGGGAGGCACCGGCGGGACAGGGGGTTCGGCCGGCACTGGCGCGAATGGGTCCGGCCCGAACGGATCCGGTGCGAACGGCTCCGGTGCCAACGGCTCCGGTGCCAACGGCTCGGGCTCGGATGGCTCGGGCGCGAACGGGTCCGGTGTCAACGGCACCGGGGCGAACGGCAACGGGGGTTCGAACGGCAACACACCGACCGACGGCGCCACCGGAAACCAGACCGACAGCACGGATCAGCCGGGCACGACCGACCAGCCCGGCACCACCGACCAACTCGGCGATCAACCGGGCGTCGGCGACGGTCCCCCCACCGACGACACTCTTCCGCCGGGCCAGGGCGGAGGGCCGACGTCCGAGCCCAACAACATCCCGCCGCCGGTGGTGCCGACCACGTCGACGAACGGCCAGGGTTCGACGCAGCAGCCCACGTCGACGTCATCGCGTCAGCAGACCTCGGCGCCCACCACACCGACCTCGTCGCCCCACCACTGCCCCACGCAGTACCCAGGCACCGACCACCCGGACGACGTCCCGGCCCACCAGCCCCACTACCCGGCCGACCACGCCTACGACGCCGACGGCGCCCACCACACCGACGACGCCCACCACGCCGAACGTCTCGATCTCGATCGGAGCCTTTTCAGTGCTGGCAGGCGGGTCGATCGCGGTTCAGGTCGACGCCGACAACAGCACCGGAACGGGCTCGTCCGCCGGTGGCACCGTGGTGGTGAACGCTCCGGGCGTCACCGTTGGTGGGTCAGCATCCGGTCTGCGGGCTGGAACTGCCTTGGCCTTCGCGCCGTCTGTCGCGATCGCCGACTGCTCCGTTGCCGTGCAGGCGACGAGTTGCTCACTGCCTGCGGTGGCAGCGGGTCGGGTGCTCCATACCTCGTTCACCCTCACGGTGGGGCTCGACGCAGGACCCGGATCGCTGGTGGTCAGCTGGGGTGCCTTCGCCAAGACCGTCGAGTTCGGCATCGAGGCCGGGATCACCGGCCTGACGGTGCTCGACGGTCCGGAGAGCTTGCCCGTGGGCCGCCCCGTCCCGATCACGCTCGCCCCGACCCTCGGCAAGGGCGTGACGGCGCCGGGGCCCATCACCGTGCCCACCAGGTCGGGGGGCATTTGGGTCACGGAATATCCGGACACCTGTACCGCATCCGCTGGGCTGCTCACCTGCCAACCGACAGTCGGAGATCCTGATCCGACCTACGGTCCCATCACCATCACCGTGATGCCTGACGTCGGTGCGGATGACGTGTTCGAGATCGAGGTACCGCACGGCTCCGCTCCGATCGCGCTCATCGGCGGCGACGGTTCGATCCGAGTCGAGCTGCCCGATCCGGGCGAACCCGGCGCACCCGTCCACCTGTCCGGACGCTTCAGCGCGACCACGTTCACGGCCGCCACGCTGGCCTGCCCCAGTCCCGAGTCGACCGACCGCGGCTCCTGTGGAATGCACCCGATCGATGCGGTGCAGACGGTGACCGTGCCGAGCAGAGCGACGGTGGTCTGGGCCCGCCTCACCTGGGTCGCCGGCACCCTGGAGGACCCCTCGACCGTCCCCGACCTCTACATCGACGGCTCGATCCAGCCGGCCGCCCTGGCTGGCGCCACCGCCATCCCCTGCTCCGGCTCGTGCCCGGTGGTCTCCTACAAGGACGTCACAGGCTATCTGGCGAATGGCGGAAAGGTCCAGGTGGAGGGCATCGGCGCGGTCCGTACGGCGACGGCTGACCGGCCACTTCCGCTGGAGGGCTGGACGCTCACCGTTGCCTACACCGATCCCGGATCGAACGTGCTGATCGAGTACCGCAACGGCCTGACGTCCAGCAACTCCGCGCGGGGCGGAACCGTCACTGAAATTGCCTCCTGCAGGCGAGCCTCGTCAGCGTCGATGCGGTCGGCTGGGCCGTTGACCCGGTCGCCTGCAAGACCGTTGTCACCCTGGTCGGCGAGGGAAAGCCGGCGACCAACTTGATCAACGGACTGGACGGCATCTCGCCGTGCGCCGGCGCCCCGGGTCCAGCTGCACTCTGTCCGGCGTCCAGCCGATCCAGGTCACGGCAAAGATGCTGTCGGAAGAGCAAACCCGAGCCATCGGCCTGGTCAACACCCAGGTCGACAACACCATCGACGCGCTGTGGATCGGTACCACCGTCGTCGTCCGGAGCCTTCCGGGCTCCCAACCCACCCCGGATGAATCACACCGATCACACACGAACGCCCCCGTAGACTCACCCGGTGAGTCTGATCGACGTCGTCCGGCGTCACCTGCCGCCCAAATATCGGGAGCTCGCCAAGTTCCTCGTCGTCGGCGGGACCGCCTGGGTCGTGGACACCGGACTGTTCACGCTGCTCTCGCACACCGTTCTGTCGGACAAGGCGGTCAGCGCCAAGGCGATCTCCATCCTGGTGGCCACGGTGCTGTCCTACGTGCTGAACCGCGAGTGGTCGTTCTCGCAACGCGGTGGCCTGGAACGGCACCACGAGGCGACGCTGTTCTTCGTGGTGAATGGCCTGGCCATGGTTTTGAACCTGTTGCCGCTGGCGATGACCAGGTGGGTATTCGGGATCACGGTGCCGGAGTACAGCCAGACCACCGTCTCCGTGGTCGACTTCATCGCGGCCAACATCGTCGGCACCCTGCTCGGCATGGGCTTCCGGTATTGGGCGTACCGCCGTTTCGTGTTCCCCGACGAACTCGGCCCGCACCCCGACCAGGCGGCCTACGAGCTGCACCGGCTCCGCGCCGAGGAAGCGGCTCTCGACCCCGCTTTCGACCAGGCCTCGGCGTTCCGTCGGTTCGACGACGAAGGTCGACGAACCGCCCCCGAGATCGAGTCCGAGGAGCCGCTACCCGGGAGATCGACGTCCTGACGCTGAGGCTGCTGCTGTCTCAGCGCATGCTATGCCGATGCTTCGACCATCCACCCAGCCGGGCGAGGCGGCGGCGGAGGAAACGTCGCTCGGGCTCGGAGCCAGCCAGGTCGATCGCGGCGCGATACTGCTCGGCGGCTTCGCCGGCCCTGACCGGACCGGCGAAGCAGATCGGCCCGCACCGCCGGAAGCAACGGGTAGCCGTCCAGCCGCCGCCGCCGACCGCGGCCGTCCACGGCAGCCAGGCCGGCGTCGGGGCCGTCACGGAAGCCGACGGCGACTGCGCGATTCAGCGCCACCACCGGCGAGTCGCTCAGTTCCAGCAATCGGTCGTAGCCGGCGACCACGGCGTGCCAGTCGGTGGCAGACGCTGACGGTAGCCCGACATGGGCGGCGGCGATCTCCGCCTGGATCCGATACCAGCCGGGGGGCGCGTCCGGAGGCCCGCGCGGCGTTGAGTTCGATCTGACGCGCGGGCGATCATCTCGGCGTCCCACCGGGTCCGGTCCTGCTCGGGCAGCGGCACCAGCTCTCCGTCCGCGTCGAGCCGGGCGGCCCTGCGGGCGTGCTGGAACAGCAGCAGCGCCAGCAGCCCGCGGACCTCGTCGTCGTCGGGCAACACCCCGGCGAGCACCTGCGCGAGCCGCACCGCCTCGTCGGCAAGGTTCTGCTCGTCGTCGACGACCGGAGCGCTGTAGCCCTCGTTGAAGATCAGGTAGATCACGGCCAGCACGCCGGCGGTACGTTCGGCCAGCCGGTGCGGCGGCGGGACGTCGAATCTGATCCCGCTGTGGGCGATCTTGTCCCGGGTCCTGGTCAGTCGTCGTCCCATGGTCGATTCGCTCACCAAAAAGGCCCTGGCGATCTGCCGCACCGACATCCCGGCCACGGTCCGTAGCGTCAGCGCCACCCGGCCGGCTTGCGGCAGCGCCGGGTGACAGGCGGTGAAGACCAGCCGCAGCACGTCGTCCCGGTAGGTGCTCGCGTACGGGTCGACGTCCGGCCCCGGCGACCCGGCGGAGGTCGGGTCCGATCACGCTGAGCGCACGGAGCTTCTCGCCCTCGACCCGACGTCGCCGCAACACGTCGAGAGCGCGCCGGTGCGCCGTGGTGGTCAGCCAGGCGGCCGGGTTGTCCGGCACTCCGTCGTCCGGCCAGTGCCGGAGCGCTCGCTCGACCGCGTCCGAAAAGCAGTCCGCGGCCAACTCCCAGTCGCCGGTCACTCGGATCAGCCCGGACACGGTGGGCAGCCGCTGGCCGGCGACAGCCACCTCGAGCGCTCGCCGAACCAGGTCAGCACCCCGCTGGGTAGCGTCGAATGCGTCGCGACACGCCGGAGTTCGACCGGCGTGTCGCTTGCATTCGACGCTACCTGCGGGGGTTCAGGGACGGTCACTCGTCGAACGGCCAGAACGGCCGCAACTCGAGCCGGCCGTGCCGGGCCATCGGGTGCCGCGCGGCGATCTCGATGGCCTCGTCGAGGTCGTCGCACTCGAGGATGTCGAACCCGACGATGCACTCCTTGGCCTCGGTGAACGGGCCGTCGGTGATCAGCACATCACCGGACCGCACGCGCACCGTCGTCGCGTCGGCGACCGGACGCAGCCGGTCGCCGAGCAGTCGCTTGCCGCGGCTGTCCAGATCGCTCACCCACTCCTCGATGTCCGGTTCCGGATCGTTCGAGGTGTCGGGCTCGGTGTCGGTGGCGACGAACATCATGTACTTCACGGTGACCTCCTTGATCGGGACATCTGACAACCACTCGACGAACGGTCCCGACCCGATCGGACAGCTGCCGATGGCCAAGAAGGTGGAGGCGCGGGTCCCGAGTACCGGACCTCGGCCTCCACCATGCGGGTCATCGCCGCGCTCAGACCGGGCTGACCCCGTGGCGCCGTCGGGAGAACGACCGGTCCTTGCCCACGGCCGCGGCCAGCCGAGCGACCAGTTCGGCCCGCAGGCCCTCCGGCTCGACCAACTGGTCAACGACGAGTTCGCCGGCCAGCCGCACGATGTCGATGTCCTGCTCGTACTCCGCACGCAGACCGTCGACGTAGCGGGCGCGCTCGTGCTCGTCCTCGATAGCAGCGATCTTGTTGGCGTACACCGCATTCACCGCCGCCTCGGCTCCCATGACGGCGATCTTCGCGGTGGGCAGCGCCAGCGTCGCGTCCGGATCGAAGCCGGGGCCGGCCATCGCGTAGAGCCCGGCGCCGTAGGCCTTGCGCACCACCACGCAGAACTTGGGCACGGTCGCCTCGGACACCGCGGTGATCATCTTGGCGCCGTGCCGGATGATGCCCTGCCGTTCGACCGCGGTGCCGACCATGAAGCCGGGCACGTCGGACAGGAAGATCAGTGGGACGTTGAACGCGTCGCACAGCTGGATGAAATGCGTTGCCTTGTCGGCGGAGTCGACGAACAGCACGCCGCCGCGGAACATCGAGTTGTTGCCGACGACGCCGACCACCTTGCCGTCGAGCCGGCCGAAGCCGACGGTGAGCTCGCGGGCCCACAGCGGATGGATCTCGAAGAACGAGCCCTCGTCCAGCAGTGCCTTGGCATACCGGCGCATGTCGAACGCCTGCCGCTCGGACTCGGGCACCATGGCCCGCAGGTCGCCGGCCCCCGGGCCGGCCGGTTCGGCCACCGGCGGCTGCTGCTGCCAGTTCTGCGGCAGGTACCCGAGGTAGCGGCGGACCGCGTCCAGCGCCTCGTCCTCGGTCTTGACCAGCAGGTGCCCGACCCCGGAGACCGACGTGTGCATCCGGGCGCCGCCCATCTCCTCCAGCGTGGTCTTCTCGCCGGTGACCATCTCGACCATCCGGTCGCTGCCCAGGTACATCGAGGCGTTGCCCTCGACCATGACGACCAGATCGCAGAACGCCGGTATGTAGGCACCGCCCGCGGCGCTCGGCCCGAACAGTGCGCAGACCTGCGGGATCGATCCGGACGCCCGGACCTGGGTGTGGAAGATCTTGCCCGCGCCGCGGCGGCCGGGGAACAGGTCGACCTGGTCGGTGATCCGGGCGCCGGCCGAGTCGACCAGGTAGATCATCGGGACGCCGGTGGCGTAGGCCCGCTCGATGATCCGGATGATCTTCTCGACGGTCCGGGCGCCCCAGGAACCGGCCTTGACCGTCGAGTCGTTGGCCATCAGGCAGATCTGCCGGCCGGCCATGGTCGCCGTGCCGGTGATCACTCCGTCGGCGGGTAGCCCGGCGGCCAGCCACGTTCGCGAACTGGCCGTCCTCGACGAACGACTCGGCGTCGACCAACCTGGCGATGCGCTCCCGGGCGAACAGCTTGCCCTTGGCCGCGTTCGCCTCGTGGTACCGCTGGGCACCACCGGCTTCGATGACGCCGCGCAGCGCGGTCCAGTCGTGGGCCGCGGCGGCCTTCTTGCCCTGAGTGTCGTCGACCTCGGTCACCGGACCATCCTGCTCCTTCATCGTCGGCCAGCGGCGCGGCCGGAACCAGCCCAGTCTAGTTAGCCGCCGTTAACACAGTCATCATGGGCCGATGCCATACGCATTCGAGGACTTCACCCCGGGGACGACGATCGATCTGGGGACCACGCTGGTCGATCGGGACGAGATGCTCGCCTTTGCCCGGCGCTTCGATCCGCAACCGTTCCACACCGACCCGGTCGCCGCCGCCGCGTCCGTTCTCGGCGGGTTGTGCGCCAGCGGCTGGTTCACCTGCGCCTTGTGGATGCGCGCCTACGCCGACACCGTCCTCGCCGGTTCCACGTCACAGGGATCTCCCGGCGGATCCGAAATCGCCTGGCCGGCACCGGTTTTCCCGGGCGAGACGCTGCGCAGTTCGGTACAGGTGCTGGAGGTGCGCCGGTCGAGCAGCCGGCCGACGCTCGGGTTGGTGACGATCCAGGGACGGTCCGCGGTATGCGAGCCGGCCGCTCGGGCTGGGACGGAGGTGCTGCGCTTCACCTTCGTCGGGATGTTCGGGCTGCGGCAACCGGCCGAAGTGCCTGCGCCATGACCGGACAGGGGACGCCCGAGGTGGGACCGATCCGGTCTGGACGCCTGCGGCCGGCGTTGCGGCGGCGGAAGGGGCGTTGGGTCGGCAGTCGGTCGTCGCATGGTGTTGCGACCTGCTCACCGGGCGGCTGTCGCCCGACGATCCGGCCGGGCCGCCGCTGGAATGGATCGGTGGCGCGCCCGGGACGTTCCCGTCGGAACGTTGGCAGCGGCCGGACCAGGCGTACTGGCCGCGGGTCTGGGCGATCCGGGCGCTGCGCTATATCTGGGATCCGTCCGCCGAGTCGGCCGTCCGCGCGTGCGCTGGGCGACGAGGCCTGGCGGGTGCGTGAGCACGCCTGCACCGTCGTGGCCCTCCGCGAGGTGCCCGACGCCGCCGATCAGGTTGCGGAACTCACCACCGACGAGGTGCCCCGGGTCCGGCGGGCGGCGTGCACGTCGCTTGCCGCGGTCGGCGAGGCCGAGCACGCGGACGCGCTCCGGACGGCCACGGATGACGCGGATCCAGCGGTGCGGGACGCGGCCGCACGGGCGCTCGACTGGCTCGCCCGACGCCTGGACCGCCCGCTCTGATCCGGCTCTTCCGTGAACCGACACCGGTTTCATCCATCGACACCCGTTCTGACGCGCGGAAACAGGATGTCGATGTACGAAACGGGTGTCGATGCTGCGGGTCAGACCGTCGGGCGGCCTGTCTCGCAGGACAGGGGTCGTGGGTCAGGTGGAGGCCGGCGAGGGCGCGGACGACGGCGGAGGGGCTGGGGCGGCCGAGGTGCCCGGCCATCCAGACGCTGGTGGCCACCAGAGCGGGCAGGTCGACGCCGTGCTCGACCCCGAGCCCGGTGAGCAGCCAGACCAGGTCCTCGGTGGCGAGGTTGCCGGTCGCGGACTTGGCGAACGGGCAGCCGCCCAAACCGCCCGCACTGGCATCCACCACCGTCACCCCGGACCGCAGGGCCGACAGCGTGTTGGACAGCGCCTGGCCGTAGGTGTCGTGGAAGTGCACGGCCAGTCGGTCGACGCCGACGCCGGCCGCGCCGAAGGCGTCGAGCAGCCGGGTCACCTGGCCCGCGGTGGCCACCCCGATGGTGTCGCCGAGCGAGAGCTCGGTGCAGCCCAGGTCGAGCAGCCGGCGTCCGGCGGCCACCACCTGCGGCACCGGCACCGCACCCTCCCATGGGTCGCCGAAGCACATGGAGAGGTAACCGCGGACCGACATGCCGGCCTCGAGAGCGCGGGACATCACCGGCGCGAACATGTCGAACTGGCTGGCCAGACCTTGCGCGAGGTTGCGCCGGGCGAAGGTCTCGGTGGCGGAGGCGAACACCGCGATGTCGGTGGCGCCGGCGGCCAGTGCCCCGTCCAGCCCGCGCAGGTTCGGTACCAGGACGGGATAGCGGACCCCTTGATGCCGGCGGATCGCCGGAAAAACGTCAGCGGCGTCGGCGAGTTGCGGTACCCACGCCGGGTTGACGAACGAGGTCGCCTCGACGGTGCGCAGACCGGCGGCCGCCAACCGCTCGATGAATTCCAGTTTCACCGCTGCCGGCACCAGGTTGGCCTCGTTCTGCAAGCCATCCCGTGGGCCCACCTCGACGATCCGCACTGCGCCGGGCAAGCCGTCGGCTGGGACGTGCTCCGGCAGCCCCAGCGCTACGGTCACTGGTCCGGCTGCCAGCCCGGGTTCGGCGGTCCACCCGTCGGCGGCCCGTAGCCCGACACCGGCCCTTGTGTCGGATAGCCCGGCTGCGGAGTACCGGGCGGGGGCGTCGGGTAGCCGCTCTGCGCCGGCGGGTACTGCTGGGTCGGTCGCTGTTGGGTCGGCCGCTGCTGGTTCGGTTCCTGCTGGGGGTACTGCCGGGTCTGCCCGCTCGCCGGTCCCTGGTCGTAATCCGGGGGAGGCCCGTCGTACTGGCGGCCCCGGCGCGGACCGTCGTCGCCCTGACCGTCATCGTCCTGCTCACGCGCGCGATCGTCGGCGATCAACTGGTTGAGCGTCGACTGCACCTTGGTGATCTGCGAGACGTTCTGGAACTCGAGGGGCTGATCCGCGGCCGACTCGACGACCAGCGAGCCATAGCCAAGGATGCGGCCCCAGAACGACACGACAGTCTCGATGTTCTGGATCCGGGACAACGGAATCTGGTGCTCTCGCCGTCGAACCAGACCGGTGCGGAAGAAGATGTGCCCGGTGGACAGCACGAAGTGCTCGGTCTTCCACCGCAGGAACGGCGCGATCACCAGCCAGACCAGCAGGCCCAGCCCGACCACCACGATCCCGATCAGCCACTGGGTGTGCGAGGTGAAGCCCGAGTCCTCCCAGGAGCGCGACCAGGCAATCATCGCCGACCCGCCGCCGATGATCAGAATCAGGAAGATGATCGGCCAGACCAGCACTTTGGCGCTGGGGTTCTTGCGCAGGACCACACGTTCGCCGCGATGGAGCAGACTGTCGGGGTAAGGCATCGGATTCCCCCAGCGTGTGCGCGGTCGGCCGGTGGTGGCCGGAGTGGTTCAACGGTACCGGCAGGTCCGCCCGCCGGGTGAAATCGGGCCGGTCAACCTGGCGCCGGGCGGCTGCCGAAGATCGCCGAGCCGAGCCGGACGATGGTGGCGCCCTCGGCGATCGCCGCCTCGAAGTCACCCGTCATGCCCATGCTCAACTCGTCCGCGCCCGGCACCGCCAACCGGTCCCGCAGGTCGCGCAGAGCGGCATAACCGGCGCGGACCGCGGTCAGATCCGGCGCGTTGAGTCCGACGGTCATGTACCCGCGCAGCCGCAACGCCGACGCGGCCGTGACCGCGTCGACCAACCGACCAGCGTCGGCCGCGGAGACACCGGACTTCGCCGGCTCACCGGACACATTGACCTGGACGAAGACGTCCAAGGTCGAGTCCGTGGCGGCCAGCCGACGCTGCAGGCGCTCGACCAGTCCCGCCGAGTCCACCGTCTGCACGCAGCTCACCCGGCCGAGCAGCGCGTTGATCTTGTTGGCCTGCAGGTGTCCGATGAAGTGCGCCGTGAAGGTGCGTCCGGCCAGCGCCGGTGCCTTGGCGACGACCTCCTGGACCCGGTTCTCGGCGATCAGTTCGACGCCGGCATCCAACGCCTGGATGATCCGGTGCGGGTCGACGGTCTTCGTCGCGGCCAGCAGGCGGACCTCGGCGGGAGATCGGCCGGCGGTCGCGGCCGCCTCGGCAATGCGATTCCGGAGCGTCGCGACCCGTTCGGCGATGTCGCGGCTGGGCTCGACCATGGTGGGACGAGCCTAACTGCGGGTCCGCAGGTGCACGACGTCGGCGGCGGCGAACGAAGTCCTTGTGCCATCGTCGGTATCGACCACCAGCGACCCGTCCGCCGCGACATCGACGGCCGCACCGACCAGGTGGCCACCGTTCGGCAGGTCCAACCGCACCCGACGGCCGAGGGTTCGGCAGGCCGCCCGGTACTCGGAAGCCAGGTCGGTGCCCAGCACCTCACCGCCCGAGGCAGTCCAGCTCTGCACGATGTCGTCGAACGCGCGCAGGACCGCGGCGAGCAGGACGGTGCGGTCCGGGTCGGTCGCCCCGGCCGAGGCCAGTGAGCAGGCGTCCGGTCGGGGCAGCTCGGCGGCTGACGTGGTCACGTTGACTCCGGCGCCGACGACGACCAGGTCGCCCACGGCCTCGGCCAGCAGGCCGGCGACCTTGCGGTCGTCGATGAGCACATCGTTGGGCCACTTCAGCGCGGCCGCCAGGCCGGTGACCCGGTCGACCCCTCGGACGATGGCGAGGCCGAGGAGAGCACCGATCCAGGCCCGCCGGGCCGCCGGAATCCCGTCGACCCGGACCGCGGCGGAGAACAACAGCCCGGAACCGGCCGGGGCCACCCAGCGCCGGCCCAGTCGACCGCGGCCTGCGGTCTGCTGCTCGGCGACCAGGACGGTGCGGTCGGGTGTGTCGCGCCGGGCCAGGTCCGAGTTCGTCGACCCGGTCACCGCGACGTGCCGAATCGTCCATCGCGGGCCGACCGCGGCCTGCAACGCACCGGGGTCGAGCGGGCGGCGCAGATCGGTCACCGCGCCGACTGTAGGTGGTGACCGGGATCATCTGGACCGGGCCCCAGGCCGGGCGGTTACCCTCCGAGGATGCCCGTCAGCGCCGATGAGGACCCCGTGCCCGACCGGGCAGACGATGCGCCGACCCCGACGTCGACCGACCCTGCCCCGCACACCACGGCGGCGAAACTGGCCGACCTCTCGCGCCGGTTCGACGAGCACGTCCATGCCGGTTCGGCCAAGGCGGTGGAGCGGCAGCACGCCAGGGGTAAGAAGACCGCCCGCGAACGCATCGACCTGCTGCTGGACGCCGGGTCGTTCGTCGAGTTCGACGCATTCGCCCGGCACCGCTCGACCAACTTCGGCCTGGACCGCAACCGGCCGTACGGCGACGGGGTCGTCACCGGCTACGGCACCGTCGGCGGCCGCGAGATCTGCGTGTTCTCCCAGGATGTCGCGGTGTTCGGTGGCTCGCTGGGCGAGGTCTACGGCGAGAAGATCGTCAAGGTGATGGACTTCGCGCTCCGCACCGGCCGACCGATCGTCGGCATCAACGAGGGGGGTGGCGCGCGGATCCAGGAGGGCGTCGTCTCGCTCGGCCTGTACGCCGAGATCTTCAAGCGCAACGTGCACGCCTCCGGAGTGATCCCGCAGATCTCGCTGATCATGGGGGCGGCGGCCGGCGGGCACGTCTACTCCCCCGCGTTGACCGATTTCGTGGTGATGGTCGATCAGACATCGCAGATGTTCATCACCGGACCCGATGTGGTCCGGGCCGTCACCGGCGAAGAGGTGACGCTGGAAGAACTGGGTGGAGCCCGCACCCACAACACCAGGTCCGGCAACGCGCACTACCTGGGCACCGACGAGGACGACGCGATCGGCTATGTCCGGGATCTGCTCGGCTACCTGCCGTCGAACAACCTCTCGGCCCCGCCCGCACTTGACGTCGATACCGACACCAAACTGACCGAAGCCGATCTCGCGCTGAACACGCTGATCCCGGACTCGGCCAACCAGCCGTACGACATGGCCGTTGTGGTGTCCGCCGTGTTGGACGACGGCGAATTCCTGCCGGTGCACGACCTTTTCGCGCCGAACATCATCACCGGGTTCGGGCGGGTTTCCGGCCGCAGCGTCGGGGTGGTGGCCAACCAGCCGCGACACCTGGCGGGCACCCTGGACATCGACGCCTCGGAGAAGGCGGCCCGGTTCGTCCGCACCTGCGACTCGTTCAATATTCCTGTCCTCACCTTCGTCGACGTGCCCGGCTTCCTGCCCGGCACCGACCAGGAGTGGAACGGGATCATCCGGCGCGGGGCCAAACTCATCTACGCCTACGCCGAGGCGACGGTGCCACTCATCACGGTGATCACCCGCAAGGCCTACGGGGGCGCCTACGACGTCATGGGCTCCAAGCACCTGGGGGCCGACGTCAACGTCGCCTGGCCGACCGCGCAGATCGCCGTCATGGGTGCGCAGGGTGCGGTGAACATCCTGTACCGCAAGGAGATCGGCGCAACCCTGGTCGACGGGACCGACGGACCGGACACTGCGGCCCTGCGCTCGAAGCTGCAGACCGAATACGAGGACACCCTGGCCAATCCGTTCATCGCCGCCGAACGCGGGTACGTCGACCAGGTCATCGAGCCGGCCGAGACCCGCAGGTTGATCACCCGATCGCTGCGGGTGCTGGCCGACAAGCGACAGACGTTGCCGCCGCGCAAGCACGGGAACATCCCGCTATGACGGTCGACCCGGCGAATGCGCGAGGACCCAGGCGCCGGCCCGAGCAGGGCGTCAACCGGGCGGATGAGGACGCGGCGGCACTGGCCGTGGTGTTGGCCCTCGTCACTGCGCAGCCGGCCCCCGAACCGGAGCCCGCGCGGACCGTCTGGGGGGATGCGGCCCACCGATTGCGGGTCGCTGCCCCTGGCCGGCACGGCTGGTGGGCCTCGGGGCTCCCTTCATGAGCGCCCCGCTGCCGACCGTCGTCCTCGCGTCGGCGTCACCGGCCCGTCGAGCGGTACTGCAGTCCGCGGGCATCGACCCCGTGGTGTTGGTGTCCGGGGTCGACGAGGACGCGGTGGCCGCCGGCCTGCGCGACGCTGCGGCCCACGACATCGTGGTCGCGTTGGCCACGGCCAAGGCCCAGGCGGTCGCCGCCGAGTTCGTCGACCACTACCCGGACGCGGTGGTGATCGGCTGCGACTCGATGCTGCACCTGGACGGCGCCCTGCTCGGCAAGCCGCACACCGCCGAGGAGGCCCAGCGTCGCTGGACCGCGATGGCCGGGCGCACCGGTGATCTGCTCACCGGCCATGCCGTGGTGCGGGTCGCCGACGGTGCATCGGTCGGCACCGTCACCGGAACGTGTTCCACCGCCGTCCGATTCGGGCACGCCCACCCAGGCCGAACTCGATGCCTACATCGGCACCGGCGAACCGCTGGCGGTGGCCGGCGCCTTCACCATCGATGGCCTGGGCGGCTGGTTCGTCGACGGGGTGGACGGCGATCCGTCCAGCGTCGTCGGCATCTCGCTGCCGTTGACCCGCCGGCTGTTGGCCGAGCACGGGCTGGCCGTCACCGACCTGTGGACGCGTCCGTGAGCCGCGCCGCCGAGAGCACGGCCGGGCTCTCCGGCCGAGGAAGGACCGCACCGTGCACACAGTGCTGATCGCCAACCGCGGCGAGATCGCCGTCCGGATCGCCCGTGCCTGCCGGGACGCCGGGCTCCGTTCGGTGGCGATCTACGCCGAGCCGGACGCTGATGCCGTGCACGTGCGGATGGCCGACGAGGCCTACGCCCTGGGCGGCACCACGCCGGCCACGTCCTATCTGGACATCGCCAAGGTGCTCGAGGTCGCTGCCCGATCCGGCGCGGACGCGGTGCACCCCGGCTACGGGTTCCTCTCCGAGAACGCAGATTTCGCGCAGGCCGTGGTGGACGCCGGGCTCACCTGGATCGGGCCGACCCCGCAGGCCATCCGCGACCTCGGGGACAAGGTCACCGCACGGCACATCGCGCAGCGGGTCGGGGCACCGTTGGTTCCCGGCACCAGTGATCCGGTCGGTGGCGCGGACGAAGTGATCGCTTTCGCGCGGGAGTTCGGCCTCCCGGTGGCCATCAAGGCCGCGTTCGGCGGCGGCGGTCGCGGGCTCAAGGTCGCCCGCACCCTCGAGGAGATACCGGAGCTGTTCGATTCGGCCGTCCGCGAGGCGGTGACGGCGTTCGGCCGCGGCGAGTGCTTCGTCGAGCGTTACCTGGACAAGCCGCGGCACGTGGAGGCGCAGGTGCTGGCCGACACGCACGGCACCGTTGTGGTGGTCGGCACCCGCGACTGCTCGCTGCAGCGACGGCACCAGAAGCTGGTCGAGGAGGCGCCCGCGCCGTTCCTGACCGACGACCAGCGCCGTCAGATCCACGAGTCGGCCAAGGCCATCTGTCTGGCGGCCGGATATCACGGGGCCGGGACGGTGGAGTTCCTGGTCGGCGCCGACGGCACCATTTCGTTCCTGGAAGTGAATACCAGACTGCAAGTGGAACACCCGGTCTCGGAGGAAACCAGCGGGATCGACCTGGTGCGCGAGCAGTTCCGCATCGCCGACGGCGAGAAGCTCATGGTCACCGAGGATCCTCCGGCCCGCGGGCACTCGTTCGAGTTCCGGATCAACGGCGAGGACGCCGGACGCGGATTCCTTCCGGCCCCCGGCACGGTCAGCACGTTCGTCGCGCCGTCCGGGCCTGGGGTCAGAGTGGACTCCGGTGTCGAGTCGGGCTCGGTCATCTCCGGTGCCTTCGATTCCTTGCTGGCCAAGCTCGTCGTGACCGGGGCCGATCGCACCGAGGCCCTGCAGCGCGCCCGCCGGGCCCTGGCCGAACTGCGGGTCGAGGGCATGGCCACCGTGCTGCCGTTCCACCGGACCGTCGTCGACGACGCGGCGTTCATCGGCGACGGACAGGGCTTCTCGGTGCACACCCGATGGATCGAGACCGAGTTCGACAACACCATCGAACCGTTCGGCGGGATGGCGGCCGAGCCGGGGCCGGCGGTGCCCAGGCAGGTCGTGGTGGTCGAGGTCAATGGCCGGCGGGTGGAAGTGTCCCTTCCCGGCGATCTGGCGCCGGCGTCGTCCGGACCGCGTCGACCGGCTTCGTCCGGGCGCGCCCGTACCGGGTCGAAGTCGGCGACGCCGGCGGCGAGCGGCAACGCCGTGACGGCACCGATGCAGGGGACCGTGGTGAAGGTCGCCGTGGCCGACGGCGACACCGTTGCCACCGGCGATCTCATTGCGGTGATCGAGGCGATGAAGATGGAGAACCCGGTCACCGCGCACCGCGACGGGGTGATCAGCTCCCTTGCCGTTGCGGTCGGCGCCTCGGTGGGCAACGGCGCCGTCCTGGCCGAAATCACCTGATCCACCTGCCCAGGTAGCGTCGAATGCAAGCGACACGCCCGCTGCGACGGCGTGTCGCTTGCATTCGGCGCTACCTACCCCGGGTGCAGCCGGATCACCCGGTCGCCGGGCCAACTACGCTCGGGGGTATGACGCAGGGCACGGGTGCGCCCGATCCAGTTCCGATGCGGGTCGGCGACACAGAGCGGAACTCGGCGCTGGAGGCGCTCGGTGAGCACCTGTCCGCCGGTCGGCTCGACATCGAGGAGTACGGCGAGCGTTCCGCCAAGGTGACCGTCGCTCGCACCACCGCCGATCTGGCTGCGCTGTTCACCGATCTGCCGGCCCCGCATCCGACCTTGCCCAGCAGCGTCTGGGCTCCCGGCGCTGCCCACCGCCAAGTCACCCCGAGCGACCCCCACCGACGGCCGGATCGTCAAGCCAACGACCGACTCCAAACCGGTCGGTCAGCGGGTGATGGCGGCCCTGGTACCCCTGTCGGCCATGCTGGCCCTCGTACTGTTCCTGACCCTGCACATCCCCTGGTACATCTTCCTGCTCCCGGCCGTGGTCGCCGTCGTCACCGGTGCCATCTGGGAGGACGGCGACGACCGGCGCAAGCGGGAGCTGCGCGATCGCCGCCGCGGCGAACTCGGCCCCGGCGAGCGTTGATCCCCGATCGGACCATGCAGTCGATCTCCTTGACATCGGGCCGACTCTGCCTGCGGCCGTGGTCCGACCCCGAGCGCAGCGAAAGCCGTGAGGTCGACGCCGATGTCGCGGCATTGCTGGACGCCTATGCCGATCCGCAGATGGCCCGGTTCGTCTCCTGGCGCGTCCGCGACACCGAAGAGGCGCTGGCCTACCTGCGGATCCGGGCGGGCGAGTGGGCGGCCGGCACCCGGTGCTCCTGGGCCGTGATCGAGGGCGCCGGCGAGCCGGCGTCGGTGGCCGGCGAGGTCGGCGTCAAGCAGATCGATCGAGTCACTGGCACGGCGCACCTGGCGGTGTGGACGCATCGGAGCAGCCGGGGCCGCGGGCTCGCCGCTCAGGCGGTGCGTGCGGCCTGCGACTTCGCCTTCAGCGCGCTGGGCCTGACCCGCCTGTCCTACACCCACGCCGCCTCGAACACGGCGTCCGCGGTGGTGGCGCAGCGCGCCGGATTTCAGTGCGCAGGGCCGGAACGCCCTGGCGCGGGCCCGGACGACCCCAGGGCCGACAGAATCCTCTGGGTGCGTGGCTCACCCGCTTCGGCCACCGGCTGATCCGCCGCCCAGCCGCAGTCCGTCCGGAGTCAACGACGGTTCGTCCGGCGCCGACAGAGTCAGCACCGCGTCCTCGATGATGTCCCGCCTCTCCAGTTCCGCCTCCAACCGGCGCAGCCGCACGGCCACGGTGTGCTCGACGTCGTCGCCGGTCAGGTCGATCGCCGCCACCACGAAGAACCGGGCCGGCCCGACATACTCCAGGTGCAGATAGGTGACCCGGTCGATGGCCGGCACCTGCAGCAGCGCCTCCAACACGCCGGCGAGCAACTCCGGGGGCAGGCTCTCCCCCAGCAGATACCGGCGGTTCCGGTTGATCAGGAAGATCGCCGCGAATGCGAGCAACAGGCCGACGGCGATCGAGCCGAGCGCGTCGTAGACGGCCGAGCCGGTCAGCTGGTGCAAGCCGACACCGAGTGCGGCGAGCACCAGGCCGACCAGTGCCGACAGCGTCCTCGAAGAACACCGCCCGCAACGTGGTGTTGCTGGTCGCCGACACGTACTCCAGCGGATCCACTCCGTAGATCCGGGCTTTCGACCGGGATTGCGAAAGGGCCTGGCGGAACGAGATGCCTTCCAGCACAAAGGCGAGCGCCAGGACGATGTAGTTGATCAGGTAGTCGGTCTCGGGACGGTCATCGGTGAGTTCGGTGATGCCGTGCCAGATCGACACCACCGCTCCGGCGGTGAACAGACCGAACGCGGCGAACATCGACCAGATGTAGGTGTCCCGCCCATAGCCGCGGGGATGGACCTCGTCCCGTGGCCGGGATCCGCGCCGCTCGGCCAGGATCAGAAACACCTCGTTGCCGGTGTCGGCCCAGCTGTGCGCCGACTCGGCGACCATCGACGCCGAGCCGGTGATCACCGCCGCAGCGGTCTTGGCCACGGCGATGAGCCCGTTGACCACGAAGGCCAACACCACGGTGAACAGGCTGTCGCCCGACTTGCTCGACTCGGCCGGCGACGACGGCGGTTCCTCGGCGAAGGCGAGCGACTCGGCCGGCAACCGCCAGCCGGCATCGTCCTGCAGCCACGGCGAGCCGCGTTCGTGGCCTTCCCGGCTCGCCCGTGACGGACGCGGCCGGGGGCCGTCCGGGTCGTCGCCCGGTGTTCCGGTGGGCCGGGCCGGGCCGGTCAACCGGTCAGGCCACTGGTGAGGTGATCAGGTCGCGCACCTCGGGGGCGCCGGTGCGCACCTTGTCGGCGGATTCGTCGTCCGGCTCGGTCTGCGACTGACGTTCGGCCTCCACCCTGGCGGCATAGGTGGCGACCTCCTGGTCGCGCTGCTCGTCGGACCAGCCGAGCACGCCGGCCATGATCTCCGCGACCCGCGGTGCGGTCTCGGTCCCCCGGTGGGAGTACTCGATGGAGATCCGGGTCCGGCGGGCCAGCACGTCCTCGACATGCAGCGCGCCCTCGTGGGTCACCGCATACAGTGCCTCGGCCTGCAGATAGTCGGCCGCACCGGGGAGCGGTTGCAGCAGCTCCGGGTCGTTCACGGCCGGCGCCAGCACCTGGTGGATCTGCGACCCGTAGCGATCGAGCAGGTGCCGGATCCGGTAGGGGTGCACGCCGTGCTCGGAGGCCAGTCGGTCGGCCTGGTTCACCAAGGCCTGATAGCCCTCTGCGCCGACCAGCGGAACGTTCTCGGTGCAGGACGGGTTGATCCGGCCCGGCAGATCCTGGGCCGCCTCCTCGACCGCGTCCGCGCCCATCACCCGGTAGGTCGTGTACTTGCCGCCGGCGATCGCGATCAGGCCCGGCGCCACCCTGGCCACCGCGTGCTCACGGGACAACTTGGACGATTGCTCGCTCTCCCCGGCCAACAGCGGCCGCAGGCCCGCGTACACACCCTCGATGTCGTCGTGGGTGATCGGTACCGCCAGCACCTTGTTGACGTGCTCGAGCAGGTAGTCGATGTCCGCCTTGGTCGCCGCCGGATGCGCCAGGTCGAGATACCAGTCGGTGTCGGTGGTCCCGATGATCCAGTGCGCCTTCCACGGAATGACGAACAGCACCGACTTCTCGGTCTTGAGGATGATCCCGCTCTCCGACGGGATCTTGTCCCTGGCGACCACCAGATGGATGCCCTTGGATGCGCGGACCCGGAACCGGCCCCGGCCGCCGGAGAGCCGCTGCAGTTCGTCGGTCCACACGCCGGTCGAGTTGATCACCACCCGGCCCCGGACCGTGGTCTCCTCGCCGGTCTCCACGTCCCGCACCTTGACCCCGGCGACCCGGTCCGCTTCCTTGACGAACTCGATGACCTGGGTGGAGGTGCGCACCACGGCGCCATATTCGGCCGCGGTCCTGGCCACCGCAAGGGTGTGCCTGGCGTCGTCGACCTGCCCGTCGTAGTACCGCAACCCGCCGACCAGGGAGTCGCGGCGCAGCGCCGGCACCAACCGCAGGGCACCGGCCCTGGTCAGGTGCTTGTGCCGAGGCACCGATCGGGCCCCGCCCATCGAGTCGTACATGATCAGACCGGCGCCCACGTAGGGCCGCTCGATCACGTGCTTGGACAGCGGGTAGAGGAACGACACCGGCTTGGCCAGGTGCGGGCAGATCTTGGTGAGCATCAACTCGCGTTCGTGCAGCGCCTCGCGGACCAGGCCGAACTCGAACATCTCCAGGTACCGGAGCCCACCGTGGAACAGCTTCGAGGACCGGGACGACGTGCCCGAGGCGATGTCGCGCGCTTCGACCAGGGCCACCGAGAGCCCGCGGGTGACCGCGTCGAGCGCCGCTCCCGCGCCCACCACGCCGCCGCCGATGACGATCACGTCGAACGTCTCCGAGCCCAACCGGAGCCACGCGGCAGAGCGCTCATCCGGGCCGAGCTGTGAGCCGTTGGTCATCTCGATGCCTCTTCCTCCCGCCACCGCGGGCGTCCTGTCCGCCGGGCAACCCGGCGGCGACCGACGACGGGCCGACCTGCGGTCCGGGGCGCTCACCGCGACGTCGGCACCTCTGCGGCCAACGCTACCGCGACGCCGTGATTCGCGATCGTCGAGACGGTGACCTACCCGAATTCACAATTTTCACACCTGTCACGGCGATTCCGACATGCGTGACGGGCCGGGCGGGAGCATGATCACCTCCAACGGCGAAGGTTCCTCCAGTGTCGAACGGGGCTGACGTGGTGCCAACGGTCACCAGCGCGGTTCAGTACTCCGACCCTGCGATGCCCGACCGGGTCCGTCCCCCTACCTCGTCCCAAGGAGGACAGCTTTGAGCAACGGTCAGATCTTCCTGCAAGAGATGCTCGGCACGATGATGCTGCTGCTACTCGGCTGCGGTGTCGTCGCCAACGTCGTCCTGAAGGGGACGAAAGGCAACGGCGGGGGCTGGTTGCTCATCAACTTCGGGTGGGGTCTCGGTGTGTTCGTCGGTGTCTACGTCGCGTTCAAGTCGGGCGCACACCTGAACCCGGCGGTCACCCTGGCGTTGACCCTGAACGGCACCATCGACTTCAGCACGTCGCTGGTCTACTACGCCGCCGAACTCGTCGGGGCGTTCCTGGGCGCGATCCTGTGCTGGCTGGCCTACAAGGAACACTTCGATGCCGAGGAGGACCCGGCGCTCAAGCTGGCGGTGTTCTCCACCGGTCCGGCCATGCGCAACTACGCCTGGAACCTGGTCACAGAGATCATCGGCACCTTCGTGCTGATCTTCTGGATCCTGGTCTCCGGTGGTTCCCCGTCAGGCCTCGGGCCGCTGGCGGTCGCCCTGGTCGTGGTCGGCATCGGCGCCTCGCTCGGTGGCCCCACCGGGTACGCCATCAACCCGGCGCGTGACCTGATGCCGCGCATCGCGCACGCCATCCTGCCGATCAAGGGCAAGGGTGACTCGGACTGGGGCTACGCCTGGGTGCCGGTGATCGGCCCGCTGGTCGGCGCCGTGCTGGCCTACCTGCTGTTCAAGGCCGTCGACGTGCAGAGCATGTTGAACCTGGTCACCAGCTCCTGAACCTCGGCAGTACCGACCGGGCCCGGCGTGATCGCCGGGCCCGGTCTACCGTTGTCGTACCCATCGACTTTCAGCGCTGAAAGGAACACGCATGGCAGAGCAGTACATCGCCTCGATCGACCAGGGGACCACGTCATCCCGGACGATGATCTTCAATCACGAGGGCCGGGTCGTCGCGGTCGACCAGCGCGAACACGAGCAGATCTTCCCGAGGGCCGGGTGGGTCGAGCACAACGCGATCGAGATCTGGGAGAACATCCGGGCCACCACCGCGGCCGCCTTGGCCAAGGCGGACATCAAGTCGGACCAGATCGCTGCGGTCGGCATCACCAACCAGCGGGAGACCGCGCTGGTCTGGGACCGCACCACCGGCGAACCGGTGTACAACGCCATCGTCTGGCAGGACACCCGCACCGACGGCATCGTCCGCAAGCTCGGTGAGCTCGGCGGTGGCCAGGACCGGTACAAGGCGAAGGTCGGCCTGCCACTGGCCACCTACTTCTCCGGCCCCAAGGTCCGCTGGATCCTGGACAACGTCGACGGTGCCAAGGAGAAGGCCGAGAAGGGCGACCTGGTGTTCGGCAACATGGACACCTGGGTGCTGTGGAACATGACCGGCGGGGTCGACGGCGGCCTGCACATCACCGACCCGACGAACGCCTCCCGGACCATGCTGATGGACCTGGACACGCTGTCCTGGGACGCCGACATCGCCGGGGAGATGGGTATTCCGCTGTCGATGCTCCCGGAGATCCGCTCCTCCTCCGAGGTCTACGGCAAGGGCCGGCCGACCGGGAACCTGCCCGGGGTGCCGATCGCCGGCGATCCTGGGTGACCAGCAGGCCGCCACCTTCGGCCAGGCCTGCCTGTCCGTCGGCGAGGCCAAGAACACCTACGGCACCGGCAACTTCATGCTGCTGAACACCGGCACCGACAAGGTCCCGTCGAACAACGGTCTGCTCACCACGGTCTGCTACAAGATCGGCGACAAGGCCACCGTCTATGCCCTCGAGGGCTCGATCGCGGTCACCGGTTCGCTGGTCCAGTGGGTCCGCGACAACCTCAAGCTGATCGACTCGGCCCCGGAGATCGAGGAGCTGGCCAAGAGCGTCGAGGACTCCGGCGGCGCGTACTTCGTGCCGGCGTTCTCCGGTCTGTTCGCGCCCTACTGGCGCGACGACGCCCGCGGCGCCATCGTCGGTCTGACCCGGTACGTCAACCGTGGTCACCTGGCCCGCGCCGTGCTGGAGGCCACCGCGTTCCAGACCAAGGAAGTGCTGGACGCGATGAACGCCGACTCCGGCGTCGACCTGACCACGCTCAAGGTGGACGGCGGCATGGTGGTCAACGAGACCCTCATGCAGTTCCAGGCCGACATCCTCGGTGTCCCGGTGATCCGCCCGGTGGTCAACGAGACCACCGCGCTTGGCGCCGCCTACGCGGCCGGTCTGGCCGTGGGCTACTGGGCGACCGAGGACGACATCCGCACCAACTGGGCCGAGGACAAGCGCTGGGAACCGCAGATGGACGACGACACCCGCGACCAAGCGCTACGGCGAGTGGAAGAAGGCCGTCACCAAGACCTTCGACTGGGTGGAGTCGGACGAGAGCTGATCCCCGTTCGGGCTCGATGCACCGAGCCGCCCCGTCCGCAGTCGCGGACGGGGCGGTTTGCTGTTCCGGGTACGTCGCACCGCCGCGCGAACGTCCCACCACGTGGCCGCATCGGTTGTCTACGGGTGTTGGTGGAGGGCACCCCGTCGTCGACTCCGAGGCGGGCCCGATGTCCGGCCATCCGTCGGGGAACTGGCCCGCCGGCGGTTACAGGTCTGTGTCGTGCATGAGCTGCCGGCCGACCTCGGTGATCGACCCGGACAGCGACGGGTACACGCTGAACGTGTAGGCCAGGTCCTTGGCGGACAGCCCGTTCTGCACCGCCAGCGCGATCGGCAGGATCAGCTCGGAGGCCGCCGGCGCCACCACCACACCGCCGATCACGATCCCGGTGCGCGGCAACACGATCAGCTTCACGAAGCCCTGCCGCAGGCCCTGCATCTTCGCCCTGGCGTTGGTGGCCAGCGGCAGCATCAGCGTGCGGGCCGCGACCGTTCCGGCGTCCACCTCGGCCTGGCTGACCCCGACGGTGGCGATCTCCGGGTGGGTGAACACGTTGGACGACACGGTTTCCAGCTTGAGCGGCGGCACACCCTCGCCGAGCGCGTGCCACATCGCTATCCGGCCCTGCATGGCGGCGACCGAGGCCAGCATCAGCACGCCGGTGCAGTCGCCGGCGGCGTAGATGCCGGACACCGAGGTGCGCGACACCCGGTCGACCGCGATGAAACCGCTGTCGCCGGTGGCGATCCCGACCCGTTCGAAGCCGATGTCCACGGTGTTGGGTACCGATCCGACGGTCATCAGCGCGTGGGAGCCGCGGACCGTCCGACCGTCGGTCAAGGTCGCGAGCACGCCGTAGCCATCACGCTCCACCGATGCCGCCCTGGCCCGCTTGGCCAGCACGCCACCGCGTTCGGCGAACACGTCCTCGATCACCGCCGCCGCATCGGCGTCCTCGCCCGGGAGCACCCGGTCACGGCTGGAGATCAGCGTCACCGGGACGCCCATCTCGATGTAGGCGGAGGCGAACTCGGCGCCGGTGACCCCGGAGCCGACGACGATCAGATGCTCGGGTAGATCGGGTAGGTCGTAGACCTGCCGCCAGGTCAGGATCCGCTCGCCGTCGGGTTCCGCGGTGGCCAGCACCCGCGGCGTCGCGCCGGTGGCGATCAGCACGACGTCCGCGATCAGTTCGTCGCTCGCGCCGTCCGCGCCGGTGACGGCGACCCGATGCTGGGCCATGCCGGGATTCGGGTCGGCCAGTGCTGCCCGACCGTCGACCAGCCGCACGCCGACCGACATCAGCCGGGCGCGGATGTCGGCGGACTGGGCAAGCGCGAGACCATGGACCCGGCCGTGCACCACCGGCACGTCCACCGAGACGGCGCCGGCGATGTCGATACCCAGGTGCCCCGCCTGCCTGGTGTCGGTACGGCCACCGGCAGAGGCGATGAATGTTTTGGACGGGACACAGTCGGCCAGCACGCAACTGCCGCCGATGCCCTGACGTCCTCCACCACCGTGACGTCGGCACCGTACTGGGCAGCGACCAGGGCCGCCTCGTATCCGGCCGGACCGCCGCCCATGATCACGATCCGGGTGGCCATCATCGTCCCTTCGCGCGGCCCGACCGGTCGGTCCCGGCCTGTCGGACCTCAGTCGAGGCCGGCCCGACCCGCCGACCTTGCCGCCCAGCGCCTCCTTGGCGATGAACAGCGGAAGCAACAGCGTCGCCAGCATGGTGACCAGCCAGATGATCAGCGTGGCCCACAGCCAAGTCATCGGAACCGCTGATCTTCAGACCATCGGTGAGCCAGGTAGGCGACCAGCAGCGAGACGAACGTCGAGAGCAGTCCGACCGCGCCGATGAGCGCCGAGGCGTTCCGCCGGACCGCCTTGAACAGGAACGGCGTGATGATCGCCTGCACCACGGTGAAGATCACCACCACCCATACGAAGGCGGCCGCGGTGACCTACATGTCGTCGAGGATCCAGTTCGCGACAAGCAGACCCACCGCCGACGACAGCAAATAGATCAGTGTGGTCCAGAGGAACCTGACCATGTTCGGGCCTCCATCGTCTGTCCGGTCGGAGAAGTTCGTCCCACAGTAACCAGCCGGGACTGCGCGCAACCGACGAACCGCCGACGGATGCCGACCACATCGGCCGCTACGCTTCCTGCCCATGGCGTTGTATGCCGCGTACGGGTCGAACATGGACCCGGCCCAGATGATGCAGCGCTGCCCGTCCTCCCCGATGGCCGGCACTGGCTGGCTGCTGGACTGGCGGCTCACCTTCGGCGGCGAGGACCTCGGCTGGGAGGGGTCGCTGGCCACCGTCGTGGAGAGCCAGGGTTCGTCGGTGTTCGTCGTGCTCTACGACATGTCCGAGTTCGACGAGAAGACCCTGGACTCATGGGAGGGCGCCGACCTCGGGCTGTACACCAAGATCAAGCTGCGGGTCCAGATGCTCGAGGGACCGGTACTGGCCTGGCTGTACGCACTGCAGGCCTTCGAGGGCGGGCTGCCCTCGGCCCGGTACATCGGGGTCATCGCCGACGCCGCCGAGGCCGCCGATGCGCCGAGCGAATACGTCGACGACCTACGCAACCGCCCCTGCCGCTCCATCGGGAGCTGACCCTCGACCCGCCCGGGCGCCGCCAGGCACGCCCGGGCCCTCGCCCACGCCCGCCCTGGCCAGGTGCACCCGCCTGCGAGGATCAACAGGCGAAACGAGGACGAAGTCGGCGACTCCCGTCACTCCAGTCCCAAAAGTCGCGGAGTTGATCCTCGCAGCGCCGACCGGGATGGAGCCGTGGAGGACGGGCCGTGGCCGACGAAAGCAAGAGTCGAAACGACAACACGACGTGCCGACCGGCGGCGCGGTGACCGAGTTCGTCGAGCGCGTGCCCGACCCGGCAATCCGCGCCGACGCCGGAGTCACTGGTCGCGCCGGCCGCGGAGGTGACCGGCGAGCCGCCGGTCATGTGGGGATCGTCGATCGTCGGGTTCGGCCGCAGGCACTACCGATACGACAGCGGGCGGGAAGGCGACGTCGCGGCGATCTCGTTCGCGCCGCGGAAGAACGCGCTGACGATGTATCTGACCGGCGGCGTCGAGTCCTACGCCGATCTGCTCGCCGGGCTGGGTCCGCACACGGACCGGCAAGGGGTGCCTGTACCTGGCCCGTTGGCGGACGGTGGACCGGGCCGTCGTTCGGCGAATCGTCGAACGGTGTTACCGTTATGCCGTAGATGGCGACGGCTGGCGGCGCCGCCATCGGCCGCCGGCGCCGCCGATGGCCGTGGTGGGTCGCCGGGTCTGGTCGGCGTACACCTGTGCTCGTGGTGAGCCTGCTGTGGGCCTTCCAGCGCGGATCATCTATCTGCCGGACCGGTCGTACCGCCGCCCGCATCGTCCGTGCTGCCCGGCGGGCAGGACATCACCCTGCACACCGCGGACGGGCTCGCGTTGACCGCCTGGTACGTCCCGGCGCCGGCCGCGGCATGCTCGATGACCGTGCTGGTCGCGCCGGGCAACGGCGGCAACCGCGCCGGCCGCGCCGCTCTCGCGCTCGGGCTGATCGATCACGGATATGGAGTGCTCTGCTCGAGTACCGCGGGTACGGCGGCAATCCCGGCTCGCCGACTGAACAGGGCCTGGCGTTGGACGCGCTGGCCGCCCGGGATTTCCTGGTCGGCCACGGGGTGCCGGACGGCCGGATGATCCACTTCGGGGAGAGCCTGGGCGGTGCCGTGGTCACCCGGCTGGCCGTCGAGCACCCGCCCGCAGGCACCCTGTTGCGGTCACCGTTCACCGCGCTCGCCGACGCGGCGGCCGGGCAATTTCCGCTGGTCGCCGGTGCGATGGCTGCTGTGGGATCGCTTTCCGGTGCCGCATTGGTGACCGAGCAGCATCAGCCGGTCGAGGTGGTTTTCGGCGACGGCGACACCGTCGTTCCGCCCGCCCTGTCCAGCGGGTGGCGCCTCGGCCGGCGGACCGGTGAGAGTGACCGTCGTCCCCGGCGCCGATCACAACGACCCGGCACTGGCCTTCGGCGTCGTCCTTACGCCGTCGATCGAGTCGCCGCCGGGTGGACTGCCTCGCGGCTGAGGGAACGACGGCCGGCACAGTGCCGTCCCCGGTCGCCTAGTCGGCGATGCCGAGACGCGCGCCGTGGGCGAGCTCAGAAACCGAGCGCAGCGGCGCCGTTCGACGCGGCGACGCCCGCAGCGGCGTGCGCCGCGAGCACGGTGTTGACCAGCACCCTGATGCCGACCGGGATCGCCCGCTCGTCCACGTCGAATCGCGGCGAGTGCAGGTCGCAGTGCGGCGAGACCCCGTCCCAAACCCCGAGTCTGGCCAGCGAACCGGGTGTGTGCTCGAGCATGTCGGCGAAGTCCTCGGCGCCGGTGGACTGCTCCGCCGCGACGGCAGCCTCCGGCCCGAGCGCGGCGACGACGCCGGCGCGCAGCAGAGCGGTGCTGACCGGCTCGTTGTTGACCGGTGGGACCCCCCGCACGTGGACCAGTTCGTAGCTCACCTCGGTCGGCGCGAGCAACTCCGCCACCAGCTCCTTGATCAGCGGCTCGCTGGCCTCCCAGGCCTCCCGCTGCATCATCCGCAGGGTGCCGCGCAGCACGCCTTCCTCCGGGAATGGCGTTGGCGGCCTCGCCGGCCCGCACCGCGCCCCAGACGAGGATCGCGGCCGACCGCGGATCCAGCCTCCTGGACAGCAGCATCGGGAGCCCGGTGATCACCACGCCGAGGGCGTGCACGAGGTCGGCGGTCAGGTGCGGACGCGAGGTGTGCCCGCCCGGTCCATGCAGCCGCAACTCGATCAGGTCGGCTGTCGACGTGATGGGGCCGACCCGCAGGCCCACCTGGCCCACCGGCACCCGCGGGTCACAATGCAGGGCGAAGACCCGCTCGACGCCGTCCAACGCCCCGGCGGCGATCACGTCGCGGGCGCCGCCGGGCATGACCTCCTCGGCGGGCTGGAAGATCAGCCGGACCCGGCCGGTCAGGCCGCCCCACCGTTGCAGGGCCAGCGCGGCCCCCAGCACCGCGGTGGTGTGCACGTCGTGCCCACAGGCATGCATGATGCCCGGCACGGTCGAGGCGAACGGCAGTCCGGTGTCCTCGTCCAGTGGCAGCGCGTCGATGTCCGCCCGCAGGGCAATGACCGGATCACCCGTACCGATTTCGGCGACCACCCCGGTACCGCTCGGCAGCAGGCCGGCTCTGATTCCTGCTTCGGTCAGCACATCGAGGATGGCGGCGCTGGTGGCAACCTCGGAGCGGGAGAGTTCGGGGCGCGCGTGCAACCGGCGCCGGAACCGGATCAGGTCCGGCAGGGCCTCGGCGAGGTGCTCGTCGAGCCATCCAGGGCCGTGGCCGGCGCCGGGATCGGCCACCAGGACGTCGCTCGTTTCGGGGGCGTCGGCCATGGCGGTGTGGGTCAGAGGTGCCGCCATGGGTGGTGCCGCAATCCTTCCGAAGCGTCGAGATGGGACGGTCGTTCGCCCCCCGAAGGATCCTAGACGTCGCGAGGTGCCGCCGAGCCCGGCACGAGCCTGCACTGTGGGCGATCTCGCCCTGTCTGGCGTGGTCCGCCAGGTACTGGTTGGGTAGGTCTCTGATGTGCTTACGCGAGGACGGAAGGGACGTCGGGGACCGAACCGGCGCGCCGTCGAACAGGAGGTACCGGTGGGCGACGACATCTCCTCTGCCACGTTCACCCGTGAGCAGCGCCAGCAGTACCGGGAGAAGGTCCGTCGCTGCCTGGACGTCCTCGAACGCATGCTGGTGGAGCACACGTTCGACTTCGATCGCCAACTCACCGGGCTGGAGATCGAGCTCAATCTGGTCGACGCCAGCTGGCAGCCGGCGCTGGACAATGCCGAGGTGCTCGCGGCGATCGCCGACCCGGACTACCAGACCGAGCTCGGGCGCTACAACATCGAACTCAACGTGCCGCCGACGCCGTTGCCCGGCGACTCGGCCTTCGAGCTCGAATCACGGCTGCG
The DNA here is from genome assembly GCA_963834185.1 of uncultured Actinomycetota bacterium. Classification (GTDB taxonomy): domain Bacteria; phylum Actinomycetota; class Actinomycetes; order Mycobacteriales; family Nakamurellaceae; genus Nakamurella. The sequence continues at coordinate 410,629 of CAWIAR010000005.1, forward strand.
GGATTCGCTCAATCACGCGGAGACCAAGGCCAACGAGTCCGGCTCCGAGATCGTGATGATCGGCATCCTGCCCACGCTGTATCCGGAGCACCTGACCGGTGACTGGATGAGTGCCAACCCGCGGTACAAGGCGATCGAGGACGCGGTGTTCGCGGCCCGCCGCGAGGACATCGACCTGGACATCTCCGGCGTCGAGCACCTGACGATGGCCGCCGACACGATCGCCCCGGAGTCCGCCTGCACGTCCGTCCAGCTGCACCTGCAGGTCTCGCCGGCCGACTTCGCGGCGAACTGGAACGCCGCGCAGTGCCTGGCCGGCCCGCAGATGGCGCTCGGCGCGAACTCGCCGTTCCTGTTCGGCAAGCGGCTGTGGGCGGAGACCAGGATCGAGCTGTTCCTGCAGGCCACCGACACCCGCTCGCCCGAGCTGCGCAACCAGGGTGTGCGGCCGCCGGTGTTCTTCGGCGAACGGTGGATCACCTCGGTGTTCGACCTGTTCGAGGAGAACGTGCGGTACTTCCCGGCGCTGCTGCCCGAGATCAGCGACGAGAACCCGGAGGAGGTGCTGGCCGCCGGGCAGGCGCCGCGGCTGCAGGAGCTGCGGCTGCACAACGGGACGGTGTACCGCTGGAATCGCCCGGTGTACGACGTGGTGGACGGGATCCCGCATCTGCGGGTGGAGAACCGGGTGCTGCCGGCCGGGCCGACCGTGGTCGACGTCCTCGCCAATGCCGCGTTCTACTACGGCGCCGGCCGCATGCTGTCCACCGACGAACGGCCGATCTGGACGAAGATGAGCTTCGACGCGGCCAAGGCCAACTTCGACGCCGGCGCCCGGCGGGGCGTCGACGCGATGTTCTACTGGCCCGGCATGGGCGAGGTCACCTGGGACGAGCTGATGCTGCGGGTGCTGCTGCCGCTGGCCGACGAGGGTCTGGGCCGCTGGGGCGTCTCGCTGTCGGTGCGGGACCGGCTGCTGGGCATCGTCGAGGACCGGGCCAAGTTGCGACGCAACGGCGCGTGGTGGCAGGTGGAGGCGGTGGCCGCGCTGGAGGAGCACGGTCTCGACCGTCGCGCCGCGCTCACCGAGATGCTCCGGCTGTACTCGCAGGGCATGCACTCCAACGAGCCGGTGCACACCTGGGAGATCCCCTGACGGTGCGTGAGTCGCCTCACGCCGGTGGTCGTGGTGACGCGCTGCCCTCCTACCATCGGCCGATGGACACCCCGCAACGACGCGAGGCGTGGGACGCGGCCGCCGCGGCCGTGTTGCGCAAGGCCGGGCGACTCGCCGTCGACGCCCCGGACGCCGACGCCTGGGACCGGCTCGCCCGCCGAACCGTGGACGGCATCGCCGTACCTCCGCTGGGCACCCCTTCCCTGACCGCCGACCTGCCGCCGGTCGGGCTGCCGGGCGCAGGCACCGTTCGTCCGGGGTGCCGCAGGCGCCGACCGGCGCCGGATGGGACGTCCGGGTCGCCGGTGCGCGACCCGCGACCCGCGGCGGGCCGCGGCCTCGGTGATGGCCGACCTGGAGAACGGCGCGACGTCCCTGTGGGTCAGCGGTCGGGGACGGCGGGACGGCGGTGTCGGACCTGCCGCCGTGCTGGACGGGGTGTTGACGGACATCGCGCCGGTGGTGCTGTCGTCGTCGGACCCGGCCGCCTGGTCGCTGTTCGTCGGTCTGCTCGGCGATCGAGGTGGCGGCCGGGACCTCGCTGGGGGTCGATCCGCTCGGGGATGGCGTTGCGCGACCGGCCGGCCGGCCGACGATCTGACCCGAGGTGCTCGACGGCGCCGTCGAGTCTGGCTCGTGCCGACCGGGCATCGGTGCGGTGGTGGTGGACGCCACCGTCGCGCACGAGGCCGGCGCCGCCGAGGTCGGCGAGTTGGCCTGGTCGCTGGCCGCCGGGGCCCACTATCTGCGTGTGCTGACCGGGCTCGGGCTCGACGTCGACACTGCCTGCGGTCTGGTGGGATTCCGGTTCGCGGCCACCGCGGCGCAGTTCGCGACCATCGCGAAACTGCGCGCGGCCCGGCTGCTCTGGCACCGGGTGACCGAACTGTCGGGAGCGTCGGCGAGCCGCCAGGGCCCAGTACCAGCATGCGGTGACCTCCCGGCCGATGACGACCCGGTACGACCCGTGGGTGAACATGTTGCGCGGCACCATCGCCGCGTTCGCCGCCGGCGTCGGTGGCGCCGCCGCGGTGACGGTCTGGCCGTTCGACGCCGCCGCTCGGCGTGCCCGACGAGTTCGGCCGGCGGATCGCCCGCAACGTGTCGGCGTTGCTCATCGAGGAGTCGCACGTCGGTGCGGTGGCCGACCCGGCCGGTGGCGCGTATGCCGTCGAGAAGCTCACCCAGGAGCTGGCTCTCGCCGCTTGGGCCGCGTTCGGCGAGCTGGAGGCGGCCGGTGGTGCCGCCGCGGTGCTCGCCGACGGCAGCCTGCTGGCTCGGTTCGAGACGACGGCGCGGGCGCGGGCCGAGCGGGTGGCGACCCGGCGTTGGCCGGTCACCGGCGTCAGCGAGTTCCCCATCGCCGGCGAGACTTTGCTGGTGCGCCGGCCGTGGCCGGCCGGGGAGCAGTGGGCCGAGCTGTCCTGGGCGGCGCCGTTCGAGCAGCTCCGGGATGCACCCGGTGCAGCAGGCCGGTGCTCGTCGTGCCGCTCGGTTCCGCCGCCGCGCACGGTCCCCGGCTGACCTTCATGTCGAACCTGTTGACCGCGGGCGGGATTCCTTTCGTGCTCACCGAACCGGTGGCTGCCGCCGGCGACGCGGCCGGCCGGCTCGGCGGCGACCAGGGCCGGTCGTTCTGGTCCTGGGCGCCGACGAGGACTACCGCAGCGTGGGCACCGACGTCATCGATGCCCTGCGCACCGCCGGGGCCGGCGCGGTCGTCCTCGCCGGACGAGCACCGGCAGAGTTTGGCGCGGCCGGTCGACGACAGCGTGGCGGCCGGCGACGACGTCCTGGCCTTCCTGCACCGCACCCGCGACCGGCTCGGCGTCGCCCCGTCGGTGGTGGCGTGATGGCGATTCCTGCTTCGTTCCAAGGCCTCCCACTGTTCGACGACGCCTCCGCGGTCCAGCCCGCGGCCGTTCCGACCGCTCCGGGCGTGCCGGCCGATGGGCCCGAGCCGTGGGAGTCACCGGAAGGCATTGCCATCCAACCGGTCTACACCGCGGACGACCTCGCCGGCCTCGACGAACTCGACACCTATCCCGGCCTGCCGCCGTTCGTGCGCGGGCCCTACCCGACCATGTACACCACCCAGCCGTGGACCGTCCGGCAGTACGCCGGGTTCTCCACCGCCGAGGAGTCGAACGCGTTCTACCGGCGCAATCTCGCCGGCGGGCAGAAGGGGCTGTCGGTCGCGTTCGACCTGGCCACCCATCGCGGCTACGACTCCGACCATCCTCGGGTGGCCGGCGACGTCGGCATGGCCGGGGTGGCCATCGACTCCATCTACGACATGCGTCAGCTGTTCGACGGCATCCCGCTGGACCGGATGAGCGTGTCGATGACGATGAACGGCGCCGTGCTGCCGGTGCTGGCGCTGTACATCGTGGCCGCCGAGGAACAGGGGGTGCCGCCTGAGAAGCTGGCGGGCACCATCCAGAACGACATCCTCAAGGAGTTCATGGTCCGCAACACCTACATCTATCCGCCGGCGCCGTCGATGCGGATCATCTCCGACATCTTCAGCTTCACCGCGGCGAGAATGCCCAAGTTCAACTCGATCTCGATCTCCGGCTACCACATCCAGGAGGCCGGGGCGACGGCCGACCTCGAGCTGGCCTACACGCTGGCCGACGGGGTGGAGTACCTGCGCGCCGGGCTGGCCGCCGGCCTGGACATCGACGCGTTCGCGCCCCGGCTGTCCTTCTTCTGGGCCATCGGGATGAACGTGTTCATGGAGATCGCCAAGATGCGCGCCGCGCGGTCGCTGTGGACCCGGTTGGTCGGCCAGTTCGACCCGAAGAATCCCGAAATCGCTGTCGCTGCGCACGCATTGCCAGACCTCGGGCTGGTCGCTGACCGCCCAGGACGTGTTCAACAACGTCACCCGCACCTGCCTGGAGGCGATGGCTGCGACCCAGGGGCACACCCAGTCGTTGCACACCAACGCGCTCGACGAGGCGATCGCACTGCCGACCGACTTCTCCGCCCGGATCGCCCGCAACACCCAGTTGGTGCTGCAGCAGGAGTCGGGCACGACGGAGATCATCGACCCGTGGGGCGGGTCGTACTACGTCGAGCGACTGACCCACGACCTGGCCGACCGGGCCTGGGCACACATCGCCGAGGTCGAGGCGGCCGGCGGGATGGCGGCCGCGATCGAGGCGGGCATCCCGAAGCTGCGGATCGAGGAGGCGGCGGCCCGCACCCAGGCCCGGATCGACAGCGGCGCCCAGTCGGTGATCGGGGTGAACAGCCGGCGGGTGGCGGTCGACGAGGACCTGGAGTTCCTCAAGGTGGACAACGCGGCGGTGCGGGCGGCGCAGCTCGCGAAGCTGGAAAGCCTGCGCGCGACACGGGATCCCGCTGTCGGTGCGGCAGACTCTGGACGCGTTGTCGGCGGCTGCGGCAGCGCACCGTCGCGCGGACCCGTCCGACAATCTGCTGGCGTTGGCTGTCGATGCCGCGCGGGCCAAGGCGACGGTCGGCGAGATCTCCGATGCGTTGGAACGCGTGTGGGGACGGCACGCCGCGGTGATCCGTACGATCTCCGGGGTGTACCGGGACGAGGCGGGGCGGTCCCCCGCCGTCGCACGCGCCCTGGCGGCGACCGACGAATTCGCGCAGGAGCACGGCCGCCGGCCGCGCATCCTGGTGGCGAAGGTCGGTCAGGACGGTCACGATCGCGGGCAGAAGGTGATCGTCACCGCGTTCGCCGATCTCGGCTTCGACGTCGACGTCGGGCCGCTGTTCGCCACGCCGCGGCCGAGGTCGCCCAACAGGCTGCCGACGCCGACGTGCACGTGGTCGGGGTCAGTTCGCTTGCCGCCGGCCATCTCACCCTGGTGCCGGCCCTGCGGGATGCCCTGGCCGCGGTCGGCCGACCGGACATCATGATCGTCGTCGGCGGGGTGATCCCGCCGGGGGATGTGCCGGAGCTGGAGGCGGCCGGAGCCGCCGCCGTATTCGGTCCGGGCACCGTCATCGCGGACGCCGCAGTCGATCTCGTGCAGCAGCTGACCGCTTCCCTGCGCAGCTGACCATGGCGGCGATCGACGCCGGCGCACTGGCCGATGCGGTGCGCGCAGGCGACCGCGCCGCGGTGGCCAGGGCGATCACGCTGGTGGAGTCGACCCGACCGGATCACCGTGTCGATCGGACGCACGTCTCATCGACGTCCTGGGCTCGTCGGTCCGGGGGCGGCAACGACCAGGGTCGGGATCTCCGGGGTGCCCGGCGTCGGCAAATCGACGTTCATCGAGTCACTCGGGATGCGGCTGGTCGGATCGGGTCACCGGGTCGGCGTGCTGGCCGTCGACCCGTCGTCGGCGCGTACCGGGGGTTCGGTGCTCGGCGACCGGACCCGGATGCCCCGGCTGGCCGCCGAGTCCTCGGCGTTCGTCCGTCCTTCTCCCACGGCCGGCACTCTCGGCGGCGTGACCAGGGCGACCGCGCAGGCCATCACCGTCCTCGAAGCAGCGGGCTACGACACGATCCTGGTGGAGACCGTGGGTGTCGGCCAGTCCGAGACCGCGGTGGCCGGCATGGTCGACACTTTCCTCCTGCTCGGGCTCGCGCGGACCGGGGACCAGCTGCAGGGCATCAAGAAGGGCGTGCTGGAGATCGCCGACGTGGTGGCGATCAACAAGGCGGACGGCGACCGGGTGATCGAGGCGTCCGCCGCCGCCCGGGAACTGACCGGGGCGCTGCGATCTGGTGTACGGCCGCGGCGCCGCCTGGCTGCCACCGGTGCTGACCTGCTCCGGATTGACCGGCGACGGCGTCGCTGACGTCTGGTCCGCGGTGGGTCGGCACCGGACCGCCCTGGGCCCGGATGGCCTGGCCGACAAGCGATCCGAGCAACGACTCGACCTGACCTGGTCGCTCGTTCGCGACGAACTCGACCAGCGCCTGCGCCACTCGGCGTCGGTGGCGGCGATCCGCGACGACGTCCGGTCCGCCGTGCTGGCCGGAGATCTCGGCCCCGTCGCCGCCGCCGACCGCATCCTCGCCGCCTTCGACTCCCCCACCTGACCGACCCGCCCGGCCACTGCACATCAGTCGGTCAGCGCGAGCGATCCACCCCGGCGAACGAATCCGGCCGTGCAGCCGGCATCGTCCCGGCCTGCGAGGATCAACTGGCGAGACGAGGGTGAAGTCGGCGTCGCCCGTCACTCCATCGCAAAAGCGCGGAGTCGATCCTCGCCGCCCAGTTTGATCCTCGCAAGCCCAATTGATCCTCGCAGCAGTGGCCACGACTCAGCAGGAGAGTGTGGCGTCGGCCCAGTCGGAGTGGTCGTACAGGGTGTCGTTACCTTCGTCGATCACCAGGCTGACGACCTTCGCGCCGACGATGTCGGCAGTGATCGGCTGGGCTGCGTCCCCGCCGGTCGCGTGCACCGACGCCTTCTGTACACCGTCCGCCAGGACCCGGAAGGTCACGTCGCCGCGATCACCGACCTCGTCGTCGATGCCCACCTGCGCGTCGAAAGCTTCGCACGCCTGACCAGCGTAGATCTCGATGGTGCTCGGCGCGTGGGCGCCGAGACCGGTGGCGAACTCCTGCCCCCCAATGGTCAGCGTCTTGCCGTCACCGGAGGCCGATTCCCCGTTGCTCTGATCACGTTCCACCGGTCCCCAGTAATTGGTCGAAGACAGGAACGGCAGGGCAGAGACCTGAGTAATACCGGCCGGCGGCGCCGTGACCACGGCGAACGACGTGCTGTCGGTGGTGCTGCGTACGGCCCCGTTCACCGTCCAACTGACCTGGCTCGTCAAGGTGTTCGTCTCACCGACATCCGGGCTGTCGGGCTTCAGCCGGACCTTGAGTTCGGCCGTCCCACCCGACGCGACGTTCGGCAATTGCGCGCTGGTCGGCGTCGTCGCGACCCAACCATCGGGAACGTTCAGCGACATCCGAGGCTTCTTGAGAACGGAACGTCCGTCGTTGTACAACCGAACGGTGGCGGTGAATGCCTTTGTGTTCGCCACATAGTCGGGAGCGATCGTCTGCACCGATGCCAACGACTCCAGCGCCTTGTTGTTTCCGTTGCTCACCAACAAGAATGCGGCGTCGTGGGGGGCCACCCGTGCGCGCACGATGCTGTTCGACGAGTACGACGCGGCCGTCCAGACATTCTTGACCACGAGTCCCGACGTCTTCTGGCCAATCTGGCTGTCGCGGATGGAGATCGTCTGCGGCTGGTCACTGCGGTTGAGCAGCACCACCGCGGCGGATCCGTCGGACATCTTCTTGTACCAGACATCCTGAGCCTCGGTGTGCTTGAGCCGCTTGCCGATCCGCCCGCTCCAGTCCTGGTCGACCGCAATCACGGTCGGATTGGTCAGCAGCTTCCGGGTTTGTGAGCTCATCGACCGCAGGTCATTTCCGGAGATCAGTGGCGCATTGAGCACCGCCCACAGCGCCATGTGCGCGCGGCTCTCGGTGTAGGTCAAGGGCGACACACCGACCTCGAGCATGTCGGGGTCCGCCCAATTGTTGGGGCCGGCGTAGCGCCACATCTCTGTCTGCTGGTCGAGATTGTTCAGCACACTGCTCCAGCGCGCGCTGATGTCACCGGTGTTGCGCCAGTAGTGACCGACATGGGCAGTGCCATTCCACAGCCAGTCCTGCCCGTTGCCCCAATCGCACAGGCTGAGCACGATCGGCCGGCCCGTCGCGGCCAGCGCATCCGACATCTGCTGGTATCGCTGCTGTTCCGTGAGTCCTTGGTGATCGCCGCAGTTGTCGTACTTGAGGAGGTCGACGCCCCAATCGGCCCAGGTTTGGGCATCGACCTGTTCGCGACCCAGTGAGGCGGGATAGCCCGCGCACGTGAGGTCGCCTGCGGAGGAGTAGATCCCGAGCTTGAGGCCCTTGCCGTGCACGTAGTCGGCGACGCCCTTGATGCCATCAGGGAATTTGACCGGATCAGGGATCAGTCGACCGTCGTCATCCCGGTGATCCTTGACCGACCAACAGTCGTCGATGTTGACGTATTCGTACCCCGCGTCGCGCATGCCGCTGGACACCATCGCATCGGCGGTCTGCTCCACCAGAGCCGCTGAGACGTCACAATGGAAGCTGTTCCAGCTGTTCCACCCCATGGGTGGGGTCGGCGCGAGGTCGCCGAGGGGATGCTGCGAGGCGGATCGCGTTGCTGCCGGAGCAGCCGCTGCAGCCGCTGCAGCCGGCCCGGCGAAGACCATGCCGGTGCCCACGGCAAGACCCAAAGCCATCACCGCAGCACCGAAATTTGTGGGGATTCGACGGGGCATCCATAACTCCTCACTGTTGAAGGGCGTCACACGAGGCCCGACTCAGGAATCTAAGCAACACTCCGTAACCTGTCAATTACTGGTGGTTCTTGACCGATCACGTTGAGGTCGGTGACATCGGCGTGTCCGTTTGCGGAGTCGTCGCGCACGCAGTGCCCGGCCCACCTGCGATCCATTGGTTTTTGTTTGATTAAGAACGAGGCCAGTTCGCGGACGGCGGTGACAATGCGTGACGTAGGAACGCGCCATCCTCACCCCAGATTTGGGTAGCAGCACACCGATCGGGTGGTCGCCTGGGACGAAGCGTTGCTGGCGTTGGTCCGCATCGGCCAACACCCATGGAGAAGTCGCGGCCGTGCGCGTGCTTAGTCGAGGCCGGGGAAAACCAGGCGGGGAGGATCGCCCGGCGCAGGTGCGGGCTCGACACGCTGGTCGTGCTGACGAACCTCGACCCGGTGGCGATGGCCGGCGGGGTGCCAGATCTCGTCGAAGGCGCCCAGCACATCGCTACCGACACGTCGCCGGCGAGCGCGCACACCGACCCAGGCGAGGCCGCCGACCAGGACGCCGTACAGCGCCCCGACACCCAGCGCGGCCAGAATTCCGTCCACCAGCCAATGATAGGCCCGTCGCAGACCCGCGATCAGCTCTGCGCGTGGCCGCCGAGATCCGGCGCGAACTGGGCCAGTGCCATCGACACGGCTTGGTCGATCTGCTCGTCGGTCGCCGCCGCCGAGTCGCGCAACAGCCGCTGCCACTCATCGATGCTGTGCTTGGAGAACTCCTGCGCCTCCAAGGAGTTCGCTGCCGCGACCGGGTCACCGATGACCTCCCCGGCCAAGAACAGTCCGAGCCCCAGCACCGCCCCGTCCCAGCCGGGTCCGACGAACAGCGCGCCGGCCGCACTGCCGGCCATCTCCTCCGGCACGGTGTGCTCCAGCTCGAACAGCGTTCCCGCACCATCGTCGATGAACCGGAGTTCCACGACGCTGGACTGGCCGCCGAAGGTCGCGCGCAGCAGTCGTGGACGATCGCACTCGAAGGATCTCGCCCCCGGCATTGCCCTCGAGTTGGAAGCTCCCGCCGACCCGCAGATCCCCGGTGATCGGCAGGAACCAGCGCACCAACCGATCCGGATCGGTCACCGCGTCCCACACGTCCTCCGGCGGAGATGGATAGTGCCTCGACAGCACCACCCGGACGATGCCGGCGGAAGCGTCAGCGCGTCGTTCGGTCGCAGCGATCTGCGCCGGAATGTCGATCATGTCTGCTCCTGTTCCGGTCGGCGTTGCCGACGTCCACGGGCAAGTTCCGTGCCGAATGCATCCAGATGTGCGGGACCAACCTGCTCGAAACCGCTCCAACCAGGCGTCGACCTGTTGCAGCGGCTCGGCCCGCAGTGCGTACAGCCGGCGCGCACCATCCACTCGCACGTCGACGAAACCGCTGTCCCGCAACACCTTCAGGTGTTGTGACACGGCGGGCTGGGAGATCCCGAACTCCGCATGGATCGCCCCACTGACCCCGCCCGACGAGGACTCACCGGTTGACAACAACTCCAGGATGCGCCGACGAACTGGATCACCCAGTACGTCGAAGGCGTGCACAGGACCAACCTATTGGCCCTTACTTATATAAGTCAAGCCTTCTGATCATGGGTCGACGGCCGGTCAGCGAAGTCGGCGCCGAACTGGGTTGTCCCGAACTGGGTTGTCCCGGGCGACCGGTGGGACAATGCCGCCGTGCCCGATCCCCACAGCGCCGACGCGGAGCCGACTGCCGCCGGGCCGCGAGCGGATGGTGCGCGCGGTCCGGCCATCCCGGCACACCGGATGCTCGCCGGCAGGTACCGGCTGGATCGGGTGATCGGCTCCGGAGCGATGGGCATCGTCTGGGCGGCCTACGACGAGGTGTTGCACCGGGCCGTGGCGATCAAGGAGGTCAATTACCCGCAGGGCATGCCGATCGCCGAGGTCGAACAACTCGCCGACCGAACGCTGCGCGAGGCCAGGGCGATCGCGGCGATGTCCAACCCGCACGTGATCACGCTCTACGACATCCTGACCCTGGAGTCCGGCCCGGTCATCGTCATGGAGTTGCTCACCGCCAGGTCACTGGCCCAGGTATTGCGGCAGGACGGACCGCTGCGGGACGGCCAGGCGGCCACCATCGGTGTCGCGGTGGCCGGCGGCCTGCTCGCCGCGCACGGTGCCGGGATCACCCACCGCGACGTCAAGCCCGGCAACGTGCTGATCGGGCACGACGGCCGGATCAAACTGACCGACTTCGGCATCGCTCGCAGCGCCGACGAGCAGACGATCACCGCCAAGGGTTTGTTGCTGGGCTCCCCGGCCTACATCGCGCCCGAGGTCGCCGCCGGACACGCGGCCGGTAGCCACGCTGACGCCTGGGGTCTGGGCGCGCTGCTGTTCGCCGCGGTGCAGGGCAAGCCTCCGTACGACCGCGGCGACCCGATCGCGACGCTGACCGCGGTGGTCAGCGATCCGGTTCCGCCGCACCCGCAGGCCGGGCGGCTGGCCGGGGTGATCGACGCGCTGCTGGTGAAGGATCCGCGCGGCCGGTTGCCGCTGTTGCGGGCCTACCAGGCGCTGCAGGCGGTGGCCGACGACCCGACCGGGATGCGGCTCGGCGGCGTCCTGCCGGTCGGTCCGGGCGCCACCGGGTCGACCGGGTCGGCCTCGGTCCCGGTGAGTTCCGGGACCTATCAGCGCATCCCGCCGGCGGCACCCCGGTCGCAGATCCAGCCGCGGCCCGACGGGCGAGCGGTCCGGTGGCACCGCCTCCGCCGTGGGCGGCCGGCGCCGCGGCCGCGCTGCCGGCCCTTCCCGCGCACGCCGAACGGGCGGGACGACGCCGACTCATGGTCGTCGCAGTGCTCATCGCGGTGGTGGCAGCGGTCGCCGGCTACTTCGCAGTGCAGGGCGGTCGCCGACTGGACCGGCGCGAGTCCGGCCGGTGCCGGCGCCGCTGCCGCATCCCCAGTTGATCATGGCGTTCGCGACGTCGATAAGTCCGCAATCCGCCTGAATATCCGATTATGGCCGCCGCGAGCGCCATGATCAACTCTCGGACCGAGGCGTGGCGGCGAGCAGGCGCGCCGACGGCGCTAGGCGACCACGGTGAGCGGCCTGCGCTCGGTCGCTCGGCTCGGCTAACCTCCTCGCATGTCCGATCAGAGCGTCGACCCGGCCACCGAAGCCCGAGCGAAGGCCGAGGAGGCCGCGGCCGCCCTGGCCAAGGCCACCCGGGTGCTGCATCACGACGTCGCGGTCGTGATGGGGTCCGGCTGGCTGCCGGCGGCGGATGCCCTCGGCACCCCGACCGCTGAGCTGGACATGTCGTCGCTGCCCGGTTTCGCCGCGCCCGGTGGTCAGCGGCCACTCGGGCAAGGCCAGGTCGGTCGCGATCGGTGACAAGCGCGCCCTGGTGCTGCTCGGCCGCACCCATCTGTACGAGGGCCGCGGGGTCGCGCCGGTGGTGCACGCCGTGCGCACCGCGGCCGCCGCCGGCGCGAAACTGGTGATCCTGACCAACGCCGCCGGTGGCCTGCGTCCGGGAATGCGCGTCGGTCAGCCCGTGCTGATCTCGGACCACCTCAACCTGACCGGCCGGTCGCCGCTGGTCGGCGCCACGTTCGTGGACCTGACCGACCTGTATTCGCCGCGGTTGCGGCAACTGGCCAGGGAGATCGACCCGACGCTCGAGGAGGGGGTGTACGCGCAGCTTCCCGGGCCCGCACTACGAGACCCCGGCCGAGATCAGGATGCTGCGCAACCTGGGCGCCGACCTGGTGGGCATGTCGACCGGGCTGGAGGCGATCGCCGCCCGGGCAGGCCGGCGTCGAGGTGCTCGGACTGTCGCTGGTCAGCAACCTGGCCGCCGGGATGACCGGGGAACCGTTGGATCACGTCGAGGTGCTGGAGGCGGGCAAGGCCGCCGCGGCCTCGCTGGGCCCGCTGCTGGCCGAATTGATCGCCCGGGCCTGAGCCCGACATGACCGCACCCACCGCCACTCCCCTGCCGGCAACCCTGCGCGACGCTGCCCTGCGCTGGATCGCCGACGATCCGTCGCCGGCCGATCGGGCCGAATTGCAGCGGATCGTCGCCGATGCGATGGGCGGACGTCCGGGCGCCACCGAGGAACTCACCGAGCGGATGGCCGGTCCGCTCAGCTTCGGCACCGCCGGGACTGCGCGGGCCCGCTGCGCGCCGGGCCGTCGGGGATGAACCTGGCCGTGGTGCGCCGAGCCGCGGCCGGCATCGCCGCGCACCTGCGCGCCAACGGTGGACCGGGACGAATCGTGCTGGTCGGCCACGACGCCAGGCACCGGTCCCGGGAGTTCGCCGAGGATGCCGCGAAGGTGCTGGCGGCGGCGGGGTTTCGGGTGCTGTTGGCGCCAGGACCGTTGCCGACGCCGATGACCGCGTTCGCCGTGCGGCACCTGGACGCAGCGGCCGGCCTGCAGGTCACGGCGTCGCACAACCCGCCGCAGGACAACGGCCTGAAGGTCTATCTGCAGGCCGGTGCGCAGATCGTCGCGCCGACCGATGCGGCCATCGAGGCGGCGATCGCGGCAGTGGGACCCGCGGTTTCGGTGGACACCGCCGGCAGCACCGCTGCCCTGGCCGGACGATCTGGTTCCGGCGTATCTGGCGCGCGCGGCCGCGCAGGCTCGTGGGACAGCGCGGAAAGCTGCGGATCGCGGCCACCCCGATGCACGGCGTGGGCGGCGAATCCCTGGTCCATGCGCTGGCGCTGGCCGGCTTCACCGACGTCCACATCGTCGGAGCCCAGGCCGCGCCGGACGCCGACTTCCCGACGGTCGCCTTTCCCAACCCCGAGGAGCCGGGCGCAACGGACCTGTTGCTCGCGTTGGCCGCCGAGGTGAACGCCGACCTGGCGATCGCCAACGATCCGGACGCCGACCGCTGCGCTCTCGGCATCCCGACCGGTGACGGCGGCTGGCGCATGCTGCGCGGCGACGAGACCGGTGTGCTGCTGGGTGATCACGTGCTGCGGACGCTGGACCGAGCGGCCCATCCGGATCCGTTGGTGGCCACCACGATCGTCTCGTCGTCGATGTTGCGGACGATCGCCGCCGCGCACGGGGCGCGCTACGACGAAACCCTGACCGGGTTCAAGTGGATCGTCCGGGCCGGCGACGGCGCCGGTACCGGCTTGGTGTTCGGCTACGAGGAAGCGCTCGGCGTGTGCGTCGACCCGGACGCGGTGCGGGACAAGGACGGCATCTCGGCCGCGGTGCTGGCCGCCGATCTCGCGGCGACGCCTCGCCGGGCAGGGCGCGACGCTCGCGGACCGGCTCGACGAGCTGGCCAGGACGCACGGCCTGTATTGCCACCGACCAGCTGTCGGTGCGGGTGGATGATCTCGCCGAGATCGCGGCGGCGATGCGACAGCTCCGTGCGCACCTTCCGGCGCAACTGCTCGGCGATCCGGTGTCCAGCGCCGAGGATCTGCTGCCGCGCACCGACGCGATCATCCTGCGCACCGGACGGGCCAGGGTGGTGGTGCGGCCCTCCGGCACGGAGCCCAAGCTCAAGTGCTACCTGGAAGTCGTCGCGCCGGTCGCGGCGACGGTGCCGACCTCAGTGCGGTCCGCGAACCGGGCGCCGCGGCGACCTCGGAGCCCTGCGGACCGAGATCGCAGCCGCACTGGGCATTTCCGCGCCGCTGGAACCTGAAAAGTTGCCTCCAGTTGACTGACGGCGGCAGGCCCGGCAGCCCGACGCTCGACTGGAAGCAACTTTTCAGGTTCGGCAGCGGTAGACTATCGGACCACGGTGAGGTTCACCGCCTTCGCGGAGGAGGCAACGGTCGTCGACCCGAGGTAGGTGACCGTGATCCGGTAGGTTCCGGCGGACAACGTCGGGCAGCTTCGCCGACGCCCGCTGGCTGCTGGTCAGGGTCGCCGTCCTGGTGACCACGGCTCGGCCCGACTTCGTGACCGCGACCCGGACCGCGCCGGTCGCCTTGACCGTCGAGCGCACCGTGGTGGTCACGGTCGCGGCGGTCTTGGTCGTCACCTTGGTCGGGCTGACAGACGACCGCCAGGCTCGACGGCGCCCTCTTCACTGTCAGGTTGACGACATCGGCGGACACATCGAACCGTGCATCGCCGCTGTACCGAACCACCAGCCGGTGGCCGCCGACCTTGATGGTCGCGGCCAGCACCACGGTCGCCCGGCCGCCGGTCAGTGCGGCCGTGCCGACCACGGTGTTGCCATCCAGCACCCGTACGGTTCCGGTCGGTGTGCCGCCGGCCCCGCTGACCCGCACCGTGACCTTGGCCGAGGTGCCATACACGGTCACCGTCGGCGAGATCAGCGCCGCGGTCGCCGTGGCCGCCAACGTGACTCCGACCTTGGGCAACACCGCGGTGTTGAGGATCTCGACGTTGCCGGCCTTGTCCACCGACCGATAGGTCACGGTCGCCGCGGCCGTGCCGAAGGTCAGCGGCGCCGTATAGGTGTTCCATGCCCCGGAGGCACCGAGCCGGTACTCGACCTCGGCCACGCCCGGAGGTGGAGTCGTCGGCAACCAGGGTGATCTTGCGTCCCTGCTCGTCGACGACCGCCTTGGACACGGGGTCGGTGCTGTCGATCTTCACCGTGCTGCTGGTCGCGGCCGAGACGTTGCCGGTGGTATCTGTTGCCCGGCCCTTGATCTCGTGGCTGCCGTCTCCTGCGACGGCCAGCGACACGGACGCACCGACGGTGGTCGACCACGCCCCCCCGTCCAGCGCGGTGTCTACCGAGGCCACCGCCGTTTCGTCGGTCGCGCTGACCGTCACGGGTACCGATGCCGAGGTGTACCAACCGTTCTGCCCGTTGGGCGCCGGCCGGGGAGGCGGCGATGGTGACGACCGGGTCGAGGGCGTCGGTGACCTTCACCGTCGCCTGCGCCTCGATCGACGAGCCGGCGACCGCGGAACCGGACACGGTGAACGTTCCCGGTGCCGCGTACGCCGCCGGGTCGATGTCGTCCCAGACGACCGGCGTGCGCCGAACTGGAGCCGTCGGCGAAGTGCACGGTGACGGTGGCCGGCAAAGCCGGCGCGACGCCCTGCCGGGTGGAAACGGAGACCGGGTCGATGGACTCGGTGAGCAGATCCGGCTGGAGGTTCGCGAGCAGCCGCTCGTACTCCTGCTGGGTCACCGGCAGCACCGTGCCGTGCCGGGGGCTGGTCGGCAGCGCGGACGGACGTGGCGACCGAGGTCCACTCTCCGGAACCGAGATCGGTACTGGTGAACGGCACGTAGCCCTTGCCGCCGTGGTAGCTCGGCTGATCCATGAACAGGAACCAGGTGTCCGCAGTGCCCGTCCCGGCGCCGGTGTTGACATCACCCGGGTTCGCCTTGAACGCCAGCGGGCCTTCGGCGCCGGTGACGGTGCCGCCCCACTGGTTGGGCTGGCCGATGCCGACCTTCTCCTTGATCAACTGCCAGCCCGGGCTACTCGAGGCGGTGGGCAGCGCACCGCTCACGGTCGCGAGCAGATCCGTGGATTTCTCCTCCCGGATCGTCATACTCGCCTCGTCCTTCTCGAAGCGGTAGTAGGTGTCCCCGTCGGTGTCATGGTCGGCGATCACCGTGGCGTCGATGATGCCGAGACCGGTGCCGCGCTTGACATCCACCCACGGCTGAGCCGGGGTGAAGGTGACGAAGTCCCGGGTGGTTGCCATCATCATCCGGTTGTAGGTGGAGGTAGTAGCTGCGGCCGGCCGTGGTGGTGGTCGGGTACAGGTTCGACGCCCAATACACGACGTACAGCCCACGGGCGCTGTCGTAGTACGCCTCCGGCGCCCAGGTGTTGCCGGCGTAGTCCGTGGACACCTTGATGTGTCGCTGGTTGCTCCAATTGACCAGGTCGTCGGACTCCCAGATCTCCAGGTAGGTGGAACCGGTCTGCTGCGCGGTCGAGAACGAGCCACCCGGGAAGATCTTGAGATCGGTGGCCAGCAGGTAGAACTTGTCGCCCTCGGGCGAGCGGATGATGAACGGGTCGCGCAGCCCGGTGGTGCCCTGGGTCGAGGTGAGCACCGGCCGCCCGTCGTTCAGGTTGTTCCAGTGCAGCGCGTCGTTGCCCTTGCTGGCGCCGAAGTAGATCTTCTCGCCGTCGTCGGTGGTCTCACCGACGAAGTAGGTGAACAGGTACGCGGTCTTGTCCGCCGCGGCGGGCAGCGCGGGCACGGTTGCCTCGAACTCGCGCGGCACGACGTTCGAGCCATGGGTCACGGTGGCGGTCAGCGTGACCGCCGCGGCCGGCGAACCATGGGCCGGCCGATGCACCTCACCGGTGGGGCTGATCACCCCTGGGGCCGAGGACTCCCAGACCACCGCGGAGCAGGCGGTCCCGCTGGTGGGCAGGGTGATGTTGCCGCGGATGTCGTCCAGGTTCGGGATGGACAGTCCGTCGGCGACCTGTGCCGCGATGTCCGGCACGTCGCCGGTGGCCGCGGCGACGTGCACGTCGAACGTCCTGGTCGCCGAAGAGGATCCGCGGGTGACGGTGGCGGTCAGCACGGTGTCGACCGCGGCGGCCGGCGGGTAGACCGTTCCGTCGGCGCCGATCACGTCACAGCGCGAGGTGGTCCAGGTGATGGTGGAGGTCCCGCTGGCACCGATCGTGGGCAGCGTGAGGTCGCCGGTGACGTCGGAGGTGTCACCCAACGTCAGCGCGGCGACGTCGCCGGCCAAGGTCGAGGCGTTGGTGGTCGCTGCCAGCTCGCCGACCTCGGCGTCGCTCAAGCGTCCGGCCGTAGATGCGGAAGTCGCGGATCTTGCCCTTGAAGGAGTTGTCGCCGCTGTACGACGAGCGGCCGAGGTAGTTGCGGGTAGAGGTGCCGTCCGGCTCACCGATCGCGATCGGCGATTGGGTCAGTGCGCCGTTGGTGGCCACCAGCGCCCCGTCCTCGTACAGCTTCAGCGAACCTGGAGCCGCGGCCGTGCCGCCGTCGACCACCAGGCTGACGTGCTTCCAGATGTTCGTGGCCAAGCCTCCCGACCTGGCCGCCGACTGTTCGGTGCTGAAGCCGCCGGTGGCCAGCGTCCCGCGGTAGTTGGAGCCGGCATCCTTGCCGGTGACGAACAGGTAGCCGGTGCCGTTGGGGTAGTTCGACAGGTTGCCCAGGTTGAACATGAACTAGTTGCCGGTCAGCGTGGGGTCGACCAGCACGTCGAAGTCGACGGTGACGTCGTCCTTCCCGGACAGCAGGTCGTTCGGCAGCGCAATGGCGTTGCCGGCGCTGGACGCTCCGCCACTGAAGGTGAACCCGTCACCGCCGTTCCAGCTCGCCGTTCCACTGACGGTGCCGTCGTTCCCGTTGCCCGAGGTATCGGCCGCGTTGGTGCCGGAGGTCTCGGTCAGCGGGTAGTGGGCGATGAGACCGTCGGCCAACGAAGCGGTGTCGGCGGCCACTACCGCCTCGGCGGTCGGAGCCGGGGCGGCATACGCCGGCGCGCCCAGCCCGGTCACCGTGAGTGCGAGGGTGGCGGCAATCGCGGCCGCGCACACCAGTTCGACGCTTGGTCTGCACGAGGGTTCTCCTCATCGGGTCACCACGAACGTGGTGGAGGCGGTGGACGCGAGCACGGTCGAGCTCCCCGGGTAGCGGACGCTGACCCGGTAACTCCCGGTGGGGAGCTTGGGCAACGTCAACGCCGCCTTGCCCCGTGCCACCGGCAGCACCCTGGTCGTGGTCCAGCCGCGCGGCACGGACGTCTTGGTGACGGTCACCGTGACCGCCCCGGTGAGCGGGGCCGTCGAACTCACCGTGGCCGTGATGACCGGCTTGGTGCGGGTGGTGACCTTGGTCGGGCTGACCACCACCTTGGTTCCGGAAAGCGCCTTGGTCACGGTGAGCCGCACCGTGTCCGATGACCCGGCGAACGCCGAGTCGCCGGCGTAGCTGACCGTCAGCGTCGAGCTTCCCGGCGGGATGGTCCTGGTCAGCGTGATGGTCGCCCGACCGGATGCCAGCGTGGCGACGCCGACCTGCTCGGAGCCGCGGAGCACGCGGACCCTGCCGGTCGGCGTGCCGCCGGCGCCGCTGACCCGAACGGTGACCTTGGCTGCCACGTAGTACCGGGTGGTCGAGGGAGTCACCGTCGCAACAGTGACCGACGACTTCAGATCGACGCCGGCTTTGGGCACCACCACGCTGCCTGGAGTCTCGGTGTTCCCGAATGCGTCCACCCCGCGGTACTGCACCGTCGTGGCGGCTGCACCGACCTTGATCGGAGTCGAGTAGCTGCTCCACGCCCCCGACGTCCCGATCCGGTACTCGATCCGCGCGACACCGGAACCGCCGTCGGCTGCGCGCACCGTGACTGTGCGCGCCTGTGCGTCGACCACCGCATTGGACACCGGCGGTGCCGTGTCGATGCTGAAGACCGTCTCCCGGGTGTCCGAGATGTTCCCCTTGGCGTCGGTGGCCCTGAACCTCACGGTGTGCGGGCCGTGGCCGCTCACCGTGACCGTGGCGGTGCCGGTCGACGGGGCGGTGATCCAGGCGCCACCGTCGACCTGCGACTCCAGCTTCACCACGCCACGGTCGTCCGACGCGGTCGCGGTCACTGTCACCGGCTCGGGATACCAGCCGCGCACCGAGTTCGGGCTGAGCGCAACCGAATCGATGGTCGGCGCGGCGACATCGGTGGTGTGCAGCCGCAGGAAGGTGACCGAGTAGGGATCGAAGCTGTAGCTGAACGAACTGGACAGCCCGGTCAGCGGGTAGTCGATCGGGACCACATTGGTCTTGTCCGCCTTGGTGTTCGTGTCGGTGGGCCGACCGGCGAGCACGGTGGCGGTGCCGGTCGGCTCGATGCCGGCGTCGGCGACGTTCACCGTGGTCCTGCGGATCTGGTTGGAGGTGTTGACGACCTTCACCACCAGGTCACCGGTCGCCTCGTCGCGGGTGACGTCCTGGAACACCGCCTGGGTGGCCTGGGTGTCTGTGTACTCCAGCTGCAGCACGTTGTCCTGGTACAACTTGATGGTGCGACCCTGGACGACCACCTTGTAGTGGTAGGTCTGACCGGTGTTCAGCACCTGGTTCTCCAGCGCCTTGACCTCGTTCGCAGATCCGCCGGCCGCCTTCTGCAGCACCGATCTGGTGTTGCCCCACCCGCCGACGTTCCACCAGAAGAAGTTGTTCGTCGCGGTGGCGCCGAAGCCGATGAGGAAACCCTCGGCGCCGGCGACCTTGGTGGCGTCCAACTCGAGCGTGTAGTTCTTCCAGTCCTTGGTGTAGGCGCCGGTCACGATGCTGCGCGCATCGGTGACGGAGGTGCTGGTCTGGGCGTAGGCGCCGCCGGACGCCGCCCAGGTGCCGGTCTGCGGCGCCCACTTGCTTGCGCCGGTGGCGAAGTCGTCGCTGAACAGCGTGTCGCCGCTGTCGTTCGATGTGACCGTCACGTTGTCGTAACGGGCGCTGGTGCTCCAGGTGGACAGGAACACCCCGCCCGAGATCGGGGTCTCCGGGGTGGCAGGACCGGTGTAGGTGCTGGGCACCACCTGGTCACCCTGGTTGGTGGAGAACATCTTCTGCACGTAGTAGTTGGGCGAACCCCAGGATTCGTCGTTGTCGAACCAGATGGCGTCCGGCGACCACTGGACATAGCTCTCGTTCGCCAGCAGCGGTGCGTACGAGGCCAACTCGACCACGTCGGAGTTGCGTTCCAGCCCGGTCATGTAGGACGCCTCGGTCAGGGCGTTCCACTGGGTGTTGCCCTGCGAGGCGTACTCGCCGAGGAACACCTTGGGGCCGGTGCGGTCATAGCTGTCGTACCGGCTGTTGTTGGTCAGGAACCAGTTCGGGTCGTTGTAATAGTGCTCGTCGACCAGGTCGACGTCCTGCGCCCGGTTGTAGGCCCACAGGGTGTCGAAGCGGCTGCCGGTGTCGTCGGGGCCAGAGTTGGAGATGATCTCGATGTTCGGATACTTCGCCTTGATCGCGTCGCGGAACTTCGGGAAGTTCGCTTCGAACGTGGTCGTGTTCTCCTCGTTGCCCAGCCCGATCCACTTGAGGGTGAACGGCTTCGGGTGGCCGAGGGAGGCGCGGTAGGCGCCCCAGGTGGTGTTGGTGTCTCCGGTGGCGAACTCGATCAGGTCGGTGGTGTCCTGCACCCACCGGGCGATGGTGGCGTCGTCCTTCATCTCCGGAACTGAGCTGCCACAACCATTTGCGCCGACCGACAGGACGGGAAGGGGAACGGCGCCGAGGTCCTCGGCGAACTCCAGATACTCCAGGTATCCGATGCCGTACGACTGGTTGTAGCCCCAGAAGTTGTAGTTCGTCGCCCGCTGCTCGACCGGACCGACCGTCTCCTTCCACTGGTAGGTGCGCCTGCGGTCGGCGTAGTTGGACTCGACGTAGGACCTGAACGTGCCGACGTTGGTGACGCACCCACCCGGGAACCGCAGGAACTTCGGCTGCAGCGCGGCAATCTTCTCCGCCAAGTCCTTGCGCAGCACGCTCTTGCCGTTGACCGGGCCGACCCAGGTGTCCTCGGGGAACAGCGAGACCTGGTCGATCCGAACGGTCGAGGCCGCACCGGCCAACACGGCAAGCCGCGCAGAGTCGGTGGTCGCCGTGGCGGTCAGCGTGACCAGGTACTTCTTCCACGTGTCCGAGCCATCGACCGCCACCGTTGCCGTGCCGAACACGGTGCCGCCATCGCTGTTCTCCAGCTGGATCGTCAGGTCCTGAGCCACAGCGGTGCGGGCCCAGACCGAGAAGTCGTATGTGCCACCGCTGGCGAGCGCGATGCCGTTGTTGTAGCCGTTGTTGCGCACGCCCGCCCCGGGACCGGAGGCGACCAGGCTCAGGAAGAAGCGGTTGGTCTGGTTGAGGATGCCGGTGCCGGTCTCGACGGTGGCCGTCGCCGGTTGCGCCGCCGCGGCTGGCGACCTGCCAGCCGGTCATCCCGGTGAACGACGAGTTGTCGGAAGTGTTGAACTCGAATGAGCGGTTGCGAACCAACTCCGCGTACAGGCCCCCGTCCGCCGCGTAGTTGATGTCCTCGTAGAAGATGCCGTAGAGGTCGGGCGACACGTCGGCGGAGGTCTGGTCACCGTCGATGTCCAGCATGCCGTCCCCGGCGAACTCGACTGTCTCCAGGATGAATCGGGCGGCCTGCGCACGGGCCACCAGGGTCAGCACACCGCCGGCTCCGACGCCGACGTAACCGTCGTCGCCGACGGCGTCCGCGTCCCGGACCGTCACCTTGCCGCCGCCGGCGTCGGTGATCCGCACCGGGGTGGGGGTATCGCCAACGGCGCCGAGGGTCAGGGCATTGTCGGTCACGACCAGCGGTGCCCCGCCGGACGCGAGGGTGACCACGCCGTCCCGGCCGGCGACCGCGGAAGCGGTCAGGGCCACGGTCGACGAGGGCCGGTCGGGCGAGACCGCGAGAGTGCCGTCGTCGACCACCAGGTACTCGGCCGTTCCGACGGCGTGCAGGGTGAAGCTGCCGGCCGGCACCACATCTGCGCCCTGGGCGGCCTGGAACGCGAAATAGTCGAATGCCGCCGGGAAGGTGGTGCCGTCCTGGGCCGCAAGCGCGTAGACACCGATCTGGGTGATGTCGAAGGTGACGTTGATCGAGCTGGACACCACCCAAGCGCCGGCAACGTCGTCGTAGTAACTGGTGGTCACCGTGTCACCGGAACGCTGCAGTCGCAACGTCTCCGCCGACGAACTGGGCCGGTCTTCGAAGTCCGCGGCGGAGAACACCGCGCCGGTCTCGACGTCGTTCTCGATGGCGATGCCGGAAGCTGACAGGCTGCCGACGTAGGTCAGGCCCGATCGCACATAGTTGTCCATGTCGGACCAGGCGATCAGGCCGGCACCCTGGTAGACCTTGGTCACCGGCGCGGAAACCTTTGTTATTGCTGTGAAATCGCCTGCCGGAATGTCCACCATGAAGACGTTCTTCGCCGTGTTCACACCCTGGTAGGTGTCCCCGGTCTGGGCGGTGAGGGTCAGCGCGCCCGGATCGGTCGACAGCGACCAATTCGCCGCTGACTCATTGGTGATGGACCAGCGCGAGTCGAGCGTGGAGGACCCGAACTCATCGACCGTCAGACCGGTCAGGTCCGGCGCGGTCGCTGCTGCGGCCACGGTCGGCACCGGAGCGGCGGCGGCCGGTGTGGTGGCCAGCACGCTGCCGGTCACCAGCGCCAGGGCGGTGGCCACAGCGGCCACCACCCGCCGGTGCCGCAAGGGTCGGGGTCGTCTCATCGTTGCTGCCTCTCGCCGGCCGATATGCCTGGATCGTGACGAAACCGTGACGTAGGAACAGGTCTCGCTCGCCGCCGATCGCGGGCCGGAATGCGACATGCGCCCCGTCGACCTGCGTTCAAGGCGCGCGTCATCGCGGAGCGGGCCTTGCAGACTTCCGACTGGGTACGGTCGTGCGGAACGGATCGGGAAAGCGTTCAGGCACGAATGTTAGCGTTCACACGCTGCACGTCAAGGGGGTGTGAGGATTAGGTCGCTCTGAACCGAGAAAGCTCGCGTCCAGCAGGGTCGGATCCCGGCAGTGATCACCCACCGTGGCCGGGCACCGATCTGAAAACCACCCGTTCGATGTCTGCGCCGCTGCGCCGCGACGGGCGGTTCGGACCCGGACCTCAGTTGGTCGAGCCCCGTGGGTCCTCGGGGATGGACGGCAGCATGCTGCCGCGTCGGGGGCCACGTCAGCGACGGTTCGGGCGAAATGGCGGTCACCCGGGTCGGACCGGGCCGCGCCGTGCTCAACCCCGACTCGGGTGCAGTCGACTCGGCGGCGCCGGCCTGATAGACCAGGGTCCCGGCCGAGTTCGAGATGGTCAGGTTCGAGCCATCGATTCGGTAGCTGCTCCGGGTGCTGAGCACCCCGAGGACCGTCTGCTCGAGACTCATCCGCGCGTCGTCGCAGGCCATCCGGGTGGTCGCGATGGCCCCGACCTCGAGTGCTGCCGGCGAGACCGCGACCGCTCCGCTCCCGCTGTTGCAGCCCGTCCGGACGGCCAGGCGGTCATCGGTGATCTCCAGGGTGGGGGTGGTGCCGTCGGGGATCGTGACTGTGGCGCCGTTGTTGTCCAGCGCCGCGACCAGGGTCCAGGTGATGTCTTCGATCGACGGGACGGATCCACTCATGGTTGTCGAATCTCCAGTGATAGTCGAAGCACTCGGCTCCGAGGGCGACGTGCGGGTACCCGACGCCGAGGTGGGCACCGAACTGTCCGGCGTCGACGCTGCCGGCCCTGCGGACGCACTGTCGGCGGAGGTGGTCACCGTCGCGGCGGCGGTGGCCGCTCCCCCAGCTCCAGGGTTGGCCGGCTCGGACTTGGCGCATCCGGTGACCACCAGGCCGAACATCACCGCGGCGCCGAGCGCGCCGGCCCACCGGTGCCCCGTCGGTCGTCCGCTGATGCGGTTCGTGCCGTTCATCGGATCTCCTCGGTGTGTGCCGGTCGACCGCTCGGCCGGCCGGGCACATGTCCATTGTCCTGGTACCGGTGGCGACCCACCCGGCACCCGATCCCGTTCGCCACCCGGTGCCGGATCATCGACCGGCGGGCACAGGTGTCGGCGGGACGGGGGCATCCACATCGTTCACCGCGGTGAAGGTGAGCCCGCGGCCGTCCTGGGCAAGGAGCCGCATCTGGTCTGCCTCGATCGTCACCGTGGTGCCCTGACCCATCACGTCGACGGCGCGCCCGACCAACTCCGTGGCGCACGCTGGTTCGTCGTTCGGTTGCGCCGCCGTCACGTGCAGCTCGCCGTCGCGCGCCGTGTAGTCGCCGATCACCACGACGCAGTCGTTCCACACTGTCAGGACACCGTGCGTCAGGTACAGGTAGACGACGGGCGATGGCGGTGCCGACGACTCCGAGTCACCGTCACGCAGCCCGGTGAGGTGCCAGGTGGTGTCCACCAACGGTCGATCCGGATCGGCCACTCGCCGGTCGGTCAACTCGATCGTCGTCGATCCCGAGCTGAGGGTCAGCCGGCGACCATCGAACGCCCAGCTGGGCCCCGTCGCGAGGAACTGGGTCAGCCAGGTGTCCTGTTCCGACAGGGCCGAGGGGCAGCCGATCTCGGTCGCCGATATGACGCCGACCGTCAGGTGCCCACCGCCGGTGCCGTACGCGCCGCTCATGGTGTTGCAGCCGGCGTTCGCGCTGAGCTGTCCGCCGCCGAACCTCAGCGAGATGATGGTTCCGCCGGCCAGGGTGCGGCCGACGACCGCGGTCGACAGATAGGTGCGCCCGGAGAGTTCATCGATGCCCACAGGTTCGCTGCGGTGCGTGGACGCCGTAGCCGCGTCGACATCCGCGGCCGCAACCGCGGTGCTGCTGGACATGACGACGCCGGCGCCCGTCCGCCCGGCCCGCGCAGCCGGCGAGCACGGCGAGGAAACCGGCGAGCGCCGCTGTCCCGATCTTCGTGGTGGTCCGCATGTCCCTCTCCCTCCCGATCCCCCTGCGATCCGGACGGAAGGGCCGGCCCCTGCGGTTGCACGACCGTCCGGTCAGGCAACGGCGGCAGCGGAGTCGGTCACCGCGATGGCCCTCACCAGGTCGGCGCGGGTGGGCAGGTCGGGCGCCGGCGGTCGCCATCCGGCCCGCAGCATGTCCCTGACCTCGGCCCGCACCGTCGACGTGGATTCCGGCAACGCCCGCATGTCCAGGTAGGGAGCCAGTCCGGCCATCAATTCGGGTCGCGCGATCCCGGCGGCCACGAGCAGATCCAGCGAGAGCGGTCCGGCCGGATCGGGGTCGGCGCCGGACCAGGCGGCGGCGAGCGCCGCGTCCCATTCGACGTGGTCGGCGTACCAGGGTCGCAGCTGTCGCTCGGACCATTCGTGCATGGCCGACGACCACTGATCATCGCGCAGGCCCTCGACGGTCTGCACCATGGCCACCGCCGACTGCAGGCCGAGGGTCATGCCACGCGCACCCATCGGGTTGGTGGTGAGTACGGAGTCGCCGATGGCCAACATGCCGGGGACAGCAGCCTGTGGCCGGTACTGGTTGACCAGTCCGCTACCGGCCCGCACCGGGCCGATGGGCCGCGACCGGAGCGGGTCGGTGATCTCGCGGACCGCCGGAAGAAGCTGCAGTGCTGCGTCGAAGGCCCGAGGGTCGCGCACCTGGGCCAACTCCCGATCATGGGCCGCCCGGACGAGCAGGACAGTGAACGTTCCGGCGTCGGCCGCAAAGATCAGCACCGCGTAGCCGAGCGCACCGAAGATGAGTACACCGTTGCCCAGCGGGCCGCGATCGGCGTCGCGGTGGAACTGGTAGAGCCGGCTGGCGTAGGCCATCCCGGTCTCGCATCGGTCCGGGGCGGGACGCAGCTCGGCACCGAACCTGCTGCCGCGGCCGGCCGCGTCGATCACCAGGTCGGCCGCGAGGGTCCAGCCCCCGATCCCCGCGCCGACCACCCGCCCGCCGTCGATGCGGACCGCGTCGACGTTCCCGGTCACCCGGGTGACTCCGGGCTCTCGATCGGCGATCGTCCACAGCGTGCGCTCGAGAATGGGGCGTCGCACCGCCATACCGGCCCGGCGATTCCGGGTCGTCGGGCTGATCGACGACCGTACCGGCCTCGAGCAGGGTCTGGTACACGTCCGGCAGATGGTGCAGCAGGACCTCCCGGAAGCCGGCCCGGTAACCGTGGGGCTGATGAAACTGCATGACCCCCTTGCGTTCCCACGAACCCGAGCGGGGACCCGGGTCCCGATCGACGAGTGTCACCCGGTCACCGCGACGCGCGAGCAACAGCGCCGCCACCGTTCCGACCGGTCCGGACCCGACAATGACCACATGCATCGCGCGCCTCCATCAACAGTTAGAGTTACTCTGAAGGTAATGAATACATTCACGGTAACCTCATATGGTTGAGGTCGGCAAGAGGGTTTATCGGAGCGAACTCCGCGAGGAGCAGGCTCGTGCCACCCGGCGGCGGGTGGTCGATGCCGCGGCGGCCCTGTTCATCGAGCGCGGGTTTGCCGCCAGCACCATCGATGCCGTCGCCGATGCCGCCGGGGTCAGCCGGAAGACCGTCTTCACCGCCGTTGGGGGCAAGGTCGAACTGCTCAAGCTCGCGTACGACTACGCGACCGCCGGCGACGACGAGCCGCTCACCATGGCCCAGCGGCCCGCGTTGCAGGAGGTGATGGCGCTGGGTCGGACCGACCCACGGGCGGCCTTCCGGCTCTGGGCCGGATTCGTCACCGAACTGGGTGGGCGCATCGGCGCCCTGCATCTGGCACTACGCGCGGCGGCCGAGGTCGATCCCGAGGCCGAGGCACTGTTCCGGCGCTGGGAACAACAGCGGGTCGCGTCGATGCGCACCGGCCCGGTGGCGCAGCTCGAGGAGGCCGACCTCCTACGCCCCGAGGTTTCGCCCGACGAGGCGGCGGCGATCCTGGCGCTGTTGGTCGACCCAGCGCTCTACCAGACTTGGTGGTCGAGAACCGCTGGCCCGTCGAGCGTTTCCGCACCTGGCTGGCGCGGACCCTGGTCGAGCAGGTGATCCGGCCGGATCAGTGAGCGACGACCGGTCAGGAACTGGGCGAACTGGCCGCGGGGGGTCGGCCCGATAGACCAGGCTGCCGGCATCGTTCGAGATGGTCAGCGAATCGCCGGCGAGGCTGTAGCTGGCCGGCGACGCGAGAACCGTCCCGATCAGGTGCTCCAACTCGGTCACCCCCGGGTCGGCACATGCCATCATCGTCATCGCCATCGGCCCGGCCACCAGTTGCGTGTCCGAGACCGTGACCGTCGCGCTGCCGTTGTTGCACCCGGTGAACACGGCCATCTGCGCGCCGGTGATGGTCAGCGTCGACTTCGCCGAACTGTCCGCGGCAACGACCTTGCCGGTCCCGTCGGTGGCCGTGGTGAGCAGCCAGGTCGTTCCGGACAGTGCGCCGCCGCCGGCCGTCGCCCGCTCACCTGCGCGACGATGCGGCGTCGGACGACGTTGCCATGGCAGTGCCGGCCGTGGTCGCGGTGGTCCCTGCGCCGGCCGCCGGTGGCGCGTCATCGGACGAACCACAGCCGGCAAGGGCCAGCACTGCCGCGACGAGAGCGCCGCGGACCACGGCAGCCCGGCTGGTCAGCCCATCGGGTCCACTCCCTGCCTCGGCGACACCCGGACGAGTGACCCGCCTGCCGATACGCGCATTGCCGCGAAGTAGAGCACAACAGACATAACGCCGCGCGTCAGACTGCTCCGAACTGCCGGTCCCCCGCGTCGCCGAGGCCGGGGACGATGTAGCCGGAGTCGTTGAGCCGCTCGTCCACCGACGCGGTGACCACCCGCACCGGCAGCCCGGACTCGGCCAGCCGCTGCAGGCCCTCCGGCGCGGCCAAGGTGCAGATCGCGGTGACGTCGGTCGCCCCTCGCCCGATGAGCAACTCGA
This sequence comes from uncultured Actinomycetota bacterium, assembly GCA_963834185.1. Lineage (GTDB taxonomy): Bacteria > Actinomycetota > Actinomycetes > Mycobacteriales > Nakamurellaceae > Nakamurella. Next base: position 438,548 of record CAWIAR010000005.1, read on the forward strand.
TGGTGTGCACCATCGAACCCCCGGTCGCGAGCATCGGGTCCAGCACGTACACCGGCCGGCCGGCCAAGCGACTCGGGCAGCGACTCCATGTAGGGCGTCGGCTGCAGAGTCTCCTCATCGCGGGCCAGCCCGACGAAACCCATCTGCGCCTCCGGGATCAGCGCGTGCGCCTGGTCGGCCATGCCCAGCCCGGCCCGCAGCACCGGCACCAGCAGCGGCGGGTTGGACAGCCGGATGGCGGTGGTCCGCGCCACCGGGGTGTGGATGGCGAACGGTTCGGTGGCCAACGACCGCCCGGCCTCGTAGATCAGCATCAGGGTCAGGTCGCGCAGCGCGGCCCGGAACGTGGCGTTGTCGGTGCGGGCGTCGCGCATGGTGGACAGCCGGGCGGCCGCGAGCGGGTGATCGACGACCAGGACGTTGAGCGACTCGGGAATCTCGTGGGGCACGGGCATCGGTTCTCCTGCGGGTCTCGGGCGGCCACTGTCTGCACGACGGTCTGCGTGATCAACCGACGTCGTCAGCCGATGGGCGATTCTGCCCCGCCCTAGGATGGCAGCCATGGCCACTGCCTCGCCGACGAGCGGTCCCGCCGCTTCCGCTGCTGTGCGCAGCGACGCCGGATCCAGCCTGTCCACCCTGGCCACCCTGCCGCCGCACCTGTCGGACGCAGTGGTCGACGAGCAGGCGCTGCGGCGGTTCCTGCACGGTCTGCCCGGAGTCGATCCGGTCGGCGTCGAGCAGCGGGCGGCGGCGCTGGCCACCCGGTCGATCAAGAAGGCCAGCAAACTGGCCGCGATCGATCTGGCCATCTCGATGGTCGACCTGACCACGTTGGAGGGCGCGGACACGCCCGGCAAGGTGCGGTCGCTGGCGGCGAAGGCCCGCCGGCCCGACCCGGACCGGCCGGACACCCCGCACGTCGCGGCCGTGTGCGTGTATCCGGACATGGTCGAGCGTCGCGGTCGAGCACCTGCGCGGTACCGACGTCGGCATCGCCTCGGTGGCCACCGCATTCCCGTCCGGCCGGTCATCCCTGGCGGTCAAGTTGGCCGACGTCGAGTTCGCGTTGTCCGCCGGTGCCACCGAGATCGACATGGTGATCGACCGGGGCGCATTCCTGGCCGGCAACTACGGCAAGGTCTTCGACGAGATCGCCGCGGTGAAGCAGGCCTGCGGCGACACCCGGCTCAAGGTGATCCTGGAGACCGGGGAGTTGGCCACGTACGACAACGTGCGCCGCGCCTCCTGGTTGGCCCTGTTGGCCGGCGGCGACTTCATCAAGACCTCGACCGGCAAGGTGTCCCCCGCGGCGACGCTGCCGGTGATCCACGTGATGCTGCAGGCGGTGCACGACTGGCGCAAGGCCACCGGCGAGCTGCGGGCGGTCAAACCGGCCGGCGGCATCCGGAACACCAAGGACGCCATCCGCTATCTGGTCGCCGTGCACGAGGTGGCCGGACCCGGAATGGTTGGACCCCTACCTGTTCCGGTTCGGGGCCTCCTCCCTGCTCAACGACCTGCTGATGCAACGACGCAGCCAACTGGACGGCCACTACTCCGGCCCCGACTATGTGACGGTGGACTGACCGATGGCGAAGAAGACGAGCGGCCGCGGCCGCTCTGGTGTCGACTCGGGGCTCCGCCGCGGTGGCGACCGCGGCCGACCGGCGACCCGGCGCGCTTGGACTGGGATTACGCCCCGGCTCCGGAATCGGCGGCGATCGGCCGGATCCGCGAGCGGTACCAGATGTTCTCCGGCGGGAAGTTCGTCGAGGGCGACGGACCCGATCTGGTCGAGCATCAACCCGGCGACCGAGCAGCCGCTGGCCACCGTGTCCACGGCATCCACCGGCGACGTCGACGACGCGGTGCGCGCGGCGCGGTCGGCGTACGACCGGGTGTGGTCGAAGATGTCCGGCGCCGAGCGAGGCAAGTATCTGTTCCGTATCGCCCGCGGGATCGCCGAGCGGGCCCGGGAACTCGCCGTCGTCGAGACGCTGGACAACGGCAAGCCGATCAAGGAGTCGCGGGACGTCGACGTGCCGACCGCATCGGCGCACTTCTTCTACCACGCCGGCTGGGCCGACAAGCTCGAGCACGCCGGCTTCGGCCCGCGACCGCGGCCGCTCGGCGTGGCCGGCCAGGTGATCCCGTGGAACTTCCCGCTGTTGATGGCGGCCTGGAAGATCGCCCCGGCGCTGGCCGCCGGCAACACCGTGGTGATCAAACCGGCTGAGACGACACCGCTTGTCGATCCTGGTGCTGGCCGAGATCATCGCCGACGCCGACCTGCCGCCGGGCGTGGTGAACATCCTGCCCGGGGCCGGGGACATCGGCGCGCACCTGGTGACGCACCCGGATCTGGACAAGGTCGCGTTCACCGGTTCGACCGAGGTCGGCCGGCAGATCCAACGATCACTGGCCGGCACCGGCCGCAAACTCACGCTCGAACTCGGCGGCAAGGCCGCGAACATCATCTTCGACGATGCGCCGATCGACCAGGCCGTCGAGGGCATCGTCAACGGCATCTTCTTCAACCAGGGCCACGTCTGCTGCGCCGGATCCCGTTTGCTGGTGCAGGAATCGGTGGCCGAGGAAGTGATCGACAAGCTGACCGAACGCATCTCGACGCTGCGGCTCGGTGACCCGATGGACAAGAACACCGACATCGGGGCGATCAACTCGGCCGGCCCAATTGGCCACCATCACCGCCCTCGCCGACTCCGGCGAGGACGAGGGCGCCCAGCGCTGGACCGCTGCGTGCCCGATCCCTGACCGCGGATACTTCTTCCCGCCCACCGTGTTCACCGACGTGTCGCAGTCGATGCGGATCGCCCGGGAGGAGATCTTCGGCCCGGTGCTGTCGGTGCTCACCTTCCGCACTCCGGACGAGGCGGTGGCCAAGGCCAACAACACGCCCTACGGGCTTTCCGCCGGGGTGTGGACAGAGAAGGGTTCCCGGATCCTCGGTATGGCGAACGCGTTGCGGGCCGGCGTGGTGTGGGCAAACACGTTCAACCGCTTCGACCCGGCTGCTGCGTTCGGCGGCTACAAGGAGTCCGGCTTCGGCCGGGAGGGCGGAAGGTCCGGCCTGGCCGCGTATCTGGATACCGACGAGGGGGCGGCGTGATGGCCCGGCAGACTCCCGCTCCGCGGGCCGCGACTCCCCGGAGAACGGCTGCGCAGACGGCCGACGCCAGGGTGACGGTCGCCAAGACCTACAAGCTCTACGTCGGCGGCGCCTTCCCGCGCAGCGAGAGCGGCCGCACCTACCAGGTCGCTCGACCATCGGGGCCGGTTCGCCGCGAACGCGGCCCAGGGGTCGCGCAAGGACGCCCGCGACGCGGTTTCCGCCGCACGCAAGGGATTCGGCTCATGGTCCAAGGCCACCGCCTACAACCGCGGGCAGGTGATCTACCGGATCGCCGAGATGCTGGAGGGTCGGCGGGCGCAGTTCGTCGACCTGCTCACGTCGGTGGAGGGCGCGACGTCGCGTCGGGCGACGGCGTCGGTGGACGCGGCGATCGATCGGCTGGTGCACTTCGCCGGCTGGACAGACAAGCTGGCCGCCGTGTACGGCGGGGCGAATCCGGTTGCCGGGCCGTTCTTCTCGTTCTCCACCCCGGAACCGACCGGAGTCGTCGCCTCGGTCGCGCCGCAGCGCGACTCGCTGCTCGGCCTGGTGTCCGTGATCGCGCCGGTCATCACCTCGGGCAACGCCGTCGTCGTCGTCGCGTCCACCGAACGGCCGTTGCCCGCCCTCACCCTGGCCGAGGTCTTGGCGACCTCCGACCTTCCGGGCGGCGTCGTCAACGTGTTGACCGGCGACCCGGCCGAAATCATGCCGCACCTGGCCGCCCACGGAGATGTCAATGCGTTGGACCTGACCGGTGCGGACGACGAACTTCGAGCGTCGTTGGCCGAGGCCGCCGCCGGGACCGTCAAGCGGGTCTTCGTGCCGTCCGGCACGGACTTCGCCGGGCCCCCCGGCACCGCCCGGATGCGCGCCTTCCTGGAGACCAAGACGGTCTGGCATCCGACGGGCTCGGTGTCACTGGCCGGCGGCAGCGGCTACTGACCCCTGGGCTGCGAGGGCCAGGCGGCGCTACCAGGCTGAAGTCGGCTTCACCGGTCACTTCAGTCCGAAAAGCGCGGAGTTGATCCTTGCAGGGAAGAACCGCAGGTCACGCCGTGTGCGACGTACCTCACGCCAGGTAAGGGCAGCATGCGTCGGCCGGTACCCTTGAAGGGTTGACCAGCAGAGGGAGAGCCGTCGTATGTCCGAGCCGTTGCGCGTTGCTGTCGTCGGGGCCGGCCCAGCCGGCATCTATGCCGCCGACATCCTGTGCAAGAGCGACCCGGAACTGACCGTCGACATCTATGACCGGCTGCCCACGCCGTACGGGTTGATCCGTTACGGCGTCGCACCCGATCACCCGCGGATCAAGCAGATCATCGTCGCGCTGCACAAGGTGATGGAGTCCGACCGGATCCAGTTCTTCGGCAACGTCCACGTCGGGGTGGACCTCAAGGTCGACGAGCTGCGGCAGTTCTACGACGCGATCATTTTCGCCACCGGCGCCGAGCGGGATCGTTCCCTGGACGTTCCCGGCATCGATCTGGCGGGCTCGTACGGCGCCGCCGATTTCGTCGCGTTCTACGACTCGCACCCGGACCGCGAGCAGATCTGGGACCTGACCCAGGCCACGTCGGTCGCGATCATCGGGGTGGGCAACGTCGGGCTCGACGTCGCCCGGATGCTCGCCCGGACCGGCGACGAACTGCTGTACACCGAGATCCCGGAGCACGTACACCGCGTGCTGGCCGCCTCGGCCGTCACCGACGTCCACATGTTCGCTCGGCGTGGCCCTGCGCAGGCCAAGTTCACCCCGGTGGAGCTGCGCGAATTGGACCACTCGCCCAATGTGCAGGTCGTGGTGGCGCCCGAGGGCATGGAGTTCGACCCGGCGTCCCAGCAGGCGATATCGAAGGCCAAATCGCTGCGCATGGTGGTCGACGTGCTCAGTGAGTGGGCCATGCGTGAGCCGGAGCCCGGCCCGCACCGACGGATCCACATCCACTTCCTGGAGAACCCGGTCGAGGTGCTCGGCGAGGACGGCCGGGTCGTGGGGCTGCGTACCGAGCGGATGGAACTGACCGGCGACGGGAACGTTCGCGGCACCGGCGAGTACCACGACTGGGACGTGCAGGCGGTCTACCGGGCGGTCGGCTATCGCTCCGAGCCCATCGGTGATCTGCCGTTCGACGATGCCAAGCTCGTGCTGCCCAACGTGGCCGGCCGAGTGCTCGACCTGGACGGCGACCCGGTGCCGGGGATCTACGCGACCGGGTGGGTCAAGCGTGGTCCGGTCGGGCTGATCGGGCACACCAAGTCCGACGCCGCGGAGACGGTCGCGAATCTGCTCGTTGACGTGCCAGAGCTCGCGCGGGCGCCGCAGCGGGACCGAGCCGCAGTCATCGCGATGCTCTCCGACAAGGGTTTGCCGATCACCGACTTCGAGGGTTGGGATCGACTCGAAGCCCACGAGCGCTCGCTCGGCGCGGCGGCCACCCAGGCCGGCGCGGCGCTGCCCCGGGAGCGGGTCAAGCTGATCTCCAGGGGCGAGATGACCGAGGTCGCACGCCGCCGAGGCTGACCTCGAGCGGATCAGGCCCCCGAGGTCGGCGATGGGCCGAACGATCTGCAGCATGAAATCCGCGGCGCCATCATTCGGTCGCAGCATTCTCTCGCGGGACGGTCGCCGGCTCGGCGAACCTCGACAGCGAGATGGCTCCGGCCACGGCGAGGACGAAGCCGAGCACTGCGACCGGCCAGAACCCCGGCCGCACCTCATCGCCCAGGAACAGCAGCCCGACGGCGGCCGGCAGGACCGTCTCGGTGGTGAAGGTGACCGCTGAGATCCGGGTGACGTCGCCGATCTGTACCGCGACGGCGAACAGCAAGGTACCGACGATCCCGCCCGCGGCGACGGCCCACAGCAGCGGGTCGCCGAGCACGTGCCAGAGCGGGTCTGGCAGCTCGACGGACCGAGCGCTGATCGCAACCGCGGCGAAGGCCAATCCGGCGCCGAGCGCCACTATCGGCGGTCGACGACGCCTCGATCCCCACCGGCCGAGCAACGCGATCGGCGCCACCCCGGCCAGCACCGCCCACTGCCAGGCCGGCGGCAGTGCGATCGCCACCTCCGCCTGAGCTGACAGAGCCAGCAGCACGAGGCCAACGACCGCTGCAGCGAGCGCAAGGACGCCGAAGCGACCCAGCCGCGAGCCCAGCACGAGGGTCGCCAGAACCGCAGTCACCAGCACACTCGACGCCGTCAGCGCCTGGACCAGGAACAACGGCAGGAAGTGCAGGGCCACAACCGCACCGACGAATCCGACCCCGTCGAGGGCGAGCCCCAGATAGTAGATCGGCTGGGCGGCGAGCCCGGACAGGGACGAGCCTGCGGCGGCAGCCCGGCGAGCGCCGATCGCCTGCAAGATCGAGGCGGTTCCATAGGCCAGCGCTGCGCCCAACGCGCACAGGAGGCCGATCAACACGCCCGCCAGTGTTCACCCCGCGAGTTTCGCGCCGACCGGGATCCCGCCGATGACCAGACACAGCGACTGCGCAGGACCGCTGGCGGGCGTCAGTGGCTGGGCTCGGCGGACGCCAACGTCTCGACGTCGGCGGAGGTCAGGGCCCGGTCGTACGCGTGCACACCGGACACGGCGCCCTTCCAGTAGTCGACCGGGTTGCCCTGCCACTTGGCCCGACCGATCACCAGGTTGCCGCTCGGCACGTCCAGCCCGCACGCCCTGATGCTGCCGGCCTGCCGGCCGTCGACGTAGACGCGCAACGAGTTGTCGGTGTGGTCGTAGGTGCCGACCAGGTGATACCAGCGGCCCGTTTCCGGTTCGCCGATGGTGTTCGCCAGGGCCCGGGCACCGCCGAAGCTGAACGCGAATCGCCGGTCGGCGTCGGAGTACTGGAGGAAGAACGCACTGGTCGCAGCACCGTCGATCGAGACAGCGGTACCGAACCCGGCCTTCGAATCCAGCCGAACCCAGGCGGCAACCGAATAGTTCCCGGTGGTGTCCAGGATGGGTGCTCCGGCGTCCAAGTACTGGTCGGTGCCGTTGAGTTGCGCCGCACCGGCACCGGCCGGTCCGTCGATCCAGGTCACCCCGTTGGGAGCGGCGGCGTCGTGGCCGTTGCCGCTGGCGTCGGCAGCGCTGTCGTCCAACGGCCACCAGCCCACGCCTTCCAGACCCGGTGTGCCGGAGGCGATCCCGACACCACCTGACCGTTCGGCTGCGGCCAACACATCTAGGTTCGCAGCTCTGACCTGGGCTGGATCCATCTTGAGCACGCGCCGGTCGTAGGTCCAGAAGCCGTTCATCTCGGTTTCGACGTCGGTGATCTGCGTGTAGACCGATGCCGAGAGATTGCACGAGGCAGCCGGTTCCAGCTTGGCGGTGTTGGCCACGTAGGCCGCGGTGAGCGCCGCAGAATCCGCCACCTCACCGTAGGGATTGGCCGACGCTCCGGACCAGGCGTGCCCTGGGATGGTCAACGAGTACCCACCGTGCTCCCCGTCCATAGCGGCGCGCGTGGCATCCGGACTCGGAAACCCTGGCCCGGTGTACATGTGCCAGTCGATCAGGTCGCCGCGTCCCGAGTCGCCGTGCGAGTTGCAGCAGTTGACTCCGGAGTGGGCGTCGACCAGCCGGGTCGGGTCCCAGGCCTTGACCTGGTCGGCGATCAGACCGGTGGCCGTCCGGTCCCACTCGCCCCAGCCCTCGTTGAAGGGCACCCACGCCACGATGGACGGGTGGTTGTACAGCTGGACGATCTCGTCGTGGGCCGCCGTCACGAACCGATCCTTGGCGGCCTGGTCCGGGTGATCGCCGCTCGGCATGTCCTGCATCACCAGGAGTCCCAGCTTGTCCGCCCAGTAGTACCACCGGTCCGGCTCGACCTTGATGTGCTTGCGGATCGCGTTGAATCCGAGTTCCTTCGTCCGGGCAAGATCCCAGTGCAACGCCTCGTCGGTGGGCGCGGTGTAGACACCGTCCGGCCAGAATCCCTGGTCCAGGGTGGAGAGCAGGAACGTGGTCTTCCCGTTGAGCACCACCCGGTTGTACCCGCCAACCTCGGCCAGCCCGATCGCTCGAAGGCCGAAGTACGAGCCGACCTTGTCCCGGCCGTAGCTGACCGTCACGTCGTAGAGGAACGGGTCGTCCGGCGACCACGGGTGGACGTCGCGACCCAGCCGCACCGTGACGTCGATGTTGGTGCGCCCGTACACCTGCGCCACAAGCGTGCGACCGGTCTTGACGGTGATCAGCGCCGATCCGGTCTTGCTCGAGCTGTTGATCCGCACCTTGACCAGCTTGTTCGGCATGTCCGGAGTGATGCTCAGACTCGAGATGTTCTGCTGTTCGGGCACCGGCTCCATCCACACCGTCTGCCAGATGCCGGATGTCGGGGTGTAGAAGATGCCGCTCGGGTTCGCCGACTGCTTGCCGACGGCGGCTGCTGTGGCGTCGGTCAAGTCCTTGACCCGCACCAGGAGCTCCTGCGCGCCCTTGCGGCGCAGCGCGTCGGTGACATCGGCGCTGAACGAGGCGTATCCGTTGATGCTGTGCGCGACCTGCTTGCCGTTGACGTAGACCCACGATTCCTGATCGACCGCACCGAAGTTCAGTATCAGCCGATCCGTGGACCCGATCTTCCACTTGGCCGGAACGGTGAACGTCCGGCGGTAGACGGACCAGTCGTGGTGTTCGTGCTCACCCGAGAGCTCCGACTCCATGCCGAACGGAACCAGTATGGTGTCGGACAGGTTGTGCCCGAACGGCACCGCCGCGTTCGCGGTGGTCGGCTGGAACTGCCAGGTGCCGTTGAGGTTCTGCCACGTCGGCCGGGTCAGCTGCGGCCTCGGGTAGTCGCCGAGCACGTTGTCGGCATCGACGTCGGCCGCCCACGGAGTGGACATGAAGAACGTCGAGTTGTTCTGTGCGGTGAACGAAAAGAAGCCGAGCGGCGCGCCGCCGCTGGTGGTCAGGTCGCCGTCACCGTCGTAGCCGATCCGCACGGTCGAACCGCGGGTGATCGGGTTGACCACCGTCACCGTCAGGCGGTGCGGGTCGGCCGGATCGACGGTCACCGACTCGATGTCGGCACGACCGGCGTTCGCCTGCAGGATCAGCGCGTGCGTCGGATCGGCGCCGAGACCGGTGATCGGATCGTCGAGCACGACGCTCACCGTGGTGCCGGCGGCGTCCACCGCGGCCGAGCCGCCGACCACCTGGAAGTCCGGCGGCAACGAGAAGGCTGCCGCCGGAACGGGTACCCGCGCGGTCGACGGGCTCGACCAGTCGAGGTGGATGTTGGCCCCGCCGACGTTCTGGAAGTACTCGACCTTCAGGTCGGCCGGCTCACCGGCGGTCAGTGCGACGGGTGTCGAGGTGTACTCGATGTCCCAGTCGTTGACCCAGTGATCGAGAATCAACTCTCCGTCCACCCAGAGCCGGATGCCGTTGTCGCCCTTGTAGTGGAACGTGTACGGCTCGGAGTGCTCGGGCGTGAGTTGCCCGGTCCACCGCACGGCGACATTCTCGGACCGTCCTCCGTAGACGGTGAGCGCGCCGATCAAGTTGTCCACGTCCAGGGTCTGATCGATCGTCGTGCCCTGGTGCGCGCCGAACGTGAAGTCGGGCGGCGCGGTCTCGAAGTACTCACCCTTCAGACCTGAGCCCGGGTCGCCGTCGGCGGCGGCCTCGACTCGGGGTGGCTCGGGGCTTCGAAGGTCCGGCGGAGGCCGGCCCGGCCAGCACGAGCGAACTCAGCAACAAACCGGTGCCCACCCCGAGTGCCACCATTGCGCGCGGGCAACGGCGACGGGATCGGACAGTGAGGGTCCTCATTGATCCTCCTCGGTACGGACGGAAGCCTGACACAGCTATCGCACACAGTGACCACACGAGTGCGTACCGTCACTTTGTCGTGAAGTGATCGAGTGTGTCAATACCTGTTCGGTTACTTGTCCGGATCTCGCGGTTCAGTCGGTCGAGCGCGCGCGCCATTCATCGGCCAGCAGCCCGTATCGGTCGTCGTCCCACCAGCGATCTCGGATGAAGGCGGCCGAGACGAACCGTCCCTCGTGCCGGAAACCCAGGCGTTGCAACACCTTCGCCGACGCATCATTGGCCGGGTCCACTCCGGCGACCACCCGGTGCACCCCTTCGGAGAACAGCAGATCCAGGATTGCGGCGACGGCCTCGGTGGCCAGCCCCCGCCCACGCGCCCACGGTGCCAAGGTGTACCCGATCTCCGCCTGCAGCCCGTCGGCGCTGCGGCCTATGCCGAGATCGCCGGCCAGCCGATGGTCGTACTCGATCGCGACCTGGTACCAATCGCCGGAGACGGGCCAATCCGCCTCCGTGGCGCCCCCGATCACTGCCCGGGCGCGGTCGTGGGTGTACGGGAGCGCCCAGTCCTGCAGGCTCGCGGTCTGCTCGTCGTTGCGGTACTCGACGAGGTCGTCCGCGTCGAGGTCGGTGAGGTCACGCAACACCAGGCGGTCGGTGCGGATCGCGGAGAACGTCATGGCGCCTCGGCTATTTCGCCCGCCGACCTGTCCGCGGCGCCGGTACCGGCGTCGTTGCCGGCCCCGGTGCTTCCGGCTGTCGCGGTCGAGACCTGGTCGGTCGCCCGGCTGGTGGTGCCGGTGGTGTTGGTGGTGCCGGCAGCATCGGACGAACCGCAGGCGGCCAGCACTCCTACCAGGACCAGCGCCAGGAGTGCGGCCGGGAGTTGTCGGAACCCGGTCACCATGATCGGGATTATGCACCGGATACGGTGGTCGGACGGTGCGCAGCGCACCGACGAGCATCGCCCACGAGGAGGCCGCCCGCATGGTCCACCAGGTTCAGGGAGTCGTGTCCCGCGCCAAGGACGCCCCGGTCGAACTGACCACCATCCTGGTTCCCGACCCCGGGCCGGGGGAAGCGCTGGTGAAGGTGCAGGCGTGCGGCGTCTGCCACACCGACCTGCACTACAAGCTCGGCGGGATCGGCAACGACTACCCCTACCTGCTCGGCCACGAGGCGGCCGGGGTGGTCGAGGCGGTCGGTGATGACGTCACCGACATAGCGCCCGGTGACTACGTGATCCTGAACTGGCGAGCGGTGTGTGGTCAGTGCCGGGCCTGCCTGCGTGGCCGACCCTGGTACTGCTTCAACACCCACAACGCCACCCAGAAGATGACGCTGGAGGACGGCACCGAGTTGTCGCCCGCGCTGGGCATCGGCGCATTCGCGGAGAAGACGCTGGTCGCCGCCGGGCAGTGCACCAAGGTCGATCCGGCCGTGCCGCCGCAGGTGGCCGGGCTGCTCGGCTGCGGCGTGATGGCCGGGCTCGGCGCGGCCATCAACACCGGTGGCGTGAGCCGCGGCGACTCGGTCGCGGTGATCGGCTGCGGCGGCGTCGGTGACGCTGCGATCGCCGGTGCTCGGCTGGCGGGTGCCCGCAAGATCATCGCGATCGACCGTGACGAGCGGAAGCTGGCCTGGGCCAAGGAGTTCGGCGCGACCGACACGCTGGTCGCCGGTGATTCCGTGGTCGAGGACGTGCAGGCGTTGACCGACGGATTCGGGGCCGACGTGGTGATCGACGCGGTCGGCCGTCCGGAGACCTGGAAGCAGGCGTTCTATGCGCGCGACCTGGCCGGCACCGTCGTCCTGGTCGGCGTCCCGACTCCGGCGATGACGATCGAGATGCCGCTGCTGGACTTCTTCGGCCGCGGCGGGTCGCTCAAGTCGTCCTGGTACGGCGACTGTCTGCCGTCCCGGGACTTCCCGATGCTCTCCGATCTGTTCCTGCAGGGTCGGCTGCCGCTGGACAAGTTCGTCACCGAGACGATCGGCCTCGGCGACATCGAGGCTGCCTTCGACAAGATGCACGACGGCGAGGTGCTGCGCTCGGTCGTCCTGCTCTGAGCCCTGACGCGCCGGCAACCGGTCGGACGAGCCTTCGCGCGACCCGGCCCGGGCGGCGTCGCGTCAGCGGCCGATACCCGAGCCAGCGGCCGCCGAACTCGATCCGCTCCCCCTCGCGGACCGGCGTCGGCTTGCCCGCTTCGATCTGGACCCGAGTGCCGTCGGGATGCAGCATCCGCACGCCGTTCGTCGAGTGCCGATCGGTGACCGTGACCCCCAGCGGCGTGACGTCGATGGCCAGGTGCGTCTTGGAGACTCCGCGCGCGTCGAGATCGACGGCCAACACCCGGTCGACCTTCTCGTCCCCGGTGCCGAGCGGGTCCCGCCCGACCAGCACGTGCCCGGTGACCAGCACCGAGCGACCGGTGTCCCAGGTGAGGGTGAGCGGTCCGGAGCGGATGGCCACCGTGCGTTGCTGGGTGGCATCGGCGGCGGGGTCCGGCGCGACGTGCGCGCGCAGACGGGACTGCGGAGATCGGCACCGAACCGACAGGTCCGGGACCGGGCGCCGGGACGGCCGACACCGGCGGAATCGCCTCGATCACCGGCGGAGCCGACGGCGGGCCGAGCCGTGGACGAGGGCCCCGTCGGGCCGCTGCGAGGATCAACTCCGCGATTTTGTGACTGGTGTGACAGGAATTGCCCCGTCGAGCCGAGCGAAGCGAGGCCGCCATCGGCACCAGGATTGTGTCTCCCGCTTTCAGCAGACACGATCGCCGGTCCTCGTCCGGCCCATTGGTCCTCGAGCGGGACGAAGCCGGGGGTGGCGGGAGCGTGGGAGGGGATGCCGGGGACCACCTCGGGTGGGACCCAGCGCTGGCGGGCGACCGGGTCGGACCAGCCCATTGGGAACTCATGGGGATGGCGGCGACCACCCTGGTGCCGGCGATCCGGTCCCACCAGGTGCGCTCTCGGCCGGCCGGGTCCCAGCGGTACGGACAGTCCGGCCACTCCGAGCGTGCCCAGCGCGATCAGCGGGCGGAACACCGTCCGGACCAGGGCCGCGCCGGTCGCGCGGCACCCGACCGGTCCGGCCGTCCACCACCCGCACGGCGGCGAGCACGGCACCGGGACCCTGCCCTGTCCGGGCCAGCCAGAGCCACAACATCACGCACCAGGCACCGGCGGCGCCGAGCAGGTACCAGCGCATCGGCGGGTCCACCAGAAACCCGACAACCAGCAGCGCGGCCGGTGGCACCAGGTCCACCAGCACCGCGACGGACCGCCGGCCGGCGTAGGCAGGGTCGACGAGATCCATCGGGGTGGGCGCCGGTGCGCCGCAGAGTGGACAGCGCACCGCGTCCGTACCCAGGGCGCCACCGCACCGTGCACACGAGCTGAGCGCAGTCTCGGACCATCATCGGATCCTCCACTCGCCGTGGCCACGGCGCAGCGACCGGGTCGACAGGGCGGCCCGCAGCCGCCCCCAGGGTCCGCGGGTCCGGGACATGCCGGTGACCGCGCCATCCACGTCGGCCCAGAACCGGTCGGCGTCGGCCGGACTCCACCGCGTCCGGCGCCCACACGTGGGTGTCGGCTTCCCTGGCCAGCAGTGCCGTCGATCCGCCGAAGCGGGAATCCAACGCACCCGCGGTTTCCAGCCGGGTGGCCCCGCGGGGCGGCGGAGCGCCGAGGTCGGTCGCCGCATCCATCAGACGCGCCCAGCCGCCGGCGATCCTGGCCACCGGCGGACCCTGCTGCTGACGGCGCCGCCGCACCAACTTCAGCAGAATGATCAATGCGAACGGCACCAGCAACACCAGTGGTGACAGGCCGATCAGCACCCAGCGCACCCAATGCGTGCCCGACGCAGGTGGCGGCAGGTCGTCGTCCTTCTTCTCGTCCTGCTGGTCGTCCTGCTGATCGGCGTCCTTCACCGACTGGGTGTCGCCCTGCTTGGTGTCGGGCGGCGGGGGCGGGGGCTGCAGCTTGTTCTGTGGGCTGGCCGCCGACTGCTTGTCGTCCTTCTGCTGCGGCACCTTCGCCTCGTCCGGCGTCGGATCGAACGCCACCCAGCCGGCCCCGGCGAACGGGATCTCCACCCAGGCGGTCACCATCGCGCCGGTGACGTCCGCCGTGCCCGCGTAGCTGGTCGGCTTGAAAGCCCATGACCACCCGGGCCGGCAGCCCGAGCGAGCGGGCCATCAACGCCATGGTCACCGCGTACTGCTCCTGGTCGCCGACCATGATCGGCGAGGTGAGCAGCCGGCGGATCCGGTCGGCACCATGACCGGCCGGCGAGTTGAGCGCGCCGTCGTCGCCGTGCGAGACGTACCCGGCGTCGCGCAGGCCCTGCTGCAGGGCGAGGGCGATCTGGTACGGGCTGGTCGCGTCACCGGCCCACTCGGCGGCCTTGTCCTTGACCTCCTGCGGCACCTTCAGCGGGCGACGGCTGGCTGGTAGCGACCACCGGCACGCTCGGTCATGGTGCTCGGGTCGGGGTTCGCCGGGATGGACACGGCCGCCCGGTAGCCGTCACCGTCGGACAACCCGCCGGTGACAACGCCGGCGCCGCTGCCGGAGTCGTAGCGGAACTGTTCGGTCAGCGTTGCCGACCGCTCGCCGGTGAAGGTGATACCTGCGAGGTAGCCGGCATCGGGCAGCCAGACCCCGGAGTAGCCCTTGATCTGCAGGTCCAGGTCGGCCGACGACCCGGCCGGGACGGAGGCGATGCGGTCGCCGACCCGGTTGAACACCCCGGTGTCCGGTGAGGTGCCGTAGAGGAGCCCGTTGTAGTCGTCCATCACGGCCAGTCGGATCCGGCCGCCCTCGCGGCAGCCCGGACACGCGCAGCAGCACGGTGTCCCGATCCTTCTTGACGTAGGACCGGAATCCCGAGAGCGGGCTCGGAATGGTCTGCGGGTCGAACGGCGGCTCGACGACATCCCTGGCGATCGTCCGCGGCTGCTCGGCGAGCAACTGGGGCCCGAGCAGCAGGCCCCCGGCCAGCGCGGGGACGAGCACCACCAACAGCGCCAGCGGCCGGCGGGCGTCCAGCCCGGCCAGGCCCGCACGGCGACGCCGCCAGGCGGCCCAGATCAACCCACCCAGCGCTCCGACCGTGCCGACCAGCACGACCTGACCGGCGGTCGGGGCCCCGAGCACCGCCGCGGCCGCGGCCATGGCGAGCGGTGCCAAGCAGGGCCCAGCCGGGCCGGGCCGACCGAGTCGCGATCACCGAACCGACGGCCGCGCACAGCAGCGCGCTGAGATAGGCAGGGACCAGCAGCGCACCCGAACTGCCCACCGGCACCGCGACGGTCAGCATCTGCTTCCACGAGGTGACGACGCCGAGACCGAGCAGCCGGATCGACTCGACGCTGGGCAGCACCCCGCCCACGGCGCTGCCGGGCACCGCGGCGGCCGCACCGAACAGCAGGTAGAGCACGGCGGCCATCGGGACGGTGGTCCAGCCCGGCCACCGCAGCAGCGCCGGCACCAGCGCGGACAAGCCGCCGGCCAGCGCGCCGAGGGCCAGCGCCACGAGGTAGCGGGTCCCGCCGTATGCCGGGCCGAGCAGCAGCCCGGCCCCGGCGACCAGCACCACGATCACCGCCACGTCGGCGACCAGCAGCCCGGCGCTGCGGGCGGTCAGCTTCTCCCTCATGCGCGTCCCCGGCTCATGCGGCGCGCATCCGGTGCAGGGCGCGGGGCAGGTCCTCGAGGCTGCCGACGGTGGCCACGTCGATGCCGCCGATCGACGACATCCCAGCGGGTGCGCCGTCCTCGACCCGCACGCACACCACCCGGATGCCGATACCGAACCCGGAACCCGCCCGGCGGATGGTCGGCGCGTCGGGCTTCGGTCCGCACACCAGGACCGCGACTGAGGCATTCGGAACCGCAGCGGCAGCCGCCCGCCCTGCGGTCACGATGCCCGCCCCTTCGGCGGTGGCGACGCCGGCGAACGCGTCGAGCAACTGGCGCCCGGTGCCGCCGACCAGGGTGGCGGGCCCGACGCACACGGACACCGGCCGTTCCTCGCGGAACGCCTGCGCCCCGAGCGAGGCGGCGGCGCTGACCGCCAGTTCGAACTCGTCGGTGGTCTCGTACTCCGCCGGGTCAGCGGCCAACGCGACCGCGAGGTGGGTGCGCCTGGTCTCCTCGAACTGCCGCACCATCAGCTTTCCGGTGCGGGCCGAGGTGCGCCAGTGCACGTAGCGGCGGTCGTCGCCGGGTACATATCCGCGCAGCGCGTGGAACGAGACGTCGTTGGACGACAGGTCCCTGGTCGGCTGGCCCTCCAGGTCGCGCATCACCCCGGTGCTCGCACCGTGCAACCGGATGGTCCGGGGATGCACGTACAGAGCCTGTGGGACGGTCCACCGGACCTGACGACGCAACAGTCCCAGGGCGTCGCCGCGCACGGAGACGGCCGGACCGACGGTGATCACCGCGCGCCGGGTGGTCGGGATGACGAACAGGTCCTCGTGCTCGGCGCCGGGCGCCAGGGTCGGGATCCGGAACGAGGCGAGCGACCCGCCGACCGGAAGTTCGATGCGGGAACCCAACAGTCGGCGCTGGCCGGTGTTGCGGGTCGTCATGGCGCCGCCCGCGCGTTGGCCGGCGACCACCCTGGCGTTCTGCAGCTGAACCGTCACCGCATAGGACGAGCGGCCGATCAGAAACAGCGCCGAGACCGCCAGTGTCAGCGCGAGAACCAGTGCGGCGACAGCGAATTCCTGCCAGCCGGTGAGCACAGCGAGGACCGCGAGCAACACGGCTGCGAGGATCGCGACGGCGCCCAGTGCGGTGACCGGCCCGGCCAGCCGGCGGAGCACGGGCAGCACCGGAGCACTCAGCGTGTGCCACCGGGTGGTGGCGGCCGCGGTGGTCCCGGTCGGCAATCGCTCGCGTTCGGATCGAACGGCCCGGTCGCCGACGCGCTGAACGGCCCGGTCGCCGGGTCGCCGAACGGCCCGCCGGTGGCACGGGACCGTCGGAGGGCCGTCGCTGGGCAGACGTCGGTGAGATCGGGCTGGGCGACATGGTTATTGCCGCCGCTCCGGCGGGGTGACCTCGCCGAGGATCCGGTGCAGCACGCCGGCGACGGTGGTCCCGGAGAACTCCGCCTCGGCATCCAGCAGGATCCGATGCGCCAGCACCGGCTCGGCCAGATCCTTGACGTCGTCCGGGATCACGAAGTGCCGGCCGTGGGCGGCGGCCCAGGTCCGCGAGGCCCGGACCAGCGCCAGGCAGCCACGCACCGAAACTCCCACCGTGGTCTCGGGAGTCGTCCGGGTCGACTCGGCCAGCCGGGCGACATAGTCGAGGATGGCCGGGTCGGTGTGCACGGTCGCGGCCAGCTCTGCCATGTCGCTGACAGCCGCCGTGGTGATCTTCGGGCCGACCGTGCGGGCGTGGGCCTTGGTGGTCGCGCCGGCCAGGATCTCCACGGTCGCAGCGTGATCCGGATAGCCCAGTGAGGTCTTCATCAGGAACCGGTCGAGCTGGGCCTCGGGCAGTCGGTAGGTGCCGGCCTGCTCGATGGGGTTCTGGGTGGCGATCACCATGAACGGGTTGCCCACCTCGTGGGAGATGCCGTCGACGGTGACCTTGGACTCCTCCATCACCTCGAGGAGGGCGGCCTGGGTCTTCGGCGAGGCCCGGTTGATCTCGTCCGCCAACACGATCGAGGCGAAGATCGGGCCCTTGTGGAACTCGAAGTGTGCCGGTCTGCTGGTCGTAGATCGTCACGCCGGTGACGTCCGAGGGCAGCAGGTCGGGGGTGAACTGGATACGGGAGTTCGTGCCCTGCACGGTGGCCGCCAGCGCCTTGGCCAGCGAGGTCTTGCCGGTGCCGGGGAAGTCCTCGAGCAGCAAATGACCTTCGGACAGCAGGCAGGTCACCGCCAGCGAGATGGTGCGCGGCTTGCCGAGCACCGCCTGGCCGATGTTGCCGACGAGCGAGGAGAACGTCTGGGCGAACCACTGGGCGTGGTCGGGGGTCATGGTCATCTTTCAGGCTCCTGAGTCTTTCTGGTCACCAGGTCAGCGAATCGGTATGACTGCCGCCGCCGGCAGACGAGCAGGTCACGGTCACGACACCGCCGGGATTTCCGTAGTACCACTGCGTTTGAAGTACGCCGTCGCCGGTCCTGGACGGGTTGTACGTGGTTCCCGTCCAGTTGCAGGTGATGGTCTCGTTCGGCCAGTTCTGCAGGGTCACTTGGATGTACTGGCACGACGAGTGGTTGCACGTGGTCGAGCCCGGGCTGGTGCCGGTGTGGCCGACGGCGTTGCCGTACTTGCCGACGGTGACCGTCGGGTCGGGCGGCGGGCACGCATCGGTGGCCCAGTCCCGTTCAGTCACGGCGCCGACATGACCGGCGGAGTCGATGGCCCGGATCTGCACGGTGTAGGTGTTGCCGCAGGACAACCCACCACGAGAGCCGGTCTGTCCACCCGTGCCGGCCCACGTGTCCTCGGCGGCACGCTTGTACTGATAGGTGAACCCACCGACGCCGTTGCCGGGCGGCGGATCCCAGGCGAAGTCGATCGATCCCTGTCCCGCTCCCGCCTTGCGCACGTTGGTCACCGCCTGCACAGGGCCGTAAGCCTTGGCGGTGGCCGCGTTCGAACCCGCGCCAGGTCCACGTTGGTTGACGGCGCGAACGACGAACGAGTGGTTGTTCCAGTCGCCCATCGCAATCGCGCTGCCACTGGAGAGCGCGTTCCAGTTTCCGGCGCCGTCCATCTGGTACTCGTACCCGGTGATGTCCCGACCGCCGGTGTTCGCCGGCGCCGCGAAGGTCAAGGTGATCTGGTTCTCGCCGGTGGCCGCGGCGAGATTCTGCGGGGCGCCGGGGACGTCGTAGGGCGTGCCGGAAACGGTTGCCACGGCGCCGTATTTGCCGTTGTCCTCGGCGTTGTAGGGGCGGACGTCATAGCTGTATGGCGTGCCGTTGTCCCCCGGGAGAGTGACCGAGGTGGCAGGGCCGGCATCCTGCCAATTGCCGGAACCGGCGACGGCGTACTGGTAGCCGGCGACGTCCCGGCCGCCGGTGTGGCCGGGCGGAGCCCAGGACAACACCAACTGCCCGGGCGCCGGGTCGGCGTCCGCGGCGAGGTTCTGCACGGCGTCGGCCGGACGGTAGGGCCTCGCCGGCGCAGCCTCGGAGGCCGGCCCGCAGTTGCTCGCAGCGTCGCCGTCGTCAGGCGTGTTGCAGGCCCTGACCACGAAACCGTAGTCGGTGCCGTCGGTCAGACCTTCGACGGTCAGCGGACGTCTGGTCGGCCCCGACGGCGACCCACTGGCCGTCGCCGTTGTGGTACTGGTACCCGGTGATCGGCCGGCCGTTGTCCTCGGGGGCAGACCAGGCCAGCGTGACCTGGCCAGCGGTCCCGGTCGCTGCCGCCTCGGGCTTGGAGACCACGCCCGGCGCCGTGTACGGGCTCACCCGGCCGGGCTCGCTCCGCCCCGACGACCCGGCCTTGTTCTTCGCGGTCACCATGGCGGCGTACTTGGCGCCCAAGGTGATCGGCGCGATGGTCACGCTGGTCGGCCGGCCCGGGGCGACCGTCATCGAATCGCTTCCGCCCTGACCGTCCGACCAGTTCACCGTGTAGGTGATCTCGTCGTCACCGTTGCCGTTCACCGCCGGCCAGGAAACCTCGATCTTGCCGCCGGCCCCGGCGTCCTCGGCCGAGGTGACGGTCGGTGCCGGCCGGCGTGTCCGGCACGGTCGCCGGGATCTCGGTGGACGGTGGCGACGGGTCGCTGTCGGTGCCGGAGTCGTTCTTCGCCACCACCGTGACCTGGTACTGGGTGCCGTTCACCAGACCGCCGAAGGTGGCGGTGGTGTCGGCGGTGGACACCACATCGGTGCCGGATTTCGGGGCCGGCGAGATACGCACCAGGTAGCCGGTGATCGGCGAGCCGCTGGACTTCGGCGCCCTCCAGGTCGCGATGAGCTGCCGGTCGCCGAACTTCAGGTCGGGAGCGGCCGGCGCGTTCGGCGCGGTGTCCGGCCGGGCGTCGGCCGACGCCTTGGACGGGTCGGAGTCGCCCACGTCGTTGTGCGCGGTGACGGTGAAGTTGTAGGTCGTGTCGTTGGTCAGACCCTCGAGTCTGCAGGGACTCTTGCCGCACTCCTGGCTGAAACCGCTGGCCGCCACGGTGTAGCCGGTGATCGGCGAGCCGTTGTCGTCCGGCGCCTGGAACTGCAGGACAGCCTGGCCGTCGGCGACCGAGACCACCTTGGGTGTCGCCGGTCGGTCGGGCCGCCCGCGCACGGTGGCGCTGATGGTGGCCTGGACATTGCGGCTGTCGTCGCCGGACGCGTCGGCCACGGTGACCTGCACAGTCACCGTGCCGACCTGGTCGGCGGCCGGGGTGACGGTGACATCGCCGCCGGGCGAGAAGGACACCTCGGCGCTGCCGCCGGTGACGTCGGCGGACACGACCTGCAGCGGGCCGTCCAGCGGGTTGGACGCCCCGGCGAGCACGTCGACCGTCGACGACCTGCCCTGCACCGCATCGTCGATCGTCAGGTTCGGCACCGTGGCCAGCGGGGCGGTGGTCCCGGTGATCGTCACCGCGATCGTCGCGGGCACGGTGTGGTCGGCGTTGTCCTTGACCGTCACCCCGAGCGGGACGGTGGTGCCGCGAGGCACGGTCACGGCCGCCGTCACCGTCAGCTTGGTGCCGGACAGCGACCCGGTCACCCCGTCGGTGGCACCGGTGGGGCCGGCGAACTTCAACGACTTCGCCTGAGCGTCGTCGGCGGTGCTGACCAGGGGACGCAGATCGATCGATGCCGATGTGCCGGCCTCCACCGACAGCGGCGCGGACGCGAACTCGGGTGGTGGCACCACCTTCGGCTTGACGGTCGCCGGGATGTTGACCCTGACCGGCTTGCTCTTGCCGTCGGTGACGGTCACCGTCAGGTTGGCCGACCCGCCGGCGTCGTCCGGCACCACCCAGGTCACCCGGGCGTCGTCCTTGCGGGTCAGGGCTCCGACCGTGGCCGAAACTGCGGCGCCGGCCGGCATGGTCACCTGCCGCCCGGCCTTGAGACCGCCGATGTAGTCGGCCAGCGCGACCGTGACCGTGGTGCCCGCGTCCACCTGCAGGGTCTTGCGGACCGTCGGGGTGAACACCTCCGGCTCCGGATCGGGCTCCGGTTGCTGTTGCGGACGCTCGGTTGTCGGGTCGGCCTGCTGCACGAGCTCGTCCCGCGGCGGGACGACGACGAACGCCTGCGCCGACTTGTCGTCCAGATTGGTCACCTGGTAGGCGAGCACCTGCCGGGTATCGGCCAGCGGCACGGTCAGGATGCGCGCACCGCCGACCGTCATCCGGGCCGAGGAGATCGGCGGCACGGACAGTTTCAGATCGGCGGGCAGGCCGCCGGGGTTGCCGATCGCGGCCGTGACATCGACCCGGGCCGAGGTCCGGTCGGCGGAAACCATGTCGTCGGTGACGAACACGTCGGATGCGGTGGGCGGCACCGCCGGCGCGTTCTTGGACACCGTCACGGTCAGTACCCCACTGGCCGAGAGCCCGCGCTCGTTGACCACCGTGTAGGTGATCGGCACCACGGTGTCGTCCTTACCGGCCTTGATCACCACGGCGCCGTCGGTGACCTTGAAGCTGATGCCAGGGTTCGTGGCCTTCGTGGCCAACGGGGTCGCGGCGAACTTCACCTCGTAGCCGGCCGGGTCCGACACCTGGGAGAGCACGTCGACCGCCACCGAACGGCTGGGCAGCACGGACACGTCGATGTCCGGTGCGACCGGCGGTTCGACGGTCTTCGGCCGGTCGACCACCACGATCTTCACCGTGCCGGTCGCGGTGGCGCCGGACGGATCGGTGACGGTGTAGCCGACGGTGTCCGGACCGGCCCGGTCGAACGCGGTGTACCGCAGGGTGGACGCACCGACCACCGAGGCCCGGCCGGCTGCCGGCGGGGCGGAGATCGTCGACAGCACCGCCCAGTCGCCGTCAGGGTCTATTCCGTCGACGGGCAAAGGAATGTCGACGCTGGACCCGACGAAGGTCCGGGCCACGGTCAGCGCCGGTGTGTGCGGCGCCCGGTTCTTCGTGCCGGTCGCGACGATGGTGATCTGCAGCGGCGCCGAATCGGACTTCCCGGCCCGGTTGACGACCGTGTAAGTGGTCTTGATGGTCTGCGCCGGAGCGTTCGCCGGGGCAAGGTAGCGGATCGCATCCGCGGAGGTGAAGAGCAATCCCTGCCCGGCCGAGAGGGTATCGGCGTCGAACGGCTGCACGGTGAGCACGTCCCCGCCGGGGTCGACCGCGTGGCCGGACATCGGGATGGTCACCGCGTCACCGGCCCGCACCGACACCCGGATCGGCGAGGCCACCGGTGCCACCGGCTCCTGTGGCGCCGGCACCGAGACCACCCGCACCCACCCGGTTGCCGACGCGCCGCCGGACGAGACCTGGTAGGAGAACCACAGACCGCCGGCCGGCACCGCCCGCCTGGCACTGATCCGCACCAGGTGCATGTCCGAGATCGTCACCACCAGGCCGGAATTCGGGTCCACGGTGAGTTGTTGGACGGCCAACGCCCGCCCTGCCGGGTCGATGTCGTTGGCGATGAGGTCGACCAACACCTCGCCCCCGACCGGCAAGTAGGCCGTGTCGGTCATCGGCACCGGCGAGACCGCACGGCTCGGCGGAGTGGTCACGTCGACCCGGATCAGCCCCTCGGCTGACCCGGCGCCGGCGGCCACCTGATAGCTCAGGTAATAACTGCCGGCCTTGGCCCCGATCACGGTGACCTGCCCGGCGTCCAGGTCGGCGGTGACCTTGACGCCGCCGTCCTTGGGCGGGTCGACCTTGACCAGGCGCAGCGGTTCGGTGGATGGCGAGGTCACGCCGGTCAGCGGCGAGATGGAGATCGGCTCGTTCACCAACCCGGTCGCGTACACCGGGGCCGCGACCGGCGTGGCCTTGTCGTCGGACACCACGTCGACGATCAACGTGCCGCGGGCCGGCGGATTGACCCCGTCGGAGACCAGGAAGGTCACCGTCTTCTTCGCGGTGCCCATGGTGCCCTTGTCGTCGACCGTGATGTTGCCATCCGGCCGATAGGTCACCTGGTCGTCGTCGTTGTTGATCGACGCACCGACCAGGAACAGCGGGTCGCCGCTGGGCGATGACCAATCGGCGAGCACGTTGTAGGTGGCGGTGCCGCCCACCGCTACGGTCACCGCCGACTTGCGGGTCTGCTTGGGCGGCAAGGAGTCGGCGCCGTCGATGACGGTCACCGCGATGGACGCGGTCGCGGTGTGTCCCGCGCCGTCGTCGACGGTGTAGGTCAGCGCGGGCAGCGGGCCGGAGACGCCGGCCGCCGGGGTGATCTGCACGGCCTGCCCGTTGTCGACGATCGCGGTCGTGCCGTCCTGCTCGGGCAGTCCGGAGACCTTGCTGACGATCACCATCGAGCAGGTGGAGGTCTGGTCGTTGTCCAACACCCGCAGCACGGTGGGCCGGCCGGGCCGCACACCGAACGAGTCCTTGGCCGGTTGCGGCGGCGCCATCCCGCCCGAACAGTCGGTGCGCGAGGTGGTCAGCTGGTTGGAGGCGGTTTCCTCGCCGTCCGGACTGGACTCGGCGTCCTCCTGTTTGGGCGGCGCGACCGCGTCCCAGTTGTTCACCACGGTCATCTGCGGATCCAGCAGCCAGGTGTTGCCGCCGGTGAGGTCGTTCAGCACGACCACGTCCCGGTTCACCCTGAACTTCAGTTCCGACGTGGCGGACAGTCCCGGGATCTCCCGGACGCTGGGTACCGAGCCGCACCAACTCAGGTAGGTCGCGACCGCCCCGGACCACGCCGCGTAGCCGCAGCCGGCCAGCCAGACCGGCGCGGCCGGCGTTCCGGTGCCGCCGGCGTCGAAGGTCGAGACGGCACCGTCGGACAGGTCGACGCGGAGCAGGGCACGGTCGGTGGCGACCAGCACCCCGGTCGAGGTGGGACCTGACTGTTGCAGCACGGCTCCCGCGGTGCCGGCCGGTAGGGCGAAAGCCTTGTCGCCGACGATGATCCGACCGGCCGGCCGGTCGAGCACCACGGGCGTGTCACCCACCATGGACAGCTGCACGGGATCCTGGTCGGCCGCGGAGGCTCGGGACAGCGCTCGCGCCTGGAACCGCGGTGGCGACGGCGACGGCGGGGCCCTCGGCGTTCGGCGTCAAGCGCGGTGACGGTGGTGGCACCCGGCGCCGTGGCTCGGACCGCTCCGTTCGCCGACGCGGCCAGCACCGTGCCCGGCGACAGCTTGGCCGACGGATCCTCCGCGGTCAGATCGCCGGCGCTGATCGCGGACATCGCGCGTAGCCACACCGAACCCGTGGCCGGGTCGGCCACCACGAGTTCACCGCCGCCCAGCGCGACCGCGGCGCCCGCCGGCATGGTCAGCCGGCCGCCGAGCGTGACGTTTGCGGGGTCGAGCAGCCGCGCCTGGTGCGCGGTGTCGTCGACCAGCACGACGGTGTCGTCCTGCTGCAGGACGTCGATCGCCGCGCTGTCGGTGAGCGCGGCCGAGTCCAACTCGTCGATCTGCCGATTGACCCGGCCGACCATGAACTTCTCGCCGTTGGTCACCCAGACCGCCCGTTGCGCGAGGTCGACGGAAGTGGTGGCGTAGCCGTCGGCCCGGAAGGCCGCGACGGTCAGCAAGCCGACGACGAGCGCGCCGACGAGCGCAACGACAAGCGTTGCGATTCGTCGGCCGCCGACCCCGGGACGTGCGTTCACCAGGGCTGCTCCAGCAGGGCCAGGTCGGCCGGGGTGATCAGCCGGGAGGCGACCGCGTGCTCGACCAGCCGGGCCCTGCGGTTCACCGCGAGCTGACCGGCGCCGCCGCGCAAACCACGCACCCCACGGCGGTCGAGCTTCTCGCAGACGTTGTCCAGCTTGCGGTTGAACCGGGTCAGCTCCCAGCCCAGCCTGCGCCGCCGCCTGCTTCGAGGACGGGATGGCGCTGGTCCCGGTGCCCTCACGGCGCAGCATCGGTTCGGCGAGGGCAACGATCAGCGCCCGCTGCGATCCGGTGAGCATGACCGGCCCGATCGTGGTCTCCCCCGCCGAGTTCGGCGCGACCTCGGTCGGGGTGAACGTCGGCTGGTCGCCGACCAGGGTGAGCTCATAGGTGGTGGGGCCGGCGGTGAACAGCACGGTCGTCTCGGCGAAGACCAGCGGAAGACGGGCGCCGGGAGCGAGGAACGCCTGAACGGCGCCGCCACCGCCGCTCACCGTCGCGGACAGCTGACTCCCGGTGTTGGCCAACCACCACAGGCCGTCGACGAACGCCACCTGGAGGAAATAGCGGTGCAGGTATGGGTTGTCGTCGATCTGCAGGTCGCCGTCGCGGCCGATGGTGAACACCGTCTCGGGATCGAGCGCGGTCCACTCACCGCAGAACTCGACGTGCATCGTCATCTCCGGCCCCCCGCCGGTCCTGACCCGCCCACCACGATCACTGCCCACCTGCACACGCGTTCGCCGGCTGCGGCGATGTCGCGCCGTCGTCGCGCACCAGCAGCACGGCGATGCACACCCGACCGGCTCCGATGACGGACGCCTTGCCTTCGGTCGTGCGATGCCGTTGGGCGGGCGCACCCTGCTCCGTGCGGTACCAGACGAACGCGTCGCCAGGCTGCGGTTGCGGGTTCTCCCAGGTGAAGACGACCCTGGCTCCCTGGGCTTCACCGGACAGGCGCGCCGGCACCGGAACAACAGGGCCGATCGGGTCGCCATCCGCCGACCGGGTGATGGTATCGCGGATTCCGGGTTCGCTGGGCGCTTCGGAGCCGTTGATGCCGATGACCACGAACACCAATGCCACAACCGCGAGGAGCACACCCCCGCCGAGCAGGATCGGCTGTCCACCGCACCGGAGGATCGCGGCGCTTGCAGCTGCGCAGCGAGCGCGGCCCGGGAGATCGTCTCCTGGTGCTCGAGCGGCGGTCCGGGGTGGTGCGGCACGGTCGGCGGACCGTAGACCGGGACGGCACCGCTGGGCGCGATCCGTCTCGTGGTGTCCTCAGGACCGCCCGATCCGCTCGTTCGCAGCGGTCCGCGCGGCATCGGCTCGGGTTGCGGATCGACGACGGTGAGTGAACGGATCCGGGTGGCCGGTGTGCCCGGATCCGCCCACCGGGTCCGATCCGATCAGCTCGGCCGCGTCGGGAACCTCGTCGAGCACGTCGACCGGGGTCGCTGCCAGCCGTAACTCGGTCTCGACCTGCTGCAGGGCCCGGCCGAGGTCCAACGCCGTGCGATACCGGGCGGCTGGGTTCTTGTCCATGGCCCTGGCCAGCACCCGCTCCAGCGACGCGGGGACATCCGACCGACCGATCGGCGGGACCGGTGACGAACGGATCCGGTTGATCAGGTCGGCCGATCCGTTCGGACCACCGGGCCGATCGAACGGCGACCGACGGGCCAGCACCGTGTACAGGGTGGCGGCGAGCGCATAGATGTCAGCACGTTCGTCGCCACCGGCACCTTCGGCGAACACCTCGGGCGCGGTCCACGGGATGGACATGCCGACCGTGCCGCCGGAGCTCGGCGGCACAACCTCGGCCGCGGACGGCAGCGACGACGGGGCGCTGTGCACCGAGATGCCGAAGTCGGTCAGCGCCGGATGACCGAAGTCGGTGGTCAGCACGTTCGCCGGTTTGATGTCGCGGTGCAGGATGCCGGCCCGATGCGCCGTCTCCACGGCGCCGGACAGTCGGACGCCGATCCGCAGGACCTCGGCGACGCTCATCCGCTCGGCCCGGTACCGCACCGACAGGTTGGGGCGCGAGCAGTACTCCATCACCAGGTACGGACGGCCGTCGGCGGCGATGCCGGCCTGGTGGATGGTGACGATCGCCGGGTGCGTCGACAACGCGGCCATCAGGTTGGCCTCGGCATCGAACTGGGCGAGCAGCTCGCCGTCGGCGGCGCCCGGGACGAGCACCTTGACCGCCACCGGCCGGCGGGGCAGCCGCTGTTCGTAGAGGTAGACGTCGGCGAAGCCACCGGAGCCGAGCAGCTTGGTGACCGTGTAGCCGTCGAGTTCCGGTGGCGGCGAGGGCGGCCGCCTGGTCAACCTGCCGCCTCGACCGCGACGGTCACACCGTCGCCGAGGTCGACGGTCCAACCCGGTTCGATGACCATCTCCTGACCCGGGTGCAGCAGCTGCTCCGGCCGGTCGGGGGCGCGCAGCACCGTGCCGTTCGTGGAGTGCAGGTCGGCCACCACCACGTGCCAATCCTCGATGCGGACCTCGGCGTGCGACCGGGAGATGTCCTGCTGGGGACTGGGCACGGTGACCAATCTCGGCAATTCGCTGGACGAGACCCTGGACACCGACGGTGCCCGCCCGACGATCACCCGGCGATCGAGGTCGACCAGCTCGCCGGTGGAGAACCGCAGCCGGCCGAGCAGCGGTTGCGGCGCCGCGACCGGGTCGCCGGGCGGAATCGGCTGTCCGCAGATCCGGCAGTTCCCGGCGTGCGGCTGGTTGGCGTGGCCCGACGGACACAACGAGGCGTACACCCAGCCGGCGGCCAGTGGCGGTGGTAACGGTGGCGGGATGAATCCTGCCGGCAGGTCCTCGGCGAGTTCGGTGATGCCGTCGTGGTCGCCGAGCACCGGCTCCGGGCGCCCCGGGTCGGGCGGGCCGGGCAGCAGATCGGAGCGCCGGCGCAGCCGGCCCTGATCCGTCCGAAGACCCTGTCCTGGCCCGGGTCGATGGACGGCCCCCGCTCCAGGATCGGGTCTTCCTCGTAGTCCAGCGGCACCGACTGGGTGACGTCCGGGGCCCGGTGTCGGGCCGCTTCGTCGGCCCGGTCCGCGTCGGGCAACCCGGGTGTCGCGTCGGAGTCCGTCGCGGGTCGGTCGGCCTCCGGTGCCGCGGATGTCGCGGATCGGGGCTGGACTCGAGATCGTCGGCGTCCCCGGCGAACGACGGGGCCGGCGTGGTGCCGGGCTGCTCGGCACGTCGCGGGCCGACGCCGGCACCATCGAAATGACCGTGACGGCATCGTCGCCGACGACATTCTCGTCGACCGGCTCCGGGTCGTCGGTGACGTCGGCAGGTCACCGCGGAGTCTCGGATTGGACGATGCGCGCTCGGGCGTGTCGGACTCCGGCTCGGCTCGCGCCGAGCAGGCCCGGACGCGGTCGGGTTCGGCTTCGACGTCGCGCGCCGGCTCGACTTCCGATCGGTTGCCGGCTCGACCTTCGCTGCGAGCTCCGCCGCCCGGCTCGATCGGGCGGCGCAGCCTCGGCCGGGCTGGGCTGATCCTCGGCGCGCCGACGGGCGAACGCCGCGCGCACGACGCCGGCCGGGACCGGCAGCAGGTCGGCGTCGTCGGGTGCCTCGTCCGGCAGGCTCGTGCTCGGCCAGCACCACCTCGACCTCGGCGACATCGGCGAGCAATTCCTCCCGCCAGGTCAAGAGGTTCGCGGCGGTCACCTCGAACCGGGCTCCGGCGGCCGGGCGGACCCGCACCACGGCAGTCCCGCGCACCAGGACCCGCACCCCGGCCGGCTCCCATACCAGCACCGCCAGCGCGCCGGCGGCTGGTCCGGGCGAGATGCCGTCGATCAGCTCGGCACGCCGATGCGCTGCGGCGCAACAGGTTCCAGTACCGGCGGGCGTCCGCGGCGTCCCCGTCGGTCATCACCATCGCGGCCGCACCGCTGATCAGCCAGGCCTCGCCCGGGGTGTAGCCCACCGTGTCCGTCATGCTGCCTGCCCCGCTTCGCGTCGGCAGCTGCCTGCTGCAGTCCATGACTGGCCTGCCGGCGCCCGATCATGCCGATTCCTTGCTCGTATGCCGGCCACCGGTGCGACCTGCCCGGCCGTCCTGCCGGCCCCGCGGTCGGGTCGACTCGATCTCCGAGCGTTCCGGGCGGCGGGCCGTGGTGGCCGGGTCCGCGCCCGCGGCCACCGCCAAGACGTCCACCACCACGGCCGTGGCGTTGTCCCGGCCGCCGGCCCGCAGCGCGGCCGCGATCAACTCGTCCGCCGCGATCTGCGGATCCACGTGGCCGACCAGGATGTCCTTGATGCTGTCGTCGTCGAGCTCGCCGGTGACGCCCGTCCGAACAGAACAGCAATCGGTCGCCCTCGCGACCGGGGATCAGCCAGCAGTCCGGGTCACCGTCACCGGCCAGCCCGACCGCCCGGGTGATGACGTTGCGCTGCGGATGGTGCCGCACCTCGGCCCGGGTCAGCTCGCCGGCGTCGACCAGCTCCTGGACGTAGGAGTGGTCGACCGAGATCTGCGTCAGTTCACCGTCGGCGCACCGGTAGGCGCGGGAGTCACCGATGTTGAACGCCAACCAGTACGGGTCACCGGAGTGGTTCACCACTGCGGCACCGACCACCGTGGCACCGCCGCGGACCCGTCGCGGATCCGTCGTCCCGCCCGCACGATGCACTCGGTCACCCAGGCCGATTCGACGTCACCCTGCCCGGCCCGGCTGCGGAACTCGTCCACCACGATGGCGGCGGCCACCTCACCTGCGGCGTGCCCGCCCATCCCGTCGGACACCAGGAACACCGGCGGCTCGGCCAGGTGGGCGTCCTCGTTGATCCGTCGGAAGCGCCCGCGGTCGGTGGCCGTACCCCAGGCGACCTGCATCATCACCGCTCCCACGATCCCGGCGACCGAACGCCCAGCAACCCGGCCGCGCTGCACCGCCGGGTGCGGGTGCCATTCCCGCACGGGCCACGGTACCGAGGATCGAGGGAGTTCCCGGCCCGGATGGGGAGCTCTCCCCATGCTCGACCGCCGTGGGCGTGGCCCGAGCGCACGGGCAGGATCGGCGTCACGGTCACGCCGGCTCCGACGGGCCGGGTCCGGCGCCGGTTCCCCGCGCCGCGCGGTTGTCGCGTAGCGAGGTCCGTCAGGAGGAGCCGGACTTGCGGCGGAAGGTCCGGGTCGCCTTGTGGCTGGCGGTGGCCCCGCTGGCTTTGCCAAGCCCATCGAGGTGCTCGCTGCGCGCCTGCCCGGCGGCCTTCTTCTTCTCCAGCGCCTTCTGGAAGGCCGACTTCGTGTCGTCGGTCACCGGGACGTCGCCCTCGTGCTCGTCGGCGGATTGGTCGGCCATGGTTCCTCCTGGTCGGTCGCTCCGACGTGCCGTTTGTGGGGCCGTCGTAGCTGGGCGATGGACGTGCCCGCCGGCTTGTCGTCATGGCGGATCGGTCCCGCCATCATCACCCGGCCCGCTGTGTCCGGCCAGTCAATTGGCCCGTCCGGTGCCGGATCCACCGGCCCCGCGGAGCAATGGCAGGCTGGGACGCACCGCACGCAGCGCGGAAACATCAGCGGGACACCGTCGTCCCGCACGGCGAAAGGCACGCGATGACCGAGGGCCTGCAGACCCTGCGCAACTTCGTCAACGGCGAGTACGTCGACTCCGCCGACGGGCGGACCACCGAGGTGGTCGACCCGTCGACGCGGCGAGGCGTACGCCACCGCGCCGTTGTCCGGCGCCGCCGACCTCGACGCCGCGTACGGCGCCGCCTCCGACGCCTTCGAGACCTGGGGCAACACGACACCGTCGCGAACGCCAGCTGGCCCTGCTGAAGATCGCCGACGCGCTCGAGTCCAGGGCGCAGGAGTTCGTCGAGGCCGAGAGCCGCAACACCGGCAAGCCGCTCGGGTCTGACCGCCTCCGAGGAGTTGCCGCCGGCCATCGATCAGCTCCGGTTCTTCGCCGGCGCCGCCCGGGTGCTGGAGGGACGCGCGGCCGGTGAGTACATGGCCGGGATGACCTCGTTCATCCGCCGCGAACCGATCGGCGTGGTCGGCCAGGTCACGCCGTGGAACTACCCGCTGATGATGGCGATCTGGAAGATCGGCCCGGCCCTGGCCGCCGGGAACACCATCGTGCTCAAGCCGTCGGACACCACGCCGGTGACTCGTCTGCTGCTGGCCGAACTGGCCGCCGAGTTCCTGCCGCCGGGTGTGCTGAACGTGGTGACCGGGGACCGTGACACCGGCGCCGCGCTCGTCTCCCACCCGACGCCGCAGATGGTGGCCATCACCGGGTCGGTGCGGGCCGGCATGGCGGTGGCCGAGGCGGCCTCGCACGACGTCAAGCGGGTGCACCTGGAACTCGGCGGCAAGGCGCCGGTGGTGGTGTTCGACGACGCCGATGTTGCAGCCGCGGCCGAGGCGATCGCTCGTCGCCGGCTACTTCAACGCCGGGCAGGACTGCACGGCGGCGACCAGGGTGCTGGCCGCGCCCGGGCGTCTACGACGAGTTCACCGCGGCGCTGACCGAGCAGGCCGCGCGGCACGGTGACCGGCCCGCCGTCCAACACCGACGCGCTGTTCGGCCCGGTGAACAACGCCACCCAGCTCGAGCGGGTCACCGGGTTCGTCGACCGGCTGCCCGACCACGCGTCGGTGACCGCGGGCGGGCACCGGGTGGACTCCCCCGGCTGGTTCTTCGAGCCGACGGTGCTGGCCGGCCTGCGGCAGGACGACGAGGCGGTGCAGAACGAGATCTTCGGCCCGGTGATCACCGTGCAGCAGTTCTCCGACGAGGCCGAGGCGATCCGCTGGGCCAACGGCACCCGCTACGGACTCGCCTCCTCGGTGTGGACCGCCGACCACGGCCGAGCCATGCGGATGTCCAAGGCGCTGAACTTCGGCTGCGTGTGGATCAACACCCACATCCCGCTGGTCGCCGAGATGCCGCACGGCGGCTTCGGCCACTCCGGCTACGGCAAGGACCTGTCCATGTACGGCCTGGAGGACTACACCCGGATCAAGCACGTGATGTCCGCCATCGGCTGACCGCCGGCGACCTCGGAGCGGCGTTCGGCCGGGCGTTCGGCCGGTACCGACCCGGTGGCGGTCCTGGGCAGGCCTGCCACACTTCCATCCCCACCTCAAGTTGATCATGGGAAACTCGTACGCGACTCATCGGCGTGTTGCAGGACACGCCGGAGATCGGCGTACCGGTTTCCCATGATCAACCTGAGCGTGGGGTCACCCGGTCGCACGCTGGACGAGCTGCAGGCGGCGGCCTGCGCGTCGGCTCGGGCTCCGGCAGCGGCTGCGCCCCGATAGGCTCGCGGGGCCGATCCGGCAGGCGACCGGCACGCGAGAGGACGAACACCGTGGCAGCGGACATCACCCCGATCGAGCTCGGGCTCACCGACGGCAACGTGGTGACCCTGTGGGCACCCCGCTGGCGTGAGGACGGCGAGGAGTGGGAGGCCTTCCTCGGTCACGAGGAGGACCTGTACGTCTTCCCGGACGCCGCGCGGCTGGCCGCGTTCATCCGGACCAACACCGAGCACGACCTGATCGACCACCCGGAGTGGGAGACCGCGGCCGGCGCGCTGGCCGACGAGCTGGTGCCGGACGAGGACCACCAGTTCGACATCGTCGGCGTTCCCGACCTGGTGGCCGAGCCGGCCGACACCTGGACCCTGGCCGAACTGGCCGACACCGTCGCCATCCTGCGGTCGCTCGCCGAGGTCTGCGATCTGCCCGGTGATCGACGACGTGCTGGACTCCAGTGCGGGTTTCGGGCTGCTGCAGCGCGGCGAGGTGGCGTTCCTCGGTCGGGCCGGAGTGAAGCTCTGGGACGAGATCGGCGCGGTGGTGGCCAGTCGGTGGGACGAGGTCGTCGATGCGCTGGACGGCATCATCACCACCCCCGAGGTCGACGAGGCGGCCCTGGCCACCGCCCAGGAGGAGCTCGCGGCGGTGGCGGCGCTGGTCGCGGACGACACCGACGAGACCGACCAGGAGGTGGACGAGGCCGAGCGGGATCCCGACCTGGCGTTCTGGGACGACATCGGCGTCGACTGCGTGCAGGTCACCGTCGACGGGCGCACCGGCTGGACGCTGCGCTGCTACCTCGGTGACGACCCGGTGTTCCTGAGCAAGGCCAACCGGATCCAGATCTTCACCTCGCCGGCCAAGCTCGAGACCTATCTGGCCGACGCCACTGTCGACCACAAGATGGTGAAGCTGTCGGTGTGGCCGGAGATCCGGGAGGCTGTGGATGCCGGCGAGGCCGCGGTGATCGCCGGCCCCGAGAACACCTACACCCTGGATGATCTGGTCGAGGACATGAAGACCGGACCCGGCGCGGTGAACCGCCGCCGGCTGGACCTCGCGGTCGAGCTGTTGACCGACGCGGCCGCGGCCCGGGGCGACGACGAAGCCGTCGAGGCGCTGTCCACCGCGACACCGCTGGGCAACCTGGTCAGTGCCATCGTCAAGCCGAACCCCGATCGGCTGCCGCCGGCCCCGCCGTTCGAGGACGAGGCGGACTCGCTGTCGGTGCTGATCGACCGGTTCCGGGCGAGCCTGGACTGGGACGGCCGGACCGAGGACTGACCGTCCGGGCCGCCGCTCAGGCGAGCAGAGCTTCGTAGCCCGGCTTGATCACCCCGTCGATCAGCGCCGAGGCGCTCGTCGAACGGCAGGAACGCGGATTTCATCGCGTTGACCGTGAACCAGCGCAGGTCCTCCCAGCCGTAGCCGAAAGCGTCTACCAGCGCGGCCATCTCGCTGGACATGGTGCAACCCGACATCAGCCGGTTGTCGGTGTTCACGGTCACCCGGAAGCGCAGGTCGGTCAGTACCCCGATGGGGTGGCTCAGGTACGACTCGGCCGCCCCGGTCTGGATGTTGGACGTCGGGGCCATCTCGAGCGGGATGCGCTTGTCCCGAACGTACTGGGCGAGCCGGCCGAGTCGGGCCGAACCGTCTGCGGCCAAGGTGATGTCGTCGACGATCCGCACGCCGTGCCCGAGCCGGTCGGCGCCGCACCACTGCAGCGCCTCCCAGATCGACGGCAAGCCGAACGCCTCGCCGGCGTGGATGGTGAAATGGGCGTTCTCCCGGCGCAGGTACTCGAATGCGTCGAGGTGCCGGGTGGGCGGGAAACCTGCTTCCGCACCGGCGATGTCGAACCCGGCGACGCCGTCGTCGCGGAAGGTGACGGCCAGCTCGGCGATCTCCCTGGACCTGGCGGCGTGCCGCATGGCGGTGAGCAACGCGCGCACGACGATCGGGGTGCCCGCCCGCTTCCGCAGCCCGGCTGCCCGCGGCGAATCCGTCGAGGACCGCCTGGACCACCTCCTCCAGCTTCAGCCCCTGCGCCACATGCAGCTCGGGGGCGAACCGGACCTCGGCGTAGACCACCCCGTCGGCGGCCAGGTCCTGGGCGCACTCGGACGCCACCCTGACCAGCGCCTCCCGGGTCTGCATCACCCCGACGGTGTGCGCGAACGTCTCCAGATAGCGGACCAGCGAACCGGAGTCGGCCGAGCCGATGAACCACTCCGACAGCTCGGCGACGTCGGTCGTGGGCAGGTCCTCGTAGCCGTATTCCTGCGCGAGCTCGATCACCGTCGCCGCGCGCAGGCCCCCGTCCAGATGGTCGTGCAGCAGCACCTTGGGGGCGGAGCGGATCGTCTCGAGGGTGATCGGTGTCGGCATGGCGCGACGTTACCCGACCCACGTGTCCCCGATCCTGCGAGGATCAACTTCTCTGGCGAGGATCAACTTCCGTCGTCGTGTGACTCCTGGGACGCAAGTAGCAAACTTCATCCGCGTTGTCGAAGTTGATCCTCGCCACGGTCGCGGGATCAGCCGCGGATGACGTCCAGGACCAGCGGGCGGTCGCCGACCCGCGGTCGGCGTCGCCGATGTCGAACGCGCCGTCCAGGGCGGCCAGCGCATCGGGGATCCGGTCGGCGGTGTCGGTGTGCAGCTCCAGCAGCGGATCGCCGACCGCCACCCGGTCGCCCGGCTTGGCGTGGATCAGCACCCCGGCGGCCGCCTGCACCGGGTCCTCCTTGCGGGCCCGTCCGGCCCCCAGCCGCCAGGCGGCCGTGCCCACGGCCAGCGCGTCCAGCCGGGTCACGGTGCCGGCCCGGTCGGCGGTCACCAGGTGCCGCTCCCGGGGGGCCGGCAGCGCCGCATGCGGGTCGCCACCCTGGGCCGCGACCATGGTGCGCCAGACGTCCATCGCCCGCCCCGAACGCGAGTACCTCCGCCGGGTCGACGTCCAAGCCGGCCAGCCGCCACCATCTCCCTGGCCAGCGCCAGGGTCAGTGTCGACGACGTCCGCCGGGCCGCCGCCGGCCAGCACCTCGACCGACTCGGCGACCTCGACGGCGTTGCCGACCGCCCGGCCCAGCGGCGTGCTCATGTCGGTGAGCAGCGCAGTCGTCCGCACGCCGTTGGCGGCGCCGAGTTCGACCATGGTTCGGGCGAGTTCGGCCGCCAACTCCTGGCTCTTCATGAACGCGCCGGTGCCCACCTTGACGTCCAGCACCAACGCATCGGTGCCTTCGGCGATCTTCTTGCTCATGATCGAGGCGGCGATCATCGGCACCGATTCGACCGTCGCGGTGACGTCGCGCAGCGCATACAGCTTGCGGTCCGCCGGGGCCAGATCGGCCGACGCCGCGCAGATCACCCCGCCGATCTCGGCGAGCATGCGGCGGAACTGGTCGTTCGTCCAGCAGTCGGGTTCCAGCCGGCGATCGACTCCATCTTGTCCAAGGTGCCGCCGGTGTGGCCCAGGCCACGGCCGGACAGTTGCGGCACCGCAGCGCCGCAGGCCGCGACCAGCGGCACCAAGCGGGAGCGAGATCTTGTCCCCGACGCCGCCGGTCGAGTGCTTGTCCACGGTCGGCCGACCGATGCCGGACAGGTCGAGCCGTTCGCCCGACGCCACCATCGCCGCCGTCCATCGGGCGATCTCGGCCCGGGTCATGCCGTTGAGCACGATGGCCATCAGCAGCGCCGACATCTGCTCCTCGGCCACGTCCCCGCGGGTGTAACCGGCCACCATCCAGTCGATCTGTTCGTCCGTGAGCGCATGCCGGTCCCGTTTGGCGGCGATGACGTCCACCGCGGTGGGCGTGCCCATGACAGCTCCGTTCCGGCCGCGACGATGCAGCCTCTCCCGCGATCCTCACATAGCCTGCTGCGAGCGACCTGCCTTCGTCGGCCCGAGCTGCCGACTCCAGCCCGGGGAGATGATCACCACCGTGCCGTCTGATGATGCGGTCGAAGCGTTGACCGACGCCTTGGCAGCCGTGACCGTCGGAGATCGTGCCCTGGCGGCCGGGCGCGCGGGCGAGGCCGCGCAGGCCGGATCCGACCTCGGGCGGTTGATGGCGGCGGCCCTGACAACGCCGGCGGGCACCACGGGGGTGTACGACGCTCCGGGCGCGTTCCGTGCGTTCATCGGGGCTGGTGGCAATCGGGCGCTGTACCGAGCGACCAGCTCCGCCCTGGCCGCCACCTATCGGCGCTGGGAACCGAACGACCTGCTGGAGATCGGCCCTGGCGACGGCCATGCCCTGCTGTCGGCCCTGCGTGCGGCCGCGCCGACCGTTCCAAGCTCGATCACCCTGGCCGAACCGTCACAGGCCCTCTACGACGAATGTCGAGACCGCTTGTCCGATCAAGGGTTCGCCGTCGACGCCGGGAGCCGGACCGCAGAGCATCCAGACTGTGCTGCGAGCACACCCGAACCGGAGGTGGGACCTGGCCGAATCGACCTTCGCCCTGCACGCGCTACCCCCGCAGCAGCGCACGAGTGTCCTGCGTCAACTCGCCGAACGGACCCGGAGGATCATCCTCGCCGAGTTCGACGTGCGTCTGCCACCCCCGGAAACCCGGGAACACCTCCGGCAACTGGCGGTCCGCTACGAGCGCGGGCTCGCCGAGTACGACGACGAGCGCGACCTTGTCGGTGCCGGGTTCCTGGTGCCGGTGCTGCTCGGTCAGCTCGAGCCGGATGCCGTACGCAGCACCTGGGAGCAGAGTGCCGACGAATGGGCAGTGCAGGTGACGGCGGCCGGCTTCATGAGGTGAGCGTGCAACCACTGGCTGATTACTGGTGGTCGCCCGCCTTCGTCCTCACCGCCGCCGGCCGTCGCTGAGCCCGCACCGAACCCTCAGTGCGGCAGGTGTTCCGGCCCGAACGCGTCCGGGCAACACCTCGGTCATCGGCAACAGCCCCGACGGGGTGTCCACCATCAAAGACGGTCCGCCGAACTCGTACAGCACTTGCCGGCACCGGCCGCACGGCATCAGCAACTCACCGTCGCCGGACCGACAGGCGACCGCCACCAGACGGCCGCCGCCGGTCAACGCCAGCTGCCCGACCAGAGCGCACTCCGCGCACAGACCCAAACCGTACGAGGCGTTCTCGACGTTGCAGCCGGAGATCACCCGACCGTCGTCGACCACGGCGGCCGCGCCCACCAGGAGCCGCGAATACGGCGCATAACCGAGCCCGGCCGCGCGGACCGCGGTCGCCCGCAACGACTCCCAGTCCACCATCGGGGCGTGGGCCATCAGCTGGCTCCCGCGCCGATAGATCATGCCGTCCGCCTTGGGCATCCGTAGGTTCTGCGACGCCAGACCGAGCACCAGCAGGGTGATCGCGTACGGCGCGGCCTTGACCAGCTGGTCGGGGAGGGTGTCGGTGGAGAAGTACCACCAGGCCAGCAGGGCGGCAATGATCAGCGCCACGACCGCCACCCAGCGGTTGCCACGCCGGAACTGCAGGGCCGCCACCACGACCAGGGCGATGGCGATGATCAGCAACAACGCGTGGATCGCGGTGCCGGTCGAGTCGTACAACTGGACACCGTCGGTGTAACCGAAGAGCCCGGCGCCGGCGGCCATTCCATAGGGCCGCCAGTTGCCGAAGATCATCGAAGCCAGGCCGATGAACCCGCGGCCGCCGGTCTGGCCGTCCTGGAACTTGAGCCCGACCACCAGGAACGCGCCGGCCAGACCGGCCAACGCGCCGGAGATCGCGACCGCGGCGTACTTGTACGCGTACACGTTGACGCCCAACGACTCCGCCGCGTACGGGGCCTCACCGGCCGAGCGCAGCCGTAGGCCGAATCTGGTGCGCCACAGGACGAACGTGGACACGATGATCAGGACCACCGCCAGGATCGTCAGCAGCGAGACGGAGGTGGTCAGGCCCCGCAGGATGCCGGCCAGATCGGAGACGAAGAAGATGTTCTTCTTCTCGAGGGTGCCCAACCAGTCGGACAGTCCGGGGATGGTGATCCGGGTGACATCGCTGACCGGCGGCGACTGCTTCTGCCCACCACCGGGCGCATCGGTGAACAGGAGTTTCGCCAGGTAGAAGGTCACCCCGGGGGCGATGATGTTGATCGCCACCCCGGAGATGATGTGGTCGACCCCGAACGTCACCGTCGCCATGGCGTGCAGCAGACCGCCGAGCAGCCCGCAGAACATGCCGAACGCGACACCGGCCCACGGACCCCACTGGTAGCCCGCATAGCCGGCGCCGAAGGTGCCGAGGATCATCATGCCCTCGATGCCGATGTTCACCACACCGGACCGCTCCGACCACACGCCGGACAGGCCGGCGAGGGCGATCGGCACCGCCGCGGTGAGTGCGGACTGGATCGCCCCGGTCGAGGTCAGGTTGCTGGCGTCGGAGAGCAGTCGGATCGCGGAGATTCCGGCGATCCCGCCCAGCACGATCAGTGCCCACGCCCAGGGCGGCAGGCCGCGCCGGCGACCACGACGAGGAGCGGCCTGCGGGTTGAGAACCGGGTCTTCCAGTGTGGTCATGCCGACACCTGCTGACGAGCGGTGGTGGCCAGCGCCCTGGCGACGTCCTTCTGCTCCATCACCAACCGGTATCTGCGCACCAGCTCGTAGGCGATCACCACGGCGAACAACACCACGCCCTGCATGATCGTCACGAGTTCCTTCGGCACGTCGACGCCTTGCAACGAGTTCGACGACGAGTCCAGTGCCGACCAGAGCAACGCGGAGAAGACCATGCCCACCGGATGGTTGCGGCCGAGCAGCGCGATGGCGATGCCGGTGAATCCGATGCCACCGGGGAAGTTCAGCGAATACGAGGCCGCATTGCCGTTGAGCAACTCGGGCATGCCGATCAGCCCGGCGACCAGACCGGACAGCAGCATGGCGGTGAGCACCATGCGCTTGACGCTCACGCCGGACGCCACCGCCGCGGTTTCCGACATCCCGGTCGCCTTGATCTGGAAGCCGAACACCGTGCGGGACAACACGAACCAGTACGCCAGCCCGACCAGCAGGGCCAGGAAGATGGTGGAGTACAGCTCGTTCTCGCCGATCGGGATGTTCGGCAGTTGCCCGCCCGAGGTGATCCTCCGGGTGGAGACGTTATTGCCCTGCAGCACCGCCAGCCGGCCCGGTGACAGCAGGTAGGCGATCAGCGCCGTGGCAATCGCGTTGAGCATGATCGTCGAGATGACCTCGGAGACACCGCGGGTCACTTTCAGTACGGCCGCGATCCCGGCCCAGGCGGCCCCGACGGCCATGGCGACGACCAGCGTGAGGATGATCCGCAGAAAGCCGGGCAGCGAGCCCATGAACGCGGCGCCGGCCACGGCATGCGGAGATCAGCGCGGCCAGCCGGTACTGGCCGTCGACGCCGATGTTGAACAGGTTCATCTTGAAGCCGATGGCCACCGCGACCGCCGCCAGGTAGTACACCGCGCCCTGGTTCACGGTGTTGATCTGGATCCGGGGTTCCTTGAACGCGTCGGCCATCGCGCCGTAGGCGTCGAACGGGTTGTGTCCGGTGGCCACCAGCACCAACGACGTGATGATGAAGGAGACCAGCAGCGCGCCGACCGGTGCGGCGGCCGCGAGCAGGAATCGGCGTCCTCGCGAGGTACCCATCAGGCCACCGCCTCGCCGGCGTCGGCACCGGTCATCGCGGCGCCGAGGATCTCCGGCGTCACCTGCCGCGGGTCGTAGCTACCGACGAAACGTCCGCGCAGGATCACCGACAGGGTGTCGGACATGCCGATGAGTTCCTCCAGGTCGGCCGAGATCAGCAAGACGGCGAGCCCGTCGGCCCTGGCCCGTCTCAGGTGCTCCCAGATCGCGGCCTGGGCGCCCACGTCGACACCTCGAGTGGGATGCGCGGCCACCAGCAGCACCGGGATCACCGGACATCTCCCGGCCGACGATCAGCTTCTGCTGGTTGCCCCCGGAGAGGGCGGCGGCGGCGACCTCGATGCCGGGGGTCCGCACGTCGAACGTCTCGACGATGCGCCGGGTGTCGGTGCGGGCGGCCGCCCGATCCAGCAGTACCCCGCGGGACAGCGGTGGCTGGGTCTGATGGCCGAGGATGCGGTTCTCCCACAGCGTGCCCTCGAGGATCAGACCCTGACGGTGCCTGTCCTCCGGGATGAAACCGACCCCCGACTCACGGCGGCGCAGCGTCGACAGCCTGGTGATGTCCTCGCCATTGAGGTAGATCGCCCCGGACGCGGCCGGTCGGATGCCCATGATGGTGTCGACGAGCTCGGCCTGCCCGTTGCCCTCGACACCGGCGATGCCGAGCACCTCGCCGGCGTGGATGGTGAGGTTGATGTCCGACAGCACGGTCCGATCGGCCACGTCCTTCACGGTGACACCGGAGAGCTCGAGCACGGTGCGGTCGGTGACGGTGGACTCCCGCAGCTCGGGGACCGGAAGCTCGGAGCCCACCATCATCTCGGCCAGTTGCCGGTTGGTCACGGTCTTCGGATCGGCGGTGCCGACGGTGGTGCCACGCCGGATCACGGTG
This sequence comes from uncultured Actinomycetota bacterium, assembly GCA_963834185.1. Classification (GTDB taxonomy): domain Bacteria; phylum Actinomycetota; class Actinomycetes; order Mycobacteriales; family Nakamurellaceae; genus Nakamurella. Next base: position 479,149 of record CAWIAR010000005.1, read on the forward strand.
ATCTCGTCCGAGATGGTCCGCACCTCGTCGAGCTTGTGCGAGATGAACAAGATGGTCAGGCCCTCGGCCTTGAGCTCGCGCAGGTTGTCGAACAGCTCGTCGACCTCCTGCGGGACGAGCACGGCGGTCGGCTCGTCCAGGATCAGGATCCGGGCGCCGCGGAAGAGCACCTTGATGATCTCCACCCGCTGCCGGGCGCCGACGCCCAGGTACTCCACCAGCTCGTCCGGATCGACCTCCAGCCCGTACCGCCGACCGATCTCGGTGATCCGGGCCCGCGCCGCCTTGCTGTCCAGCCGGCCGCCGGCCACCGGCTCGTCGCCGAGCGCGACGTTCTCCCAGACCGTCAGGTTGTCGGCCAGCATGAAGTGCTGGTGCACCATGCCGACCCCGGCGGCGATCGCGTCGGCCGGGGTGTGGAAGACGACCGGCTTCCCGTCGACCTCGATCGTGCCCTCGTCCGGCTGGTGCATGCCGTACAGGCTCTTCATCAGCGTCGACTTGCCGGCGCCGTTCTCGCCGACGAGGGCGTGCACGGTGCCGCGCTGGACGGTGATGTTGATGTCCGAGTTCGCCACCACACCGGGAAAGCGTTTGGTGATGCCGGTCAGCCGCACGGCCGGCGGTGCGTTGCTCGGTTGCTGCGACGGAGGTCATCGGGACGCCTTCCACGTAGCAGTCTGGCCGGGCCGCGGCAGTGCGGCGTCGGATCGCATCTTCCTGGCCGGCCGAGCTTGCGAGGTCGCCATCAGACACTAGCGGAAGCGTGTCTTCCCACGGAGTTGGAAGACACGCTGTAGCAGAAACGGTCCGGCCCCGGCAGGTTGCACCCGCCGGGGCCGGACCGTTGCTCGTCAGTCGGTGCCTGCACCATGGCGCAGGACCGATCGACGCCCTGCACCCGATCAGCTACCGGGAGTCGTCGGCACGGTGATCTCGCCGGAGATGATCTTCGCCTTGGCCTCGTCGAGCTGCGAGGCGATGTCGTCGATGAACCCGCCGGACGTCGCGTAGCCGACACCGCCCGCCTTCAGGTCGTAGACCTTCTGGCCGGTCAGCGGCGAGCCCGAAGCCTCAGAGCTGATCATGTCGTAGACCGCGACGTCGACGTTCTTGACCATCGACGTCAGGATGACGTCCTTCACGTCGGCCAGCGACGGCAGGTTGTACTGGTCGGAGTCGACGCCGATGCCCCAGGTCTTGGCCGCCTTGGCCGCCTTGAACACACCAGCACCGGATCCACCGGCAGCCGCGTAGATCACGTCGGCGCCGCCGTCGTACATGCCCTTGGCGATGGTCTCGCCCTTGTCGGGGGCGTTGAACCCGCCGAAGTCCGGCGGCGCGGTGATGTACTTGTTGTCGATCGTGACGTCGGACTTGGCGGCCTTGGCGCCGGCGTCGAAGCCGGCCTGGAACTTCTGGATCAGCGGGACGTTGACGCCACCGATGAAGCCGACGTGGCCGGTCTTGGACTTCAGCGCGGCCGCCATACCGACCAGGTAGGAGCCCTGCTCCTCGGCGAAGGTCAGGCAGGCGACGTTGTTGACCGGCAGCGCCCTTGAGTGTGCCGGCGGCCCGAGCGGCGCAGTTGCCCGCGTCATCGATGATGCCGAACGCGATGTCCGGGTGCTTCGGCGGCGACCTCGTTGATCGCACCCGCAGTAGGCGAACCCGACGCCGACGATGACGTTCGCGCCCTTGCTGGCCAGCTGCTCGAGCCGGTCGACCTTGGCCGAGTCCGGCTCGTTGGCGGTGGCCTCGAGCTCACCGACAACCGTCGGCGCCCTCGCCCTTGGCCTTGTCCAGACCGCGGGCGGCCGAGTCGTTGAACGACTGGTCGCCACGTCCGCCGAGGTCGTACGCGAGGCCGACCTTCGCCTTGGACATGTCCGCGGAGCCTCGGAGCCGCCCGTCTCGCTCGAGGACATCTCCGCCGAGGTCATCGCCTCGGAGGTCATCGCCTCGGACGAGTCATCGCCTCGGAGTCGATGCGCCTCCGAGGTGGCGTGCCTCCGATGACGGGGCAGCGGCCGACGTGGCGGCCGCAGCGGTGGTGGTGTTCGAGCTGTCGTTGCTCGATCCGCACGCGGTCAGCACCAGGCCGGCCGCTGCGATCGCGGCGACGACCCGGAGGGTGCCGGTTCTCCCGAAGCGCACGATGGACTCCTTGCTTTTCCTCACGGCCCGCTCGTGACGGGCCAGGGTTCCGCCAGAACGGCGGGTGGACATCGGACGGACGTTACAACGGGCTGTGAGGAGGAGCGAGATCCAGCTGGCCCTCCGTGACCTAATCGTGGCCTAGGACGACCCGAACGGTGCCGCCGGTCGGCGCCCGGGAGTGACGGTCTTCGTTGCGTCATCCGTTCGCGGTCGGAATCGACCGGGAGTCGGCGCGGATCACAGTGTCAACGACGTCACAGCGCGCTGGTTCGCTCGCCGCGGTGGACACGGGGATAGCCTTTGCCATGCCCTGACCGGCCCTGATCGCGCAGGTCGGCTGCCGCACTCGGCGACCGACAGCACCGGGGCCGCGGGCACGCCGTCATCCCGCCGGTCACCGCCGGCGCCGCCGCTGCTGCCGGAGGAAGGACCGTCATGTCGAGCCCTACCGCCACGCGACCGCGGTGGCGGCATCCCCCGTCCGCGCCGCGGCTCGGTCTATCGCGGAGCCGAGGGCATGTGGTCCTGGGTCGCCCACCGGGTGACCGGGGTGCTGACCTTCTTCTTCCTGTTCGTGCACGTCCTGGACACCTCGCTGGTCCGGGTGTCACCGGAGAGCTACGACGCGGTCATCCAGACCTACAAGACCCCGTTCGTGAACCTGATGGAGGTCGGCCTGGTCGGGGCCGTGCTGTTCCACGCGCTGAACGGGATCCGGGTGATCCTGGTCGATTTCTGGGCCAAGGGGCCGCGCTACCAGCGGGTGATGCTCTGGGTGGTGGTCGGCACCTGGATCGTGGTGATGGTGCCAGGGGTCTACTTCATGCTCGAACGCACCGTCCGGACGCTGTTCGGGGGTGCCCCGTGACCTTCGCATCCGCACGCGACCCGCGCACCAGGCAGCCCCCGAACCATCGGCACCGCCGGGGGTGCCCCGTGACCACGCGGCCCGCGCGACCCGCGCACCAGGCAGCCCCCGAACCATCGGCACCGCCGGGGGTGCCCCGTGACCGCGGCGGCGGGCCGCACCCGACCCGCGGCATCGAAGCGCCCCGGGCTCCCCGCAAGCGGGTGGGCCGGCGGCGGAGCACCTTCGAGATGTACTCCTGGATCTTCATGCGGCTGTCCGGCGTGGTGCTGGTGGTCCTGGTACTCGGCCACCTGCTGATCATGAACGTGCTGGACGGCGGGGTGCACCGGATCAACTGGGGCTTCGTCGCCGGCCGCTGGGCCTCGCCGTTCTGGCAGATCTGGGACCTGGCGATGCTGTGGTTGGCGGTGCTGCACGGCGGCAACGGCCTGCGCACGATCATCAACGACTACGCGCGGCGCGACGGCACGCGGTTCTGGCTCTCGATGCTGTTGCTGGCGTCCGTGCTGTTCACCATCGGGCTCGGCACGCTGGTGATCTTCACCTTCGACCCGAACGTCTGAGCGTCGCCGACCCATCCACCTTCGACCGACGCACGCGACCGACCCAGAACTGACGAGGAGCTCCGAGCAGGTATGCAGTTCCACCGCTACGACGTGGTGATCGTGGGCGCCGGCGGCGCCGGGATGCGGGCTGCCATCGAGTCCGGCCAGCGTTGCCGCACGGCCGTGCTCACCAAGCTGTATCCGACCCGGTCGCACACCGGCGCGGCGCAGGGCGGGATGTGCGCGGCGCTGGCCAACGTCGAGGACGACAACTGGGAATGGCACACCTTCGACACCGTCAAGGGCGGCGACTACCTGGTGGACCAGGACGCCGCCGAGGTGATGTGCAAGGAAGCCATCGACGCCGTCCTGGATCTGGAGAAGATGGGACTGCCGTTCAACCGGACCCCGGAGGGCCGGATCGACCAGCGGCGGTTCGGCGGACACACCCGCAACCACGGCGAGGCCGCGGTGCGGCGATCCTGCTACGCGGCGGACCGCACCGGCCACATGATCCTGCAGACGCTGTACCAGAACTGCGTCAAGCTGGGCATCGAGTTCTACAACGAGTTCTACGTCCTGGACCTCACGCTGACCGACAACGGCAACGGGCCGGTGTGCACCGGGGCGGTGGCGCTGGAACTGGCGACCGGCGAGATCCACGTCTTCCACGCCAAGGCGGTCATCTTCGCCACCGGCGGCGTCGGGAAGGTCTTCAAGACCACGTCCAATGCCCACACACTGACCGGCGACGGCATGGGCATCGTGTTCCGCAAGGGACTGCCGCTCGAGGACATGGAGTTCTACCAGTTCCATCCGACGGGCCTGGCCGGGCTCGGGATCCTGCTCACCGAAGGAGCACGCGGTGAGGGCGCCATTCTGCGCAACGACACCGGTGAAAGGTTCATGGAGAGGTACGCGCCGACGCTGAAGGATCTTGCGCCACGCGACGTGGTCGCCAGGGCCATGGCGTCGGAGGTTCGCGAGGGCCGCGGTGCCGGCCCGAACAAGGACTACGTGTTGCTGGACTGCACGCACCTGGGTGCGGAGGTGCTGGAGTCGAAGTTGCCGGACATCACCGAGTTCGCCCGCACCTATCTCGCGGTCGACCCGGTCACCGAACCCGTTCCGGTCTACCCGACGGCGCACTACGCGATGGGCGGAGTTCCGACCACGATCGACGGAGAGGTGCTGCTGGACAACGACACCGTCGTCCCGGGGCTGTATGCCGCCGGCGAGGTGGCCTGCGTCTCGGTGCACGGGGCCAACCGGCTGGGTACCAATTCCCTGCTCGACATCAACGTCTTCGGACGGCGGTGCGGGATCAACGCTGCCGAGTTCGCGTCGGTGGCCGACTTCACCGAGCAGCAGACGGACGCCGCCGCCGGGGTGATCGGGATGCTCGAGGGACTCCGCGCGTCCACCGGTGGGGAGCGGGTGGCGACCTTGCGCACGGCGCTGCAGCAGACCATGGACGCCAACGCCGCGGTGTACCGCACCGAGGAGACCCTCAAGCAGGCGCTGACCGATGTCCAGGCGCTGCGCGAGCGGTACGGCAATGTCGCCGTGCAGGACAAGGGCCAGCGGTTCAACACCGACCTGCTGGAGGCCGTTGAACTCGGCTTCCTGTTGGAGATCGCCGAAGTGATGGTGGTGGGTGCGTTGGCCCGCAAGGAGTCCCGCGGTGGGCATGCCAGGGAGGACTACCCACACCGGGACGACGTCAACTTCCTGCGGCACACCATGGCCTACCGATTCGACGAGGCCGCCGGAATCGGCACGCCAGGGGCCGGCGTGCTCGGCGGACGCGGTCGAGTCGTACGACATCCGGGTCGACTACAAGCCCGTGGTGATCACCCGCTATCAGCCGAAGGAGCGGACTTTCTGATGGCTGCTCCCGTCGTCGATGCCCCATCACCCGGCTTTCCGGACGACGGTCGCGACCTACCGCCCATTCCGGACGGTGCGCGGCTGATCACGCTGCACATCCAGCGGTTCGACCCTGAGCGCGACGACCTGCCGCACCGCGAGTCCTACCAGGTGCCGGCGCTGCCCGGGGACCGGATACTCAACCTGCTGCACTACATCAAGTGGTACATCGACGGATCCCTGACCTTTCGGCGATCCTGCGCACACGGCGTGTGCGGTTCCGATGCGATGCGGATCAATGGCCGGAACCGGTTGGCCTGCAAAGTTCTGGTCAAGGACCTGATCGGAGACAAGCGCGACGAGATCACCATCGAGCCGATCAAGGGTCTGCCGTTGGAGAAGGACCTGATCGTCGACATGGAGCCATTCTTCGACGCCTACCGCGCGGTCAAGCCGTTCCTGATCACCCACGGAAACCAACCGACGCGGGAATGGGTGCAGTCCCAGGAGGATCGGGATCGATTCGACGACACCACCAAGTGCATCCTGTGCGCGGCGTGCACGACGTCCTGCCCGGTGTACTGGACCGACGACACCTATGTCGGGCCGGCCGCCATTGTCAATGCGCACCGGTTCATCTTCGACTCCCGCGACCAGGGCTCGCAGGAACGGCTGGAGATCCTGTCCGACGCCGAAGGGGTCTGGCGTTGCCGTACCACCTTCAACTGCACCGACGCCTGCCCGCGCGGCATCCAGGTCACCAAGGCGATCCAGGAGGTCAAGCGCGCCCTGATGTTCCGGCGGGTATGACCGGTCGGGCTCCTACCGCGCAGCGAGCAACCCGCAGGTGGGCGATGCGTCCCTCGGTGGGTGGCCGTGCGCTCCCACCGACCCGGTTGCCGATCATCCGCACGAGGAGCTGGACGACATCGCCCGCAGTTCGCCCCTGCGCAGCCGCACCCTACGGCTGGGATTGACCGCATTCGTCGCACTGGTAGCGGCCACCGCAGCTGGCCTTCTCGTGGTCACCGACGCGCGGGCCGACGACCCGACCGAGCCCCCGCTCCCGCCATCGGTCACGGTGAGCTCGCCCGGCACCGAGGACTGCTCCCAGCGCACCTCGCCGCCTCCACCGATGGACACCTCGGAGCGGGTCGCGCCGGGTCAGACCTCGCCTGCCCCACTGCCGGTGCCTGCCTCCCCGATCGGTGGGAGCGCCCTCGGCGGTTGCGGGCTGGTGTTGCCCGTCGGTGCGCCGGCGATCCCGTCCGACATCTCGGCGGCCGGTTGGACGGTCAGCGACCTGGACACCGGCGAGGTGCTGGGCGCTCGTGATCCGCACGGCCGTTACCGACCGGCCAGCACGCTCAAGCTGCTGACCATGGTCGTGTTGATGAACAACCTGAAGAACCCCGAGCAGGTGGTGGTCGGTACTGACACCGATGCGGCGCAGGAGGGTTCGCGGGTCGGGATCGGTCCTGGCGGCAGGTACACGGTGCACCAACTGATGCTGTTCCTGATGATGGGCTCGGGCAACGACGTCGCCAATGCCTTGGCCAGGGCGAACGGTGGATACGACAAGACCGTCGACGAGATGAACGCAACGGCCGAAGAACTCAACGCCGTGGACACCAGGGCCGCGACGATCTCGGGCCTCGACGGCGCCGGCCAGATGACTTCAGCCTACGATTTGGCGCTGATCGCCCGCAACGCGATGGCCCACCCGGGTTTTGCCGAGCTGATCGGGACGCAGTACTCACAAGTGCCGGGGTGGGGACCCAACGCGGGATTCGGGATCGCGAACGACAACAAGCTGTTGTTCAACTATCCCGGGGCGATCGGCGGCAAGACCGGTTTCACCGACGACGCCGGCAACACCTACGTCGGTCTGGCCGAACGAGATGGGCGGCGGCTGGTGGTGACCATGCTGGGCGGATCACAGGAACCGCGGCGACAGTGGATGCAGGCAGCGTCGCTGCTGGATTGGGGCTTCGCGCTCGACACCTCGGCTGCGCCCGTCGGCCAGCTGGTCGAGCCCGGCACGACCGGCACCGCCGGGCCGGCCGCAACGCCGAGCCCGACTCCGGCCACCGGGGCCTCGAACTCGCCACGATTGCCCACCGGTCCGGGTTCGGCGCTGCCGACCACCGGCGGGCCGGCAGGCTCGACTGCGGCCGTCGCCTCGGACGTGGCTGCCACCTCGGTCGGTCCGGTGATCGAGCATCGCGGCGACGACGTCCCGTTCGGCTGGCTCTGGCCGACGCTGGCGCTGCTGCTCGTTGCCGCCGTCGCCGCTCTGGGTGCGGTGGTCCTGGTGCGTCACAGGTCTGGCGGCAGCGGTCGGCACTCGGCATGACCTCCGCCGAGGTCCCGGCGGCCGTCGGGTGGCGGCACCCCGTCCGGACGCGCAGACCGGAAGCCCGAACTCGGGCACGATGGAGCGCGTGGCCATCGACGAGGCGCGCGCAGCGCTGCTGGACCGATTCCGATGGGAAGGCGGGCACGCGGATGTGTGGCGGATTTTCGTCGATGCGGAGGCGTTCGCGCAGGTCATCGCGGGTGTCGTGGAGCCGTGGCGCGATCAGGCGGTGAGCACGGTGCTGGGCATCGAGTCCCGGGGATTCCTCCTCGGCGGCGCCGCCGCGATCGCTCTGGGCGCGGGCTTCGTCGCGGTGCGCAAGTCCGACGGGCTCCTGCCAGGGCCGAAGGTGTCCGTCGACGCCGACGAGGACTATCGCGGACAGCGGCACCGGCTTCGGATGCAGACCGTCCTGGACCCGCATGACCGCGTCCTGATGGTCGATGACTGGGCCGAGCGCGGCAGCCAGGCCAGGGCAGCCCAGCAACTCGTCGAATCCACCGGCGCAACCTTCCTCGGCATCTCCGTTCTCGTCGACCAGCTGACGCCCAGCGCCCGGCTCGGCCTTCGAGCGGTCACCGCTCTCGTCGATGCGAACGAACTCGGGCCGGCGACCTAGCCGTGGTCGATCGGCCGGCGCCGCGAAATCCGTCACGGCCGGTGGGGAACTCCCGACCACAACGCCCGCGGCGCTGGTCCCCGCGGGCGCGAGGCGACCGCGTCGCGCGGGATCAGGTCGCCGGCCGCCCGGTGCACAGCCCGAGCCAGCTCCCGCCGTCGTCGGTGATCTCGGCCCACCAGCCCATGTCGCCGCCGATCTCGGTACGCGGCACCGTCACTGTTCCGCCGGCCTTCTCGGCCGCGGACAGCGTTGCCTCGAGGTCCGGGACGTTCACGTACACGCGGACGCCCACGGTGCCGACCTTGTCCGCCGCTTCGAACAGGCCGCCGATCATCTCCGAGCCGTTGAAGATCCCCTGATAGCCCTCGGCGAACGGCTGGAAAGTCCAGCCGAAGACCGCTCCGTAGAAGTCCTGGGCCTTCTCCAGGTCCCGCACCGGGAGCTCCCACCAGCTGACGGTGTTGTACTGCTCAGTGCCGGTCGCTTCGGTTGCTGCCTCAGTCATCACTGCGTCCCTTCACTCCGCAAGCCCCCGGTGGGCCTGTCTCCACTATGCAGACGGAAACTGACACTCGGAATCGACAGCGTGACCGGCAATGTTCGAGCCGGCTCGGGCCGGGCGGCACACGTGGCGCCGTTGCCCTGTTCGTCGACATCTCGGTCATGACTCGAGTCACTGTCGTCACCGTGGCGATGCCCGGAGCAGGCTCCAACTCCGCGGCGCACCGTGGATGACCGGCCCCGAATGATGCACCGTCGGCGATCTCAGCCGCCCCACGCCACGTCGCCATCATGTGCCAGGGTGCTCGCATGACAGATCTGCGCGTGCACGAACATGGCCCGCCGGACGCTCCGACCCTGGTTCTGCTGCACGGTCTCACCGAAGCAGGCACCGCGTGGCCGGACGCCGTGAAGCGATGGCAGGGCACCTGGCACATCGTCGCGGTCGACCTCCGCGGACACGGCAGGTCCCCGCGGTTCACCACCGCCGAACTCCAGCGCACCCACGAGGTCTGGCTGGCGGATGTTCTCGACGTGCTGCGCGAGGTGCCGGCCGCGCCGATTGTCGTCGGCCACTCGCTCGGCGGCCTGTTCGCCCTGCGCGCCGCGGTCGACGCGCCACAGCTGGTTCGCGCCCTCGTGCTCGAAGATCCGGCCCGGCCCACGGGCGAGGTCACCCCCGATCCCGAGTTCGTCGCTCATCAGGAGGCCTTTCTCGACACGTTCGTCTCCGGCACCGCCGCTGAAAAGGCCAGGATGCGTCGCCAGTCCTCCTGGACCCCGGAGGAGATAGACGAATGGGCGGACTGCAAGCCGCTGGTCGACCGCCGCATGATCCGCGGCGGGCTCAGCCTCGGGCCCGCGGACTGGCCCGCCTTGCTGGCCGCGCTGACCGTGCCGACCCTCTTCGTCGTGCCGGCGGACGGCGAGATGGCCCCCACCGACGACGAACTCGGCAATCCGCTGATCGACATCGCCAGGATCCCCGCCGTCGGGCACTGCGTGCGCCGCGACGACGCAGCCTCCTACCATGCCGCGGTCGATCCCTTTCTCGAACTCCGTCGGCCTCGAACACCACCGGCGGCCACTGGATGACGGCGACCATGCGGGCGGTCGTGGTCACGGCGCCCGGCGGACCAGAGGTCCTCCAACTCCGCGATGTTCCGGTGCCGCAGCCCAAGTTCGGCGAGATTCTCATCCGGGTCGAGGCTTTCGGGCTGAACCGGTCCGAACTGCACTTCCGCCGCGGTCAGGCGACGTCGGGTTCGTTCCCGCGAATCCCCGGCATCGAGGCCACCGGCGTCGTGGCGAGCGCTCCGGGGAATGAGGTCCCGGCGGGCACCCAGGTGATGACCATGATGGGCGGCATGGGGCGCGACTTCGACGGCGGTTACGCCGAGTTCGTCGTGGTGCCGGCGACTCAGGTGATCCCGTTTCGCAGCGAACTGCCGTGGGACGTGCTGGGAGCAGTTCCCGAGATGCTGCAGACCGCTCACGGCTCGCTCGAGGTCGGCGTGCGACCGACGCGAGGTGACAGCCTGCTGATCCGTGGCGGAACGTCGTCGGTCGGGCTGACCCTCGCAGTGCTGGGCCGGCTTCGCGGCCTCACGGTGCTCGCCACCACCCGCTCGTCGAGCAAGCATTCGTTGCTGGACGGCGTCGGCGTCGACCATGTCCTCATCGACAGTGGCCGGGTCGCCGAAGCGGTGCGCGACATCGTGCCGGGCGGCGTCGACGGGGCGGTCGAACTGGTGGGCGCGGACGTCCTCGGTGACACCCTGCGCGCGGTCCGCAGCGGCGGAACGGTGTGCTTCACCGGCATGCTCTCGGACAACTGGTCCATCCCCGACTTCTATCCGATGGACTGGCTCCCCAACGGCGTGCGGCTGACCGCCTACTCCGGCGGCGCCGCGGACCTCCCGCCATCGGTATTGCAGGAGTTCCTCGATGCGGTTGCCACCGGCGCAGCGCGTGTTCCCGTCGGCGGCACCTATCGGCTCGACGACATCGTGCAGGCGCATCGTGACATGGAGGCCGGGACTGTCGGTGGCAAGGGTGTTGTCCTTGTCGGATCCGGGCCGAGCCGTTCGTAGCGGTGGTAGGAGGCGGCCGAGTTCGCTGTCGCCTGTCGCTGTGCGCAAGAGGTGCGCGAGATCATGGACGATCCGCAGGCCCATCCCTCCCGATGAGCAACCCACCCGATGGGCCGAGGCCTCCTCGGTCAACTCGCCAGGACGTCGCCGACCGAGGTCGGCGGATGCTGCTGGTAGCGGATCGGATCGGCCAGCCTCTTGCGCAGGGCGGCGTAGATGCCGAACGCCAGCAGAAAACCGACCACGAACGTCATGTCGCCGATCGTCCGGCAGCGCGTTGGCGACCGGCCCGGTGTACTGCTTCTGCGCCGAGAACAGCCAGATCGAGACCACCGCTCCGACGAACATGGCAGATCGGGCCGGCCCAGTTCTTGTAGTGCGCATCGGTGTAGATCGCTTCGCCGGTGCGGAACCGCCGTAGCAACCGGTCGGCGAACACGACTCCCAGCCACGGGCCGACCCAGTAGGCGATGACCAGCAGGAAGTTCTCGTAGGAGCCGATGTTGTTCAGGCCGATCGCCGCCACCACCAGGCCGGCCAGCGACATGACCACCGCGATCACCGCACGGATGGACGGCGTCGGCAGCTTGATCCCCATGGCGGCGAACGAGATCGCGCTGGAGTACATGTTCAGCGCGTTGGCCGCGATCGCGCCGAGCGCAATGCCGAGCAGGGTGAACTTGCCCAGCCAGCCCGGCAGCAGACCCGGTGTAGCCGTCGGTCGGGTTGCCGTCGAAACCGCCGCCGAGCACGGTGAACGCGGCCGCGCCGAACGTCTCGAGCAGGATGCAGGAGACGAGAACGCCGAGCCCGGCGTAGATCCCGGCCTTGCGTCCGGTGCCGGCAGGCAGGTAGCGGGTGTAGTCGGAGGCGTAGGGGTTCCAGCCGGCGGCGTAGCCGAAGGTCGCCGCGAACAGCACCCAGAACGCACCGGGGAACGGCGCGCCGGGGGCCGAGGTGTTCGGCCTTGGTCAGCAGAATGATGCCGCCGATCACGAAGATGACGGTGAGCAGCGGGGCGGCGTACTTCTCGAACGCCTGGATCAGGTTGTGCCCGAAGAACGCCAACGCCAGCATGCAGGCGACGACGATGACCAGGCTGACGTACCCGTTCAGCCCGGTCAGTGCGGCCAGCGCCAACGCGCCGGACACCGAGTTCACCGCGAACCAGCCGACACCGGCGACCAGCCAGTTGATGCCGGCCGGCAGGATGTTGCCGCGGTAGCCGAAGGCCCGCCGCGACAGCACCATCTGGCAGTACCCGGTGGACGGACCCCAACTGGACAACACCGCGTGCGACAGCGAGCCGAGCGCGGTGCCCAGCACGATCGCGGCGAACGTCTGCCAGAAGCTCAGCCCGAAGATGATGCCGAGCGCGCCGACGTAGATGGTCGCGAACTCCATGTTCGGCGACGTCCACGTCCACAGCAACTGGATCGGCCGCCCGTGTCGTTCGGCCAACGGGATCACTTCGGCGCCACCGGGTTCGACGGCGACCACCTTCGCGCCGTAGTGCCGGTCGCCGAGCAGGCCGGTATCGGGTTCCGCAACGAGAGCCATGTGCGCATCGTGGCGGGACGGGCCGCCCGGGGAAAGTTCCGGCGGGTCAACGTTGCGTTTCGGCCGCATGACCGAACCCTGTGCGACGTGCCGTCGACCTGACGCCGACCTCACCCCTTGCGCGCCGGCCCGGCGTCCGCCGAACCAACCGGCGGCCGCGCCGACGCCGACCAGCCCGATGGCCTCACCGGTGCCCATGCCCCGGTCCACGTGCATCGGCGGGCCGGGAATCTCCGGCAGCTTGTTCTTCTCGTCGTCGTCCATGCCCGGGTGCCGTGGCGATCCACGCGGCGACGAACAGCAACATCTGGGAGACCAGGTTGATGAACAACAGCAAACCGATGATGGACCCGAACACCACCGCGGTCGGCGACGACAGTCGCGGCAGGATGAAGGTGAGGGCGAATTTCAAGATCTCGAACGCCACCGCGGCGGCCAGCGCGCCCCGCCACAGCGCCTTGGTCGGCGGTCGGTAGTGCGGCTCCGGGAGTCGCGAGTAGAGCCAGTAGAAGATCACCACGTCGGCGCCGATGGCGATCAGGAACGTGAGGATCGAGAAGATCGGCTTCAACCAACTCACGTCGTCGAGGCCGAGTTGGGACAGCACCCAACTCTGCGCCGTTCCGGCCGCTGCGGTCAGCGCGAGCGAGAGCACGATGGCCACGCCGAGCCCGGCCAGGTTGACCAGGTTCTTCAGCAACGCGACAAAGAAGTTGTCCTTCCGGTTGGCCGGCTCCTCCCACCTGGGCCGCCACTGGGCGCGGACCGCCTCCCGCAGATTGCCCATCCAGCCGATCCCCGAGTACAGCGCGATCACCAGACCGACGATGCCGACGCTGTACCGGGACGCGACCGCGGTGTCGATGACCTTCTCGATCTCATCGCCCAGGGATCCGGGCAGGGCCGCCGAGACCCTAGTCGGCGATTTCGCGTCACCAGATCGGGACGGTTGTACAGGACGATGCCGACGGCGGCGAAGGCCACCATCAGCAAGGGCACCAGCGCCAGGAAGGAGAAATAGGTGATGGCGCCGGCGAACTGCGCGCCCAGGCGCTCGGTGTAGCGCTCGAACGCCCGGATCAGATGCGCGATGCCCGGCCGCGCCATGATCCGTTTGATCAACGCCGACAGGACCGGACGCCTTCTTCTCCGGCACCGGCTTCTCGACCTTGACCTCCGCGGCCGTCCGGGCGGCGACGATCCGGTCCACCTCGGTTCTCGGCCGATACAGATCCGTCCTCGGGCCGGCCATCGCGGTACCCCTTCCTGCGCCGAGGTTCCCCGTCGCCGCCGGTCAGCGGGTCAGGAACCCCACCCTGTCATAGACGGCCGCGACCGTCCGCGCGGCGACCTCGTTCGCCCGGGCCGCGCCCACCGCGAGCACCCGGTCCAATTCAGCCGGGTCGGCGAGGTAGTCACCGACCTGCCGCTGCAACGGAAGGACGAACGCGGCGAACGCCTCGGCGAGGTCACCCTTGAGATCTCCGTACCCTTTGCCCTGGTAGGCAATCTCCAGGTCAGGGATCGGCGTGCCGGTGAACACCGACAACAGGGTGAGCAGATTGGACACGCCCGGCTTGGCCGCCTCGTCGAACTGGATCTCGCGGCCGGTGTCGGTCACCGCCGACTTGATCCGCTTCACCGACGCCTTGACGTCGGCCAACAGGTCCAGCGATCCGCCCGGCGACGACTTGCTCATCTTGGCCGTCGGGTCGGTCAGGTCGTAGACCTTCGCGGTGGCCTTGAGGATGTACGGCTCGGGCACGGTCAGCGTCGGCCCGTACCGGGCGTTGAACCGCTGGGCCAGGTTGCGGGTCAGCTCCAGGTGCTGCCGCTGGTCCTCGCCGACCGGCACGGCGTCCGCCTGGTAGGCCAGGATGTCGGCCGCCTGCAGGATCGGATAGGTGAACAGACCGACGGACGTGCGGTCGGCACCGCTCTTCGCCGACTTGTCCTTGAACTGGGTCATCCGTCCCGCTTCACCGAATCCGGTGAGACACTCCATCACCCAGGCCAACTGGGTATGGGCCGGGACGTGCGACTGCACGAACAGGGCCGACCGGTTCGGGATCGATGCCCAGGGCCAGCAGTTGGGCGGCCGCGACCCGGGTCCGCGAGCGCAGCAGGGCCGGGTCGTACTCCACGGTGATCGCGTGCAGATCGACGATCGAATAGAAGGTCTCGTGCGTCTCCTGCAGGTCGACCCACTGGCGCAGCGCGCCGAGGTAATTGCCGACGTGGAACGAGTCGGCGGTCGGCTGGATCCCGGACAGCACGCGGGGACGGGAGGGCTCTGCGGACATGGGTCCGATCTTCCCATCAGCGTCGGGCGGCTCCGTGCACGGGGATCGCGGGCGGATCCCGCCGGCGGTTCTTCGGTCGGCGCCGGGCCGTGCCGCGCTGACCCCGATCCGGGCGACCCGGCGGCCGTCCATCTCCAGCACGGTGAGCATCCGGCCGTCGACCTCGACCCCGTCACCTTCGGCCGGCAGCCGGCCCAACCTGGCCATCAGGTAGCCGGCGACGGTGTCGTAGGGACCGGCCGGCAACTCCAGGCCGGTGACCTCCGCGAAGTCATCCAGGTTGATGCGACCGTCCACCTCGTGGGCCGCGGCCGCCTCGGGTTCGGCGACGGTCGAGCCGTCGGCGCCGTCGGCCAGCATCTCGCCGGCGATCTCCTCGATCAGATCCTCGAGGGTGACGATGCCATCGGTGCCGCCGTACTCGTCGACCACCACGGCCAGGTGCTGCCCGGAGCGGCGCATCTCGTACAGCGCTTCGAGCACGTTCTTGGTGCCGGGGATGACGGTGACCGGCGTGCTCACGTCGCCGACGGAGGCGGCCCGGCCCAGCGGATGCGCCACCACCAGCAGGTCCCGCAGGTGCACGACGCCGACCACGTCGTCCGGATCGGCGCCGATCACCGGGAACCGGGAGTGTGGATGAGCGACGGCGGTCCGGGCGGCCCGGGAGACGGACAGGGACGCCGGCAGGAACTCGACCTCAGGGCGGGGCACCATCACCTCGCGGACCAGGGTCTGCTCGGCGTCGAAGACGTCGTCGATCATCTGCCGCTCCACCGAGGACAGGTCCTCGTGCGCGGCGACCAGCGACCGGAGTTCCTCCTGGGTGATCATCGACGCCGCCCTGGCTCGGGTCGCCCCGCAGCAGCCGGACCAGGGCATTCGTGCAGACGCCGAGCAGCCAGACCACCGGCCGGAAGATCCTGGCCATGGCACGTCAGGGGGCCGGACGCGATCAGCGCGATGGATTCGCTGCGCTGCAGACCGAGCCGCTTGGGCACCAGCTCGCCGAGCACCAGCGAGAAGAACGAGATGATCAGGGTGACGCCGACCAGGGCGAGCCCGTTGGCCCAGCCGGCCGGCATCCCGGCCTGCTCCAGGTTCGCGGCGACCCGTTCGGACACCGTGGCCGCGCCCAACGCGGACGACAACATCGTGGCGAAGGTGACGCCGATCTGCACGGAGGCCAGGAACCGGTTGGGGTCGGACACCAGCTTGGCCAGCCGGCGGCCGCGGACACCCTTGGTCGCCGCCAGCCGCTCGACCTGGCTGTGCCGCAGCGAGATCAGCGCGATCTCGGACGCGTTGAACGTCCCGCCGATCAGGATGAACACCAGGACCAGCAGGATTTCGCCGACCAGGGTGTTCACCGCCGGCACCCCGTTCGGGCGGCAGGTCGGGGGTCGCGGAGCGGCCGGGCGGGCACCTGATCAACCTAGCTGGCTGCGCGCGCGCCGCGAACCCGCCGCCGTCCCGAGCCCGGCCGTCGTCGGCTCCGCATCGACACACGACGTCACCTCGGCCGAACCGTCAGCAGAGTCGCGCGCGGCCGGTCTCACCTGCCCACGGTTCAGCTCGATCACCAGTGCCGAGCCTCGAGTCGGCCCGCGGCGACGGGCGGATCAGGCGTGGGTGGCGAAGAACGGGTGGCGCAGGTCGATGAACTGCTCGACCGTCATCACCGATTCCATCCGCTCGCGAACGTCCGCCGGCATTTCCTGCTTCTCGCCGTCCCGGGCCGCGGCCTCGGAGGTGAACGCGACGGTCTCCATGAACGACCCGTCATCCTCGATGGCCAGGGTGGCGCCCATGATGTCCGGCCGCGCCTGGTGCAGCGACGATTCCATCTCGCTGAACATCGCCTTCGCCCGTTCCGGATCGGTCAGCTTGCCGCGCATGATCTGCACGAAGCCGGCCTCGTCCGACCCGCCGCCCAGCATCATCATCACGTCGCGGCAGTCGTGGAACTCCGGCGGCGCGTCGAACAGCTTCTCGGTCTCCGCCCACCAGGCGCCCTGCTCGGGACGCTGGGAATTGCGCTGGGCCATCTCCTCGCTCTCGAAGCGGACGACGGCGACGAACATGCCGTCGTCGGTGAAGCCGTAGGTGCCGCCGAGGTAGCCGTCGGCCCCGGGCTCACAGGTAGCGCGCCAGGAGTCGAGGGCAGCGCGCATCTCCGCTTCCCTGGTGCACCGACCCTGGATGATCTGGATGAACATTCGTTCCTCCCAACTCCGGACGGCCGCTTCCCGCTGAAGTGGTCTGGCGCCGACGGTAGGCCGGTCGGCCGGGTGCGAGATACCGCCGTCAAGGCGAATCGGACACCCTTGTGCCCGGCTGAGGGTCTCCGCAGCGCGATCGGCCGCAGGACCGCCCCAGCTCACCCCGCCGGTCCATGGTCAACTCACCGCACGTCGTCGTGTTCCAGCGGGATCACCCACGCCCGGCGCTCGGCGATCAGACCGTCCCGCATCCGGAACACCTCCGCCATCGACATCCGCAGCTCGGTCCCGTCCACTCGGGCGGCCGAGCCGCTCATCTCCGCCATGACCACGTCGTCCTGCTCCACCATCCGCACCACGGTCAGCCGGGGTGGCCCATCGAACTCCGGCCCACCGTCGATCGCGGCGTCGTAGGCGACCTTGCCCTCCAGCCGGAACGCGCCGAAAACCGTCCAGACGATGTCGTCCGTCAGGCAGGACAGAATGTGCTCGTGGTCGCCGGTCCGGAATCCGTCGATGTAGCGGTTCACGGTGTCAGTGTTGGTCGACACGACGCTCCCCTTCTCGATGCGCACAGCTGTGGGCTCATGCCCAGGGTCGACCGGACAGGCGTGCCGCAGACATCGGCGGTAGCGCCTCAGCCCAGCCGGGCCTGCAGGTTCTCGTCCAGCGCGGCCAGGAAGTCCTCGGTGGTCAGCCAGGCCTGCTCCGGCCCGACCAGCTGCGCCAGGTCCTTGGTCATCTTGCCGCTCTCCACGGTCTTGATGATCACGTCCTCCAGCGCCTCGGCGAAGCCGGTGACCTCAGGGGTGCCGTCCAGCTTGCCGCGGTGCTTCAGCCCGCCGGTCCAGGCGTAGATCGAGGCGATCGGGTTGGTCGAGGTCGGCTTGCCGGCCTGGTGCTGGCGGTAGTGCCGGGTGACGGTGCCGTGCGCGGCCTCGGCCTCGACGGTGCGGCCGTCCGGGGTCATCAGCACCGAGGTCATCAGGCCCAGCGAGCCGAAGCCCTGGGCCACGGTGTCCGACTGCACGTCGCCGTCGTAGTTCTTGCACGCCCAGACGTAGCCGCCCTCCCACTTGAGCGCGGAGGCGACCATGTCGTCGATCAGCCGGTGCTCGTAGGTCAGACCGGCCTGGCGAGAACGCAGATGCATATTCGGCGTCGAACACCTGCTGGAAGATGTCCTTGAACGCGCCGTCGTAGGCCTTGAGGATCGTGTTCTTCGTCGACAGGTACACCGGGTAACCGCGCTGCAGGCCGTAGGCGAACGACGCCCTGGCGAAGTCGGCGATCGAGTCGTTGAAGTTGTACATGCCCATCACCACGCCGCCGTCCTCGGGCAGCTTGACGATCTCGTGCTCGATCGGCGCGGAGCCGTCGGCCGGGGTGAAGGTGATGGTGACGGTGCCGGCGCCGGGAACCTTGAAGTCCGTCGCCCGGTACTGGTCACCGAATGCGTGACGGCCGACCACGATGGGCTTGGTCCAGCCGGGCACCAGCCGCGGAATGTTGGAGATGACGATCGGCTCGCGGAAGATCACGCCGCCGAGGATGTTGCGGATGGTGCCGTTCGGCGACCGCCACATCTTCTTGAGCCCGAATTCCTCCACCCGCGCCTCGTCCGGGGTGATGGTGGCGCACTTGACGCCGACGCCGTGCTTCTTGATCGCGTTCGCCGCGTCGACGGTGATCTGGTCGTCGGTGGCGTCCCGACTCTCGATGCCCAGGTCGTAGTACTCGAGGTCGACATCCAGGTACGGCAGGATCAACTGGTCCTTGATGAACTTCCAGATGATGCGGGTCATCTCGTCGCCGTCGAGTTCGACGACGGTTCCCTGTCACCTTGATCTTGCTCATGGCCGGACGCTCCCTTTCGATGCACTCTTCGCAGGACAAGCGTACTGCTACCGATTCGACGGCATCACCGCGGCCGAATCGTGCTGCACTATCTGACAGCAGAACGTACCGTTTGTGCCTGAACAGCGGACACAGCCGGCGCACAGCCAGTGGCACAGCGGTCGGCGGCGACGCGAGGTCGGGGGCGAACGCAGATGGCACCGGTCGGCGAACGGCAGCTCGAGGCTTGGGTGTCGATGCTGCACGCGTATGCACGCATCATGGCGCGGCTGTCGAGCCGACCTGGACCAGGCCGGAAAGGTCCCCCTGGGCACCTACGACGTGCTGGTCCAGCTGTCCGAGGCCGGCGGCAAGCTGCGGCTGCGCGACCTGGTGCGGCAAGGTCGTGCTCAGCCAGCCGGGCCTCTCCCGCAAGGTCGAGCGGATGGAACAGGCCGGGCTGGTGATGCGCAAGCCCGACCCGACGGACGGCCGCGGGGTGATCGTCGCCCTCACCCGCTCGGGCCGGGCCGCCCTGCGGTCGGCCGCCCTGGTGCACATGGCCGGTATCCAGCGGGAGTTCGGCAGTCGGCTGACCGATGAGGAGACCGCAATGTTGGCAAAGGTTTTCGCCCGGTTGGAGAAGCTCGCAGAGTGAATAGTCCGGCCGGGTGGCTCAGAACACGTAGAACCCGAACGAGAGCAGACCCATCGCCGCGGCCATCACCAGCAGGAACAGCACGTCGAAGGCCCGGCTGCGCACGGCCAGCGGTCCGAGTTTGTTCTCCGGCAACACCAATCGAAGGACCGCCGCCAGCAGCGCCGCCACCCCCAGGGCCGCCGCACCCTTGCGCCAGTGCGCGGTGACGATCAGGACGAAGGCGAACGCGACGACCAGCATCACCGCCGTCATCGGCAGCGCGCGGACCAGCCGG
Source organism: uncultured Actinomycetota bacterium (assembly GCA_963834185.1). Classification (GTDB taxonomy): domain Bacteria; phylum Actinomycetota; class Actinomycetes; order Mycobacteriales; family Nakamurellaceae; genus Nakamurella. The sequence continues at coordinate 499,025 of CAWIAR010000005.1, forward strand.
GTGCCGGCCATCAGGCCGACGCGCCCTGGTCTCACGGTGCGCCCGGCGGCCTGGGCCTCGGCGGCCCTGACCACATTGGACAGCAGCATCGCCCTGGTCATCGGCCCGACGCCACCCGGGTTCGGGGCGACGAACCCGGCGATCTCGGCCACGCTCGAGCGCGACGTCACCGGCGATCTTGCCGTCGACCCGGGAGACGCCGACATCGAGGACGGCGGCGCCGGGCTGGACCATGTCCGCCGTCACCAGGCCGGGCACGCCCGCCGCGGCAACGACGATGTCGGCCCGCCGAACGTGCGCGGCCAGATCCCGAGTTCCGGTGTGGCACAACGTGACCGTGGCGTTCTCGCTGCGCCGGGACAGCAGCACTCCCAGCGGCCGACCGACGGTGATGCCGCGGCCGATGACCACCACCTCGGCCCCGGCGATCGGCACGCCGTAGCGGCGCAGCAGTTCGATGACGCCGGCCGGCGTGCACGGCTCCGGCGCCGCGTGACCCAGCACCAACGAGCCCAGGTTGTACGGGTGCAGGCCGTCGACGTCCTTGGCCGGATCGACCCGGGACAGGATGGCGAACTCGTCCAATCCGGTCGGCTGTTGGACCAGGAACGCCGTGCACCCGGGGTCGGCGTTGAGTTCGTCGACCACCGCCTCGACCTCGGCCTGGGTCGTGCCGGCGGGCAGTTCGCGCTGGATGGACCGGATGCCGATCTCGGCGCAGTCCTTGTGCTTGGCCGCGACGTACCACCGACTCGCCGGGTCGTCACCGACCAGCACGGTGCCCAGTCCGGGGACGACGCCGCGCTCGGCGAGGGCGGCGAGGCGCGTGCGCAGCTCGCTCTTCACCGTCGCGAGGGTCGCCTTGCCGTCCAGGATCGTTGCCGTCACGAGACCCGATCCTGCCACGACCGCCGCGCCACCCGGTCCGTTGCGGGCTGCGGTCCGGTCCGGCGCGTCAGCGACTACTCGCCCTCCGGTGCTCCGATCAGCAACCCGTGCGCGGCGGCGAACAGCACGGCCTGGTCGACATCGACCCTGGCCCCGCGCAGCTTGGCCCCGACCCACAGCGACGGCGTCGACGATCGCGCCGCGAAGGTCGGCCCCGGACAGGTCGAGCCCGGCCGACCGGGCGCCGGACAGATCGGTCCCGCGCAGCACACAGGAGGACAGGTCGGCGCCGGTGAGGTTGGCCTCCCGCAGCCGCAGGCCCGGACAGGTCGGTCTTGGCCAACCGGGCGCCCGCCAGCGAGACCAGCGTGAGATCGCAGTCGGTCAGCGTCAACGGCACGAGCCGGCAGTCGGTGAACGTGGAACCGGTCAGCCGGCAGCCGGTCAGCGTCGAGGAGTGCCAGGCGGTCCGGTCGAACGTGCAGGCGACGAACGAACTTCCCTGGTGGGTGGTGCCGTACAGCTCGGCATTGGTGAAATCGCAGCGTTCGAAGCTGACCCGGCTGGTGGTGGCGCCGGCCAGCGTCGCGCCGGCGAAGTCGCAGTCGACGAAGGTGATCGCGGTCAGCGACACCGACCTGCAGGTCGACCTCGGTGAAATCCTCACCTTCGTAGACACTTTCGGTCAATTCGAGCACAGACGTTCCTGCCCCGTCGCTCCGGTCGCTCCGCCCAGGTTCGTTCAGTGAAAGAAGTGCCGGACGCCGGTGAAGTACATGCTGACGCCGGCCGCCTCGGCGGCCGCGATCACCTCGGGGTCGCGGACCGATCCGCCCGGCTGGACGACGGCCCGTGACCCCGGCCAGCGCCAGGACTTCCAGGCCGTCGGGGAACGGGAAGTAGGCGTCGGAGGCGGCCACCGCAGTCCCCGCCCGCTCCCCCGCCCGCTCCACCGCGAGCCGGGCCGAGTCGACCCGGTTCACCTGGCCCATGCCGATGCCCGACCGAAGCGCCGCCGGCGGCCAGCAGGATCGCGTTCGACTTGACCGAGCGGCAGGCCCGCCAGGCGAACTCGAGGTCGTCCAGGGTGGCGCGGTCGACCGGCTCGCCGGCGGCCAGGGTCCAGCCGTCGACGGCGTCGCCGGGAGCATCCAGGCCGTCCCGGCTCTGGGCCAGGATCGCCGCCGGAGATCGCCTTGAACTCAACCGGATCCGGCGCGGCATCGGCCGGCATCACCAGCAGCCGGATGTTCTTCTTCCTGGTCAGCACGGACAGCGCGGCCTCGGTGTACGCCGGGGGCGGCCAACACCTCGGTGAACACCTCGGCGATCTGCTCGGCCAGTTCGGTGGTGACCACCCGGTTGACCGCGATGACGCCGCCGAATGCCGAGACCGGGTCGCAGGCCAGCGCCCGCTCGTGGGCCAGGGCGATGTCCTCGTCGGCGCCGTCCGCGACGCTGGCGATGCCACAGGGGTTGGCGTGCTTGACGATCGCGCAGGTCGGTCCGGCGAAATCGGTCGCCATCCGCCAGGCGGCGTCGATGTCGACGTAGTTGTTGTAACTCATCTCCTTGCCGTGCAACTGCTCGGCGGTGGCCAGGCCACCACGCCAGTGCCGGTACAGCGCCGCCGACTGGTGCGGGTTCTCGCCGTAACGCAGCACCGCCGAGCGCTCCCAGGTGGCGCCGGTCCAGGCCGGCCAGCCGTCCGCCGACGGCGAGAGCACCGTGTGCATCCACGATGCCACCGCCACGTCATAGCTCGCGGTGTGGGCGAACGCATTGGCCGCCAACGCCTTCCGTTGCGCAAGGGTGAACCCGCCGGCGCGCAGGGCGGCGAACACCTGGTCGTAGCCGCTGGGCTCGACCACGACCGCGACGCTCGGGTGGTTCTTCGCGGCGGCCCGGATCATCGACGGGCCGCCGATGTCGATCTGCTCGACACACTCGTCGATGGCGGCGCCGGATGCCACGGTGTCCCGGAACGGATAGAGGTTGCACACCACCAGATCGAACGGTTCGATGCCCAACTCGGCGATCTGGGCCAGGTGGTCCGGGCGCCGGGTGTCGGCCAGCAGCCCGCCGTGTACGGCCGGGTGCAACGTCTTCACCCTGCCGTCCAGACACTCGGCGAATCCGGTGATCTGCTCGACCGGGGTCACCGGGATCCCGGCCTCGGACAACGTGCGTGCGGTCGATCCGGTCGACACCAGCACCACGCCGGCGGCGTGCAGCGCGGTACCGAGTTCGACCAGTCGGGTCTTGTCGTACACCGAGACCAGCGCGCGGCGCAGTGGTCGTGCGCCCGGTCGACGTGGCTCGGCCTCGACCTCGGCCGCCGGATCGATGTACTCGCTGGCCTCGGATGCCGTTGCCGTCATGGGATGATGACCTTCCTGCCCTCGATGCGCCAGCCCCGCCGGGCCAACCGTCGCACCTGCTCGACGAGTTGTTGCCGCTCGGCCTGTTTGATCCGCTCGGTCAGCGTGTCCACGCGTGTCGTCGTCCTCGACCGGCACCGCGACCTGCGCCAGGATCGGCCCGGTGTCCACGCCGTCATCGACGAAGAACAACGTCGCGCCGGTGACCTTCACCCCGTAGGCAAGTGCGTCGGCCGGCCCGTGGATGCCGGGGAACGAAGGCAGCAGCGTGTTGTGCGTGTTCAGGTAGCGATCGCCGAAGGCGTCCAGGAAGGTCCGCCCGACCAGCTTGAGGAAGCCGGCCGAGACGACCAGGTCGGGACGGTAGGCGGCGACGGCGGCCGTCAGCGCACGGTCCCACGTCGCGCGGTCGGGGTGATCTGCCACCCGCTCGACGAACGTCGGGACCCCGGCGTGCCGGGCGATGTCGAGCCCGATCGCGCCCTGCCGGTCGGCACCGACGCCGACGACCTGGGCGCCCAAGCGCCCGTCGCGCTGTGCCTCGAGCAGTGCGGCCAGGTTGGACCCACCACCGGAGATCAGGACGACCAGGCGGAACGCGGTGTCGGCGGGCTCCGCAGCCACGCCGGCAGGTTCGGTCACTGGTCCTCTTCGCACTCGTCCATTCGGGCCGGTTCAGCCTACGTGCGGTGGTGCGAGCGCCGTTCCCGGGGCACTGTGGGACGCCGGTTCGTGGTCGCAGCGAAGTTCGTCCAGCGATGCGGCCCAGCGATCGGAACGCCGTGCGGGGTCGACGATTCGGACCTGTTCCCGACGGGTTACACCCTCGGCGACATCTGGTCCTGCTGAGTCAGTGATCCTCCGGCCGACCGAGCAGTCCACCGGTCCGAGCTGGTCGACTCAGTGCTGGCGTCGCCGGAGCAATCGGTGACCGCGGAACGCCCGGGCGACCCCGGCGTCCTGCGCAGCCTGTCCGCGGACGTCCGCGGGCGCGGCATCCGCGACCGGGTCGCCCGCGCCCACCTCACCCGGACTGCGCCGTTCGGCGTCCGGCGCCCCGTTCGACCCCGACCTCGCTGACGACCGGCTCGACCACGACCGCCTCTACCCCATCCGTGCCGACCACATCCGTGCCGGATCCGCATCCGCGCCGGCATCGACCACGGACGCCATCGTCCCGAGCCTCCTCCACCAGGGGCACAGCCGAGTCGGTGTCGGCCATCTCATCGGGTTCCGCCGGCTCGCTCGCCTCGACCACGTCGGCAGGTAGCCCCTCGGTGATGTCCCAGACCAGCACCTCAGGTGGCCCCCCGATGGCCACGCCGTCCGAACCGGCTTCGTCAACGTCGGCCGCGTCGGCGGCTTGGGCCGACGCCGCCGCGTCCTCGACGTTGTCAGCGGTGTCGCTCACCGCGGGGCGCCACGGCACGCCGGTCCATCCGGCCACTCCCGCCCACGCCATCGCCGGGACGGCGACCTCGATCGCGACCGCAACCGCGTACCAACCAAGCGGAACACCGAGATGCGCCCAGGTGCTGCCGGTGACACCCCCGCCGGCGACCGCGAGCAGGGCCGTGAGTACGCCGGCGGCAATGATTCCGGCCGTTCCTGCGCCGAGGAGCCGCTCCGATCTGGTTGCCAGTCGGCGGGCGACCGACATGCCGACCACGATGGCAGCGATCACCGGCACCAGGAAGACGAGCAAGCCCGAAGGATGGGGCGCGCCGGTCGGTGGGACCGCGGCGAGGAGTGGGACAGCAGGGAGTTCGACGCCGTGGCTGCCCAGCGGCGAGTAGGTGCCCGCCCCGATCTGGAACCCAGGACCGGCGGCGTAACCGGTGGCCGCCAACACCGCAGTGGGCAGATAGACCAAGCCGAGCACCGCCATACCGAAGGCGTCGCCCGCGGTCGGCGCGGCCACCTCCCCGACCGCTGCGGCCGCCGTGAACGACCGCACCAACGCGACCACCAGCAACACGGCCCCGCCGGCGACCAACATCATGAGCCCGGCCACGCCGGTACGGACGCCGACCTGCAACCAGTGGGGCGTGCCGCCGATCCACCGGGCTCGCCATGCCGTGCCGCGCACCGCGGTCCCGATCGCGGCCGCGACCAGCGCGAACAGCCCCGCCCGCCAACCGTCCCGCAGATCCACTGCGCCCGCAGGCGCGCCGAGGTAGACCGCTCCGAGTACGACGGCCGTGTAGGCGGCGGCGCCGAGTACGGCAGACGCCGCTTCCGCGACCGGACCGTCCGCGACCACCCGTCCGCGGGCCACGCCGGCCGCGAGGAACCCACCGAACAGCAAGGTCAGGAGCAGCGGCGGAAGGGTCAGCGTGGCCGTACCGATGGTCACCGGCATCAGGTGGGCCGAGGCGAAGGCCCCGACGCCCCCGCGGAGCAACGAGGTGGGTTCGGAGCCGGTGGCCGGGGTGACTGCCCAGAGCAGCAACGCAACGCCGACGACGAGGACCAGTCCACTGACTGCGATCAGAGCGGCGCGAAGCATCGCGGCCAGCAGGACGAGTCCGAGAACCGGTGGATCCTCGGGCTCCGGCGCCGCGAGCAGCGGGCGGGCCAGCGTGCTCGTGGAACTCACCGGGCCACTGTCACACGATCGTGTCGACACCCGAGGTCAGGCGCGCCGCCGTCGTGCCGATTGGCGGACCCGCACGTCTACCGAACCGAGCGCGATCTCGGAACCCGGTCCGGGTGGTCCGAGCAGGGACCCGTCGACCTGAAAGGTGCCCCGAGTGGTCGGCCGCCGACCTACGCACATGTCAACGAATACTGGACTCGACACCGCTTCTCGTCGCAGACACACCGCGGGGCGTGAGCATCGGCTCACGCCCCGCGGCGTCGGTGTTCCTGACAGCGCCCGGGTCAGAAGCGGACCTGCTGGGTGACGTCCGGGTGCTGGCCGTCGTCCCCGTCGTCCCCGCCGGCATTCGGTTGCGGGAAGGCGCCGGACGCCTCGCCCGGAGCGACCGGCGCCTGCGGGGCGTAGCCACCCTGGGCCCCGAAGGACGGCTCGCCGCCCTGCGGTCCCGATGATCCGAACGGGCCGTACTGCGCCGGGGCCCCGCCCTGGGACGGACCACCCTGTGCGGGACCGGACGGCTGACCGGGTCCCGACGCACCGTGCTGTCCCGCTCCGGATGGGCCGCCCGGTCCGGACGGGCCGCCATACCCGCCTGGAACCGCGTAGCCCTGCTGGCCGGGGCCCTGCTGGCCGGGGCCGCCGTGTGGCCCAGGTCCCTGCTGGCCTGGGCCGTGCGGCCCGGGAGCGTGCGAACCCGGACCCGGCGATCCGGGACCCGGCGGAGCAAAGCCACCACCGACCACCGCTGCGGGCTTGCCGCCCTGCTTGAGAATCCCGGCGTCGAACAGCCACGAACCGAGCGCCGCGAGCGCCTGCAAGATGGCGAAGATCCCCAGCAGGATCAGACCGATCCCCTTCCCGGTCCCGGATTCCGACGAGTAGATGCTGTCCGAGATCCAGGTTGCCACCGCGGCGATCGCGGTGACCGCGGAAATCACCGCGACGGGGAAGGCGAGGTTGCGCCCCTTCGGTTCCCACGGTCCCAGGGCGAGTAGCCCGGCTACGAACAACAAGACCGGCAGATATCCGTAGCCCAGTCCGTAGAACGATGTCGGCACGGAGTCGGGGGCTCCGTCGGGCAGACTCACCGCCGGCAGGAAACCCCAGATGAAGTTCAGGACGCCGAGGCCGGCAACGGAGAGCGCGAGGATCTTGTCCAGGCCGAGTGCAGCCTTCGACTGGGCGGGGGCGTAGCCGGAACCGCCCTGCCAGCCGCCCTGCCCCTGGTAGCCGCCGGGCTGGCCCGGGGCGAACCCTGGGCCGCCGTGCTGCGCCGCCGGTCCGGGCGGGCCCGGGTACGAGCCTGGTGCCACCGGACCCTGCGGTCCCTGGCCTTGGGGAGCACCGCCGGGCGGCGGGCCGTATGGACCACTCATCTGTTCCACCCACTCATCTCATCCGCAGGGCGTCGATCGCCCTGCACGTCGGTCGGTCGTCGGACGACGTGGAGCATCCCCGACGGACACCTGCGCATTCGAACTTATCCCACCCCGCTGTGCCCGGGCGGTCGCTTGGGGTAACCGCACCACCACGCACGATCGGCCACAGGCCCTGGTGATCATGGCACCGGCGACACCTTTTGGTCCGCTTCGCGTCGCGCTGCCCGATCATTCCCAGCAGGGACACCATGATCAACTCAGCTCCCGCGGCGCTGCGGGAATGCACGCGCGAGCGGGCCCGCTGATGCGGGCGCAGTCGGTGCGGGCCGGGTTCGCGAGGCTCAGCTCAGCGTCGCCCGGAGCAGGCGCGCTGTCTCCGAGGGGGTCTTGCCCACCTTCACCCCGACGGCTTCCAGTGCTTCCTTCTTGGCGGCGGCGGTGCCGGACGAACCGGAGACGATGGCACCGGCGTGCCCCATGGTCTTGCCCTCGGGCGCGGTGAACCCGGCCACGTAGCCGACCACCGGCTTGCTGACGTTGTCGGCGATGAACGCCGCGGCGCGCTCCTCGGCGTCGCCGCCGATCTCGCCGATCATCACGATCGCCTCGGTCTCCGGGTCGGCCTCGAACGCCTCGAGGGCATCGATGTGGGTGGTGCCGATGATCGGGTCGCCGCCGATGCCGATGGCCGAGGAGAACCCGAGATCGCGCAGCTCGTACATCATCTGGTAGGTCAGTGTGCCGGACTTGGACACCAGCCCCACGCGACCGGGGCCGGTGATGTTGGCCGGGATGATGCCGGCGTTGGACTTGCCGGGGCTGATGATGCCCGGACAGTTCGGCCCGATGATCCTGGTCTTGTTGCCGGTGGCCAGCGCGTGCGCCCAGGCCACCGCGGAGTCGTGCACCGGGATGCCTTCGGTGATCACCACGGCCAGTTCGATGCCGGAGTCGATGGCCTCGATGATCGCGTCCTTCGCGAACGCCGGCGGCACGAACAGCACCGAGACGTTGGCCCCGGCCTTGTCGATCGCCTCGACGACGGTGCCGAACACCGGCTGCTCACCCCTACCACCTGTGACACCGTCGAACGAAGCGGTGGTGCCGGCCTTCCGGGCGTTCACCCCGCCGACGATGTTCGTGCCGGAGGCCAGCATCCGGGCGGTGTGCTTCATGCCCTCGGACCCGGTCATGCCCTGCACGATGACCCGGGAGTTCTCGTCCAAGAAGATCGCCATTGCTCAGACTCCCGCGTTCGCCAGTTCGGCAGCCTTGTCGGCGCCGGTCGTCCATGGTGTCGGCCTGGGTGACCAGCGGATGTGCCGCCTCGGTGAGGATGCGCCGACCCTCCTCCACGTTGTTGCCGTCCAGCCGGACCACCAGCGGCTTGTTGGCTTCGTCGCCCAGAATCTGCAGCGCCTGCACGATGCCGTTGGCCACCGCATCACAGGCGGTGATGCCGCCGAACACGTTGACGAACACGGCCTTGACGTCGGGGTCGGACAGGATGATGTCCAGTCCGTTGGCCATCACCTCGGCGCTCGCGCCGCCACCGATGTCCAGAAAGTTGGCCGGCTTGACGCCGCCGTGCGCCTCGCCCGCGTAGGCGACGACGTCCAGGGTGGACATCACCAGGCCGGCGCCGTTGCCGATGATGCCGACCTCGCCGTCCAGCTTGACGTAGTTGAGGTGCTTCTCCTTGGCCCGCACCTCGAGTGGGTTCTCCGCGGCGTTGTCCACGAGCGCGGCAGTGGTCCGGGTGCCGGAACGATGCGTTCTCGTCCAGCGACACCTTGCCGTCCAGGGCGACGACCTTGCCGTTGTCGTCCTTGACCAGCGGATTGACCTCGACCAACGTGGCGTCCTCGGCGACGAAGGTCTCCCAGAGGTGGGTCAGCACGTCGATCACCTGGTCGCGCACCTCGGCGGGGAACTTGCCGGCGTCGGCGATCTCGGCAGCCTTGGTCGCGTCGACCCCGATCAGCGCGTCGACCGGGATCTTGGCCAGCGCATCGGGCCGTTCCTCGGCCAGCTGCTCGATCTCCATGCCGCCCTCGTGGGTGGCCATGGCCAGGAACGTGCGGTTGGCCCGGTCGAGCAGGAAGGAGACGTAATACTCCTCCGCGATGCCGGACGCCGGGGTGATCAGCACCTGTCGGGTGACATGGCCCTTGATGTCAAGGCCGAGGATGTTGCCGGCATGGGTGCGGACGTCGTCGGTGCTCGCGGCGAACTTCACGCCGCCGGCCTTGCCCCGGCCCCCGATCTTCACCTGGGACTTGACCATCACCGGCAGACCGAGCCGGTCGGCGGCGGCGACCGCCTCATCGACGGTGGTCACCACCGTGCCGTCAGGGGCTGGTACGCCGTGGGCGCGGAACAGTTCCTTGGCCTGGTACTCGTACAGGTCCACGTGGTCTCCCGACGCGTCGTCGTGGGTTCGCTGAGCGGTCCGAGCACGGGAGCCAGGAGGCGCCGGGCGCTCGCGGACCGACCACGCGACCCTATCGAGACCGCAGGTCGGACGGCCAATCCGGGTGGTATGAGGCTCGCCACCCGGCCGGCTCGGAGCGCGGGCTTTCGCCGGCGGACAGCGCCCACCCCCGACCGATGGGCGCTACCCGCGAAGCGATCTCAGCTGGATTGCAGGGCCCCGCGGACCTGACCGCGCATGTCCTTCACCGACGACGTCGTCGACCCCAACGCCTCCCGCACCGACGTCAAAATCTCCTGCACCGTCGACGCCGCCGAATCCCACTGCGCCTGAATACCCGCATACGTATCCATCTCATCGCCATCCCACGACGACTTCACACTCGACACGAACCCACCCAGATCCGCCAACGAGGACTCCATCCCCGAAATCACCGAACCCAGATCACCATGCGACGCATCCGCCGTCGACTCGTTGAACGAGAACACACCACCCACGACCAACAACCCCTCTCACACCATCAGAAAACGAAACCCGGACACCCAACCACTCACGCCCTGAACTTCGTCCCATCCCAATTCGCCGACCCCAACGTCGAGGTCAACTGCTCCGTCTGCTGCTGGTGATACGTGTCATACAAACCACCCGCATTACCCACCCGCCCCTTGATATCGCCCAACGCCTTGTTCAAATCCGCCATCGCCGCATCCCACGCCGACGTCAACTGCTGCCACGACCCGAACGCCGTCCCCTGCCACTGCCCCTGCAACGGCTCGATCGCCGACGTGAACGCCGAAGCCTGCGCATTCAACCCCGACACCGACGTCTCCAGATTCGACGCATGCTTGTTCACCGAATCCTCACGCACCGCGAACTTCGGACCCACCGCAACCACCCCTTCGACTTCGTCTCGATTGACACGACGGGAGGTCCACCGCCGCAATGCCTCCGACGGTAGCGGCCGCGGGCGAGTTCCAGCGAACCTCGAGAGATGTTGTGGATGGGGAGAACTCCCCATCCACGCCGCCGCCGGCTGATCGGGTCGGCGCCGGAACGCGCACAAGGACAAGCCCGAGGACGCCTCAGGCGTGCTCGGCGACCGCCGCGGTGAGCCAGTCGACGATGTCCGAGGTGGGCGTGCCCGGGGTGAAGATGCCGGTGACGCCGAGCTCGGCCAGCGCCACGCGGTCGGCGTCGGGGATGATGCCGCCGCCGAACACCACGATGTCCGTCGCGTCGGCATCGGCCAGCAGTTCGACCACGCGCCGGAACTGGGTCATGTGTGCGCCGGAGAGGACGGACAGGCCGACGGCGTCCGCGTCCTCGGCCAGTGCGGCGGCGACGATCTGCTCCGGCGTCTGGTGCAGCCCGGTGTAGATGACCTCCATGCCGGCGTCGCGCAGTGCGCGGGCGACGACCTTGACGCCGCGGTCGTGGCCGTCCAGGCCCGGCTTGGCCACCACCACGCGAATCGGACGGTTCATCGGCGCTTCCCCTTCCGGGCGGTCGGGCCCCCACTTTGGCACCGGCGGATCGCTTCGCGCCACCGCCGGCGCGATCCGCTTCGCGCACCGCCGATCGCCGGCCACGCGGCGGTGCGAGGTCGAGCGCGGGTGTCACGGCCCGGGGTACCTGCCGGGTGAGGACCACCATCGCAGCCGCGGCGACGACGCAGCACCGCCACCAGCACCCAGGTGCAGACCGTTCCGGCCGCGGTGCTGAAGTCCGGTCCGGAGCGCACGGAATCCGGCACCAGCAGTCGCAGGGCGACCACCGCGGCCGCCGCCGCCGGGAACGCCCCGACCACGGCCGGCCGTCCGTCGAGCGTCGCGCACAGCCAGAGCGCCGAGGGTGACCCCGAGCAGCGCCCAGACTCCCCAGGTGTCCAGCGCAAATCCGCCCAACAACGTCGCCGACGGGCCCTGCAGGGTGTGGTAGGTCGGCAGGCACAGCACCACCACGGCGAACACCGCCACCACGGCCGCCAGCAGCCCGCGGCGCCGGCGGCTGTCGGCCAGGGCATCGTCGTCCGCGACATCCAGCGCGTCGCCGGCGACCCGGCGATCGTCGAGCCGGGCCAGCACGGCCGCCGCCGCCGCGAACAGCACCGCACCCACCCCGCACCACAGTCCGGGGCCGGCCGACCAGGTCCGCGGCGTCACGATGCCGAGCACCGCGGTCTGCCGGGTGCCGGCGATCAGGACGGTCAGGGTGGCCAGCGACCGGGTGACCGCGAACGCCGATCCGCCGACCGCGACCATCACCACCGGCCGCCCGACCACGGCGGTGGCCGGCACCAGGGTGAGCAGCGGCGCCGAGGCCGAGCACCACGGCGGCCCCGACGAAGACGATGGGCAGCGCGGCATCCTGGGCGACCGCCCCGGCGGCGACCACCTCGGCCCGCCCGTCGACGTGCAGAGTGGGAAGCGCGGCGGCCGCAGCGGAGAGCGCGGCGGCGATCAGCCCGAGAGACGCCGACCCAGACCCGGCTGCCGGGCCGGGCGGACCAGTCGTCGGCGCGCACGCTGACCAGCCTGACCTGGCTCAACCCGCCCGCGGCGCCCAGCAGCACGGCGCCGGCCAGCGCGAACCAGACCGCGCCGCCGAGTGCCACCGGCGCGCCGGCCAGCACAGCCACCACGGCCACCAACGCCGGTACGGCGCTGGCCAGCGCGGTGCCGGCCAGCAACGCGACAGCGAGATAGCGGGGCAACTGCACGGCACACAGCACGGCGACCGCGCCCACGCCGGCCAGCAGGATCACGCCGAGCGTGCCGATCACGTCGCCGCCGACCGGGACGAACCGCTCGAGCAGGTAGCCACCGGTGTACGGAACGGGGAGCGTGCCGCCCAGGATCAGCAGCACGCCGAGGAAGCCGACGACCAGCATGAGGTTGTTCCGGCGGCGGGGCCGCTCGGGCAGGACCACCAGCGAGCCGCTGTCCTCGAACGCCGCTGACATCGATCCGGGCGCGCCCGTCACCGGTTCGAATCCGGCGGCCGGGTCCGGCGGGTCGCGACGGTCAGCGCTCGGACCCGGCCTCGACCGGCGGGCCGACATCGGCGGGAGACACGGCACGAGAGAGCCAGACGGCGCCGAGGACGCCGCCGGCGAGCATCACCAGGTCGGCGACCAGCAGCAAGTACGCCACCAGCCGGCGGCCCGGAACGGCTCCGCCCGCGCGGTGGTCTCGACGAACAATTCGGGACGGGCGATCGACCCCGGGTCGAGCAGCACCGGAAGGTCCATGACGAACCGGGCACCACCCACCACACCGGCGCCGGCCGCGGCGGCCAGCCCGGCGACCGGCGCGGTCAGCGCCAGGATCAGCGCGAGCAGACCGGGGAGCACCGCCACCCAGCCGGCGATCGCCCAGGCGTCGACCGCCGAGCCGTCGTAGGTGTTGACCACGCCGACCAGCGGGGCGAGCGCGGCCAGCACGCCGCCGACCAGCACCAGCAGGGCCGGCGGCAGGGCGACGGCCCTGGCCACCGGATCGACGGTCAGCGCGGCCCGCGAGGGCGGGCGAGCCCGCACTCGACACCGGAAACCCGAGCCGTCGACACCAGACGACCGTAGCAACGCCGACCGGCCGTAGCCGTGTGCCAGTCGCGCCGAGCGCAACGAGGATGGCCTCGGACCGGTGGGAACGTTCGGCGGCGGGTGGCCCGCTACGCTTCCGCCCGTCGGTACCGTCGTTCCAGGCCGGCCGGACCGGACGGCCCGAACGTCGGGTGACGGTGTCGGACGAGGAGAAGGACCGGGCGGTGTTCATCGGGTTCACAGTGGTGGTGATCGCAGCCGGGCTGCTGTTGGCCGGGTGGGCCGGCATTCTGGGCCTACCGGCGGCTGCCGACGAACGACCCGCTGATGGTCGGCGCGATCGTGGTCGAAGCGCTGCTGCTGGTGCAGGCGGTGATCGGGTTGGTCAAGGTGTCGGGCGCCGGACTCGTCGAGCCGGTGACGTTCATCGCCTACACCCTCGGGGTGCTGCTCCCGCTGCCGCTGGGCTTCTACCTCGCCCGCATCGAGCGGACCCGGTGGGGGTCGGTCAGCCTGGCGTTCACCGCACTGGTCACCGCCGTGATGACGCTGCGGATGCTGCAGATCTGGCGGAACACCGGTGGTTGAGCAGACCGGGCAGCCCGCCGGCGGAGCCGTCGAGCGCGGCGATGCCGAACTCGACGACGACCGCACGCCCACCGGCCCGCGCCGGGTGCTGATCGCGCTGTACGCGATCTTCGCCCTCGCCGCGACCGCCCGAGCGGTGGTGCAGCTGACCACCCAGTACTCGCAGGCGCCGCTGGCCTACGTGTTGTCGTTGTTCTCCGGGATCGTGTACATCGCGGCCACTGTCGGCCTGGTCACCGATCGGTCCTGGTCCAGGCCGTTGGCCTGGGCGGCGTGCGGGACCGAACTGGTCGGCGTGATCACCATCGGCATCGCCTCGATCGTCGATCCGGCCGCCTTTCCGCACGACACCGTGTGGTCGAAGTTCGGGTCCGGATACGGCTTCATCCCGCTGGTGCTGCCGCTTCTCGGGTTGTCGTGGCTGTATCAGACCCGGCCCGGCCGGCCCGAGCAGTCGACCCGGCAAGGCGGACCGGCGCCCGAATAGCCTCGCCCTCGTTACAGTTTCACCATCGGGACGCCGCCGATCAGCATCAACCGGACCGTGCCGGCCGTCCCGAAGTCGATCGTCGCGGTTGCCCGCAGACCGACGCCCTCGACCACCTTGACCGTGCCCAGCCCGTACTTGTCGTGCGAGACCCGGTCGCCGACAGCAAGTTCCAAGGGTGCCGCGCCGAGCGCCGACCGGCTCCCGCTCGCACCGCCGACCCGAGGGGGCAGCCGGTCACCGAACCGCGACGCGGTCACCGGCGAACTGCGCGCCCGGCCGCCGCCGGAGTAGCCCGGCCGGTTGCCCGCGAACAGTGATTCGTAGGCACCGCCGCGTTCCACGTACGGTTGCACTTCCACCACCCGCCGCCAATCGATCACCTGCGGCGGGATGTCCTCCAGGAACCGGGAAGGCGGGTTGGAACTCGGCTGGCCCCAGGCGGATCGGTTCACCGCGCGGGTCAGGTACAGCCGCTGCCTGGCCCGGGTGATGCCGACGTAGGCGAGTCGGCGTTCCTCGGCGAGCTCGGCCTCGTCGGCGAGCGCCCGCAGGTGCGGGAACACCCCGTCCTCCCAGCCGGTCACGAAGACAACCGGGAATTCCAAACCCTTGGCGGTGTGCAGGGTCATCAGCGTGACCACGCCCTCGGTCGAGTCCGGGCACCTGATCCGCGTCGGCCACCAGGGACACCTGCTCGAGGACGGCGGCCAGCAGCGGCAGGTCCGAGGTGCCGGCCGCGGCCGCGCCGATGTCGGCGTCGTCCGGGTCGGCCGGGAACTCGTCCGCCGTCTGACCCACCGCCGGCGCTGCTTCGGGAGGCTCCCCGGACAGCGGCGCCGGTGCCGGCAGGCGCGCCGACAGTGCCTTGGCCGGAAGCGCTCTCGGCCGCGGCCTGCGCAGCGTCCGCCTCGAGCGCCTCGTCGGCCGCCTGCTGGGCGGCGATGACCGACTCGGTCGTCTCGCGCAGCACCGTCACCAATTGCTGCAGGTTCTCCAGCCGGGACCCGTCCTGCGGGTCGCTCGGACTCCTCCAGTTCGGCGCGATAGCCGGTGCGCTCCAACACGGCCGACATCAGATCGGCCGGGTCACCGCCGTCGGCGACCAACTGCCGCAGGCCCGCCATCAGCGCGGTGAACCCGGTGATCGCGTTGACCGAGCGGGGCACCAGCCCGTGGATGTCGGCAACCCGTTCCAGCGCCTGGGCGAAGGTGATCCGCTCCTGCTCGGCGAACACCGCGACCTGCGCCTCGGCGCGGTCGCCGATGCCGCGCCGCGGCGTGTTGAGGATGCGGCGCAGGCTGACCTCGTCGTCAGGGTTGGCCACGGCGCGCAGGTACGCCAGCCCGTCCCTGACCTCTTTGCGCTCGTAGAACCGGACGCCACCGACGATGCGATAGGGCATGCCGGAGCGGACGAACACATCCTCGATGGCCCTGGACGCACCATTGGTCCGGTAGAAGATCGCGACGTCACCGAACCGGGCGTCGGCGCCGTCGACCAGCCGGTCGATCTCCTCGGCGACGAATCTGGCTTCGTCGTACTCACTGTCGGCCACCCAACCGATCACCTGGTGGCCGGCGCCCTCGGCCGTCCACAGGTTCTTGGCGCGCCGCTGCGGGTTGCGGGCGATCACCGCGTTGGCCGCGGACAGGATGTTCTGGGTGGATCGGTAGTTCTGTTCCAGCAGGATGGTCCTGGCGTTCGGGTAGTCGCGCTCGAACTCGACGATGTTGCGGATGGTGGCGCCGCGGAACGCGTAGATCGACTGATCGGCGTCGCCGACCACGACCAGTTCCGCGGGCTGGACGCCCGATTCGTCATCCGGCTGGCCGACCAGCTCGCGAACCAGCATGTACTGCGCGTGGTTGGTGTCCTGGTACTCGTCGACCAGCACATGCCGGAACCGCCGACGGTAGTGCTCCGCGATCGCCGGGAACCGTTGCAGCAGATCGACCGTCTGCATGATCAGGTCGTCGAAGTCGAAGGCGTTGGCCGCGCGCAACCGGGACTGGTAGGACTCGTAGACCTGCGCGACCAACTTGGCCAGGTCGGAGTCGGCACGCTCGGTCGCGACGTCCGGGTCGATCAACTCGTTCTTCAGCGTGGAGATCTGGTTTGCCAGCGCCTTGGCACTGGTCTTCTTGGTGTCGATGTTCAAGTCGTTGGCGACCATCTGGACCAGCCGCTGGGAATCGGCCGCGTCATAGATGGTGAAGCCGGAACGCATGCCGAGTTCGGCGGCCTCGGCGCGCAGGATCCGCACGCACATCGAGTGGAACGTCGACACCCACATCGCCCTGGCCCGCGGGCCCGACCAGGTCGGCGACCCGCTCCTTCATCTCACCGGCAGCCTTGTTGGTGAAGGTGATCGCCAGGATCTCACCCGGCCGCGCGCCGCCCGCCGCAAGCAGCCAGGCGATCCGCCGGGTGAGCACCCTGGTCTTGCCCGAACCGGCGCCGGCCACCACCAGCAGGGGTGCGCCGCGGTGTTCGACAGCGGCGCGCTGCTGCGGGTTCAGCCCTTCCAACAGCACCGATGCATCCGGGGCAGCATCGGCCGCGGGTAGCGGGCCGGTCCGGCCCGGCGGTCGGGTGGGCGGGCAGGTCGAACAGGCTGGTCATCTCGGAACCCAACGTACCGCCGCGGACCGACACCGACCTCCACCTCCGCGGCCGCCGATGCACACGGGCCCGAGTCGGCGGTCACCACCGGTGCGCGACGTCGATCACCAGCCGTTGCCCGGTTCCCGGCCCGGTCAGCACGAACACCCGGAACGGGAGCCGGGCTCGCACGCCCAACCCGATCGTGGTGTAGCCCTCGAAGGTCCCTCCCCAGGCGACCTGCCGGAACGTCACGAAACCGCTGGGGTTCACCAGTTCCCGCGGGTTCGCGGGTCGGTAGGTGGCCACGCCGCTGGTGTCGTGGGCGGGGGCGTGTATCGAGATCTGCAGTCGGGCGCCGCCGCGCACCGGAACAACGACGCCCGAGCCCTCGGCGCGGACCGCGGCGACATAGCTCACCGTGTAGCCGACCCGGCCCCCGCCACGGCCACCGATGTCGAGGACCAAGCGGTCGTAGCAGTCGTGGCGGCCGGCGCGCACCGCGCGCAGCTGTTGGCCGGTCAGCGGGCTGGAGCTCTTGGCCTGCGAGCCCCAGGTGATGCCGCAGTACGGCGCCGACGGCCGCGCTGACGGCAACCGCCGGCGGCGCTCCGACGATGGCCGTGGTGATGGCCATGAGCGTGACGAGGAGGCCCACCCGAAGGTGCCTGCGGAAACCGACTTCGGCGCTGGGACGTCGCACTTTGCTGTTTCGACGGAGTGTGGAGGGTCATGGTGGGCTCCTCAGATGTCGCCATCGACGGTCGGACTCTAGTGCGCCAGGGCGAGCCGCTTTCCCGTTTCGGGCCAATTACACCGAATGGCCCATTCGCGCAGATGAGCCGGGCGCGACCGGCCGCGCCAGGTCGCCGCCGTTGAACGCCGTCCACCGCGCGTGCCGGATGTCCCGGACCACTGGCACGACCGCCGGAGGGTGTGGTCTACTTCCCCCGTGCGCAGCCGCCAGTTTTTTTATGGGTACCGGATCCCGGTGCCCGTCCGCGGCTGAGCCACACCCACCGCCGACGCCCCGAGATCCTGCGGATCCGGGGCGTTTGTGCTGCCGGGGGCGGGTGATCAGGGCAGAATGAAGGACATCATGACCAGTTCCACCGCCCCGCTGCCGACCGACGAGCCGGCCGCAGCGATCGACCCACCGGCCGAGGTGGCCGTGCCCGACCGATCAGGCCGGCATCGACGAGCTGCGGGTCGAGATCGACGAGATCGACTCCGAACTCGTCCGACTGATCCAGCGCCGCAACGCGCTGTCCCAGGCGATCGGCGCCGCCCGCAAGTCCTTCGGCGGCCCGCGCATCGTCTACAGCCGCGAGATGGCGATCCTCGAGCGGTTCCGCTCCTTGGGCCCGGCCGGCACCGACCTCGGCATGCTGCTGTTGTCGATGGGACGCGGCCGAATGGGTCGGCGCTGAGCTCGTCGTCCCCCGATCGGAGGATGGGCAACCGCTGACCGTGGCGGGATGCTGGACCACGTCCCATCCATTTCGGTCATTTCGTGCGAGTTGCCCATGCGAATGCACGCCGGCAGGTCACGTGCGGGCGCGCGCGCACCCCGCTGTGCGGACTGGCCCTGATCGCCTCGCTCGCACTGGCCGGCTGCAGCGCGAACGGGGGATCGCCCACCGCCGCCGACGACGGTCCGCAGTCCGCAGCCACAGCCCGCGTCCCGCGCCGCCGTGGCGAGTCCCTCGGCCGCCGCCTCCCTGTCGACCGTGCGCATCGCGCTCGAGCACGATCGGACCCACCGCTGCCTCCGCGCCGGTGACCACCCGTCCGGTCGCCGTCGCCACGGTCACCGTGACCAGCGCTCCGACGAGCCGCGCCAGACCTTCGTCGGCCCCGCCGGCGACGGTCACCCGCACCGTCAGCGCAAGCTCGTCGCCGCACCGCGCATGTCCTGCCCCTCGGCCGCCGCCCTCAACGCCGCCCTGCATCAGGGACTGGTGGCCAACACGGTGCGCTGCTTCGACGGCAACACGTGGCTGATCGTCACCGGGTTGTTGCCCTCGGGTCAGCAGGCCGACGGCGTCGTGCTGATCGAGCAGACCAAGCCCGGCAGCTATACCGACCACGGCGCAGGCTCGGACTGGGGTACCGCCGAGGCCGGGCTGCGGTCGCAGGGTGTCCCCGACGACGTCATCGCTGCGCTGCCCGGCATCGACGGAGGGCCGGTCGACCACCGCCACATCTTCGACACACCCGTTCTCGGACTACGTCGGGCAGTGGGGGCGAGCACGAGGGCAGCCTGACCGTCAAGGCCGATCACACCGGCCGGCTCATCGAGGGCGCGGGCTGCTGCGATTCGGTGAGCGTCCCGCTCACGTTCACGGTGACCGCCGACGGCAAGGTCCAGGCCACCGCGAGCGGCAAGCCGACCTACACCGGAAGCCAGATGAACGACGTGTCGTTCGACGGCAAGATCATCTGGCTGCACTTCGAGCGCATCGGAACGGCGAGCAGATGCTGGTCACCAGCAACCCGGACGGATCCGACGAGAGCGTCTGGTGCTCACCGCAACAGACAGGCCAGTGCGGCGCCTGACCGCGCCGAGCGGGTCAGACCAGCCGGCGGTCGGTGGCCCAGCGGGTCAGCTCGTAGCGGTTGGACATCTGGGTCTTGCGCAGCACCGACGACACGTGCGTCTCGACCGTCTTGATCGAGATGAACAGCTGCGCGGCGATCTCCTTGTAGGCGTAGCCGCGGGCGAGCAGCTTGAGCACCTCGCGTTCCCGCGGCGAGAGCATGTCCAGCTCCGGGTCGGTGACCGGGGCGGCCCCCGGCCGGTCGGAGAACGCGTCGAGCACGAAGCCGGCCAGCCGCGGCGAGAAGACGGCGTCGCCGGACGAGACGCGGACGACGGCGTCGGCCAGATCCCGCCCCGAGATCGTCTTGGTGACGTAGCCACGGGCGCCGGCCCGGATCACGTTGATGACGTCCTCGGCGGCGTCGGACACCGACAGGGCAAGGAACACGACCTCCGGGTGGGGGCCGTGGACCTGCTCCAGCACCGCCCGGCCGCCGCCGTCGGGCATGTGCACGTCCAGCAGCACGACGTCGGGCAGGGTGGCGGTGATCCGCACGACGGCCTCGCCGACCGATCCGGCCTCGCCGACCACCTCGGATGCGCTCGTCCTCCAGCCCGGCCAACTCGGCCTTCACCCCGGTGCGGAACAGCGCGTGGTCGTCCACCAGGAACACCGTCACCGGCCCATCGGCCTGCGCCGGCGAACCGTCACCCGCGCCCGCCCAGGTCATTCCGCCCGCCCGTTCATGCGCCGTCCTTCGTCGCGCTGTCCGCCTCGACGTCCACCGGCATGGTCAGCTCCACCTCGGTGCCCGAGCCGGGCGCCGAGTGCACGGTGGCCGTCCCGCCGTGCCGGTCCATCCTCCCCCTGATCGACTCGGCGAGCCCGCGCCGGTCCGCGCCGACGGCCGCGGGGTCGAAGCCGGCGCCGCGGTCGCGCACGAACACCGACGCCGTCCCGCCCTCGATCTCGGCGTACACACTGATCTCCGCGACCCCGGCGTGCTTGGCCGCATTGACCATGGCCTCGCGCGCGGCGGCCACCAACGCAGCCAGGTGCGGGCCCATCGCGGCGTCGCCGACGACGACCGGGGACACGGCCACCGCGTAGGTGTCCTCGACCTCGCCGGCAGCGGTCGCCAGCGCCGCGACGAAGGTGGTGGACGGTGCCGTCGGACCGGCGCCCTCGGGCGACGCATAACCGGCCGGGCCGTACAACCAGGAGCGCAACTCGCGCTCCTGGCCACGGGCCAGCCGCAGCACCTCGCGGTTGTCACCGGCCTGACGCTGGATCAGCGCGAGCGTCTGCAGCACCGAGTCGTGCAGATGCGCAGCGATCTCCGCGCGCTCCTTCTCCCTGATCCGTTCGCGCCGCTCGTCGCCGAGGTCGCGGACCAGCCGGATCCACCACGGCACGGTGATGATGGCGACGCCGACCAGGGTGAGCACAACCGCGATCAACGCCGAACGGACGGCGGTGAAATCGGTCTGACCCAGAGCGAACACCGACAGTCCGCCGACGACCAGGACGACGCCGCCGATCAACCGCCACCAGGAACCCGACGTCGGGCCGACGAAACCGGCCGCGGTCCGTCGCCACCTGGCCCGGCGGGCGTCGTCCGCCTCCTTCCAGATGAAGGCGCCGCCGATGGCGGCCAGGCCCAACGGGCCGAGGACGTAGCCGATCCAGTCGCCGAAACCCAGCGCGGTGCCGGCGATCAACAGCGCGACGCCGACCGCGGCGATGCCGTAGGCCTGACGCCGTTCGGCGGTGCTCGGCCGGCGATCGGTGGCGCCCGGGTCGCCGGCCGGGACGAAGATCCACAGCAGGGCATAGGCGATGACACCGGCGCCGCCCATCAGCGCGAGCAGCGCGAAGACCACCCGGACCCAGGCCACCGGCACCCGCAGGTGCACGCTGATGCCGGCGGCGACCCCGCCCAGCACCCCGCGGTCGCGGATGCGCAACAACTTCGGCATGCCGTCGGGGGTGAGCCGCGGGTCGACCGGTCCCGAGGCGAAGGAACCGGAACCGGGCGCTCCGGCGGCCGGCCCGGGCGAACCAGCGGGTCGGGCTCCCAGGGCCAGCAGCGCAGCCGGGATGGGCCCCGGCCGCGAAGCCGCGCGGCCGGCCGGTGACCGGCTCGGCTCCCGGTCGCCCGGGGAGGGGACGCCGACGCCCCCGACGACGCGGCGTCCCCCGGCCCGGTGGGTCCGGACGGCCCGAGTCCCGGCCCGGCTCGAGGGCAGGGGTTGTCCAGGGTGTCTCGGTCACCACTCCAGGTTCACACGCGTAGCCGCGCGAGCGACATCGGGGATCACCCTGGTCCGAGAAACCAGGGTGATCCCCGATGGTGCGCTGACCTGCGAATCCGGACCCTTGAGGGATGACTGGAACTGGCTTCGACTCCGGTGCACCCGGCTCGGCCCCCTCGACCTCGGGCGGTGGCCACGGCTCCGGCTGGTGGGCACGCCGCCCACGACGCTCCCGCAACGACCGCATGGTGGCCGGCGTAGCCGGCGGCTTGGCCCGCATGCTGCGGGTCGATCCGATCCTGATCCGGATCGCGTTCGTGGTGCTCGCGCTGTTCGGCGGCTCGGGCATCCTGCTGTACGCACTGGGCTGGCTGCTGCTCGCGTCCGACGACGATCAGGTCTCCCCGGCTGAGGCGTTGCTCGGCCGCGGCCGGTCGTCGACCTCACCGGTGGTGGCCGTCGGCCTTGGCATCGTCGTCGTCGTCGGCCTGATGTCCACGTTCTCCTGGGGTCTGCCGTTCTTCCCGACGCTGGTGATCGCCCTGGTCATCGGCGTGCTGATGATGCGGCACCGGGGGCGCAACTGGACTCCGGAGCAGCAGCAGTCGTTCATGGACCGGGTCGACCGGTCGGTGCAGAACCTGTCCGACCGGGCCTCCCGGATCGGGAGCACCTGGTCGGAGTATCCGTCGGGCCGGGACGATGCCCCCCGGGCATCGTCACCGTTCGACACGCCGGCCTTCTGGGAACGCGATGGTCACGGCGGGTGGCGGCAGGCCGGCGCCGGACCGACCAGCGACTCCCGGCAACAGGCGCCGATGTCCGACCTGCCCACCCCGGATGCAGCCAGCCGGGTCGATGCTCCCCCGCCCGCCGGTACTCCGAACCAGGCCTACTACCCCGTCGACGAACCGCGGACCACCCCGCCGGCCTGGGATCCGTTGGGCGTGGCCCCGTTCGCCTGGGACCTGCCCGACCCGACGCCGGTGGTCACCGAACCCGTTGCGGCGCCAGCAGTCCGGGGACGCGGTGCGATCGGGCGGGCGACCATCGGGATCGCACTGGTGGCCGGATCGGCTCGCTGCGGTCGGCGTGCTCGCCGGCTGGTTCATGCATGAGTTGGGCCGCGGTGTCGGCGATCCCGCTGGCCATCGTCGCGGTCGGGCTGCTGATCGCCTCGCTGCGCGGCCGGTCCGCCGGGCTGATCGGACCAGGGATCTTCCTGTCGCTGGTCACGCTCGCGCTCGCGGTCACCGGACTGTCCGGCACCGCCGGGCTACGGCGAGCAGACCTGGCGCCCGACCAGTGTCGCCGAGGTACAGGACACCTACGAGTTCAACGCCGGTCAAGGCGTTCTCGACCTGAGCGCCCTGGAGGTCAAGGCCGGCCAGCAGGTAGTGGTCGACGTGGAGGTCGGCGCCGGCCACGCCGAGGTCATCCTGCCCGCCGCGGCACCGGGACGAACTACGACGTCGACTTGCTCGGCCAATGCCGGCCAGGTCGACTGCCTGGGCGAGCACGACGAGGGGTGGCGGCCCGACGCGAGTCGGCGAGCAGCACCGGCAACAGCGACGCCGGGACCATCGTGCTGGACGTGCACGTCGGGGCCGGATACGCGGAGGTGACCCAGCATGGCTGAGCGCCACAGGTCCCGGCCCGGCGGCCGGGATCTGCACTGGCCCGGGTTGGTGCTGTCGCTGGTCTTCCTCGCCGTCGCCTCGGTCGGCTTCTCCGGAGACCCGTTCTGGCTGTTGAACAACGGCACCAAGTGGATGGTCGCCGGCGTCGTCGCCCTGATCGGGGTCGGCATGCTGGTCAGCAGCCTGCCCCGCGGGCCGGGACCGTGACAGCCGAAGAGCTGATCAGCCGATGGTCGCTCGGCAACGTACGGCAGCCCGGGAGCATCTCGCTCACGGGCTGCCGCCGTTCCGGGCCGAACTGACCGGAGTCAGAGTGTGCCGGCGGCCAACTCGCTCATGATGTGGTCGGCCTGCCGCTTGGCCAGCGCGACGATGGTGAGCGTCGGATTCGCCGCACCGCCGGTGGTCATCACCGATCCGTCCGAGACGAACAGGTTCGGCACATCGTGGGCCTTGCCCCACTTGTCGACCACCCCGTCGGCCGGGTCCGCGCTCATCCGGCAGCTGCCCAGGTTGTGCGTCGACGGGTACGGCGGGGTGTGGTGCACCGAGAGCGCGCCGACCGCACCGTAGATCGCGTCGGCGGCCGCGTAGGCGTGCTGCCGCATGGCGACGTCGTTGGGGTGATCGTCGAAGTGCACATCGGGGACCGGCAGCCCCCACTGGTCGGTGACGTCGGTGTTCAGGGTGATCCGGTTGGACTCCTGCGGCATGTCCTCACCGACCAGCCACATCCCGGCGGTGCGGTCGTAGGCGTCCATCTTGTCGGTGAACCCGCGGCCCCACTCGCCCGGCTCGACGAAGCTGGCCAGGAACGCCGGACCGAGCGAGAGCGTCTCCATGTAGTAGCCGCCGGCGAACCCGCGGCTCGGGTCGTGCTTGGCCTCGTCGGCGACGATCCCGGCCATGGTCTCCCCGCGGTACATCCGCACCGGCTTGTCGAAGACCGCGTAGGCCGACCCGGTCATGTGCCGCATGTAGTTCCGGCCGACCTGGCCCGACGAGTTCGCCAGGCCGTCCGGGTGCAGGGAACTCGCGCTCATCAACAACAGTCGCGGCGACTCGATCGTGTTGCCCGCGACGCACACGACTTTCGCCGCCTGTCGGTGCAGATTGCCGTCCTTGTCGAGGTATTCGACCGCGTTGACCCGGCCCGCGTCGTCGTGGGTGATCTTCACCGCCTGGCACTCGCGGCCGCAGGTCGAGCTTGCCGGTGGCCAGCGCCCGCGGGATCTCCCGCACCAGCGTCGACCACTTGGATCCGTTCTTGTCGCCCTGGAAGTTGAACCCGTCCTGGATCGAGGCCGGCCGGTCGTCGTAGGGTTCGGCGTTGGTGCCGTACGGCCCGGTCGCGTAGTAGCGGTAGCCGACCCGCTCCGCGCCGTTGGCGAACACGATGTAGTTGTTGTTGGCCGGCAACGCCGGTCGGCCGTGCCGATGCGTCGAGCCGATGGCCTTCTCGGCCTTGTCGTACCAGGGCGCGAGCTCGTCCAGGGTGATCGGCCAGTCCAGCAGGTTCGCCCCGTCGAGGCCGCCGTACACGGTCTTGACCCGGAACTCGTGATCCATGAACCGCGGGCGTGGCGCCGGACCAGTGGGTGGTCGAACCGCCGACCGCCTTGACGATCCAGGCCGGCAGGTTCGGGAAGTCGGTGGCCACCCGCCAGGTTCCGCTGGTGGTGCGCATGTCCAGCCAGGCCATCTGGTTGAATGCGGCCCACTCGTCGTTGTGGTAGTCGGCCTGGGTCAGGTAGGGACCGGCTTCCAGGACCACGCAAGGGATCCCGGCCTTGGTCAGCTCGTAGGCCATGGTGCCGCCGCCGGCGCCCGAGCCGATGATGACGACGGCTTCGTCGTCGTGGCCGATCGGGTTGGAGCCCGGCGCGCAGAGCCGTTCGTCGATCCGTTGGCTGCCCGTTTCCGGCGGTCATGATCCGCTCCCGGTGCTCGTGTCGGCCTGCTCGACGATCTCCACCCGTGGCGGCCCGTCGTACTCCTCGACCCGCGGCTTGGGCAGCCAGTCCAGGTCGTCGAAGCCGCGGTGCAGGTAGCCGCCCTTGTCGAAGGCCTCACCCTCGTAGCCGAGCAGGTCCCAGACCTCGTGGTCGTCATACAGCGCCACCACGGTGGTGGCGTGCACCAGCTTGAAGAACGGCGTCTGGCTCATCCGCTCGAGGACCGCGGTGGCCTCGGATTCCGACAAGCGAGCCGAAATCGCCGCCGGCCGCCTCGTTCAGCGCGGCGATGCCGTCGGCCAGCAGGCCGTCGGTGTCGGCGTCCGGCGATGGTCTTGGCGGTGCGCACATAGGGCGCATCCGGGAAATCGGTCGTGCGGGTAGGCGACCCGCAGCATGCGCAGCAGCGTTGCTTCCTGCTCCGGGCGTGAGCGCCTCGGGCGCAGTGCTGGTCTGGGGATCGGCGTCGGGCACTGTTCCTCCTCGGACCGCGGACCTCGTCGTCCGCGCGTGGTTCCCACGGTAGGACCGCGCCGCCGCCCTGCCACCCTGCCCGGTCACATGGCCGACGCACCGCCGGAGCCTGGGCGCCGACCGGCAGGGCGTCGCCGTACCATCGCCGAACGAGCCGGTGGCAGCGCGGCCGCCGCCCGACGGGAGGTCTGATGTACCTGATCAACGTCAAGTTCAAGACCAAGCCGGAGTGGACCGAGAAGTGGATGGACCTGGTCGACGACTTCACCCAGGCCACCCGCAGCGAACCGGGCAACCTGTGGTTCGAGTGGTCGCGCAGCATCGACGAACCCGACACCTACGTGCTCATCGAGGCTTTCACCGACGACGGTGCGGGGCCGCACGTCAACAGTGATCACTTCAAGAAGGCCATGGTCGACCTGAAGCAGGGCCTGGTGGCCACCCCGAAGATCGTCAGCAAGCAGGTCGACGGCGACGGCTGGGGCGACATGGGCGAGCTGCAGATCGACTGATCCGCCGGCTCACAGGTCGAACTTCATGGCGCCGTACGGTTCGGCGGTGCCGAGCACGTAGATCGTCTCCGGCACGATCCGGTAGAGGTACCAGGGCGGCGGTCCGGCGGTCTGCGCGCTGAACGGCGCGGTGATCGCGTCGCCGTCCTGCTCGCAGGGCCAGCCGCCGGCCCGGAATGCGCTGACCGCCTCGGCGACCACCGCCGTGTCGGCGACCCGCTCGGCCCGTCCCTCGACGACGAGGTCGAACGGTTCGGTGGCGATGGACAGGGTGGCGCGCGGGTCGCGGGCCAGGTTGCGTGACTTGCGGGTGCCCAGGCCCGAGTTGAAGTACCGGGTACCGTCGACCGTCACCGTGCCCACCGGGCGGACGTGCGGTCTGCCGTCCGGGTCGATCGTGGTCAGCCAGGAGGTGTGCCGGTTCGGACCGCCGGTTCCGGGCGCCTGGGTCTGGCTGCCGTCGAGCACGTCGGCCACCGCGGACCAGGCGATCTCCGGGGTTCCGTAGCCGTCGATGTTGATTGCCGTTCTCGGTGTCGCGGTCATCGCTCGTCCTCCGCTCGGTCGTTCCTGTCTGCCTGTGCCTACCTGTGGACAACGGTCGGGCGCGACAGTCATCGTCGGGCGACGGCGAACCCGGCCCAACCCAGCGCCACGGCCACCACCGCGGTGACCGCCAGCGCGGTGCCGATCGTCCGGTCGCCGATGCCCACCACCACCGTGGCCACCGTGCCGGTGGCGTACTGGGCCAGGCCGAACACCCCCGAGGCCGCGCCGGCGATCGGCCGGTGCAGGTCCATCGCCAGGGCCGACGAGTTCGGCAGGGCCAGGCCGACCGCCGACACCATGACGAACAGCCCGGCCAACACCGGCCAGAGCCCCCATCCGGCCAGCACGGCGCCGAGCAGCACGAGGGCGCCGAACCCGGCCTGCACCAGGCTGGCCACCAACAACTGGGCCGGTCGATAGCGCCGCAACAGGACCCGGCCCAGCACGGTGAAGCCGATGATGCCCAGGGCGTTGACGGCGAAACAGAGCGAGAACTGTTGGGCGCTGAGGCCGAATCCGTCCTGGAGCAGGAACGGGGACGCGCTGATGTATCCGAACATGGCCGCCGATACAGCGGTGCCGGCCAGCACATAGCCGAGGTACGACCGGTCGGCCAGCACCACGCCGAACGCGCGCAGCTGGGCGCCGACACCCGGGAGCCGCGCGCCGATTCGCCGGTAGCGTCTCGGCCACCGAGAACAGCGTGAGGAACCACAGCACGACGCCGATCCCGGTGAGAACCCAGAACACCGTGCGCCAGTCGCCGAACCGCAGGATCTGCGCGCCGATCACCGGCGCCAGGATGGGCGCCAACCCGTTGATCGCGGCCATCGCCGAGAAGTACGCCGCGGCAGCCGATCCGGCCATCATGTCGGCGACCACCGCCCGGCTGATGACGATCCCGGCCGCGCCGGCGGCACCCTGGACGAATCGCAGGCCGATCAGCAGGGCCATCGACGGGGTGAGCGCGCACAGCGCGGAGGCGACGACGAACACCGCGACGCCGATCAGCAGGGGCATCCGGCGACCGACCCGGTCGGACAGCGGCCCGGCGAACAGCTGGCCGAGCGCCAACCCGACAAGGCAGGCGGTCAGGGACAACTGCGCTGCCCCAGCCGTCGAGTTCAGCCCGGCCGGCAACTGCGGCAGCGCCGGCAGGTACATGTCCAGGCACAGCGGTCCGAAAGCGGAAAGCGCACTGAGTGCGATGAGCAGGGCCGGTCCGCCGGCGGTGCGCGGGGCCGGAGGTCGATTCGTCGGTCCGGCCGGGCCGGACTCACTCCCACTCGATGGTGCCCGGCGGCTTGGACGTGATGTCCAGGACCACCCGGTTCACCTCGGGAACCTCGCCGGTGATCCGGCTCGAGATCCGGGCCAGCAGGTCGTAGGGCAGCCGGGCCCAGTCGGCCGTCATGGCGTCCTCGCTGGTCACCGGCCGCAGCACGATGGGGTGCCCGTAGGTCCGGCCGTCGCCCTGCACGCCGACCGAGCGCACGTCGGCCAGCAGCACCACCGGGCACTGCCAGATCTGCGGATCCACTCCGGCGGCGGTCATCTCGGCCCGGACGATGGCGTCGGCGGCGCGCAGCACGTCGAGTCGGTCGTGGGTGACCTCGCCGATGATCCGGATACCGAGGCCCGGACCGGGGAACGGCTGCCGGGCGACCATCGCCGGCGGCAGGCCGAGTTCGGCGCCGAGCAACCGGACCTCGTCCTTGAACAGCGTGCGCAGCGGCTCGACCAGGGTGAACGTCAGGTCGTCGGGGAGGCCACCGACATTGTGGTGCGACTTGATCGTCGCGGTGCCGGTGCCACCGCCGGACTCCACCACGTCCGGATACAGCGTGCCCTGGACCAGGAACTCGACACCGCGGCCGTCCGAGTGCTCAGCGGCCGCGGTGATGTCGGCCGCGGCCTGCTCGAATACCCGGATGAACTCCCGGCCGATGATCTTGCGCTTCGTCTCCGGCTCGGACACTCCGGACAGCGCGTCCAGGAACCGGTCGGCGGCATCGACGGTGACCAGCTTGATCCCGGTCGCCGCCACGTAGTCCTGCTCGACCTGCTCGCGCTCGCCCTGCCGCAGCAGCCCGTGATCGACGAACACACAGGTCAACTGGTCGCCGACGGCGCGATGCACCAGCGCAGCCGCCACCGCCGAGTCGACCCCGCCGGAGAGCGCACAGAGCACCTTGCCGTCGCCGACCTGGGCGCGGATGGCCGCGACCTGCTCGGCCAGGATCTCCTGCGGCGTCCAGTCCGGGACGCAGGCCGGCGATGTCGTAGAGGAAGCGCTGCAGCACCTGCTGACCGAACTCGGTGTGGCCCACCTCAGGGTGGTACTGCACACCGGCGTACCGACGGACCGGGTTCTCGAAGGCGGCGATCGGCGCGCCGGCGCTGGCCGCGGTGACGGTGAAACCCGGCGGTGCGGCGGCGACCGAGTCGCCGTGGCTCATCCAGACGTTCTGCTGGGTCGGCAGTCCGGACAGCAGCGTGCCCTCCGGGTCGGTGACGGTCAGCGCAGTGCCGCCGTACTCGCGGCGGCCGGTGCGGTCGACCCGTCCGCCCAGCGCCGCCGCCATGGCCTGGAACCCGTAGCAGATGCCGAACACCGGCACGTCGGAATCGAACAGCGCCGGGTCGACCTGAGGAGCGCCCTCGGCGTACACGCTGGAGGGCCCGCCGGACAGGATGACCGCGGCCGGGTCCTTGGCCATCAGCTCGGCGACCGGCATGGTCGACGGGACCAGCTCGGAGTAGACGTGCGCCTCGCGCACCCGGCGGGCGATCAGCTGGGCGTACTGGGCGCCGAAATCGACGACGAGCACCGGGCGGTGGGCGTCGGCGCCCACCGGCGGCTCGGCGGCGTGTGGCGGTGCCATCGTTGCGGTCGGATGGCTGGGATTCGGTCACGAAGCACCTCTCGACTCTCGGAGGTCTCAGGGCTGAGACCCGTTTCGGCACACGGCGGACGCGGATGCGCACGCCTGGTGCGCCGAACGCATCGGCGCACTGTGCCGACCGGTCCCTCCCTGGTCTTTTCGCCCGGAGGTGCCGTCGCGGGTGCGGCGGTGTGGCGCTCGGTCGCGGCCCGCCCGGCGTCGTGCCGGACGGCGGAACCCTAGCCACCGTCGTCGGTCAGCTCGCCCGCAGTTTAGCGTCCGCGGCTACGACGGCGACGCGTGCGGCAGCCGGTCGATCCAGTGCTCCTGCTCGAGCCGGTGACCCCGTAGACCAGGATCCGGTTCGCAGCTGCGACATCCCGGAGCTGGCGGCTGGCACTCGACCACCCTCTCCAGCGTTGATCCGGTCAATCCCGCCCCCGGGTAGCATTCGTTCTTCGCGACATGCCGGTGCACCTCGGCGTGTCGCGAAGAACCGAATGCGACCTACCCAGGGGGCCGGCGATGGCGGTGCTGATCGACCCACCGCGCTGGCCCGCCCACGGCCGGCTGTGGTCTCACCTGGTCACCGACACCGAGCTGGCCGAGCTGCACGCGTTCGCCCAGGCGAACGGATCCCGGAGCGGGGCTTCGACCATGACCACTACGACGTGCCGGGCGAGCGATACGACGACCTGGTGGCGGCGGCGCCGAGCCGGTCGAGTCGCGCGAATTGCTGGCCCGGCTGACCGCTGCCGGGCTGCGTCGGCCCAAGCGCGACCGTCACAGCTGACCCTGAGCGCACCTTCACCCCGGCGCGGGCCCGTCGGGAGCCATCGACGGCAGCCGGTCGAGATCGCGGACGGCGAACCGATGGTGCTCCCACTCCTCGTTGAAGACGACCCGCAGGCATTCGAGCGGGGTACGGGAGCCGGCCGGCGGGAAGCCCGGTCCCGTCGCCGGCCGGCCGGGCCGCAACAGCAGGTCGTCGGCTGTGTTGTCGACAAACCAGCTGATCTCGGCGAACCGTTCCTCGCGCGCCCGCACGAGTTCCTCGAACGACGGATCTGCCCGATCGTCGATGCCGAAATCACGTTCGTCCCGGAGAAAAGTTGCCGGCAGCCCAGCCGGATTGAACGGCTCCCGAAGGTCGAGAACCGAGCGCCGGAACCACGCGTCGGTCACGAAGAGCAGGTGACGGAGGGTCTGGATGAAGGACCATTCGCCGTCGACCGACTCCCTGCGCTGCGCGTCGGGCAGGGCTGCCGCGCGGGCCATGGTCGGGGCCCACAGCTGCTCCACGACGGCGACGGCGCGGCGGGCTGAGGCGGCATCGGTCGGCCGCAATTCGACGCGCTCGGGAAACCGGCGATCGAGCTCGGCCTCGATCAGCGGGGCCACCTCGATGCCGTTGACGACCAAACCGTCGATGGCGCCGTCGATGTCGGCCCCGATCAGGAGTGCACCAGAAACTTTGATGCCCGTGAGGTCGCACTCCCGGAATCTGGCCGTCGCCAGATTCACGTCGTCGAACCGTGCGCCGCGCAGGTCCGCCGACGCGAAACGTACCGGGCCGTCGATCTGGTCCTCTGCCATCGGCCCAGGTTAGGCGGTCGGTATGAAGCGACGCTGCCCCAGTGAGGGCCCGCTCGGACCAGCCATCGCGGCAATGACTGGCTGAGGACCCGACGGTGGGGCACGACGGCGCCGACCCGGCCCGCCGTGCCCACCGCCGGCTTTCAAGGGCGGCGTTCGTCGACCCAGCGACCGTCGACCATGACGGCCCGCAGGTCGAGATCGGGCCCCAGCACGACGAAGTCGGCGGCGTGGCCGGGCACAAGGGAGCCGTAACGGTCGGCGACGCCGAGCAGGGTGGCGGGGACAAGGGACGCCGCCCTGGACGCCTCGAGCAGGCTCATACCGACCTCGGTCACCGCGCGTTGCACGGCCACGTCCATGGTCAGGGTCGAGCCGGCGATGGTGTCCCCGTCGACCAGCCTGGCCACTCCGTCGCGCACGTCGACGTCGAAACCGGCGAGCGCATAACGACCGTCGGACGCTGCCGCCCCGGCCATCGCGTCGGTGATCAGCGCCAGCCGTCCGGGCGAGGCGCGGCGCAGCAGCCGCACCGTCGCGTTGTGCAGGTGGACGCCGTCGTTGATCACCTCGAGCACCACATCGCCGGCGTCGATGGCCGCGCCGATGATCGCCGGATCGCGGTGGTGCAGCGGCCGCATGCCGTTGAACGCGTGGGTGACCAGGTCAGCACCGGCATCGAAGGCGGCCCGCGCCATGTCGTAGCCGGCATCGGAATGACCGACGGCGGCGTGCACCCCGGCCGCCACCAGATGCCGGACGGCCTCGAGGCCACCGACCTTCTCGGGGGCCAGGGTGATCACCCGCACCAGCCCGGAGCCGGCCTCGAGCAGGGCATCGAGCAGCGCGGACGCTGGGTCGATCAAGGCGGCGGGATTGTGCACGCCGCGCCGCTCGGCCGACAGGAACGGTCCCTCCAGATGCAGGCCCGAGCACGTCGGATCGCCCCGCCACGGCCGCCGCCGACGGCGCGCACCGTGCCCGGTCATGGACGTCGATCGGGGCGGTCACCAAGGACACCAGGGACCGGGTCGTGCCGTGCGCGCGGTGCGCGGCCAGCCCGACCTCGATCCCGTCGGCCCCGTCGTCGAACGTCGCGCCGCCGCCGCCGTGGATGTGCAGGTCGATGAAGCCGGGCAGGAGCGATCCCGCCGCGCAGGTCGACGATCTCGTCCGGCGGCCGGCGGCAGCGTCGCCGGCCGAGTCGCCGACGGCCGCGACCGTGTCGCCCTCGACGAGAACCCAGCCCTCCGCCAGGTCGTCGGACCCGGTGACCACCCGACCTCCGGTGAACAGCAGTGCCATGCCGGCTACACCTCCAGTCGATCCCACGCCCGCAGCCCCGCGCCGAGCAGGCCGGCCCGGTCGCCGAGCGCGCGTCAGCGCCAACTCCGGAGCCGTCCGGAAGGTGAGCCGCTGGGCCAGCGCCGCCCGCACCGGGTCCAGCAACTGTGATCCGGCCAGCGAAAGCCCGCCACCCAGCACGATCAGCCCGGGGTCGGTCAGCACGGTCAGCGCGGCGAGTCCGTCGGCCAGTGCAGTCGACGGCTCGCTCCCACACCTCGACCGCCGCCGGTTCGCCCGCGGCTGCCCGATCCGCCACATCCGCCGCGGTGAAGCTCGCCGCCGACCGCGCGGGAGTACGCCGCGGCGATCCGGGACGCCGACGCCAGGGTCTCCACACAGCCGTGATTGCCGCAGTTGCAGGCCGGACCGCCGGGCATCACCACCAGGTGGCCGATCTCACCGGCTTGGCCGCTGGCCCCGTCGTCGACCACGCCGTCGAGTACCGAACCGCCGGCGATCCCGGTGCCGATGGCCAGGAAGTACACCGAGCGGGCGTCCCGGCCGGCCCCCCAGCGCGCTTCGGCGAGCGCACCGTTGCGAACGTCGTGACCCAGCGCCACGTCGAGTCCGGTGCGCTCGCCGATCAACGAGCCGAACGGCACGTCCCGCCAGCCCAGGTTGGCCGCCCACCTGGCCACCCCGGCCGGCCCGTCGACGATGCCGGGCACCCCGACGCCGATCGCCCGGACGCCGGGCTCCGCAGCCAACTCGGCGGCGAGATCGACGATCCCGGCCACCACCGCCGCCGGACCGTCGCTGACCCGGGTCGGCACCCGGCGCTCGCCGTGCACGGCGCCGTCGGCGGCGACGAGGCCGGCCTTGATCGAGGTCCCGCCGACATCCAGCGCCGCAACGAGCCCGTCGCGGTGATCGGCGACCCGCACAGACGCCGACTCGATCAACGAGGACCTCCGATCGATGGTCGGCGGGACACCCGACGTCGCGCGCCGACTGCCGGCGCGCCGCGAGTCTAGGCCAGTCCCACAGCCGGGTCGGCGAAGATGGTCGGCGTGACCGCGCCGCTGTACCCGCACAGCTGGATCTTCGCCGGGGGCCGGATCACCAAGACCGACCTGCGTGGCCAGAACTTTTCCGACGCATTGGGCGGCGATCCGCAGGCGATCGGCGTCATCGAGCTGGCCCGCAGCCATGCCTTCCGGCTCGGCAGCGCCACCGAACTCGGGCTCGACGAACTCGCGATCGAGGATCTGGGCAGCGACTCCGAACGCGGCCGGCTCGACCTGGTCGGCTCGCTCGTGGTGATCCTGACCCGGACCGTGCAGCTGGACCAGTCGTCCGGCGACGTGGTCAAGCGTCCGCTCGGTCTGCTGCTCGGCCCCACGTTGTTCGCCGTGGTCGAGGACGACGCCGAGTTCGGTGCGCTGACCGACCTGTTGCGCACGAACTGCGGCCGGTTGGCCACCGAGGGCACCGCCGGTCTGCTGCACGCCGTGCTCGATCACGTGGTGGACGGCTACACCGCGGTGCTGACGGAGCTGGAGAACAAGGCGGACGCGCTGGCCGAGGCGCTGTTCGGCGACCAGCCGATGGATCGCGGCCCAACAGCTCGAGGCGTTCCGGCTGCGCCGCTCGCTGACCGTGCTGCGGCGCATCGTGGAACCCATGCGGGACGTCACGGCCAAGCTCACCAGAGCTGCCGGCATGAAAGGTCACGAGCCCGCTCGACCGGTTGATCCCGGGCGCAGCTGCAGCGCGACTTCGCCGACGTGGACGACCATGTCGCCCACGCCGCCGACATCCTGGACGGGCAACGCGATGTGCTGTCCTCGCTCTACGAGACCAGCCTGTCGCTGGCCGACGTGCGGTTGAACATGGTGATGAAGAAGCTCTCGGCGTGGGCGGCGATCATCGCCGTGCCGACCTTGATCACCGGATTCATGGGAATGAACGTGCCCTACCCCGGTTTCGGCCACGAGATCGGCGTCATCGTTTCGGTGGCCATCATGGCCGTGGCCGTGGTCACGCTCTACCTGACCTTCAAACGCAAGGACTGGCTGTGATCGGCGCCGGGTTCAGTGCAGGACCCGCAGGCCGACCTTCTGGAACTCCTTGAGATCGGAGTAACCGGCCTTGGCCATCGCCCGGCGCAGCGCGCCGAACAGGTTGGACCGACCGTCCGCGTCCACCGCCGGCCCGTGCAGCAGCCGCTCCAGGGGAACCTCGGCACTCCCCACCATCGCGGCAAATCCCCTGGGCAGCACCGGATGTGACGCCGAGTTCGGCCAGTACCAGCCGTCGCCGGGCGCGCCGTGGGCCTCGGCCAGCGGTTCGGCGAGCATCACCGCGTCGGCGCCGCAGGCAATGGCCTTGGCGATGTCGGCGCTGGAGTCGATGTCGCCGGCGGCGATGACATGTACGTACCGGCCGCCGGTCTCGTCCAGATAGGCGCGCCGCGCGGCGGCAGCGTCCGCGATGGCGGTGGCCATCGGAACCGAGATTCCCAGCACCGCATCGGTTGTCGCCGTCGCCCCGCTGCCGGTCCCGACGATCACCCCGGCCGCCCCGGTGCGCATCAGGTGGGTGGCGGTCTGGTAGTCGGTGCAGCCGCCGACGATCACCGGCACGTCGAGATCGGAGATGAAGCTCTTGAGGTTCAACGGTTCTCCGCTGGCCTGCACATGCTCGGCGGAGACGATGGTGCCCTGGATCACCAGCAGCTCGACCCCGGCCCTGATCACCTCGGCGGACAACGTGCCGGCGCTCTGCGGCGACAGCCGCACGGCCACCGTGCCGCCGCCGGACTTGACCGTCGCGATCGCCTCGGTCAACAGGTCGGTACGCACCGGGGCCGCGTACGCCTCCTGCAGCGCGGCGATCACATCGGCGTCGTCCTCGGCGGTTTCGGCCACCTCGACCAGCCGGTCGATCACCGATTGCGGGTCGGCGTGCCGGGCCCACAGCCCCTCACCGTCGAGCACTCCCAACCCGCCGAGCCGGTTGACCTCACCGACCACCGTCGGCGAGACCACCGCGTCCGACGGATGGGTGAGCAGGGGGATGCCGAATCGGTAGGCGTCGATCTGCCAGGTGGTCGACACGTCCGACGACGAACGGGTGCGCCGGGACGGGACGATCGAGACGTCGTCGAGGGTGTAGCTGCGGCGGGCCGTCCGGCCCATGCCGATCTCGACCATGTCCTGCACGGCGTTCTCCTGTCGTCGTCGCCTGGCGCTGTCGATGCGGCCCTGCGAGGATGAAGTCGGCGTCTGCTGTGCCACTTCAGCCCCACAAGCGCAGAGTTGATCCTCGTATCGCCAGTTGATCCTCGCAGAGGTGGGGATGCGCGTGGGTCAGCGGTCGAAGTAGTTGGGCGCCTCGGCCGTGATGGTGATGTCGTGCGGGTGCGACTCCTTGAGCCCGGCCGCGGTGATCCGCACCAGCTGGGCCTCCTGCAGCCGGGAGATGGTCCGGGACCGGTGTAGCCCATCGCCGCACGCAGGCCGCCGACCAACTGGTGGGTGACATCGCCCAGCCGGCCCCGGTAGGGCACCCGGCCCTCGATGCCCTCGGGCACCAACTTGTCGTCGGAGAGCACGTCGTCCTGCCCGTACCGGCCCTTGGAGTACCGGCGCACCGTCCCACGGGACTGCATGGCCCCCAGCGAGCCCATCCCGCGGTAGGTCTTGTACTGCTTGCCGGCCACGAAGATCAGCTCGCCCGGCGACTCCTCCACCCCGGCCAGCAGCGACCCGATCATCACCGTGTCCGCGCCGACCGCGATCGCCTTGGCGATGTCACCGGAGAACTGCAGGCCGCCGTCGCCGATCAGCGGCACGCCGGCCGGGCGGCAGGCCTTGGCCGCCTCGTGGATCGCGGTCACCTGCGGGACGCCGATGCCGGTGACCACCCTGGTGGTGCAGATCGAGCCGGGGCCGACCCCGACCTTGACCGCGTCCGCCCCGGCGTCGATCAGCGACTGCGCGCCCGCGCGGGTGGCCACGTTGCCGCCGATCACGTCGACCCGCTCGCCGACGTCCTTCTGCAGCCGGGCGACCATGTCGGCGACCGCGCGGGAGTGCCCGTGGGCGGTGTCGACGGTCAGCGCGTCGACACCGGCGTCGACCAGGCCCATGGCCCGGGCGTACGCGGCCTCACCGACGCTGACCGCGGCGGCGACCAGCAACCGGCCGTCGGGGTCCTTGGTGGCGTTCGGGTACTGCTCGGTCTTGACGAAATCCTTGACGGTGATCAGCCCGCGGAGCCGGCCGTCGGCATCCACCAGCGGCAGCTTCTCGATCTTGTGCTTGCGCAGCAGGCCGAGCGCGGCCTCCGCGGTCACCCCGACCGGAGCGGTGACCAGCGGCATCGGCGTCATGATCTCGCGAACCGGGCGGTCCCGGTTCGGCTCGAACCGCATGTCCCGGTTGGTGATGATGCCGAGCAGGTGACCGGACGGATCGGTGACCGGGACACCGGAGATACGGAACTTCGCGCACAGCGCGTCCGCCTCGTCCAGGGTGGCGTCCGGCGGGCAGGTCACCGGGTCGGTGACCATGCCGGCCTCCGACCGCTTGACGATCTCCACCTGGGCCGCCTGCTCGTCGGGCGGCATGTTGTAGTGCAGCACGCCGATCCCACCCTGCCGGGCCATCGCGATCGCCATCCGCGACTCGGTCACCGTGTCCATCGCCGACGACAGCAGCGGGATCTTCAGGGAGAGGTTGCGGGACAACCGCGTCGTGGTGTCAGCCTCGCTGGGCACCAGATCGGAGGCATCGGGCAACAGCAGCACATCGTCGTAGGTCAGTCCGATCAGACTGAACTTGTCGTCGGACACGTCGTCCATCGATTCCTCTTCCACCCTCGCCCGGCCGCAGGACCCGACTAACCCTAGCGGACCCGACTTCCATGGTAGGCGAGCGCGAGCGCACGGTCGGGCCCGCGTCGCCGTGCCGGACGACGCCCCGGCGGCTGTCGGCGGGCCGGATTACCGTTCCTGGCCATGACCTCGGACTACCTCGCCCACCTGCGTGCCGACTCCGCGCGCTTCGCCGCCGTGCTCGCCGGGACGGACCCTGCGGCGCCCGTGCCCAGCTGTCCGGACTGGTCGGCCGCCGATCTGGTCGCCCACCTCACCGAGGTGCAGACCTTCTGGGGCACCATCGTCGCCGAGCGGCTGAGCGCACCGCCGGCCGAGCAGGAGGACCGACGCGGATTCCGGGCCGCCGCGCGGACCTGGCCGCGTCTGCTGCGCCAGGTTCGAGGCGGCGTCCGAGCGGCTGAGCTCCGCCCTGGCGGCGGCCGGGCCCGACGAACCGGTGTGGACCTGGCACGACACCGACCACACCGTCGGCTTCGTGCTGCGTCGTCAGGCCCACGAAGCACTGGTGCACCGGCTCGATGCCGAAGCCACCGCCGGCGTCGACGTTCGATCCGATCGACCCGGAACTGGCCGCCGACGGCGTCGACGAGGTGCTGGATGTCATGTACGGCGGTGCGCCGCCCTGGGCGACCGTGACGATCGACGGCCCGGTCGGTCTGCTCCGCACCACGGACACCGAGCGGCAATGGTGGGTTGCAGGTCGGCCGGTTCGACGGGGTCGGCCCGGAGTCGGGAACCGAATACCGGGACGAGCCCATGCTGGCGTTGCTGCCCGACGGCCGAGCGACGTTCACGGTCAGCGCCGCAGCGGCCGACCTCGACGCCTGGCTGTGGAACCGGCCGACCAGCGGTCCGGTGTCCGTCGATGGCGACGCCGTCACGGTTCATCGCCGTGCTGCGCGAGGGCATCCAATAGCCGGCCCGCCGCGATCAGCCGTTGCCGCCCACGGTCTGTCGGTCCGGCGGCCTGCTGCACCTTCTGCGCCGGGTCGACGCTCTGCTCGCCGACCTGACCTCCGCGTCGGCACGCTCGTGCTCGTCGGTCGGCGCGACCGGCAGCACCTCCTGGGTGGCCGACGATGCGGTGCTGGACGGGTCCGACGGGCTGTGGCGTGCTCGACTCGCGTGGGGGCGTCGGTCGACGGCGCGGGTGACGTCGGGGAGCTGGGCGTGGTACCGGCCGGCGACGTCGGGGTGCTCGGCACGGTCGGCGTCGGTGGGCGTCGCGCGCCGTTGTGGTCGAGGTTGCCGGCGGTACCACGGACGGTGGTGCCGGTGGCAACGGAGCCGAGGTCGCCGGCGGCAGGGTGCCCGTCGCCGGGCTGGTCCCGGTCGGTGAGACGGTCGGGGGCGACGACGTGGTGCCCCGAGCGCTCGAGGTCGCGGGCGGGCTCGACGATGCGCTGGCACCCGCCGAGAGAGGTCGCGACGGTCCCGACGGACGGCCTCGACGCTCGCTTCCGAGGTCGGCGACGGCGCGGCTGCGCGGGCTTCACCGACGGCCGCCGCGTGCTGCTGCTGCACCCAGTCCAGCGTCGACCACAGGTTGTCCAGGTCAGCCTTCAGGACCTGGTGGCCGTCGCGTTCGGCGACCCGCGGGAGCACCGTCGAGGCGGCCACCAGCGCCGACCTGGCCTCACTGGTGAGGCCGGCATCCAGCGCCATCCGGGCCTGGCCGAGCGCCACCCGGGTGGTGTCGCCCGCGACGACCGATTCGGCGCGGTCCGACCACAGGACCTGGGTCACCGGCCACAGCACGTCGCCGGGTCGGGCGGTGCGGGCACCGATCGCAGCCGAACTCACAGCAGCGCGCAGATCGCGACTGCCACGCCGAGCATCGGCCGCAGCGACCGTCGGCCGGGCGGTGCGGCGCAGCGCGACGACGACGCTGTCGACGCTCGGGTGGTTCGGGAACCGGTTCGGCGTCGATGGTCGCCCGCCAGGTCGCGAACAGGTCGGTGAGCTCGGGTTCGGCCGGTGTCGTCGGCACCGATGTGGACCGCGGACCATCGAGCGATGCCGCGGTCGGCCGGCGTCGAACCCGGCAGCCCGATCGGGTACGTCGGCGATGCCGGCCCAGCGCGTCGAGCAGCGCGTCATCGGCGGCGATGGCGGCCAGGTCAACGGTGCCACCGGCTTCGTCGGGACCGCCGAGGTCGTGCCGGCCCATCAGATCAACTGCTCGACGAGGGACCGGTCGGCGGCCAACAGCTTGCGGAGCTTGGCCAGGGCGCGGTGCTGGGCGACGCGGACGGCCCCGGCGGTCATGCCGAGGGCCTCCGCCGTTTCCTCGGCGGACAGGCCGACGCCGACCCGCAGCGTCAGGATCTCCCGCTGCTGGCTGGGCAGCGAATCCATCAGGTCGGTCATCGAGTCGGCGACGGCGACCGCCATCGCGGTCTCCTCCGGGTCGCGCTCGGTGGTCGGCGACTCGGGCACCTCGGCCACCGGATGCGACGGTGAGCGAGCAGCCGCACGATGCGCGTCGATCACCTTGTGCGCCGCGATGCCGTAGACGAACGCCAGGAACGGGCGGGTGTCGCGGCGATAGGTGGGCAGGGCGGTCATCACTGCCATGCACACCTCCTGGGCGATGTCGTCGGCGGTGGACAGCGAGCGATGCCCGGCGGACAGCCGTGCCCGACAGAACCGAACGATCAACGGATGAACCCGGGCCAGCATCTCTTCCAGTGCTGCCCGGTCACCGCCGACCGCCCGGTCGACGAGAACATCGATCTCGCCCTCTGCCAGGTCCATCGTCGGCGGCGGCCTCCCCGTTACACCCCGTGAGGCCTTTGCCTACACAATGTGCATCATCGGCCCGGATCGGGGTACCTGAGCGGTGCCTGAGCCCGGGGCCGGAACTGCCGATGGTAGTCGGTGCTCGGCATTCGCGGGAACCCTTGACCCGGTGCGAGTCGCAACGTCAGCAGCCTGAGCACGGACGTGGCCAGGGCGGCCGGCCGGCCGGCAGGCGCGGCGGTTCAGGCCACCAGGCCCCGGCGGAACCCGACCGCGACAGCCTGCGCGCGGTCCCTGGCCCCGAGTTTGCGGAACAGCCTGCGGGCATGCGTCTTCACGGTGTCCTCGGACAGGAACAACTCCTTGCCGATCTCACCGTTCGACTGTCCCTGGCTCATCCCGCGCAGTACCTGCAGTTCACGCTCGGTCAGCTGGGCCTCGCCGTCGCCGGCGTCGCGCGGGGCCGGCAGCCGAGGGCTGGTCAGCGTGTCCGCGAGCGCCGCGATGATCTCCGGCTGGGTGGCGTCCCAGCGCAGGAAACCGCGGGCACCACAGGCGATGGCCGCGGCGATCGAGGGGCCGTCGTCCGGCGAGCCGAAGACGATCACCACCGCGGACGGGTGGTTCGCCAGCAGCCGCCTGGTGTTCTCGATCCCGCTCTGCAGCGCGCGTTGGGTGCCGATCAACACGACGTCGGCCTGCTCCCGGCTGAACCGGCTGAGCAGCTCGTCGCCGCTGCTCACACAGTCGATCGAGTCGACAGAACCGACCGCGGACATCACCCGGGTCAGCCCGTCCCGAGCGGTGCGCCGCTCGTCGCATATCAGGACGCTCGTCACGTCGCTCCCTTCCTGAACAACCCGGCCCCGGCGGGACCGACCCGAACATGGCCGACCCGAGTACGGGCGTTGCGATGCCGCCGGTGGCCCGGTCCGACCTGCGCCGCTCCCCCGAGCGGCGCCCGGTACCCCATGCGGACGCATGGCGCCGGTGGCCAGGTTGAGCAGGATGCGGATGACGGGATGGCGATCTCACGGAGTGTAGCCGGATAAGTGCACTCCGTGCTACACCGATCGGTGGCGCGCCGCCCCGGAGATCCACGAACGGGCGATAGCCGGACCTCGATGCGGGACCCCGGCACCACCCGCTTCGGCGAACGATTCCCGGCTCGCGCCGGCCAGCGCGGCCGCAGCCTGCGGAAATGCGCGATGATCTTGGTCTTGTGCGGCGGCCGGTGATCGCTTTAGTGTCGGTCCGACAACAACGCCGGTATCAGAGCGGATCCGGCGGGAAGGTGCACCGCCCTCGTTCCCCGGGCCCTGTGCCAATGGGCTGACCTGGGCAGACACCGCCCGGCTCCGATCCGCGAGCTGATCGGCGACCGGATGACCGCAGAGGGGATCGCCATGGCTGACACCCGACGTCTTCCCGGACCGAACGCCGACCTGTGGGACTGGCAGTTGCATGGAGCCTGCCGCGGGATGGCGAGCTCCTACTTCTTCCATCCCGAGGGCGAGCGAGGGCCGGCCCGGGCGCGTCGGGAGGCCAGGGCCAAGGCGATCTGCCTGGAGTGCCCGGTGCTCGCGGACTGCCGTGCCCACGCGCTGGCCGTCCACGAGCCGTACGGGATCTGGGGCGGCCTGTCCGAGAGCGAGCGGACCTCCATGCTGACCCCACAGCGTCACTGAGCCACCGCTAGCCCGCCGGGTCCGGCCGCCCGTCCGGACCACGGAGCGCGCACGGCGCTTCTCCACCTCCGGGTAACGCTTCGCGCCGTGGCATAGCCCGATCGTAGGACCAAACTCCGAAATCTGCACCCATTCGCCCGGCTCGCGCGCTACCAGGAATGCCGCACACTCAGCCCCGAACGTGGACACCGATCGCCCGCCAGCGCCAGCTGCCTACATGCCCGCACGCAGAACGGGGGCGGACCCGGTCTACCCAGGTCCGCCCCCGTTGACGGCGCGCGTCAGGCGCTGCGGTCAGCTCAGTGGTGGTGACCGCCGCCGGCTGCCGCCGGCTCCGGCTCCTTGATGTCCGTGATCGCGGTCTCGGTGGTCAGCACCATGCCTGCGATCGACGCGGCATTGGCCACGGCCGACCTGGTGACCTTCACCGGGTCGATGATCCCGGCCGCGGCCAGGTCGCCGAATTCGCCGCGGGCGGCGTCGTAGCCCTGTCCCACCGGCAGGCCGGCGATCGTGTTGACCACCACGGCGCCTTCGACCCCGGCGTTCGTCGCGATCCAGTACGCCGGCGCGGACAGCGCCTTCTGCACGATCCGGGCACCGGTGGCCTCGTCACCGATCAACTCCCCGATCAGCTCGTCGAGCTCGGCCGCGGCGTGCACGAGGGCGGAGCCGCCGCCGGCGATGATGCCCTCCTCGACGGCTGCTTTGGTGGCGGCCACCGCATCCTCGATGCGGTGCTTGCGCTCCTTGACCTCGGTCTCGGTGGCCGCCCCGACCTTGATCACGGCGACGCCGCCGGCCAGCTTGGCCAGCCGCTCCTGCAGCTTCTCCCGGTCCCAGTCCGAGGTGGTGTCCTCGATGTCCTTGCGCAGCTGCGCGGACCGCTCGGCGACGGCCTCGTCCGACCCTCCGCCATCCACCATGGTGGTCTCGTCCTTGGTGGCGACGACCCGACGGACGCTGCCCGAGCACCTCGAGCCCGACCTCGGACAGCTTGAGCCCGACCTCGGAGGACACCACCTCGGCGCCGGTGACGATGGCCAGGTCCTGCATGAACGCCTTGCGACGGTCGCCGAAGAACGGCGACTTGACCGCGACGACCTTGAGGGTCTTGCGAAGGGCGTTGACGGCGAGCGTGGACAGGGCCTCGCCCTCGACGTCCTCGGCGATGATCAACAGCGGCTTGCCGGCCTCGACCACCTTCTCCAGCAGCGGCAGCAGGTCGGCCAGGGCGGAGACCTTCTCCCGCACCAGGAGCACCGAGGCGTCCTCGAGGACGGCCTCGCCGGCCTCCGGGTCGGTGATGAAATGCGGTGAGATGTAGCCCTTGTCGAACTGCACACCGTCGGTGTACTCGAGTTCGATGCTGGTGCCGTTGGATTCCTCGACGGTCACCACGCCGTCCGCGCCGACCTTGTCGATGGCCTCGCCGAGCAACGCGCCGATCTGCTCGTCACGGGAGGCGATGGTGCCGACGTTGGCGATGGCGGTTCGGTCGCCGACCACCGGGGTGGCCCGCGCGGCCAGCAGTTCGACGACCCTGTCGGAGGCCTTGGCGATGCCGGCGCGCAGCGCGAGCGGGTTCGCGCCGGCGGCGACGTTGCGCAGGCCCTCGGCGACCAGGGCCTGGGCCAGCACCGTGGCGGTGGTGGTGCCGTCACCGGCGACGTCATTGGTCTTGGTGGCGGCGGTCTTCGCGAGCTGGGCGCCGAGGTTCTCATCGGCGTCGTCGAGCTCGATGTCACGCGCGATGGTGACGCCGTCATTGGTGACCGTCGGGCCACCGAACTTCTTGTCCAGCACCACATAACGGCCGCGCGGGCCGAGAGTGATCTTGACCGCGTCGGCCAGCTTGTCGACGCCGCGCGCGAATGGCAGTTGCGGGCCTCGGTGTCGAAGCTGATCTGCTTCGCCATGTGTCGTCCTCTTCGTCGGTGTCGGTCCGGGTTCGGGTTCGGTAGATCTTGGTCCGGGTGCGTTCCACACCCGGAAACACCGCTGCGCCCCGGTCGCCCAGGTCGGGCAGCCGGGGCGCAGCTGGGCAGTGATCGGTCGGCGGGAACTGCTCCCGCCGAGTCCATGTCGGCGCTAGGTCAGCGAGTGACCTTCGCCAGCACGTCACGCGCGGACAGGATCAGGTACTCCTGGCCGGAGTACTTGACCTCGGTGCCGCCGTACTTCGAGTAGATGACGACGTCGCCCTC
The DNA here is from genome assembly GCA_963834185.1 of uncultured Actinomycetota bacterium. Lineage (GTDB taxonomy): Bacteria > Actinomycetota > Actinomycetes > Mycobacteriales > Nakamurellaceae > Nakamurella. Next base: position 543,169 of record CAWIAR010000005.1, read on the forward strand.
GACGACGTCAATCGGGATCCGGTTGCCGTTGTCGTCGACCCGACCCGGGCCGACGGCGAGGACGGTGCCCTCCTGGGGCTTCTCCTTGGCCGTGTCCGGGATGACCAGTCCGGACGCGGTCGTCGTCTCGGCCTCGTTGGCCTGGACGAGGATCTTGTCCTCGAGCGGCTGGATGTTCACGCTCGCCACGATGTGATCTCCCCCTTCTGGGGTTCATGAGCCTGTCGTTGTCTTGGCGAGGCCGCCGTTGCGAGCCACCCGTCGTCGCGGGTGCCGGGTGACTCCGGTGGCGCCCTCTGCTAGCACTCTAACCATGCGAGTGCCAGGTCTCAACCCTGGGGTCGGTGACAGTCAGCCGTTGTCCGCGTCGGCCAGCAGTTCGGCCAGCGACGCGCACGTCCTGCTGGGCCGCGGCGAGCGTGCCGGCCGGCGTCATGGGCGTCGTACCAGGCATTGGCGGAGGGGACCAGCAGTCGGCCGAGCACACCCCGGGCCGCGGTGATCCTGGCCGGGGTGAGTTCGGTGTCCAGGTCGGCCAGGTAGGCGCGCAGTCCGTCCGGGTCGGGGGCATCGTCGACCACCTCGGGTGCCCGTTCGACCAGCAGCAGCGTCACCGCCACGAGGGCCCGGTCGGCCGCGTCGACGCTCACCTCGCCGTCGGCGGACAGCACCCCGTACAACGCGCCGGTGAGCAGGTCGCCGGCCTTGGCGCCGGGGGCCTCGCGCACCTCGTCCAGGAACGGGGGCCGGCACTGCTGGAGAAGACCGTCTGCATGGGACTCATCCTCCGCCCGTGGTCGGCCGTGGCCGAGGGCCGGATCAGGGACGTACACCGTCGACACCGGCAGGCCGGGATCACCACCGAGCTGCGCCGACGACGGTCTGCCGCCCGCGGCGACCACCTGCGCGCCCACCGCCGCGATCATCGCACCGTTGTCGGTACACAGCCCGGGACGGGGCACCCGCAGGGTCAGACCCGCTGCCGCGCAACGCTCTTCGGCGAGCGCCCGGATACGGCCGTTGGCGGCCACACCGCCGGCGACGACCACCGTCGCCGATGCCCAGATCCTGCGCGGCCCGCACCGTCTTGGTGGTGAGCACGTCGGCCACCGCTTCCTGGAACGAGGCGCAGACGTCGGCCACCGGGACCGGCCGGCCTGCCCGCTCCAGGCCCTCGACGTGCCGGGCGACGGCCGTCTTCAGACCCGAGAAGCTGAAGTCGTAGCGGGAATCCCGCGGTCCGGTCAGCCCGCGCGGGAAAGCAATCGCGGTCGGATCGCCCTCGCCGGCCAGCCGGTCGATGACCGGCCCACCGGGATAGCCGAGGCCGAGCAGCCGCGCGACCTTGTCGTAGGCCTCGCCGGCGGCGTCGTCAAGGTGCTGCCGATCTCGGTGATGTCACCGGCCAGGTCATCGACCCGCAGCAGCTGGGTGTGCCCGCCGGAGACCAGCAGGGCCAGCACCGGACCGGGGAACGGACCGTGCTCCAGGGTGTCCGCGGCAACGTGTCCGGCCAGGTGGTTCACCCCGAAGAGCGGGACGTCCCAGGCGGCCGCATAGGCCTTCGCCGCGGCGACGCCGACGAGCAGGGCCCCGGCCAGTCCGGGTCCGCAGGTCACTGCGATGGCGTCGACGTCGGCCGGTCGCAGCCCGGCGGCGTCGAACGCGCGGTGCACGGTCGGCACCATGGCCTCCAGGTGGGCCCGGGAGGCGATCTCGGGAACCACCCCGCCGAACCGGGCGTGCTCGTCGGAACTGGATGCCAGCGCGTGGCCGAGCAGTACCGGGCCGTCGTCACCGGCCCGCACCAGACCGACACCTGTTTCGTCGCAGGACGATTCGATGCCCAGCACGATGGTCATCGCCGCCCCCCGACGCCATATCGGCAGCTCGATCGGCCGGCCGGGCCATCGTGTAGGCGTCCGCGCCGCTCGGCTGGTAGTAGCGGCGCCGCAGTCCGAGTCGAGCGAATCCGCACGATTCGTACAGCGCGATCGCCGGCACGTTGTCGGTGCGGACCTCGAGCAGGATCCGTCGTCCCTGTGGCGGTGCAGATCAGCTCGTCCAGCAGGGCGCGGCCGATGCCCCGGCCCTGCGCGCGGCGGGCCACGCCGATGGTGTGCACGGTGGCGTCGTCGCCGGCCTCGCCGAGACCGGCGTAACCGTCGACCGTGCCGTCCGGTCCGCGGTGCGCGACATAGTGGTGACCGGCGGCCAACTCGGCCCAGAACGCCTCGGCCGGCCACGGCGAGTCCTCGGCGAACAACTCGGATTCCAGCTCGGCGACCCGATCGAGGTCCCACCAGCGCAACGGCTCCAGCACGGACACGGGACTCCGCGGTCATCGCAGCGCCGCCCGCGGCCGCGGGCGGCACGGCGTCCGGGCGGCGCAGGTACAGCGGGGTCAACGGGCCGGGGACGGCCCCGGTGAGCAACCCCGGTGCGGCGGCAGCCACCAGGCCGGCGGACAGCGGCTTCGTCGGCTCGAGCAGTTCCAGACCCAGGTCGGCGACCAGACCGGCCCCGGCACCGGCGACCGCACCGGCCTGCGGTGCGCAGGTCGGCCGGCGCCAGCACCTCGGGGCCGCGCACGCGCACTCCCCCGGCGTACTCCGAGACGTACACCTCACGACGGCGGGCGTCGGTGACGACCAGGAACGGCCGGTCGGTGTCCATGGCGGCGGCCAGCGCGTCGTGGCTGGGGACGCCGTGCACCGGCACACCCAGACCGTCGCCGAGCGCGGCGGCGGTGACGATGCCCACCCGCAGCCCGGTGAACGGGCCCGGTCCCAACCCCGACCACCACGGCCTCCAGGTCGGCCGGTCGCCGGTCGACCTCGGCCAGCGCGGCGCTCGCCAGCGGCATGAGCAGCTCGGCGTGGGCGAACGGGTCGTCGGCGGTGTGCTCGGCGAGCACCGTCAGCGGTTCGGGGGTGCCCCCGGCCGCCAACGCCTCGATCAATTCGTGCGGGCGGCGCAGTTCCACGACCCCGGCGGTGATCCGCGGGGTCGACGTGTCCAGGGCCAGCACCAGCACGAATCCCAGTCTAGGGAGCGCCCGGGCCCCACCCCGCACCCCGCACCTCGTTGTTGATCATGGGAACCTCGTACGCCCGAGCTCGGCGTTTCGCGCGACACGCCGGCGGATCCGCGTACCGGTTTTCCATGATCAACATCGGGGGCGGTGGGGAGGGCCGCTGGTCGGGTTCGGGAAACGTGGCCGGTCGGAATAGGGTCTGTCGGTCGGTGTCCGCCGACGCGGGCAGGAGGTCGCCGCAGGTCGTGACCGGTCACGTCACGCTCGCCGACGTCGCGCGCGCCGCCGGGGTCTCCCTGGCCACCGCGTCGCGGGCGCTCAACGGCGCCTCGGGCCGGACCGTCCGCGCCGGACCTGGCCGAGCGGGTGCTGGTTGCCGCCCGGTCGCTGAACTACTCCCCCAACGCCACCGCCCAGGCCATGGTGCGGGGCCAGACGTCCACCGTCGGGCTGATCGTGCACGACATCGCCGACCCGTTCGCCGCCTCGGTCGCCTCAGGGGTGATGGCGGCCGCGGCCGAGCGGGGGCTGATCGTCACCATCGCCTCGGCCCTGTCCGATCAGGAGCAGGAGATCCGGCACGTCGAGGCGCTCCGTCGGCAGCGGGCCACGGGCGATCATCCTGGCCGGATCCCGATTCGGTGACCAGGACGTCCGGCGCCGGCTCACCGACGAATTGACCGGCTTCCTGTCGACCGGCGGCCACGTGGCGGCAATCGGTCAGGTCCAGCTCCCGGTGAACACCGTCGAGATCGAGAACGCCGAAGGTGCGCAGGCGGCTCGCCCGGGTGCTCTGGTCGCTGGGCTACCGCCGGTTCGCGGTGCTGGCCGGCCCGGAGAACCTGCTCACCTCCGAGGATCGGATGGCCGGGTTCCGCGCCGGACTGACCGAGTGCGGGCACCGGCTGCCCGAGGAGAACATCATCGCCACCCAGTTCACCCGCGACGGTGGGTACGTCGCGATGACCGAACTGCTCGACCAGGGGCTGGAGGTGGACGCGGTGTTCGCGGTCAACGACGTGATGGCGGTCGGGGCGATGGCTGCGCTCCGCGAACAGGGTCATCGGGTCCCGGAGGACCTGGCGCTGGCCGGCTTCGACGACATTCCCGACCCTCCGCGACGTGCAGCCACCGCTGACCACCGTGCGGATCCCGCTGGTGCAGATCGGCCGGCGGGCGTTGACCCTGGCCCTGGACGGGCCGGACGGCGAGAGGCCAGGCCCGTCTCGGTGACCATTCCCGGCGAGGTCGTGGTGCGGGCCAGCACGCCGGTGCGGGCCGCGGCGCGCCGGACTGACCCGCTGGCAGGTTCAGGGACGCGGGAAACTCGAGCTCGGCGAATCGGACGAGCCCAGTCGCCGCCGATCGGCTCCACCACCGCCGTGCGCCGGTCGTCGGGATGCCGGGTGAGCCTGACCACCAGGCGCGCGTCGGCCAACTGCTCGGCGATGCCCTCGCCCCACTCCATCACCACTGCGGCCCTGGACAGGTCGGTGTCCAGGTCGAGGTCGTCCAGTTCGGCCGAGCCGCCCAGCCGGTACCCGTCGACGTGGACCAGCGCCGGTCCGGGTCCGCGATGCACCCTGGCCAGCACGAAGGTCGGCGAGGTGACCGTCCCGGTCACCCCCATGCCGGCGGCGATGCCCTTGGTCAGGGTGGTCTTGCCGGCACCGAGATCCCCGACCAGCAGGACCAGATCGCCCGGGCGCAGCACGGCGCCGAGCGCACGGCCGAACGCCAGGGTGTCGTCGACGGTGGCCAGTTCCAGGTCGGCGGCGGCCATCTAGGCGCGCTTCGCCCGTCCGCCGGTGGTGATCCCGGCGCGTTCCGCGGCTGCCCGGAGCAACCCGCGCAATGCCTCGTTGACCACCGCGGGATCCTCCATCATCGCCATGTGCCCGGCGTCGGGGACGACGACGAACTGGGAGTCGGGCAGCGAGTCGGCGATCATCCGCGACCGCACGACCGGGGTGACCTTGTCCGCGGAGCCGCACAGCACGAGCACCGGGATGCCGGCCAACGCGGGCAGCGCGTGGGTCTCGTCGAAGTACAGCAGCGGCCGGCGTGAACTCGGCGATCACCTCGACCGGGGTGTCGCTGATCATCTCGTCGAGGTAGTCGACCAGCGCCGGCGGCACGTCCTGGCGGGCGAAGCCCGAGCGCCCTGGTGAGCAACCAGACCGCGTCCTTGCTGCCGGCGCGGCCACGCTCGAACATCGTCGGATAGCGCGCGGCGACGTTGGACAGCATCCGCAGCACCGGGCGTCGACCCACTGACCAGTCGGCTGATCTCCGGCTGGGCGATCTGGGTGGACGCCGTCGACACCAGGGCGGCGCCGGCCAGCCGTTCGGCGATGAACTCGGGCTCGCGACCGGCCAGGGCGAGCAGCGCCATACCGCCCATCGAGTGGGCGACGACGACCAGTGGTCCGTCCGGCGCGGCGGTGCGGATCACCGAGGCCAGGTCGGAGGCCAGGTCGACCATCGTCGAGTGGCCGAGCGCCGCCCGGGTGGAGCGGCCGTGCGAGCGCTGGTCGAAGAAGACCATCCGGGCGACCGGGCCGGGCGGTTCCCCGAATCCCGGTCCGGCCAGGCCGAGCCGCTGGTAGTGCCAGGCACCGCTGCGCAGCATCCAGCCGTGGGAGAACACCACGGTCAGATCGGCGTCCGGGCGGCCCGACCTCCTCGACGTAGAGCACCGTGCCGTCGTCGGCGATCACCGAGTAGCTGCGGTCCGCGACCAGGCTGTCGTAGCGGTCGTTGCCGCCGGCCGCGGCGGCGTGCAGGGCCGCCTCCCGGTAACGCTTGACGGCACGGCGCTGGGCAGTGATGCCGCCGAGCGCGGCGGCACCCAGCACGCCGGTGGCGATCGATGCCGCACCGACGATCTTGCCCACGGGTCCCAACGGGCTCACCCCACGATGGAACCATGCCGGGCGGGCCGCGCGGGGCACCCCCGCCGGATTCCCGATCAGCTCGGACCGGTGGACGGTCGGTCGGGTCCGGTCAGGCCGGCCCGGACTCTCCAGTGCGCCGGCGCCAGGTAGTCCCACAGGTGCTGGGCGCCCGGCCGCCCGGCCGCCTCGGCCAATTCGCCGGCCCGGCCGTGCAGATGAGCCCCGACGGCGGCCGCGGTGAACGCGTCGAGACCGGCGGCGAGCAGCGACCCGATGACCCCGGACAGCACGTCCCCGGAGCCGGCGGTGGCCAGGGCCGGCGAACCCGACAGGTTGACCGCGGTCCGGCCGGACGGCTCGGCGACGACGGTGCGGTGCCCCTTGAGCAGCACCGTCGCTCCGCTGCGGGTGGCGGCCGCGCGCGCCGAGCCGAGTCGATCGGCCGGGTCGAGGTCGGCGAACAGCCGGGAAAACTCGCCCGAGTGCGGCGTGAGCACGGTCGAACGACCTCGACGGGCCCTGGCCGCCAGCAGCCCGGGCTGCTGGGCCAGCAGGGTCAGATCCGTCGGCGTCCACCAGGACCGGCTCGTCGGCGTCCAACACGTCACGGAGTCGGCCGAGCGCCTGCCCATCCGTTCCCATGCCCGGCCCGACCACCCAGGCCTGTACCCGGCCCGCCTCGACCACCGACGGCGCGGCGACCACCTCCGGCCAGCGGGCGAGCACCGCATCGGCGCGCGGGCCGGCGAACCTGACCAAGCCTGGACGCAGGTTGACCGCGGCCCCGACGCAGAGCACGGCGGCGCCCGGATACTTCGGGGAGCCGGCGACGACGCCCAGCACACCGGAGGTGTACTTGTTGGACTCCGCGCCCGGCGCCGGGATCCGCAGCGCAGCATCGGCGTCGTCGAAAGCGACCAGGTCCGCGTCGCCGGTCACCTGACGGTCGACATCACGGCCGGGGGCCATCCCGATGCCGGCGACGACCAACTCGCCGGTCCGGTCGGCCAGCAGGAGCCCGGAGGTGGCCGCGCCGAGACTCACGGTGACGTCGGCGTCGAAGGCCGGTCCGTCGGTACGGCCGGTGTCCGGGTCGACCCCGGAGGGCAGATCGACCGCCACCCGCAGCCCGACGGCGGCGTTGGCCCGCTCGACCAGCGCAGCGGCTGCGGCCCGCAACGGCGGCCGGGCGCCGATGCCCGACCAGGCCGTCCACGATCGCGTCGGCGTCCTCGAGCCCGGTCACGATCACCATCGGCGTACGGGATCACCCGCCCGCCGGCCGCCCGCAATGCTGACAACCCGCCGGCGTGGGCCCGCTCCGGATCGGTGAGCACCGCAAACACCGCCAGCCCGAGCCGGCGCAGCCGCGCACCGGCATACAGCGCGTCGCCGCCGTTGTTGCCCGAACCCACCAGCAGCACCACCGACCGGCCCGGACGGGGGCCGGGCAGGCGGTCGAGCACCGCGCCAGCCACGGCCCACGCCGCCCTGGTCATCAGGGTCGGCTCGCCGACCCGGCTCAGCGCGACACGCTCGGCGACGCGCAGCTGCGCGACCGTGTACGCGGACAGCATGCTGGGCAACCTATCGTGGGGCGGTTCGATCCGATCGTCGGCAAGGGGGACCGATGGCAGATCCCGCGTCCGAACCGACCGGCGGTGACCGGCGCCGAGAAGGCGACGACCGGGGGCGAGAGGGCGCCGCGCCGCCGACCCGGTCCGGTTCCGCTGCACAGCCAGGGACGAGATCGCCGGTGTCGCCGTCCAACTTGCCGACTCCGGTGGGCTGCGGGCCGCGTCGATGCGCGCGGTGGCGGCTCGGCTGGACACCGGGGTTGCCTCCCTCTACCGCTACGTCGCCACCCGCGACGAACTGGTCGACCTGATGATCGACGCCGCGTTGGCCGACCTCGACCTGGCGACCGTGGTGCTGACCGGCGACTGGCGGGACGACCTGCGCGAGGTCGGCCGCCGGGTGCTCGACGTGTTCCGCCGGCACCCGTGGCTGTCGTCGGTGCCCGGCGTCATCCACGTCCTCGGCCCGCACATCGCTCAGTACCTGGACGTCGGACTCGGCATCGTCGCCGAACTCCCGGCGGACACCCGCAGCAAGCTCGAGGCGATCGCCCTGATGGCCGGGGTCCTGTCGCTGTTCGATCGGCACCTGGCCGCCGGGCGCCGACCTATCGGCTGGCGCCGATGGAGATCGAGCTGCCGAATCTGGCCCGGGCGGTCGGCGAGCTGGCCGGCGGCCCGCAGCGCGCCGAGGGGGCCGACCCCACCGAGCACCTGCTGGACCTGGCGGTCCGGGTGGTCGACGGGTTGCTGCGGGCCTGACCGCCGACCGCCGCCCGTCCGATGACGAAAACTGCCGGTCCGGAGGCCGGATCGGCAGTTGGCAGTCGCTCGAGGTGCAGGTCAGTGCATCGGGATCGCGGCCGCCGGCGCGTCCGCCCCGTCGGGCGTGGTCGGCCGCCGGCTTGCGCGGCAGGAAGAACGCCGGGACCAGGCACAGCACGATGAGCACCAGCGCCACCCAGAACGTTGCCCCGAAGGCGTCGGCCAGGCTCGCCCGCCCGGCGGCGACGGCGCCCGGTGGGACCTGGTCGGCCGGGACCGCACCCTGCAGCACACCCATGTAGGCGCTCGCGGCCGGCCGGCCCATCACCTGGTTGGTCAGGATCACCGACATCACCGCGGTGCCGATCGAGCCGGCCGACTGCTGGACGATGTTCATCAAGGTCGAGCCGCGCGCGACCATCTCGTGCTTCAACGAGGCCAGCGCCGAGGACATGATCGGCATCATGGTCAGACCCATGCCCATGCCCATCACGAACAGCGCGCTGAGCAGCAGCCCGTAGCTGGTGTCCGCGGCGACCTGGGTGAACACGGCCATGCCGCCGGCGATCAGCACGATGCCGACGAGCACCAGCTTTCCCGGGCCGATCTTGTCGGTGAGCATGCCGCCGATCGGCATGGTCACCATGGCCCCGATGCCCTGCGGGGCGAGCAGCAAGCCGGCCGCCAGCGTGGTTTCGCCGCGGACCTGCAGGAAGTAGCTGGGGAACAGCAGCATGGCGCCGAAGAACGCGACCGCGAACAGCGACATGGTGATCACCGAGATGGACAGCTGCCGGTTGCGGAACAGGTGCAGGTCGATCAGTGGGTGGTCGGCGCGGTGCAGGGCGTGGAACACGAAGGCCACCATGAGCAGCAGCCCGATCGACGCCGGGGATCAGCACCTTCGCCGCCATCGCGGTGCCCTCACCGGGGATGCTGGCCACGCCGTAGAGGAACAGCGCCAGACCGGGCGACAGCAGCAGCATGCCCAGCCAGTCGAAGGTCTGCGACGGCTCCGGGTTGTCCTTGGGCAGCACGACGATCGCGTAGATCAGCGCGACGATGCCGATCGGCAGGTTGATCAGGAAGATCCAGTGCCAGGAGGCGTTCTCGATCAGCCAGCCGCCGAGGATCGGGCCGCAGATCGGGCCCAGCAGCATCGGGATGCCGAGCACTGCCATCACCCGCCCGACCCGGTGCGGGCCGGCGGCGTGGGTCATGATCGTCATGCCCAGCGGCATCAGCATGCCGCCGCCGAGGCCCTGGACGACCCGGAAGGTGATCAGCGCGCCGATGCTCCACGCGGTGGCGCAGAGCACCGATCCGGCGACGAACAGGATGAGCGAGAGCAGATACAGGCGCTTGGTACCGAACCGGTCCGCGGCCCATCCGGTGACCGGAATCACCGCGGCCAGAGCCAGCGTGTAGGCCGTCATCGTCCACGCGACGGTGGCGTAGGTGGCCCCGAACACGCGACTGGAAGGTGGGTAGGGCGACGCTGACGACGGTCACGTCGAGGATCGACATGATCGCGCCGAGGACGACCACCCCGGCGATCTTGAGGACGCCGGCGTCCAGTTTGTCGTCGGCGGACGCGGGTGCTGTCATGCCGGAACTCCTTGGCGAGCAGAAGGAATCGCCAGGATCAACGATGATCCGGGCGGCGTGGGCGAAGCCAGCGCGCCGGCGCGCCGAGCGCGGCATGCTGTCGTTGACGTACAGACCGCCGCCGACGCGCAATCTCATCGGCTGGCTATCCATGGTGAACCGCCGACCGACCCGGGGGCAAGCCGATAGCCGGTCATTCAGCCCACAGCGAGATGCCGGCTACCCGCCGTCCATCGCCGGTTACTCCTCGCGGCCGTCCGACCCTCGGTCCGCCGACCGGGCGGCCGACACCGTTCGGATTCGGCCACCCAGCCCTGCCGAGCATGGTGTGTCTCAGGTCACATCGCGGGCCGGGCCGGCCGGTGTCGATTCCTGCGGCACGCTGCGTTGCTGGAGTGTCGGGCCGATCGGGCCCGAACGGAAGCGGCCCCCCGGCCGATCACGAGGAGAGTCCCGTGGAGTACATGTTCCTGTTGACCGTCGACGAATCGCAGGCGCCGCGGCCCGGCAGCCCGGCGAGCCAGGCGATGATGCCGGCCTGGCTCGCCTACAACCAGAAGCTGATCGACGGGGGCCACTGGATCTCCGGCGGCAGCCTGCAACAGTCCGACGTGACCACCGTCGTCCGGAAGAACGGCGAGGCGCCGCCGACGGTCACCGACGGCCCGTTCGCCGAGACCAAGGAGCAGGTGGCCGGCTACTACCTGGTCCGGGCGGACGACCTGGACGCCGCGCTGGCGCTGGCGACGGCGATTCCGCTGCCGAACTGCGTCGTCGAGGTCCGTCCGCTGGCATTCCGTCCCGACGCCTGACCCGCATGGACGCGTTGGCCGAGCTCGCCCGGGAGCATGCGCCCCGGGTGCTCGGCGTGCTGACCGCCAGCTTCGGCGATCTGGACCTGGCCGACGACGCCGTACAGGACGCCTTGGTCCAGGCGGTCCAGGACTGGCCGACCGACGGTGTGCCGCCCAATCCGCCGGCCTGGCTGATGACCGTGGCCCAGCGCAAGGCGGTGGACCACCTGCGCCGAGCATGCGAGTGCCCAGCGCCGGGTGCTGGCCGCCGCGCCCGAGCTGATCGAGCGCGGTGAGCCGGCCCCGGCGCGAGGCTTGGTGGACGAGCACGAACGACGTTCCGGACGAGCGACTTCGACTGATACTGCTCACCTGTCACCCGGCGCTGGGTCGCGATACGCCAGGTCGCGCTCACCCTGCGACTGGTGGCCGGCCTGACCATCGACGAGATCGGCGCCGGCCTCTGGTGCCCGCGGCCACCGTCGCGCAACGGATCGTGCGGGCCAAGCGAAAGATCCGGCTGGCCGGCGTCCCGCTCTCCGTGCCGGACGGACCTGACCCACCGGCTGCCCGAGGTGTTGTCGGTGATCTACCTGGTGTTCAACGCCGGCTACCTGGGTCACGGTCCCGACGATGTGGTCCGGGTCGACCTGGCCGACGAGGCCGTCCGCCTGGCCCGCCTGCTGCACCGGCTGCTGCCGTCGGAGACCGAGGTGGCCGGCCTCCTCGCTCTGGTGCTGTACCACCGGTCACGCTTCGACGCCCGGCTGGACGCGGCCGGCGACCTGGTCCTGCTCGACGATCAGGACCGGACGTCGCTGGGACCGGGCGGCGATCGCCGAAGCGGACCGGGTACTCGACGACGCCATCGCCCGGATGCGGCCGGGTGTCTACCAACTGCAGGCGCTCATCGCGAGCCATCACGCGCACGCCCGGACCCCACAGGACACCGATTGGCGGGCCGTCGCCGCGCTCTATGCGCAGCTGGTCGCGATGACCGGGTCGCCGGTGGTCCGACTCAACCAGCGCGGTCGCCGTGGCGATGGCCGACGGGCCGGCGGCGGGCCTGGCCGATGGTGGATGCGGTGCGCCGGCCTGGACGACTACCACCTCTGGCATGCCACCAGGGCCGATCTGCTCCGCCGGACCGGACGCAGGGCCGAAGCGCTGGCGGCGTACCGCCGCGCGGCCGACCTCACGGCCAATCCGGCCGAGCGACGTTTCCTCGCCGCCCGGATCCGGGAGCTGGAGTGATCAGTCCTCGACGCCGATCACACCTCGGTCGACTTGACCAACGCGACGACTGGGTGCCGACCGGGACTCGGAGGGGCGGTCAGGGTGCCTCAGCCCAGCGCGATGACCACGGCGGCGGCGATGCCGGCGTCGTGGGACAGCGACAGCAGCCAGTTGGCGACCCCGGCCCGGTCGGCCGCCGCCTGCACGGTCCCGAGCACCTGCAGGATCGGGCGCCCGGAATGCTCGCTGACCACCCGGCAATCGTGCCAATGCATGCCACGGGGCACGCCGAGCGCCTTGGCCACCGCTTCCTTGACCGCGAACCGGGCGGCCAGCGACGCCGCGCTGCGCGGCAGACCGGCCGGCCCGATGCGTTCGTCCGGTGCGAACAACCGGTCGCCAGCAGGCGGCTGCGGCTCAGCGCCGCGGCGAACCGGTCGATGGCGACCACGTCGATGCCGACGCCCAGCACGCGGGCACCGGACGGGATCGGCGGTACGGACGTCATCGGGTCATCGTGCCGCACGTGGATGTCTTCGCAGCGTGTCCGGCGCGCGGCCTGCGTCCGCGCGCCGGATTACTCGACCGTCACCGACTTGGCCAGGTTCCGCGGCTTGTCGATGTCGTAGCCCCGGCACCTGGCGATCTCGGCGGCCAGGATCTGCAGCGGCACGGTGGCCACCAGCGGCTGCAGCAGCGCCGGCACGGCGGGCAGCTCGATCAGCGTGTCGGCGAACGGCGCAACGACGTCGTCGCCCTCCTCGGCGATCACGATCGTGCGAGCGCCGCGGGCCTGGATCTCCCTGATGTTGGACACCAGCTTCGAGTGCAGCGTCGGCTGGCCCACCGGCGACGGGGTCACGACGACGACCGGCAGCCCCTCCTCGATCAACGCGATCGGACCGTGCTTGAGCTCGCCGGCGGCGAAGCCCTCGGCGTGCATGTAGGCCAGCTCCTTGAGCTTCAACGCCCCCTCCAGCGCCACCGGATAGCCCACGTGCCGGCCGAGGAACAGCACCGCCCTCGAGTCGCTGATCTCCTTGGCCACCGCCCGCACCGGGTCCATCAGCCGCAGCGTCGCCGCCACCGCGTCGGGTACCTCGCACAGCGCCTGGTACTCCCGGGCGACCTCGTCCACGTACTTGGTGCCGCGGGCCTGCGCGAGCGCCAGCCCGACCAGGTAGTTGGCGGTGACCTGGGCCAGGAACGTCTTCGTCGCGGCCACCCCGACCTCGGGTCCGGCGTGCGTGTAGACCACGGCATCGGACTCCCTCGGGATCTGCGAGCCGTTGGTGTTGCACACCGCGAGCACCTTGGCCCGCTGCCGGCGCGCATGCCGGACCGCCTCGAGGGTGTCCGCGGTCTCCCCCGACTGGGTGACCGCGACAACCAGGGTATCCCGATTGAGAACCGGGTCGCGGTAACGGAACTCGCTGGCCAATTCCACTTCGACCGGCAACCGGGTCCAGTGTTCGATCGCGTACTTCGCCACCAGCCCGGAGTGGTAGGCGGTGCCGCAGGCGACGACGAAAACCTTGTCGATGTCACGCAACTCGTCGATGCTCAGGCGCTGCTCGTCGAGCACGATGCCGGTCTCGTCGAAGTGGCCGCGCAGGGTGTCGGCCAGCGCTGCGGCTGCTCGGCGATCTCCTTGTCCATGAACGTCGGATAGCCGCCCTTCTCCGCCGCGGCCAGGTCCCAGTTCACCGTGAAGGAGCGGAAATCTGGTTCCCCGCCGGAGAATCCGGCGATCCGATAGCCGGCCGGGGTGATCTCGACCAACTGGTCCTGGCCGAGCTCGACGGCCTGCCGGGTGTGGGCGATGAACGCCGCGACGTCGCTGGCCAGGAACATCTCGCCGTCGCCGACGCCGACCACCAGCGGCGAGTTGCGGCGGGCGGCAACCAACGTACCCGGCACCTCGGCGTGCCCGACGACCAGGGTGAAGGCACCTTCCAAGCCGATTGCACACGGCGGCCATGGAGGCAGTCAGGTCACCGGCCGTCGGCCCGTCGGCGAAGGCCGCCGCGAGCAGGTGGGCCACCACCTCGGTGTCCGTTTCGCTGGTCAGTTCGACGCCGGCTAGCCTCGAGTTCCCGACGCAACGGCACGAAGTTCTCGATGATGCCGTTGTGCACCACCGCCACCCGCCGGGCGGCATCGACGTGCGGGTGCGCGTTGCGGTCGGTGGGCCCGCCATGGGTGGCCCACCGGGTGTGGCCGATGCCGCTGGCGCCGGCGATGGACTCGACCATCTCCAGGTGCGTGGTCAGGTTGTCCAGGACGCCGGCCTTACGCGCAACGCCCAACCCGCCGGAGCCGTCGAAGACAGCCACTCCGGCCGAGTCGTAGCCGCGGTACTCCAGCCGGCGAAGGCCCTCGATCAGCAGGGGCAGGGCCGGGCGCGACCCGGTGTACGCGACGATGCCACACATGGTTCCGGAGGCTAATCGCGACCGGCGAGCCACCGGGAACGAAACCGGCGCCCGGATGGGTGGTCTTCACCATCGCATCCGGGCGTCGTGATTCGTTCTGATCATATTGACGTCAGTTCGAGCAACAGGAGCCGTATTTCGATCATCGATCGCGCACGGCTACGCGCTTCGCGTGCACGATTGATGACGTCAGTTGCAGATCTTCCAGGACCCGGACTCAACGGTCATCGGCAGTGATTCGTGCATGGTCTGGGTCTGGCCGACGGCCTGGTAGGTCATGGTCATCACCGCGGAGGAGCCGGTGACCTGGACCCCGGCGAACTCGAGGGTCTCGAGTTGCACCTTGGTCGACAACTGGGAGGCCCCCGCGGCGAAGGCCGCGGCCTTGGCCGAGCAGATGTAGCCGGCGGCACGCGGTGAAGTCCGACGAGCGCAGGGCGTCGACGAATCCGCCCGCGGCCTGCTCGGCCTCCTGCTGCCCGGGAACCTGCCGGCTGGCCGGCTCGTCTGGGCCGGCACCGTCTGGGCGGGCACCGTCTGGGCGGGCACCGTCTGGGCAGGCGTGGATTGGGCCGGGACCGTGGGCACGTCAGTGGTCTGCGCAACGGGCTCGCTGGGGAACGGCTGCGGCGCCACCGGACCGGCCGAGGTGGGCGCGGACACCACCGGCGCCGTCGGGTTCGGCGCCGTGCGGAGCGGCCGGGGCCGCGCTGTCGCCCTTGTTCAACACCACGATCACGGTGACCGCTCCCGCGACCAGCAGGAGCGCCACGGAGATGAACAGGGCGACGAGCTTGTTCCGATGGGCGCCGGCGGACCGGGGCACCCAGCTCGGGGGCTGGTACGGCTGCCGGAGGCCGGACTGGGCTGCGATAGGGCTGGGGCGTGGGCTGGGCATCGTGCTGGGGCTGCGACCAGGCGGCCTGCTCGGCCTGGTACGCCGGGTACGGATGGTGGTAGTCGACCTGCGGGGCCGGCGCCGCGGGGTAGCCGGCCGCCGGGTAGTACTGCTGCGGCTCGGCGGTGGTGGCCGTAGTGCGGTCCGCCCGCCTGCGGGCCACCGGGCTGGAAGAACGTGGTCATCGGGCAATCCGTTCTGCTGATGTCGGGGATTGCCTGCTCCGACGGGACTGTGCGTGTTCTGGTTCCGTCGACACCTACTGCAAACGGGTGGTTGTCGCCGCCGGAGGCTACCCGACAGGTACGACGGCGCCTGATCGACGGCACCGGCGCGGTGCCAGACGGGTTCAGGCGTCGACCGGTCGACCGCCGCGGGCCAGCGCCGCTTCGGGATCGACCGCCGGTACCGCCTCCTGCGCCGAGACCGTGGTGTAGCCCTCGCGATCCTCCGGGGCCGAGGCCGACACCGCGCGCACGTCGGCCCAGGCCCGCAGCGCGGCGATCTGCTCGGCCTGGGTCACCGCGAGCGGGACGGTATTGGCGATCTCGCGTTCCAGGTCCGCCGGCTGCAACGGCCTGGCGCTGGTCGAATGCGTCGAAACACGCTGAGATCACAGCCTGTTCGATCTCCGCGCCGGTGAAACCCTCGGTGATCGAGACCAGTCTCTCCAGCAGCGCGTCGTCCACCGCCAGATCACCCAACGCCGGACCGGCCTTCAGCCGAGCGGTCAGGTGGATGCGGAAGATCACCGTGCGCTCGGCGGCGGTGGGCAGATCGACGAAGAAGATCTCGTCGAACCGGCCCTTGCGCATGAACTCGGGCGGCAGCAGGGAGATGTTGTTCGCGGTGGCCATGACGAAGACCGGCGCGGTCTTCTCCTGCATCCAGGTCAGGAAGGTGCCGAACACGCGCGCCGAGGTGCCGCTGTCCCCGCTTCCCGAAGCGCCCGGCGGCGAAACCTTTCTCGATCTCGTCGATCCAGAGCACGCAGGGCGCGACGGCCTCGGCGGTCCGCAGTGCGGTCCGCATGTTCTGTTCGCTGGCACCGACCAGGCCGCCGAACACCCGGCCGATGTCCAGTCGGAGCAACGGCAATGACCAGGCCGTGGCCATCGCCTTGGCGGTCATCGACTTGCCGCTGCCCGGAACGCCGGTGACCAGAACGCCTTTCGGCGCGGGCAGGCCGTAGGCCCTGGCCTCGTCCAACCACGAGCCGCTGCGCTTGGTCAGCCAGGTCTTGAGGTTGGCCAGCCCGCCGATGTCCTCGAACCGGATCGAGGAGTTGACCACCTCGAGCACCCCGGACTTGCGGACGATCTGCCGCTTCTCCTCCTGCACCACGGCCACGTCGTCCAGCGTCAGGTGTCCGTCGTCGACCATGGCCCTGGCGAACGCGTTCTCCGCCTCGAACGCGGTCAACCCCAGCGCCGCCTTGGCCAGCAACTCGACGCCGTCGGCACCCAGGTCGGTGGTCAACGTGCCGGCCGCGGTGTTCCGCTCGATCATCCCCTCGAGCAGCGCCCGCACCTGCTCCTCGGACGGCAGCGGGTAGTCGACGATGGTGACCAGGGACTCCAGTTCGGTCGGCAGGTACGCCACCGGCGAGATCAGGATCAGCGTCCGCGGCACCGAGCCGTCCTTGTAGAACCGGACCGTGTCCTTGAGCGATCGCACCAGCTGGGTGTCCGGCGGGGTCGACGCCGAACCCAGCCAGGGATGCACGTCCAGCAGCACCACGACGCTGGGCGCGGTGAGCGCGGCTGCGGCGTTCAGCGCGGCATGCGGCGTTCTGGTCTCCGGATTGCCGGGCTGGCCGAGGGCCGCGAACCCGGTCGACGTCGACCAGGTGTAGACCTGCCGCGGCGGCGTCACCCGGCGCCGGTCGCCGAGCACCGTTGCCAGTTCGGCCAGCACCCTGGTCTCCTCGGCGGTGGTGATGGACAGCAGCGGGAACCGCGCCCGGATCAGCCTGCGCAGTTCGGCGGCGAACGGCGTCTCCGAAGTGTGTCCGTGGCTGCCGGCATCGGCTCCCTCTCTCCGCTGATCGAGTCTCGTCCCGATGTCGGCGACCCGGTCCGGATGCGCCCGGCGCTACTGTACGAGGCCATCCGAGGTCCGGCGGCGGCGCCGGGTCACCACCGGCGCGAGCGGCGTGGTGGCCGGCTACCAGGGACTGGTCCAGGGTTTTCCCCGAGTCCGGAGCGCAGCAGGGTCGGCAGACTGGCTGCATGACCGATCAACGATTCCGGTTCGGTGTGGTGGCCGGCGAGCGCGAGTCGGCCGACGCGCTGGCCGATCGCGCCCGGAGGCTGGAGAGCCAAGGCTTTGCCACGGTGCTGTTCCCGGACACTGCGTTCACGCTCAGCCCCGCGCTCGCCGCGGCGGTGGTCGCCACCGCGAGTCACTCGCTGCACTGCGGTCCGCACGTGCTGTCGGTCGCCAATCGGACGCCAGGGCTGGTGGCCTCGGAGACCATGACGCTGGCGACCTTGACCGCAGGGGCGCTACGAACTGGGCCTCGGCACGGGCCGGCCGGGCGCCGACGCAGAGGCGACCGCGTTCGGCATGCCCTTCGGCTCCGTCGGCCAGCGGATCGCCCAGCTCCGGGCCACCATCACGGCAGTCCGCGAGCGGGTCGCCGGCACCCGATCATGGTCGCGGCCGCCGGGCCGCGGATGCTCGGGGTGGCCGCCCAGCTGGCCGACACCGTGACGTTCGGCCTGCCGCCGACTGCCGGCGCTGACGAGTTGGCGACTGGCCGTGGACACCCTGCGGGACGCGGCCGGAGCCCGCTTCGATGCCATCGAACTCGCGCAGAATCTGGTGGTGGTCGGTGACGACGCGCCGCCGGCGATCCTGCGTCACACCGGAACCGACCTCGCCGGGCTCAGGGCCGTCGGCTCGGTGGCCGAGCTGCACGGCACTCCGGCGGAGATGGCCGACCTGCTTCGCCGGCGCCGCGACCGGTTCGGGATCAGCTACGTCAGCACGTCCTCGCTGTTCGCGGATCGGCTCGCCCCGGTAGTGGAACTGCTCGCCGGCACCTGACGGCGTCGCCCGCCGATGCGGGCCCCGCGCTGAGCTGGCACCGGCACGATCAGCCGGAGCGGCTACGGTACGAAAGGAGCGTCGGCCGACGGCCGGCCCATCCCGAGCAGGGTCGAGGAGCAGCCCGTGGCGCGACGCCAGCAACCCAGCGTCGACCGTCCGACCCTGGAGTACCTCGAACACCTCGGCCCGAACCGGGTGGCCGTCGGCGACCTGTCCGCCGCCGGGATGGACGGCGTGGTCTACGGCCCGGTCTCCGGCCGCAAGCTGCCGGCGGTGGCGCTCGGACGGGGCTGGCTGCAGCCGGTCCACCGCTACGCCAACACCATGCGCTACCTGGCCTCCTGGGGCATCGTCGTGGTGGCGCCGCAGACCGAACGCAGCCCGCTGCCCTCACACGCCGGGTTGGCCCGCGACCTTTCGGTCGCCCTGCGGCTGGTGGCGGGCGGCAAGCTGGCCGGCGGGGTGATCAGCGTCGACGCCCGCAGGGTCGGCCTGCTCGGCCACTCCATCGGCGGCGGCGCGGCGGTGCTGGCTGCCTCGACCGACCCTGCGGTCAAGGCGGTGGTCACCGTGACCGCGGCGGAGACCCGGCCCTCGGCCATCGCCGCCGCGGGCAACGTGCTCGCGCCCGGCCTGCACCTGGTCGGCGAGGGCGACGCGATGGGCAACGAGGACGGCGCCCGGATCGCCAGGTCGTGGGCCGGCCCGGTGCAGCTGCGCCGGGTCAAGAAGGCGCAACACCTCGGGCTGGCCGAGGGCAGGCACTGGACCACCGCGCTGATCGGCAACGGGGACGAGAAGCGGATCCAGCAGGCGACCAGGGTGTTGGCCACCGCGTTCTTCCTGCGGCATCTGGGCGACCAGGACCAACTCGCGGACGAGCTCGAGGCCAAGGTGGCCGGCACCGACTGCTCGAACCGGTCGGGCCCCGTAGCTCGATCGGCGGAACCGATGCCTGCGGGTCTGGTGTCCGATCCGACCTGCCGACCCGGGACCGCCCTCAGCTCTTGCCCGACGACGGCAGCGACGCGTTCGGCGATGCGCTGCGCGTCCTCTGCGGTGGCGGCCTCGACCATCACCCTGACCATCGGCTCGGTGCCCGACGGGCCGCAGCAACACCCGACCGGAACCGTTCAGCTCGGCCTCCGCCGCGCCAGCGCGTCGGACACCGCGGGTGAGGCAGCGACCGCGGCCTTGTCACCGACCCGCACGTTGATCAGCACCTGCGGGAACCGGGTGACCATGCGGCCCAGCTCGGCCAACGGCCGGCCGGCCGCCGCCACCCCGGCCATCAGGTGCAGGGCGGTCAGCAGTCCGTCGCCGGTGGTGGCGAACTCGGACATCACGATGTGCCCGGACTGTTCCCCACCGAGCGAGAACCCGCCGGCGGTCATCTCCTGCAGCACATAGCGGTCACCGACCGCTGTGGTGCGCACCGCGATACCCGACCCGCTCCATGGCCCGGTGGAAACCGAGGTTGGCCATCACCGTGGTCACCACGGTGTCGCCGGCCAACGACCCGCGTTCGTGCAGGGCCACGGCGAGCAGCGCCAGGATGGCGTCGCCGTCCACGTCCGAGCCGTCCGCGGCGACCGCCAGGCAGCGGTCGGCGTCGCCGTCGTGCGCGATCCCGAGGTCGGCGCCATGCTTCCGGACCGCCGCCCGCAGGCCGTCCAGATGGGTCGACCCCACGCCGGCGTTGATGTTGAGCCCGTTCGGGTCACCGCCGATCACCACCACCTCGGCGCCGGCCCGCCGATAGGCCTCCGGCGCCAGCACCGAGGCGGCGCCGTGGGCGCAGTCGACCACGACCTTCAGCCCGGTCAACGGATGCGGGGTGGCCAGCAACAGGTGGTCGAGATAGCGACGGTCGGCGTCCGGCGCGGTGCGGATCCGGCCAACGCCCTCCCCGGTCGGCAGCACGACCGAGTCACCGGCCAGGGCCGCCATGTCCAGCTCGATCGCGTCCTCGACCTCATCGGGCAGCTTCAGGCCGCCCGCCGCGAAGATCTTGATGCCGTTGTCCGGCATGGCGTTGTGCGAGGCGGAGATGACCACCCCGAGATCGGCGTGCAGGTCGGCGGTGAGGAACGCGACCGCCGGGGTCGGCAAGCACACCCAACAGCAGCACGTCCACACCGGCCGAGGCGAGGCCGGCGGCCACCGCGGCCTCCAGCATCTCGCCGCTGGCCCGTGGGTCGCGGCCGATGACCGCGGTGGGCCTGGCCCCGGAGACGGCCTCGGCCGCCCGGGCTGCAATGAGCACCCGGGCGGCCGAGGTTGCCAGGCGAAGCGCCAGCTCCGGCGTCAGGTCGGCGTTGGCCAGACCACGAACACCGTCGGTCCCGAACAGTCGGGGCACGTCAGCGCTTGGAGTACTGCGGCGCCTTCCGGGCCTTCTTCAGGCCGTACTTCTTGCGCTCCTTGGCCCGGGCGTCGCGGGTCAGGAAGCCGGCCTTCTTCAGGGCGGGCCGGTCGGTCTCGTCCAGCTCGATCAGCGCGCGGGCGATGCCCAGCCGCAACGCACCGGCCTGGCCGGTGACGCCGCCGCCGCCGAGGCGGGCGTAGATGTCGTAGATCTCCGCCTTCTCGAGGGTGACCAACGGCTCCTTGATCAGCTGCTGGTGCACCTTGTTCGGGAAGTAGGACTCGAGGGTGCGGCCGTTCAGGGTGAACTTGCCGGTGCCGGGAACCAGGCGGACCCGCACCACGGCTTCCTTGCGGCGGCCGACGGTCTGCACCGGCCGGTCGACCGCGACCGGCACGGTGACCGCCGGGACGACGGCGGGCGCGGCGTCGTCGGCGGAGTCATCGCCGGTCGGAGTCGTCGGGCGGCGTCTGCACGACGGCGGCGTCAGCAGCGTCTGCACGTGACGGCGTCGTCGGCGACGTCGGCACTGGCGTCGGCGACGGCGTCGCCTCGGCGTCGACGACGATCTCAGGGTCGGTCACAGTCTGGCTCACTTCGTTTTCGGCGGAGGTCACGGCGTCTGGGGAGGTCGGCTCGGTGGAGGTCACTGGGCAACCTGGACGATCTCGAACGGCTGCGGCTGCTGCGCGAGGTGCGGGTGCTCGGGGCCGGCGTACACCTTGAGCTTGCGGCCCATCGACCGGCCGAGGGAGTTGTGCGGCAGCATGCCGAGCACGGCCTTTTCCACCAGCTTGTCGGGACGGCTGTCGAGCAACTGGCCTACGGTCTGCGAACGCAGGCCGCCCGGGTAGCCCGAGTGCCGGTAGAGCAGCTTGCCGTCCCGCTTGTTGCCGGACACGGCCACCTTGTCGGCGTTGATGATGACAACGAAGTCACCGGTGTCGACGTGCGGCGCGTAGATGGCCTTGTGCTTGCCCCGCAGCAACTGCGCGGCCTGGCTGGCCAGCCGACCGAGCACGACGTCGGTCGCGTCGATCACATGCCAGGCGCGGATGACGTCGCCGGACTTGGGGCTGTACGTGCGCACGGTTCTGCCTCTTCGTTCTCTCACCATGGGTGTTCATGCCGGGAGCGGGTGCCCCCGAGGTCGTGCGGTCGCGATCCGGAGCCGGCGGTGCCGACAAGGTGTACGACTGGCGCCCGGGCGCTGGCGCACGCAGGCAGCACCGCCGCAGCGGCGCACGATCTTCAAGATTACCCGCCCGGACCGCCCCTGGTCAAAGCGAGGGCGCGGCTGCCGGGTGGTGTGCGGCCGGTCACCCTCCGGTGGACGCCATAGGCCCCGGACAGCGTCACGGAGGTGACCGGCTGCGCGCGTCGAGCCGACGCACTGCGATCGGATTCGAGCGGCCGACCCACCCGACGGGCCGTTCAGAACCCGGCGAGCAGCTTGCCCTGCGCCGACACCGCCTCGGCCATGTCCGATTCGGAATCGGTGCTGATCTCGACGGCGTACCGGCCGTACTGGGCAACGCAGTAGTACTGCGCCGCCAGCGAGTCCTGCAGGCACCTGGCGTAGTCGGCCCCGAGGTGCGGTCATGTCCTTGAAGCTCGGGACGTAGCCGGCCGACTCCTTGACGAACCCGTCGACGACGTACTTCGCGCCGGTCGGCATCCTTGGCCCGGTAGACCGTCGACCCGTCCCTGGTGACCAGGTCGATGCCGGCCGTGTCGAAGATCGGCTTGTCGTCGTTCGGGTTGACCACGAAGTGCAACATGCCCGATGCCTGGTACCAGCCGTCGTTGACGGTGCCGTTGTCCGGCGAGTTCGGCAGGGTGCGGGCGAGCAGGCCCTCGGGATCCACCTTCTGCTCCTTGAGCTTCGCCTCCGGCGTCGGCGTGTAGCCCTTGAGCAGGGCGATCTGTTGGTCGTAGACCTTCGGCACGATGTCGTGCAGGTACTTGTCGCCCTTGATCGTGGTCGACATCCAGACGTAGATCACCAACGGCCCGTCGGCCAGGAACGTGTGCAGGTACCGCGAGTCGATCGACTCGTACTTGCCGGCCCAGCCGTGCGCCTCCGGATAGCCCTTCAACGTGGCCGCGCGGAAGTCCGCCTGCTTGGTCTTCGCCGCATCCGCCATCTGCTTCGAGGCCTTCGTCGCCGCCGCAGCGTTCGGGAAGACCATCACCGAGATCACCAGTTCGTCGTCGTCCTTGGTCGACCTGGCGGTGGAGAAGCCGGCGTACATGCCGAGCCGATCGGCGACCGTCTCGACCGGCGCGTCACCGAACAGCACACCGAGGGACGCACGGACCCTTGAAGGCCAGGGTGCTCAGCGATCCGCTCTCGGTATAGGTCTTGTCGAAGAACGTCGGGACCAGCACGTAGTTCGCCAGCCTGCGACCCTCCAGGGTGGCGGCCGACGCGTCGGTGGTCGGGTGTTCCGGAATGTCCTGCGGGGTGGTCGGGTACAGCGGATTTCCGCCGGCACTCGACTCCGCGCTGCCCGAGGTGGTCGGCGCCGACTCGGTGCCGGAGCTGTCCGGCGACGGGCGGCGCCGGCTCACTCGACCCGGACGGTCGGCAGACTCGCTCGGTGACGCAGTGGTCGGCGGCTGCGCTGGGCGTCGTGACCGCTGACCCGCTCGGTGGTCGGTGCGGACGACGACGCGGTCGCCAACCCCGCCGTGTCCACGGTCGCGCTGCCGGCCACCTGCTGTCCGCACGCGGTGGCCGCAAGGGCGAGCAGGCCGCGGCAGCAACGGTCAATCCACGCCAGTTCCTCATTCGTTCTCCACTCGAATCCCTGCGCGCGCTTGCGCGTCCACCCCACGCGGGGCCGGCGGGCCGGGGCCCGACGGTCACCCAGACGGTACCTGTCGTCACGGCGGGTTCTCGCCCGTTCGGACGACGCGGGCGGCTCAGCTCGTTCCCCCACCGCCGGATCGGTCGGTTGTTCGGAGTCCTTCGGCGCGCCGGTGCGCAGCGCCCTGGTCGCCGCGGCCCTGGCTCGCCAACTCGGCGTCGGGCGGGTAGTCGACCCCGACCAGCGTCAGGCCGCCCGGCGGGGCGGTGTGCACGGCGGCGGTCCGGCTGCGGGCCGCGAGCAGCCGCGCCGGGGCCTCGACCTCCAGTCGGCCCTCCCCCACCCCGATCAGCGCGCCGACCAGCGAGCGCACCATCGAGTGGCAGAACGCGTCGGCGGCCACCTCGATGACCAGCTGTTCGCCGTACTCGGAGACGGTGAGTTCCTGCAGGTCGCGGATCGTGGTGGAGCCCGCGCGCGGTCGGCAATAGGCGGCGAAGTCGTGCAGGCCGATCAGCGCCGCCGCTGCCCGCTGCATCCGGGCGACGTCCAGCGGTCGCGGGCGCGCCAGCACGCCGACCCGGTCGAGCGGGTCCGCCCCCCACGGCGCAGTAGTCGATCCGGTACCGGTAGTGCCGGCGCAGCGCCGAGAACCGGGCGTCGAATCCGGCCGGCGCTCGGCTGATCTTGCGCACCCGGACATCGGCCGGGAGCAGACCGGCCAGGCGGCGCAGCAGCCCGGCCAGCGGCGGGTCGGGCATCACCGGTGCGGCGGGGCGAGAGCCGGCTCAGTGCAATAGGTTCGACGTCGATGTGGGCGACCTGGCCGGACGCGTGCACACCGGCGTCGGTCCGGCCGGCGACCACCAGGGTGACCGGACCGCGGAGCAGGATCGACAAGGGCATCACCCAGCGTGCCGGCGACCGTGCGCAATCCGGGCTGCACCGCCCATCCGGCGAAATCCGTCCCGTCGTAGGACAGGTCCAGCCGCAACCGGTGGCCGCACCGGCGGTTCCCGGCGCGGAGGCGTTCACCTCCGCAGGATATCGGGAATCCGGGCGGCCCTCCGGACGCGCAGCCGTTGAACCGAAAAGGCCCAGATCTGGGGAGATCTGGGCCTTTCGGTTCACTCGACGGCTGGCGTCGAGACCGGTGCAGAAGCCGGAATCCGGCTTACCACACCACTTCTCACTTCTCGGTGCTGTCCTCGTCGGAGTGCTGCTGGCTCGGCGGCAGGGCGAAGCCGGCGGCCTCGGCGTCCTCGGCGGTGGCGAACCACACCTCGGCCTTGGTCTGCTCGTAGTGCGACGAACCCGGCACGTGGTAGAGCTTCGACGACTCGTTGCCCTTGATCGGGAACCCCGCGGGCTCGCCGTCGTCGTCCAGCGCCGCATGCGAGCCCGCACCGTACGGGGCGTCGTCGGTGGCCGCAGATTCCTCGACGGCTTCCTCCGCGACCTCCTCGCCGGACTCGGCGGCCTCGGTGTCGCCCTCGGCCGGGGCCTCGACGGCGGCTTCGACGACCTGGTCGGACGCGGAGTCACGGTCGGCGGCGTCCTCGGCCAACTCTTCGGCAGCGGCCGGTGCTGCGACCTCGGCGACGGGCGCAGCGGAGTCGGCGGCCTTGGCCCTCGAAGCGGCGCGACGGGAGGCGGCTGCGCGGGTGGCCCGCGAGGCCTGGGTGCTGACCGTCTCCTCGGTGATGATCTCGATGATCGCCATCGGGGCGTTGTCGCCCTTGCGCGGCAGCAGCTTGACGATCCGCAGGTAGCCGCCCTCACGGGTGGCCAGGGCCGGGCCGATCTCGGCGAACAGCTTGTGCACGACGTCCTTGTCGCGGATGGTCTTCATGACCTCGCGACGGGCGTGCAGGGTGCCGCGCTTGGCCTGGGTGATCAACTTCTCGGCCACCGGGCGCAGCCGCTTGGCCTTGGTCTCGGTGGTGGTGATCCGGCCGTGCTCGAACAGCGACTGGGCCAGGTTGGCCAGGATCAGCCGCTCGTGCTGCGGGGATCCGCCGAGGCGGGGGCCCTTGGAGG
Organism: uncultured Actinomycetota bacterium; assembly: GCA_963834185.1. GTDB lineage: Bacteria > Actinomycetota > Actinomycetes > Mycobacteriales > Nakamurellaceae > Nakamurella. Next base: position 568,691 of record CAWIAR010000005.1, read on the forward strand.
GGGTGGGCATGGGTCTCGCTCCTGCTGCTGGTCCGCGAAGGCTCTCGCGGAAATCGGTGGCCCTGTCGGTAGCCCGATCAGGACGTGTTCAGATGTGGTCCCGGCCGCCGCCCCGGGTGGGGCGGCGGCCGGGGAGCGGATCAGATCTGCTCGGTCTCCGCGTAGTCGTCGTCGGTGTCGGCGTCGTCCGACCAGTCGCCGTCGCCGTAGGCCAGGGCGGCCGCCGTCGGGTCGAACCCGGCCGGCGAGTCCTTCAGCGCCAGGCCGAGACCGGCCAGCTTGACCTTGACCTCGTCGATCGACTTCTGCCCGAAGTTGCGGATGTCCAGCAGGTCGGCCTCGGTCCGGGAGACCAACTCGCCGACGGTGTGGATGCCCTCGCGCTTGAGGCAGTTGTAGGAGCGGACGGTCAGGTCCATCTCCTCGATCGGCAGCGCGAACGCGGCGATGTGGTCGGCCTCGGCCGGGCTGGGCCCGATCTCGATGCCCTCGGCGTTCACGTTCAGCTCGCGGGCCAGGCCGAACAACTCGACCAGGGTGGTGCCGGCCGAGGCCAGCGCGTCCCGCGGGGTGATCGACGGCTTGGTCTCGACATCGAGCACCAGCCGGTCGAAGTCGGTGCGCTGCTCGACCCGGGTGGCCTCGACCCGGTAGGTGACCTTGAGCACCGGCGAGTAGATCGAGTCGACCGGGATCCGGCCGATCTCGGCACCGACCAGCTTGTTCGGCGCGGCCGGGACGTAGCCACGACCCCGCTCGACGACCAGCTCGATCTCCAGCTTGCCCTTCTTGGTCAGGGTGGCCAGCTTGAGGTCGGGATTGTGCACGGTGACGCCGGCCGGCGGCGCGATGTCCGCGGCGGTGACGTCACCGGGGCCCTGCTTGCGCAGGTACATGGTGACCGGCTCGTCGTCCTCGGAAGACACGACCAGTTCCTTGAGGTTCAGGATCAGCTCGGTGACGTCCTCCTTGACCCCGGGAACGGTGGTGAACTCGTGCAGCACGCCGTCGATGCGGATGCTGGTGACCGAGGCACCGGGGATCGAGGAGAGCAGGGTTCGCCGCAGCGAATTGCCCAGGGTGTAGCCGAAACCGGGCTCGAGCGGCTCGATGACGAACCGAGAGCGGTTGTCGCTGACCAATTCTTCGGTCAGCACGGGGCGCTGTGAGATCAGCACGTGAAGGATTCCTCCGTGTTCGCAATGGACGCCCGCCATATGACGTCATGCGGTGGCGACGCTGTGGCCCGGCTGGTCGCCGGTCCGGCAGCGCACCGGCTCGGGAAGGTTCCCCGGGCCGGGGTGTCGGGTCAGGGCCGAGCGGCCCGGACGCGACGAAGCACCCGCCGGTCCCCCTGGAGGGAGGACCGACGGGCAGTTCGATCACTTCGAGTAGTACTCGACGATCAGTTGCTCGGTGATCTGCGAGTCGATCTGCGCGCGCACCGGGAGCTGGTGGATCAGGATCTGCAGGGTGTTCGGGACGACCTGCAGCCAGGCCGGGGTCGGCCGCTCACCGTAGGTCTGGCGAGCCAGCTCGAACGGGAACGTCTCGACCGACTGCTTGCGCACGGTGACGATGTCGTACTGCTCCACGCGGTAGGACGGGACGTCCACCCGCACCCCGTTGACCAGGAAGTGGCCGTGGGTGACGAGCTGCCGGGCGGCCCGCCGGGTACGGGCCAGACCGGCCCGGTAGACGACGTTGTCCAGCCGCGATTCGAGGATCTGCAGCAGGGTGTCGCCGGTCTTGCCGGCCCGCGAGGCGGCCTCGGCGTAGTAGCGACGGAACTGCTTCTCCATGACGCCGTAGGTGTACCGGGCCTTCTGCTTCTCCTGCAGCTGGGTCAGGTACTCCTTCTCCTTCGTCCGCGCGCGGCCGTGCTGGCCGGGCGGGAAGGGGCGACGCTCGAAGGCCTGGTCGTCGCCGACCAGGTCGGTCTTGAGCCGACGGGAGATCTTGGTAACGGGACCGGTGTATCTGGCCATTACAGTGCCATGTTCCTTTCTGGTCCCGCGTCAGACCCGGCGCCGCTTGGGCGGCCGGGTTCCGTTGTGTGCCTGCGGGGTGACGTCGGAGATCGCGCCGACCTCGAGGCCGGCTGCCTGCAGCGAGCGGATGGCCGTCTCGCGACCCGAACCGGGTCCCTTGACGAACACATCCACCTTGCGCATGCCGTGCTCGATGGCCTTGCGGGCGGCGTTCTCGGCCGCCATCTGGGCGGCGTACGGGGTGGACTTCCGGGAGCCCTTGAAGCCGACGTGGCCGGCCGAGGCCCAGGAGATCACCGCACCGGCGGGGTCGGTGATCGAGACGATGGTGTTGTTGAACGTGCTCTTGATGTGCGCGTGGCCGTGGGAGACGTTCTTCTTCTCCTTGCGGCGCACCTTCTTGACGCCGGCGGCGCCCTGGCGAGTCTTCGGGGGCATCGCGATTACCTGGCCTTCTTCTTGCCGGCGATGGTCTTCTTCGGGCCCTTGCGGGTGCGGGCGTTGGTCTTGGTGCGCTGGCCACGCACCGGCAGGTGCCGGCGGTGCCGCAGGCCCTGGTACGAGCCGATCTCCATCTTCCGACGGATGTCGGCCTGCACCTCGCGGCGCAGGTCACCCTCGACCTTGAACTCGTTGGACTCGATCGCGTCACGCAGCGCCAGCACCTGTTCGTCGGACAGGTCCTTGCTGCGCAGGTCCGGGCTGATCCCGGTGGTCTTCAACAGCTCGAGCGAGCGCGTGTGCCCGATGCCGTAGATGTAGGTGAGTGCGACCTCCATCCGCTTGTCGCGGGGGAGATCGACGCCCATGAGACGTGCCATGCGGCAGTGCTCCTTCGTCGTCCGGAGGTGTCGGTCGCGTCCCGTCCCGCTCGGTGTCCCCGGATTGCCGGGGGAACGGGCCCCGGCCTCCGACCGGGGGTGGTCCGGCTCGCCCCTCGCTTCGCAGCGGGGGGCGGCCGGGTGGTGACGCGATGGTGGGTGCCCGCCGGGATTCCCCTGGCGGGCGGGTGTCACATCAGCCCTGACGCTGCTTGTGACGGGGGTTCTCGCAGATGACCATGACGCGGCTGTGGCGACGGATCACCTTGCACTTGTCGCAGATCTTCTTGACGCTCGGCTGGACCTTCATCTGTCTCTTCTCCCTGGTACCGACGGGCCGGGAGGGCCCGGCGGGGAAGGGCTTACTTGTAGCGGTAAACGATGCGACCGCGGGACAGGTCGTAGGGCGAGAGCTCCACGACCACGCGATCCTCCGGCAGGATGCGGATGTAGTGCTGCCGCATCTTGCCGCTGATGTGGGCGAGCACGCGGTGCCCGTTCTCCAACTCCACCCGAAACATGGCGTTGGGGAGGGGTTCGACCACCCGACCCTCGACCTCGATGGCCCCGTCCTTCTTGGCCATATCCTCCGCAATTCTCTTCGCGGCGGGCGGCTGCCCACCGGATCTGGATTGGCCGACCGGTCACCCGATCGACGCTCCCGCCCCGGACGATCACTCCCGGGCCGGACACAACACGAGCCCCACCGACCGGACGATCGGCAGGGCGAACGGCTCCGACCTCCGGACCTGGGGCAGGACCCCGGACCGGAGAAAGATGCTCCTCGGCGGCGCTAGAGGAATCGGCGTCGGTTCGCGGCCACAGCAAACCGACACGACACGCGCGCCGATCCCCTACTGTACGCGTCCGCCCCCCATGGCACCAACTCGCCGGCCCCACGCTCCCCAGTCCCGCGCGGATCAACAGTCACGACATGGATGAACTCGACGTCAGCGGTCCCAGCAGTCCCAACACCGTCGAGTTGATCCTCGCAAGCGTCCGCCGACATGGGAACGCCCGCCGTCGGCCGGCCATTCCCCCGTCGCGTCAGGCAACCCGAGGGTTGCGCTTCGCTGATCGATCAGGCAACCTGGTGGTTGCCTGAACTTTCTCGCCCCAGTCAGCGGAGGACCGATGACCTCAGCCACCGACCGCATCACCAAGACCGTCGACCTGGCCGCTCCGCTGGACAAGGTCTGGGCGGCGATCAGCGACAGCGCCAGATTCGGGGCGTGGTTCGGCGCCGATTTCGACGGGCCGTTCGTCGCCGGCCGGGCGGTGAGCGGACGGATCACACCGACCACTGTCGACCCGGAGATAGCCGCAATGCAGGAGCCGTACGCCGGTGCTCGGATGGTCCTGTTCGTCGAGGACGTCGAACCGCCGCACCGCTTCTCCTACCGCTGGCATCCCGGCGCAACGGAGTCGGACGCAGCGATCGAGGCCGAGCCCACCACCACCGTGACTTTCACCCTGGCCGAGATCCCCGGCGGCACCCGGCTGACCATCGTCGAGGACGGGTTCGATGCGCTGCCCGCGGATCGGGGGGCGCAGGCGCGGGAGGACAACGAGGGCGGATGGACGCGCGCAGACCGGACTCATCGCGCGGCTACCTCGACCAGCAGCACGGATGACGGGTCAATTGCAGGACGTAGGACCGGTCTTCGCCGCGCTGGCCGATCCGACCCGGCTGCGCCTGGTGGTCGACCTGGGTGATCACGGACCGCGGTCCCTGATCAAGCTCGCCGGCACGACGTCGCTGACCAGACAGGCAGTGAGCAAACACCTTCGCACGCTCGAGAGCGCCGGAGTCGTGCACAGCCGTCGGATCGGGCGGGAGCGCATGTGGGAGCTGGACACCCGGCGGCTCGGCGACGCCGGCTCGGCGCTCGACCTCGCTTCCCGGCGCTGGGATGCGGCCCTCGAACGGCTGCGTAGGCAGGTCGAAGAGCCGGTCACGCAACCGGGTGAGCGCAGCGACGGCGGCGGCCCCGGCGGCGGCGGCGCGATGGACGGATGATCCATCCCGTGCCCACCATCTCGATCTCCGCAGCACTGCAGTCCTTCTCGGCCGAATGGCAGCCGCGGCGGCTCGCCACGGTCAACGACCACGACGTCAAGATCGCCAGGATCTCCGGGGAGTTCGTCTGGCACAGCCATCCGGACAGTGACGAGCTGTTCCTCGTCGTGGCCGGTCACCTGACCATCGACCTGCGGGTGGATGGGACCGAATCCGCAGTGGACCTCGACCCGGACGAGATCTTCATGGTGCCGGCGGGCATCCAGCACCGACCCCGGGCCGAGCCCGGCACGGTGGTCGTCATGGTGGAGAAGGTCGGCACGGTCAACACCGGCGACGCGGGTGGTGACCGCACGTCCGAGCTGCGCGAGCTGGACTGACGTTCGTCCCGGGACGGCCCGGACGATCAGTGCCCGTTGCCGGCGTCCAGGGTGGCCTGGATGGCCGCCACCAAGGCCCGGGCCGACTGCTCCGACAACTCCACCGCAACCCGCGCCGACGGTCCGCCGGCCGGGTTGCGGAAGTCGATGTTCAGCGAGTGGTCCACCGGGGCGTGCACGGGGTGGTCGAAGTACACGGTCGCGTCGGTGACGGGGAACCATCCGTCCGCGCCCTTGCCACTGCTCTGGGACAGGGTGACCAATTCGGTCCGGTAGGTGCACATGGTGACTCCTCTACTGACCCAGATGGGTGCCGAAGAAGGCAGCGATCCGCTGCCAGCCGTCGTTGGCCGCGGCCACCCGGTAGCTCGGCCGGTCCACCGCGAAGAACGCGTGGCCGGCGTCGGCGTAGCTGTGGATCTCGAAGGTCTTGCCGTGCTCGACGAGCAACTGCTCCAACTCCGCGACGTGCTCCGGCGACGGGTATTTGTCCTCGACACCGAAAAGCCCGAGCACCGGGCAGGCCAGTTCGCCGACCCGGTCCGTCAGCGGCACCACCTTCAGCGGGTGGCCCTCCGGCCGATTGCCGGTGACGAACGCCCCGTAACAGTCCACCGCGGCGTCGACGCCGGCGTCGATGCCGGACAGGAATGCCTGCCGCCCGCCCGAGCAGTAACCCGATCGCGCCGACCTTGCCGTTCGCGTTCGGCAGCGCGCGCAGGTAGGCGGCCGCGCCGCGCACGTCTCCGACCAGCCGCTCGTCCGGCACCCCGCCGGCGGCCCGTGCGGTCGCGGCCGCGTCGTCGGGCGCCGCGCCCGGCGCCTCCCGCCAGTACAGGTTCGGCATGGCCGCCGAGTAGCCCATGGTGGCGAATCGCCGGGCGATCTCCTTGGTGGCCCGATCGAAGCCGGGCAGGTGGTGGATGACCACCACACCGGGGAACGGGCCCGCGCCCTCCGGCAGCGCCAGGTAGACCTCGATCTCGTCGCCCCCGGCCCCGTGGATCATGATCGAGCTCGTCCGGATCGCGTCGTGCATCGAGAATCCTTTCGCGCTGATAACGAACTGAGTCGATCATGCACCCGGCCCGCGCGACCGGCGCGGCCGCCCCGGATCAGCCCTCGTTCAGCCAGACCCAGTTCGTCCGCTCGTACAGCTCGGTCAGCCCGGCGCGGCGCATATTGTGCAAGGAGGGGTTGGGCTCGTCCTCGGTTTCCGACCCGGTCTCCGTGCTGACCCACCGGCAACCGGCCGCCGCCGCGTCGTTGATCCTCCGGGCCATGAGTGCCCCTTGGGCGCCCCGACCCCGAGCCGCCGACACCGTCGCGGCGCCGGCCAGGGCGGCGATCTCGCCCGAGACGCAGAGCATGGCGACGGATATCAGATCGTCGCCATCGAAGGCACCGTAGACGCGCATGTCATCGCGGCCGCCGGCGTCGAGCGCGTTCGCGAACCATCCGGGATAGCCGCTGTCCAGGGGGAGTTCGAATCCTTCGGCCATGATGCGACCGGCGCGCGCCGCCCATGCCGCCCCGAGTACCTCCAGACGCAGATCAGTGGCGGGCTCGGGGCGGGGCGTGCACTCCGCAGCGAATTTCACCCAGTTGCGGCTCTGCTGCGCGCCGGCTGCGGACAGCAGATCGGCCCAACCGGCCGGCTCGGCGGACGGGGCGATCTGGAACACCAGCCCCGGTCCGCCGTTCTCCCGGCAGAACGCCTGAGCCGCAGCGATGTCGCCGGCGGTCACCGGCGCGTCGATCCCCAGACCGATGCACCTGCTGAAGAACATCCCTCCGGGGCCCTTGGCGCAGACCGTGACCACACCGCTGCCGAGGTTCCTCGCCGCCAACCCGAGGCTGTCGCGCACCTGTGGACCCGCGTACCCGAAAGCCGCCCGCATCCAGGCGACCTCGCCGAGTTCGGCCGCCCGCACGAGTGCCCGATCCATGGTCATCTGCGCCACCTGTCCGGATCCGTCGCTGAGATCGTGCCACGGTCACGGCGCATGGGCCACCCGGATCGATCGAGTGCGATCGCGACGCCGGCGCTAGGTTCGATGGCGGTGGATGACAAGGGGTCGAAGGAGACCGCATGGGCGAGTACGCGACGGCATTCGGTCGCAGCATCGACGACCGCGAGCGGTTCTGGTTGGAGGCGGCCTCGGCGATCGACTGGGTCACTGCCCCCGACCCGGGCGCTGGACGACTCGGCACCGCCGCTGTACCGCTGGTTCCCGGACGGCGTGCTGAACACGAGCGTCAACTGCCTGGACCGCCACGTCGACAACCCGCGGCGACCAACCCGCCCTGCTCTGGGACTCGGCGATGACCGGCGAGCGGCGCCGGTACACCTACCGCGAACTGCGTGACGTGGTCGCCAGTTTCGCCGGCGGGCTGCGGCGACTGGGTGTCGAACCGGGCGATCGGGTGGTCGATCTTCATGCCGATGGTGCCGGAGGCGGTCATCGCCATGCTGGCCTGCGCCCGGATCGGCGCCGTGCACTCCGTGGTGTTCGGCGGCTTCGCGCCCCGCGAGCTGGCGGCCCGGATCGACGATGCCCGGCCCACGGTGATCGTCGCCGCCTCCTGTGGCATCGAGCCGACCCGGGTGGTCGAGTACCAGCCGATCATCGACGACGCGCTGAAACTCACCGAGCACCAACCGGAGCCGCATCGTGATGCTGCAGCGGGCGGCGGCACCGGCCGCCCTGGGCGAGCGGTACGTCACCTGGGACGCGGTAGTGCACGGCGCCGAACCGGCCGACCCGGTGCCGGTCAAGGCGACCGACCCGCTCTACATCCTCTACACCTCGGGCACCACCGGCCGGCCCAAGGGCGTCGTCCGCGACACCGGCGGCCACGCGGTCGCGCTGGCCTACTCGATGCGGGCCGTCTACGGCATCGGCGCGGGTGACGTGTGGTGGACGGCCTCGGACGTCGGCTGGGTCGTCGGCCACAGCTACATCGTCTACGCGCCGCTGTTGGTCGGGGCGACGACCGTGCTGTACGAGGGCAAGCCGGTGGGCACCCCGGACGCCGGCGCGTTCTGGCGCATCTGCGGCGACTACGGCGTGCAGGCGCTGTTCACCGCACCGACCGCGCTGCGCGCGATCAAGCGGGTCGACCCGAACGGCGTCGAGATCGACAAGTACGACCTGTCTGACCTGCGCACGCTGTTCATGGCCGGCGAGCGGCTCGACCCGGAGACCCTGGGCTGGGCCGCGGAGAAGTTGGGGGTTCCGGTCGTCGACCATTGGTGGCAGACCGAGACGGGCTGGCCGATCGCCGCGAACCTGCGTGGGCTGGAGCCGATGCCGGTCCGTCCCGGTTCGGCGACCGTCCCGGTACCCGGTTTCGACGTGCGGGTGCTGGATGTCGACGGTGCGGAGCTGCCGGCCGGCGAACAGGGTTCCATCGCCATCCGGCTGCCGCTGCCGCCCGGCACCCTGCCGACGCTGTGGGGCGACGACCAGCGCTACATCGACGAGTACCTGACCCGCTTCCCGAACCACTACCTGACCGGCGACGGCGGGTACCGGGACGCCGACGGCTACCTGTTCGTCATGGGTCGCACGGACGACGTGATCAACGTTGCCGGCCATCGACTCTCGACCGGCGAGCTGGAGGCGGTACTGGCCGCGCACCCGGCCGTCGCCGAATGCGCGGTGATCGGGGTCCACGACGCCCTCAAGGGCCAGAAGGCACGCGGGCTGGTGGTGCTCAAGGCCGGCGCGACGATCGACCTGGCGACGCTGCGCGACGAACTCGTCGCCGCAGTACGTCGGGACATCGGACCGGTGGCCGCGTTCCGCGACGTCGACATCGTGCCGGGGCTACCGAAGACCCGCTCCGGCAAGATCCTCCGGCGCACCATGCGCGGGATCGCCGACGGTCGGGACGAGCCGGTGCCGTCCACCATCGAGGACCCGGCAGTGCTCGACACCCTCCGACCGATCCTGCAGCACCCCGGCGCCTGACCCCGAGAACTCCCCGGCCCGCGGGGATTTAATCCGGGTAAACCGGACATAAGTGGCGTAGAAACTCCCCGCGCGCCGGGGCGACTTAATCCGGGCAAACAGGACGTGGTTGGCGTAGAAAGTCCCCGCGGGCCGGGGGTTGATCACGGGCCCGGGGTACGGGTCAGCCCGGGGTGCCGGTGAGCAGCACCGCGCCTTCGTCGTCGAGCACCTCGATGGAGGCGATCTGCTCACGGGTCAACGACGTCGCGCCGGTGATGTTCATGACCGGCACGCCGGCCGCGGTCTTCCAGCCCGCCGCCTCGAACCGCGCCCCGTCCTGACCGATCACCCACAGCGCATACCGCTCGGGGTAGGGGCCGGACTGGTCGTGGTAGGCGCAGCGCAGCTTCAGCTCGGTCCCCCAGGCCTTGTCCTGCAACGAGACGGACGCCTCGACCGGCACGTTCTGGTCGGCCCGCAGCGCGACCGTCACCTGCGGCACCGGACTGGAGGACGCGGTGGCCGGTGCGGTCGGCGCGGCACCCGCGCCCTCGTTCGAGGAGCTGGTCGGGTGACCGACGACCAGGCCGATCGTCAGACAGGCCGCCGCGACCAGCCCGGCGCCGGCCGCCTGCCAGGCGGTGCGCCGACGACGACGGTGGCGCACCGAGCGCTCCAGTCGCGGCAGCAACGTGTCCGGCACCGGCTCCGGTGCCCGGTCGGGATCGGCCAATCCTCGGGCGTCGTCCGCGCTGACCCGGGCCAACAGGCCGGGCACCCCGGCCAACTCGGCGACCGCGGCCGAACACTGCAGCGCAGCCCTGCAGATGCTCGGCGAAGGCGGCCCGATCCTGCGGCGACAGGGCGCCGAGCACGTAGGCCGCGTCGTAGGTGACGAACGGGTCGGTCATCTGGCCACCCCGCTCTCCGCGAGGATCAGCCGCAGCGTCCCCATCGCGTAATGCAACCGCGACTTCACGGTCCCCTCCGGTATGTCCAGCACGCGGGCGGCCTGGGCGACCGAACGACCCGCGTAGTAGCACTCGTACAGCACCCGCCGGTGCGCGTCCGTCAGTTGCCCGATGGCGTCGGCGACCAGCCAGGACTGCAGCACCTCGTCGGTCCCGTCCCCGGTGGCCGGCTCGGGCAGGTGCTCGGACGGCGTCTCGGGACGCACTTTGCGCGCCCGGTAGTCGTCGATCACCACGTTGCGGGCCACCGTCAGCAGCCAGCTGCGGGCCGACCGGGTCGACTGGTCGAGCACCTCGGGATGCCGCCAGGCCCGCAGCAGTGTCTCCTGGACGACGTCCTCGGCCCGAGCCCGGTCTCCTCCGGTCAGCCGCAGCGCATACGACCAGAGCACGCCGGCGTGCTCGTCGTGCAGCGCTCGCATGAGCTCGGATTCGTTGCCGGGCACTGCCGAGAACACCGCCTGTCCGTTGCCGGGAGCCGTGTCCGGGTTGACGGCCCCGTGATGAGAACGGCCCGCGCCGCCGGACGGTTCAACCGTCGGCCTCGGTCCATGCAGGACATGATGGCCCGATCCGCATCCAAGGTGTGATTCCGCGGAAGGGATGGACACGATCACACCGACCGGGTTCGGCCCGGACCTGGCTGCGGATCGGCGTGGTGGTCTTCATCGTGTTGATCGGCATGAGCCGGATCTATCTCGGGGTGCACTGGGCCACCGACGTCCTCGGCGGGTGGGTGACCGGGGCGGCCTGGCTGGTGCTGTGCCTGACCGTGCGATTCGTCTATCGGGACCAGGTCGCCGGCGCGACCGACCCGAGACACCGCGAGCCCAGCGGACAGGCCGGCCGCCGACCTAGAGTGACCGGGTGTCGACGTCCCCGTTCAGCGATATACGCTTCGGCGGCCCGCGGTCCAGCGTCGAGGTTCGCGACGCGGTGAGTGGCGCCGTGCTGCTGTCGGAGGACGCCGATCGGGTGCAGCGCACCGCGTCCGTCGGCAAGATCCTGTTGCTCATCGAGGTGGCCGTGCGCTTCGCCGACGGTCGGCTCCGGCCGGAGGCGACACTCGAACGCACGCCGGACGACGAGGTTGCCGACTCCGGGCTGTGGCAGCACCTGACCAGTGAGGCGCTGCCGGCCGCCGACCTGGCCGCCCTGGTCGGCGCGGTCAGCGACAACCTGGCCACCAACGTGCTGCTCCGGCAGGTCGGGCTGCTCGCGGTTCACGAGCGGGCCAGGACGCTCGGCCTGACGGACACCAAGCTGCACGACCGGGTCCGCGACCATCGCCGGCCGTCGGATCCGGAGACGTTGCGCACCGGGTCGGCAGTCGAACTCTCCGCGCTGATGGGTCGGCTGCACCGCGGCGAGGTCAGGTCGAAGGCGGTGTCCCGCCAGGTGCTGCGCTGGCTGGCGCTGGACACCGACACCTCGATGACCGCGGGCGCGTTCGGGCTGGACCCGCTGGCGCACACCGAGCCGGACCGCGGGTTGACCCTGGCCCACAAGACCGGAACCGACGTCGGCATCCGGTGCGACGTCGGACTGGTCGGCGGACCGGCGCGGACCCTCGCCTACGCCGTGCTCGCCGATTTCGACGACGACGACCGGGATGCGGTGCTGGGCCGGATGTTCGCGCACGGCCAGGCCATCCGCGAGCTGGCCGAGGGCTGGACCGCCCGACGCGACTGTCCCCCGACAGGTGCCGGCGGACCGGTCAGGGCGTGGTCAGCGGGTCAGTGATCGAAGACCAGCCGGGCCGGGACCTTGCCGGCCAGCACCCGGTCGAAGCAGGCGTTGACGTCCTCGAGGGCGACAGGCTCGGCGATCACCTTGGTCCGGCCGGCGGCGTGCAGCGCGTAGCAGTCGGCCAGGTCGTTGCGGGTGCCGACCAGCGAGCCCTGCACCCTGATGCCCTTGAGCACGGTCTCGAAGACCGGCAGGGTCAGCTGGTTGTCCGCGGGCAGCCCCACCAACACCAACCGCCCCAATGGGTTCAGCGCGGCGTGGGCCGCAGCCATCGCCTTCGGCGAGGGCACGGTGATCAGCGCGATGTCCGCGCCGCCGGCCGCCGCGACCTGCGCCTGCTGGTCGCCGCGGGCGTCCACCACCACGTCGGCACCGAGCGCCTGCGCCAAGGCCAGCTTGTCGTCATCGACGTCCACCGCAATGGTGCGGCAGCCGAACACCTTTCCGTACTGCAGGCCGAGGTGGCCCAGTCCGCCGACGCCGACCACCATCACCGTCTCGGCCGGCTGCGGTGCCGCCGACTTCAGCGCCGCGTAGGTGGTGACGCCGGCACAGGCGATCGGCGCGGCGTCGAACGAGCTGACCGCGTCGGGCACCTTGACGACGTGGCTGGCGTAGCCCAGGGCGTACTCGGCGTACCCGCCGTCGATCGTGTAGCCCATGTAAGCCGGGCGCACGCAATAGGTTTCGTGGCCGGCGATGCAGTATCGGCAGCTCCCGCAGGCCCTGCCGAGCCACGGTAGCGCGACCCGGGTGCCGACCTTGGGCGTGCGGACGCCGTCGCCCACCGCCACCACCGTGCCCACCCCTTCGTGGCCGGGGATCAGGGGCATCTTCGGTTTGACCGGCCAGTCGCCGTGTGCGGCATGGATGTCGGTGTGGCAGAGCCCGCTGGCCTCGATCTTGACCAGGACCTGCCCGGCGCCTGGCTCGGGCACCTCGACATCCCTGATCTCCAGCGGGGCGTTGAATGCGGGAACCACGGCGGCCTTCATGACCAACTCCTCTGCGTACTGGATCGTCAACCCGCACGCTATGCGGTAGCGCGATGACCCGCAGGAGTCGAAGGTCCCGCCGGTAGCATCCGTTCTCGCGACACGCCGATGCCGCCCGGCGTGTCGCGAAGAACGATTATAGGGGGGCGGAGGGCGAGGGTCAGTCCAGGTCGATCGGGGTGATCCCGTACTGGTCCAGCCCGGCCGCGCCGCGATCGACGGCGGTGAGCACGCTGATCCCGTCATCGGTGATCGCCACCGAATGCTCCACGTGCGCGGCCCGCGAGCCGTCGCGGGTGACGACCGTCCAGCCGTCGTCGAGTTCCCTGGTCTGGGACCGGCCCAGCGTGAGCATCGGCTCGATGGCCAGCGCCATCCCGTCGGCCAGCCGCAGGCCCTTGTTCCGCCGTCCCTGGTTGGGCACGAACGGGTCCATGTGCATGGCGGAGCCGATGCCGTGGCCGCCGTACCCGGTGATCGAGCCGTAGCGACGGCCGTCCTGCCGGGCCGAGAGCAGCACCGAGGTCTCGACCGCCCAGGAGACGTCGCCGAGCCGGCCGCCGGACCGGATCGCGGCGATCCCGGCCCACATCGCGTCCTGCGCGGCGGTGATGAGGTCGACCTCGTCCATCGACGGCGGCTCGCCCACGTGCACCGAGAAGGCCGAGTCCGCGTGCCAGCCGTCCCACGGAGCAGCCGGCGTCGATGGACACCAGGTCACCCTCGAGAAGGATCCGGTCCTTGGACGGGATGCCGTGCACGATCTCGTCGTTGACGGACGCGCAGATCACCGCCGGGTAACCGTGGTAGCCGCGGAAATTGGACACCGCACCGGCCTCGGTGAACACCGCGTCCACCACCGCGTCGAGGTCGGCAGTGGTGACGCCGGGGGCGATCGCCGCGCGGGCGGCGTCCAGCGCGCGGGCCAGGATCAACCCGGCCGCCCGCATGGCCTGCAGCTCGCCGCGGGTCTTGTATTCGATCTGGTCGGCCATCGAAGGTCTCCGCTGGTGGACGCGACAGCCGTCAGGCGCCGGGCAGGTCGGGAAGCTCGGTCGGGCGTGGGGCCCCGATGGCGTCCAGGATCCGGCCGTTGACCTCGGCCACCGACCCCTCGCCGTCGATCTCCACGACTAGATCGCCGTAGTAGTCGATCAGCGGCTTGGTGTCGGCGTGGTAGGTGTCCAGCCGGCGACGGATGGCCTCGACGGTGTCGTCGGCCCGGCCCCGCTCGAGCATCCGCTCCACCAGCACCACGTCCGGCGCGGTGAGCACGATGACCTTCTCGATCGGGGTCTCCCGCTCGACCAACAACTCGGTCAGCCAATCGGCCTGGGTGATGTTCCGCGGGAACCCGTCCAACAGGTAACCGGGCTCGGCGTCCGGCTCGGCGAGCCGGGCGGCGAGCATCCGCTGGGTGATCTCGTCCGGCACCAGGGCACCGGAGTCCAGGATGCCCTTGACCAGGATGCCCAGCTCGGTGCCGGCGGCGATGTTGGCCCGGAACAGGTCGCCGGTGGAGACGTGCGGAATGCCGAGTTCCTGGGTCAGCAGCGCGGCCTGGGTGCCCTTGCCGGCCCCCTGCGGTCCCATGATGAGCATCCGCATCAGCGCAGGAACCCTTCATAGTTGCGCTGCATCAGCTGGGTCTCGATCTGTTTGACCGTGTCCAGCCCGACCCCGACCATGATCAGGACCGCGGTGCCACCGAACGGGAAGTTCTGGTTGTTGCCCTCACCGGTGAGCTCCAGGAACAGGTTCGGCAGGATGGCCACGATGCCGAGGTAGATCGACCCGGGCAGGGTGATCCGGCTGAGCACGAACTGCAGGTACTCGGCGGTCGGGCGGCCCGGCCGGATGCCCGGGATGAAGCCACCGAACTTGCGCAGGTCGTCGGCCCGCTCGGTCGGGTTGAAGGTGATCCCGACGTAGAAGTAGGTGAAGAAGATGATCAGCGCGAAGTACAGCAGGATGTGCACCCAGCTGCCCTGGTTCACGACGTAGAGCTGCAGCCACTGCTGCCAGCCGCCGCCGGTGATCTCGCCCGGTGGTCGGGTCGACCGTTGCTCCGCCGATCAGCTGGACGAGCAACGCCGGGATGTAGAGCAACGAGGTCGCGAAGATGACCGGGATGACGCCGGCCTGGTTCACCTTGAGCGGTAGGTACGTGGTCGTGCCGCCGTACATCTTGCGGCCGATCATCCGCTTCGCGTACTGCACCGGCAGCCGGCGTTGACCCTGTTCGATGAACACCACGGTGGCGATGATCGCCAGGCCGATGAACAGCACGACGGTGAAGACCAGGCCGCCCTGGCTGGTCAGGATGTTCCCGCCCTCGGCCGGGATCCGGGCGGCGATCGAGGTGAAGATCAGGATCGACATGCCGTTGCCGATGCCGCGGTCGGTGATCAGCTCACCCATCCACATGATGGCCGCGGTGCCCGCCGTCATGGTCAGCACCAGCACGATCAGGCTGAACGCGTCCTGGTCCGGGATGATCTGGTCGCCCACCGAGCAGCCGGGGAACATCGAGCCGTTGATGGCCAGCGCGATGAACGCGGTCGACTGCAGCACGCCCAGCCCGATGGTCAGGTACCGGGTGTACTGGGTGAGCTTGGCCTGACCGGCCTGGCCGAGCTTCTTGAGCTCCTCGAACCGCGGGATGACCACGGTCAGCAGCTGGACGATGATCGACGCGGTGATGTACGGCATGATGCCCAGCGCGAATACCGACAGCTTGAGCAGCGCCCCGCCGGAGAACAGGTTCAGGACCGTGTAGAGGTCGTTGTTGCCGCCGCTGGACTCGTTCAGGCACGGTGTTGATCGCGCTGTAGGAAACCCCCGGCGACGGCACAGTAGCGCCGAGCCGGTACACGGCGACCATGGCCAGCGTGAAGAGGATCTTCTTGCGGAGATCGGGCGTCTTCAGCGCCGAGACGAATGCGGCGAGCAATGGTCCTCCTGGCGTCACCGGGACCGTGGTCGGTCCCGGCGACGGGCGGCGCGGCGGTGATCCCGGCCGGCCCGTCCGATGGCCGCGGCTGCCGGTGTCGTTCCTTTGCCGCGTTGCTGGTATCTACGTGGTGGTGGGCACCATGGTGCCCGGGAGCGCCGACGACGAGTGTCGACGGGCGCCGATGGCCGACTCTAACGCACGCATCCCCCGGCCCAGGACCGTTCGCACGGGCCCGGTTCCGGGGGATGCGTACATACGATGGCTCGCTTCGTGACCGGTCGTCAGAGCGTGACGGCGCTGCCGCCGGCCGCGGACAACTTCTCCGAGGCCGACGCCGAGAACGCGTGCGCGGTGACGTCCAGCTTGACGCCGGAGACGTCGCCGTCGCCGAGCACCTTCACCAGCTGGTTCGGGCGCACGGCGCCGGCCCCGACCAGGTCGTCGACGCCGACCGAGCCGCCCTGCGGGAACAGGGTGGCCAGCTGCCCGACGTTGACCACCTGGAAGGTGGTGCGGAACGGGTTCTTGAACCCCTTCAGCTTCGGCAGCCGCATGTGCAGCGGGAGATTGCCGCCCTCGAACGAGGCCGGCACGTTCTTGCGCGCGCCGGTGCCCTTGGTGCCGCGGCCCGCGGTCTTGCCCTTGGACCCGTCGCCACGACCGACGCGGGTCTTGGCAGTCTTGGCACCGGGGGCCGGGCGCAGGTGGTGGACTTTAATACTCACACTGGTCACTCCGAATCACGTTACTTCTTCGACCACCAGCAGGTGCGGGGCGGTCTTGATGTATCCGCGGACCAGCGGGGTGTCCTGCACGAGCACACTGTGGTGGATCCGCTTGAGACCCAGCGACCGCAGCGACTCGCGCTGGTTGTGCTTGGTCCCGATGGTGGACTTGACCTGGGTGACTTTAAGACTTTGAGACTCGGCCATCTGGTTCAGACCCCCTGTCCGGCACGCGCCCGCAGCATGGCGGCCGGCGCGACGTCCTCGATGGGCAGCCCGCGACGGGCGGCGACCTCCTCGGGACGCTGCAGCTGCTTCAGCGCGGCGATGGTGGCGTGCACGATGTTGATCGGGTTGTCCGACCCGAGCGACTTGCTCAGGATGTCGTGGATGCCGGCGCACTCCAGCACCGCACGTACCGGCCCACCGGCGATGACACCGGTACCGGGGCTGGCCGGCTTGAGCAGCACCACACCGGCCGCGGCCTCACCCTGCACCGGGTGCGGGATGGTGGCGGCGATCCGAGGCACCTTGAACATGTGCTTCTTCGCCTCCTCCACGCCCTTGGCGATGGCGGCCGGGATCTCCTTGGCCTTGCCGTAGCCGACGCCGACGCTGCCGTCGCCGTCGCCGACGACGACCAGGGCGGTGAAGGAGAACCGACGGCCACCCTTGACGACCTTGGCCACCCGGTTGGTGGTGACGATCCGCTCGAGCAGCGGGTTCTTCTCGACGGGAGCGTCGCGGCGACCCCCGTCGCGGCGGTCGCCGCGACGGTCACCGCGCGGTCGCCCCGGTCGTTGCCGCCGGCGCCGGTGCGATCGTTGTCGCGTCGTGCGGGTCCGGGCATCAGATGTCCCTCTCGATCTTTCGCATGTCAGAACTCCAGGCCGGCGCCACGGGCGCCATCGGCCAGGGCCGCGATGCGGCCGTGGTACTTGTCGCCGCCGCGATCGAAAACGACCGCGAGACGACACCGGCTTGCTTCGCCCGCTCGGCGATCAGTTCGCCGACCTTGCGAGCCTTGGCGGTCTTGTCGCCCTCGACCGGTGCGCAGGTCCGCCTCGAGGGTGGACGCCGACGCCAGCGTCTTGCCGACGGTGTCGTCGACCAGCTGGACGCCGATGTGCCGGCTGGACCGGTTGACCACCAGCCGCGGCCGGGTGGCCGAGCCGACGACCTTCTTGCGGAGCCGGAAGTGCCGGCGGGTACGCGCCGTGGCGCGAGCCTGGGAAACACCTGTAGCCATGGTCACTTACCCGTCTTTCCGACCTTGCGCCGGACGACCTCGCCGGCATAGCGCACGCCCTTGCCCTTGTACGGGTCAGGCTTGCGCAACTTGCGGATGTTGGCGGCGACCTCGCCGACCAACTGCTTGTCGATGCCCTCGACGCGGAACTTCACCGGGGACTCCACCACGAAGGTGATGCCCTCGGGGGCCGGCACCGGGACCGGGTGGCTGTAGCCGAGGGCGAACTCGAGGTCCTTGCCCTTGGCGGTGACCCGGTAGCCGACGCCGACGATCTCCAGCGTCTTGGAGTAGCCGGCGGTCACGCCGACCACCATGTTGTTGACCAGGGTGCGGGTCAGGCCGTGCCGTGGACCGCGCGTCCCGCTCGTCGTTGGGCCTGGTCACCACGAGCGTGTTGGCGTCGTCGGTGTCCCTGGCCACGGTGATGGGCTCGACCACGGCGTGCGTCAGGGTGCCCTTCGGGCCCTTGACCGTCACCTGCGAGCCGTCGATTGTCACGTCGACCCCCGACGGAACGGGGATCGGCAGTCTTCCGATTCGCGACATTTCTGTGGTCTTCCCTTACCAGACGTAGGCGAGGACTTCCCCGCCCACCTTCTGCTTGGCGGCCTGCCGGTCGGTCAGCAGACCGGTCGAGGTCGAGATGATGGCGATGCCGAGGCCGCCGAGCACCTTGGGCAGCTCGGTGGAGCGGGCATAGACCCGCAGGCCCGGCTTGGAAACCCGGCGGACGCCGGCGATGGACCGCTCACGGTTGGGGCCGTACTTGAGCGAGACCACCAGCGCCTTGCCGACGTGGCTTCCTTGGTGGTCCAGGAGGCGATGTAGCCCTCCTTGACCAGAATGTCGGCGATGTTGCCCTTCAACTTGGAGAAGGGCATGACGACCTCGTCGTGGAAGGCCGAGTTCGCGTTGCGGATCCGGGTCAGGAAGTCCGCGATCGGATCGGTCATGGTCATGGCAGTGAGAGTTGCCTTCCTCGCCTGGTTCCCGTTTCCGCTGCGCGGGCTCGGGCCTGTGACGACGTGTGGGCGAACCGCAGGTCGCGGCCGTCAGGATCGGATGGTTACCAGCTGGACTTGGTGACGCCGGGCAGTTCGCCGGCGTGGGCCATCTCGCGCAGGCAGATCCGGCACAGGCCGAACTTGCGGTACACCGAGTGCGGGCGGCCGCAGCGGTTGCAGCGGGTGTAGCCCCGGACGGCGAACTTCGGCTTGCGCTTCGCCTTGTTGATCAGAGCGGTCTTTGCCATCGGCTCAGTTCTCCTTGAAGGGGAAGCCGAGGAGCTTCAGCAGCGCCCGGCCCTCGTCGTCGGTCGTGGCGGTGGTGACGACGGTGATGTCCATCCCCCGCGGGCGGTCGATCCGGTCGATGTCGATCTCGTGGAACATCGACTGCTCGTTCAGACCGAAGGTGTAGTTGCCGTTGCCGTCGAACTGGGTGGCCGACAGGCCGCGGAAGTCGCGGATACGGGGCAGCGCGATGGTCAGCAGCCGGTCCAGGAACTCCCACATCCGGTCGTTGCGCAGGGTGACCTTGGCGCCGATCGGCATGCCCTCGCGCAGCTTGAACTGGGCGATGGACTTGCGGGCCTTCTTCACCTCGGGCTTCTGGCCGGTGATGGTGGCCAGGTCGCGCACCGCACCCTCGATCAGCTTCGCGTCGCGGGCGGCCTCGCCGACCCCCATGTTGACGACGATCTTGACCAGGCCGGGGACCTGCATGACGTTGCCGTAGCTGAACTGCTGCTGCAGCGCGTCCTTGATCTCGGCGTCGTACCGGGCCTTGAGCCGCGGGGCCACGCGCTCTTCGGTCAGTGGTCATCACAGGTCCTTACCGGAACGACGGGCGACACGAACCCGACGTCCCTCTTCGTCCGTGCGCTTGCCGACCCGGGTGGCCTTGTTGTCCCCGTCGACGACCATCACGTTGGAGATGTGGATGGCCGCTTCCTGGGTCACGATGCCGCCGGTCTTGGCGCCGCGCTGGGTGGTGGACACCCTGGTGTGCTTCTTGATCCGGTTGACGCCCTCGACCAGAACCCGGTCGGTCTCCGGGTAGGCCTGGATGACCTTGCCCTTGGCGCCCTTGTCCTTGCCGGCGATGACCAGCACGGTGTCGCCCTTCTTGACCTTCATGTCAGAGCACCTCCGGCGCCAGCGAAATGATCTTCATGTAGCGCTTGTCGCGCAGCTCACGACCGACCGGCCCGAAGATGCGGGTGCCGCGCGGGTCACCGTCGGGCTTGATCAGCACCGCGGCGTTCTCGTCGAACTTGATGTAGGAACCGTCCGGACGACGCTTCTCCTTGACGGTGCGCACGACGACGGCCTTGACCACGTCGCCCTTCTTCACACCCGCACCCGGGATCGCGTCCTTGACGGTGGCGACGATGATGTCGCCGATGCCCGCGTACCGGCGGGAAGACCCACCGAGCACCCGGATGCACAGGATCTCCTTGGCGCCGGTGTTGTCGGCGACGCGGAGACGGGACTCCTGCTGGATCACTGCAGTCCGCCTTCTCGTGGCACCCGGGGGTTCCCGAGTGCGATGTTCCGGTTCGATCCACCCCTGCACGCCGCTCACATGCGAAAAGACAAGAGGAAGTGCGGGCAGATCGCCCGCCTTTTCACTCTTGCCTGTGGCATGAGCCGCACCCGTCGCCCCAACTTCACGATGGAGCGGACGGGCAAGGTGGTGGACCGAGTCCTGGCAAGATTTCCGACCTCGCCAGGCCAGAGTGGTTCCGTATCGTCCTGGTGTCATCCCCGGCACTTCATAGGGAATGTCCACGGCGCGCGGTACCGATGGTCAACATTACGCGACGACCGGCCAGAACTCCAATCGTCGTACGGCGACCTGACCAGTCCCAGCCCGGCGCGGCGACGACGAGGGCAGCACCGCCTGGAGACGCGCCGTCCGGGTACGTCCGTTTGACCCGATTCAGACTCTCTCAAGCACATGAAGGCGCTCTGCGTACAGAATGTGAAGATCTGCGCTCGAGTTTGCCACCCGTTCGGGTGAAGTCGTCCACGAATACCCGACGCGCCGCTTACACTCCCTTCACACACACTTGACAGGCGCATGCAGGTACCCGCGGGGGCGAGTCGTGCAGCGGTTTTCGGCATCGGTCGGTGCCACGGGGAGGACGAAAGTCGACGATGGCGAACCTGCCAACCGTTGTGGTCAGTGGCGAGTCCCTGCGGGTACCCCACTTGGAGCGAACCCTGCGGGATCTCGGCTTTCCGGGACCGAGGGACGCCGGCGCGGATGACCGCGCCGATGTCGCGGTGATCTCCCCGGCCGACACCTCCGACATCCCGGCGGCCGTGCGACGGTCACTGACCGATCGGGCGCGACGGGCGATCGTGGTGGCAGAGCCGGCCGACGCCGCGTCGCTCGTTGCCTCGGTGTCCGCCGGAGCGGACGGCTGGGTCCCACCGTCCATCGCCCCCACCGCGCTCGCTCGGACGATCTGCGGCATCCACGACGGTGAGAGCGGGTTCTCCCGGATCGACACCGTGGTGCTGATTGCCGCGTTGCGGGCGGGCGGTGGCGACCTGTTGGCGCCGGCCGGACTGACTCAGCGCGAGCGGCAGATCCACCAGGCACTGCAGGGTGGACGACCGACCCGAGAGATCGCCGACGAGCTGACGCTCAGTGAGGCGACGATTCGCTGGCACGCCGCTCGGATTGCCAAGAAGTTGCAAGGAACCACCGGGCCAGGATCCGCAGGGCAGGAGTCCGGTGGGGAAGGCTCCGTTGG
The DNA here is from genome assembly GCA_963834185.1 of uncultured Actinomycetota bacterium. Taxonomy (GTDB): domain Bacteria; phylum Actinomycetota; class Actinomycetes; order Mycobacteriales; family Nakamurellaceae; genus Nakamurella. The sequence continues at coordinate 590,276 of CAWIAR010000005.1, forward strand.
GCACGCATCAACGGGGCACGAATCCACGGGGCAGAGTTCCCTGGGGGACGTGCAGACGGCTCCGGTGCCGCCGCATGCGTCCTCGGTGCGATCCGGCTCGGACGGCGTGCCGTCCATGGACGAGCGGCGGTCGGCGCGGGTCGCGCCCGATTCGCGCACGATGCCCGGGCTGATCGCTGATGCCTCTCGGGCGGGTCGGGTCGCCGAACTCGGCCGGGCAGAGCTGCGGGTCGTCGAGCTCGTCGCGCACGGCTTGAACAATCGCGAGATCGCCGAGCAGTTGTTCCTCTCCCGACACACCATCGAGTCGCATCTCAAACGGGTCTACGCCAAGCTCCACATCCGGTCACGGGTCGAACTCACCCGGATGCTGCTCAGCGAACAGGACCCGAAACTCGCCAGCTGACTTGTGCAGCGCGGTCGGACGTTCGACTCGCCCTGTCGCGCTGGATGCTGGTGGCCGCAGACAACAACGAACCGCCCGGCCGGAGCGCTCTGCTCCGACCGGGCGGTTCGCGGTGCTCGGGCTCAGCCCACCGGGATGATCTCGATGGCCGAGATCTTCGCCGCGCCGACCCGCTTGATGAAGTCAAGGCTGAGCTTGCCGTCCACCACCGCGGTGCGGAACTCCCGCACCATGGCTCGGTCGACACCGCGTGCGGCGGCGACGATGTCCAGGTTGGACAGCACGGTCCGGCCCTCCAGGCGCACGTCGAACCGCCGCGCCCCCGGCTTGACCGCGGCGAGCTCGACGAAGTGCAGCCGCACCCGGTAGGTGCCCTTGGCCACCGGCACCGACATGGCGAACGCCCTGGTGCCGACCTTGGCGCCGGCGCCGCCATACCACTCGCTGCGATACAGCGAGGTGTTCGTTCCGGCCGCGAGCCCGCTGATCCGGTCGGCCTCCGCTCGGGCGCCACCGCCGGCGATCGCTGTGCGTGCCGCATGCCCGGGCGGACGTGCAGGCTGCCCACCTCACCGCGCCGACCGCCTGCGTCGTTCCACCGGCGTTGATCCTGACGGTGGCCTGACGTGCGGCCGCGACCTTGGACGACCGCCGTGACTCATTGCCCGACCGGTCGACCGCGGTCATCTGGTAGTACGCGGTGACGCCCGGAGCCGGTGCCCGATCCGTGTACGTCGCCAGCGCCAACGGCTTGCTGTTCACCTTGACCGGAGTCGCGGCGGCCGTGGTGGCGCGGTACACGTTGTAGCCCTGGACATCCGGCACCGGGCTCGCCGCCGCGCTCAGCGTGATCGCGGTCGGCGTGGCCGCTGCCGTCACGGCGGACAGAGCCGCCGGCGCCACGGTGTCGGTCCCGGTGGTCGGGATGATCTCGATGGCCGAGACCTTCGCGTTCTCCTTGCGGGTGATGAAGTCGATCGTCACCGCGCCGTCGGAGATGGTCACCGGGAACTCCTCGACGATCGCCCGGTCGATACCGCCGGCCTGGGACCAGATGTCGTAGTTGGACAACACCGTGCCGTTCTCCAGCCGGACGTCGAACAGTCGGGCGTTGGCGGCCGTCTTGTTCAACTCGACGAAGTGCAACCGCACCCGGTAGGCGCCGTTGGTCACCGGCACCGAGAACCCGAAGGCCCGGGCCCCGACCGCCACCGGCGTCGGCTGGGCCTGACCGCCGGTCCACTCCGAACGGAAGATGGTGGTGTTCATCCCCGCCGGAATGCCGGTGATGGTGTCGGTCTCGGTGTGCACGAACCCGCCGGTCACCCAATTGCTGCAAGCGGTCAGAGCGGAGCACGCCGACCAGGTGGTGCCGGTCACGGTCTGCGCCGGGCCGCCGGCGTTGATCCGGATGGTCGGCCGGGTCCGGCGCCGCACTGGCCGTCGCCGAACGACGCGACTCGTTGCCCGAGTTGTCCACCGCCGTCACCTGGTAGTACCCGGTGGCACCGGCCGCGATCGTGGTGTCGCTGTAGGACGTTCCGGTCAGCAGCGCGGCGTTCAGCTTGCGTGTAGGTGCCGGGGCCGAGGTGCTCGCCCGGTACACGTTGTATCCGGCCAGGTCCGCCGCCGCTGTTCGCCGACCAGGCCAGCGCCACCGCGGTGGCCGAACCCGTTGCGGTCAGCCCGGTCACCGCGGCCGGGGCCGTGGTGTCCGGTCCGTCGACCGGGATGATCTCGATCGCCGAGACCTTCGCGTTCTCCTTGCGGGTGATGAAGTCGATGCTGACCGCACCATCCGTGACGTTGGACGGTGAACTCCCGGACGATCGCCCGGTCGATACCGCCCGCCGCCGACCAGATGTCGAAGTTGGACAGCACCGTGGTGTTCTCCAGCCTCACGTCGAACAACCGCAGGTTCGCGGCGTTCTTGTTGAGCTCGGCGAAGTGCAGCCGCACCCGGTAGTAGCCGTTGGTCACCGGCACCGTGAACAGGAACGCCCGGGCGCCGACGGCGCCGCCGTTGGCCTGACCGCCGGTCCACTCCGACTGGAAGATGGCGTTGTTCATCCCAGCCGGAACACCGGTGATCGTGTCGGTCTCGCTGTAGGCGTTGCCACCGGTCACCCAGTTGCTGCACGCCGTCAGCGACGAACAGCGCCGTCCAGCGTGGTGCCGGCCGCGTCACTGCCGGGCCGCCGGTGTTGATCCGGATCGTCGGCCTGACACCGGTCCGGGTGGCGTTGACCGTCGCCGACCGCACCGACTCGTTGTTCGACCGGTCCACCGCGGTCACCTGGTAGTAGCCGGTGACACCGGCGGCGATCGTGGTGTCACTGAACGAGGCTCGCGGTCAGCAGCGCGGTGTTCAGCTTGGTGTAGGTCCCGCCGGCCGAGGCTCGCCCGGTACACGTTGTACCCGGCCAGATCGGTCGCCGTACTGGCCGTCCAGCCCAGCGTGACGCCGGTGGCGGACCCGGTGGCGGTGACGCCGGTCAACTGACCCGGAGCCGTGTTGTCCGACCGGGTCGCATTGACTGTGGCGGACCGCACCGACTCGTTGCCGGCGCTGTCCACCGCGGTCACCTGGTAGTAGCCGGTGGCGCCGACGGCGATCGTGGTGTCGCTGTACGACGTTCCGGTCACCAGCGCCGTGTTCAGCTTGGCGTACGCACCACCGGCCGAGTTGGCGCGGTACACGTTGTACCCGGCCAGATCCGTTGCCGCCGAAGCGGTCCAGCCCACCGTGACACCGATGGCCGAACCGGTCGCGGTCACCCCGGTCAACGCCGCCGGAGCCGTGGTGTCCGGCCGGGTCGCGTTGACCGTGGCGGAGCGCACCGACTCGTTGCCGGCGCGATCCACCGCGGTCACCTGGTAGTACGACGCCGCACCCTGCGGGGCGGCCGTGTCACTGAACGAGGTTCCGGTCAGCAGCGCGGTGTTCAGCTTGGTGTAGGTACCGCCGGCCGAAGCTCGCCCGGTACACGTTGTACCCGGCCAGATCCGTTGCCGTGCTCGCCGACCAGCCCACCGTGATGCCGGAGGTCGCGGCCGTGGCCGTCACCCCGGTCACCGTCGCCGGCGCAGTGGTGTCCGGCCCGTCGGTCGGAATGATCTCGATCGCCGAGATCTTGGCGTTCTCGACCCGCTTCATGAAGTCGAGGTTGACCACGCCGTCGGTGATCCGGACCGGGAATTCCCGGACGGTCGCCTTGTCGATGCCACCGGCCGCGGCCCAGACGTCGAAGTTGGACAGCACCGTGGTGTTCTCCAGCCGGACGTCGAACAGCCGGGTGCCGGCTGCGGTCTTGTTCAACTCGGCGAAGTGCAGCCGAACCCGGTAGTACCCGTTGTTCACCGGAACCGCGAAGCCGAAGATCTTCGCACCGGCGGCAGTGGTGCTGCCGCCGGTCCATTCCGACTGGAAGATCGCATTGTTCGTCCCGGCCGGAATACCGGTGATGGTGTCGGTCTCGCTGTACGCGTTACCGCCGGACACCCAGTTGCTGCAGGTGGTCAGCGCGGAGCAGGCGGACCACGTGGTACCGGAAACGGTCTGGGCCGGACCACCGGTGTTGATCCGGATGGTCGGCGGCAGCGGCGGGGTCACCGCGACGGTCGCCGACGACGCCGACTCGTTCTCCGACGAGTCGATGGCCTTGACCCGGTAGAACACCTGCGCTCCGCTGCCGGCGGTCGTGTCGAGGTAGGACGACCCGGCCAGTGGCGAGCTGTTGAGCTTGGTGTAGACGCCGTTCTCGGTGGTCGACCGATAGACGTTGTAGCCCATCAGATCGGTGGCCGGGCTGTCCGCCCAGTCCAGCGCGATACCGGTGTCACCGGCCGTGCCGACCAGGCCGGTCGGCGCGTCCGGAGCGGTGGTGTCCGTGGCCGGGCAGGTGCCCTGGCACAGGACCTCGATGGCGGCGATCGACGGGTAGTCGACCGAGGCCTTGAAGGTCAGGTTCAGCTGACCACCGGTCACCGTGACGTTGTTGACCGAGAGCACGGTGGCGGTGTTCACCCCACCGGCAGCGGCGAAGACGTCGAAGTTCGACCGCACGGTGGTGCCCTCGACGCCGATGTCGAACAGCCGCTTGCCGACGGCGTTGTTGCCGGCGGCCCGCTCCGCGAAGTGCAGACGCAGGTCGACCTTGGTCGCACCCTTGGCCGGCAGGTCGTAGCTCAGCACCCGCTGGGCCTGGGCGACGTTGCCGACGTTCCCGCGGTAGGTGCGGTAGAGCACGTCGTCCTCGGTGCCGGCGATCTCCTGGGTCGCCGAGGCGCCCTCGTCGATCGCCGTCGCCGGGCTGAACCGTCCGGTGTCCGGGGTCCAGACCTGACCCTTGGTGTCGGTGTAGTTGCCGGAACCGGCCACGTCCAGCCGGTACAGCGCGTCGCGCTGTGCGGCCGTCGTGGTCCCGTCGCCGGAGCTGATGCCGAAGGAGTCGTACGTCGCGGTGAACGCCGTACCACCCTTGTGCGAGACCAGGAGCCCGGTGTACTGACGCGCACCGAAGATCTTGCCCAGCGCGGCCGTCGGCACCGTGTACGTGGCCGCCAGCGCGACCCAGCTGCCACCGTTGACCCGGTAGGCGGCGCGCACCGTGCCCGCGGACGGGTCACCGATCAGCGCCAGGTCAAGGGTGCTCACCGACGCCGGGGTCGGGATGGCAACGGTGACACCGTTGGTCACCCCGGTTCCGCCGATCTCCGAGTAGAACTCGATGCTCGGAGTGCCGGTCTTGTTGATCGCCGCAACCTTGACGAAGTTGTCCTGGTCGGCGCCGATCATGATGCCCTGCTGCTCCGAGCCGGCGTTCAGCTGGTCCAGCGGTCCCATGGCCCTGGCGGACACCGTGAAGGTGCCGCCGGAGGCGTCGAACGGCAGCTGCAGACCGTTCACCAGCGTGTTGTCGGCTGCGCCGTTGGTGCCGTTGGCGTCGTTCGTGCCGTTGGCCGACGAGTCGACGGCGAGCGTGCCGGTGCCGCCGGTGGTCAGGTGCAGCTTGGTCGCGTCGTAGGAGTTCGACCCGACCGCGCGGTCCAGCTTGTTCGGCTGGGTGCTGGTGAATCCGGTGCCCTGCCCGGCGGCGTCGGCCAGCGATCCCGCCACCACGGAGGTGAACGGCAGTTGCAGGGCGGCGGCACCGGGCAGCAGGGCGGCGGCAGCCGGGTCGGCGGCCGTCTCCGGCTTCATGTTGCTGACCAGGTAGAGGTTGTCGTTGTAGTCGTAGTTGATGCCCGAGTAGTCCATGCCGACCAGCCAGGTGTTCGGCACGATCGCGCCGGAGCGGTCACGCACCGCCCAGGCCCGGACGTGATGGCCGCAGGGTGCGGCACATCCGTTGACAACGTCAGCGGCCTGGTCGTTCTTGGTCGGGTCGCTCCACTCAGGGTCGATCTTGATGCCGAACGCGCCGGCGGGGGCGAATGTCCCCGCGGCGGCCGCCGTGGTCGATCCGTTGAGGTGCGGCAGGACCGACTGGCCCTCGGCACCCCGGTGGGTGATCACCGTGGGCGTGGTGTTGCTCCCCTTGGCGTGCCAGAAGAACGTCGCCGTGTTGCCCTGGGTGTGGTAGGCCGCCAGCTGCCGCACCGACACCGGCGCCGACGAGTCGGCCCGTACCCAGTACGGGCTCAGCACCTCGTCACCGCTGGCCTCGACCGCGCCCTTCTGGTTGACCTGCACACCGTTGGCGGTGATCGCCGTGGTGTAGCCGAACAGCTTGGCCAACTCGGCCACGTCCGGCTCCTGCCCGCCCTCGGACACCGACTGCCAGAATCCGGCCAGCTCCACCGGCACGGTCGGGTGTGCGACGTCGTCGGAGGAGACCGTCAGGGCCCCGCTCCACAGGCCGTTGTTGCTGCCGATGGTGGTGGCGTTGAACCGCACCTGCACCGAGATCGAGCCGGCCACCGGCACCAGGGCCGGCAGGGTCGGCGGGTTCACCAGGTTGAACGGTCCGGTGACCGCAAGGTCGGTGACGTTGAGCGCATCGGTGCCGGTGTTGCGGATCACCAGGGTGCCGGTGTCGTGGACGACGTTGGCGGTGATGAAGCCCGCTTCGCAGACTCCGTTCACCAGCGCCGCCTTGCAGGTGGTGCCGGTCTCCGGGCTCTGGATCCGGCTCATCACCAACCGGTCCGCGAACGGCACGCCGTCCGCGTTCTCGACCGTGATCGCCGCCTGGCTGATGCCGGCCGCGACAACGCTGAAGTTCGTCAGCGCGGTGGTGGTGACGTTGCCGGCGGCGTCCTGGGCCCGGGCCCGGACGGTGTGTGCACCCGTGGTGGTCACCTCGACCGGAGCCGAGTACGCGGTGAACGCACCGTTGTCCAGCGAGTACGACGTGCCGGCCACGCCGGTGCCCACGTCGGACGCGCTGACCGTGATGGTCGCCTTGTTCTTGTAGACCCCGGCCGACGACTGCAGGCCGGACACGGTTGCGCTCACCGTCGGTGCGGCGGTGTCGGTTCCCGTTGGCGCCTTGTCGATGTCGACGAACGTCAGCTTGGTGTTGGTGCCACCGGTGGCGTCGATGGTCAGCGATCCGTCGGTCACCGTCACGGTGGCCGTCGCACTGCTGAACGGGTTGGCGGTGGTCGGCACGAAGCCGGTGATCACCGTCTGGCCCTCGACCTGGACCTTGTGGGTCGAGTCGGTGAAGCCGGAGTCACCCACGCCCACGGTCACCACGTAGCTGCCGTTGGGCACCGTGTACTCCCACGCGCCCGGTCCGTTCGGGGACTGGGTGGCGGTGGGCTGCATCAGGATCACGGTGCGCAGCTTGGCATCGGCCGTGCCCGCGCGGTCCCTGGTCATCGCGGTCATGTCCAGCGGGGTGCTGGTGCCGGGGACGACCCAGCCGTATCCGCGGGCGGCGGTGAAGGGCGCACCGGTGTCGGCCGTGTATCCGGCGGCCACAGTCGAGGTGACCGGCTGGAAGTCGATACGGGCCACCGGGGTTCCGGTGCTGGTCCCGGTCAACGGGGCCACGCCGGTCACCAGGAACACGTAATCCTGGTAATCACCGTTCTGCGCGTCCTCGAACGTCACCAGGTAGGTGTTGGGGACCAGCACGCCCGCCCGGTTCTTCACCGGGTAGGTACGCACCCCGTGCGGGATGTTCGTGTTCAGCCCGTCCTGGGTGTAGGTCTTGCGGCCGAACGACTTCGAGTCGACGAAGAACCCGAACGGAGCGGCGCCGGGGTCGAACGAGTTGGTCCCACCCTCGACGATCTTCGGGTTCAGGGTCTGCTCGTTGTCCAGGGCGATGGTGGCCACTTCGTTGGTCACCGGGTCACCGGCATTGGGCAGATACCAGCCGAACGGCAGCAACTCGTCCGGCGAGTAGCGGGCGACCGGCGTCATGGTCACCGCGGCCGTGCCGGCCTTGGTGAACAGCGGCGCGCTGACCTCGTCGCCGATCGGGCTCGGGTTGGTACCGAGCACCAGCGCGGTCCCGCCGACGTTGATCGGGTAGCCGAGGGTGTCGACGACCGCCTTCAGCGGCGGCTCGTTGTTGCCCTGCTCACCTGTGGTGGCCAGGCCGTAGAGGCCGTAGCTCAGCGTGGGCGTGGTCGGGTCGTCCGAGGTGACCTTCAGGGCGGCGCTCTGCGCGCCGACCTTGCTGGTCGCACCGGGCTTGAACTGCACTCCGACGGTGACGCTTTCGCCCACCGGCACGCTCGCCGGCAGGGTCGGCAGACCGGTGAGGGCGAACGAGCCCGCGTCGGTTCCGTCGACCGTCAGGTTGCTGAGCAGCAGCGGAGTGATCCCGTTGTTGGTCAGGGTGACCTGCTGGGTGACGTCGGTGGTACCCCGCGGGCCGCTGAACACCAACTCCTTGGGCGACGCGGTGAGCTTGCCGGCGCCGGCCGTGGCCGGGGCCTTGACGTTGCTCACGATGAAGACGGCGTCCTGGAAGTCGACGCCCGACGGGACGTCTTCCGGGGCAACGATGAACGAGCCCTCGACGACGGTGCCGGCGGAGTCCTTCAGCGGGTAGACGCGCATCTTGTGGGTGCTGTTGGCGCCGACCCAGGTGTTCCTGGCGTCCTCGCTCCAGGTCACCCGGTTGGCCAGGCCGGGCCAGGTGACGTCGAAGCCGAAGGCGTCGTCCAGATCCCATTCGCCGACGGACGTCACGTCCGGCAGCACGGTCTGGTTCGAGCTGTTCGGACCGTTGAACAGCACCACCCGCGAGGTGGAGTCGGTGGGGGCACTGGTCTTGTGCGCCGCCACGATCGCAACATTGGTGTTGCCGCCGGTTCCGTCCGGGCCGAACAGGCTCAGCGGGGTGATGCCGACCTTGCGGTCGAACAGCAGCTTGGTGAACGAGGGCATGTCGACCTCGTCGCCCAGCAGGTCATCGGTGTCCGGCATGGCGTTGTCGGTCGAGTCGGAGTCACCGACGTTCACCTTGATGTCAAGGGTGTCGAGGATCCACTGCAGCGACGGCTCGTTGGAGCCGCCGGTGCCCTTGGTGCCGAGACCGCGCAGCGCCACCGTGGTGGACGGCGTGGTCGGGTCGTTGGTGGCCAGCACCAGGTTGGCCTTCTGCGGGCCGGCCGCGGTCGGGTTGAAGGTGACCGGCAGCGTGGCGGTGGAGCCCGGCGCCACAGTGACCGGCAGGGTGCCGGCGAAGGTGAACCTGGCAGCGCCGGCGCCGGTGACCGTGGCCGAGTTGATGGTCAGCGGGAGTCCACCGATGTTCTTCACCGACACCGACTTCGGCGCGGAGGCCGCACCACCCATCACGTCGGTGAACACCAGACGACTGGTCGCCTCGGCCTTGGGCGCACTACCACCGCCCTGCGGCTTGAGCAGCTTGATGCCGGTGGTGGCCGGGTTGTCGGTCAGCTCACTGACGTACAGGTTGCCGGTGGTCACGTCCTGGGCCACGTCCAACGGCTGCTTGAAGCCGGTGAACCCGGTGATCCCGGCGATCGGGTCGGAAACCGAACCGCCGGCGGTGACGTTGAACGCGACGATCTCCTGGTTGGAGCTGTAGCGCACGACGATGACCTTGCCGGCCAGCGCGCCACCGAACGCGATGCTGTTCTTGTACTCGATGGTGCCGTTGGCCGAGGCGTGCAGCCCGGCGTCGTGGACACCGGCCAGGTCGTAGTTCGGGTCGGCCAGTTGGCCGGCCGGGTAGGCGTTGACCTTGAACAGCGGGTTGCCGGTGTAGCCGGTCGGGTTACCCGCGTTGAGCACGTACTCGCAGCGCATCGGGTTCGGGTGGCCGTAGTACTTGCCCTGCTTGACGTCGAACAGGTAGTCGGTCTCGGCCTGACCGTTGTTGGTGATGGCCGGAACCGTGGGTGTGGTCTGACCGTCCGGCCGGGTAGCGCACTGGGTGGGCAGCGGGCTCGGCGAGGCGGGGGTGTTACCGCCGGCGGCCGAACCGTTGGTGCCGGCATAGACCCGACCGTTGCTGTGCACCAGCACGTCGAAGGCGTTGCGGATACCGGTGGCGTACAGCGTCAACGGTGCGTCCGTGGCATACGGATTGTAGGTGCCGACGTGTGCCGCCACACCACCGCGGGCCGGGATGCTCATGTCGGGGGTCGCCCACGTCCACCGGCAGGGTGGCCGGCAGCTTGGCCGGGTCCAGCTGGAGCATGGCCGCGGAGAGCAGGTGCTCCTCCCGGCGCCAGGTGCCTTCCAGCCGGCCCATGGCGTTCATGGAGCCCTGGACGATGAGCAGCTTGCCATCCTTGAACGCGATCGAGTTCGTCTCGTGGTCCTTGATCGACCGCGGCAGGTTCACCACGACCTCCTGGTAGTTCTCCAGGTTCGGACCGCTCAACCGGCTGATGGAGCCGGTCATGTCCGGCACGTCCTGCCCGAGATAGGCGTAGTTGTCGGTGATCCAGAGGATCGGGTTGGTGGGCGTGGACGCGGGGTCGAAGGTCAGCCCGATGACCGTGCGGTTCGGGGCGCCCTCCCAGCCCTTGGCGCTGGCGTGCGTGCGGACGGTGTCGAAGGTCTCCTGGTTGGCCAGGGTGCCGTCGGCGTTGATGGTCCAGCGGTAGATGTAGCCGTAGATGCTGCCGGCGTAGAGCTTGCCGTCCGGGCCGATCACCAGCGAGGTGTAGCTCTTGCCTGCGGTCGCGCCGCTGTCGGACTTGTCGAACGCGACGCCGGACAGGTCACCGCCGCCGCCGGTGCTGTTCGCCGTGGTGAAGACGGTGGAGAACGGCAGGAACTTACGGCCGCCGATGTCGGTGACCCCGTCGGTGATGCTCAGTCGGTACAGCACGCCGCCCTCGAGCGGCTCGTCGGGCTGGAAGGTGATGGTGTCGGCACCACCACTGGTGACGCCGGTGCCGGGCACGTTGGCGCCGGTGGTCACCTTGGTCAGGGTGACGTGGCCGTTGCCGAGGGTGTCCGCCTTGACCGAGCCCAGTACCTGGTTCGGCGAGATGTCCGCGGTCGGCGAGACGTTGTCCACGACGTTCGTCGCGAGGTTGCCGGGGTGCACGTCGATGACGAAGGTGCGGGTGGAGGTGTCCACCGAGGCGACGTCGACGTAGTCGATCTTGGTGTTGGTGCCGGAGGTCGGGCTCAGGGTGAGCCGGCCGTCGGACACGACGACGGTCCGGGTTGCGGTGGCGAACTTGTCGGTGGTCGTCGGGACGAACGCGGCGAGTGCGTTCTGGTTCTCGATGTTGATCCAGTTCGAGCTGTCCACCGCGGTGCCGGCGTCACCGACGGCGACCGTCACCTGGTAGGCGCCGTTGGGCACAGCCAGTTCCCAGGAGGCGTCCTCGTGCACACCGGAGGCCGCGTTGGCCGGCAGCTGCATGTGCATGAAGGTGGCCAGCCGCAGGTCGGCCTGGTTGACCGGCGGGGTTCCGGTGTTGCGGTTCCGCGCGTTGCCCTCGATGGAGACCGGCGTCGAGGTGCCGATCTTCACCCAGCCGAAGGCGTTGCCCGTGCCCTGGTTGGCGCCGGTGCGGGTACCGAAGGCCTGGCCGAAGTCGGTGACGTACCCGCTCGGCGGGGCGGTGACGGCATCGGCGAAGTTCACCTTCAGGCTCACCGCACCGCCGGCGCCGACGGCCGGGGTCACCGTGGCCGACACCGAGGCGCCGGACTCGTTGCCACTGGAGTCGACGGCGGTGACCGCGTAGCGGTAGGTGGTGCCGTTGGTCAGGTTGCTGTCGGCGAAGCTGGTGCCGGCGACCAGACTGGTGTTGATCTTGGTCGCGGTGCCGACCTCGACCGTGGCCGCGGTCGAGCGGTAGACGTTGTAGCCGACCACATCGGTGTCCGCGGGCGCGGCCCAGGACAGCGTGGCGACGGTGTCACCGGCGAGTCCGAGCAACGAGCTCGGTGCGGCCGGCGCGGTGGTGTCCGGCGCAATCGGCCCGGCACTGACGACGCTCAGCCAGTTCATCTTCGTGTTGGTGCCGCCGACGGCATCGACCGTCAGCCGACCGTCGGTGACATCCACGGTGGCGGAAGCGGTCTTGTACTCCAGGGCCGCGGTGGCCTGGAACTTGTCGATCACCGTCACGCCCTCGGCGCGGACGGTGTGCAGGCTGTCGTAGCAGGGGTCGGCGCAGCCGGTCTTGGCTCCGCGCCGGGCTGGTCGCCCACGCTCGCGGTGACGGTGTACCGGCCGTTGGGCACCAGGTACTCCCACGCCCCGGCGGTCAACGAGCCGTTGGCGGTCGGGGTGGGCACGATGTCCCCGTACTGCATGTGGACGAGCCGGTTCTGCAGGTCGGTGACCGCAGCCCGGGTGCGCAGCCGGGTGTTCGCGGACAGGTCCAGCGGGGTGTGGGTGGCCGAGCTCAACGAGCTCTGGGTGATCCAGCCGTAGCCGCGGGTGGCATCGAACGCGGCACCGGTCTCCTTGGTGTAGCCGGTGATGGTGGCCGCGCTGGTGGGCGCGAAGACGAACTTCACGTCCAGGCCGCTCGAGGGGATCTCGGCCGAGACCTGGTTGGAGCCGCCGGACTCGTTGCCGGACGTGTCGGCGGCGGTGACCACGTAGTACGAGGTCGCGCCGGCCGGCGCGCCGGTGTCGGTGAAGGTGGCTGCGGTGAGCAAGGTGCTGCTGACCTTGACCTTGGCCCCGGCGGCGGTCGCCGACCGGTAGACGGTGTAGCCCGCGAGATCGTTTGCGGTGACGGCGTTCCAGGTCAGGGTGACCTTGCCGTCGGCGACCGTGGCCGCCAGGCCCGATGGGGCGCCGGGCGCCGTGGTGTCCGGGGCGTCCAGTGCGGTCGCGTTGACCACAGCCGAGGCGTCGGACGCGTTGCCGGCACCGTCGACGGCGACGATCGCGTAGTAGTAGGTCGTCCCAGCGGTGCGGTCGGAGTCGACGAAGGTCCGCCCGGTGGCCGTGGTGAGGATGGCCACCAGGTGACCGTCGTTGATCTCCGCGGTGGCGGACGGGAACCGGTAGATCCGGTACCGGGTCACGTCGGTCTCGGCGTTGGCGGCCCAGGACACGGTGATCCGCTGGATGCCGGCGGTGGCAACCACGCCGGTCGGTGCGGCCGGCGCGACGTTGTCGACCGGTGTGGCATCGGCCTGCTCCGACTTGCCGGACTGGTTGCCGGCGTAATCGGTAGCGGTGAGCACGTAGTAGTACCGGCTGCCGTTCACGACGCGTGGTGTCGACGTAGGAGGTGGCGTCGGCCGCAACGGTGGCGGCGATCACGGTGGGCTCACCATCAGCGGTGGCGGCGCGCCACACCTGGTAGCCGGCGACGTCGCTGGCTTCGCTGGCGGTCCAGGTCAGGGTGACCTTGTTGTCTCCGGGAGTCGCGTTCAGGGCGGTCGGCGGCAGCGGCGCGGTCACGTCCGCCTGCAGGGTCGGCGTGGCCGACTTCTCCGGCGACAGCTCGGACTCGTTGCCCTCGACGTCGACCGCGGAAACCGCATAGAAGTATTCGGTGTCGTTGACCAGCGGGTTGTCGGTGTCCCCGCTGTCCACGAACTCGGTGGCGGTGGGTGCAGCGATGAACGTCCCGGTCGCCTTGGTCACCGGGCTGGTGGTGGACCGGTAGAGCCGGTAGTGGTCGAAGTCGGTCGCGTTGTCGCCGGCGCTCCAGCGCACGGTGACGGACGCGTTGCCCGGGGTGCAGGGTGCCGAGGGTCGGCACGGCCGGCGCGGTGGTGTCCGCCGGGGTCGCGTCGACCGTCGCGGAGGCGTCGGACTTGTTCCGTCGTTGTCGACGGCGAGTGACGACGTAGTGGTACTCGGTCTTGTTGGTCGACGGTGGAGTCGGTGAACTCGGTCTCGGTGACCGGGGTCTCGGTGAGCAGGTTGGCCTCGGTCAGCGCGACGTGTCGTCGGTCGGACCGGTAGACCAGGTAACCCTTCAGGTCATCGGCGGTGACGGCAGTCCCAGGTGAGGTCGACCTTGCCGTCGCCGGCCGTGGCCTCGACGTTGGCCGGGACACCCGGGGCGGTCACGTCGGACTCGGCGATCTCCAGGTAGTTGATCTTCGTGTTGGTGCTGTCGGCGCCACCGGCGTCGATGGTCAGCCGACCGTCGGTGACCTTCACGTGCGTGACGGTCTTCTCCGCGAACTCCTTGGTCGCGGTGGCCTGGAACGCATCGACCGCGGTCCGGCCCTCGACCTTGATGGTGTGCAGCGAGTCGTAGCACGGAGCGACGCAGCTGGCGGTGGCGCTACCCGGCTGGTCGCCGGCACTGACCGTGACGTCGTACTCGCCATCGGCCACCGCGACCTCGTAGGACCCGGTGGTCTTGGTGCCGTTGAAGGTGGCGTTGTCCGCGGACTCCATGTGCACGAGGCCACGCTGCTGCGGCGTGACGGCCGTCGTGCCGCTGAACGCGTCACGGTAGCGGGCGTTGTCCGACAGGTTGCGGGGGTTGTGGGTGCCGGGCTCGACCCAGCCGCGACCCTCCGCGTTGGTGAACGGCAGACCGGTGTCCTTGGTGTAGCCGGGAGCAGCCGGCGCGGTCGGGATCGAGAAGTTGATCTTCAGCGGCAGCGGCGCCAGGGCCGGATCGGTCGGCTGCGGGATCACCGGGCCGACGACGGCGGACGCCGGCGAGGTCTGGTCGGCGTTGTCGACGGCGACCACCACGTAGTAGTAGGACGTTCCGTTGACGACGGTCTCGTCGTTGAAGGTCGTACCGGTGATCGGCTCGGCGTTCAGCGGCGTGGTGGTCGGGACGGTCGCGGTCGTGGCGCGATAGACGTTGTAGCCCTTGATGTCGGTGTCGGGGGCGGGATTGGCCGTCCAGGAGAGCACCACCGAACCGGTGCCCGCGGTCGCGGTCAGCCCGGTCGGCTTGGCCGGCGCCGGGTCGGCCGGAGTCGGGTTCACCGTGATGTAGTCGATCTTGGTGTTCACGCCGCCGATGGCGTCGACCGTGAGGTAGCCGTCGGACACCACGACGGTCTTGGTCGCTTCCTTGAAGCGCGCTGCGCCGGTTCCGGGCACGAAGGCGTTGATCACGTTGACGCCTTCGACGTTCACCGTGTGCGAGGTGGGATCGGCGCCCGGGTCGGCGTCGCCGACCCCGAGCCCGATGTCGTAGCTGCCGTTCGGAACCTTCAGCTGCCAGGTGCCCTGGACCTGGGTGCCGCTGAACGCGTTGACCGTGTTGCCCTGCATGTGCATGGTCGACGTCAAGGTCGGCGAGTACGCATCTTCGTTGGCCCGGAACCGGCCGTTCTTGGTGAGGTCGAGCGGTGTGCCTGTGGCATCCGTCCAGCCGAATCCGCGCACGTTGGCGTAGTTCATGCCGGAGTCGGAGGTCCAACCCGCCGGCGTGGTGATCGTGCCCTTGACCCCACCGCTGGAGTTCGCGCCGCCCTCGAAGTTGACCTTGACCGGCCAGGTGCTCGGCTCGACCGGAGCTGCGTCATCGATCATGGTGCCGACCACGGAGGCGGTCGTACCGGTGGCCGGAGCCACCGCGTAGTAGTAGACCTGTCCCTTGACCAGCGCTGTCGTGTCGGTGTATTCCGAGGCAGTCGTCGTGGCCGGGTTGCCGGTCATGGCGACCGGCAGGGTGTTGCTGCGCCACACCCGGTAGCCGGTGGCGCCGGCGAGGTCTGCCCAGTCGAGCGCGATGGACGTGGCACCGGGAGTCGCGGTCAGGCCGGAGATCGGCACCGAGTCGATAGTGACGTAGTCGATCTTGGTGTTCTGGCCGCCAACGGCGTCGATGGTCAGCTTGCCGTCACTCACCGTCGTCCACACGGTCGTCGTGTTCAGACCGGTGGCGGTGCACGAGTTGGCAGCGGGGGCGCCGGTTCCTGTTTTGCGGGGGTACCGGTTGAACGCGGTCACACCCTCGACATGGATGGTGTGGAACTCGGCGTCTCCGCCGTAACTGGCATCACCGATCCCGACCGAAACCTGATAGGTGCCGTTGGGAACGTCGTACTCCCACGCTGCCGGCGTCGTGACATTGGAGGTCGACGTAGAGCCGTTGGCCGGCGCCTGCATGTGGACGACGCCGGCTTGGTTCGCACCCACTCCTGAGCAGGTACTACGTGTGCGAGCGTTGTTCGAGACATTCAGGGGGTCGTGCGTGGTGTTCGCAAGGCTCGCCTGCGTCACCCACCCGGACTTCGCCGCCGCCGAGTAGGCGGCGCCGGAATCCCTGGTGTAGCCGGCGGGAATCGTGCCTGAGGCGGTCTGGAACACCACCTTCGCGCTGATCGGATCGCCCTCGGCAGCGCCGGCCACCGTCGGCACCGCCAACTGCGGAACGGCAAGAGCCGCCGTCAGCAGAGCGATGACGGCGGCGCGGAAAGGCGTGCGGGCGCGCGAAAGCAGGGCAGTACTACGTCGGGTCACGAATCCCCCAGGGAGCGGAAAAGACAGTTCGTCCCGGCAACCATGTAGGAGTAGACATCGGAGGGCATCACCGAACTCAGGTAAAACCCCTGTTGGATTTAGCCAACCCCCCGGTTCGGGGCGACTCGAGCGTGACCCAGGTCACCAGCGGGGGGCCAGAACTCACCCGCCTGACCCTTCCGGCCCGGCGACCCGGCACAAGTCGGCCCTTGGTGAGCACAAACAATCCACCGATGTATGTCGCGATGCTTGTCGCCAGCCCGCCGGACGCCCGCCGAACTCCACGGCGTTCAGGAGGCCGCGTCAGTGCTGCGGCCACTCCCCCGGCCACGCCGCCAGCCGGCGTCCGCTGACGAATTGCCGGGGCATCCCGTCGATCGGGTCGTCGAACGCCAGCTCGGCGGCGAGCAGCTGTAGGGGTGCTCCGAAGTCGCCGCGGTCGACATCCCGCAGCTCCGGATAGAACGGGTCGTTGACGATGGGGGCGCCCAGTCCAGCCATGTGCAGCCGGAGCTGGTGGGTGCGTCCGGTGCGCGGGACCAGCCGGTACAGCCCGAGTTCGCCTGCCGTGTCGAGCAATTCGATCCTGGACTCGCTGTTGGGTGGCAGGTCGAGCTCCTGCGCGCGCAGCACACCCCTGGTCTTCACGATGTGGCTGCGGACCTGGGCGGGAAATCCGGCCGGATCCAACGCCGGCGCCACCGCGAGATAGGCCTTGGCGGCGAGCCGGTCGCGGAACAGGTTCTGGTAGCGACCGCGCCACCGCCGTTCGGTGGTGAACATCAACACCCCCGCCGTCGATCGATCCAGCCGGTGCGCCGGGGCCAACTCCGGCAGGTCGAGCTCGTTGCGCAATCGGACAAGGGCGGTGTGCACGATGTGTTGCCCGCGCGGAATGGTGGCCAGGAAGTGCGGCTTGTCCACCACCACGATCCGCTCGTCCCGGTACAGCACGTCGATGTCGAAGGGCACCGGCACTTCATCCGGCAGGTCGCGGTGGAACCAGATCAACTGCCCGACGAGATACGGGGAGTCTGCGGACAGCGGAGTTCCATCGGAGTCGACATAGCTTCCGGTAGCGAACATCTCGTCGATGCGGGAGTTCTCGACCCTGGTCAGCAGTTCGTACAGGTGGTCCCGCACCGTGGCCCAGCGGTCGCCGTCGGGTAACCGGTACCTGGCAGCGTCCAGACCGTGACGCTGCGGTAACGGCGACATCGGCATGAGGTCGAGGCTAGGCCTCGGGCTGCCCGGCTCCGCCGGACCCGGTGGCGCGGCCGTGCCGCCATCGACGATTCGCCCGGAACATTGTTCGCTGTCCGAATCTGCCCTACAGTGCGAAGATCGACATCGGCGGGAGCGTGACGTGCATCGTCAGGGCAAGATCCACCGCAGTTCGCGACAACACCTTGCCCGATCGACGCGGCCGAAAGCCGCCGCACACGCGTCGGCCGGCCTAGATCAAGACATCGAGCCGGCCGCCTTCGTTCCCGTTCGTGCGCCCGAGACGCTGACCGTGGGGCATGCCGACGACCCGGCCGAGCACGCAGCAGATCGGCTGGCCGCATCAGCACTCGGTCGGATTCGCCGTGAACCTGCGGGCCTGGGCACGCCGGCCCTCCCGACATCGACGCCGTCACCCTCGTCGGCACCGCCCGCTGGTGCTCCGGTGGTCGGCCGCGCCGGAGGCGTCCTTGATTCAGGGACGGACGGAGCCATCCAACGCATGCGCGGCGGTGGCATGCCATTGCCGGAACAGGTCCGGGGACGGCTGGAGAGCGCATTCGGCTCCGGTCTCGGTTCCGTGCGGGTCCATGCCGACGATCGCGCGGCCCAGCTGTCACAATCCCTGTCCGCCAAGGCTTTCACCGTCGGCTCGGATTTGTTCTTCGGGGCCGGCCAGTTCCGCCCGGACACCCCGGACGGCGAACACACGTTGGCCCACGAGGTCGCCCACGTGGTCCAGGGTGGTGGGACGGCCAAGCGTATCCACCGGAAATTCGACCTGCGGGAGCAACAACCGCTGGGTCTGGACACCACCCGGTCGATCGGCACCGTCGGCACCCGTCAGGTCTGGTTCTTCACGTCCGCGGACGACACCGTGGTGGTCAAGTTGGAGGATCAGCCGCTCGGACTGAACCAGTTGGCCACTCATCTGCACACAAATCTCACCAAGGTCAGCACCGTGACCACCAAGAAGCTGCTCCCGACGGACAAGGCCGATGTCCGGTCGATGATCGAGTCGGGCAGGATCACCGCGGGCGACGGATGGGCGAAAGCCCAGAGCGGCGACATCAGCAAGGACACCTACGGCACCGATCTGGCCGCCTACGGTCGCGCGGTGCATCTGGCGGCCATCGACAGCAAACCGAATGCCCCGATGATCGCGATGACCGTCGCCTCCGGCGAGACCATGGGCAAGTTGCAGGACCCGTCATTGTCCTACGAGAAGGACGGCGAAGCGCCGATCCAAAAGGTGCTGACCGACCCGAAGATGCTCCGCCAGCTCGGCGAGCTGAGCGCCGTCGACCTGTTCATCGGCAACCGCGACCGGATGCTCTCGGGCAATCTGGGCAACTGGTTCTACACCCCGGAACGCGAGATGACGGTCATCGACAACGTCGACGCGACGATGACCAAGTACCTGACCGGGGTGGGCGAAGAACCCAAAGCCGCTGACCCGCTGGATATGTTGGCCAAGGGCGCGCTGGCGCAGACGGCGAAGGCGCTGGTCGAGGCGGTGGTCAACGTGGTCAAGAACGACGACCGGATGCTGAAGACGATGACGTACAAGAGCGGCAACGGAACCTACACGATGCCCGACAAGGAGAAGCAGGGCCTCTGGATGAGCTGGGTCGAGCAACGACGGTCCGTGATGGAGAAGGAGGTGCTGGCCGGTTTGGTGGCCGGCCGCAAGCGGGTCATCGCGACGATGACCGCCGGCCGGTTCTCCAGTTCGGGCAAGCGAGCGACCAAGAAGTCGATCAAGGCCGAGGCGGCGCTGGCCACCCAACGCGATGCCGACCACAATCAGACCGACTACTACGAAAAACTCAAGTCCAGGGCGAAGTGGCTCGCGAAACACTGACGGCACGCTCGAGTCAGTGATGCGCCGCCAAGGCAGCCCGGCGGAAACCCTCGTTCTCCGTCGCGATCGTCTTGCGCAGTTGGCTCTTGAGCATCGCCTCAACCAGGCCGGACAGCGCGCCGGACATGCCGATGCTCAACACATTGCGACAGCCTTCGCCGACCTGCTCCAACCGGTGCCCGCCGACCATCCGCATACCGAAAGCCTTTGTTTCCCATACGAACACCTCGTTCGGCTTGAGCGCAGTAACTGTCCAGACCCGCGCTGACTGCCCTGGTTGTCTGATCCGGGCCGTACTGCCGACCCGGAGCGGGCCCGTGTCGAGTCGTTCGACGCTGGTGATCGTAGGCGTCATCGAAGGCCAGGATTCGACGTCGACGGTCAGCGCCCACACGTCCTGTACGGGCGCTTCGATGATGAGTTCGTGAGTGATCGTCATGAACCGACTGTACCAAATGGTACACGCTCTTTGCTAGGGTTTTCTTCGATGACCTCACCTCGCGATGACCTGACCCGACGACTCGTCATCGAGGTGGCGACCAACGGGTTGGGCGACCGGAGCCTGCGCGACCTGGCCGCGGCGGTCGGCAGCTCGCACCGGATGCTGCTGTATCACTTCGGGTCCCGGGACGGCCTGGTCGCAGCGGTCGTCGGGATGGTCGAGGCCGACCAACGGGCGGTGCTGGTCGAACTCGCCGCCACCGCTGCCGGGCCCGGCGACCTCATCCGGCGACTGTGGCACCGGGTCAGCGCACCCGAGGTCCTGCCCTTCGTCCGACTGTTCTTCGAGACCGTTGCGCACCGGGGTGCGCCGGACCTCACCGCGCCCTGGATCGAGGATTCGGCACCCATCACCGAGCGGTTCGGGATTCACTTCGACCCGGCGGAGATCCGACTCGGAGTTGCGGTGACCCGCGGCCTGCTGGTCGACGTCATCCTGACCGGCGACGTGGAGGCCGCGACCGCATCGCTCGAACGGTTCATCACCATCTGGGAAAGGAGCACCCGCCCCGACTGACCTTCGCGGCCGTCGGCGATGATGGGCCGACCGCGCGGATCGGAGTTCTCATGACGTCAGCCCCGCCGGGGCGACGTCCCCGCCCCTGGTTGATGCTGGGGCTCGGAACCGCGGCCCAGACCGCCGGCACGGTGTTCATGACCACGCCGGCCTTCCTGATCCCACTGCTGCACACTGAACGGGGACTCAGTCTCGCGCAGGCGGGGACGCTGGCCTCGGCGCCGACGCTGGGCATCGTGCTGACCCTCATCGCCTGGGGCGCGCTGGCCGACCGGATCGGCGAGCGTGGGGTCATCACCGCCGGACTGGCGCTCACGGCGGCCGCCACGGCGTTGGCGATGGTGGTGGACGGTTTCGTCGGTCTCGGCCTGGCCCTGCTGCTCGGCGGGATGGCAGCGGGCAGCCCCAACTCGGCCAGCGGCCGGCTGGTCATGGGCTGGTTCGCCCGCCACCGTCGCGGTTTGGCCATGGGCATCCGGCAGATGGCCCAGCCGTTGGGCACCACGATCGCCGCCCTCACGGTTCCGACCGCGGCCCGCCACGGTCTGGTCTGGGCGCTGGCCGTGCCGCTGGTGTTGACCGCGCTGTCCGCGATCGCCTGCGCGGTCGGCATCGTCGACCCGCCGCGGACCCGACCGGTCGTCGGCGGCCGCCCCGAGCGGCCACCGAACCCCTACCGAGCCTCGTCGTTCCTGTGGCGGATCCACCTGGCGTCGGCGCTGCTCGTGGTCCCGCAGTTCCTGCTCGCCGTCTTCGGCCTGGTTTGGTTGATGACCGACAAGGGCTGGACCGAACTGGCCGCCGGCCTGCTGATCGGCGCCTCGCAATTCGTCGGCGGCCTCGGTCGGATCGCGGTCGGGGTGGTCTCCGACCGTGTCGGCAGCCGGGTGCGGCCACTGCGTTGGGTCTCACTGGCCGCCGTCGCCGCGATGCTCGGCCTCGCCGGTCTGGACGCCGCCCACTCCGGCCTGGCTGCCGCTCTGCTGGTCGTTGCCACCGCAATCTCGGTCGCCGACAACGGGTTGGCCTTCACCTCGGTCGCGGAGGTGGCCGGTCCGTACTGGGCCGGTCGCGCACTCGGCACCCAGAACACCGGCCAGTTCCTCACCGCAGCGGCGGTGGGGCCGCTCTTCGGCGCCCTGATCGCGACCGTCGGCTACCCGATCTCGTTCCTGCTCGCCG
The DNA here is from genome assembly GCA_963834185.1 of uncultured Actinomycetota bacterium. Taxonomy (GTDB): domain Bacteria; phylum Actinomycetota; class Actinomycetes; order Mycobacteriales; family Nakamurellaceae; genus Nakamurella. The sequence continues at coordinate 611,788 of CAWIAR010000005.1, forward strand.
CGGTCGCACCAGCCGTGGCCACGCCACTGATCCCAGCCGCGGACGAGGAGGACCACCCGACCTGACGAGCCCGGTGAGGTCAGGTGGCGCTGATCGGAATGTCGGGGCGAGCTGGGGAGTTGCCCAACAGCAGTGCCCGCGACCGAGAGGAACCCACCCATGAGCGACGTGCCCGAGGGCTACGAAGACCTGCTGCACCGCCCGCTGTACGCGCACCTGGCCACCGTCCGTCCCGACGGTGCACCGCAGAGCAGCGTGATGTGGTTCGAATGGACCGGCGAGGTGCTTCGGCTCACCCACACCAAGAACCGGCAGAAGTATCGCAACCTGCAGCACGAACCCCGCGTCGCCCTGTCGGTGGCCGATCCTGACGATCAACTCCGCTTCCTGGAGATCCGCGGCGTCGTCGAGTCCATCGTCGACGACGACAACACCGCGTCGTTCTACAAGTCGCTGCAGCACCGCTACGGCCAGGACTACGAGATCACCGACGTCGACGTCCGCGTCGTCGTCACCATCCGACCCACCCGCTTCGTCGCAGTCAAGGGTGGATCCGTCCAGCACTGATCGCGCCGGCGAACCAACGCAATAGCCCCCGTCCGCAATCGGACGGGGGCTTTCGCGTCGATCACCTGACGGCGATCAGTGACTCACTTGGCCTTCTCGACGACCTCGACCAGCCGCCAGCGCTTGGTGGCCGACAGCGGCCGGGTCTCGGCCAGCAGCACGCGGTCACCGATGCCGGCGACACCCTGCTCGTCGTGCGCCTGCACCTTGTGGGTGCGCCGGATGACCTTGGCATAGCGCGGGTGCTTCACCCGGTCCTCCAGCTCGACGACGATGGTCTTCTCCATCTTGTCGGAGACGACCATGCCCTCGCGGATCTTGCGGTCGCCGCGGGTCTTGCCTTGGGCCACCGCAGTGGTCTCAGTAGCTTCTGGGGCCTCAGTGGTTTCCGCCACCGGCGTTTCGTTCTGCTCGCTCATGCGGCACCTTCCGTTCCGTCCGGACCGACGGACAGGCCGAGCTCGCGCTCACGCATGACCGTGTAGATCCGGGCGATGTCGTGCCGAACCGTACGCAGCCGGCGGTTGTTGTCCATCTGGCCGGTCGCCATCTGGAAGCGGAGGTTGAACAGCTCCTCCTTCGACTCGCGGAGGCGGGCGAGCAGTTCTTCCCCGCCGAGCTCACGAAGCTCGGTGGCCTTGCTCTGGGTCTCGGTCGCCATCAGGACTCACCACCCTCCCGGGTCACGATGCGGCACTTCATCGGCAGCTTGTGGATCGCGCGGCGCAGCGCCTCGCGGGCAATCGCCTCGGTCGGGTAGCTCATCTCGAACATCACCCGGCCGGGCTTGACGTTGGCCACCCACCACTCGGGCGAGCCCTTACCGGAACCCATCCGGGTCTCGGCCGGCTTCTTGGTCAGCGGGCGGTCCGGGTAGATGTTGATCCACACCTTGCCGCCACGCTTGATGTGCCGGTTGATGGCGATACGAGCGGACTCGATCTGCCGGTTGGTGACGTAGGCAGGCTCCAGGGCCTGGATTCCGTAGTCACCGAAGGTCACTTCGGTGCCACCGCTGGCCATCCCGGTCCTGGTGGGCCGGTGCTGCTTGCGGTGCTTCACCTTGCGGGGGATCAACATCTCAGCTCTCCGTCACAACTGGTGCGGGCTCGTCGGACGCGCCCTCGGCCGCAGCGCGACCTGCCTCGGTCCCGGCCGGCGTGGTACCGGCGGAACCCGAACGGCGACGTGCACCCGGACGATCGCGGTCGCTGCGGCCGGCCCCGGCACCACGACCGGAAGCAGCCACGGCGGCCTCGTGAGCCTTCTGCTCGGCGAGCGTGCCGGACTTGTCACCCTTGTAGATCCACACCTTCACGCCGATCCGGCCGAAGGTGGTCTTGGCCTCGAAGAAGCCGTAGTCGATGTCCGCCCGCAGGGTGTGCAACGGCACCCGACCCTCGCGGTAGAACTCCGACCGGCTCATCTCGGCACCGCCCAGGCGACCCGAGCACTGGATCCGGATGCCCTTGACGGCACCGGACCGCTGCGCGGACTGCATGGACTTGCGCATCGCCCGACGGAAGCTCACCCGGTTGGACAGCTGCTCGGCCACGCCCTGGGCGACCAGCTGCGCGTCCGACTCGGGGTTGCGCACCTCGAGGATGTTCAGCTGCACCTGCTTTCCGGTGAGCTTCTCGAGCTGGCTACGGATCCGGTCGGCCTCCGCACCACGGCGGCCGATGACGATGCCAGGCCGGGCGGTGTGGATGTCCACCCGGACTCGGTCGCGGGTGCGTTCGATCTCCACCTTGGAGATGCCGGCCCGCTCCATGCCCTTGGCCATCAGCTTGCGGATGGCGACGTCCTCGGCGACATAGTCGGCATACGACTTGTCGGCATACCAGCGGGAGCTCCAGTCGGTGGTGATACCGAGCCGGAACCCGTGCGGGTTGATCTTCTGACCCACTAGCGGGTCCTTCCCTTCGCCTGAATGTTCGAGCTGTTGGCTCCGTTGCGGCCGCCGCCGGCGCCACCGCGGGAGCGGCGACCTCGCTCGGACGCGGCCGAAGCCGCCTTGACCGAGACGACCTCGATGGTGATGTGGCAGGTCCGCTTGCGGATCCGGAACGCCCGACCCTGGGCCCGCGGCTGGAACCGCTTGAGCGTCGGGCCTTCGTCGACGTAGGCGGTCTCGATGATCAGCGTCGCCGGGTCGAGACCGTCGTTGTTCTCCGCGTTGGCGACCGCGGAGGCGACCACCTTGGCCACCGGCTCAGCGGCGGCCTGCGGGGCGAACTTGAGGATCGCCAGCGCATCCGAGGCACTACGACCGCGGATCAGGTCCACCACGCGGCGGGCCTTCATCGGCGTCATGCGCACGTACCGCGCCTGCGCCCGGGCGCGCGGAGCCGCAGCCGCTTCCGCGGCCGCCTCCGATGCCTTGGCATTCATCAGCTGTCTTCTTTCTCTGATCGAGTCAGCCACGGGTCATCCCCTGCGACTGCGACGGTCGTCCTTGACGTGCCCCTTGAACGTGCGCGTCGGGGCGAACTCGCCGAGCTTGTGGCCGACCATCGACTCGGTCATGAAGACCGGGACGTGCTTGCGACCGTCGTGCACCGCGATCGTGTGCCCGAGCATGTCGGGGATGATCGTCGAGCGACGCGACCAGGTCTTGATCACGGTCTTGGAGCCCTTGTCGTTCGCGACGTCCACCTTCTTGAGCAGGTGGTCGTCGACGAACGGGCCCTTCTTGAGGGAACGAGGCATCAGGGTTCCTTAGCGCTTCTTGCCGGACTTGCGACGACGACGGACGATCAGCTTGTCGCTGGCCTTGTTGGGGCGACGGGTGCGACCTTCGGGCTTGCCGGCCGGGTTGACCGGGTGACGACCACCTGAGGTCTTGCCCTCGCCACCGCCGTGCGGGTGGTCGACCGGGTTCATGGCGACACCGCGGATGTTCGGGCGCTTGCCCTTCCAGCGCATGCGGCCGGCCTTGCCCCAGTTGATGTTGGACTGCTCGGCGTTGCCGACCTCGCCGATCGAGGCGCGGCAGCGAACGTCCACGTTGCGGATCTCGCCCGAGGGCATCCGCAGCTGGGCGTACGGGCCGTCCTTGGCGACCAACTGAACACCGGCGCCGGCCGAGCGGGCGATCTTCGCGCCGCCACCCGGCCGCAGCTCGATGGCGTGCACCACCGTGCCGACCGGGATGTTGCGCAGCGGCAGGTTGTTGCCGGGCTTGATGTCGGCACCTGGACCGGTCTCCATCGGGTCGCCCTGCTTGAGCTTGTTCGGCGCGATGATGTACCGCTTCTCGCCGTCGGCGTAGTGCAGCAGTGCGATCCGCGCCGTGCGGTTCGGGTCGTACTCGATGTGCGCGACCTTGGCCGGCACGCCGTCCTTGTCGGCGCGGCGGAAGTCGACCAGCCGGTAGGCCCGCTTGTGCCCGCCGCCCTGGTGACGTGCGGTGACCCGGCCGTGGACGTTGCGCCCGCCCTTGCTGTTCAGCGGACGGATCAAGGACTTCTCCGGGGTGTCGCGGGTGATCTCGGCGAAGTCGCTCACCGAGGCGCCGCGACGACCGGGGGTCGTCGGCTTGTACTTACGAATACCCATCTCTATGTCATCCCTAGCCTCAGGCGCCCGAGAAGATCTCGATCGGCTTGCTGTCCGGGGACAGCGTGACGATCGCGCGCTTGGTGGACTTGCGGGTGACCGAAGCCGGTCCGGGTGCGCTTGCGCTTGCCCTGCCGGTTGATGGTGTTCACCGCGGTGACCTTGACGCCGAAGATCTGCTCGACGGCGATCTTGACCTGGGTCTTGTTCGCGTCCGGGTGCACCAGGAAGGTGTAACGGCCGGACTCGAACAGGCCGTAGCTCTTCTCGGACACGATCGGCGCCAGGATGATGTCGCGCGGGTCGGCGATCATGCCTGCTCCTCCTCGGTGTCGGTCTCGTCGTCGAGCGCAGCCTCGTCGGTCGCGGTCTCGTCGAGCGCGGTCTCGTCGGTCGCGGTATCGGCGGCCGTGTCATCGGCGGCTGAGTCGTCAGCGCTGACCGTGACGGCACCGGACGGTGCGGCGAAGGCCAGGAACTCCTCGAGCGCGTCCCGGGTGAACACCACGTCGTCGCTGACCAGCACGTCGTAGGTGTTCAGCTGATCGGCCGCGATCAGGTGCACCTCCGGGGCATTGCGCAGCGAGCGCCAGCCGTTCGCGTCCTCGCGGCTGACGACCACCAGGATGTTCTTGGCGGTGCTGACGGCGGCCAGCGCGGCAATCGCGGTCTTGGTCGACGGAGTGTCGCCCTCGACCAGGCTGGACAGCACGTGGACGTTCCCGCCGCGGGCCCGATCCGACAGGGCGCCACGCAACGCGGCCGCCTTCATCTTCTTCGGGGTCCGCTGCAGGTACAGGTGCGGAACCGGGCCGTGCACGGTGCCACCGCCGTTGAACTGCGGCGCGCGGGTCGAACCCTGGCGGGCCCGGCCGGTGCCCTTCTGCCGGTACGGCTTCTTGCCGCCGCCGGAGACCTCGCCGCGGTTCTTGGCCTTGTGCGTGCCCTGGCGGGCGGCGGCCAGCTGGGCCACCACGACCTGGTGCATCAACGGGATGTTCGACTGGACGTCGAAGATCTCCGCCGGCAGCTCGACGGTGCCGTCGGCCTTCCCGGCCGGCGTCGTGATCTGCACGGTGCTCATGCGGACTCACCCTTTCCACCCGCGGCCACAGACTGCGCGGAGGTCTTCACAGCAGTTTTGACAAAAACGACGCCGCCCTTGGGGCCGGGCACCGCGCCCTTGATCAGCAGCAGGCCCTTGTCGGCGTCCACCGCGTGCACGGTCAGGTTCTGGGTGGTCACCGTGACGTGGCCCATCCGGCCGGCCATCCGCAGGCCCTTGAACACCCGCCCGGGGGTGGAGCAGCCACCGATGGACCCCGGTGCGCGGTGCTTGCGGTGCACACCGTGTCCGCTGGACAGACCCTTGAAGCCGTGTCGCTTCATGACACCGGCGGTGCCCTTGCCCTTGCTGGTGCCGGTCACGTCGATGTCGGCGCCGGCCTCGAACACCTGCTCCGCGGTGAGCTCCTGGCCCACCTCGTAGCCGGCGATGTCCTCCGTGCGCAGTTCGGCGAGGTGCCGGCGAGGCGTCACGCCGGCCTTGGCGTAGTGCCCGGCGACCGGCTTGGTGACCCTGCGGGGGTCAATCGCGCCGAACGCCAACTGGACCCCGTTGTACCCGTCGTTCTCGGCGGTGCGCACAGCGGTGACCACCACCGGACCGGCGGCGACGACGGTGACCGGGACGACCCGGTTGCTCGCGTCGAAGACCTGGGTCATCCCGAGCTTGTGGCCCAGGATTCCCTTGATCGAATTAGCCATGATTGAAGTACCCATCTCCCCGGTGGAGTCCACCCGAGGGCTGTTGGAGATCCCTACTGGATGTTGACGTCCACCGACGCCGGCAGGTCGATACGCATGAGCGCGTCCACCGTCTTCGGCGTCGGGTCGAGGATGTCGATCAGCCGCTTGTGCGTGCGCATCTCGAAGTGCTCGCGCGAGTCCTTGTACTTGTGCGGCGAGCGGATGACGCAGTACACGTTCTTCTCGGTGGGCAGCGGCACCGGGCCGACCACGCGGGCACCCGTCCGGGTCACCGTCTCGACGATCTTGCGCGCGGACGCGTCGATCGCCTCGTGGTCATAGGCCTTCAGCCTGATGCGGATCTTCTGTCCCGCCACGCTTGCCGTCCTTCTTCGTCGTACTTCCCTGACACTGCCGGTCCGGCCGGCCGTTGCCGGCCTGCCTGTCCCGCCCCGCGACCGTCACAGCGGGGCCCGGGGGCTGCGCCGATCGGCGCGCCCAGGCCTGCGCGGTGTCTCACCGCTGCCGCTGTTGATCAGTCCGGGTCCACCGGTCCACGCGGTCGGGCGTGTCGCCCTACCTGCTCACGCGTCCGCCCGGCCGAGCCGAGTGGATTCGTGGGACCGGCCGCGCTCGCGGGGAGCGCGATGGTCTCTCGTGCTGCACTGCTGGTGGCTGCCCTTGCCGGCCGCCGCGCCTCGACTGCTTCGGCGACGACCCCTACGAACCGTGCCAGGCCGAGCGCATTCAGCGCACGCACAAAGGCACGCCCCGGTGAGGGCAACCCGACAAGTATGCCCGATGAGCGGGTGACCTATCAAATCGAGGTCGGGTGACGTCCGCGACGCGCGCGACGGCACCGGCCGAATGCGGCAATTCGACCAGCGCTGCTGCGAATTCGCAACCGTTTGCGCTATCGGCACCCGTTGGCGTCATCCGCAACGCGCGCGCGTGGTGCGAATGTCCCCAACGGTTGCGGATCCACCGATCGGCCGGTACCCGGTGCCCGAGGCTCCCGCACTGTGCACCACACCCCTGGGCCGTCGGCCCTGTGGATAACTCCGGACGACGCTTCTCGGTGGGCCATTGTCTTCCAGATGGTCGACATCGTGAGCCCCGACGCGGAGGTGCTGGTGCGCCATGCCGATCTGGTGGCCGAGGGTTGGTCGCGCGACGAGGTCAGGGCGCAGGTCCGGGCCGGGAACCTGATACCGGTCTACCGAGGCACCTATGTCCGGGCGGCCGGCGACAGGTCCGCCGGATCCCAGGCTTCACGATCACCGGGTTCCGGCCGCTCGCCCGATTCCGGGAACGCCGGATGCCAGCCGTGCGCAGGAGCTGCTGTTGATCACGGCGGTGGCCGGACGGTCGCCCGACCTTGTGGTCAGCCACCGCTCCGCAGCCCTGGCGCACGGGCTGCCGGTGTCGGCCGACGCCCGGCCGGCCGTTCACCTGACCAGGCGGGCGCTTTCGGGCGCGCGGCGGTCGAGCAATCGTCGCGTGCATGCCGGCCCCGTGCTGCCGGACGAGGTGGTAACCGTCTGCGGGCTCGCGGTGACGGCGATCCCGCGGACGCTGGTCGATCTGGCGCGGGAGCGTGACGGCCGGGACGCGCTCGCAGCGGCCGACGCCGCGCTGCATCGCCGCCTGGTCCGGCCCGAGGCCGTGCAGGCGAGCCTGCTGGCCTCCCGGAACAGAACGGGCATCGGCCGGGCACGACGCCTGTTGGGGCTGGCCGACGGTCGAAGCGAGAGCTTCGGCGAGTCGGCGCTGGGGCTGGTGATGATCGAGATCGGACTGCCGCTGCCCGAGTTGCAGGTCGTCGTCCGGGATCGGGTTGGCACCTCGCTGGGTCGGGTCGACTTCGCCTATCCGGCATTCGATCTGATCATCGAGTTCGACGGCGACCTCAAGTACGGCGTACTGGTGCCGCCCGGCGAGACCGTCCGGGACGTCGTGATGGCTGAGCGAAAGCGCGAGAGGCGCATGCAGGAAGCAGGTTTCATCGTCATCCGGATCGTCTGGTCCGATTTGCTGGATCTCGATGTGCTCGCCCGTCGGATCCGCGAAGCGATGGTCAGGGGCCGGCGCGCGGTTGCGGCCGGACTGGTCACCGGCACCATGAGGCTGCGCCCGGCGATCACCATCGGATGAACCCAACCGGCGCGCCTCGCGTACGTCAAATCCGCACCCGTCGGCGCCATCCGCAACGCGCGCGGGTTCCGGATGACGCCGGCGGTTGCGGATCCGAAGTATGCCGCGGGGCGCATGGGCTACCTCGTCATCGCGATGAACAGGCGCTGACCGCATCAGACGGGCGGCGGCTGGGCGATGTCAATGCCGTAGGTCCTGCCGGCGGTTCCGGCCCACAGCAGCCGGAGTTCGGGGTCGGAGAGATCACCGCTCAGGCCGCCCACGATTGCCGCCCAGCGCTGATAGGAACTCGCCAACAGACAGACCGGCCAATCGGACCCGAACATCGCGCGCTCGGCGCCGAACGCTTCCAGGGCGCCTTCGATGTACGGCCACAGGTCCGCCGACGTCCAGTTCGCCCAGTCGGCCTCGGTGACCAGCCCGGACACCTTGCACACGACGTTGCGCGCCTGGCCCAGGTCCCGGATGGCGTCGTGCCAGGCGCCGAAGGCCTGCGGGTCCGGGTCGACGACCTGCTGGGCGATCGCGGGCTTCCCGCAGTGGTCGAGCACGAACCGCACCTCAGGCAGTGCGTGCGCGACGGCGACGGCCGCCGACAGTTGCCCCGGCTTGACCAGCAACTCGAAGGCGAGGCCCGCGGCCCCGACCGCTCCGATCCCGCGCTGGACGTCCGGCCGGAGCAGCCAACTCGGATCTGGCTCGTCCTGCACGCCGTGCCGGATCGCCCGTAGGTAGCTGCCGCCGGGTGCTTCCAGCAACGCCGCAATGCGGTCCCCGACGTCGAGAGCGGTCAGGTCGACCCATCCGGTGACCGCCGCCACCAGCGGTTCCGCGGCCGCGATGGCCAGGAACTCCCGGGTTTCGTGTTCACTGGCCACCGTCTGCACCAGGACGGTCGCGTCGACGCCGACTGCCGCCGCCTCCGGGCGCAGATCGTCGACGGTGAACGTCCGCCGGATCGGCGCCATTTCCGGCGGATCCAGCCAGGTCTGCGGCCGAACGGCGAGATCCCAGACGTGGTGGTGCGCATCGATCCGCGGGATCGCGACGGTCATGTGCCCCACCCTGTCAGACAGTCCCGAAATCAGGCACCGAGGACCGGGAACCGATCGACCGCTGGCAACCCCGAACCTGGCAGCCCGCGACGAGGAGATCCCATGACACGCGCCCTGCCCATCGTCACGGCGGCGATCAGCGCCGCGATCGCCGGCACCGTCACCGTCGGCGCGACCATGGCCAGCCAAATCGCGCACCTGACGCCGACACCGAACGGCGGGGTGACGACAACACGGCCGCGTTCGGGCCCGGCATCGCCGCAACGATCCTCTGTGGGCTGGCTACCGCAGCCTGTCTGGCCATCCTCGTTCTCGCTGTCCGTCGCGCCGGCGCACAGCTGCCCAAGCCGTGGGTTGCGGTGCTGGTCAGCGCGGTGGCGACGACGGTGCTCAGCTACCTGATCTTGTTCACCGTCCAGCGCCCGCACTACTGACCCGGAATCTCTGCGCCGAGAACAGCGACAAAGACGAAGGCCCCGCCCGGACGAACCGGGCGGGGCCTTCGTGCGTGGACGGGAGCGGAGCAAGAACTCCGCGTCAGCTCACTTGATGATCTTGGTGACCGAACCGGCACCCACGGTGCGACCACCCTCGCGGATGGCGAACCGCAGACCCTCTTCGATGGCGATCGGCTGGATCAGGTTGACCGTCATCTCGGTGGTGTCGCCCGGCATGACCATCTCGGTGCCCTCGGGGAGGTTCACCACACCGGTCACGTCGGTGGTGCGGAAGAAGAACTGCGGACGGTAGTTGTTGAAGAACGGCGTGTGCCGTCCGCCCTCGTCCTTGCCCAGGATGTACACCTGCGCCTCGAACTCGGTGTGCGGGGTGATCGAACCCGGCTTCACGACGACCTGGCCGCGCTCGACCTCGTCGCGCTTGGTGCCACGGAGCAGCAGCCCGGCGTTGTCGCCGGCCTGGGCCTGGTCGAGCAACTTGCGGAACATCTCGATGCCGGTGACCGTCGTCTGGAACGACTTCGGCTTGATCCCGACGATCTCGACGGTCTCGTTGACCTTGAGGACGCCCCGCTCGATCTTCCCGGTCACCACGGTGCCGCGGCCGGTGATCGTGAAGACGTCCTCGATCGGCATCAGGAACGGCTTCTCGATGTCGCGAACCGGCTCCGGGATGGACTCGTCGACGGCCTCCATGAGCTCCTCGACGGTCTTGACCCACTCCGGGTCACCCTCGAGGGCCTTCAGGCCGGAGGTGCGCACGACCGGAGCGTCGTCACCCGGGTACTCCTGGGCACTCAGCAGCTCGCGGACCTCGAGCTCGACGAGCTCCAGGATCTCCTCGTCGTCGACCATGTCGGCCTTGTTCAGGGCGACCAGGATGTAGGGCACGCCGACCTGGCGGGCCAGCAGCACGTGCTCCTTGGTCTGCGGCATCGGGCCGTCGGTGGCGGCCACCACCAGGATGGCGCCGTCCATCTGCGCCGCACCGGTGATCATGTTCTTGATGTAGTCGGCGTGACCCGGAGCGTCGACGTGCGCGTAGTGACGCTTGTCGGTCGAGTACTCGACGTGCGCGATGTTGATGGTGATACCGCGCTGCCGCTCCTCGGGAGCCTTGTCGATCTGATCGAAGGCGTACGCCTCGTTCAGGTTCGGGAACTTGTCGTGCAGCACCTTGGTGATCGCCGCGGTCAGGGTGGTCTTGCCGTGGTCGACGTGACCGATGGTGCCGATGTTGACGTGCGGCTTGCTCCGGTCGAACTTCGCCTTCGCCACTGCTGGTCCTCCTCAGGACTGTGGGCGCCTCGCGATCGGGCCGATCGGAGAGCGCTATGGGTGGATCTGGACCGGGCCGACGGCCCGGACCCGGAGGCAGCGGGGATGTCTCCCCCACCGCCTGCGTCTGTGGGTCCGGCTCGGTGAGCCGGACCTGGCCGGCGGGCTGACTGGCGTCACGGCCCGCCGGCCGGAGGGATTACTCCCCGGTCGCCTTCGCTGCGTCGACTGCTCGGCTCCGGGCAAACTCCGGGCCTCGCTCGCCCCTGCTCGCTGGTGTCCTCATTCGCCTGTCGCCTTCGCGATGATTTCCTTCGCCACGTTGGCCGGAACCTCGGCGTAGGAGTCGAAGACCATCGAGTAGCTCGCCCGGCCCTGGGTGCGCGACCGCAGGTCGCCGACGTAGCCGAACATCTCCGACAGCGGCACCAGTGCCTTGATCACCCGGGCACCAGCCCGCTCGTCCATGGCCTGGATCTGGCCGCGGCGGCTGTTCAGGTCGCCGATGACATCGCCCATGTTCTCCTCGGGCGTGACGACCTCGACGGCCATCATGGGCTCGAGCAGGACGGGCTTGGCCATCCGCAACGCTTCTTTCATGGCGATCGAACCGGCGATCTTGAACGCCATTTCGGACGAGTCGACCTCGTGGTAGGCACCATCGACCAGGGTCAGCTTGACTCCGAGTACCGGATAGCCGGCCAGGATGCCGTACTGCAGGGCGTCCTGGGCACCGGCGTCGACCGAAGGGATGTACTCCTTCGGGATGCGGCCACCGGACACCGAGTTGACGAACTCGTAGGTGGCCCCATCGGACGCGGACATGTCCAACGGCTCGACGGTGATCTGGATCTTGGCGTACTGACCGGATCCACCGGTCTGCTTCTTGTGCACGTAGGTGTACTTCTCGACCGTGCCGCGGATGGTCTCGCGGTACGCGACCTGTGGCTTGCCGATGTTCGCCTCGACGTTGAACTCGCGACGCATCCGGTCGACCAGGATGTCCAGGTGCAGCTCGCCCATCCCGGCGATGACCGTCTGCCCGGTCTCCTCGTCGTTGCGGACCTTGAACGTCGGGTCCTCCTCGGCCAGCTTCTGGATCGCGGTGCCCAGCTTCTCCTGGTCGGCCTTGGTCTTCGGCTCGATCGCGACCGAGATGACCGGCTCCGGGAACGTCATCGACTCGAGCACGATCGGGTGCGCCGGGTCGGCGAGCGTGTCGCCGGTGGTGGTCTGCTTCAGGCCCATGACCGCACAGATGTCGCCGGCCGAGACGCTCGACAGCTCCTCACGCTTGTTGGCGTGCATCTGGTAGATCTTGCCGATCCGCTCCTTGCGGTCCCTGGTCGCGTTGACGACCTGGGTGCCCGAGTTGAGCGTGCCGGAATAGACCCGGACGAAGGTCAGCTTGCCCAGGTGCGGGTCGGTGGCGACCTTGAACGCCAAGCCGGAGAACTCCGCCTTGGGGTCCGGCTCCCGCTCCGCCGGCGTGACGCCGTCCTGCAAGGTGCCGTGGGTCGCGCCGATGTCCAGCGGCGAGGGCAGGTACGCCACCACCGCGTCCAGCATCGGCTGCACGCCCTTGTTCTTGAACGCCGAACCACACACGACGGGGTTGACCTTGCCGGCGATGGTCGCCCGGCGCAGCGCCGCGTTCAACTCGTCGACGGAAAGCTCCTCGCCCTCGAGGAACTTCTCCATCGCATCGTCGTCATTCTCCGAGATGGTCTCGACGAGCTTCTCGCGGTACTCCTGCGCCTGCTCCAGCAGATCGGCGGGGATCTCCTCGACCGTGTAGTCCTCACCCTTCTGGGTTTCCCCGCGCCAGGTGAGCGCCCGCATGTTCATCAGATCGATGACGCCGATGAAGTCGGCCTCGTTGCCGATCGGCAGCTGCAGCACGGCCGGCGTCGCGTTGAGCCGATCGACCATCATGTCGACGCAGCGGAAGAAGTTCGCACCGGTGCGGTCGAGCTTGTTGACGAAGCACATCCGCGGCACGTGGTACTTCTCCGCCTGCCGCCAGACCTGTTCGGTCTGCGGCTCGACCCCGGCCACCCCGTCGTAGACGGCCACCGCACCGTCGAGCACCCGGAGCGAGCGCTCCACCTCGACGGTGAAGTCGACATGCCCGGGGGTGTCGATGATGTTGATCTTGTGACCCTTCCACGACGTCGTCGTGGCGGCGGAGGTGATGGTGATCCCCCGCTCCTGCTCCTGCTCCATCCAGTCCATGACGGCGCCGCCGTCGTGGACCTCACCGATCTTGTAGGTGATGCCGGTGTAGAACAGGATTCGCTCGGTCGTGGTGGTCTTGCCGGCGTCGATGTGCGCCATGATCCCGATGTTGCGGACCTTGTCGAGGGCCTGGTCAGCCATGTCTCGTTCTCTCGTCTCGTCTTCGTGGGCGGTCGCCGGGGATCACCCGGGCCACGCCCGGGCGAACTACCAGCGGTAGTGCGCGAAAGCCTTGTTCGACTCGGCCATCTTGTGGGTGTCCTCGCGGCGCTTGACCGAAGCACCGAGGCCGTTGCTGGCGTCGAGCAACTCGTTCATCAGCCGATCGGTCATCGTCTTCTCGCGACGGGCCTTCGAGTAGCCGACCAGCCAGCGCAGCGCCAGCGTGGTGGACCGGCCGGCCTCACCTCGACGGGCACCTGGTAGGTGGCACCACCGACACGCCGGCTCTTGACCTCGAGCGCGGGCTTCACGTTGTCCAGCGCACGCTTGAGCGTGATCACCGGGTCGGTGCCGGTCTTGTCCCGGCAGCCCTCGAGGGCGCCGTAGACGATGGACTGAGCGATGGATCGCTTGCCGTCCAACAGCACCTTGTTGACCAGCTGGGTGACCAGCGGCGAGTTGTAGACCGGGTCGGCGATCAACGGCCGACGCGGAGCGGGACCCTTGCGGGGCATGTCAGCTCTTCTCCTTCTTCGCGCCGTAACGGCTGCGAGCCTGCTTGCGGTTTTTCACGCCCTGGGTGTCCAGCGCGCCACGGATGATCTTGTAGCGGACCCCGGGGAGGTCCTTCACCCGACCGCCGCGGACCAGCACGATGGAGTGCTCCTGCAGGTTGTGGCCCTCGCCCGGGATGTAGGCGGTGACCTCGACCTGACTGGTCAGCTTGACCCTGGCCACCTTGCGCAGCGCCGAGTTCGGCTTCTTCGGGGTGGTGGTGTAGACGCGGGTACAAACACCACGGCGCTGGGGCGAACCCTTCAGCGCCGGCGTCTTGGTCTTGCCGATCTTGTCCTGACGGCCCTTGCGGACCAGCTGCTGGATCGTGGGCATGTGCTGGCGACTTCTCTTTCGCTGTGTCGGGCGGCGGCGTCTGCCGGTGTGGGCGGCCGTGCACGGTCGCACTGGTGTGCGGGGCGCACTGGGTGGTGCGGCGCGGGTACCCGGTCAGTGCCTTCCGGGCATGCGTCTACGACCCAGCCGAACTGGGCCGACGGAGGACACTACCCGACCAGCCCCATGGGGGCGAATCGGTTCGGCTTCCGTGGACCAGTGCCTGGCACCCCGGCCGGCGGCAATGCTGCCGGACCAGAACTACCGATCGGGCTCCCCGTGCTCCACCTGTCCGCTCCTGACGGAGCGGGGCAGCGGCAGGCCCGACCACAGCGCTGGGTACTCGCCCTCCATCATACCGGGCGCGAGCAAGGTGCCCCGACCGCCCTCCGGCCGGCGTCCTCG
>CAWIAR010000006.1:0-209782 GCA_963834185.1 uncultured Actinomycetota bacterium
GGATGTGTACTTCTCGGCGACGATGTGTGTGCCGTTGTAGGTCGGGTACTTGTCGTTGCCCAGCGAGACCGGAATCGTCTTCACCTTCGCACCGTTGCGCGTGATCGTCATCTGGTGGGGTGCGGTCGTCGACCGTGGCGATCAACGCCGCCCTGCGGGTGGAGAACCCGAATTCCAGGTCGGCCTGGCCGTACAGCCCGCCGCCGAGGTTCTTGCCGTAGATGTCGGCGTCGACCGCGACCTTCGTCGCGGCGTGCCAGAATTTCTCCGGTCGCCAGTGCAGCTCGGTGTCGGAGAACCGAGCGCGGAAATGCTCCGCGCTGACGCGGCGAGGTCTTGACGGTGATCTGCTTCTCGACGAACTTCTGGGCGGCCGCGCCCCGGATGGGCTGGCTGAAAGTGATCGAGATCGGTTGGCCGACACCCACGGTCATCCCGTTGCGCGGAAAACTGGTGGCGCTGACCTTGCCCTTCGGTACGACGGTGGTGAACGTGCGGACGGTGTCGGTTACCGTGCCGTCCTTGGCCCTGGCGGTGATCTCCAGCCGGTACGTGCGGCCGTAGCCCAGCTCGGGGACGAGTGACCAGGCCGAGCGCGCTTTGTTCATGCTGCCGCCACGGAGCAACCGACCGTCCAGGGTGTACAGCGCCACCCTGGTGAGCACCCCGCCGGCGGCCAGGACCCGGACGCGGCCGAGGGGATCGACGCCCTTGGCTCCGTTGCCGGGCTGGGTCATCACGGTGGCTGGCTTCGGCCTGGGCTTCGGTGGCGCGGTCTTGGTGCTCGTGGTGGTGGCGGAACTGGTGGTCGGGGCCACGCTGCTGGTCGGCTCTACCTCGATGTCGGTGGACGGCGTGGCTGCGGTGGAATCCGGCCCTTGATTCAACGGCGAACGACGACCGGGCCGGTGCTGGATGGGGCCACGGCCGGGTCCGACGCCATGGCGGGATCGGCGGCGCCGACCGTGGAGGTCACAGTGACCATCTCGTCGGCCGCCGGTGGCGTCGTGGTACACCCGGCGAGCACCAGCGCCGCGATCAGGCCGATCACCCCGGCCACCGCCGTCGACCACCGGCCGCGTGCTCGTCCGCCTCCCGCGTTGCCCATCAGCTCTCCTCGTCCCCCGACGCCGTGCTCCAGTCTGGGCCGGGGTGGCGCCCCGGCGCAGCCCATCGCGCCGAGTGGTCGCGGCATCGTGACGGCATCGAGACCTTCCGGGCGGTGTGACCGTTGTTAACCAGAGTGACAGATGAAAGCGGCAGCACGGGGCTGTCCGGCTTGTCCGTGTCGCGGTGTTGCGCGCAAGCAGTGAAGGTCCGCTGCGGACTTCTCTGAAGGTCGAGTGGCACTCCGTGACCAGCGTTCCCAGGCCGTGGTAGGCCGCCGATGATGCGTGCCCGATTCTGCCCACAGTCGCCGTCGGTACCGTAACGTCATGCCCGCCGCGCCGACCTCCCGAGCCTCACGGCTCGCCGTCGAGGTCGCGCTGGCCGGCGTCGCCGTGGGCGTGGTCATACTCGGTGTGCTGCATCTGGTCGAACCGACCGCGTCGATCTCGCCTCTGCGCCGAACGATCAGTGAGTACCAATTGACGGACCTGGGCTGGGCGTTCAACGCCGGGGTGCTGGCGATTGCCACCGGCCTCACGGTGCTGCTCGTCGTGCTGATCCGTGACCGCCTGACCGGCCCGGCCGGGGCGTTGTTGATGTCCGGCTGGATCGCAGGGCTGCTGGTATTGACGGCGTTCCCGAAGCACAACTGGGCGATCGGACCCAGCGCCACCGGCCAGGTGCACCGGATGGCGAGCCTGGTGGCGTTCCTGTGCCTGCCCCTTGCCGTGATGCTGATCGCCGGTCGACGGGGCGGCGGCCTGCCGCGCGGGGTCGCCGGCGCGGCCATCGCGCTCGCCGGGCTGGCCCTGCTGTGGTTCGTGCCGATCATCGTGGCCATGGCCGGGCACCGGGCCGGCGGGTTGCCGTGGTGGCAGGCGATTCCCCTCGGGCTGGTGGAACGCGGGCTCGCCCTCACTCAGATCATCGCGCTCTCGCTGCTCGCCGTGGCAGTACTCCAACGGCGCGATCCTGTTCTGGGGCGTCCCGCCCGAGCGGATCGTCAACGCACGCCGACATGGACGCTGTACGCCCGTAGCGAGGCGAGATCGGACCGGGCGCCGAGCCAGGCATCCGAGTCCGGGTCGAGCAATCTCTGCCAGGCCGCGACGTCGTCGTCGGACAGGGTGCCGGCCTCGGTGTTCTGTTCGACCCGCATCTGGATCGCCCGCAGCACCTCGGCTCGGTCGTCGGCGGACAGCGGAACCGGCTTCTCGAGCACCGTGGTCCGGGTGGTGACCTCGGACAGTGACGCCCGACGGAGCGCTTCGGCCCACGAGTAGGTCATCCGGACGCTGCCGGGCAGCTCGGCCCGCATCCGGTCGAACCAGGTCTGGTGCGCGGCGATCAGCCGGTCCTCCAGCCCGTACTCGCCGATCCCGAGATCGCTGGGTAGGTACCGGGGTGACAGCCCGCCCTCCGCGACGGCCAGTCGGCCTCCGGGCGCCAGCAGGGCTGCCAGTGCATCGATCGCCGCCTGCTGGTCGCCCAGATGGTGGATGGCGGCGGCGGACCAGACGACATCCGCGCCACGCGCGCTCACCTGCCGGATGGCGTCGGCCAACGCCAGCAGGCCGTCCGGCAGATCGGCGTGCACGAACGTGATCCGGTGATCGTCGGTCAGCGCGGCGGCAGCGGCCAGCACGTCGGCGCTGCCGTCGGCGGCGATCACCCGCGGTACACCTGCGGCGGCCAGCGCCCGCGCCATTCCGGCCGCTCCGCACCCGACGTCGAGGGCGACCCGGTCGCCGGGCCGGACCAGGAGAGCGACCTCGGCGGCGTTCCATGCGCGATCGGCCTCCGCGCCACGGGCCAGGTGTTCGGTGAGCTCGCCGAAGTCGACGGTCGGACCGGGCCCGTGATGCCCGTGCTGGTGCGGTGCTCCGTGAGGTTCGGCCATGCCACCGTTTCTACCCGGCGTAGCGTCGAAGCGTGTCGATCGTCCCCGCTCCCCTCGCCGTCACCGGCGCAACCGGCCGGATCGGCGGTCGGGTGTCTGCTCTGCTCGCCGATGCCGGTGTGCCGCACCGGCTGTTGGTCAGGGACCTGGACCGGGCGCCGGATGTGCTGGGGACGACCGTGCATCGGGCGACCTACGAGGACTCGGTGGACACCAGGGCGGCGCTCGACGGCGTCCAGACCTTGTTCATGGTGTCCGCCACCGAGCACCCCGATCGGCAGGCCCAACACCGCGCGTTCATCGACGCCGCCGACGCCATGGGCGTCCAGCACGTCGTCTACCTCTCGTTTTTCGGCGCCGGTCCGGAGGCCACGTTCACCTTCGCCCGCGACCACTGGGCCACCGAACGCCACCTGCGGTCCACCGGCGTGGCGGTGACGTTCCTGCGCGACAACCTGTACGCGGACTTTGCCCCGCAGATGGTCGGAGCGGACGACGCGATTGCCGGCCCGGGAGGTTCCGGACGGTCGGCCGCGGTCGCCCAGGCGGACGTCGCCCGGTCCGCGGCCGCGGTACTCACCGAACCGAGGACGCACCGAGGCCGCACGTACAACCTCACCGGGCCGGAGTCGCTCTCGTTCGCCGAGATCGCCGCGCTGCTCGGCCGGGCATGGGGGCGGCCGGTGACCTACCGGGACGAGACGATCGACCAGGCCTGGGAGTCGCGGCGCAGCTACGGCGCGCCCGACTGGATGGTCGAGGGATGGATCAGCACCTACCTGGCAGTCGCCGCGGGCGAGTTGGACGGTGTGAGCGACGACGTGCGTCGACTCACCGGTCGCGACCCGCTGTCGCTGGCCGAGGTCATCAACGACTGAAGCCGGTCACACTGCCGTCGCACGTTGCGGTGCCACCGGCTTCGGCTCCGACCGGTTCAGCACCCTCGTGGAATAGGCCAGCGCCGTGCTCACGACGAAGAAGGCCACCGCGATCCCGACGACATAGAGTGCGACGAAGCCGATGCTGTGCAGTCGGTGGTCGAGGAACGGGTACGGAAACCAGTCCACGATCGCCCCGCGGATCAGCGTGTACGCGGTCCAGACCAGCGGGAAAACCAACCACCACAACGCATTCCGCAGCCCGAGCCGATGCACCGTGCGGTCGATCAGAAAATCGACCACCAGCACGATCGGCATCAGGATGTGCACGATGACGTTCGCCCACTGCAAGTTGGTCTGCAGGTTCTCCGTGAGATCGGCCAGGAGCAGGTTGTAGACGATGCCGGTGATCGCCATATAGGTCGTCACTGCGCCGCGCAGTCCGGACAACTCGCGGGACTGGTTGCCGCGCAAGGCCGCTGCGCCGGCCACCAGCAGGACCAAGGCGGCCAGGATGTTCGCGTCGACGGTGAAGAAGCTGAAGAAGTTCAGATAGTTGTAGTCGACCGTCGCCGACGCGTTGTGAATGAGCAAGGAGACGATCGCGGTCAACCCGACGACCGCGAACCCGAGACGGGCGAACCCGAGAATGCGCAGCACCGGACCGTTCCCCTTCGTCGGCGTCGTCCCAACCTACCCGCTGCCCGCGATCCGCTCCCGACAAGGCCGGCGGCACCGGGTAGCTTCAGATTTCTACACCGGCAGCCGGCCGACGTCGTCCGGCAGAGGAGAAGAACACGCATGGCCAAGCCCAGCCCCGGGTATTCGATCACCCTACGGACCGAGGTGCCGACGACGTTCGGCGCCACCTCCGAACTCGCGGCCGCGGTGTCCGCCGCGGGCGGTTCGCTCACTGCGCTCGACGTGGTCGAGTCACGTCCCGATGTGATCGTCGTCGACGTCAGCTGCGACGCGTCGGACGCCGACCACGCGGACGCCATCTCCGCGGCCATCGACGCGCTGCCCGGCGTGCAGGTCCGCAAGGTCTCCGACCGCACCTTCCTGCTGCACCTCGGCGGAAAGCTCGAGGTTGTTCCCACCGTGCCGCTCAAGCACCGCGACGACCTGTCCCGCGCGTACACCCCCGGCGTCGCCCGGGTCTGCCTGGCCATCGCGAAGAACCCCGCCGACGCCCGTCGGCTGACCATCAAGCGCAACACCGTCGCGGTCGTCACGGACGGCTCGGCGGTGCTGGGGCTGGGCAACATCGGTCCGGCCGCCGCGCTGCCGGTGATGGAGGGCAAGGCGGCGCTGTTCAAGCAGTTCGCCGGGGTGGACGCGTGGCCGGTGTGCCTGGACACCCAGGACGTCGACATGATCGTGGAGATCGTCCGGTGCCTGGCCCCCCAGTACGGCGGTGTGAATCTGGAGGACATCGCCGCCCCGCGCTGCTTCGAGATCGAGGCGCGGCTCCGGGAGATGTTGGACATTCCGGTCTTCCACGACGACCAGCACGGGACTGCGATCGTGGTGCTTGCCGCCCTGACCAACGCACTGCGCGTGGTCGGAAAGTCACCCGAGCAGTGCCGGGTCGTGGTGTCCGGGGTCGGCGCAGCCGGACGGGCGATCATCCAACTGCTGCACCACGAGGGCTTCACCGACATCGTCGGCTGTGATCGGCACGGCGCGATCAGGCCGGACAATCCGAACCTGGACCCGTTCCGCCGGTGGATCGCCGACCACACCAACCCACGACACGCCCAAGGCACGCTGGCCGAGATGATCGTCGACGCCGACGTGTTCATCGGGGTGTCGGCACCGAACCTGCTGACCGGAGCGGACATCGCGAAGATGGCGGACAAGGCGATCGTTTTCGCACTGTCCAACCCGGACCCCGAGGTCGACCCGTTCGAGGCCGCGGCGCACGCTGCCATCGTGGCGACCGGCCGCTCGGACTATCCGAACCAGATCAACAACGTGCTGGCCTTTCCGGGCTTCTTCCGCGGGATGCTCGACGCCGCGGCGCACGAGATCACCGACGACTGCCTGCTGGCCGCGGCCGCCGCGATCGCCAACTGCGTCTCCCCCGATGAACTCAATGCCAGTTTCATCGTGCCATCGGTATTCGATGCCGCGGTCGCTCCGGCGGTGGCAGCTGCGGTGCGCGAGGTCGCGGTCCGGCACCGCGAGAACAAGGCCAGGTCAGCGGCCCATTGAGCGGTCGCCCATGCTCAGGGGCGACGCCGCCCTGCGCAGTTTGGCGCCCGCGGTGCCATGATTCGAGATATGCCCGACCACGCACAGACCATCGCGTATCCGGCGCCCGGCGCGCGACCCCACCGATTCGATCTGGACGCGCTCGCCCCGCATGTCATCGTGCTGTTCGGCGCGACCGGCGACCTGGCCAAGCGCAAGCTCATTCCCGGACTTGCCTACCTGGACCAGTCGTCCATCGCCCCGGAGATCCGGATCGTCGGGACCTCGCTGGAGGACATCACCACGGAGGACTTCCGGGCGCTGGCCCGCAAGGCCGTCGACGCATTCGGCACCCACAAGACCGACGAGGACACCTGGACGAAGTTCTCCCAGAAGCTCACCTACGTCCCGCAGAGCGCCGGGCCCGAGGGTTTGACCGCGGCGGTCAAGGCCGCTGAGATCGAACTCGGGCCGAACGTGCGTTTGCTGCACTACCTCTCGGTACCGCCGAAGGCCGCCGCCGCGGTGATCACCATGCTCGACGAGTCCGGGCTGGTGGACAACTCCCGGGTGGTCATGGAGAAGCCGTTCGGTACCGACCTGGCCTCGGCGATCCAGTTGAACGCCTTCGTGCACAAGACCTTCGACGAGACCCAGATCTTCCGGATCGACCACTTCCTGGGCAAGGAGGCGGCGCAGAACATCCTTGCGTTCCGGTTCGCCAACGGGTTGTTCGAGCCGATTTGGAACCGCAACTTCATCGATCACATCCAGATCGACATCCCCGAGACCCTGGGCTTGGACCAGCGGGCGAACTTCTACGAGTCCACCGGGGCCTACAAGGACATGGTGGTCACCCACTTGTTCCAGGTCCTGGCGTTTGTCGCGATGGAGCCGCCGACGGCGCTGGAGCCGCGGGCGATCAGCGAGGAGAAGAACAAGGTCTTCCGGTCGCTGCTGCCGATCCTGCCCGAGCACGTCGTACGCGGGCAGTACCAGGGTTACCGCAGCGCCGACGGTGTGGCGCCGGACTCGGACACCGAGACGTTCATCGCGCTGAAGATCGGCATCGACAACTGGCGGTGGGCCGGGACGCCGTTCTACCTGCGCACCGGCAAACGGATGGCCGAAGGTCAGCGGATCATCTCGATCGCGTTCAAGGAGGCGCCGCGGACGATGTTCCCGCCGGGTTCGGGGGTCGGCGCGGCCGGGCCCGATCACCTGACCTTCGACCTGGCCGACTCGTCGAAGGTGTCGCTGTCGTTCTACGGCAAGCGGCCGGGGCCGGGAATGCGGCTGGAGAAGCTGTCCATGCAGTTCTCCACCCAGGAGACGGACCAGGCCAAGGACGTGCTCGAGGCATACGAACGGCTGATCCTGGACGCCATGCGCGGCGACCACACGCTGTTCACCACTGCCGAGGGTATCGAGTCGCTCTGGGAGCGTTCCGTGCCGCTGCTGGAGGATCCGCCGCCGGTCAAGATGTACCCGGCCGGCACCTGGGGACCGAATGCGATCCACCAATTGATCGCGCCGAACGCCTGGCGCCTGCCCTTCGAGCGGATGTGGCGCGAGCCCAAGTTCTCTGCGCATGACTGATCGCCCCGTCCATCTGTCGGTGCTCGAAAGAGTGCAAGGTTCGAGTTCTGGTCACGCTCAGTGATACCCCTTGCGCGCTCCATCGACTGCGGGTTAGTTTCAGCCACACTGCCGAGACCGTAAGGGCACCAATCGAATCGGGCGCAGCTGGCCGCGCGCTTCGACTGGCTCCCGATGCCGCTGGGCCGTCGTTCGCTGTGCCCGTTGCACTGGATGTGCACTGTGCCCATCCCGCGTGGCCCCCGTTCCCGCATGGAGGAGTCGACATGGCCGAAGACGCCGAGAACTTGAAAGATCGTGCAGCCCAGGAGCTCAGCCGCAGACGTATGCTCCAGGTACTCGGAGTCGGAGCCGGTGCGACCGCCGCCGCGGCGCTCTCCGGCGATCCGGTCTGGGCGGCCACCCAGGGCTACGACGCCAAGCTCGGCGTGACCCAGGCCAACTACGAGGCACCGGCCCCTGCAGCGTCGTCGTCCGCCAAGGACACCGCCCTGAGTTGGATCGACGGCAACCAGTCGGCCATCACCGGCCTGAGCGACGAAATCTGGCAGCATGCGGAACTGTCGTTGCGCGAGTGGAATTCGTCGCTGGCCACCGCAGCCATGCTGCGCTCACATGGATTTCGGATCGACTGGGGTACGGCCGGGTTGCCCAGCGCATTCATCGCGACCTACTCCCAGGGTTCGGGCGGCCCGACCCTTGGGTTCAACGCAGAATGCGATGCACTGCCCGGCCTGTCGCAGAAGAAGGGTGTGACCGTCCACGACCCGCTCGTGTACAACTACGACGCCTACGGGCCCACCTTCGGACCCGGCCACGGTGATGCCCACAACACCTTGGGCGCGGCCTCGGTCGGCGCAGCGATCGCGGTCAGCAAGGCGATCAAGAAGAAGAACCTGCATGCAACCATCCGCGTCTTTTCCTCGGCGGGCGAAGAACAGCTCGTCGGCAAGGCGTACGCGGTCAAGGTGGGCGCTTACGACGGGTTGGACGCCTTCCTCGACTGGCATCCGGCGTCGGCCACCAGCACCGGTTGGGGTACCAACAGTGCCTTGCTCTCCGCCACCTTCACCTTCCTCGGCTCAGCCGGCCACGGGGGGAGCCCGCTGGGCAACAAGAGCGGGCTGGACGGCGCACTGTTGATGGCGACGATGACCGAGTTCTTGCGGGAGAAGAACGTCGCGGCCTCGGCGCGGTTCCATTACGCGCTGATCAACGGCGGCGGCGCGCCGAACGTCACCCCTGACATGTGCTCCATCTGGTATTACGTCCGGGAGGGGAGCCCGGCCAGGGTGAACGTGCTCTATGACAAGATCGTCGCCTGCGCCCGAGCGGCCGCCTCGGCCAGCCAGACCACGCTGTCCTATCGCTTCAATTCGGCAATCTGGAACACCTTGGGCAACAAGGCCGGTGCCGAGTTGATGTACGCCAACATGCAGCAGATCGGTGCGGCGCAATACACCGCGGCCGACATCGTCATGGCCAAACAGATCCAGGCCTCGCTGGGCAAACCGCAGACTGGGTTGCCCACCACGATCGTCCCGCTCTCGCCGCCCAACCCGACCTTCCTCGGCGGCGCATCGTCGGACACGGCAGATGTCAGCTGGCGAACCCCGAAGATCTCCTGCGTGACGCCCACCTGGCCGGGCGGGACACCCAATCACAACTGGGCGGCGACCGCATGCGCGGCCACGAACATTGCCCATCAGGCGATGCTCGCTGCGTCCAGGTATCTGGCCGGCACCGCCATGGACCTGATCACACAACCCAGCGTGCTGACAGCAATCAGGCAGGAATTTCAGGAGCGAACCTCTGGCGTCACGTGGAACAGCCTGATTCCCGACGGTACGCAGCCGCCCATCTACCAACCGCCCGACTCATTCCTGCGCAAGACCGGCCAGGCGTGGCCACCCGACGGAATCACTTGGCCGGTACCACATCTGGTATCGCGCGAACAACTCGGGACCGACGGCCCGCCGCTCGCTCCGGTGACCTGAGAGTTCGGATCAGCGGCTGCCACCCCCTACCGATCTGGGGTCGGACCGCCGCCGTGCGCGGACTGCGGTCCTTGTCACCCATGGCCGGCAACTCGCCGACGCTAGCCGGAGATCTGGTCCAGCAGAGCGGCGCAAAAGGCGTCAAGGTCGTCCGGCTTGCGCGAGGTGACCAGCGGGAAGCCGCCGGAGGTGTCGGTCTGCACCTCGACGTCCACCCAGGTCCCCCCGGCATTGGTGATGTCGGTGCGCAGGCTCGGCCAGCTGGTGAGCTGACGGTCGGCCACCAGGCCGGCCTCGACCAGCGTCCACGGTCCGTGGCAGATCGCGGCGATCGGCGTCCCACGCTTGGCGACGGCCTTCACGAAGTCGACCGCCGCCGTCTCGAGCCGCAACGCGTCGGGGTTGGTGGTGCCACCGGGCAGCACCAGAGCCGCATAGTCGGACGGATCGGCGGCGTCCACCGTGATGTCGACGTCGAACGAGTCGCCCGGCTCCACATCGTGGTTGAACGCCTTGACCTCCCCCGATTCCGGCGCAAGGAGTACCGGTTCACCGCCGGCATCCTTGACCGCCTGCCAGGGGGTCGTGAGCTCGACCTGTTCCACGCCCGAGTTTGCGGTCAGGAAAGCGACCTTGAAGGAGTTCGCACGTTCAGCCATGACGTGAAGGTGCCCAACGGCCTGCAGCGGCCAAACCTGCCCGGGCAGCGGATCCGCGGCTACCAGAAACATCGCTCGGGCACACTCTCCGTCGAGGCGGCTCCGAGGAGGACAGCGTGTTCGACGGCTTCGACGCAGACCTGATCGACATCGGCGGGGTGAGGCTGTTCACTCGGATCGGCGGCGACGGCCCACCCGTTGTCCTCCTGCACGGGCACCCGCGCACCTCTGCCACCTGGCACCGCGTCGCGCCGGCGCTCGTGGCCGCCGGCTACCGGGTGATCTGCCCGGATGTCCGTGGCTACGGCCGCTCGGACAAACCGCCGACCGATCCCGAGCACCGGCCCTACAGCAAGCGAGCGGCCGCCGGTGACATCGCTGCGCTCATGACGTACCTCGGGCACGACCGGTTCGCGACGGTCGGTCACGACCGGGGTAGCTATGTCGCCCTGCGGCTCGCGCTGGACCACCCCGGCCGCGTCGCGGCCCTGGTGGAACTCGATTGCATCCCGATCAGCGAGCACCTGGCGCGGGCGGACGCCCGCTTCGCCACGCAATGGTGGCACTGGTTCTTCTTCGCCCAGCCGGACAAGCCGGAACGCGCGATCAACGCCGACCCGATCGCCTGGTACCGGCCGGACCGGGACGCGATGGGTGAGGAGAACTACCAGGAGTGGGTGGCTGCGGTCGGCAACCCGGCCACAGTCAGCGCCATGCTGGAAGACTATCGAGCCGGGCTCACCATCGATCGGGCCGACGAACAGGCCGACCGGGCCGCCGGGCGGATGGTCACCTGTCCCACCCTGGTGCTGTGGTCCACGCGCGACGATCTCGAGGATCTCTACGGCGATCCGCTCCAGATCTGGCGGTCCTGGGCCACCGATGTCGACGGACGCGGCATCGATTCGGGTCATCACGTGGCCGAGGAGAACCCGGGAGAACTGTCCGCTGCCTTGGTCGAGTTCTTCGACGACAGGTATCGGACGTAGCCGGCTCCGGCCGGCCGGCGCGCGAGCCGGCACTGCCCATCTCCACGCTGCATCTGGTCCTTTCGATCTTTGCCCGGCCGCTCAACCCTTGACGTAGGAACGCTTCTCGGCGACCAGTCCGTTCCGGATGACGAACACGTCGACTCCCCGGACGTGCCCCGGATCGCTGCCGGTCCAGTCGTACCGCCACCGCACCACCGCGTGGTCGTCGACGACGACTCGCTCCTCGGTGGTGAATCGGGCACCAGGCGTGCCGGCGAACAATTCCGTCCAGGCGCGGCGGACGGCGGCTTGCCCGACGAACCGCTCACCGTCGGGCGGGCGGGTGGACTCGAACAGACAGTCCGACGTCATGCAGGCCATCACCGCATCGACATCGCGCGCGTCGAATGCGGTCGAAAACCGATCGAGGGCAGCCAGTGTCGCGGATTGCGTCGAGGTGGTCATCGGTGGTCCCGCGCGTACTCGGAAGCGCCATACCAATCGACGACCACCACGTCCTGGGCGCCGACCACCCAGGCGTCGTGGCCGGCCGGCAGAGAGGTGACATCTCCAGGATGGGCGTCGAACTCGGCGCCGTCGTCGGTGCGAATCCGCAACGTCCCGGCCACGTGGTACTGGAAGTGGGGGGCCTCGCACAGATCGGTGCCGGCGATCGGCTTGACGTCCTGCGACCAGCGCCATCCGGGCTGCAGGACGAGCCGGCCGATGTCGACGCCGCCGACGGTCAGCAGTTCGAGTCGTCCGTGTGGGAACTCACGGATCTCGGTCGGCCGGCCGAAGGTGGCGTGTTCGGTGGTGTGGGTGACGGGCATGGCGACCTCCTCGAGCGGGAACGAACTGACGTTGCGAGACGGTAGGAACCGCACCTTGCGGTTTCCTAGCGATCCCGACCGGTTCGCGTGGCCGCCGCCGGGACATCCGAATGGCCGCTGACAGCCGGTTCCGGGTCCGCGATGATCTGGCCATGTCCTCGCCGGGGACGACGGTGCAACTGCGCCTGCTCGGCCGGTTCGTGGTGGTCCGTGGCGGCGCGGAGATTCCGGTCGCCGCGTTCGGCGGCCGCAAGGTCCGCACCCTGCTGCGCATCCTGGCCACCCGCCGGCCGGGGTTGGTCACCACCGACATCCTCACCGAGTTGCTCTGGTCGGATCATCCGCCGATCGACCCGGTTGCCAACCTGCAGGTGCTGGTCAACCGGGCGCGGCGGGGGGTCGGCCGGACCGAGCTGATCGTGACCGGCTCCGGTGGCTACGCCCTGACCACCGCGCCGTGGTGTGAAGTCGACACCGAGACCTTTCTGGCCGCGGTTGGTCGGGCCGATCGACGCATCGGTCGCGAGGCCCTGGCCGGCTACGCGGCCGCGCTGGCGCCCGTCGGGATGCTCGAGCCACTCGAGGAGGACCGCTATGACGACTGGTCCACCGGCTATCGACAACGGGTGCTCGATGCGCGACAACGGGCCTGGGAGCGCGCGGCCGATCTGGCCCTGGCTGCGGACGACCCGGCGCTCGCGGTCGAATACGCCAGCGCCGCGGTGGCGGCCGAGCCGCTCCGGGAGTCGGCCGTCCTGGTCCTGGTTCGGGCGCTGGCGGTATCCGGTGATCGGGCGAGCGCGCTGGCTCGGTACGACGAATTTCGACGCGCACTGGCCGACGAACTCGGCCTCGACCCGACACCCCGGGCAGAAGCTGTTCAGGCGGCGGTGCTGCGACCCGAATCACTCTCTCGACCTCCCGACCACCCGACCAGCAGGAAGCCGGCGGCCGCGGAGCTGCTGCGCGCACCGCTGCCGTTGGTGGGACGGGACGCCGTGCTGGCCCGACTGCGGGGCGCGACCAGCACTCCCGGTCCCGACCAGGTTGCTGTCATCTGGTTGGCCGGACCGAGCGGATCGGGCAAATCCCGGTTGCTGGCCCAGCTGGTCTCCGAGTCGAACTGTGTGGCGGTGCGCGCATTCTGGGCCGACCGCGCTGAACCGTGGACGCTGGCACGGGCGCTACTGCGTGAGCTGATTTCGATCGACGTCTCGGTGCTCGCCGATCTCGCGCCGCCGACTCGCGCAGCGCTGGCCGGCATCTCGCCCGACATCGACTCCGACCTGATGGTGTTGGAATCCGGAACGCGCCGGGCGCTGATCACCGAGGGCATCGCGGCCGTGTGTGCCGGCATCGGCCGCACGGTGATCGTCGACGACGTCCAGTGGGCCGATCCGCTGAGCGTTCGCACGCTCGCCGGCATGGTCGGCACGCCCGGCTGTCCGCCGCTGATTCTGGCCGGGCGGCCGGAAGAGGTCGACGCCACATCGGGTCTGGAAGGCCTGCTGCACCGGGTGCCACTCGCGACGCGGATGACCCTCGGTCCGCTGCGGCGAGCCGACATCGCCGGCCTGCTGACCGATGCCGCCGTGGCCGAGGCGATCGCCGACGGTACCGACCGCACGCCGCTCGCGGTGAACGAGGTGATCCGTGCCCTTGCCGGTCACGGTGCGCTCCGCCGGAGGGCCGACGGCCGCTGGTCCGCTGTGCACCGCGACGCCGCGGCAGCCGCGACCGAGCTCGCCGTAGCCGGTCAGCGCAGCGCCATCAGCACTCGGATCGATCACCATGCCGGTATCGCTGCCGATGCCCTCGGACTGTTGGCCGTCCTGGGCAGGGAAGCGCCCGCGCGGACCTTGGCTGCGGCCGCGCACGTCGAGGAGCCGGAGATGCTGGCCGCGTTGACCCGGTTGGCCTCATCCGACCTCGTGCGGCCGGGCGAATGGGGTTGGCGGTTCAGCCACGACATGGTCGGGGAGATCGTCCTCGACCGGCTCGATGTGGCCGGGCGGACGCGGTTCCATGCGTTGCTCGCGCCGGTCATGGACGAGCAGGGCGTCGAACCGGCCGAGCGGGCCAGGCATTGGTTGGGAGCGAGGGACCTCGGGCGCGCCGGTCGGGCGTTCGCGGCGGCGGCCTCGGCCGCCGTCGATGCCGGTGCCGATCTTCAGGCGGAACGGCTGGCGGATGAAGGACTCGCGCTGGGTCACGCGGTCAGCTCGGTCGATCGCGCCACGTTGCGCCGCGCACGGGCGGAAATCCGTCGCCGCCGTGGTGCGATCGCAGACGCCCGGGCAGACCTGCGGGCGATTCTCGACGACCACCGCACCGGGCCGATCCGGGCTTCGGCATTGGCCGAGCTGGCCGTGGCGGCGTCAGGGGCCGAGGATCTGCTCAGGGCTTCGGAGCTCGCCGAATTGGCGATCGTCGAGGCCGGGCGCGACGCTCCTGCCCGGGCCCGCAGTCTCGAGGTCGCGGCGATCATCGACATGAACCTGGCGCGGCCCGAGCGCTCGGCCCGACGCGCCGACGAGGCACTGAGCACCTATGTCGCCCTGGGAGATTCAGCTGGTGCGGCCCGCATGCTCGACGCCCGAGCGATGGCCGCGTTCCTGCACACCGACGTCCGCACCGGCACCGATCTGCTCGATCGGGCCGCCACCCTTTTCGAGGACTCCGGCGATCTGCTCCGCATGGTGACACCGCGATCCACCCGCGGACACGGTCTGGTGCTCATGGACCGACTCGAGCCGGGACTCGCGGACGCGACCAAGGCACTGGACGCCGCCCGGCTGTTGGGACACCAGGAGGGCGTTGCGTACGCGCTGTGGCACACGGCCGAGGCCCTGGCCGCGCTCGGACGTAGCGCCGAGGCCGGAACTGCCGCGGCGGAGTCGGTCGAGGTCGCTCTGCGTATCGGCCATCGTGGTTGGTCGGCAACCGGTTGGCGGGCCGTGGGTCTCGCGCACCAGGCGGCCGGGGATCTGCCGGCCGCGGCGGACGCCTTTCATCGATCCCTTGAGTTGTCGGAGAACCTCGGGCTCTTCGGCTGCTGGGCCGCCGCCAGGATCGCCATCGTCGACGTCGGACTCGGCCGGCTCGGCGAGGCCGGTCGACTCGCCGCCCATGCCGCGACCCTCGGACCGGCGCTGGGCAGACACGAGGCTCGTTGGTCCCTTGCGGAAGTCGCCGTCGCGCAACGGGATCCAGCCGCGGGCACCATTGTTGCCGACGCCATCGAGCACGCGGAGTCGGGCGGAGCGTTGCTCTACCTCTCCCGGCTCCGTGAGTTGGCCCCCCTGTGCTGACCTGACCTTCGCTGCTGCCACCAGTTACTGTCTGATTGCTTCCGTTTAGTCCGTCTGGGTGGTATGCCTGGCTCTGCGCGGTGTCGGTCACGCTGCGCACAGGAGACAAGGAGTGCACCGTGGTCGAGCATCAGCAGCCGACCGGCTGGTATCCGGATCCAACGGGACGGTTCGAGGTCCGCTGGTTCGACGGTCGATGGACCGACCAGGTGGGGACGGCCGGCCGGACCGGAACCGACCCAGCGCCGATGACCAGGTCGGGCCCGAGTGCGTCCACCCGCTGGCTGCTGATCGGGGGCGCCGCCGCGCTGGTGGCGGTGGTCGCAGTGATCATCGGGGTGTCCAGCGGTGGGTCAACAGGCTCGTCCGACGATCCGGCCGCCAGCACCGACCTGACGGGAAA
Source organism: uncultured Actinomycetota bacterium (assembly GCA_963834185.1). Lineage (GTDB taxonomy): Bacteria > Actinomycetota > Actinomycetes > Mycobacteriales > Nakamurellaceae > Nakamurella. Next base: position 15,858 of record CAWIAR010000006.1, read on the forward strand.
CTTCTGTTCCGATGCCCAGACGAACTGGGTGCGGGTCAACCGGGCCTGGAACACCGCCGACACCATCGTCGAGCGGGGGGTCCCGGTCCAGGACTGGAGCTCGGATCAGGACCTGCTGGTCAGCACGGCCACCATGTCCAGGCGGCTGGCCGACGAGGCGCCGGACGTCAGCCACGACGGGGTGAACTTCAAGCAGGAATACACGCGGCTCGCCGGTTACCTGGACGGCGTGGCGGTACTCGCGGGTAAGCAGGGTGGCACGGAGTCCGAGCGGACGAACGCGGGTCAGCGGGCGCCGACCGTGATGGCCGTGCAGATGGACACCGAATTGACCGTGGTGACCGGTCTCCCGGGGGCGGTGTGCTGACCCGCTGCCGAGCCGCCCGAGTGTCCTTCCGGCTGAATTCGGATGGTCAGACCAGCATCTCGCCGTCCCGCGCCACGAGTCGTCCCCCGGACATGACCAGGCGCCGCGGCGGAACTCGGACGAGCGCGTCCGGGACGTTCTCAGCGTCCACCAGGACGATGTCGGCGCGGGCGCCCGGCACCAGGTCGTGCAGGTGACGATCGACGAACGCAGCCGCGTCCGAGGTGGCCAACCGGACTGCAGCAGTCAGGTCCTCATCGGTACGCAGGCCATGGAGACGAGCGAATCCCAGTGCGATGCGCAGGATGTCGCCGTCGCCGAATGGTGACCACAAGTCGCGGATGCCGTCGGTGCCAAGGCCCAGCCCCATGCCACGATCGCGCATCCGCCGCCAGGGCAGCGGACTGGTCCGCACCGGCGCCACGGTCGCCCAGGAGATGCCCGCATCGGCAAGTTCATCGACCATCCCAGCTCGGCGTTCCCCGACGAGGTCTCCCAGCGCAAAGCCGTGCGAGATGGTGACCTTGCCCTGCAAGCCGGTTCGTCTGGTTCGGTCGATGATCAACTCGTACTGGAATGCCCCCAGCTCGCCGCCGTCGTGCAGGTGTATGTCCAGGCCGACCCCGCGACGCTCGGCAATGTCGAAGAGCCCGTCCAATTGCGCCACCGGGTCACGATCGATCGTGCACGGGTCGATGCCGCCGACGTACGACGCGCCGGCCAGTACGGCGTCCTCGAGCAGTCTCAGCACCCCGGGGCGACGGATCACGCCGTCCTGCGGGAACGCAACGATCTGGACGTCGAGCAGCCCATCGAGGGCGGCAGCTGCGTCCCTGACGACCTCGATCCCCCGCAGGCCGACACCGAGATCGACGTCGACGTGGGTTCGCGTCGCCGTCGTTCCGTGCCTGAGGTACTCCCGGAGCACGGCCGAGGTGGCATTCACACTCGGGATCCCGTGCCGATCGCGCTCGGCCCGTTCGTGGTCGATCCGGCCCTGGGTGGTGGGCTCACCGCCGTAGGGCACCCATGGCATACCCCACCAACTCTTGTCGACATGTGCGTGCGCATTCACGAAGCCCGGCAGGGCGATCGCCCCGCCGCCGGCCACCACCTCCCCCGAGGTCGGTGCCGACCCGCCGGGATGAAGGGCGGAAATGGTGCCGTCCACAATGACGATGTCAGTGGTCGACCCGCCCCATGGTCGGACGTCGGTCAGGGTTTGAACGGCCATTCGTGGATGGTCTCAGATTGCTGGTCGGGCCGAAATCCACCCTCGCGATCACCGCTGAGCGGGCGCCTGGGCGCTGCTCATCAATGCGGCATACCGATCCAGGTACAGGGGCCAGCCCTCCGGGCTGTCGACGCCGCCGCGCACCGCCGGCCAACCCGGGCCGTGGCGGTCGAGGTTGCGATGCTCCAGCTCGACCCTGGTGCGGCCGGTGCCCTCGGCGTACCAACGCACTTCGACTTCGCTGGTCAGCTCCGGGTTCGACTCCAGCTGCCAGGTCGGCCCGATGTCCCAGCTGAACACCACCCGGTGCGGCGGCTCGAAGGTGAGCACCCGCGCCCACCGGCACTCGGTGCCATCGACGGCCCGGTCGTAGATGTGTCCGCCGACAAACGGCTCGAACACGGTCGTTTCGATCGGCGAGGACAACAAGGTGTGGTCCCGCGGCTTGAAGTCGCCGAACCGCTCGGTGAAGATCGCGAACGCCCGCTCCAACGGTGCGTCGAGGACAATCTGTCGCCGCACCACGGTGTCGGGGGTGCCTGTCATGACTGCTCCTTCGGGTCGGGGCCGGTCGCCGCATCGTCCCGCTGCACAGCGGTTTCGTAGCCGGCCAGCGCTCGGCCCCAGAAGGAGTCGAGTTGGTCTCGCAGAGCCAGCACCGCGATCGGGTTGAGGCGGTAGATGCGACGCGTCCCCACCGCCTGCTCGCTGACCAGCCCGGCGTCCTTGAGCACCTTCAGGTGCTGCGAGACGGCGGGCCGGCTGATCGGCAGCTCGGCGGCGAGCTCGCCGACGGCGCGTGGCCGCTCGGCGAGGCACTCGACGATGGCCCGGCGGGTCGGCTCGCCAAGGGCGGCCCAGCCATCTCCCGATTGGTAAGTCTCCACGAACGGTAAGTTAGCACTTACCGTTGTGGTGTCAAGCAGCGGTGCGCCGGCTCAGCCGCGGCGGCCGGAGCTGAACGCGACGATGCTGTGCGACGCACCGCCGCCGGGGGCCGGGCGGCGCCGGCGGGACGGGTCCGCCGCAGAAGTGGATCGGCCGGCTCCATTGGAGCGTTGCGACGACTTCGCGGCCGGGCTCGCTGCGGAGCGCGGCTGCTCGACCCGCCGGCGGCCGCGACGGGCACCTCCACCTGACGTCCCGGCAGGCCGGTTCGGCACACTGGTGGGGGTCGTCGGGGTTGCAGTGACGAGCGCGCCGGGCAGCGAACGCTCGCCCGGAGCCAATTCGCCCAGCACGGGGTGATCTGCGCCGTGCAGGCGGGTGATGGTCGGGGTGATTCCGGCCGCGCGGGTGAGATCACGGACATCGCGCACCTGCTCGGTTGTCATCAACGTCACGACAGTGCCGGCGTTGCCGGCCCGCGCGGTGCGTCCCGAGCGATGCAGATAGGCCTTGTGCTCCGCGGGCGGGTCGGCGTGCACGACGAGGCTCACATCGTCGACATGGATTCCGCGGGCAGCGATATCGGTGGCGACGAGCGCTGCGGCCTCACCGGAGTGGAAGGCGTCGCAGGTTGCGGGTCCGCGCATTCTGCGCCAGGTTTCCGTGGAGTTCGACAGCGGGTACGCCGCTGCGATTGAGCTGACGGGCCAACGCCTTTGCACCATGCTTGGTACGGGTGAAGACCACGGTGCGACCGGGCGCGCTGGTCAGGTCGACCAGCACGGCCAGCCGGTGTTCCTTCTCCACATGCAGCACGTGGTGTGTCATCGCGGTGACCGGTGCCTGCACCGAGTCCGCTTCGTGGGTGACCGGGTCGATCAGGAACTGCCGCACCAGGGCGTCGACCGCCTTGTCCAGCGTGGCGGAGAACAGCAGTCGCTGGCTCCCCCGCGGGGTCTTGCCGAGCAGTCGGCGGACCCCGGCAAGAAGCCGAGGTCGGCCATGTGGTCGGCCTCGTCGAGCACAGTGATCTCGATGTCGGCGAGGGTGCAGTGACCCTGGGCGATCAGGTCCTCGAGCCTGCCGGGGCAGGCGACGACGATGTCGACCCCCCGACGGAGGGCGCTGACCTGCGGGTTCTGCCCGACGCCGCCGAACACGGTTCGGGAGGTCAGGCCGGCCGCTGCGGCCAATGGGGCGAGTGCGGCGTCGATCTGCAGCACGAGTTCGCGGGTCGGCGCGAGGATGAGCGCGCGCGGCGCCGTCGGCCGGGTCCTGGCACTGCCGGCCAGGCGCGCGACCAGCGGAAGCAGGAAAGCGTAAGTCTTGCCGGAGCCGGTGCGGCCACGGCCGAGCACGTCACGGCCGGCCAGCGAGTCCGGCAGGGTGGCGCTCTGAATGGGAGTGGGAGTGTGGATGTCCTGGGCGGCCAGGACGTCTGCCAGGCGCGCGGACACGCCGAGGTCGGTGAAGCTTGACACGTGAAAGGTCTCTATCCGAAAAGTGTCTCGCCGACAACCGGGGATCCGAAGGCTTCGGCCGGTTACGCACGGAGCAGAACATCCTGCTACGACGTGCGGACAACTCGCGGCGAGAGCTCGACGAGCTGATGATCAGAGTCTACCGGACGCGCGGCTTCGGCTCGACCGACGATCATCGGAGCGTGATGTCGAACACCACCGCAAACCTGCACGACGGCTCCACAGTGCCGATTTCCACGACAGGATCCGGACCGGCACTGGTGTTACCGGTGCGGACCGAACCCCATGACCCTGGCGACGCCGAGACCATGCGGGCCTGGGGTGCCGATCCGGACCTGGGAGCGAGCTTGGTCGATGCGCTGTCCCCGCACTTCCGGGTCATCGCAGTCGATTACGAAGGACACCGCATGAGCCACCCCGCGGGCGGCGGGTTGACTCCGGAGACGATCACCGCTGACCTGCTGGCGGTAGCCGATGCCGCCGCGGCATCCCAATTCGCCTACTACGGCTATTCCTGGTTGGCGCTGGCCGGAATGCAGCTCGCGCTGCGCACCGACCGGGTGTCGGCGTTGGCCATGGGCGGGTTCCCGCCCATCGACGGTCCGTATCGGGCGATGCTCGCCGTCACCATGGCCGCGGATGCCAAGGCAAGGCAGCCCCAGGCTCCCCCGACGGAGCCGGTGGCTCCGGGAGACTGGGACGCGGCCGGGATCAGCGTTGGTCCCGCGGTCACCAGCCAGTTCGTCACGCTCTACGAAGCGTTGCAGGACTTCGATGATCGCGCCGTGCAGCGGGAACTGGTCATGCCGCGCTTGACGTTCGCCGGCAGCGACGACTCCATCGCCTACGGACCGGAATGGGGCGACACCACCGTCGACATCGCCGGTCCCTTGCGACGTCACCGAGACGAATTGGTCGACTGGGGATGGACGGTGACGGTGCTTCCCGGCCTGGACCACATGGGGGCCATGCACAGTGCGCGGGTTCTGCCCGTCCTGCTCGGCTGGCTCCGCGACCAAAGGTGAGCGGGAAACCGAGAGGAGAGTCCAGGATCGGCACAATCCGGACGGTGAACATCCGTGTTCAGCCCTAGGCTGCCGGTCATGACTGATCGAGCAGCGAATGGCACCAGGCTCACGGCCGACCAGTTCCACCAGGCGCCGGGCGTTGACGGGTGGCGGGTCCTCGACAACACCGCCTGCGCCTGGTTCGACGCACCTTCGTTGACCGCCGGCGCCAACCTGGTCGCGCGTATCGCCGACGTCTCAGACGGCAGTGCCCTTCCGGAGGTGGACCTGCGCCCCGGCGGCCTCCGGGTCCGCCTCGGTGGGGCCGACGGTCCAGGCCCGACCGAGGCCGATCTGCGCCAGGCTCAAGTCGTTTCGGCAGCGGCCGGCGACCTGGGCCTGACCGCTGACCCATCAGCACTTCAGATCATCGGGCTCGAGTTCGAGACCGCAAACCCGGCGCCGGTGCTGGACTTCTGGCGGGTCGCGCTCGCCTACGATCCGTCCGGAGCGGACCGCCTGCGGGATCCCCTCCGACGCGATCCGCCGATCTCGTTCCGCCGGCTGGATCAGGTGGCGACGCTGCGCAATCGGATCCACGTCGACATCGTCCGGCCACCGGAGGCCGTGGACTCGATCCGGACCACACTGGGCCAGGAACCTTTCGGTGTCTACGGACTGACGCTCGCCGACGTCGAAGGCAACGAAGCCGATGTGGTCCCGGGCGACCCACTCGGCGCGGCAGGCGAGGCGGACGACTGGCGCGTGATCTTCAGCGCGATGGCGTTGTACTCCGCCCAGTCGCCCGGCCAGGCCGCCAGGTTCGCCGCCGCGGTCGCCGCACTGGCCGACAACGTCGGCGTACCACTGCTGATCGACCTACGGCCGGGCAGCGTCACCATCGACAGCGGGAAGGACCTCTGGGAGGAGGGAATGCAACCCGCCGGGACGGAATTCGTGGACCTTGCCCGGCGGATCCAATCTGCTGCACACGACTTGGAGTTGTCGGCGGCCACGGCCCGGGCGCGGTTCGTCCAACTCGGCATCGACGCGGACGATGTCCCTGCGGCGCGGAACTTCTGGGCGAGCGTGCTGGGCTACCAGCCCGACGGGCGGACGCTCGTCACCGACATCTACGATCCCCGCCGACTGAACCCGGTGATCATCTTCCAGGACCTGGACAGCGCCGACGAGGACCGGCGCCGGCAGCGCGACCGTGTCCATGTCGTGCTCTGGGTGCCGGACGATCAGGTACAGGCACGCATCGACGCGGCGGTCACGGCCGGCGGGCAGGTCGTCGCCGAAGGAACTGCGGGCCGGTGCGCGCTGTCCGACCCCGAGGGCAACGAACTCGTGTTCCGGTGGGGCTGACCCGTCGTTCGTCTCAGGCGGTGCGGCGGCGCAGGAGCCACAGCGTCGCGCCCAGCAACAGCAGGGCCAGCGCGGTCAGCCACCCGAACTCGATCCACTGAAAGGTCCAGAAGCGGGCGTCCGGCTGGTAGCTCGTGATCTGGTGATAGCCGTGCTGGAGCAGGTACTGGACCGGGTCGGCGGTTCCGCTGCCTGCCGCGTGCACGGGCCGTTCGTCCCCGCCGTGGAACCCCGCGCCGATGGCCTGGAGGGCCGAGTTCACGTCGGCGGCGCTCACCGGTGCGCCGTCCTTGGTCCACCACTGGTCGATCGACAGGTCGGTGTTCGACAACTCGAGGCTGGTTGTGGTCAGCGGACTCAGTAGTTCGGCCGCAGGAAGCTGGCAGCCAGGAAGGCCAACCCGAACCAGGCGGCGCCCGCCGTGACCAGGGCGGGCAGTACGCGGCGCCAGAGCAGGCCGGCCAGCACGCCGAGCGCGAACCCGACCAGCGCCCATCCGGCGGCCGCGACCCCGGTGACGGGGAATACGGTGGCCCGCAAGCGTGGCATGATCCCGGCCTCGACCAGCGGCTGGTTGTACCAGCTGATCAGTCCGCCGAACCCGGCCATGATCACCGCGACACCCACGGCACCCGGCACCAGAAGTGCGACAGCCCAACGCATCCGGCCAACGCCTTGCGTCCAGGCGAAGCGGAACGTGCCGGTTTCCAGCTCGCGGGCCAACAGCGGCGCGCCGGCGAACGCCCCGACGATGCCGGGAAGCAGCACCAGGATCACGCCGATGAAACCGGGCTCACCATAGCTGTCGCGAAAGGCTTGCCAGGCGAATTCGCAGGTGGGCGAGTTGACCGGGAGACAGGTGCGGTAACCGGCGTAGGCCGCACGCATCCGTTCGCCGTCGACCACCAGGTAGCCGCCGATCACGGCCAGGACGGCCAGGGTGGCCAGCAGAGTGGAGCGGTAATGCCGCCAGGAAACCCATGCCAGCCGCGGCCACCGCACCGGACGTAGGGGCGCCGTGGGCACCGACGCCAGCGCGGTCATCGGACTGCTCCGCTCGGTGCGGCGACCGGAGCTGCCGGCGTCTCGCGGAGGTAGCCGAGGGCGAGTTCCTCGATGCCGACCGGACGCGCCTCACAGGTCGTCGGGAGCGTCTCATCGACCGATCGGATGCGGACGAGCTGATGGGTCTGAGCGCCGGTTCCGCTGGTGTGGATGACATCCCAGTCAGCCCGACCGATCCGACCAGCGGGCCCGGTCACCAGCCGATGGCGCGCGAGCAGGCCGTCGACGGTGCCATCCAGTTGCACACGACCGTGGGAGATCAACACGAGGTAGTCGGCGACCCGCTCCAGTTCGGCCAGCATGTGCGAGGAGAGCACGACCGAGATCCCGTCGTCGGCCATGGCGGTCATCACGGCGGCCATGAAGTCGTGTCGAGCCAGTGGGTCCAGCGGCGCAGTCGGCTCGTCCAGGACGAGCAGCCGCGGGTGCCGGGCGAGCGCGAGGGTGAGCGCCAACTGGGCCTGCTGGCCGCCGGAAAGCTTGCCGGCCTTGTGTTTGCCGCTGATGCCGAGATCGGCAAGTCGTCGGTGGGCGTATCCGGAATCGAAGTGGAGGTTGAGATTGCGGGCCAGGTGGAGCGTGTCGCCCACCGAGAGATGCCGGTACAGCGGCATGTCCTGGGCTACGAAGGCGATCCCGTCCAGGGCTGGGAGCGATCCGGCCGGAACCCCGCCCAGCACCGTCACCTCGCCCGTGGTCGGCGCGGTCAGGCCGACCACGAGATTGAGCAGGGTGCTCTTGCCCGCGCCGTTCGGCCCGACGAGGGCGACCAGGTGCCCGTCCGGGATGGCCAGCGTGCAGTCGCGCAACGCCCACGTGCCGCCGTACCGACGCCCGAGGACCGACGGTTTCGATGATGTTCATGCCGCCCCTCCACCCGTCCGGCGGGCTCGCCGCGTCGCGCCGGGCACGTCGCCGGCCGCGCGGCGCTCAGGGAAATCCCGCAGCGTGCTCATGACCAGGGCCACGATGCCGTCCTCGTCCAACCCGGCCGCATCGGCGTCCGCGAGCCAGGTCCGCAGCGACCGGCGCAGCCCGGTGAGTGCCGGGAGCGTGGCCTGGGCCAGTGTCCCGTCGATGAACGTGCCTTGGCCCGGACGCCCTGACGCCAAACCCTTCTGCTCGAGGTCGCGGTAGGCCTTGAGCACCGTGTTCGGGTTGATGGCGAGGTCGGCGACCACTTCGCGGACCTTGGGCAATCGGTCCCCCGGCTCGAGCAGACCGAGCCGCATCGCATGCTCGACCTGTTGGACGAGTTGCAGATAGGTGGGCAGGCCCGAGGCCGGATCGAGGCGGAAGGTGAGCGGCGAGCCCGAGTCGGTCGTGGCCGCGCTAGATGCTTTATCTAACGTCATAGATAAACCATACAACGACTCAGCCCGCCCCCGCCAGCCTCCTACGGACCTCCGGCACCATTCGAACGCTCGGGTGTCGTCACCAGGCCTTGGCCGAGACGTTGACCTGGCTCGACAAGCGTCACACCTTCGCCTCCGCGGGTTCCGCGCTGCGGTCGATACCGAGCGTGGCGATGAGGTCTTCGTGGAGTTCGAACCAGACGCGGTGACAGGAGTCGATATCGGTCCGATCGATCCAGTCGCCTTCGCCGGCGCGGGCCCGGTGCTCGGCCGCGCTGAATCGTGTGTCGTATCCGCGAAAGCGGCTCAGCCCGACGCAGAGACGGTCGACGAGCGGGACGAGCGCACCGTCGATGGCCCGCAGCTCAGCGAAAACTCTCTGGTCCCAAGCAGTATCGGTATGGTCGTTGGCGGCGAATCGCTCGCCCGCAACCGGGCGCAGCTGCCAATCGGTACAGGCCTGCAGCAGGCGGGTGTTCAGCGGCAGGAAGTCTCGGTAGACCTCACGCACCTGGTCGGTGCTTCCGGTGTCGGCCAGTTCGACGGCCAGCCTGCGCTCGTTCTCGGCACGGCCCGACTCGGTCAACGACCAGCCTTCGAGGTCGGCGAAGGCGGCGCGCACGACCCATCCGTACGCCTGTGCATCAAAGAGGAACTCGGTGGTCATGGCCAGATCGAGCCCGAAACGGCCAGCGATCGCATGAATGTCGGCGAATCCGGTGATCCGGACCGCGTGCAGGACCAGGAGTTCGAGGCCCGAGTCCGCGGTCATGATCCGGTGCCCTGCCTGGCGGCAATCCGGTTGAAGTGCTGCTGGCACGCCTGCGGGGAGTTGAACCCCATCGCATCGGCTATCTGGGCCCAGGTCAAGCCACTGGCCCGCGCGGTGAACAGCAGACCGGCCTCGAGCCCTTCGACCTCCGCCCGCGCGGCCGGCAGCAGAGCGAGGGCGCTCAGCACGGCCTCGGGGGTCATCGCACCAGACCGCCAGAGTGCGAAGTGGGCGAGGTCCACCGCCGACGCCGGAATGGGTGCCGGCCGCCAGGGGCGAGCGGCGATCTCATCGGCACCGAGCCCGCGGAGGTGCTCGCGGGCGTCGCTCTCCCGGCGCGCCCGATCCTGATCGGTGCTCGCGGACCGCGCAGCATCGTCCGTGGGCGCCATGCCCTCGAGCGTCGGGCATCAACAGAACGTTGTCAACACTGTGTTGATACGCTGGAGCCATGGCGCATCTTCTCCGGCGGGCGGACGCGTCCCCCAGCCGCGCCAGGGCCAGGCAAGACCGGTCACCACTGCACTCCCCTGGTCATCCGGTGGTGGCCAGGTCGCCGTGCCGACATCGTTGACCGGCACCGCGGCCGGCTCCGGAACCGCGACCGGGCCGGCGCGGATCGTCCGGGGCCCCAGCGACTTTGCGTGCGTCCGTCCGGGCGACATCCTCATCTGTCCCTACACCGACCCGGCTTGGACGCCGTTGCTCGCGCATCGCGTCCGGCGTCGTCACCGAGGTCGGAGGCGTGCTCTCGCACGCTGCGATCGTGGCCCGCGAGTTGCGCATCCCGGCCGTGGTCGGAGTTCCGGACGCGACCACCCGTCTCCACGACGGCGACACCGTCACCATCGATGGCGCCGCCGGGACGGTCACCCTCCGAGTGATCTGACGGGAGCTCGAGCGATCGTCCTCGGTACTTCTGCCGCGCTCCGCCCGTGTGTCACCCCAGCAGTGGCCGGCGCAGCTGCATCGGCCTTACCTGGCGCGGGCCCACCGGGTCGGCCACCGGACGTCCGGGACGAAGGAGTCCATCGCCCGGAACGGCCAGGGCTGACCTGTTTCCGGACGATCTGGACACCCTTGCGATGAACACTGGATCAGGCATTGCTCACCGGAGAGTGCCCGCAAGCTGCTCACGGGCCGAGCCGGTGTCATCGCCCTCGACACCGGCTCTGATCTGCGAAAGTTTGGTGGAGCTGAGGGGAATCGAACCCCTGACCTCTTCGATGCGAACGAAGCGCGCTACCAACTGCGCTACAGCCCCATGACCCGGTCACTCCGAGCCGACAGCAAGCTTAGCAGCCGCGTTGCTCCTGCCGAACGCCTCCGGATGCACCGTGGAACCATCCGTCCCCGACCGGAGAGCCCGGGTCAAGCGGCCTTGAACGAGTCACCGGAGAGCACCGGCACTGCGTCCGACAGTCCCACCTCGGCCGCCACCGGCACCTCGTCACCCCATCCGTCAGCGGCCAACTCGCGGCCCGAACCACAGTCGGCCAGCGCAACGCCCACCGCACCGGCCACCGCCGACCATGCAGCAGCGGCGGCACCCGCCTCCGGCGACGACGAGCCGGTCAGACCGGCGATCACCGCGCCGGCCCCCCAGAGATCCTCGACAGCCGGCCGCAACAGGTCTCCCGGCCAGCGCTCACCGGCCGCCACCACCCCGACCACATCGAAGCCTTGCCGAAGGATCCACCTGGCCACCGCCGGTGCGTTGCGCAGGCACGCACCGACCACCGTCGTGCCGGTCTCCGCCAGCTGCCGGCAGATCGCCGAACCGTTGGGTGAGGGCAGTACCAAGCGCGGATTGGTCGCCAGCTCGCCGCCGGCGGCGGCCGCCGTGCGCACCGAGAGCGGCGAGAGGCTCACCCCGCCTGCAGTCCGTTCGGCCCGGCCCACGGCCAGCACCGCCGACTTCGACGCGGCAAAGGCGGCCGCGGAGGCGTCCCGGAGCCGGTACGGAAACACCTCGACACCCAGATCGATGGCTACGGAAAGCGTCGTGGTGAACGACAGAACGTCCACCACCACCACGACGTCGGCACCGGGAGCGATCGCAGCGGCGCCGATCGGTCCCCAGTCGAACCGGACAGCCGCTGCCTCCTGCCGGTAGACCTCGCGGAGACCAGCGGCGGCATCAGCCACCGGTGCGTCAGCCGGCCTGCCGCCGGTACACCGGCGAGTGGTACCGCTCGAGGTCCTCGAACGCCGGGTCGTCGTCGTCCAGATCGACCACCACACGGCCACCCCGCTGGGCGGCGGGTGGCACGGTCGAGGCCATCGTGACCGCGTCCATCGGGTCAACGGCACTGCTCCGGACGACCGGCCGATACGGCGACGCCGACCGCTCGTCATACCCGTCGCGGACTTCGGGCCGGATCTGTCTGGCCCGGCGCAACCGAGCCAACCGGCGCGCCCTGATCTCCGCCTCGATCCGGACCTGGCGACGTAGGTAGACCAGGAACCCGATCAGCATCAGACCGACCACCGCGGTGCCGACCCAGGCCAAGGGGGTGAGGAAGTAGGCGGCGGCGATCGAGCCGACCAGCAGCGTCACGAGGAGCAACAACACGCGACGCCGGCGGCGGTATTTGAACATCCTGGTCGCCTCGGCTGCGTCGGGATCGAAGCCGCCACGACCCTTCCGTGTCGGGACCGGCCGCACAGCGCTCTCGGTCGGGTAGTCGTCGTGGCGATAGTCGTCGTCCTGCTCGTCCTGCTCGTCGTGGCGGACAGGGTGCCGACGCGCGGCCCGCTCCTGCTCGGCCGCCCATTCGTCCGCTGCGTCATCCGGCCCTGAGTGGTCGTCACGCTCCTCGACATCGGCTGCGTACGCCGAATCCGTTGCTGTCACGTCCATGTCGTAGTGGTCGCCTCCTACGTGGCCGGCCCGCAGTGCTCGCTTGCGCGCCTTGCGTTCGCGGCGCAGCACCCGGAAGCCGGTAGCGCCGTCATCGGACTCCGGGACCGCCTCCCGCCGCCGGGCGAACATCGGCACCAGCACGACCAACCAGGCCGCGACGAGCAGCACGATGATGAGCGAGGTCGGAATCGACGACACTGCGGCCTCCCTCCCCGGTCGACAGGGCCAATTGACCGGACGCCGATCCGGACGTCAGTCACGCTAGTCACACCCGTCCCACGGCCAGGGCAGACACGCCCGATGTGAGCGGGAACTCTCGGGGCTACCCGCGGCGACGCGCTCTGCCGACTCCCATGGGCCGACTCCCATGGGCCGACTCCCATGGGCCGACTCCCATGGGCCGACTCGCCTGCCGGCTCCCGGTGCCTACAGCCCTGGGCCGACTCCTGAGGATGGACTCTCAGGAGCCGTGCCGCCCGGCCGCGAGCAGCCCGGCCAGCCCGCCGCTGACCTCCTCGGCCGTCAGTGCATATAGCAGGTGGTCCTTCCATCCCCCGGCGATGTCCAGATAGCGCCGGAGCAACCCCTCCTCACGGAAACCCAGGTGGCCCACCACCGCCCGGCTCGCCACGTTCTCGGGCGCGATGGTGGCCTCCAGCCGGTGCATGCCTGCTGTGGTGAACATGTGCACGATGACCAACGCCACCGCGGCCGTACACACGCCCCGGCCGGTGAACGATGAGCCGACCCAGTACCCGACCCAGGCCGAACGCAAGGCTCCGCGCTGGATTCCACCGACGGTCACCTGGCCCGCGAACCGGCCGTCCACGGTGATGGCGAACGGCATCACCTCGCCGCGCCTGGCCGCACCGACGAGCAGCGACCGATGCAGCCGCCACTGCGCCCGGGTGTGCCGGTCCTCCCAGGTCAGCCGGGACGTCGCGTCCCAGGGCGCGATCAGCGCCTCGTCCGCGATCCGCAGCTCACGCCAGGCTCGTCCGTCGGTGCGGTGCAACGGACGGACCTCGACCAGGCCGCCGCGGGTGCTCACCGGTCCGAGCGTCGCCGGCCAACCCGGATGCCGGCTGCCGACCTGCACGACGGACATGGCTCAGGCTCCCGGTCTCAGGCCCTCTGCGCCAGGAATGACACGGCAACTTCGGCACCGACCGGTATCTCGGTGGTGCCCTCGTCAACCAGGACAAGACAATTCGCCTCGGCCAGCGAGGCCAGCAGATGGGTGCCACCCCCGCCGAGAATGTGGACCAGGTAGTCGTCCTCGTCGTCACGCATCAGTTGCCCCCGCAGGAACTGCCGTCGCCCGGCGGGCGAGGTGATCGGCGTGAGCGTCCGAGCGGTGACGGTGCGCCGGTAGGGGTTGGGCCGACCGAGCATCACCCGGATCAACGGCCGGACGATCACCTCGAACACGACCAACGCCGACACCGGGTTCGATGGCAGCAGGAAAACCGGCACCCGGTCGGTGCCGAGCACGCCGAAACCCTGCGCCGAGCCCGGTTGCATCGCCACCCTGCTCAGGTCGATGTCACCGAACTCGCCGAGTACCTCGACGATCTCGCCGGTCGATTCGCCGCCGGCCGCCCCGGCGATCACGACCACTTCGGAGACCAGCAGCCGCGCCTCGATGAGCTCGCGCAGCCGCTTGGTCTCGTCCGGCGCGATGCCGATGCGGGTGACCTCGGCCCCGGCATCGCGGGCCGCGGCGGCCAGCGCGAAGGAGTTGACGTCGTACACCTGCCCGTGGCCGGGCGTGCGGGAGACGTCGACGAGTTCGGCGCCGAGCGAGACCACCGACACCCTCGGCCTCGGGTGCACGAGCACCTTGTCCCGGCCGACGGCCGCCAGCAGCCCGACCTGCGCAGCGCCGATGAACGCCCCGGAGCGCACGGCGACGTCGCCGGGCTGGACGTCCTCCCCGGTACGGCGGACGAAGTCGCCGGAGGAGAACGCCTGCGCGACGGTCACCCTGGCCGCCGTGCCCTGGGCGGCCGAGCGCGGGACGACGGCGTCGGCAATGGTCGGCAACGGTGCGCCGGTGGCCACGTAGACCGTCTGGTGCGGCTGCAGCCGATGTGCCATCCGGGCTCCAGCGGGGATCTCGCCGACCACCGGCAGGGTCAACGGGTTCTGCGGGGAGGCATCGACCGTATCGACGGAACGGACGGCGTAACCGTCGACGGCGGCCTGGTCGAAGGCCGGGAGCGCAGCCTGCGCGACGACCTGCTCGGCGCACAACAGCCCCTGCGCCTCGGAGATCGCGACGCGCACCGGTGATGGTGTACGCGCGGCGGACAGCACCAGATCGAGCTGCTGAGTGACCGAGCGCATTCGTGCACGTTAGCGCCTTACCCTGGGCGCGCGGTGGTACCCGGTGACGATCGGTGGCGTCCTCGACGGCTGGGTAGGTTTGCGCTCGTGATGTCGGCGGATCCGGACGGACCGGCTGGGGACAAGCACGCCGCCCGGCTGGCCTTGCTGGCGCGACGGCGGGCACGGCCGGAGACCGAACGCCAGGCCGCCAGGGACGCGCTCACGGCAGCATTGTTGACCTTCGTCGGCGACGCGCGGGTGGTCTGCGGATACCTTCCCCTCGGTACCGAACCGCTTGCTCCCGACCTCCCTGCACTGTTGACCGCACGCGGTGTCGGGGTGCTGCTGCCGCGGGCCCGGGCCGGCGAGGCGCTGAATTGGTGCCCGTACGGGTTCGGCAGTCGTCGCGGCGCGTTCGGCATCGAAGAGCCGTTGGGTCCCGGCCTGGGTGCCACGGCCGTGCAATCGGCCGATGTGGTGCTGGTCCCGGCGCTGGCGGTGGATCGCCGCGGCCACCGGCTCGGCCGTGGCGGGGGGCACTACGACAGAACACTGGCGCTGGTCGGCGCCGGGTCGCGAACGGTCGCGGTGGTGTTCGACGACGAGTTGGTCGACGCTGTGCCGGTCGGGCCGCTCGACGTGCCCGTCCGGTTCGTCGTCACCCCGACGTCCGGGGTGGAAGCGCTGCCCCGCTGACGGCTCGGGCTTTCGGGATGAAAGCGCTGTTCAGCGGGGTGGTGACGGACGTCTTGTTGCGCGAGGAGGGCTCGGCGTCGCATCATGAATTGGCAGTCTCGAACGGAGAGTGCCAAATCGAGGGCTCGTGCCGGCCGCTCGATGCTCCAGGCTCGACTCGCGGAGGTTCCCTGTGCCCACCTACCAGTACGCCTGCACCGAGTGCGGCCACCGGTTCGAGGCCGTGCAGGCGTTCACCGAGTCCTCATTGTCCGAGTGCCCGGAATGCAGCGGCAGGCTGCGGAAGGTCTACGGCGCGGTCGGCGTCGTGTTCAAGGGCAGCGGGTTCTACCGCAACGATGCGCGCTCGGACTCGAAGGCGGCCGCCGCCAGCTCGTCGGACAAGGGCTCGTCCTCGGGCGATGCGGCCGGCAAGCCGGCCGTGAAGGCCGACAGTTCATCTTCGTCGACTGCGTCGTCGACTGCGGGATCGTCCTCGGGGTCGTCGTCGTCGGGGTCCTCCTCAGGGGGCTCGTCCACGAAGTCGTCATCGTCCGCCGGGACCACCACCAAAGCTGCCAGCTGACCCCGGCGTCGCCCGGACGGACCCGCTCGCCATGCCCAGCGTCGTCGGTACACCTCGCTGGCACACTGGGGCATGGCCCGCCGAGCACCCGTCCTGGTGACCCTGGTGCTCGCGTCGGCCGTGGCCGCCGGCTGCACGAGTGAGCCGGCCGCGCCGGGAACCGACGCCCTCCCCACCGGCGCGTCGTCGAGCGCCTCGAGCTCCGAGACCGGCCCCGCCACCTCGACGAGTCCTTTCGAGTCCGGACCGGCCGAGTCCAGCGCGGACCTCTCGACGGCCGCGATACCCGCACACATCGATGTGAGCACGGTGGCCACCGGGCTCAACGTGCCGTGGGGACTCGGCTTCCTGCCCGACGGCAGTGCGTTGGTCACCGAGCGGGACACCGGTGACGTCAAGCGCATCGCGGCCGACGGGACCGTCTCCGTTGTCGGCACGGTCGACGACGTGTCCGCGGGCGGCGAAGCGGGCCTGCTCGGACTGGCCGTCTCGCCCGATTATCCCACCGACCACACAGTTTTCGTCTATTACACCACCGATGACGACAATCGCGTCGCGGCATTGCTGATGACGGGCGGCACAGTCGCCGCACAGCGGGTGATCCTGGACGGGCTCCCGAGGAACTCGACCCACAATGGTGGGCGGCTGGCGTTCGGGCCGGACGGGTACCTCTACGTGGGGACGGGTGACGCTCAACAGCGCGAGAATGCGCAGGACCTGGGGTATCTCGGTGGGAAGATCCTGCGCCTGAGGCCCGATGGGTCGGGCGCGCCCGGCAACCCGTTTCCGGAAGCACCGCTGGTCTACTCCTACGGGCACCGCAACGTCCAGGGCTTGGCGTTCGATGACCAGGGCCGGCTCTGGGCCAGCGAATTCGGCCAGAACACTTGGGACGAACTCAATCTCATTCACGCCGGCGGCAACTACGGCTGGCCTGACGTGGAAGGCAACAGTAGCGACAAGCGATTTGTTGCACCGCAACGAGTCTGGCCAACTTCGGACGCGTCTCCCAGTGGCATTGCGGTGGCCGGCGGATCGGTGTGGATGGCCGGGCTGCGGGGCGAGCGCCTGTGGCAGATACCGCTGACCGGCACGGGAACCGGCGAACCGGTCGCCCACTTCACCGGCACGTACGGTCGGCTTCGCACTGTCATGCTCGCACCGGACGGCTCGCTCTGGCTGACGACGTCCAACACCGACGGTCGCGGTGATCCGCGCGACGGCGACGACCGCATCCTGCGGCTGGTGGTCTCCTGAGCCTCGCGGCGCCAGATGCGACGGGAGTTGTCCACAGACATCCGGTCGGTCCACACAGCGAGCTCGCCGGCAACGAATGGCATCCCACCTCCCTACCGTCGCGACCATGTCCCGACGATCCGCAGCCCGAACGGTCCGACCCACCACCGCGTCACCCGACGGCGCCAGGGCCAGAGCCCCGAAGCTGCAGCCCCGGTGGCCCGATCGCCTCGCCGCGCTGGTGCATGGCCGCCGACGCGGTGGGCGTCGGCTCCGCCGGATCCGGCTCGTACTCGCCACCGCACTGCTGGTCAGCGCAGGTGCGCTGGCCGCCATGCCGGACCGGGTGACCGCTGACATCATGGCCGTGGCGTTGACCAAGGACCTACCCGCGGGCGCTGTGCTGAGCCGCTCTACGGTGCGCACGGTTGCGGTTCGCGTACTGCCCGACGGAGCGCTGCGCGATCCGTCGGCTGTTGTCGGTCGAACCTTGGCCGCGCCGGTCCGTCGTGGCGAACTGGTCACCGACGTCCGGTTGGTCGCCGCGGACGGCCCGGATCCCGGTCCCGGACGCGCAGCGGTGCCCATCCATCCGGCCGACGGCGCCACCGTGGATCTACTCAGCCCCGGCATGCACGTGGTGATCGTGACCGTGACGGACAGTCCCAATCACCACTCGGCCGACCCGGCCGTCCTGGCCAAGGACGCCGTGGTGTTGTCCGTCGGCGCCGCGACGAGTCCGGGCGGGGCCGCCGGCCGGATCGTGGTGGTCGGCGTGCCCACCGTCGAGGCCGATCGGCTTGCGGCCGCTGCCCTCGGCTCCGATCTGGCGATCCGATTCGGTTGACGTCCTCACCCCGATTCGGGCTGGATCCGGTATCTCGTCGCGATGAAGCGATCGCAACGACGACCCCCGACCTGGATGGGCGAATCGCGTCACGAATGAGCAACAGAGCGCAGGTAGGGTGCCCCACGCAAAAGTCGACGGGCGCGGCTCGGCGTCCACGGGAGGGAGATTCGCATGATCAAGGGGTTCAAGGACTTCATCATGAGAGGGAACGTCCTCGACCTCGCCGTCGCGGTCGTCATCGGAGCTGCCTTCACCGCCATCGTGACAGCCGTGGTCACGGGCTTCATCAACCCGTTGATCGCCGCAATTTTCGGCAAACCGAATCTGGATGACGTCGGCAACTTCGTCATCAACGACGCTCAGTTCTCGATCGGCATCATCCTGACCGCGATCATCAACTTTCTGATCGTCGCGGCCGCCGTCTACTTCGTGCTCATCTACCCGATACAGAAGCTGCAGAAGCGGCGCAAGCGCGGCGAGGAGCCCGGCCCGTCCGAGCCGACGGACGTCGAGCTGCTCAAGGAGATCCGCGACCTGTTGGCGGCGCGCAACGAGGCCTGAGGACGCCGGACCACCAGTTCGTGGACGCGGGCTCAGCGGTCGTGGTGCGGTGGCCGGTTCTCGTGGTACCAGTCATCGCCGGTTCCGGATCGGCCACCGGAGTCGTCGCGTTCGGCTCGTTCGTCTGACGTCGTGTCCGGAAGCACCTGGCCGAACACCTCGTCGAGCGTCCGACGGTCGACACCGGTGGGCCTTCGGGCCGGTGTCGGGGCGGCTTCGTCCGGGTCGGACGTCGCGCCGTTTTCGCTCTGCTGAGGTGCGCCGTCAGCGGGTACGTTCACTCCCGAACGGTGCCATACGTGCACCATCGGGTCACCAGGGGACGACCGATTCTTCCGAGGAGGGTCTGGGCATGAGTGAATACATCGACAAGGCGAAGGACGTCGTGGGCGACCTGGCGGGCAAGGCCAAGGACGTGGCCGGTGACCTGGCCGACAAGGCCGGTGACGTGGCCGGCCCGGCCTGGGACAAGGCCAAGGACGTGGCCGGCGGCCTGGCCGACAAGGCCGGCGATGTGGCCGCCCCGGCCTGGGGCAAGGTCAAGGACGTCGCGGGGGATCTGGCCGACAAGGCCGGCGATCTCAAGGGCAAGGTGCTGGGTGGCGACACCGGCGACAAGGCACAGGATGCGCTGGCCGACGCCAGGGACCAAGCGGCCGACGCCGCCGAGTCGACCAAGGCAGCGGCCGAGAACGCCGCTGAGTCGACCGGGGCAGCGGACAACGCCGCTGAGTCGACCGAGGCAGCAGCGGACAACGCTGCTGACACGGCGAAGGATGCCGCGTCCGAGGCCGGCGACACGGTCACCGAGTAGCGCTCACCCGCTCTGAACCCCCGACCTCATCGAGGACGCCGCCGGCGAGCTCAGCTCTCGGGGTCGGACAGCACCTCGATGACGTGGGCGGCCAGCGGGGTCAGCGTTGCGAGCCCGTCGCGGATCGCCGCGCGGGATCCGGCGACGTTGGCGATCAGCGTCTGGCCGGAGACACCCACCAGTCCCCGCGAGACGATGGCGTCCATCACCCCGGCTGCCATGCCCGACCACCGGAGCGCCTGGGTGATCCCGGGCAATTCGCGGTCGATGACCTCGGTGGTCACATCGGGAGTGACGTCCCGTGGGGAGACGCCGACGCCACCGATGGTGACGATCAGGTCCACCCCGCCGATGACCCCGGTGTTGAGTGCCGTGCGGATGTCGACAGCCTCCGACGGCACGGTCACCGTGCCGTCCACCACGAAACCGGCCTCGACCAGCAACTCGGTGACCAGCGCGCCGGCCCCCTGGTCGTCCTCGCCGTGCACGAGGTGGTCGGTGATCGACACGATGAGCGCGCGTCCGGCATGCGGAGCACTGGTGGTCACGAGGTGGCCTCCTGATTCTCGGACCGGCCGGCTCCCCAGCTGCCGGCCCGGACTCCCGGTGAAC
Organism: uncultured Actinomycetota bacterium; assembly: GCA_963834185.1. Classification (GTDB taxonomy): domain Bacteria; phylum Actinomycetota; class Actinomycetes; order Mycobacteriales; family Nakamurellaceae; genus Nakamurella. Next base: position 35,929 of record CAWIAR010000006.1, read on the forward strand.
CCGGGGCCCGGTCGGTCGGTGTGCTCAGCCTAACCAGCCCGCACCACGTTCTTCGGCCGGTACCGCCGGGCTCCCGCTCGCCCGCTGGATCGGGCCGGCGCCTGCTGCGGCCGGCTCCGGGGTCATCACCCGCCGGCGGTCCCGCAACGTACCGACTACCCATCGGGCGCGGCGGCCAGGAACTCGGCGGCACGGCGGCGGAACACTGCGGCGGTGACGGTGCTGACGTGGTCGCGACCCGGGACGGGCACGAACTCCGCGTGCGGCAGCTGGGCCGCCCAGCGCTCCGCATCCGCGGCGAGCGGATCGGCCGTGCCCGCGACGACCAGAGTGGGAATGCCGGGCGGCGCGGTGGCGTGCTCGGTGGGCGGTAGGCCCGTCACCATTGCGGCCAGGGCAGCGAGGTCATTGCCCGGCACGGCCAGCGCAATGCCGGCGATCCTGGCCGTCTGCGGGTCGGCTTCCGCGATCGCCGCCGGCTCGCGGAGGATCCGGGCGAGTTGGCCGGCGTCGACGCCCCGGAACAACCGCCGATTGTCGTATCCGCCGATCACCAGCCGGCGAACCGTCGGATCGAGCCGCTGGTCCAGAGCGCCGGCAAGGGCGACCGAGAGCCGCGCGCCGAGCGAGTAGCCCAGCAGGTCGACCCGCTCGGCACCGACCTCGCCGGCCACCGCGGCGAGATCAGCGACGAGGCCGTCCAACGAGTAGGCCGCGGGGTCGCGGGGCTTGTGCGAGCCGCCGTGACCGGGCAGATCCGGTGCTACGACCCGGCGTCCGGCCGACACCAACGCGCGCACATGGCCGGTGACCTGCCAGGTCAACTCCGCCGACGAACCGAAGCCGTGAACGGCCAGCACCGCTCGGGCTTCCGGGTTTCCGGCCAGCAGGACCGACAGCCGACCGGACGGGGCGTCGAGATCGATCCTCGTCCCCGTCGCTGTCATTTCGTGGATTGTGCCCGAACGCGGCTGCGTCGGGTCGCGCGGTCAGCGCCGCATGACCTGGTCGGCCAAGCGTCTGGTCTCCGCGTCGTACAGCACGAGTACGGCGAACTCCAGCTTCGTCTGCGTCTCCCGGAGGACGGTCAGGGCCTGCAGGATGGCGTCCTCCTTGGGCCAGCGGTAGACGCCGGCCGAGATCAGCGGGAACGCGATGCTCGTCGCACCGAGATCGTCGGCCAGCCGGAGGCTGTGTCGGTACGCGCTGCGCAGCAGTGCGCTCTTGTCCTTGGTCTTGGCCCAGGTCGGTCCGACTGTGTGGATCACCCATCTGGCGGGCAGCCGGCCGGCGGTGGTCGCCACCGCCTCTCCCACCGGAAGCCCATCCGGCCACTCGGTCTCGCGGATCCGACGGCACTCCGCGAGGATCTCGGGTCCGCCGGCGCGGTGGATGGCACCGTCCACTCCCCCACCGCCGAGCAGGGTGGAATTGGCGGCGTTCACGATCGCGTCCACCGCCTGCACGGTGATGTCGCCCTGCACCAGTCTGATCTCCACTCCTGCCTGGTACCCGCTGCGGGTGCGGCCGAACGCGGGTCAGTAGGTCACGATCACGCCCAGCCGGTCGGCGCTGAACTCCACCTGCTCGAACGAGGCGATCGTCGGAATGCCCTCCTGCTCGCCGAGTTCGGGATGGGTGGTGAGCAGGCCGAGGATCTGTGTGCCGGCGGTCCTCGCCGAGGCGACGCCGGCCGGGGCGTCCTCGAAGACCAGGCAGCGCTGCGGGGCGAAGCCGAGGAGGGCAGCTCCGGCGAGATAGGGGGCGGGATCCGGCTTGCCGACGGCCACATCATCTGCGGTGATCAGGTTGCGCGGGAACGGCAGTCCCGCGGCGTTGATCCTGGCCCGGGCGAGCCGCCTGCTGCCGCTGGTCACAACGGCCCAGCGGTCGGTCGGCAGCCCGTCCAATGCGGTGACTGCACCTGGCAGCGCGACGACGTCGCCGGTGTCGGTCGCTTCGCCGTCCAGCAGGAACTGCGACAGCTCCTCGATGCGCTCCGGCGAGGCGTCCGGCTCGATCATCGGAACGACCTGCCGGGCGGGGATGCCGTGGATCAGATCCTCGATGTCGGCGAACGCGACGCCCATCTTGTCGGCGAGCTTGCGCCAGTTGCGTTGCACGCTCGCAGTGGAGTCGACCAGCGTTCCGTCCAGGTCGAACAGCAGGCCGTCGACGACCAGTTGCGCCATGTCCGCCAGCCTCGCACGACGGGGTCGGCACGTCCCGGCCGGGCACCTATCATGGACTGGCGCCGGTTACGGTCGGTGCCACGCCCTCATAGCTCAGGGGATAGAGCATCGGTTTCCTAAACCGTGTGTCGCAGGTTCGAATCCTGCTGGGGGCACTGAATTCTCGCCTGACCTGCGGTTTTGCTACCACTTGGCGAGCAGACAGAGCCCAAACGAAGATCAACTCCCAGGAAACTCCCAGGAATGGCTCCACTCGACGTCGAGTGGCCCCCCGATATCGAATCAGGGTCCTAGGGGCGAGTCGGCGCTCGCTGCTGATCTGCTCATGCCAGATTTCCGCCAGCTCGCGGACGCGCATCTCGGGATCGATCCCGGCGGCACTTCGAGGGACTCGATTCGCGAGCCTCTCCCGGAGGCTGCGTTCGGCTTGAGCCCCCGTCGGTCCCCACGCGGACACATCCCGCGTTAAGCCGTCTTCATCGCGAACGAGCACGCGCGCGCCACCGGCCGGGTGCCGTCTGCGTTCGGCATGACCTTGCCCCAGGTTCCGAGCAGGCGCGGCGATCTGCTCACGACAAACTCAGCTTGCGTTACGCGTTTGAGCAGCCAGCCACTGTTCGACGTCAGCCCAGTCATAGCGCACGTGGCGGCCCAGCTTGAGGTAGGCCGGACCGACGCCCCGCCAGCGCCACTGCGCAAGCGTCGCCACGGGAATTCCCGCCATTTGCGCCGACCTCCGCCGGAGTGGCCAAGTGCGCTCGGTTCTCCAGTGTGTCCATCCGTCCCCCAAGAGCCATTCCCCCGTCACCGCGTCCTAGTGCATCGGAACACAGCCTTAACTGTCCGCGATGAGCCGCCCGTCTCTCCGCAAGACGTTTAGTGCGGTGTCAGCCCGGCGGCGGAAGCAACCGCAGTCCTCGTCGGATCACTCGCTGTTTTGTGCATCGACTTGTGCCCAGTTGCGGTCGCGCGCCGTTGCGGGGGGTTCGTGAAGTCCTGAGGAGAGCACCAGTGGATCGAAGGCCCAGGGATTCGTCTGGTCGCCGGCTGGTCAAGACCACCCGCCCGCCCGCACCATCAGCATGCAGAAGGGAGGCGTCATCTCGGTGCCGACGATCCGGTCCCCCGGCCCCCGCGCTGTCCAATTGAGCATCACATGAGTCAAGTCAGGAGGTCGTATGACCGAAGAGACAGAACAACCACGGGATCGCTGTGAGAACCTTCTCGACTCATTCAAGGTGGCGAGAATTGTTCGGCTCGCCAACGTTGACCGCCTGACCCTTGACGTTCTCACCAGGCCCGGCATTGTGAGTCGGTACTAGGAGACTGAGATGCCATCGCGAACAGGCTTCAACGTTGGAAACATCAACCCAGCTCGCAACGCAGATCCGGGTTCACCTGGACAGCCTGGGTGAGTCGAATGGCCACCACGCGTTCGAGCAGTTGTGCCTTGGCCTGACCCGCCGTCGGATCGTCAGCAACGTCATGCCGGCCACCGGACCGGTAGCTGCTGGTGGTGATGACGGACGTGATGGTGAGAGCTGCTGGAGCGTCGTCGCCTCTGACCTGCCGAACACTTCCGTGTTCACTGCGCTCGCGACGGACGAAAACGTCGTGATCGCGGCGACGACGCAACGCGATGAGATCCCGACGAAGGTGCGCACCGATCTAGCCAAGATCTGCATCGACGGCGCTCCAGCCGAGAGAGTCATCTACTTCACGGTCAAACCCGTGAGCGTCTCGAAGCGCCACGAACTTCAGAAGCACGCCCGAGAAAATCATTCGATAGCGCTCGGCATCTGGGACGCACAAGGGATCGACGAAGAGCTTGCCGCCTACGACCGTATTTTATCTGGCTGTCGACTACCTGCATCTTCCATCGTTACTCGCGCCTGAGAGGCCAGAAACGGCGGCGGTTTTGCCGGATTGGTACATCGAGAACCGAACGGCGTGGCGCAGCCGGAGTGTTCTCGTGGAACGATCGGTGAGCTGGTCGACCTGGACGAAGCGAAATGTGGCTGAACAACCTCGAGCAGTTCCATCGCGGCCCAGTCGCACGTACTGCAAAAACGCGTCCGCTTCTGGGTGCGGACGCAGTCGTTGTCCAGCACCGTCCAGTACCGAACGCCAGAGGGCAAGCGCACCACGAACGCCCTCATTGTCGACCTCCTGATTCGGCTTACGGGAGGATACGAAGGGGGACCGACAGTCACCTTGCAACTGCAAGGCCTAAGAAAGCTGCCTGTCTCTCATGGGCTCCTTCAGGTACTTGTCCTGCTTCACAAGGGATGTCACAGTTGGTCTTGGCTGGTTTCAGTCGGTGCTTTCCAGCATGGTGATGGTTGCCGCCGTCACGGCCGCGACCGCCGCCGCCGCCGGCGCGCGCCGCGCTAGACGCCAACCGGTGCCGCGCGGGATGGTTTGACCATGACGCAACTCGATCCCCCGACCCCGTCTTTACCGGGCCTCAGCGCAAACCCGCCGCCGCGCAGGGCGATGTGGAAGCTCGGCATACTCGTGCTGCTCCGGGTGACGCTGACCATCGCGGTGTTGATGACGGCCTATTACCTGGTACCAACAATCGGCGAGAGCCACGAGTCCGACGTGCCCTGGCTGATCCTGTCGCTGGCCATATTCGGTGTCGTGGTCGGGATCCAGCTACCCGCGATCATGAAGTCCGAATACCCGAACCTGCGCGCGATCGAGGCGCTCGCGGTGACCGTTCCATTGTTCCTGTTGATCTTCGCAAGGGTCTACCTCTCGAACTCCTTGGCCAACCCCGATACCTTCACCGCCCCGCTGGACCACAACAGCGCCCTGTACTTCACCGTCACTGTGTTCGCCACGGTCGGATTCGGGGACATCACCCCCAAAACGGGCGGGATGCAACTACTCGTGACGGCGCAGATGCTGCTCAATCTCGCCGTGCTGGGCCTGGTGATCAGGCTCCTGACGTCCGCGGCCAAGCGTGGGGTCGCCCGCCGGGATCAGAGCGAAAACACCAACGGTGGACCTGGAACCGGCTGAGCCGATCGAGGTCCAAGCTTGATCCGCGAAAGAGGGGTCAGGTCTGCAGACCGACCAGGCACCGGCTCCCTGAGTTCCGGCTCCGGCAACACAGGCGTCAAGAAGGCTGCCACCGGCCGCCGCGACGCTACGCCCGGAGCCCAAGGTCCCCGAGCAGGTGAACCTGTCACCCACCAGGAACTCGATCCACTGGGCTTGAAGGGCCAAGACTGTCCTGCTTTGGGGCCCACCGAGATATCCGGCGATCCCGCTTCAGGCCTAGGTCCGGGCGGAGGCTCTCAATAGGAACTTTTTGTCACCTGTCGGCGGCGCTCGAAAACTGGACAGATTCGGCGGTGAAAAGTGAGTACTCAACGATTGGAGAGTGATCACTTTGGAGGACTGGGCGCTGATCCGGAGGCTGGCGGCGGAGAGAGTGCCGAAGGCGCGGATCGCTGAGCGGCTGGGGATCTGCCGGACGACGGTGCTGAAGGCGGTGGGTTCCGACGGTCCGCCGAGGTATGTGCGGACGCCTGGGCCGACTCGTTAACTGTGTTCGAGCCGCGGGTGCGAGCAGAAACTTGCCGGGCGAGCACGGCAGGTCCTCCGGGTACGGGCCGGTGCTGGCGGATCCGCTGGACGCGATCGAACTCGCCGGATTCCTTGACCCGGATCCGCTGCCGCTGCGGCAGGTACACGGCCAGCCCGGAAGCCGGGCTGCGGGATGCTCGCCCGGCCGGTCGCCTGCGCGACGGAGCCATGTACAGGTCAACCACAAGGGTCCGCCCGACCCGCCCGCGGCCCGTTAGAGCGTCACCAGTCGGTCGATGTTCTGGGAGGATGGACACCGCGGCGGCCAGTCCGTCGGCGGCTCGCAGGGCGGGGGCAATGTCGAGTTCCACCTGACGCTGGGTAACGCTGTGGCAGGCGATGATTCGGCCCGATTCTTGATTCGAGGACCACAGCCGCGGAGCGGACGCCAAGGCTATGGTGTGTGGAGTCGGCGTGTCGCCGTTACAGCGCCGCTGACGGGCATGCGCCGACGGAGAGGGATGGGTTGCCATGGACATGATTGATACATCCGGGCATCTCAGCGTTGAGGACCGCAAGGCGCTGGGCGAACGTGCCCGAGAGAACGCACCGGTCACGTCGCACGCCGGCTGGGGCCCGGCGGCCGATCGGCCCGACCCAGTCGAGCTGCTGGTCGCGCAGAATGCCACCCGCGAAGCCGATCTGGTGCCCGTACGACACGGCCGGATGATGGTCTCCCCGTTCACCTTCTACCGCGGGTCAGCCGCGATCATGGCTTCCGACTTGGCGGAGACGCCGACCGCCGGACTGCAGGTCCAGCTGTGCGGTGACGCCCACTTGTCCAACTTCGGCGGCTTCGCGACGCCGGAGCGGCAGCTCGTGTTCGGCCTGAACGACTTCGACGAGACGTTGCCCGGGCCGTTCGAATACGACCTCAAGCGGTTGGTCGCCAGCTTCACCATCGCCGCTCGCCACAACAAGTACAGCCGCGCTGACACCGATGCGGCCACCGTCGAGACGGTCCGCGCGTACCGATCCGCGATGGCCGAGTTCGCCGCCATGCCGACGATGGACATCTGGTACAAGCACATGTCCGAGAAGGACATCCGGGAGGCTATGCAGGCCGTCCGGGATGCGGCCAAGGGTGGGTCCAAGCGCTCGAAGGACAAGGTGGCGAAGAAGGTCGATCAGCGGCTGGGAAAGGACAAGGTCGCGAAGGAGATCGATCGGCAGCTGGTGAAGGACAAGGCCGGCAAGAAGCGCGATCCGCTGATGAAGGAGGCCAAGGGCGACGCCGCGGACCTCGACAGGGCGCTCGATGCCGCCGACAAGACGATGCGCAAGGCACACACCAGGGACAGCCTGCACGCCTTGCCGCGGTTCGCCGAGCTGGTTGACGGCCGGCACCGGATCGTCAGCCAACCACCGGTCGTGGTGCCCTTGCGCGAACTCGGCGGTACGTGGGGCCTGTCGACGGACCAGATCCGGCAGGCAGTCGACGAACAGTTCGACGCATACAAGGCGAGCCTGACCCCCGATCGTCGGCAGCTGCTGGAGCGGTTCACGATCGTCGACATGGCCCGCAAGGTCGTCGGTGTGGGCAGTGTGGGTACCCGGGCGTTCATGGCGCTCCTTGAGGGCCGGGACACCGGCGATCCCCTGTTCCTCCAAGTGAAAGAGGCGACCTCGTCGGTCCTGGAGAGCCACCTGAAGAAGTCGCCGTACACCCCGGGCCGGCGCGTCGTCGAGGGCCAGCGACTGATGCAGGCGTCGTCGGACATCTTCCTCGGCTGGACCACCGGCATCCAACAGGGTCGCTACTACTACTGGCGTCAGCTCCGCGACATGAAGGCATCGGCGGTGGTGGAAGGCATGCTGCCGGTCGCGATGACGTTCTATGCACGGATCTGCGGCTGGACCCTGGCCCGCGCGCATGCCCGATCCGGCGACCCGATCGCCATCGCCGAGTATCTGAGCGACGGGGAAGCGGTCGACCGTGCTCTCGTCGACTTCGGTCAGCGCTACGCCGACCAGAACGAACGGGACTACCAGAACTTCGTGAACGCTGCGGCGAGCGGCCGGATCGAAGCGGTCCAGGGCGTCTAGGCCCCACTGAGCAGCGGCTGCAGGCAGTCCTGCCCAGGCGTACTCGACGTCGGGTCGGAGATTTGACCATGGGCAGCGATGACCACCCTTCGCGTTGGCGTTGGGAGGTGTTCGGAGAGCGCACGTTCTACGACTGTCGCGGGGTTCGGGTGGGGCGGAGTCGATGTCCTCCCTCCCGAGGGCTGAAGGCGAACGTGATGTCGTTGGTCCTCAGCGTGCGGTGATGCAGTTCGTAAGAGGCGGTGTTGAGCGGACACGTTGGTTGGGAACGTCCAACGCCGCGGACCCTGAGCCCGACCGTCGAAACCCGCGGTCTGAACGGCACTCCCGCCTGCGGGGCAGCACCGGTCGAGCGATCGCGTGCTCGTCCTTCAGAGCTGCTCGGGTCGTGCGATCTCGGTGTTCAGTGCCCCTTGTGCGGCGCCGGATCCGGCTCCGCCGCCGCCGCGGCCGCGGAGCACGAACCCGAACAAGACGGCTCCGGCGGCGCCCGCGATGGGTCCGGCGACGTACACCCAGTAGTGGCTGAAGTCGGCGCCGACCAGGTCCGGTCCGAAGGTGCGCGCCGGGTTCATCGACGCTCCGGAGATGGGGCTGCCCCACAGCCCGGCCAGGGCGATATAGGCGCCGACACCGAACGCGCCGACGATGCCTATGTTCTGCGCGCCGGACGCGGTGCCCAGGATGACACTGACCAGGCCAAGGGTGAGGATGAACTCCATCCAGAACGCCGCGCCCGCCGAGTACCCGGCGGCGGGGTAGTTCGACCCGTATGTGGCCGACACACCGATCACCGCCTGCAGGAACAGGCAGGCCAGCGTCGCGCCGATGAGCTGCGCCACGATGTATCCCGGGACGCGGATCCAGGGGAAGTCGCCGCGGGCGGCGAACGCGAGGCTGACAGCCGGGTTGAGGTGCGCGCCGGACACCTTGCCCATGAACAGGATGACCGCCAACACCATCAACGCAGGTGCGGTGACCGCGGCGGTGCGTGAGATCGTGTCCGGAAATGCCTGGCTCATCATTCCGCCACCGGCCGCCACCAGTACCAAGAAAAATGTGCCCAGCGTTTCGGAGAAGAGGCGTCGCCATTCCTGTTTGGTGTCCTGGAAGTCCTCCATCGGATGCACGACGTCCGTCTCGAACCACTCCGTGAACCGGTCTCCGGCTCGATTGTCTGCGTTCATCGGCTCTCCCCAAGGTTCCGGACTCTTCGCCTCGAGCCTGTGTCATCGACGCGCGGCACGGGCGGAGTTCTGAGGTCCAAGGCTACGGCTAATGGTGTCGCTGGTCACGGGCTGGTTGGCCTGGAGGTGACCTTGGTGTCCGATCGGTGCTGGGCGCCGAGCTCGGCTCGAGGTGAAGCAGGTCTCCACCCGCTACTTGTCGTTGGACGAACGGGGCCGGATCGCCGATCTGCGGCAGCGCGGTAGGAGCATCCGGTAGATCGCCGGTGAGCTCGGCCGGGCGCCCTCGACGGTCTCCCGGGAGCTGCGGCGCCCGGTCACCGCCGCGGCCGGCGGCCCAGCCGGGTACCGACCGTTCGAGGCGCACCGTCACGCTGTCTGAGGACGAGCGCGTCCTCGCCGCCGGCGAGCCGACGCGAACCCGCTGCTGCATGCGCTCATCGCGGAGCTGTTGAACCAGCGGTGGAGTCCGCAGCAGATCGCCCGCCTCGTTCACCTCGAACCTCGCCCGGAGCGAGGCTTCGGTTCAGCCACGGATGAGTCGGTCATGGGCGTCGGCGGCCGCGAGCTGCCATGGCACGAGCTCCCTCATGTACGGGTTGGCGACACGGCTGGTCGGGTGGTCCTGATTCCGTTCTCATGCAGGTGGGCGTCCGCGGCCTACTGCCCCGCCACGCGGGCCTCGACGTACCGCCACGCGGGGCCATGACTCGTTGCAGTGCTTGATGACCGCTGGGGTGCTCAAGAGTTGGATCTCGCCCGGGCGGTTGCCTCCACTTTGTCACCGACGGCTCGTGCGTCGCGCCCGATCTCACGCAGCAGTCCGGCCAACTGCACGGTGATTCCCACGAAGTACAGGTCTGGCGCGTTGGGGGCGCCGTCCGGCCCGTGCGGGACGGGCGTGCCGTTGTCATCCAGGACTCCGAGATGGCCGACCATGGCCTCTAGTCCCGGGCGGTAGCCTGTGGCACAGATGACGGCGTCGGGACGAATGGTCGAGCCGTCAGCGAGTTGAACTTCGTTGCCCGCCAGGTCGTTGACCGCGGGGACGATACGAATCCGGCCAGCCCGCACTTCCCGTACGAATCCGTGGTCGAGAATGGGGACGGTGCACGTGCGGAGAAATTGGGTGAAACCTTCGCCGGCGGGCGCCGGCAGTCCGAAACGGTCCAGGTTCGGTACGGTCAGCCGGCGTAGGACCGTTGAAAGAGGATTCATCAGCCGCTGCGGCGCGTTCTTCAGCGCGATGCCCAGAAGCTGGCTGGGAATACCGAAGGTGTCTCGGCGCACGATGTTCGGCGCAGTCCTGACCGACAGGTCGACTGCCACCTCAGACCGGGCAAGGTCCACGGCAATCTCGGCGGCCGAGTTGCCCGCCCCGACCACGAGGACTCTTTGACCGGAATATCGGTCCGGCGATCGGTATTCGGCCGAATGAATGATGGGCACGTCAAGGCTCGGGCGACCTGACCAGTCCGGCATGACCGGTACACGGCTGTAGCCGGTCGCCACGATCACCACCGAGGCATCCCGTTCACCGGCGGACGTCTGCATCCGCCACAGGTCGTTGCAACGGTCGAGACGTTCGACTTTCACGCCGAACTCGGGCCGGATCCGGGATCGGTCGGCGTAGGTCCGCAGATACTCGACGAGGTCGTCCGCGCTCACCCATCGCCCGCAGCGCCGGGGAATGCGCGCTCCGGGCAGGCCAGAAAGCCACCGAATGGTGTGCAGATGCAGGCTGTCGTAACGCTGCTGCCAGGCAAACCCGACTGCGGGCCCTTGCTCCAGGACGTCACAACGGAGCCCTCGCCGCCGCAGGGCAGCAGCCACCGCCAAACCTGCCGGCCCCGCGCCGATCACCACCGTGCCGAGCTCCATGACTGAAAACGGTAACCCCAGCAGCCGTTCGTCCGAACGAAATGGTGGGTTCGAAGGTCGGGCGCCTCACCGCCGATCACCCCGCCGAACTGTCGTGATCGCGGGCACCAGAGATGATGGCGCTGTGATCAGCGGACACGATCAGCCCGAACCGACCAGCGGTGATGACGGGCGCCCGCAGCGGGGTGAAGTGTCGGTGCCTGCGTCTGCAGCGGTGGGGCGAGAAGGCGAACGGCGGTGGCCGATGGCCGCCGCAGTGCTCGGCGTGGGGGTCCTGCAGGAAATCGTCCCCGATGACTTCCGGGTGCTCCCACGGCTTGTTTACCCGATCATTTTGCTGGGTTTTCTAGGCGTGTTGATACTTGGCGATCCCGGCCGGATCGACCGGCAACGCCGCTGGCTGCGGGTCACCACCCTGCTGATGTTCGGATTGATCACGCTCGCCACCGCGACGGCCGCAGTCCGACTGGTCGACGGGATCTTCACCGATGCCAGGTTCACCGCCGCCGACGAACTGCTGACCATCGGCGGGTGCATCTGGTTGATCAATGTGATCGCGTTCGCGCTGTGGTACTGGGATCTTGACGCCGGCGGTGCGGCAGCCCGCGCCGCCGGGTCCCACCCGACAGGACCCGCGTTCGTTTTCCCGGAGATGACACTGCCGCAGTACGTGCCGGCCTCCTGGTACCCGACGTTCCCCGACTACCTGGTCCTGTCGTTCAACACCGCCCTGGCGTTCAGTCCCACGGACGTGTCCGCGGTCCGCGTCTGGGCCAAGCTGATGATGGTTTTCGAGTCCATGGTGTCCCTGGCCCTGGCCGCCCTGGTGATAGCCCGAGCAATCAACATCCTTTGATCAAATGGCGCTCCTATGTCATATTCGGCTCCTTGGGCACTGATCTCATCCCATATGGGCCATACGCGATCGGTCAGATACGGAACACACTGGCTCCGATGCGCGCTCGGCGCATGCCTATACCAGGGGGACAGCGTGACGCAGAACAATCGAGCGCGGACGGGCCCACCTGAGCGCAGCGCCGCTGCCACGCTCAACCCCGGGGCGGCGCGGCTGGCCGATGCAGATGGCGGCGCGGTGCCGTGGCGCGATTGGGGACCGTATCTGTCGGAGCGGGTATGGGGAACCGTCCAGGAGGACTACAGCGCGGACGGCGATGCCGGAATGCGACCGCGGGGCGCATCATTGCGGCCGAGCGACTCGAGGAGAATTCCCTGTGACCGCCGATCCGGGTGCCGCGGGTCGGCGGCCGGAAGCTTTCCGGGTGCTGTTGCGGGGCGTGATCGCCGGCGGAGTGGCCACCGCGACGATGACGGCGGCGTACGCGGCCGAGCGACGGATGCGCCGCTCGACTGTGGGAGTGAACCCGATGGACTACGACGACGGGGTGATACCGGGCCAGATCGTGCTACACATCCTGCATCTGCCCGACCTGGGTGCCTCCGAGGAGACGACGGCTGGTTTGGTCCTGCGCTGGGCATACGGATCGGCGTTCGGGCTGGCACACGTCGAACTCCGCAAGCGAATGAACGAGCCGGCGGCTTCGGTGGCCTTCGGATCTGCCCTGCTGACGATGACTTTCACGATGTTCCCGCTGCTGGGCCGCACCCCCCCGCCGTGGAAATGGCCGCTGTCGATGATGGCCACCAGTATCGGCACCCACGCCGCGTATGTGATCGCCGGTGCTGTCACCGACAACCGCCTGTCGAAGATTCTGTACTGAACCGGCGGGGCCGTCCGCGACAGCACCGGGCAACACGACACTCTTGGTTTGCGGCGCCCGCCATGGGTAGCACCGTCGGCGCGTCCAGGGGCGACGGGCGCGTGCAGATCTAGGCCATGGCGGCACAGGCCCTGCGCCGGGTTGGCCGGTCCCATCCGGTCGCGGCTTGGCGCTGAGCCCGATCGGGCTCGGTTGCACCACCCTGGTCCGCGCCCAGGGAACCCTGGACCGGACCACCGCCCGGGCATAGCGAGTATTCCAAAGAGGTGATCGACGCGCGCCCACACGCAGTGCTGGTCGACCTCGCGCTGTGCTCCGGGCTGGACCCAGTCGCCCGGCACCCTCGCCGACATCGTTGCGTACAACCCAGATGTGACCGTCACCAAACGCCCTGGCGTCAACCACCAACCGGAACTCCGGCAAGCAGGAACCGGAACCAAACGTCAAGCAGGAAGCGGAACTACACATACAGAACGTGGGGCGAGTGGGGCTCGAACCCACGGCCTGAAGGCTCGTGAGTCGATGCACCTGATGACCCGAATGCACTGAGGCCGAGGCCGGGTGCGCCATGATTTGGACCAGACCAGCAGCTGGAGGAACTGGCGATCACTCCCAGGGAAACTCCCAGAAATCAGCGAGATTTCACTGCATCTCAGCCAAACTCATTGCCGTTCCGTACGCCCATTTGCCCAGTTCAGAGCCGCTCCGCCGAGACCTGATGAGACCTACGGAGAGGTAGGTTCGCTATACCGTGTGTCGCAGGTTCGAATCCTGCTGGGGGCACAGGATTCTCAGGTCCAGTCGTAGTGCCATTCGGGTACCGCGGACGCATGGAGCCGGCGGGCCGGAGCCGTGCGCTCAGGCGGTCAGGTCGGTCCCGTCGGACAGGACCGACGAGATGAGTCCGAAGACGTTGCCGTCCGGGTCCAGGAGATAGCCGAGCCTGCCCACCCCGGGCATATCGTCCAGCGGCACGGCGGCGTTCGCCCCCAGCTCGAGCCCGCGAGCGAACAGGGCGTCGATGTCGCCGTCGACGCCGATCACCACGTTCGCCCCGTTCACCGGGCTACCTGGTTCGGGCCTTGGCCCCCGGCGGCGGGTCAGACCGCCGTTGATGCCGCGTCCGGTGCGACTCGGCGGGGCGATGGCCTCCTCGCCCGTCTCGATGGACCAGTACTCCATCTCACCGAACTGGGTGAACCTCCAACCGAGCAGCTCCGCATAGAAGTCGATGAGCTGTTGCGGCTCGCTCGCATGGAGCTCGAAGTGCACGACCAGGTTGCTCATCGGTCCCTCCGTTGTCGATCGCCACGGCTCAGGCGCGTGTAACCAGCATGACGACCGACGCGAGGTCCCGCCAGCGCGCCACCGATGTGCCCGGCACGCGGGTGGTTGGGAGCGCCGCGTCGCTGGGTACTGGACCAGTGCCCACCCGAATCAGGAGGAGTCATGACCGAACCGACCGAATCCCGGCCCGACGGTGTCACCGACCTACCGCCGCAGGAGCACGACATCGTGGCCGAGGACGAGGACCGACGCGACCGCGGGGACGAGAACGACTCCGGCGCCAGCGGCCTGACCCCGGTACCGCCACCCCATTCGTTCGCCGAGGCGATCGACATCGCTCCCGGCGAGGGCGGCGGCAAGGACTGAGCAGGTCACGGCGATCGCCGCGACCGCCCAGGATTCGTGGTCGGACGATGATCAGCCCGTGGGTGGCAGTCGCCCGCACCAGCTGCCGTAGTCCAGAAGGCAGCCTGCCGGCCCCTTGACCAGCACGGTGGCGGTGGGATGCTTTCAGCACGGGGCCGTGCCTTGCACGGGATCCCCCGGGTGGAGGTCGAATGTACGCCAGAGACCGGCGGCCGGATCGTGCGTCGACCCGTCCCACCGGCACGCCCGCGGCGCAAGCCCAACCGGAAGAGCCGGTTGCCCCGGCCGGCTTCATGCCTCTCGCGCCCAACCATTCCGCCCAGCGGCCGGTCCCCGGCGCCGGCGATGACTCCGGCACCGGCATGACCCGCGTACCCGATGTGCGGAACGAGGGTGCTGGGGCCGAGCTTGAACGGGCGGTCATGATCCGACGGCAGCTCGCCCAGGGCAGTTACCGACTCAACGCCGAGGGCCGGCTGCGGGAGGACACGGACGAGCACACCGTGCTGGCTAATCTGCCCGCGGAGGCAGGCGTCCGCGTCCTCGACAAGGGCCCCCGCACCTCCCTGTTCAAGGCCGGTTGGTTCACCACCAACGAGCACTCGTGGTCGGAGGCCTCCGGCAAGCGGGTCGGCTGGATCGACGACTCCAAGCTCGACTATTCGTTGGCCGATCACCTGGAATCGACCTTCGCCAACGGCGCCACGCCGCTGGTCGGAGACCTGCAACCGATCGTTCGAGCCGCGACTGCCGAGCAGAAGAAGAAGGCTGCGGCCGACCGCACCTTCCTCGATCGCGCCAAGGCTGCCCTCGACGAGAACACCTACCTCGAACTCCTGCCGATGCTCGGCGTGCACCAGGCCCCGACCAAGGCCGGACTCAGCGATTTCGGGTCGGCGCACACCAGCGGCCCCGACGCGGACAAGGCCATCCGGGCCCATCTGCAGCAGTACCTGGCCGAGGCGGTCAAGGCGGGACGCAAGGTCGAGGGCGAGGTGTCGGTGGTCGGAGACGAGGATTTCCAGATGGCTTTCGACCGCCAATGGGTCCGGGCCGCCGGTCAGACCTTCCAGGCCAGAAGGCATCGGAGGTCTGCAACGCGTTCGTGGATGTCAACCTGCCGAAACGCCACATCTGGGTGCACCGCGACATGGGCAACACCGGCACCGTCATCCACGAGGGCATGCACAAGTACGCCAAGGACCTCTTGCGCGACGAGCAGATCGCGCTCTGCAACACGCACGGCATCAAGCACGGCGGGACCTCACGGCTGGACGAGGGCATCACGGAGTACTTCACCCGGATCGTGCTCAAGCAATTGCGCATGCCGCAGCGAGAGAACTACGAGAACGAGTTCCTGGTGGCATCGAAGTTGGCCGGCCTCGTCCGCGAACAAACCCTGGCTGCGGCCTACTACGACGGGAAGTTCGACGCCCTGCAACGTGTCTTCGGGGCCGACTGGGACACGTTCGCGCAGGAGCTGGAGAAGAAGAACTGGACATGGTTGAAGGCGAACGGATACATGTGACGAGGCCGAGACCATGAGCACGCCCGACGCCGAGGCGAGGTTACGGACCGCTCGGGCTCTGCTGTCCGGCGCGCTGACCGGAGCCGCTCTGCGGGACGTGGATCCGGATCCGCCGCTTGCGGATCTGGGTGCGGAGGCCGGCTTCGGCGCCGTTGTCGTCGACTCCGACTTACGCCTGAGCGTGTACGTCCTCGACGCCTGGGGTGCCGGTGCCGCCGTTGCCGATGGACTTCGCTCTCGCGCCGAGTCCGTCCAACGCCTCGCCCGTGTCGCGGTCAACGGCGACTTGCTTTTCGTCGGAACCGTTTCCGCGGACGGGGATGCCACGGAACGCTTTCTGTTGAATGATCTGTGTTCGGCGTTTTCCGGACGGGAGTGATCTCGACATGCCGGCGACCTCGACGACAAGGCTGAGCTCGGCGGCACTATCTCCGTTGATCAATTCCCGGGAGCTCTTCCTGGCGGTCGGCCAGGACACGACGGAAACCGGCACCCAGTGATCTTGAGTTGAACGCCGCAGGTGAGGTGCTGGGACGGATCGGCGTCGGCTGCCCGCCCACGGACAGCGATCCGCACACGCACCCGGAAGCCCGATCTTGTGTCACCGTTCGCAGTGGATCTCATCGCGCACCCGCTCAGATCGGTCGACGGCGCACCCGATAGCGCAGGTGAAGCACCCGGTTGCCGGCAATCACCACGTCAGGATCCTCCAACAGGTGTTGGGCGTGGACCGACCCGAAGTAGCGCTTGCCGGACCCGAACACGACGGGGACGACGTCCATGCGCACCTCGTCGACCAGGCCCGCGGCAAGCACCTGACCACCGACGTCACCCGCGGCGACCTCGACGATGCGGTCACCCGCAAGCTCCTGCGCCTTGGCCATCGCTGCTTCGATGCCGTCGACGAAGTGGAACGGCGCCTCGGGGTCCCAGCCCTCGGGCGGCGGCCGGTGCGTCACGACGACCACGTGGTCGATCCCGCTCGGAGGCTTCCCGTCCCAGCCGTCCGTCAGGTCGAAGACGTGGCGGCCGACCAGTGTCACCCCGATCTGATCCCAGTACGGCCGCGTGTAGTCGTACGACCTCTGCGACACCTTCAGGTAGCCGCTCTCGTCCAACGGGACGTCACCGCTGGACAACCAGTCGAACAGCGGTCCGGGCTGGTCATTCTCGTCCGCGACGAAGCCGTCCACCGACACCGAGCTGTACATGACCACCGTGCCCACGGGACTCTCCTCAGCTTGGGGGTGCCCACGAATTTAGCGTGTCGTGAGGAGCTCGATCAGTGCTCCCGCTCGCCCACCGGGAACACCAAATGTGTCACCCGGTCACCCTGGATGCAGACCACCGGATCCGCCAGCGGCACGTCCTCCAGCGAGAGGGCGCCGAAGTACGGGCGTCCCGTGCCCATCACCACCGGCACCAGGTCTATTGCCACCTCGTCGAGCAGCCCGAGCTCGAGGCACTGGCGGGCGATGGTCCCGGCTGTCACGGCCACTGTCCCCGGGCCGGCGAGCTCTTTCGCCTTCGTGACTGCCGCCGCCACGCCGTCGGTGACGAAGTGGAACGGCGCGTCCGGGTGGGCGCGGACCCAGTCCTCGGGGATCCGGTGGGTGACGACCACCACAGGCGTGTCCATGGTGTGCCGGCCACCCCACCCATCGGTGAACTCGAACAAGGTCCGCCCACACACCAATGCACCGAGACCGGAAACCCAGCTTTGCCAATACTGGGCGCTGCGGCGGACTGAGATGAAACGTCATGCCTTCGGTCGCCGTCGGAACGTCCACCTCACCGTTGGAATACCAGTCGAACAGCCGCCCGATCGAGTTGTCGTCTTTCGCGATGTAGCCATCCAGCGACATCGACGCCGACGAGATCACCTTGCCCATGCCGATCCTCCTCGGTCGCGAACCTGCTCATGGGTAGGGACGCCAGGAGCGGTGTGAACTCATCGGTTGCTGGTCGGTCCGGGTCCGAGTAACCCGGCCGTCGTCAATCCCCGGTATCGCTCGGATAGGCGCCCGCCTCCTGACACTTCACGACGAAGGAGGAACTGTCATGGATGACCGTGGCACCGCGGCCGAGGTGAACGAGTTCGTGCTCGCAGTCCAGGAAAGCGCTGACGCATACATGCGCGGGGACATGGAGCGGTATCTCGAACTGATCACCCACGTCCGCGGGTTCACACTGCTGGGCCCGTTCGGCGGTCCGGCCACCCGGCACGAAGAACGTGCACGCGCAGTTCGGGAGTCCGCCGGATTCTTCCAGGACGGACAGGCACGACTCGAGTCGGTCGAGATCCACCACTGGGACGACACTCTCGTGCTGGCCGCCGTCGAACGTCAGCACGGCAGAGTGGGCGGGCTTCCTGATCGGGACTGCTCCCTCCGGGTGACCCAGGTGTTCAGACGCGAGAACGGCAGGTGGTTGCTCGTGCATCGGCACGCAGACCCGTTGGTCCGAACCATTGACCTCGATCAACTGTCGGCCCTCATGACCGGAACCGGCCAGGCTTCCGCCCAGCCCGATGACGGTGCCGGCGCGGAGGACTAGCACCCGGCAAAGCTCAGAGCTTCGGCCTGCGATTACAGTGTTACACGTGTCGGAGCCAACGTTGTTCGCCTGGGCGGGGGGCGCGGATGCACTGCGCCGCCTGCTGGACTGCTTCTACGATCGGGTCGAGGCAGACGATTTGCTCGGCCCCTACTTTCCGGGCGGTGTGACCGAAGAACACCGTGCCCATGTGACCTTGTGGTGGATCGAAGTCTTCGGCGGACCCGACGACTACACCCGCCAACTGGGCGGCTACCGGCGGATGCTCGACCACCATCGCGACCTGGGCATTCAGCCGGAGCACCGACTGCGATTCGCGACGCTGCTCAGCCTCGCAGCGGACGACGCGGGACTGCCAGATGACCCCGAGTTCCGCGCCGCCTTCATGGGATACGTCGAGTGGGGCACCCGACTCGCGCTGCACAACTCCCAGCCAGGTGCCCAGGTCGTCGCGGATGCACCGGTCCCGCACTGGGGTTGGGGTGTCGCGCCGCCGTACCTGCCCGAGTGACCAACGGCGCGGAGAACCGTTGCCGTCCTGGCCCCACAGCCAACTGAGCGATTTCGGCAGCGGTTGCGTGTGCTCGTCAATTCTCCAAGCACCGGGTTGCTCGATGCCTGGTCGAGACTTCTTGCTGTGGCCAAGAATTTCGGCCCTCCCGGCGGCCGGGAAAGCGTGGTCGGATCGTGACGTGTCGCGGGTGTGGATAACTCCGGTTGTGGCAGGGGCACTGTCGGACCCGCTGAGTAGCGTTCTTCGGTATGGCAGGCAGTGCAACATCTTTGGCGGAACGGCGGCAGATCATCGCCGCGTGCCGCGAGGTGACGCGGGATCTGCACACCGTCGGCTACCAATGCCCCAGCCGAGCGAACTGGGCGAGTTGGTCGGTGAACTGGCCGAGATGGCCGCGTTCGAGCATGGCGCAGCTGGCCGCGGTGGTCGCGGACGCCGAAGCGCGCGGGGTGGTGGAGGCGTCGCAGTGCGCGTCGACCGCGGCCGTGGGTGGCCGAGTACGGCTGGCACGTCCGCCGCGACGCGTACACCATCGCGAAGGCGGCGAAGCTGCTGCGCCGCCCCGACCTGGCCGACGCGGCCGATTCGGTGCTCACCGCCGATGTGGACCTGGGCACCGCGGTGGTGGTCGGCGGGCGAGTACGACAAGCTGGCGCCGGACCTTGTCGGACGAGGCCAAGCCGGTGGTGCTGGCGCAGCTGCTGGACGTGGGCGCGGACTGCGGACCGGCGCGGTGTGCGCACGCTCAAGCAGGAAATCTTGGCCCGGTACGGCGAGGACGGCGAGTTCGACAAGCACCAGCACCGGTGCCGCCGGCAGATCGACCTGTCCGCCGGCCGGGAAACCTCACCCGGCGTGTGGGACTACCAGGTCACCACCGACAACGAAGGCCGCGCCGTCCTGGAAGCGGCGATCGGGCCGCTGTCCGCACCCAGGGTGGAGAAGGACGCCGACGGCCGGCCGGTCGGCGAACCCGACGCCCGCCCGGCCGGGCGGCGCCGCGGGGAAGCGCTGATCGAGGCGTTGCGCCGGTCGGTGACCGTCACCGACCCGGACACCGGCGAACCCACCGGCAACCCCAAAGCCGTGCTGATGCTCACCCTGGACTTCGCAACCCTGGCCGCCCAGTACGGCGCGGCCCGGGTGTTGGGCACCCTGGCCGACGGGGTGCTGCTCGGCTGCGACACCGTCCGCAAACTGGCCTGCGACGCGGCGATCATCCCCGTCGTGCTCGGCGCGCGCCGGGGAGATCCTGGACCAGGGCCGGGAACAGCGGCTGTTCACCAAGGGCCAGATCCGCGCCCTGTGGCTCCGCGACCGCCATTGCACGTTCCCCGGGTGTGACGCGCCGGCCGCCTGGTGCGACGCCCACCACCTTATCCACTGGATCGACGGCGGCCCCACCGACCTGGACAACGCCGCCCTGCTGTGCGGCCGCCACCACACCATCGTCCACCGCGACCGGTTGGCCGGCACACTCACCGACCACGGCGTCGAATGGGACCTGCGACCCGGGTCCTACCAACCACCCGACCCGCCACCGGCATGGCCAACCGGCAACAACCGGCCCGGACCGACCCCTCACCGCTGCGCCCCACGGGCCGAAACGACCAGCGGCCGCAGGCCGACCGGCAGCGAACCGAAGTCACGCCAACCGAGCGCACCAACCCGATCCGCCGAACGTGAGCCGGTGCAGACGCACACCGGCCCGGCTCATC
Source organism: uncultured Actinomycetota bacterium (assembly GCA_963834185.1). Taxonomy (GTDB): domain Bacteria; phylum Actinomycetota; class Actinomycetes; order Mycobacteriales; family Nakamurellaceae; genus Nakamurella. The sequence continues at coordinate 56,540 of CAWIAR010000006.1, forward strand.
GACCATTCCGCAGCCTGCCGTTTCGGCAGGCTGTGTCCGTCCGGACCGTCCGCCCGCAGCGGCGGCTGTTTCCAGGCGATGCGCACCCCACCGCGTCGGGTCGATGGCAAGGCGCAGCGTGTGCGGGCGTCTGGATCATCCGCAATTCGGCACGCCAGCCGCCGTCCGCCGTCGACGGCGGCGGCCGAGACGAAGGGAACATCGTCGTGGTCCGGATTCCGTTGCCGGCCAAGCACCCTCGAGCCACCGGCCGCGACCGACCGGCAGCGTCACGTCTGCCAGGTTTGCGCGTTCGAAGGTGACCTGCCAGTCGTCACCGGTCGCGGCGACCCGGATGCGCTGCAGCCCCGGGACCGGCTCGTCGACGCGGCACCCGGTGACGCGCCGGGATCCGACCCGGTCGACCGGTCCGACCGACGGCTCGCAAAGGCCTCGCGTCGTTCCGGCACCGCGGGCGCGAATGGCCAGGTCGGCCAGCCGGGCGGCGAGCGCGTCCTCGACGTCGGAGGCAGCGGCCTGCGCGTCGCCCATCGCGGGCCGAAGATGTTCGGTGATCAGATTGAGCAGCGTTTGCATGTCGGTGGTCTCCGCGGTGGTGACGATCACCGCCTCCTCCTCGGGCCAGACGATGCAGAACTGGCCGAACGCACCGTCGCCGCGAAAACCGTGCCGGTTCATCCAGAACTGGAAGCCGTAACCCTGCTGCCAATCCGAGTCTGGATCGGCCACCGCGCCGGGCGCGAGATGGTCGACGTCGTTGGGCATCTGCAGCGTGGTGGCCGTGCGCACCCAGTCGGTGGACAGCACCTGACGGTCCGCCCACCGGCCGCCTTGCAGCATCAACTGGCCGAGTTTCGCGATGGTCTCGGTGCGCACATGGATACCCGAGTAGCCCATCTCGTAGCCGTCGAACATCATCCACTGGACCTCGTCGGCGCCGAGCGGTTCGAACAGCCGCGGCGTCAGCCAGTCGAGCAGGCCCATCCCGGTCGCTGCCCCGACCACCCGCGCCGCCGAGTAGGTGGTGAGCTGGTTGTAGGCGAACACCGTTCCCGGGCTCGTGCTCCGGCGCGCAGCCCGAAGAACGCGCGCAGGCTGGCGCCATCGCTGTCCGAGGTCACCGCACCGACGACCCGGTCGAGGGTTTCTGCTTCATGCCCGGAGCTCATCGACAAGCGCATGCCTGACCAGGTATCGGCGGTAACGCTCGTCGGGCTCGTCCGGACGCGAAGGCGGCCAGGTGGTCGAGCACCCGGTCGTCGAGACCGACCAGGCCGGCGTCGACGGCGAATCCCACGGCAGCGGAGGTGAAGCTCTTGCTCAACGAGTAGACCAGGTGCTTGCGTTCGGCCGAATACGGCGCCCACCACCCCTCGGCGACCACCGCGCCGTGCCGCAACACCATCAGGCTGTGCAGTTCGATGTCATGGGCGGCGACGTCGTCGAGCAACGCCGTCGATCGCCCGCGCGTCCACGCCCTGCTCGGACGGTCGGCTGCGCGGCAAGGGGTCGGCGGTGGTGCGGAGCAGGGACGGACGTGGCTCGGTCACGCCGGCACATTGTCTGCCCCTCCCGCACGTCGGCGGCCGGCGGTCGGGTTGGCGCGGGAGCTCGTCCGCGGCCGCCGTCTAGTGTCGAGCGCATGAGCCCAGCTCACGCGCATCGCGGTGGTGACCGGCGGCGGCACCGGCATCGGAGCGGCGTCCGCCGGCGCCTTGGCGAGAGCCGGTTGGACCGTGGTGATCGCCGGCCGCAGGATCGACGCCCTGCGCGCCGTGGCCGACGCCGATCCCGACCTGGCGCATCGAGCCGGTGGCCGCCGACGTCACCGACGAGACGTCGGTGCGCGATCTGTTCGCCGCCGTCGTCGACCGCCACGGCCGCCTCGATCTGCTGTTCAACAACGCCGGCCGCGGCGGCGCGGCCGTCGGACCCGGACGAGGTGGACATCGCGGAATGGCGGGCCGTGGTGGATCTCAACATCACCGGCACGTTCCTGTGCACGCGAGAGGCGTTCCGCATCATGCGGAATCAGTCCCCCAGGGCGGCCGCATCATCAACAACGGCTCGATCGCGGCCCACTCCCCCCGGCCGAAGTCGGTGGCATACACCACCACCAAGCACGCGATCACCGGACTCACCAAGTCGACACAGCTCGACGGCCGGCCGTACGACATCGCCTGCGGACAGATCGACATCGGCAACGCCGCCACCGACATGGCGGCCGGCAGTGCTGCCGGCGCGCTCCAGCCCGACGGGTCGATCCGGCCCGAGCCGCTGATGGGCGTCGCCGACGTCGGCGACGCGATCGTCTACATGGCCGGTCTGCCGCTCTCGGCCAACGTGGCGACCATGACGGTGATGGCGACCGCCATGCCCTACGTCGGCCGGGGCTGACCGGCTGCCGGTTGCGCGCAGGGGCTGACGCACCGGAGCTGTCACAGGCTCGATGCCAGCCGTCGTGAGTGCTTGTCCCCGCCCGTCGTGACTCGAGAGGACGGCCGATGCCGTGCCGACCTCAGGCCGGGGCTCGCGGCTCCGGATGCAGGCCCAGCCGCTCGACGATCTCGTCGGCCTCCGCTGCGGGCTTGCGGCCGATGTCGACGGTGAGCACGTTCTCGTCCGGGCCCGGGGTTTCCAGCGTGTCCAGCTGCGACTGCAGCAGGCTCGGCGGCATGTAGTGGTCGATCCGCTTGGTCAGCCGCTTGCCGACCAACTCGGCCGACCCGACCAGATGCACGAACACCACGTGCGGGCCGCGCAGCCGGTCCCGGTAGGACCGCTTGAGCGCCGAGCAGGTGATCACCCCGGGCCGCCCGGCGACGCTCGTGTTCGCGGATCCACGAGGCCACGGCGTCCAGCCAGGGCCACCGGTCCTCGTCGGTCAGCGGGATCCCGGCGGCCATCTTGGCGACGTTCTCGCTCGGGGTGCAGGTCGTCGCCCTCCTCGAGGTCCCAGTTGAGACGCCCGGCGAGCAGAGCCGGCCACCGTCGACTTGCCGGTGCCGGACACCCCCATCACGACCACCACCGGCTGCTGCCCGGTCTCGTTCACCTCGGCGGGGTGTCGGCACGCTTGCGCTCCATCCCTCGGGAGTTCCACCGGTAGCCAGGCTACGGCGATCCAGCGAACCCAAAAGCCGCCCCGGAAATCGAAGGTCCGGGGCCTCTCGGTTCAGCTCGATGGCGGCGGCTCAGTCGCGGGCGATGGCGATCATCCGCAGGATCTCCAGGTACAGCCAGATGACCGTGACCATGATCCCGAAGGCGCCGGTCCAGCCGTACTTGCGCGGCGCGCCATTGCGCACCCCGCGCTGGATGAAGTCGAAGTCCAGCACCAGGGAGTAGGCGCCCATGATGACCACCAGCACGCCGAGGATGACGCCCAGCGGGATGCCGGCGATCTCCACGCTGCCGCGCAGGCCCCACGGGTTGCCGTCGGCACCGCCGAAGATCATGATCCCCGAGGTTGACCAGCGAGAACACCAGGTAGGAGATCATCGCGATCATGAAGACCTTGGTGGCCTTGGCCGACGCGCGGATCTTGCCGCTGGCGAACAGCGCCAGCGTCACGCCGACCACGCACAAGCGTGGCGACCGAGGCCTGCACCACGATGCCCGGGTACGCGGCTTCGTAATAGGCCGAGATCCCGCCGAGGAACACACCCTGGGCCAGCGCGTAGGCCAGGATCAGCACCGGCGACGGCTCGCGCTTGAAGATGTTGACCATGGCCAGCACGAAGCCGACCAGCGCGGCACCGATCCACAGGTACGGCATCGAGTCGACGGTCATCCAGCCGACGATGGCACCGACCAGCAGCAGGCCGAAGGCGGCGAACGACTTCATCAACGTGTCGTCGATGGTCATCCGGTCGTTGACCGGGGCCTGCGGGTCGTAGGCGGCCGGCTGGTTGTACATCTGCTCCAACTGCGCCGCGCTGACCTGGGCCGAGCCCTGCGGTTTGTCGCTGAAAGCCTCGTTCCGGCTGTACGCCGGGTTGTTGAGCGCCATGTCTGTTCGTCGCCTCTCAAAGGGTGACATCGGTCTTATCCTAAGTACAGCGTATCGGGCGGCCGTTCGGTTCCCGCTGGGAACCACTTCACAAGAATCTCACAACCGGTCGCCCCCGAGCGGCCTGCCTGGGTGCCCGATGGCCCGTGCCGATGCGCGGTGCTGATGGCCCGATGCTGCGGACCAGTGGCACGATCGGGGGCGAGGTCGTCCCACCGTCGAGGAGTCCCGATGCCCGAAGCCGTGATCGTCTCCGCCGCCCGCTCCCCGATCGGCCGGGCCGGCAAGGGCTCGCTGGTGTCCATCCGTCCGGACGATCTGGCGGCTCAGCTGGTGCGCGCGGCGCTGGACAAGGTGCCGGAGCTGGATCCGGCCACCATCGACGACCTGATGCTCGGCTGCGGGCTGCCGGGCGGCGAGTCCGGCTACAACATGGGCCGGGTGGTCGCGGTCGAGCTCGGCTACGACTCGCTGCCCGGGACGACGATCACCCGATACTGCTCGTCGTCGCTGCAGACCACCCGGATGGCCCTGCATGCGATCAAGGCCGGCGAGGGCCACGCGTTCATCTCGGCCGGGGTGGAGACCGTCTCCCGGTTCGGCAAGGGCAGTTCGGACAGCTGGCCGGACACCAGGAACCCGGTGTTCGACGACGCCCAGCAGCGCACGCTGCAGACCGCGGAGCAGGGTGCCGACACCTGGCACGACCCGCGCGAGGACGGCGCGGTGCCCGACGTCTACATCGCGATGGGGCAGACCGCGGAGAACCTGGCCCTGGCCAAGGACGTCAGCCGGGCCGACATGGACGAGTTCGGGGTCCGCTCGCAGAACCTGGCGGAGAAGGCGATCGCCAACGGCTTCTTCGCCAGGGAGATCACCCCGGTGACGCTGCCCGACGGCACCGTGGTCAGCACCGACGACGGTCCGCGGGCCGGGGTGACCCTGGAAGCCGTCTCGACACTCAAGCCGGTGTTCCGGCCCGACGGCCGGGTGACCGCCGGGAACTGCTGTCCGCTCAACGACGGCGCAGCGGCGCTGGTCGTGATGAGCGACACCAGGGCCGCTGAGTTGGGCCTGACGCCGTTGGCCCGGGTGGTGGCCACCGGGGTGTCCGGCCTGTCGCCGGAGATCATGGGCCTGGGCCCGGTCGAGGCCAGCCGCCGCGCGCTGGCCCTGGCCGGGATGCAGATCGGCGACATCGACCTGGTGGAGATCAACGAGGCGTTCGCCGCGCAGGTGCTGCCCGTCGCAGCGCGAACTGGGCATCGACATGGACCGGCTGAATGTCAACGGTGGCGCGATCGCGTTGGGCCATCCGTTCGGCATGACCGGCGCCCGGATCACCACCACGCTGATCAACTCGCTGCAGACCCACGACAAGCAGTTCGGCCTGGAGACCATGTGCGTGGGCGGCGGTCAGGGCATGGCGATGATCATCGAGCGGCTGGCCTGACCGAGAATCCCGTTCTCCGAGCCAAGGTCTGCCCATCGGCCGACAGCTTCACTGGGCGGTGTAGCCACCGTCCACCAGGTGGTAGCTGCCGGTGATGAAGCTCGCCGCGTCCGACGCCAGGAAGGCGACCAGCGCGGCCACCTCGTCGGCCGTGCCGAGCCGGCCGAGCGCGTGTTTGGTCTCCAGGAAGGCCCTGGCGTCGGCGTCCAGGTTCGCCTCGACCAGGGGGGTGAGGATGAATCCGGGCCCGACGGCATTGACCCTGACCCCGGCCGCCGGCGTACTCCAGCGCCGCGTTCTTGGTCAGCCCGAGCACCCCGTGCTTGGCGGTGACGTAGGCCGAGGAGTTGGCGAACCCGACGCTGCCCAGGATCGATGCAACGTTGACGACGGCGCCGCCCGCCGTTGGCCGCAATGGCCGGCAGTTGCGCGCGCATGCCGTACATGACGCCGTTGAGGTTGACGTCGATCACCTGGCGCCAGGAATCCAGCGGATACTCGCCGACCGGCGCCATCGCCCCGCCGATCCCGGCGTTGTTCACCGCGATCCGCAACGGCGCCAGCGCGTTCGCCGCCTCGACAGCCGCCGGCCCGCTGGCCGGGTCCGAGCTGTCCGCCGCCAGTCCGGCGGCGGCGTAGCCCGCGTCGACCAGCTCGGCGACGGCCGCATCGACCACGTCCTGACGGAGGTCGGTGACGAGCACGGCTGCTCCGTTGGCGGCCAGCAGGGCGGCCACCGCCTTGCCGATACCGGAGCCGGCTCCGGTGACGATCGCGCTCCGGTCGGCAACGTCGTAGGTGGCCATGGTGAGCTCCTTTGCTCGGGGCGCAGGTTCCGGTGCTGCCCAGGGTAGGGACCGTTGCCCGCGGCCGCATGACGCCGCGATCCGGCAGAAACCTGCGCGGCAGCTATTGCAACAGAGTCTCGTCATCTCTACAGTCATGCAACACAAGACCTCGATTGTTACATTCGCGGCCGGGACGAGGAGGTCCGGTGCCGGGTCTGAGCGTTCGTGACATCACCGTGACGTTCGGCGGACTGAATGCTCTGCAACAGATCTCGATCGATGTGCCGCCCGGATCGGTGGTCGGCGTGATCGGCCCGAACGGCGCCGGCAAGACCACCCTTTTCAACGTCGTCAGTGGTCTGGTCCGGCCCACCGCCGGTGAACTCCACTGGGACGACAAGCCTTTCCGCCCGAAGCCCGATCAGCTGGTGCACCAGGGCATCGCCCGCACGCTGCAGGCGGTCGGGCTGTTCGGCCGGATGACCGCGGCCCAGAACGTGATGACCGGTGCGGCCCGGAGCCGCCGGGCCGGGTTCCTGGGCGCCCTGTTCGCGTCGCCGGGCAGCGGTCGGGACGAGCGGCGACTCCGGCTGGACGCACTCCGCTGGCTCGATCGACTCGGCATCGCCTGCGATCGCCGACCGCCCCGCCGACAGCCTGCCGTATCCGGTGCAGAAGAAGGTGGCGTTGGCCCGCGCCCTGGTCAGCCGCCCGCGGCTGTTGTTGCTGGACGAACCGGCCGGCGGGTTGGGCGTCGAGGACCTCCAGCCGCTGGCCGAACTGATCCGCGCCCTGCCCGACGATCTCGACTCACCCTGTGCGGTACTGCTTGTCGAGCATCGGATGGATCTGGTCATGGCGGTCTGCGATCGCGTGGTGGTGCTCGACTTCGGCAAACTGGTGACCACCGGAACCCCGGCCCAGGTGCAGGCAGATCCGGCGGTGGCAACCGCGTATCTGGGCGCCGATGTTCCACCGGCCGACGACCGGCAGGCCTCGGCCGGACCCGCGATCGGATGACTCCCGCGCTCGAGGTCGCTGACCTGCACTCCGGCTACCACGGGGTGCCGGTGCTGCACGGCATCGACTTCCGGTTGGAAACGGGCACGATCACCGCCGTCCTCGGCGCGAACGGGGCGGGAAAGACCACGTTGCTGCGCACGCTGTCCGGATTGCTGCCGGCGACAAGGGGCTCGGTGCGCGCCGGTGCCACCGATCTGATGACGGTGCCGGTGGAGGACCGGGTGGCCCTGGGCATCGCCCACGTCCCCGAAGGTCGCGGGGTGATCACCGCCCTGACCGTGCAGGAAAACCTGCGGCTCGGTGGGCTGTGGCGCGGCACCCGCGGGCAGGCGCAGACCGACGAGGCCATCGACGAGGTCTACGCGTTGTTCGAACCACTCTCCCGACTGCGCGCCCGGCACGGCCACCAACTCTCCGGCGGGGAGCGACAGATGCTCGCCATCGGCCGAGCTCTGGTAGCGAGGCCGAGCAATGCTGATGCTGGACGAGCCTTCGCTGGGCCTGGCGCCGTCGGTGACGGCACGGATCATGGCGCTGCTGCGCGACCTGCGCGACCGCACCGGCCTGACCGTGCTGCTGGTCGAGCAGAACGTCCGCAGCGCGCTGCAGATCGCCGACCACGGCCTGGTGCTGTCGCTGGGCCGCGTGGTGGCCGCAGGTCCGGCCGCCGAGCTGCTCGACGACGACCAACTCCGACACGCCTACCTGGGGTTCTGAGGCGATGAACCGATTCCTGTTCCTGACATTCAACGGGCTCTCCTTCGGCGCGGTGTACGCGGCCGTCGCCCTGTCGCTGGTGATCATCTGGCGGGCGACCAGGGTGCTCAACTTCGCGCAGGGGGCGATGGCAATCGCCTGCGCCTACGTGGCCATCGCGGTCAGCACGGCGACCGGCTCGTACTGGCTGGGCTTCGGGGCCGCTCTGGTCGCCGGCTTCGTCCTCGGAATTCTCGTCGAGCGAACGGTCTTCCGCTCCGCCGACCGGATGCCGACGCTGAACACCGTGGTGGTCGGGGTCGGCCTGCTGATCCTGATCGAGGCGGCGGTCGGCATCTTCGCCGGCGCCGCCAACCGGGATTTTCCGGCGGCATTCTCCACCGAAACCATTGCCGTGGGCAGATGTTCCGCTGCTCTCCCCGCAGAACATCTTCACCCTCGGCTCGGTGCTCGTGGTCATGCTGGCGCTCGGCGCGCTGTTCACCTGGACCCCGACGGGGCTGCGGATGCGGGCGGCCGCGCTGGCGCCGGAGGTGGCCCGGCTGCTCGGTGTGAAGGTCGGCCGGATGCTGACCCTGGGCTGGGCGTTGGCCGGGGTCGTCGGCGCGTTGGCGGCGATGCTGGTGATCCCGACCGGGCTGGGGCTGTTCCCGCAGGCCATGGAGGGCGTGTTCGTCCTCGGCTTCACCGGCGCGATCGTCGGTGGACTGGAAAGCCCCCTCGGTGCGGTGGTCGGCGGCCTGGTGACCGGCGTGGTGCTGTCCTACGCCAGCGGCTACCTGGGCAGCGACCTGACCCTGGTCGCCGCGCTGGTGCTGCTGCTCGGCGTGCTGCTGGTTCGGCCGACCGGCCTGTTCAGCCCGGTCCCGGAGCGACGGGTCTGATGATGGCCACCACCGAGACGACCAGACCCGCAGCGGCCGCTGCGGTGTCGGACCACGGGCGGTCGTGGTCGACCCTGCTGCGCCACCTTGCCCTGCTGGCCGTCGGCGTGGTCGTCGTGGTGCTGATCACCGGGCTGGTTCGACGACTTCAGCAACTACCAGTTGGCCACCCTGGGCGCCTACATCTGCGCGGTCGCCGGGCTTGACCCTGCTCACCGGCACCAGCGGGCAGATCTCGCTCGGCCACGGCGCCCTGATGGCCATCGGCGGCTACACGCGTCGCCCTGCTGCAGAACCAGTTCGCCGACCACGGGGTGACCGGGCTGTGGGTGCTGCCGCTGTCACTGCTGGCGGGGACGGTGGCCACCGCACTCTTCGGTGCGGCGTTCGGCGTCGCGGCGGCCCGGCTGCGCGGCCCGTACCTGGCCGGCGCCACCCTGGCCCTCGGCGTCGCCCTGCCGTCGATCACCTCGCACTTCGAGGTGTTCAAGGGCGACCAGGGGCTCTTCGTGCCGTTCGATCCGCCACCGGCCGGCCTGGGCGACGACTTCAGCCTGGAGCACTGGCAGGCCTGGATCAGCCTGGGTGCCGCTCTGATCACGTTGTTCCTGCTGGCCAACCTGCAGTCCTCAGCGGTCGGGCGGCACATGCGCGCCGTCCGGGACGACGAGATCGCCGCATCGCTGGCCGGTCTGTCCGTCCCCAGGACCCAGATCCTGGCCTTCACCGTCAGTTCCGCCGCCGCCGGACTCGGCGGCGGGGTGTTCGCGTTCGTCCTGCAGACCGCGTCCCCGGGCTCGTTCGGTCTGGTGCTGTCGCTGACCCTGCTCTCCGCGGTGATCATCGGCGGATTGGGAAGCCTCACCGGAGCGGTGCTCGGCTCGGTGATCGTCGTCTATCTCGGAACCTGGCTGACCGACTGGATCGACGGCCTGGGTCTGGACGCCGGCTGGGCGCAGAACCTGCACGACCACCTGCCGAACGCCACCTACGGCCTGCTGTTGATCCTGGTGATGCTTTTGCTTCCCGGCGGCCTCGCCGGCCTGTTGCGGCGCATTCCCCTGACCCCGGCGTGTCCCGCCGATCGGCCTGCCGACCACCTCGACCCGCACGCCCCAGCCAATGACCACCACCCGGCCACTCCGCCACCAGCACCCACCCACCCCACCCCCAGGAGGTCAGGCATGACCCGCTCCACGCACCGTCGCAGCATCATCCAGATCGGCGTCGCCGTGGTGGCCGCGGCCACCTTGGTGGCCTGCAGCAGTTCATCGTCGGACGGCAGCACCTCGACGCACGTCCGCGGCCGGCACCACCCCGCAGCCTCCTGCCGCCGCCGCCACCCAGGCGTCGACCGCCGACACCGGAGCCGTCGACACCGAGGCGGCCTCGGCGGACGCCTCGTCACCCGCCGCCTCTTCGGACGCCCCGACCGACAACGGCGGCGCCACCGATACCGGGGTCACCGCCGACGAAATCCTGCTCGGTACCACCCAACCGCTCACCGGTCCGGCCGCACCCGGTTACTCCAAGATCAGCGCGGCGATGAACGCATACTTCGACGTTCGCCAACGAGGCGGGCGGAGTGAACGGGCGCAAGATCACCCTCAAGGTCGTCGACGACGGTTACAACCCGGCCAAGACCGCCACCCTGACCAGGCAACTGGTCCTGCAGGACAAGGTATTCGCCCTGGTCGGCTAGTTTGGGTACGCCCACCCACACCGCGGTGCTCGACTTCGTCAAGCAGAACAAGGTTCCCGACCTGTTCGTCTCGTCCGGCAGCCGCAACTGGAACCAGCCGGACAAGTACCCGACCACATTCGGCTGGCAGGTCGACTACACCGTCGAAGGAAAGATTCTCGGCGACTACATCAAGAAGAACTTCGCCGGCAAGAAGGTCTGCAGCTTCGGCCAGAACGACGACTTCGGCAAGGACGGGGTCAAGGGCGTCGAGCTGACCCTCGGCGAGGGCTCGCTGGTCGACAAGCAGAACTACACGCCGACCAACACCAACGTCGGTCCGCAGATCGGTGCGCTGCAGGCGGCCGGGTGCGAGGTGGTGGTGTCCTTCACCGTGCCGGGCTTCACCGCGTTGGCCCTGGGCACCGCGGCCCAGCTGAAGTTCGCACCGCAGTGGGTGATCTCCAACGTGGGTGCCGACATCCCCACGCTGACCGGCTTCCTCAAGGAGGCCACCGGCCCGCTGCTCGAGGGCGCGGTCAGTGACAACTACCTGCCGGGTTCGGCCGACGCGTCCAACAGCTGGATCAAGCTGTTCAAGACGGTCAACGAGAAGTACAACGACAACGCGCCCGTTCGACGGCAACGTGGTCTACGGCATGGCCATGGCCTACACCACGCTGCAGGTGCTCGCAGGCGGCCGGCCCGAACCTGACCCGGGAGTCGGTCATCGATGCGGTGCAGAAGGGCGGGTACACCGGTCCAGGACTGGTGCCGTTCCGGTACTCGGCCACCGACCACTCCGGGTACGCCGGTACCCAGATCAACGTCGTCAAGGACGGCGTCGCGACGCCGACCGGCCCGGTGTACACCACCGACGACGGCAGCGCGCCGCTGACCGAGTACACCGAGCAGCAGCCCGCGGCGCCCGCCGACGGGCTGCCGGAGTAGAACGGGATCGATGACGCCCGGGACCTCCCCGGGCGTCATCCGGCCTGCGGGCACACTCAGCAGCGATGAACCAGGAAGGGACGGTGGACGTGGCCAGGACCGCGGCCCGCACCACGCGCGCACCGTCCCGAGCCGCCTCTCGCGCCCGGGGAGAGCGGACGCCCGGTCACCCCGTTGCAGCGTCAGCTCGCCGAGCCGGAGCGGCAGCGGCCGCAGCCGATCGACGCCCTCCGGCTGGCCAGAAGGACCATTCTCGACGCGCGGCGGCTGGACATGCAGGCGCTGGCGGCCGAGCTCGGAGTCAACCGGGTGACCCTGTACCGATGGGTCGGCAGCCGCGACGAACTGCTCGTCGAAGTGCTGTGGTCGATGACCCGGTGGCGGTTCAACGAGATCTGGGCCGGGCTGTCGGACCAGGCTGGGCCCGCGGGTACCCGAGGGTTTGCGGCAGTGGATCGCGATCACCGTCGAGTCACCCGGGATCCGGGCATTCCTCTACGGCGAGAGTGAACTCGCGATGCGTCTGCTCACCCTGGACTCGGGCGGGTTCCAGCCCCGGCTGCTCGAGCTGATCCGCGAGCGGATCGCCGATGACATCGCGGAGGGCAGGGTCAACTCGCCCCTCCCGGTCGACGAGCTGGCCTACGCCACGCTGCGGATCTGCGAGTCCTACATCTACCTCCCGGTGATCAGCGGGCAACCGACCGATCCGGAAAAGGCGTACCGGGTGCTCGCCGTGCTCATGCCGCCGGCCGACACACCGACGCCGGCAGTCAGTGCTGAGCCACCCGCCCCGGTGCGTCCGCGTCGCAACTCCCCACGGAGGCATCCATGACAGCACGTCCCAGCCGAGGCAGGGTCCGGTCGGCTGGCCGGGCGGGTCGCGGTGATCACCGGTGCCAGCCGGGGTATCGGGCTGGCGGTGGCGGCCAGGCTGGTGGCCGAGGGGGCCAGGGTGGCCATCACCGGGCGGAAACCGGAGCCGTTGGCCGCAGCGGCGGCAGCCCTGGGCGGCGAAGAGGTTGCCATCGGCATCCCCGGCCGCGCCGACGATCCCGAGCACAGGGCCGCGGCGCTCGCGCGGACCGTCGAGACGTTCGGTCGGCCGGACATCCTGGTGAACAACGCCGGCATCAACCCGGCGTACGGGCCACTGTTGGACCTCGATGACGCGGCCGCGCGCAAGATCTTCGAGGTCAACGTGCTGGGCACGCTGGCCTGGACTCGAGAGGCGTGCCGGGCCGGGCTGGCGCAAGGTGGGTCGGTGATCAACCTGTCGTCGGTGGCCGGTCTGCGCAGCTCGCCCGGCATCGCGTTCTACGGAGTCAGCAAGGCGGCGGTCATCGCGCTCACCGAGCAGCTGGCCGTCGAACTCGGCCCGGCGGTCCGGGTGAATGCGATCGCTCCGGCCGTGGTGAAGACCCGCTTCGCCGAAGCGCTCTACGTCGGCCGGGAGGCAGAGGTGAGCGCCGGCTATCCGCTCAAACGGCTCGGGGAACCGGACGACATCGCGGCCGCGGCCGCGTTCCTGGCGTCCGACGACTCGGCGTGGATCACCGGACAGACGCTGGTGGTCGACGGCGGCATCACCATCACCGGGGGCGTGTGATGCGCGCCCGCGGGTGGTCGGTCACGCGGCTCGGCGAGCCCGGCGACGTGCTGGAGCTGACCGAGTCGGACCTGCCCGACCCGCAGCCGGGCCAGGTGCTCCTGCGGGTTCGGGCCTGCGCGTTGAACTTTCCGGACGTCCTGATGATCCGCGGCCAATACCAGGATCGGCCCCCGCTGCCGTTCACCCCCGGCATCGAGGTGTGCGGCGACGTGCTTGCTGCGCCGGACGGCCCGTTCCCGGTGGGCAGCCGGGTGATCGGCGGCACGCTGCTGCCGTTCGGCGCGCTCGCCGAGCTCGCGCTCGCCGACACGCGGCATCTGCATGCTGCCCCGACCTCGCTCGATGACGCAAGGGCAGCATCGTTCACCGTTGCCTACCAGACCGCGTGGATGGCGCTGATCCACCGGGCCCGGCTGGTGCCCGGCGAGACGGTGCTGATCCATGCCGCGGCCGGCGGGGTGGGCACGGCCGCCATAGCGGTGGCCAAGGCGACCGGCGCTCGGGTTGTCGGCGTGGTCGGCGGTGCTGACAAGGCAGCAGTCGCAGCGGAATTCGGCGCGGATGTGGTGATCGACCGGCTCGAGCATCCGACGCTCGACACCCTGGTGGCTGCCCTGAAGGACGCCCTGGGTCGAGGCGGCGCCGACGTGGTGTTCGACCCCGTCGGCGGCGACAGTTTCACCGCTTCGACGAAGGTGATGGCGTTCGAGGGCAGGCTGGTGGTGATCGGTTTCGCGGGCGGCATCATCCCGACACTGGCGGCCAATCACGCGCTGGTGAAGAACTACTCGGTGATCGGGCTGCTGTGGGGAGCCTACCGATTCCGTGCACCCGGTCTGGTGGACGACGCCTGGGCTGCGCTGGAACGGCTGTTGGCCGACGGAATGCAGCCGCCGGCGGTGTCGCAGGTGCTGCCCTTGGACCGGGCCGTCGACGGTCTGGTCGAGCTCGCCGCGGGGCGGACCACCGGCCGCGTGGTGATAGCGCCGTGACCGCGTCGGCGGCTGCGCCGCAATCCGGACGTGGCCTGAGCCTGACCGGCGCCCGGGTGGTGATCACCGGAGCCGGCGGCGGCATCGGTGCGGCTCTGGCCTCCGCGTTGGCGGCGCAGGACGCGCGCCTGCTGCTCACCGACCTGGATGCCGACCGGGTCGCCGCCGTCGCGGCGGACCTGGAGGTGCCGCACGTAGCCGGGGACGTGACGGATGCCGACGACGTCCGCACCCTGGTCGAGACGGCGAATGCGGTGCTCGGCGGCATCGACCTGTTCTGTGGCAACGCCGGCGTCGCCGTGCCCGGCTCGCTGGAACCCGAGGCATTCGAACTCTCCTGGCGGGTCAACGTGCTTGCGCACGTCCACGCGGCGCGCGAGTTGCTGCCCGGCTGGCTGGCGGCCGGTCGCGGCCGGTATCTGGCGACCGTGTCCGCCGCCGGGCTGTTGTCCATGCTCGGCAACGCGCCGTATTCGGTGACCAAACATGCCGCCCTGGCGTTCGCCGAGTGGCTACGGATGACGTACGCACACCGCGGCGTCACGGTGCAGGCCTTGTGCCCGCAGGGTGTGCGGACCGCCATGCTCGACGCCGCCGATCCTCGGGCGGCCGCTGTGCTGGCTCCCGAGGCGCTCACTCCTGAGCAGGTCGCCACAGCAGTCGTTCACGCGCTGGACTCCGACAAGTTCCTGATTTTGCCGCACCCGGAGGTCGCCGAGTACACCCGCCGGCGTGCCGGCGATCCAGATCGTTGGCTGGCCGGAATGAACCACGCGCAGCAGCGTTTGGAGCAACATTTCCCCGGCGTGGTTCCGACATGACCGCGATCGCGCCGACCTTGGACCTCGCTGCGTTGCAGCGCTATCTCGACGGCCGGGTGGAATTGGCCGGTCCGTTGACCGCACACCTGCTGGCCGGCGGCAAGAGCAACCTGTCGTTCGCCGTCGACGACGGCACCCACACCTGGGTGCTGCGCCGGCCGCCGCTCGGGCCCACCCTGGCCACCGCCCACGACATGGGCCGGGAGTACCGGGTGCAGGCGGCCTTGGCCGACAGCGTCGTGCCGGTACCGGAAATGGTGTTGCTGTGCCTCGAGACCGACGTGCTGGGCGCACCCTTCTACCTGATGGAACGCAGGCCGGGCCGGGCGATCCGTGACCTGTCCGCGATGGCCTGGCCTCCCGATCAGGTCACCGCAGTGGCTGACCGGATGGTCGACATTCTGGCCGACCTGCACGCCATCGACCCGAATTCCGTGGGGTTGCGCGACTTCGGCCGCCCGGAGAACTACAACGCACGCCAACTGGACCGTTGGGCGCGACAGCTGGCCGCCTCCCGCACCGGTGACATCCCGCTGTTGGACGACCTACTCCGGCAACTGGGCAGTGCCGTTCCCGGTTCCCCGGAACCGACGGTGGTGCACGGCGACTACCGGCTCGACAACCTGTTGGTCGAGTCGGGCGACCCAGCGGTACCACCCACCGTCAGCGCCGTCCTCGACTGGGAAATGTCCACCCTCGGCGATCCGCTGGGCGACCTGGCGCTGTTCCTGCTGTACAGCTCGCGCAGCCTGCCCGGGATCACAGGCGACGAGATCGGATCGGCCGTTGCGGCCGTCGATGTTCCCGGCCACCCATCCGTGGCGGACATCATCGACCGCTACGCCCGACGGTCCGGCAACGATGTGGGCGATCTGCGCTGGTACCGGTCGTTCGGCGCGTTCAAGCTGGCCGCGATCTGCCAAGGCGTGCATCACCGGTATCTGCACGGCGGCTACGGAGACACACCGAATTTCGCCGACATCGGCCACCTGGTGAATCCACTCGTCGCCGAAGCGCTTGCCCTGCTCGATGACACCGAGGAGCTGCACTGATGGAGTTCGCGTGGGACGAGGCCAGCCAGGACTGGCAACGGCGGCTGAGGTCGTTCATGGACGACCACATCCTCCCGGCCGAGGCGGAGTTCGCCGCGCAGAGCGAGCAGTTGGCCCGCACCGACACCTGGGGGCCGCCGGCCGTCCTGGCCGGGCTGCGCGAGCTGGCGAAGGCTGCCGGGCTGTGGAACCTGTTCCTGCCGGGCCCGCGGGGGGCCGGGCTGACCAATCTGCAGTACGCGCCGCTCGCCGAGATCACCGGACACAGCCCGATGATCGCCCCCGCCGCGCTGAACTGCGCCGCCCCCGACACCGGGAACATGGAGCTGCTGGCCGAGTTCGGGACCCCGGAGCAGCAGAGGCGCTGGCTGGAGCCGTTGTTGGCCGGCGAGATCCGTTCGGCGTTCGCCATGACCGAACCAGCGGTGGCGTCCTCCGATGCGACGAACATCACCACCAGCATCGTCCGGGACGGCGACGAGTACGTCGTCAACGGCCGCAAGTGGTACATCACCGGCGCGATGGACCCGAACTGCGCAATCTTCATCGTGATGGGCAAGACCGACCCCGGCGCACCCAAGCACCGGCAGCAGAGCCAGATCCTCGTCCCCCGTGACACTGTCGGCGTCACCGTCCTCCGCGGCATGCAGGCGATGGGCTACGCCGACCGGGACCACGGCGGGCACGCCGAGATCGACTTCACCGACGTCCGGGTGCCGGCGGCCAACCTGATCGGCGGTGAGGGCGACGGCTTCGCCATTGCCCAGGCCCGACTGGGTCCCGGGCGGATCCATCACTGCATGCGGCTGATCGGGATGGCCGAACGGGCGTTGGAACTGATGTGTCGCCGGGTCGTCGACCGGGTGGCCTTCGGGCGTCCGCTGGCGGAGCAGGGCGTGGTGGACGAGTGGATCGCCGAGAGCCGCGTGCGCATCGAATCGCTGCGCCTGCTGGTGCTCAAGGCAGCGTGGCTGATGGACACCGTCGGCAACCGCGGTGCGCACACCGAGATCCAGGCGATCAAGATCGCGGTGCCGCTCGGTGTCGAGTGGATTTTGGACAAGGCGATTCAGGCGCACGGCGCCGCCGGGGTCAGCCAGGACACGCCGCTGGCCCAGTGCTGGGCCGGCGCCCGCACCCTGCGGTTGGCCGACGGACCGGACGAGGTGCACCGCCGCTCGCTGGCCCGTCGCGAACTCGCCAAGTACCGGGCACCCTGATCCCCCGGGGTCCCCCCGGCCCGCGGGGAGTTAATCCGCCCGAACCGGACACAAACCCAGTAGAAAGTCCCCGCAGTCGGGACAGGAACACCGGACGACCAGACCCGAGGAGCAACACCGATGAACAGATTCACCGATCGCGTGGCCATCGTCACCGGGGCTGCCCAGGGCATCGGCGCGGCGACGGCGACGCTACTGGCCGAGCAGGGCGCCGCCGTCGCCGTCGTCGACCTGACCGCCGAGCGCGCAGAACCGGTGGTGCAGAAGATCGCCGCGGCCGGCGGCCGGGCGATCGCCGTCGGCGCCGACGTCTCGGACGTGACCGCTGTCCAGCAGATGGTCGACAGCACACTCGATGCGTTCGGGAGAGTCGACATCTTGGTCAACAACGCCGGTATCACCCGCGATGATCTGTTGTTCAAGATGCCCAAGGAGAACTGGGATGCGGTGATAGCAACCAACCTGACCAGCCTGTTCCTGTGCTGCCAGGCGGCGAGCGCGCCGATGGTCAAGGCCAAGTACGGCCGGATCGTCAGCCTGTCCAGCCGGTCGGCGTTGGGCAACCGCGGTCAGGTGAACTACGCGGCGGCCAAGGCCGGCGTGCAGGGCATCACCGCGACGCTGTCGTTGGAGCTGGGGCCGTTCGGCATCACGGTGAACGCCGTGGCTCCCGGCTTCATCGCCACCGCGATGACGGACGCGACCGCAACCCGGGTCGGCTACGACCCGGCCGAGTACCAGAAGCTTGCCTCGGAACAGATCCCGCTGCGCCGGGTCGGCCAACCCGAGGAGGTCGCCTCGGTGATCGCCTTCCTGGCCAGCGACGAGGCGTCCTATGTCACCGGACAGACCCTGTACATCAACGGCGGCGCGCGCTGAGCCCATCCGACCGCACGCCCATAGCCAGTCGACACATCGGAGTGCCAACGTGGATCTCTCGTTCTCCCAAGAGGAAATTGCCATCCGGGACACGGTCCGGGACTTCATCCGCAAGGAAGTGATGCCGCTCGAGCCAGAAGTGCTGCGCCGCATCCGCAGCCACCAGCCCGGACTGGAGCGCGCCGAACTGGTCGAATTGCAACAGAAGGCCAAGGCGTTCGGTTTCTGGGGCCTGTCCACGCCCGAGGAGTACGGCGGGATGGGACTGTCCGCGGTCATGCAGTCGCTGATCTGGACGGAGGTGGCCCGCAGCTGGGTGCCGTTCCGGTTCGGCGGGGAGGCGGACAACATCCTGTACCACGCCAATGAGGAACAGAAGCGTGAGTACTTGCTGCCGACCATCGCCGGCGACCGCATCTCCTGCTTCGCGATCACCGAGCCCGGCGCCGGATCCGACGCGGCCAACATCAGCTTCGCCGCCCGGCCGGACGGCGACGACTGGATCCTGTCCGGTGAGAAGACGTTCATCACCAATGGCAACGACGCCGATTTCGTCATGGTGGTCGCGGTCACCGACAAGGAAAAGGGCGTGCGGGGCGGCGGCACCACCGCATTCCTGGTCGACCGCGACCTCGGCTGGAAGTCCAGTCCGATCCCGACCATGGGCGAGGGCGGCCCGGCGTCGCTGTACTTCGACAATGTCAGGGTGCCGGCGCGGAACATCCTGGGTGAGGTCGGTCAGGGGTTCGAACTCGGCATGCGCTGGATCGGCAAGGGCCGCTACCTGATCCCGTCGGCCGCCATCGGCATCGCCGAGCGCGCGTTGTCGATGGCCATCGAACAGGCCAACAGTCGGGTCACCTTCGGTCACCCGATCGGCGAGAACCAGGCAATCGCCTGGATGATCGCCGACTCCGAGGTCGAACTGGAGGCCGCCCGCGCCCTGGTCCTGCGCGCGGCGTGGACCGTCGACCAGGGTCTCGACCCCCGGCACACCTCGTCGATGTGCAAGCTCTACGGTGCGGACATGGTCAACCGGGTGGTCGACCGGGTCATGCAGATCCACGGCGGCATGGGCTACACCAAGGAACTGCCGATCGAGTACTGGTATCGCACCGTCCGGCTGTACCGGATCTTCGAGGGCACCGACGAGATGCAGCGACTCATCATCTCGCGTGACCTGCTGCGCGGCTACACCAAGATCGGCGGGCACCTGGGATGAGAGTGTTCTCCTCGCTCGACGAACTTGCCAGCTCGATCGGCGAGACCTTCGGCCCCGGCCCAGGTCTGTTGGTCGACCAGCGGCGCATTCAAGCGTTCGCCGACGCCACCGACGACCACCAATGGATCCACCTGGATGCCGAACGCGCCGCCGCCGGACCGTTCGGCGGCACGGTGGCCCACGGGTTCCTCACGCTGTCCCTGTTACCGGTACTCACCCGCGATCTGTACCGCTGCGAGGGTGTGGCGATGGTGGTCAACTACGGACTGAACAAGGTCCGGTTCCCGTCCCCGCTGCGCTCGGGCGCGACCGTGCACGGCGGTGCTCGGCTGATCTCCGCCGAGCCTGCGGGCGGCGCACTGCAGGTCGTGATGGCCGTGACCGTGCAGGCCGAGGGCGTCGACAAACCCTGCTGCGTCGCCGAATCCGTGTCCCGCCTCTACCCCTCCGGAGGATCTGCATGACCACCCTGGCCGTCGCGTCGCTGTTGTCCGAAGCCGCCCGCTGGCGACCGGACAAGGTGGCCATCGTGGATCGCGCGGTCCGCACCAGTTACGCCGACCTGTGGTCGCAAGCGCTCGGGGTGGCCGGTGCGCTGGCCGACCTGGGCGTCGAACCCGGCGACACGGTCGCATTGATGTGTCCGAACGTCACCGACTTCCCGCGCTGCTACTACGGAATCATGGCCGCCGGCGGCGTCGTCGTACCCGTGCACCTGCTCTTGACCGCAGACGAGGTCGGCTACGTGCTGAACGACAGCAAAGCGAAGGTGTTGCTGTGCCACAGCAGCCAGCTCGAGATCGGTGCCCGTGCCGCGGCCGCCGCCGGTGTCCCGGTGGTGACCACCGGTCCGCTGCCGGACGAAGTCGCTGCGAACTTCCGCCGGCTCGAGGCCCTTTCCGAGTCGGCAGACACCCCGCGCACCTTCGTCTCCCGGCAGGCCGAGGACCCTTCGGTGGTGCTGTACACGAGCGGTACGACCGGGCGGTCCAAGGGTGCCGTGCTCACCCAGCTGAACCTGGTGATGAACGCGACCGTCGGCGTTTTCGACACCCTCGACACCCGCCCGGAAGATGTCGGCCTGGCCTGCCTCCCCCTGTTCCACACGTTCGGCCAGACGGTCAGCATGAACTGCTCCTTCCGGGTCGGTGCCACCATGGTGATGCTGCCGAGGTTCACCGGCGAGGCCGCCATCGATCTCATGGTCGCCGAGGACGTGACGGTGTTCCATGGCGTGCCCACGATGTACATCGGTCTGTTGGCCGCGGCGGAGGGTCGCACCGACCTGCCCAAACTGCGGCTCTGCGTGTCCGGCGGTGCGTCCCTGCCCACCCCGGTGTTGCACCGGTTCGAGGACGCATTCGACACCCACATCTACGAGGGCTACGGACTTTCCGAGACCTCGCCGTCGGCCACCACCAACCAGCCGCATTTCGGCACCCGGCCGGGCACGGTGGGGCACCCGATCTGGGGCGTCGAGGTCGAGATCGCGCGACCGGAGGTGACCGAGGCCATCGACCTCGTCCCGGACGGCGAACTCGGCGAGATCGTCATCCGCGGACACAACGTGTTCTCCGGCTACCTCGGCCGGCCCGAGGCCACCGCGGCCGCCCTTGTCGACGGTTGGTTCCGCACCGGCGATCTGGGTCGCAAGGACGATGACGGGTTCGTCACCATCGTCGACCGGGTCAAGGATGTGGTGATCCGCGGCGGGTTCAACGTCTACCCGTCCGAGGTCGAGGACGTCCTGGCCCGCCACCCGGCGGTGGCGCAGGTCGCGGTGATCGGCATCCCGGACGACCTGCACGGCGAGGAGATCATGGCCGTGGTGGTGCCTCGACCGGGTGTCGAGTTCCCGCCCGAGGACGAATTCCTAGCGTGGGGCAAGGAAAACCTTGGTCGGCACAAGTATCCGCGGAAGCTGCAGCTCACCGAACAGTTGCCGATGGGGCCGAGCATGAAGGTGCTCAAGCGCGAACTCCGCCGCACCTACGCCGGCTGAAATCCCGCCGGCGTCAGCGCTCGAGGCGGGCGACCAACTTGCGCAGCATGGTCGTGTTCCGGCTGGTGCTCGTGTTCGTGCCGAGAATCTTTTCCCAGTCGCGTTTGGTGAGTCTGGAATCGCTCGACTTCCCGTGCATCAGCCAGTGCACGTCGCTGCCATTGACCACCAGCGTCTCGTACTCGTTCGAAAGCCCCTCGAGCGCCGAGCGCTGCGAGGTCGTCGGCGCCACCTTGAGGAAGGTGACGAAGTGGGTGTCGCCGCTGCCGACGTCGAACGGGGTGGCGTCGACGATCTTCCGCAGCTCGGCGGCGCTGCGTACGAACGTCGTGCATTCGAAGCCGAACTCGACCTCGCACGCCCTCTCCATCGCAGACTCGATGGTCCCCCGCGACCCGGTCGCGTCGAACCCCACGTTGCCGCTGTTGATGTGGGTGAACACCGCGTCGTAACCGAGCTCCTCGCAGACGGCTTTGAGGCGAGCCATCGCAACTCGGCGCTTGCCGAGGTTCACCGCGCGCAGGAATGCCACCCTGGTCGTCATCGACGCCTCCCCGGCGGCACGTGGCCTCGCACTTCGCGAAGAACGAACGCTACTCACCGGGACGGAAAACCGGAAGCGGGCGTGCCTACGCTGGAGGAATGCCCGCTTCGCCCGACTCATCCGACCCGCTCGACACCTTGGACGCTGCGGCCGCGGCTGCGTCGTTCTCCGGCGTCATCAGCTTGCAGCGTCCCGGCCGGCCGCTGGTCGAACGTGCCTACGGCCTGGCCGACCGGCGCTGGCAGGTGCCGAACACCCCCGACACCATCTTCGCCCTCGCCAGCGTCGCCAAGACCTTTACCGCCCTGGCCGTGATGAGCCTGGTTGCGGACGGGCTGCTCGCTCGGGATACCACCGCGAGATCGCTACTGCGCGACGACCTCCCGCTCATCGCCGACGATGTCACCGTAGAGCACCTGCTCGCCCACCGGTCCGGCATCGGAGACTACTTCGACGAGGAGGAACTCGGCGACAACGATTACGTCATGCCGTCACCGATGCACCACTACATCGACGCTGACGCCTACCTTCCCAGTCTCCACGGCTACCCGACCGTCTTTCCCGCCGGCGAGCGCTTCGCCTACAACAACGGCGGCTACGTGGTTCTGGCGATCCTGGCCGAACGCGCCTCTGGCACCCCCTACCACCGGCTGATCCAGGAGCGAGTGATCGTTCCCGCCGGTCTGACCGACACCTCCTTCCAGCGTGCCGACGAACCACAACCCCGGACTGCGACCGGCTACCTGGATGCCACCGGCTTGCGGAGCAACGTCCTGCACCTGCCGCTGTACGGGATCGGCGACGGCGGGGTGTTCAGCACGGTCGGCGACCTGCGAACGTTCTGGGATGCGCTGATGGCCGGACGGATCCTGCCCGTCGACACCGTCGACGAGATGATCCGACCGCACAGCGACGTCCCCGAGGAACAGGCACGCTACGGTCTCGGCTTCTGGCTGCACCCGACCCATGACCAGCTGCGCATGATCGGCGCCGATGCGGGCATCACCTGCTTCAGCAGCTTCCGTCCTAGCACCGGCGAGCAGATCACCGTTGTCTCCAACATCACGAACGGTTCCTGGCCGGTGGTGCGCCACCTGGGCGCCTGGGGCTGAGTGGACCGGCGGCTCGGTGCAAGACTCGGTCGATGATCGACGCTGAAGATCTGCGGTACCTGCGGTCGCTGCGTGGAGCTCGCCGAAGAGGCCCTGGACGCCGGCGACGAGCCCTTCGGGTCTGTCCTGGTGGGAACGGATGGCACCGTGCTCGCCGAGGACCGCAACCGAGTCGGTGCCGGCGACGACACCCGCCATCCGGAATTCGACCTGGCCCGCTGGGCCGGGGAGCACCTGCCCAGGGCCGACCGGGCCGGCGCCACCGTTTACACCTCGGGCGAACACTGTCCGATGTGCTCGGCGGCGCATGCCTGGGTCGGTCTCGGTCGCATCGTCTACGCCGCATCCGGCGAACAGCTGCGGGGCTGGCTGACCCAGTGGGGCGTGCCCAAGGGGCCGGTGCGAGCGCTGACCGTCAACCAGGTCGCGCCGGATGTGGTGGTGGACGGACCGGCCGATGAGCTGACCGATCAGATCAGGGCCCTGCACGCACGCCACCACCGGGTGACAGGCGGAGGCTGACACAGCCAGGCCACCGGACGCAAGGGTTTCAGCGCTCAGCGCAGCCCTCCACACGCCCGGTCAGCCGAGAGAAAAGCGCGCTAGTTTCGGCAGGGTGACCCATGCCGCACCCCAGGACCCGGAAACGCAGCACCTTCCCCGCACCGTCGGCGAGTTGCGCGCCGCCGGCCATACCTACCGCACCGTCAAGCAGGAACTGCGCGACAACCTGCTGGAGCAGCTGCGCTCAGGCACGCCGCGATTCCCCGGCATCGTCGGGTACGACGACACCGTGCTGCCCGAGGTGGAACGGGCCATCCTGGCCGGCCACGACCTGGTGCTGCTCGGCGAGCGCGGGCAGGGCAAGACCCGGCTCATCCGGTCACTGGTGGATCTGCTCGACGAGTGGACCCCGGTGCTGCCCGGCTCCGAACTCAACGAGCACCCGCTGCATCCGATCACCCCGATGGCCAGAGCCGACGAAGCCGAGTTCGGCGACGAACGGCTGGTGACCTGGCTGCACCGCTCCCGCCGTTACGGCGAGAAGCTGGCCACCCCCGACACCAGCGTCGGGGACCTGGTGGGGGACGTCGACCCGATCCGGGTCGCCCAGGGCCGCACCCTGGGTGACCCCGAGACCATCCACTACGGCCTGGTCCCGCGCACCAACCGCGGGATCTTCGCGGTCAACGAGCTGCCGGACCTCGCCGAGCGCATCCAGGTGTCCCTGCTCAACGTGCTCGAGGAGCGCGACATCCAGATCCGCGGCTACCAGCTGCGACTGCCGCTCGACCTGCTGCTGGTGGCCAGCGCCAATCCGGAGGACTACACCAACCGGGGCCGGATCATCACTCCGCTCAAGGACCGGTTCGGTGCGGAGATCCGCACCCATTACCCCGTGGAACTGGCCCTGGAGCTCGACCTGGTGCGTCAGGAGGCGAGGCTGGTCGCCGAGGTGCCCGAGCACATCCTGGAGGTGCTCGCCCGCTTCGCTCGCGGCGTCCGCGAATCGCCGGCCGTCGACCAGCGGTCCGGGGTGTCGGCACGGTTCCCGATCGCGGCCGCTGAGACGGTCGCGGCCGCCGCTCTGCGCCGCTCCGGGTTGCTCCACGAGAACGAGCCGGTCGCCCGGATCGGCGACACCGAATCGGTGACGAGCACGCTGCGTGGCAAGGTCGAGTTCGAGAGCGGCGAGGAGGGACGCGAGGTCGAGGTGCTGGCGCACCTGTTGCGCACCGCAACCGCCGAGACGTTCCGGGCCCGGCTGGCCGGGCTCGATCTTTCCGGCTTCGTCGACCTGGTGGCCGGTGGCGAGATCATCGAGACCGGAGAACTGGTCCCGGCCGACGACATCCTGCGCCAGGTCGGCACGGTGCCCGGACTGGCCAAGGTGCTCGACCGGCTCGGTCTCGGTGACGCGCCGAGCCGGGCGCAGGCGGCGTCCGGCATCGAGTTCGTCCTCGAAGGACTGCATCTGACCCGGCGGTTGTCCAAGGCGACCACCGATGGCGGACGCACGTTGTACGGGAGTCAATGACGATGCGGCGCAATCGGTACGGCGTCTGGGAGGGCGGGCCTGATCCGCTCGCCCCGCCGTACGACGTGCGGGCAGCGGTCGACGCGGTCGGCGCCGAGGTGCTGTCGGGCGGCAGCCTGAACGACGCGCTGCGCAACCTGTTGCGGCACGGACCGGACGGCCGCGGTGGGCTCGACGCGCTGCGCGAGCGGGCCCGCCGGATGCGCAAGGAGGCGATGCGCCGCGGCCGGCTCGACGGCGCCGTCACCCGGGCCCAGCAGTTGCTCGACCAGGCGATCGCCGCCGAGCGCGATGCCTTGAGTGCGAGGGCGGACGACGACGCCCGCTTCGCCGAGGCGATGTTGGACAACCTGCCGCGGTCCACCGCTCGGGCCGTCGAGGAACTGGCCGAGTACCCGTGGGCATCGCCGGAGGCCGCTGAGCTCTACCGCCAGATCCTGGACAACCTGCGGCAGGAGGTGGTGCAGCAGCGGTTTGCCGGGATGAAGCAGGCGTTGTCCGACCCGGCCGCCCAGCAGGCCGCCGCCGAGATGCTGCGCGACCTGAACAACCTGCTCGATCGGCACGCCAGGGGGGAGGACACCACCGACCAGTTCGCCGAGTTCATGCAGCAGCACGGTGAGTACTTCCCCGAGAACCCTGCCGACACCGAGGAACTCGTCGACCTACTGGCCCGGCGAGCTGCCGCCGGCGAGCGGTTGATGCGCTCGCTCTCTCCCCAGCAGCGGGACGAGCTGGAGCAGCTGATGGGCCAGGCCATGGGCGATGGCGAACTCGGGCGGCAGATGTCGCAGCTGACCGACAACCTCCGCGCCCTGCGGCCGGGTCTGCCGTGGGATCGCGGTCAACAGGTCCGCGGTTCCCAGCCGCTCGGGTACGGCGAGGCCGCATCGGCGTTGGGTGAGATCGGTGAGTTGGACGAGTTGATCGACGCGCTCGGGCAGGAACATCCCGGTGCCACGCTCGACGACATCGACGTCGAGTCCGTGGAGCGAACGCTTGGCCGGACGGCGGCTGACGAACTGTCCCGAATCCGTGACCTGGAAAGGGAACTCCGTAGGCAGGGTTGGGTCACCAGAGCGGCCGACGGCCTGTCACTGTCGCCGAAGGCACTGCGCCGCTTGGGCAACACCGCGCTGCGCCGGGTATTCGACAGCCTGCACGCTCCCCGCCGGGGGCAGCACGACCTGCGCGACGCCGGGTCGGCCGGTGAGATCACCGGAGCCTCCCGAGCGTGGGAGTTCGGCGACGAGCAGCCGCTGGACGTGGTTCGCACGGTGACCAGGGCCGTCGCCCGCGGCGCCGGCGTACCGGTCGAGCTGGCCGTGTCCGATTTCGAAGTGGTGGAGACCGAACGACGGGCGTCGGCCGCTGTCGCGCTCTGCGTCGACCTGTCGTTCTCGATGGTCTGGGAGGGCCGCTGGGGACCGATGAAGCAGACCGCGCTGGCGCTTTCCCACCTGGTCGCCACCCGGTTCCCGCAGGACGCGCTGCAGATCATCGGTTTTGCCCGCACCGCTGCTGTGCTCTCCGAGGCTGAGCTGGCCGGCGCGGAGCCGGACTGGGACAAGGGAACAAACCTGCAGCACGCGCTGCGGCTGGCCGGCCGCCACCTACGCAAGCATCCCGGATCCGAGCCGGTGATCATGGTGGTCACCGACGGCGAACCGACGTCGCACATCGACGCCGACGGTGAGGCGTTCTTCGCCTGGCCACCGGTGTCCGAGACCATCAGGGCGACGGTCCGCGAGGTGGATCAGCTGACCAGGTTCGGCGCCACTCTCAACGTGTTCATGTTGGGTGAAGATGCGGGACTGCGACGGTTCGTCGACGCCGTCGCCCGACGCAACGGCGGCCGGGTCTTCACGCCGAATGCGGACGATCTGGGTGCGTACGTGGTCAGTGACTACCTGCGGGCACGCCGTGGTCGCCGCGGCGCGGCCTGACGTCAGAGCGCAACGGCCGGCGGGGCGTACTTCGGCTGGTAGACCAGGACCGAGAGCGCAGTACCGGGCACCTTGAGATCGACTCCGAGCCCGAAGCCCTTGTCCTGGATGTCGGAGGTGAACTCCGCACCCTTGGCCCGCAAATCCTCCACGGTCGTTTCGATGTCGTCACAGATCAACGAGATCTCGTGGTGCTCGGGCGTGGACCAGCCCGGGCCGGAGGTCGGGTGCACGCCGAGTTCGGACGGTCCGGTCTTGAAGATCAGCCAGCCGTCGCCGGTGTCGGAGAAGGGAAATTCGAGGACATCACGGAAGAACGCCCTGGCCGCCTCGGCGTCGTCGGCGTAGATCAGGGTGTGCATCGCGGCGATCATGGTCGGATCGTAGACCGCGGTCGGCGGCAGCTCGCCGGGCCCGCGGGCAGACCGCTGCCCGTGCCTCCCGGGCCCAGGGGCAGCCCCCGGTCCGCGGGGACTTCATCGTAGGATCGTGTCCGCTTTGGGCGGATTAACTCCCCGCGGGCCGGGGGTCACCCCGGGAGACCCGCCAGGGTGGCCTCGATCGCGCGGTGGATGGTCGGGTAGGCGAAGATCATCTCGCGGAGCCGGGTCACCGGGATCCGGGCATGCACCGCGAGGGCGAGCAGGGACAGCACCTCGCCTCCGGTCGGCCCGGCCGAGGTGGCTCCGACCAGGACGCCGTCGGCCGCCACCAGCTTGATGAAGCCGTCGTTGCCCGGTCCGTGGATCCACCCGCGGGTCGAATCGGCGACCTGGGTGATCGACGTTGTGACATCGAGACCGGCGTCGCGGGCCTGCTTCTCGGTCATGCCGACCGCGCCGATCTCCGGGTCGGTGAACGTCACCCTTGGCACTGCGTGGTACTCGGCGCCGGTGCCGGCCTCGCCGAGGATGTGCCGGGCAGCCACGGCGGACTGGTACATCGACATGTGGGTGAAGCCCCCCTTGCCGGTGATGTCGCCGATGGCATAGACACCGGGAGCGATCATCATGTGCTCGTCCGGGTCGAGGAACCGGGAGCCGGGATCGAGGCCGATCGTCTCCAGCCCGAGGTCGGCGAGGTTGGTCCGTCGTCCGGCAGCCACCAGCAGTCGGTCGGCGGTGATCTCCAGGTCGGCCAGGGTCACGGTGAACGTGCCCTCGGCGTACGCGACCCGTTCGATCTTCGCCTGCGTGTGGATCGCCACGCCCTCCCGGCCCAACACCTGGTTCAGCAGGTCACCCGCCTCCGGTTCCTCGACGGCGAGGACCCTCGGCGCGGTCTCGATCACGTGGACGGTGGTGCCGAACCGGGCAAAGGCCTGGGCCAGTTCGAGTCCGATGGCCCCTCCGCCGATGACCGCGAGGCTGGCCGGTGCGGTCCGGGTCTGCAGCACGTCGCGATTCGTCCAGTACGGGGCGTCGGCCAGTCCATCGATGGGCGGCACCGCCGGCGAGGTCCCGGTGTTGACCACGATGGCGCGACGCACGGTGAACTCCTCGTCGCCGACCCTCACGCGGTTCTCGCCGGCGAGGGCCGCGGTGCCGTGGATGACGGTGCAGCCCTTGCCTTCGAGTCGCTCCACGGCGACGCGGTCGTTCCAGTCGTCGGTGGCCTGGGTCCTGACCCGCTCGGCGACCACGCTGAAGTCGCTCACCACCGCGCTGCTGCCGGCCAGTTCCGGGATGCGCCTGCCCTCGGCCAGCGCGTCGGCGGCCCTGATGATCATCTTGGACGGGATACACCCGTAGTACGGGCACTCTCCGCCCACCAGGTGTTTCTCCACCGCAACGACCTCGAGGCCCGCTTCCGCCAACTGCCCGGCGATGGCCTCGCCGCCGGGCCCCGTACCGATGACGACGACATCGACCGTGCGTGCCATGTGGACCTCCCGTGCCTGAGCCTTGAGTCCCAGCCTGCCTGTAGGTCACCGTTGTCGCACCTCCGGGTCCTGACTCTGACCTTGCGCTCCGCCGGGGATCCCGCCGCCAGGGCCGGTGCCGGACGTACCGGACGTACCGTTCGTGGTGATCAGGTACGTCGCTCCGGCCGCAACAACGACGGCGACCGCGACCAGCGACGCCGACTTCTGCCACGACCGAGGTGGCCGTTCCGGCAGCGGATCGCCCCACACATACGGCTCTGTGGTTGCCCCGGCCGTGGTGGTCCGAGGAGACTGTTCTTCGCGCATGACCTGCACTCCTGTCGTCGACGGGTCCGTTGCCCCGCAGGCGATGGTGCGGACGACGGCTGTCCGCCGGCTGTGGGTCGGTACGGTTCGGGGATGTGAACGCCGGCGCACAGGTAACGCACAGGGACGACCCAGCACTGGCACACCGTGACCGTCGACGATGAGGTGCATGACGATGAGCTCCCCCTTCACCGGCGTGCGGCCCGACTCCTCCCGTGCCACCCTGCGTGGCCCCGATGGTCGGGCCATCCGTGTCCTGGTCGTCGACGACGAGCAAACCCTGGCGGAACTGGTCAGCCTGGCCCTGCGGTACGAGGGCTGGGACGTGCGCACAGCGGCGGACGGGGCCAGCGCGGTCGCCGCCGCCCGCGACTTCCACCCGGACCTGGTGGTGCTCGACGTCATGCTGCCCGACACCGACGGGCTCTCGGTGCTCCGCCGGATGCGGGCGGACATGGACCGCACGCCGGTGCTCTTCCTGACTGCGCGGGACGCCGTCGAGGACCGGATCGCCGGCCTCACTGCCGGGGGCGACGACTACGTCACCAAGCCGTTCTCCATCGAGGAACTGGTGCTCCGGCTGCGCGCGTTGTTGCGCCGCTCCGACCTCGCGGTGGCCGCCGACTCTTCGATGCTGGTGGTCGGCGACCTGACCCTGGACGAGGACTCCCGGGAGGTGCACCGGGGCGGTCACCTGATCCCGTTGACCGCCACCGAGTTCGAACTGCTGCGTTACCTGATGCGTAACGCCAAACGGGTGTTGTCCAAGGCGCAGATCCTCGACCGGGTGTGGAACTACGACTTCGGTGGCCAGGCGAACATCGTCGAGTTGTACATCTCCTACCTGCGCAAGAAGATCGACGC
Organism: uncultured Actinomycetota bacterium; assembly: GCA_963834185.1. Classification (GTDB taxonomy): domain Bacteria; phylum Actinomycetota; class Actinomycetes; order Mycobacteriales; family Nakamurellaceae; genus Nakamurella. The sequence continues at coordinate 86,544 of CAWIAR010000006.1, forward strand.
CGGCCGGGAGCCGATGATCCACACCATGCGAGGCTTCGGGTATGTCCTCAAGCCGGCAACCTGAGCCGGTCGACGCATCGGGCGTCCACCCGGTCGGCGGCCAGGTCCGTCGGCCGTTGTCGTTGCGCAGCAAGCTGATCATCGCCATCGTCGCGGTGATCACGGTGGTCTGCGTGTCCATCGGCATCGTCACTCAGCTGTTCCTGAACAGGTATCTGACCGATCAGAAGGACCAGCAGCTGCTGGCCGCCCAGGAACGATCGATGGGCTTCGGCGACCGGCGCGACAACGGCCAGTTCCCGTCCGGTGGCGGGACGGGCCAACAGCCGCCGGCGACCGGGACGACAACCACGTCCGGCTCCTCAGGCACGCCCACCACGCCCGACAGCACCTCCGGGACCGGGACGACCGCCGGCACCAGCACGAGTGCCTGCGGCAGCACGAACGGACAACGGACACGGACGGCCGGAGTTCCTGTTCCTGCCCGGCCAGTCCGTCGGCACGCTGGGCGCCAGGGTGAACAACGGCGTGGTGGTCGCGTCCGGCATCCTCGCCGGCACGGCGACCTGCACGCCGATCGACGACAGCGGCGACGCAACCCTGCTGGCCGTTCCGGTCGACAAGCAGCCGCACACCGTGACGGTGAACGGTGCCGACTACCGGGTGCTGGCCTCCGCGCAGCCCAACGGCACCACGCTGATCACCGGTCTGCCGATGGCCGACGTCTCGCAGACCCAGGTCCGGCTGACCATCATCATGGCCGCGGTCAGCGGAATCGCCTTGCTGGCCGGTGGTCTCGTGGTCTTCTTGACCGTGCGCCGATCCCTGCGGCCGCTGGAGCGGATGGCCGGTACGGCGCGCGCCGTCGCCGAACTCCCGCTGCACGAGGGAGAGGTCGACCTGGGCCTGCGGGTGCCGGACAAGGACACCGACACCCGCACTGAGGTCGGTCAGGTGGGCGCCGCGCTGAATCAGATGCTCGGCCACGTCTCGAATGCGTTGGAGGCCAGGCAGGCCTCGGAGACGCGCGTCCGTCGCTTCGTCGCGGACGCGTCGCACGAGCTGCGCACGCCGTTGGCCGCGATCCGCGGCTACGCCGAGTTGGCCGGGCGCAGCCCCGACGACTCCGCCGCGGTGTCGCACGCCCTGCACCGGGTGGAGTCGGAGTCCCAGCGCATGACCTCGCTGGTCGACGACCTGTTGCTGTTGGCCCGGTTGGATTCCGGGCGGCCGCTGGCCGACGAGGAGGTCGACCTCACCCTGCTGGCCCTGGATGCGGTGTCCGACGCCAGGGTGGCCGGACCGGACCACCGGTGGCGGTTGGACCTGCCGGAGGACCCGGTCACCGTCCGCGGCGACCAGTTGCGGCTGCATCAGGTGCTGGCGAACCTGTTGGCCAACGCCCGCACGCACACACCGCCCGGCACCACCGTGGTCACCGGGCTGCGTGACGACGGCGACGCGGTGCTGCTGACCGTCACCGACAACGGCGAGGGCATTGCCGAGAGTCTGCAGCCGGAGATCTTCGGCCGGTTTGTCCGCGGCGACAGCTCGCGGTCCCGGGCGGCCGGGTCCACCGGGCTGGGACTGGCCATCGTGGCGGCGGTCACCGCGGCGCACGACGGCACCGTGAGCGTCCGGAGTAGCCCTGGCCGAACAGTTTTCACCGTTCGACTGCCGAAGGCCGGGCCGACGTTGCCCAGTGGGCGAATCGACGCGGCCGACGATCACCGCACCCCGGCCGGAGTCGACTCCGCCCTCTGAAACGGGGCGGCCAGCGGTCACAGTCGGACCACAGCGGTGGCCGCGATAGAGCCCATCCCGCGGCCCCGTACGAACCCCGCCCAACCGTCACAGTCGGACCACAGCGGTGGCCGCGATAGAGCCCATCCCGCGGCCCCGTACGAACCCCGCCCAACCGTCACAGTCGGACCACAGCGGTGGCCGCGAGAGGGCCCATCCCGCGGCCCCGTACGAACCCCGCCCAGCGGTCACAGTCGGACCACAGCGGTGGCCGCGATAGAGCACAGTCGCGCGATCGACGGTTGATGCATGGCACTCGAGACCCTTCCCCCGCCGGCCGGGTCGGCGTCGCACACGCTGCCCCGGCCGGACATCTGCACCACTGCTCTCGACGTCGTGATCCCGGTGTACAACGAGCAGGCCGAGCTGGCCGCCGCGGTTCACCGCGTGCACGACTACCTGTCCGCGAACCTGCCGTACAGATTCCGGATCACCATCGCGGACAACGCCTCCACCGATCTCACCCCGGAGATAGCCGACCGCCTGGCGTCCGTGCTGCCCGGGGTGACGGCCCTGCACGTGGCCGAGAAGGGTCGCGGACGCGCCCTCAAGCAGGCATGGTCGACCTCCGACGCCGTCGTGCTGGCCTACATGGACGTCGACCTGTCGACCGACCTGGCTGGGTTGCTGCCGCTGGTCGCGCCGCTGTTGTCCGGACACTCCGACCTGGCGATCGGGACCCGCCTCCACCGGGATTCGCGGGTGGTGCGCGGGGCCAAGCGCGAGGTCATCTCGCGCTGCTACAACCTGTTGCTGCGAGGCACACTCGCCGCGCACTTCTCCGACGCCCAATGCGGTTTCAAGGCGATCAGGGGTGATGTCGCGCGGCAGCTGCTGCCCCTGGTCGAGGACACCGGGTGGTTCTTCGACACCGAAATACTCGTGCTGGCCGAACGAGCCGGGCTGCGCATCCACGAAGTTCCGGTCGACTGGGTCGACGACCCCGACTCCAGGGTGGACATCGTGGCCACAGCCGTCGGCGATCTCAAGGGCATTGCCAGGATCGGTCGCGGCCTGGCTTCCGGCCGAGTGTCGCTGGCGTTGGTCCGCGCGCAACTCGGTCGCGGCCCGCTGGAACCTATCGAGGCCGAGGGAGTCCAGCACGGCATGCTTCGTCAGGTTGTCCGCTTCGGCGCGATCGGCGTCGCCTCCACCGTCGCGTATCTGTTGCTCTACCTGGTGCTCAGCGGGCTCACCGGAGCCCAGGTGGCCAACGCCCTCGCGCTGAGCATCACCGCGGTGGCCAATACCGCGGCGAACCGCAGGCTCACATTCGGAGTGCGCGGCCAGGCCGGCGGCGGTCCGCCAGCATGTGCAGGGATTCGGGATCTTCCTGGTCGCGTTGGTCCTGTCAAGTGGCTCGTTGGCACTGTTGCATTCCGTGGCGCCGAGCGCCTCCAGGTTCAGCGAGGTGTTCGTGCTGGTCGTGGCGAATCTGGCGGGAACGGTGGTGCGGTTCGTGCTGCTGCGGAGTTGGGTCTTCCGCGCCCGGCCGGCGACCTAGACGTAGGCCGGTCCCCGCCTCGCCTCGGGAGCAGCGAGAATGTGGCGGGGCGCGTGCCGACCCAAGCGGTCACCCCGGATCGGGTCCCCATCCCCGGTCCGGGGTGACCGCTCTTGTGTGTCTGCCTACGTCCTCGGCCGGCTCACAGCACGCGCTCAGCGATGGACGCGAATGCACACAGGGCTACCGGCGACGGTGGTCGTGTCGGCATGCGCACCTACCGCTGACGGCACCGCGAGGCACCGGACGAAGGACTTGATGAGATGACCGCAACGACGTTGGCACGACCCGGCACGTCCGGCGCGGCCGAACCCGATACGGACACTGCGCAGCAGGTGCCCTCCGGAGCCGGTCGGACTCCGCCGCGGGATCGCGGCTGGTGGGGAACCCTCGCCCTCGGACCCGTTCAGGATCCGCCCTGGGCCCGGCCCCTGCTGTGGGCACTGTTGGTGGCCACCGGAGCCCTGTATCTGGTCGACCTGGCCGCCTCCGGCTACGCGAACGAGTTCTACGCGGCGGCCGTGCAAGCCGGCACCCAGTCGCTGCGGGCGTGGCTGTTCGGCTCGCTGGACTCCGGCAACGCCATCACTGTCGACAAGCCGCCGGCTTCGCTGTGGGTCATGGCATTGTCCGGACGGATCTTCGGGTTCTCGTCGTTCTCGCTGCTCCTGCCCGAGGCGCTGATGGGCATCGGCACCGTCGCGCTCACTCATGCTGCGGTCAAGCGCTGGTCCGGTGCGGCCGCCGGCCTCGTTGCGGGCGCGCTGGTCGCATTGACTCCGGTGGCCGCCCTGATGTTCCGATTCGACAACCCGGATGCGTTGCTCGTGCTGCTGATGACGCTGGCCGCGTACTTCGTCGTGCGGGCGATCGACCGGCCCAACGGGGAGAAGGCGCTGCGTTGGTTGATGTTCGCGGGTGTGGCGCTGGGATTCGCCTTCCTCACGAAGATGCTCCAGGGCTTGTTGGTGCTACCCGCCTTCGGGTTGGCGTACCTGATCGCCGCGCCGATCACGTTGCGCCGCAGGTTCTTGCACCTGCTCGCCGCGGCCGGAGCGCTGATCGTCTCGGCCGGTTGGTACGTAGCCTTGGTCGCACTGTGGCCGGCCGGCTCGCGACCCTACATCGGCGGGTCCGAGAACAATTCGTTGTGGGAGTTGGCCATCGGCTACAACGGCCTCGGGCGGATCTTCGGCGGAGGCGGCAACGGAGGCGGCGGCGGCAACGCCGGTTTCGGCGGCGACACCGGGCTCACCAGGCTGTTCGGCACCTCGTTCGGCTCCGAGATCTCCTGGCTGCTGCCGGCTGCACTCATCGGACTGATCGCAGGACTTTTCTTCACCCGCCGGCTTCCGCGGACCGACAAGATCCGCGCGTCGTTGATCATCTGGGGCGGCTGGCTGGTCGTCACCGCGCTGGTGTTCTCCTACATGTCCGGCACCGTGCATCCCTACTACAGCGTCGCGCTGGCGCCGGCGATCGCCGCCACCATCGCGGTCTCCGGTCGGGAACTCTGGCGCGGACGCCATCACCTGGCGGTCCGTTCCGTGCTGGCTGCGATGATCGCCGTCACCGGCGTCTGGAGTTTCTTCCTGCTGGGACGTGACAGCGCAGACTGGTTGCCGTGGCTGCGCTGGACCGTGCTGATCGGCGCGATCCTCGGTGCGGCGTTGCTCGTGCTCGGTGGGAGCCGCTTGCGCGCGCTCGCCGTGGTCGGGTTGTTGGTCGGCTCGGTCACCGCGCTGTCGGGGACCGCGGCGTTCACCGTGGCGACCGCGGCCACCCCGCACTCGGGGTCGATTCCGACCTCGGGGCCGGCCGGCTCCAGCTCGGGCATGGGCGGCGGCTTCGGGGGTCGCGCAGGCGCCGCAGTTCCCGACTCGGCCGGCGGCCGGGCGCCGGCGTGGAACCACCACCGACAGCACGGGCGGTGCCGGCGGCACCGGGCCGAGCGGCCCGAATAGCGGTTCTGGTTCCGCCGACACCGAGATCACCGAACTCCTCGCGGCCGCAGACACCCGTTGGGCAGCAGCGGTGATCGGCTCGCAGAGCGCGGCGAGCTACGAGTTGGAATCCGGGGCATCGGTGATGGCCATCGGCGGGTTCACCGGTTCCGACCCGTCGCCCACCCTGGCCCAGTTCCAGCAGTACGTCGCCAACGGTGAGGTCACCTACTTCATCGGCGGTGGCGGTCGTGGCAGTGGTGGCGGTGGTGGCGGCGCGCGGCGGGACTGGTAGCGGCACCGCCTCCCAGATCGCCGAGTGGGTGGAACAGAACTACACCGCGACCACGGTCGGCGGCGTCACGGTCTACGACCTGACCAGCTCGACGAGCTGAGCCGCAGAGCCAGGGCGGCCTCTCAGGAGGGAGAGCTGGGTCCTGCGAAACCCGCCACCATCGGTTCTGCATTCCGACTTGACCCTGACGTAACGTAAGGGTTGATCCTGAGTGAGTCGACGACCGACCGGCCGTCGGGATCACGTCGGAAGGGACAGCAGTGAGCTACACCGTCGGGCAGGTGGCAGACCTGGCCGGTGTGACGATCCGGACGTTGCACCACTACGGCCAGATCGGCCTGCTCGAACCGGAGGAACGATCGTCGACCGGCTATCGCCGGTACGGCGACATCGTCCCTGCAGCGGCTGCAACACATCATGTTCTATCGCGAACTGGGGTTCCCCCTCGACGAGATCGCGACCATCCTGGACGACCCTGGAACGGACGCCCGCGCCCATCTGAGCCGGCAGCATGCGTTGCTGCGCAAACGGATCGGTCGGCTGGAAACGATGATCGCCGCCGTGGAAAAGGAATTGGAGGCACACAGCATGGGGATCCAACTGACCCCGGAGGAGAAATTCGAGATCTTCGGGGAGAACTACAGCGAGGACTACGAGACCGAGGCCGAGCAGAGGTGGGGAAACACCGAGGCTTGGAAGCAGTCCCAGCAGCGCACTGCGAAGCTCACCAAGCAGGAGTGGGTGGAGCTGAAGGAGGCCGGCGACGACCTCAACCGACGGATGGCCGCGGCCATGCGGGCAGGCACTGCGACGGACTCGACCACGGCGATGGACCTGGCCGAGGAACACCGGGCCGGCATCGAGCGGTTCTACGAATGCTCGTACGAGATGCACCGCGGATTGGCCGACATGTACCTGGCCGACGAGCGGTTCACCCGGACCTACGAGGACGTGGCGCCCGGCCTGGCGCAGTGGGTGCACGACGCCATCCACGCCAATGCCGACCGCAACGGCGCCGCGCCGAACTCGGCCGACGCCTGGCAGTGAGACCGGGTCGTCGGGCTCATCCGGCGGAGAACTCCAGCAGGAGCATCGCCGCGAGCACCGGGACCACCGCCAGAGGCCGGAAGAGAACATACCGGGGCGGCCCGAAGGCGTGGAATTTGCGCAGGAACCTGTACAGCGACTCCAACCTGATCAAGCCGTCGAGCGACCTGGCCAGGGCGTAGCCGGTGGCCCGCAGTGGGCCGCGATGATCGGCGAACAGATCGGGGAAGGGAGCGAAGGCCAGCGAAATCCGCTGCACCCGGTGTTCCCTTCCCCAGTCGATCGCCTCGGCGACCAGACGTTCGTCCATACCGTTGATCCCGGCGTGCGGGTGTCGCCACGGCACGTCCAGCGCAAGGTCGGTCCCACCGCCGGCAATCCCGTAGCGCTGGAAGGCGACCACGCGGCCATCGCCGTCGCGCCCTATGACCAGCAGGGTGTGCCGGTGGGTGCCGTCCAGGAGGCCACCCAGCATCATGGAGAAGCCTCGGCCGGAGGACTTCGGCCCGGCGGCCACCATGTCCTGCAGCTCGGCGCGCAACTGCGGATCGATGTCCGCTTCCCGCACCACTGTGGCGGTCATTCCTGCGTTCGTCGCCCGGTGCACGGCCTGGCGCAGATTGCGGAAGTTCCGGCCCGTCATGGTGAATCGCGGCACGTCGAGGACGACGTCCTGGCCGAAGGCGAGGCCACGCAGGCCCGCCGCGCGCCATGCCGCAGACGTGTCCGGGCCGGCACCGAGCACCGCCGGTCGCCAGCCATTGGCGGCGGCGACCCGGAGGAACTCGGTGATGGCCGCGCCACGCTCGACCACGCTGCCGATCGGATCGCCCGAGGCCACGGCGATCCCGCAGCGCACCCGATAGGCGACAGCCGCCCCACCGGACGGCGAGAACACCAGCGACTTGTCCGCCCGCATCGCGAAGGGCGCGAGCGCATCGTCACTGGACGCGTCGAGCAAGCGTTGCGCGCGCTGCCGGTCCGATGCCGCCGCGGGCGCCGGTGGCGGGACGGGGAGGCACAGGACGAAAGCCCCGAGGGCCAACCCCACCTGGCCGATCCCTGGGTGGCCGGAGAACGCTGCGCCCGATGTGGCCAACAGGACCAGGGCGGCCGCCGCCAGGTGGCGCAGGGTCACCGGACGACGCAGGAGTACCCCGCGGATCAGCAACAGCAGCGCGCCGAGCGCGCCGATCCACAGCGGGTGGTGGTGCCGCGCGACCACCAGCACACACAGCACCGCCAGGGTGAAACGGACCACATTGCCCTGGATCGCCGAGAGCACGCCTGCGGCCCGCCGGCCCGCCGGGCGGGTGAGGGCGGCCGATCCGGTACGGGAAGCCTGGGTCATCACTGTGAGCATCCCACCGCTGAGCGACCGAGATACGCCGACCACCCGAACGGGTGCGCGGCCGACCGCGGGCGAGTTCCGTGCTTCAGCGGGGCGGGGCGGCAGCCACCGGCGGCTGATCCAGCAGGTGTTGCAGGTAGCCCGGGTCCTGGAGCTTCATCCACGCGATGACGTCGGAGTAGGTCGTGCAGTAGGTGTTGGGTTTGCCGCAGTAGTTCTGCATGAACTTGCGCACCGCAGGATTGAAGGAGTTGCCGTTCCAGTTGTTGAAGTGGTTGGCGATGATCACCGGCGCGCGGTTGCCGTTGTAAGCCTCGTTGTAGATGTACTCGTAGGTCTGGTAGACCTTCTCGCGCAGGTCGGGAGCGGTGGACGGTTCATCGGCGCCGCCGTTGTACTTCACCCACATGTTGTAGTCCATGTTCACGACCATGCCGTCGAACCCAGGTGAGTAGACATACGGCATGTAGAACTCCCAGATGCCGTCCACCTTCTGCGGCCAGTACACGCCCGAGGCCGGCGCGTTCATCGACGAGTCGTACGTCAATCCGTGCTTCTTCCAGGCCGGAACCAGCTTGGTCCCACTGCCCTTCCAGGCACGGCGTGCGGCCTCCCTTGATCGACGAGTCGGCACCGTCAGCGTCGGGCAGCTTCGCCCCGGGATTGTTCTTCTTGTAGTTCTTCACGAATCCGAAGAACTGGTCGAGTTCGTTGTTCCAGTCGGCGGTGTTCCAGACCCCGACGCTGGGTTCGGAGCCGGAGCAGAAGTGACCGTTGTAGTGGGTACCGATCTCGTGACCGGCCGCATACGCGGCGTTGAGATCCTTGATCCGGGTGGCCAACTCGGCCTCGGTGCCACCGAATCCGACCGACGATTTGCCGGCTTCGTGCCCGGGGCCGGTGTACTCCGTGGCGTTGTCGTCGGCCAGCAGGTACAGTGCCGGTGAGGAAGCCGTTGAACCGGGAGTCGGTCGGTGCGGCCGCCTTCATGAACTCCTGCCACTTGGCATGATCGCCGGCACCGTCGAACGAGAAGATGATGAACTGCGGCGGCGAGTCGCCCTGCTTGAGCTTGGTCATCGGCACGTTCGTGGCCTTGCGGGCCGCCTTGGTCGACGATGCGGCCTTCGTCGCGCCGCCGCCGGTGCCGGCGACCGTGGGCGTGCCCGCAGTCGCCGGCGGCTGGTTTCCCTGGTACACCAGCACGCCGGTGATCACCACGAGCACCAGCACTGCGACCAGCGTCAGATATCTGCGCGTGGAACCCGACAAGCTCGACCCCTCACCCTCGATTCGAGGTCAAGGGTTACACGGGCCAGGTCCAGATCCCGGGAGGCTGCGCCGGTCCGGAACGCAAGCGCGACAAGCTCGGGCCGTCAGGGACCGGTCGCGACCGCGGGCTTGTCCTGCAGCGCCTGCAACACCGCTGGGTCCTGGATCTTCATCCAGGCGATGACGTCCTGGTAGGTGGTGCAGTACACACCGGGCCGGCCACACTTGTCCTTCATGAACTCCAGCGCCGGCGGGTTGAACGAGTCACCGTTCCACTTGTTGAAGTGGTTGGCGATGATCAGCGGGGCCCGGTTGCCGTTGTAGGTCTGGTCGTACATGTAGTCGTAGGTCTGCTTGACCTTCGCCCGCAGTTCCGGGGCGGTCTGCGGCTGCTCGGCGCCGTTGTTGAACTTGACCCAGAAGTTGTAGTCCATGGCCAGCACCATGTCGGAGAAGCCGGGCGAATAGACGTAGGGCATCTGGAACTCCCAGATCCCTTGTTGCCGCGTCGGCCAGACGATCCCGCTGCCCTGGGAGAACGACGAGTCGTACGTCATCCCGTGGTTCTTCCAGGCCGGTACGAGGTCGTCCAGCGTGCCGGTCAGGCACGGCGTGCGGCCGCCCTTGATGGTGTCCGTCGGGACCTCGAGGTCGGGTGCGTCCGGCAGCTTGTTGATGGTTCTTCCAGTCGCGCATGAACCGGAAGAATTGGTCCAGCTCGGAATTCCAGTCGGCGGTGTTCCACTGGTTCCCGCCCGGCGGGTTGTCGTCGCAGAAGTGCCCGTTGTAGTGGGTGCCGATCTCATGGCCCCGCGAATACGCCTCGTTCAGGTCCTCGACCTCGGTGATCACCTCCTCGGACGTGCCGCCGAAGCCGATCGAGGCCTTGCCCGGCGCATGTCCCGGTCCGGTGTACGCGTCCTTGTGCTCGGTGGTCAGCAGGTAGATGCCGGTCAGGAAGCCGACGAACCGCGAGTCGGTCGGCTCGGCCGCGTCCATGAACTCGTGCCACTTCTCGTGGGATCCGGCACCGTCGAACGAGAAGATGATGAACTGCGGGGCCTTCTCGCCCTTCTTGAGCTTCACCATCGGCACGTTGCCGGCGGGCCGGCCGTCCGGCGACGTGGTCGGGGCTGTTGTGGTCGGCTTCGGCGTCGTCTTCCTGGTGGTGGTCGGCGGTCTGGATGACGGCGTGCCGGACGACGCGCTCGGCGCGGTCGACGAGGGCGAGGGCGGGGCGGAGGTGGTGGCCGACGGGGACGGCGCGCCGGAAACGGTCGAGGTCATGGTGACCACCACGTCCGACGACGCGTCGTTCACCGGGGTCGAGGTGCCGCGGTAGATCAGTACCCCCACCGCTCCGGCCAGCACGACCACCAAGCCCAGAACCAGATACCTGGCCCGCATGCGCTCCCCGTTCCGTCGCTCGTCGTCCCGCACCCGGGTCCGCCGAGGACCCGGGTGCGATTGGGCGGCGGCCACGGCCACCTGCTCCCCAAGACGCGCCGGAGCAATCCGTCGTTGCCCGAGCGCGCAGTCAGTTTTTCACACCGACCTCACGCAGCCGGCGGTTGCCGGTGTCAGAGGCCCTTGACGAGCTCCCGCTTGAGCACCTTGCCGCTCGGTCCGAGGGGCAGGGCGTCGGCGAACTCGACCCGGCGGGGGTACTTGTACCGGCCGAGCCGCTCCTGGGACCAGGCGATCAGCGTGGCCGCATCGAGATCGGCACCCTCGGGCGACCGGACCACCACGGCTGCGATCTCCTCGCCGAGCACGTCGTGGGCGAAGCCGAGCACCGCGACCTGGGCGACCCCCGGATGGCCGGCCAACACCTCCTCGACCTCGCGCGGGTAGACGTTGAATCCGCCGCGCAGGATCAGGTCCTTCTTGCGATCGACGATGGACAGGAAGCCCTCGCTCGTCGATGACGCCGAGGTCGCCGCTGCGGAACCAGCCGTCCACCTTCACCGCCGCGGTGGCCTCCGGGTTGTTCAGGTACCCGGCGAAGATGTTGTGCCCGCGGATCACCACCTCGCCGGTCTCGCCCACGCGCCAGCAGCTCGATTCGTTCCTCGATCTCCGCAGCGGCGATGCCCACGTCGACCCCCCAGATGGCATGCCCCACCGTGCCGGGCTTGCGGCCGAACACCGGCTGGTTGAAGGTGGCGACCGGCGAGGTCTCCGACAAGCCCGTAGCCCTCGTAGATGTCGGCGGAGAACACCTCGGCGAACTTGTCGATCACTGCCACCGGCAGGCTGGCCCCGCCGCGACACCGCGATGCGCAGCGCCGGCCGCCGTTCGTCCGAGCGTGCGGCGGCGAGCAGCCCGATGTACATCGTCGGCACACCCATGAAGACGTTGACGTTCTGACCGACGATCAGGTCCAGTGCGCTCGCCCCGTCGAATCGCGGCAACAGCACCAGCGTCGCGCCGGCGTAGAAGCCGGCGTTCATGGCGCAGGTCTGGCCGAACGCGTGGAACAGCGGCAGGCATCCGAGGATGACGTCGTCCTTGGACAGACCCAGCACCGAATTGGCCGAGACGATCGAATTCATGGTGATGTTCAGGTGGGTGAGGATCGCCCCCTTGGGGGAGCCGGTGGTGCCCGACGTGTAGAGGATGACCGCGGGATCCTCGGGCTCGGTGTTGACGTACGCGGCCACCGGATCGACGGTCGCCGCGCGCTCGTCGAGCCGGTCGACCCCCTCACCGCCCAGCACGGCGAGCACCTTGACGCCGGCCTGCTCGGCCGCCGGTTTGCCCTGTTCGAGCAGCGGTCCCGCGCAGATCAGCAGCTTCGCGCCGGAGTCGGTCAGGGTGTAGGAGATCTCCCGAGCGACCAGCAGTGCGTGCACCGGGACCACGACCGCGCCGAGCGAGAGCACCGCGAAGTAGGCCCGCGGAAAGTCGGGCACGTTGGGGATGAGTACCGCCACCCGGTCGCCGGGGCCGATGCCCTCCTCGGCCAGCACCGCGGCGTACCGGCGCGTCTGCTCCCAGAGCGTCGCTGTAGCTGATCCGCTGCTCGCCCAGCACGACGGCGTCGGAATCCGGGGCTCGCAGCGCGGACTCGGCCAGCACGGCCGCAAGGTTCATCGACATCAGAATCCGGACTCCTTCGTCCTGCCGTGGCCGTCCACTTTGTCCGGTGCGACCGGCGTCACACCCGGTTGCGTACACCCTAGGTGCCCGCTCACCCAATAGGGAGGCCTCGGGCGGTCACCTTCGCCTTTCCGGCCTCTCTGGATGCAGCCGGTGACGGTGTGCGGCGCCTCACAGGCGGTGCACCGATTCCCCACCCTGGGTGACCCGGCAGTAACGTGGTCGTACTCAGGCATCTGCGGGGATCCTCCGCCGTGAGGCGGTCGGCGCCCTGCTGCAACGAAGCAGCCGCAATCGAGAGGCGACACCTGCATGACCGAGGCCACCGAGGCTCCCGCCACCACCACCGCCCCGATCGAATCGGCCGCGGACCCCGTACCGGCGGCCGCGGCCGCATCTTCTCCGGCCGGCGCGAACGGGTCTGACCAAGCGGTGCTGAGCTACCAGGGCAAGGACCTGCCGCTGAAGCTCGTCCCGGCCACCGAGGGCGCGGCCGGCGTGGAGATCTCCAAGCTGCTCACCACATTGGGCATCGTCACGCTGGACCAGGGCTACACCAACACGGGATCGACGACGTCGGCGATCACCTACATCGACGGCGACGCGGGCATCCTGCGGTACCGCGGATACCCCATCGAGCAGCTGGCGCAGAACTCGACGTTCATCGAGACCAGCTACCTGCTGATCCACGGGGAGTTGCCCACCGCCGAGCAGTTGGCCGACTTCACCAACCGGCTCAATCGGCACACCCTGCTGCACGAAGACCTGAAGCGGTTCTTCGACGGCTTCCCGCGCGACGCGCACCCGATGCCCGTGCTCTCGTCGGCGGTGTCGGCGCTGTCGACGTTCTACCAGGACTCGCTGGACCCCTTCGTCCCCGAGCAGGTCGAGCTGTCCACCGTACGACTGCTGGCCAAGCTGCCGACGATCGCCGCGTACGCCTACAAGAAGACGGTCGGTCAGCCGCTGCTGTATCCGGACAACTCGCTCGGCCTGGTGGAGAACTTCCTGCGGATGAGCTTCGGCTTCCCGGCCGAGCCCTATGAGGTCGATCCCAAGCTGACCAAGGCCCTCGACCAGCTGCTGATCCTGCACGCCGACCACGAGCAGAATTGCTCGACATCGACGGTGCGGCTGGTCGGCTCCTCGAATGCCAACCTCTTCGCTTCGGTGTCCGCCGGCATCAACGCCCTGTTCGGGCCGCTGCACGGTGGGGCCAACGAAGCGGTGCTGGAGATGCTCGGGAAGATCCGCGACGACGGCGGGGACATCGACACCTTCGTCAAGCGGGTCAAGAACAAGGAGCCCGGCGTCAAGCTGATGGGCTTCGGGCACCGGGTGTACAAGAACTACGACCCGCGTGCAGCGATCGTGAAGGCGACTGCCGACCAGGTGCTGGCCGACCTCGGCGGCAACGACGAACTTCTCGACCTGGCCAAGCAGTTGGAAGAGGTCGCGCTGTCCGACGAGTACTTCATCAGTCGCAAGCTGTACCCGAACGTGGACTTCTACACCGGACTCATCTACAAGGCGATGGGATTCCCGACGAAGATGTTCACCGTGCTGTTCGCCATCGGTCGGTTGCCCGGCTGGATCGCCCAGTGGCGCGAGATGATCACCGACCCGGCCACCAAGATCGGTCGGCCGCGGCAGGTCTACACCGGCTATACCGAACGGGACTACGTGCCGGCCGACGACCGGGGCTGAGCTGCTCCAGCGGGTCGGCGCCCCGGTCCCTCCGGCTCCCGGGCCGGCGGTGGTCGGAGGTGGCTCCTCGCCGTCTCCGACAGCTGATTCGCCGACGACACGCTCCACTCGAACGGTCCATCGGGCTGACATGGAGGTGTGCTGACGGGTCAGGAGGTGTCGAACCGGGCTGCCGGGAGAGCGTGCACGGCGCGACCGACACCGGTCGGCGCACCGCACAGCCGATCCGAGTGGGTGACCCGACAGTTCACGCTTGTCCACATCCACACCTTCCTCGCGCACAATGAGCGATCCGGGGCCCTCGACCCGGACCGCGACGGGAGGTGATCGAGCAGTGGATCTGCACACGGTGTCCTCCTACCGGCGCGCCCGACACCGCGGCGACCTGGCGCTGGCGCCCGGCGAGACCCTGCTCGCCGGCGGTACCTGGCTGTTCTCCGAGCCGCAACCCGATGTCACCGGCCTGGTGGACCTGACGTCGTTGGGCTGGCCGCCCCTCGAGGACCTACCCGACGGCAGCCTGCGGATCGCCGCGACGTGCACGATCGCCGAGCTTGTCGACGCCCCGCGACGCCCGGAGTGGCCGGCGCAGCCACTGTTTCGGCAGTGCGCCACCGCATTGTTGGCGTCGCCGAAGGTGTGGCGCGACGCCACGGTGGGGGGCAACATCTGCCGGGCGTTCGCGGCGGCCGGCATGGTCGCCCTCGCGGTCACGCTCGATGGCGTCGCCCTGCTCTGGACCGCCGATGGCGACTGCCGGCTCGCGGTCAGCGATCTGGTGACCGGCAACGGCACCACTGCCATGCAGCCCGGCGACGTGCTGCGCGCCATCGACATTCCGGCCACCGCACTGGGTGCCCGGAGCGCGTATCGCAAGATCGCCTTGGCCGAACTCGGCCGGTCCGCGGCAGTGCTCACCGGAAGAGTGGACACGGACGGCCGAGCGGTGCTGGTGATCACCGCGGCCACCCTGCGGCCGTCGGTCCTCCGCTACCCGGCGCTCCCCGACGCGGACACGCTCAGGGCCGACGTCGAAGCGCTCGACGGTTGGTACTCCGACGCTCTCGGCACCGCAGACTGGCGCCGGGCGGTGAGCGCCGTGCTGCTCGACGAGGTCCGACAGGAACTGTCTTCATGACCCGGATGAAGGTGACGGTGAACGGCGTCGCCGCCGAAGCGGACCCGCGGCCCGGCCAGTGTCTGCGCACTCTGCTGCGTGAACTCGGCAATACCGACGTGAAAAAGGGTTGCGACGCCGGCGACTGCGGTGCGTGTTCTGTGCTGGTCGACGGCGTCGCCGTGCAGTCATGCCTGTACCCAGCAGTGCGCGCGGACGGCCGGGCGGTCACCACGGTCGCCGGACTCGGCACAGCCGACAATCTGCACCCGATGCAGCAGGCGTTTCTCGACTCGTTCGCGTTCCAATGTGGCTTCTGCACGGCCGGGATGATCGTCACAGCGTCGACCATCGACCTCACCGAGATCGACGACGTTTCGCAGCAGTTGAAGGGCAACCTCTGTCGCTGCACTGGATATCGAGCCATCCGCGAGGCAGTGACGGCCGGGGTCACCGGCGGCCGAGCGCCGGCGGCGCCACCCGCTGACGCCGGGCCGACCGTCGGGTCGTCTTTGCGCCCGCCCGCCGGCCCGCAGGTGGTGACCGGGACCGAGAGCTACACAATGGACGAGCTGCCTTCGGGTGCACTACATCTCGCGGTTCTCGGTTCACCGCACGCACACGCCCGCGTCCGGGCCATCGACACCACGGCCGCTGCGGGCCTGCCCGGCGTGGTGGCGGTCCTGACCCACGCCGACGCGCCCGAGTTCCGGTACTCGTCGGCCCGGCACGAGTCGCGCCTCGACGATCCCGACGACACCCTGGTACTGGACGACATCGTCCGGTTCGTCGGACAGCGGGTAGCGGTTGTCGTCGCGGAGAATCCGGGAACGGCCGAGGCGGCCTGCCGACTGATCAAGGTCGATTACGACATCCTTCCGGCCGTTTTCGACCCAGAACTGGCCCGCTCCCCCGGCGCCCCGCTGCTGCATCCCGACCGGACCATGGCCGACCGGGTCGCCGATGCGGAGCGCAACGTCGTCGCCGCCCTGCACGACGGCATCGGCGGGGACGTCGACATCGCCTTGGCCGCATCCGAAGTTGTCGTCACCGGTACGTGGCAGACGCAGCGAGTCACGCATGCGCAACTCGAGACACACTGCACGGCAGGCTGGCTGGACGAAGCCGGGCGGTTGGTGCTGCGGACCAGCAGCCAGGTCCCCTTTCTGACCCGGGACGAGATCGCCCGCCTGGTGGGCCTGCCGGCGGACCGCGTGCGGGTGCTCACCGGGCGGGTCGGCGGTGGTTTCGGCGGTAAGCAGGAGATCCTCACCGAGGATCTGGTGGCGATCGCCGTGCTGCGCACCGGGCGGCCTGTGGTGTACGAGATGACCCGCGCCGAGGAGTTCACCAGGGCTACCGTGCGACACCCCATGCGGGTGGCCGTCAGCCTCGGCGCGTCCAGGGACGGCCGGTTGACCGCGATGAAGGTCGACGTGCTCTCCGACACCGGCGCCTACGGCAACCATGCGATCGGCGTGCTCTTCCACGGCTGCGCGGAGTCCATCTCGCTCTACCGATGCCCGGTCAAACGGGTGGATGCCGAGGCCGTCTACACGAACTCCGTGCCCTCGGGTGCATTCCGCGGCTACGGGTTGGGCCAGGTCATCCTCGGCGTGGAGAGTGCCATGGACGACTTGGCACTGGAACTCGGCATCGACCCATACGATCTCCGTCGGATCAACGCCGTCGGGTACGGCGATCCGCTGCTGACCGTGCATCCGGCACCCGAACCCGGCCTCGAATTCGGCAGCCACGGCCTGGACGAGTGCCTGTCGCTGGCGCGCACCGCGATGCGCCGTGGCAACGGTGTCCGCCCACCGGTCGGCGAGCATTGGCGGGTCGGTGAGGGTATGGCCGCGGCGATGATCGCCACGATGGCCCCGCGCGGACACATTGCCAGGACGAGGATCGAGTTGGATCGCAACGGCCATTACCGACTGCGGGTGGGGACGAGCGAGTTCGGCAACGGCACGACCACCGTCCACGTGCAGATCGTCTGTTCCGTGCTGGGCACCACGCCCGATCGGATCGAGCTGGCCAATTCCGACACGGACGGCGCCGCATACGACACCGGCGCGTTCGCCTCGGCCGGCACGACGGTGGCCGGCAAGGCGCTGCACGCCGCCGCGCTCCGCCTGCGCCGCATCCTGTTCACCGCTGCGGCGACGGGGTCCGGCGACGGACCCTGAGCGCTGCCGGATGCACCGGGACGGAGTGCGGGCGGGCGGGCGGTTGATCGACTTCGCCGACTTGGTCGATGCGGTGCCGCACCGAGCACCGGCACGGCGCGGGTGTCGCCGCCGACGGCGACGAGTTCGGCGAACGCCGGTCACTGGCATTCAACGTGCAGGCATTCCGTGTCGCGGTCGACATTCGCACCGGAGAGGTGCGCATCCTGCAGTCCGTGCAGGCCGCGGATGCCGGGTTCGTGATGAACCCTGCGCAATGTCGCGGTCAGGTCGAGGGCGGGTGTGGCACAGGCGATCGGCTCGGCCCTCTACGAGGAGGTCCTGCTCGGACCGAACGGCGCCGTGCTCAATCCCGCGTTCCGCACCTACCGGGTGCCACAATTCGCCGACATCCCGGACACCGAGGTGTACTTCGCCCACACCCACGACAATCTCGGCCCATTCGGCGCCAAGTCGATGAGCGAGAGCCCTTACAACCCGGTGGCTGCGGCCCTGGGCAATGCCATTCGCCGGGCGACGGGCGTGCGGCCGTACGAGACGCCGTTTTCCAAGGACCGGGTATGGCGGATGCTGCGCGCCGCCGAACTCGACCCCGCCCTTGTGCCGCCCTGGTGATTCACGTCCGATAGTTTCGCCACTATGATCGCAACATGACCCTGCAGCACGCCGAGACTTCCGCCGACCGGGTGACCCTTGCGGCGGTCGCCGAAGAGGCCGGCGTGTCGCTGTCCACCATTTCCAAGGTGCTCAACGGCCGCACCGACGTGTCCGCCACGACTCGCTCGCGGGTCGAGCAACTGCTCAAGCAACACGGCTACAGCCGCCGCGGCGGTCGGGCAGTGGCCAAGACCGATCTGATCGAGCTGGTCTTCCACGAGCTGGACAGCATCTGGGCGATGGAACTGATCGTGGGGGTCGAGTCCGTCGCCAAGGAACACGGCCTGTCCGTGGTGCTCACCGAGAGCGGCGACCAGCACTCGCCGGCCCCGGACTGGATCGAGGGCGTGATGCGACGCCGACCGGTCGGTGTGGTCCTGGTGTTCTCCGACTTGGCCCCGCACTATCGAGAACGTCTGAAGTCCAGAGCCATCCCGTTCGTCATCGTCGATCCCGCCGGCGATCCTTCACCGGAGGCACCGTCGGTCGGCTCGGCGAATTGGTCCGGCGGACTGATGGCCACTCGCCACCTGATCGAGCTCGGTCACACCCGTATCGCCGCGATCACCGGGCCCGATCACATGATGTGCTCGCTGGCCAGACTGGACGGCTATCGGACCGCGATGAACTCGGCGGGACTGACCATCGATCCGGCCTGGATCCGGTTCGGGGACTTCCATGTCCAGGGCGGTCGCAGCCACACCGAGGAACTCCTTGCGCTGCCGAACGTCCCGACCGCGATCTTTGCCGGGAGCGACCTGCAGGCGTTGGGCACCCTCGAGGCGGTCCGCGCCTCCGGCCTGCGGGTACCGGAGGATGTGTCGATCGTCGGCTACGACGACATCCCGCCGGCTCGCTGGGTCAGCCCCGCCCTGACCACCGTGCACCAACCGCTGCGTCGGATGGGCGCCGAAGCGGCGAGTCTGGCAATTCGGATGGGGCGGGAAGGGTCTGCCGTCCATACCCCGGATGGATCTCGCGACCAGCCTTGTCGTTCGGCAGAGCACCGCTCCGCCACCCGCGGCCTAGCGAGTCGCCCGGACGCGTCCCGCCGCTGGGCGGCAACCGGCGGGACCGGTTCAGCCCACTGTGATGTCGGGCTGCAAGCGTCGGCGGTGATCGACCACCCTGGTCACCCCGACGAGCAGGACAGAACGGCTGGAATCGATGTCGGTGCTGGACCGCCCGGCCTCGATCACGATCTCGCCCGGCTCGACGATTCTCGTGCCGTGCCGGCCGGTGAACGACGCCAGATCGGCGGGCAGGTCGAGCTGCACGTCTGCGCAGGCACCCGGCGCGAGGTCGACCCGCGCGTAACCGATCAGCCTGCGCACCGGGAGCACCACCGTTGCCACCGGATCGTGCAGATAGAACTGCACCACTTCGGTGCCGGGCCGATCGCCGGAGTTGGTCACTTGCAACGACAATCGGACCGAGCCATCCACGCCGACCTCGTCCTGCTCGCAGGCCAGCGGCGACCAGTCGAAGCTCGTGTAGCTCAGCCCGTGCCCGAACCCGAACGCCGACGTCGGATCAACCGTGGACAGCTCGGTGGCGCGCGCCAGCGGCGCCGCCAGATAGGTGCCCGGCTGTCCGTCGGGCGTGGCCGGAATCCCGACCGGTAGCCGACCGCTCGGCTCGACCCGCCCACTGAGGACGCCGGCCAGTGCCGGGCCACCCTCTTCCCCTGCGAAGAACGTCTGAACGATCGCACCCGCCGCCTTCGGTGCGCTGCCGAGGGCGTACGGGCGACCGGCCAACAGTGCCACGACTGTCGGTGTACCGGTCGCCAACACGGCCTCGAGCAGCTCCTGCTGAGCACCGGGCAGCCGCAAGCGACGGAGCGTCGCATCCCTCGCCGCTGGTGCCCCTGCCGAACAGACCCGCTCGGTCGCCCAGCGCCAGGATGACGACATCGACATTGGCGGCGAGTCGGACCGCCTCGGCTATCCCGTCCGTCTCCCCGCCATCGATGCTGGTCCCGCGGGCCCACCGCACATCGCTGCGGGTGAACTCGGTGCGGACCGCCGCGAGCACCGTCGGGGTGGCGATCCCGAGGGGCACGTCGGGGTGCTGAGTTCCGATGTGTGCCGGGAACGAGTAGCACCCGAACATCGCGAACGGGTCGTTGGCGTTGGGCCCGATCACCGCGATCGAGCTCGGTTCCGTCAGCGGCAGAATCCCTTCATTGCGCACCAGCACGACGGCGCGTTCGGCCAATTGCAGTGCCAGCGCCCGGTTCTCCGGCGGATCGAGGGGGAGCGTCCCGGCCAGTGACAGCGGATCGGAGATGTCCCGGCCCTGCAGAACCTCGGGCATCGGGGTCCAGTCCGGCTCCAGCAGGCCCAGTTCGATCTTCTGTCGCAGCACCCGGCGCAGGGCGGTGTCCACGATCTCCGGCTTCAGGAGACCGTCGGCGACCGCCGTCAACAGTGGCTCGCGGTACGTCTTGACGGTCGGCAGTTCGACATCGATGCCGGCAGTCAGCGCGGTCGCTGCCGCCGCGGCCCAGGAATCCGCGACATGGTGCAACGTGCGCAGAAACGCGACCGAGAAGTAGTCGGCGACGACCGTGCCGTCGAAACCCCAGGTCTGCCTGAGCAGGTCGGTGAGGAGCGTCCGGTCAGCCGCGGTGGGTATCCCGTCGATGTCGGTGTAGGCGTTCATCACGCTGCGCACACCGGCCTGTACCGCCATCTCGAACGGTGGCAGCAACACGTCAGCCAGTTCTCTGGCGCCGATGGACACCGGGGCCAGGTTCCGCCCGGCCCGCGAGGCCGAGTACCCGACGAAGTGCTTGAGCGTGGCGATCACGCCGGCCGACTGCAGCCCGGTGACGTACGCGGTCGCGATGGTACCGACCAGATACGGGTCCTCGCCGATGGTCTCCTCGACCCGGCCCCACCGTAGGTCACGGACCACATCGAGCACCGGCGCCAGACCCTGATGGATGCCGACCACGCGCATGTCCCGCCCGATCCGGTGTGCCATGTGTTGCACGAGTTCCGGGTCGAACGTCGCCCCCCAGGCAAGCGGGACCGGATAGACCGTCGCTCCCCAGGCGGCGAATCCGGCCAGGCACTCCTCGTGAGCGATGGCGGGGATGCCGAAGCGGTTCGCATCGGCGGTCCGCTGTTGGGTCCGCATCAGCGAGACCGCCCCGACCATCGGGTCGATCGGTGCGGTGCCGAACGGCCTGGTCAACTGGCCGAGCCCGAACGGGAGCAATTCGTCCAGGTCCAGGTCGTCGTCGCTCATCTCGTGTTGATGCGGGGCCACGTCGCCGCCGTCGCCCGCGGCCCCGACCCAGACCCCGTACAGCTGGGCAACCTTCTCCTCCAGGGTCATGGCTTCGACCAGGCTCTCGACCCGTTGAGCTACCGACAACGAGGCATCGCGCCAGGGTCGATTGCCGGCAGTCACCTCGTCGGGCTCCCTTTCCTGTTCGGTCATCCCTTCACCGCCCCGGTCAGCCCACCGACGATGCGCCGCTCGGCGAGGGTGAAGAACAGCAGCGCCGGCACCATCGCGAGCGAGGTGAATGCCAACACCATGGCGGTGTCCTGCGAATACTGGGTGGAGAAATCCTGCACGCCCAGCGGCAGGGTGAACGACTCGGAATCGTTGAGCACCAACAAGGGCAACAGGTAGGCGTTCCAGCTCCCGACGAAGGCCAGGACTCCCACGGTGATCAGCCCCGGACCCGACAACGGCAACATGATCCGCCAGAAGAACCCGATCCGCGATGTTCCGTCGATCGCCGCGGCGTCCTCCAATTCGACCGGAATGGCCCGAAGGAATGGCACCAGGATGACGATGGTCATCGGCAACGCGAACGCGACCTGCGGAATCATCACTCCCCACAACGAGTCCAACAGGCCGATGTCCTGCAACAGCAGGTACAGCGGCAGGATCGCCACCGTCACCGGGAACAGCAGGCCAACGGTGAAGAACGTGTACATGGCGCCCCGCCCGCGAAATTCGTAACGGGCCAATACAAACGCCGCCATCACACCGAGCAGCACCACGCCTGCGGTGGTGACCAAGGCGACCAACGTGCTGTTGCGGACCTGGTTCCAGAAGGTGCTCGAACCGAGCACGCTGGTGTAGTTGGTCAACACCCATGGATCTGGCAGCGCAGCCGGGCGGTTGGTGATCTGACCCGTGGTGCGGAATCCGCCGAGCACCACGTACAGCACGGGTGCCGCGGTGATGGCCACGGCGACCAGGGCGATGACGTAGACCAGTACCAGGCTCCAGTCGAAGCCGCGGCGGGCTGGATCACCACCGGTGCGCGGCGGCGCAGTCTCGAGATGCAGGGTCGTCACGTCAGGTGGTCCGTCCGGTCAGGGCGCCCGCGGTATCCCGGCGGAGCACGAATCGCTGGTACAGCAGGGCGATCACGAACGAGATGACGAACAGGATGACCGCGACCGCGCTACCGAACCCGAACTGGGACCGCTGGAAGCCGAAGTTGATCATGTAGGTGGCCATCGTCGAGGTCGCGTTCGCCGGTCCGCCGCCGGTCATGATCCACACCACGTCGAACAGCTGCAGCGAGCCGATGATCGAGAGGAAGGCCCAGATCCGGATCGTCGGGCCGAGCAGCGGCACGAGTGATTCGCCGTTGGGTCTGCCACCAACTCGCGCCGTCGATCTGCGCGGCCTCCATCAACTCCTCCGGGATGCCCTGGAGGCCGGCCAGGAACAGGATGATGGCGAAGCCGATGTACTTCCAGCTGATCACCAGAGCATGGTCCACAGCACGATATCCGGGTCGGCCAGCCAAAGGTGCACAGCGCCGCCGAGTCCGAGCCCGTTGAGCAGGGCGTCCATCGGACCGTGCGGCTGCAGGATCAGCAGCCAGGCGATGCCGGTGATCACCTCGCTCAGCACGTAGGGCACGAAGATCAACATCCGCGGGCACGCCGCGGCCCCGGATGGGCCGGTTCAGCAACAGCGCGGCGCCGATCGCGATGGGCCCCTGAACCACCAGCGATCCGACCACGAAGAACGCGTTGTGCCCGATTGAGCGAGGAATACCGGGTCCTTCAGGGCCCTGGCATAGTTGTCCAGGCCGACGAAGTTCGTCAGGGCCTGGACGCCGTTCCACTTGTAGAGGCTGTAGTACGCGGCCAAACCGACCGGCAGCAGAACGAAACCGACGTACACGACGAGCGCCGGCCCGGCGAACAGGGTGATCTCCAATCGGGTCCGCCAGCTGGTCCGGCGGCGGTACGCGCGTGTTGCGAGGCGCGGTGCCGGCGCTTCCCGGACCCGGACGCCGGGCCGGCATGAACCGGGCCCGGCGTCCGACGGTGCGGCGACCCCGGAGGAGATGGTCGGCCGCTCCGATTTGTGCAGCGCGTCGGTCACGCTACTGCTGCGCTGCTGCGTCGTTCATCGCCTGGACGATGTCGGCAGACGAACCCTGACCGGCGAACATGTTGGCCACTGCGTCGTTGAGCGCGCCGCCCACGTTCGGCCCGTAGGCGACGTCCAACCAGAGCTGCACGTACTTCGCACTGTTCCGGGCATCGAGCAGCGTCTTCATGTTGGGGTCGGTGACCCCGACGTCGGCGCCCTGGGTGACCGGAAGGCCGGCACCGGTCTTGGCGAACTCGGTCTGCACCTCGACGCTGGAGATGTACTTCAGCAGTTCGACACACTCCTTGGGCGCCTTCCACGAGCACGAGAACCCGTCGCCCCCGCCGAGGGCGGAATCAGCTGCACCCTGTCCACCCGGGACCGACGGGAAGGCGAACCAACCGAGGTCGTCGCCCAAACCCTTGCCGTTCTCCGTCAACCCACTCATCACGCCGGGATTCCAGTGACCCTGGAGTTCCATGGCGGCCTTGCCGTTCGCCAACAGACCGGCAGAGCTGGTCGCACCCTGCTGGGCCGGTGTGCCGAGGAAGCCCTCCTGGAACGGCTGGGTGTTCAGAAACGCCTGAAGGTCGTCGCCGGCCTTGGTGAAGCAGGCATCCTCGAACTTCAGGTCGATGCCGGCCTGCTGCAGGACCGCGGAATCACAGTCGCGCAGTGCGAAGTTGTACCAGTAGTGCGCCGCCGGCCATTTGTCCTTGGCCCCCACTGCGATCGGCGCGATGTTGGCGGCCTTGAGCTTGGTCACCGCGTCGGTGAGCTCGGGCAGAGTGGTAGGTGTCGCGGTGATGCCGGCCTGCTTGAACAGCGCCTTGTTGTACCAGAAGCCCTCGATCCCGAGACTGAACGGGATGCCGTACGTCTTGCCATCGACCTGCCAGCCGGCGACGGATCCGCCCAGCGCCGGGAGGATGTCGGCGACCTGATCGGACAGATCCATCACCTTGCCGGCGTCGACCTGCGCCGCGAGTTCGCCGCCGCCCCACTGCTGGAACAGGTCGGGCGGGCTGTCGGACCGCAGCGCGTTGGGGATCTTGGTCTTCTGCAGTTCTTCGTTCTGTACGGCGGTGACCTTGATGGTGACGTTCGGATGAGCCGCTTCGAAGTCCTTGGCGACCTTCGCCCAGAATCCCTTGAGCGGCTCGCCGGTGCCGTTGTGCCACCAGGTCAGCGTCACCGGCTCACCGGAATCGGTCGGCGCCGCGGTTTCACTGCCGGCCGCGGCGGACGTGTCATCGCTCGCCGGCGCGGAGGTCGCGGACGAGGCTCCGCCGCGGACGTATCCGCGGCCGCCGACGTCTGCGGCGCCGAGGTCGCTGCCGATGTGCCCGCCGAGTCTCCTGACGACCCGCACGCCCCGAGCAGGGCCACCAGGCCAGCGACCGCACCGGCCGCGACGAGTCGCGTGATGCTGCGTCTTCCCATGTTTCCGCCTCTCGAAAGTTTCGACGTCAGCGTCGAAATTACCTGCTGGGCGGATGTTAGGGTGACCCACGACACGTCGTCAAGCACGACAGCGGTCAATGTTGCCCAATTGATGCCTGCCGGACCGACCAGGGTTGGCAGGCGGGACGGCGGGGACGGTCAAGGCATGACCGGGACGACCGTACTGTGGCTCCGACGTGATCTGCGGATCGATGACCACCCGGCGCTGCTCGCCGCCGCCGCCGGGGACCGCGACGTGCTTGCCCTTTTCGTTGTGGACGACGCACTCATGCGGCCGTCCGGCCTCCCACGCCGGCACTTCCTGGCGTCGTCGCTCGCCGCTCTGGACGACTCGCTCGGCGGCCGTCTGCTGATCGTGCACGGCCGGCCGGACAGCGTCGTGCCACAGTTGGCCCGAGCGGTCCAGGCGGCCGAGGTGCATGTCACTGCGGATTTCGGACCCTATGGCCGCCGGCGCGACAACGCCGTGAACCACGCCTTGCTCGACCACGAGATCAGCTTGGTGGCAACAGGTTCGCCGTACGCGGTGACTCCGGGGCGCGTCCGCAAGCCCGATGGCGGCGGGTACGCGGTTTTCACGCCGTTCTTCCGCGCCTGGGCCGCGCACGGCTGGCGCGCGCCGGCCGGAACCGGGCCCGGCGTCTGCTGGATCGACCCGGCCGGCCTGCCCGGCAAGCACTGGAAGCCGGCCGAAATGCTCACCGGGCAGCCGGGCCCGACGTTGCCGGACGCCGGTGAACGCGCTGCGCAGGCCGCCTGGCGTCGATTCCTGGAGCGGGATCTCGACGATTACGCCACCGACCGTGATCGTCCGGATCTCGATCGGACCAGTCGGATGTCGCCGTATCTCAAGTGGGGAGCAATCCACCCTCGGACCCTGCTGGCCGGCCTGTCGGATCGGCGCAGCAAAGGCGCGGCGAGCTTTCGGCGAGAGCTGGCCTGGCGGGAGTTCTACGCGGATGTGCTGTTCCACCACCCCGACTCGGCCCGCCGATCGATCGATGCGTCGGTGGACCGGATGCAGTGGGACACCGGCGCCGACGCAGAGGACCGGTTGTCGCGCTGGCAGCTCGGTCGCACCGGCTACCCGGTCGTCGATGCCGGGATGCGGCAGTTGCTCGCCGAGGGCTGGATGCACAATCGAGTCCGGATGATCGTCGCGTCGTTCCTGTCAAGGATCTGCACCTGCCCTGGCAGCTGGGCGCCCGGCACTTCCTCGACCACCTGGTGGACGGGGATCTGGCTTCGAACAACCACGGTTGGCAATGGGTGGCCGGCGCCGGTCCGCAGGCGGCGCAGTTCACCAGGGTGTTCAATCCCGTGCTGCAGGGCCACAAATTCGATCCGGACGGCGCCTACGTCCGTCGGTACGTCGAAGAGCTGCGTGGGGTCGGCGGCGCCGGCGTGCACGAGCCCTGGGAGCTGCCCGGCGGACCACCGGCCGGCTATCCCGAGCGGATCGTCGATCACGCCACCGAACGCGAGGTCACCCTGCAGCGCTGGGCGAATCGTCCGCGCTGAGCCATCCGGCCGGTAGCGGCGTCAGACCCCACGAACCGGACCAGGTTTCGCCGGGCCCGAGCCACCGCAGGCCCCAGCCGTTGTTGAAAGCGTCCGCCGCGCAGGTCATCGGTTCGATGGCGACGGCGGTCCTGGACTCCGGGTGCCCTGGCCCCGGGAAGTTGTCCGGGGTGAACACCTGCACCCACCCGAAATCCGGGTCGGTCCACAGCATCAGCCCACGCCCGTCGGGTGCCGTCACGACGGTGCTCGAACCGGCCGCCGGCAGCGGGAGTCAGGTCGGTGAAGCCGGTGTCGGCGCCCAGGCCGCCGACGGCCGCCCCCCGCCGCAGGTCGAAGCGGGTGCCGTCCACCGGAACCCGCTCGACCGGGATCTGTCGATCGTCGACCGTCACCATGGTGTCGGCGGCGATGGTCACCGTCAGGTCGGCCGATGGCACGTCGCCGATCCGCAGGTACGGGTGGGCGCCGACGCCGAGCGGTGCTCGCTCCGGCGCCCAGATTGCGCCACGGTGTGGGTGACCCGCAGGCCCGTCGTCGGTGAGTCGGTACTCGACTGCCGGTGTCCAGGTGGAACGGATAGCCGTGCTGCGGAAAAACGTTGGCGCGCAGACGGACCGCGTCCGGTGACCCGACACGATCCGATAGCCGGTGTTGCGCAGCAGGCCGTGGGAGGCATTGCCCCGGCTCGGCTCCGTGACATCCAACAGTTGCGGTCGCCCGTCGAGCGGCCAGCGGGCACCGGCCACTCGGTTGGGCCACGGCACGAGCACGAGGCCGCAGCCCATCGGCGGAAGCTCGTCGTCGGGCCAGGTCTCGGTGTAGGTGCGTGCCGTCGACCGAGAATTCCCGCAGCACTCCGGCCAATTCGGCGACCCGGACCATCGGCGCCACCGCGCCGCAGTTCGGCCTGTTGGCCCGTGGCCGGGGGAACGACCGGCGCTAATCCTCCCAGTGCTCACCGGCCGGCCGGTCGGTGCTCATCGCGCGCGAGTCACTTCGCCAGCGCGGCGTAGTGCGACAACGCCCGGCCGAACTGCAGCAGCCGTTGCATCTGCCCCCGGCCGCCGTCGGTGATCGACTTGGAGAACCGGTAGGTCTCCACGTACTGGACCGTGCGGGTCTCGTTGGCCTCGGCGAGCTCGGTCATCGAGCGCTCCGGAGTCTGTGTCGACAGATAGAGCATCACCGTGTGAAGGGTGCGAGCCCCGTTGTCCTCGACCCGGAATCGGGTGCGCAGTCCTTGGTCGACGATGGCGCGCAAGCGGGATCGTCCGCACCGACGACGAGAACATCAGCGCATCCGACCGGTCCTCGTCCGCCTCGTCGTCCCCGTGCCACAGGATCAGTCGGTGTCCGTCGGTGACCGCGATCTCCTGCCACAAGCGCTTCTCCCCACGGCTGGGTGGACGGCACCCGTTCCAGGGTGAACGCCTGCACGGTCGTGAAATCGAGTACTCCGCGCAGCGAGTCCAGCGCGACCTCGTGATCCCGGGTGTAAGTACCGGACCGCAGTCCTCCAGCCGCTGGTACGGAGCCCAGTCCTCCGCGGGAACGCCCGGATAGGTCATCGCGGTTGCCTCTCATTCGTCACGCGCAGGTGCTGCTCGAGGTGGCGGACACCGTGCCGTCATCCGGCGCCGGGTGGGCCGCTCCCGACGCTACCCGGCGCGCTACCGCGGTCGTGCTGCCCAGGATCTGGCACCGGCACCGAGGGCGAAGGCGAGAATGATGATCGGGAGCACCGCATAGGACAGGGCCAGCCAGACGACGCCGCTGTTGAACTCGGACCGGATCAGGAAGTACACCGAGATCAGCAGCGACAGCGCCGCGCCGATGATGGCCGCCCCGGTCGGTCCCTTGATCAGCTGGACACCGCCGGCGATCAGCAGTGCGCCGGCCACCAGCACGGCGATCGTCACCGCCCACGCCTCGAACTTGTTGCCGGCGAAGCCATCGACGCGCCGGCTGAACTCGTTGACCACCGACAGCAGGACGATGCCGGAGATGATCACGAGGCCGCCCTGCACGAAGGCGAGTACGGCCGCGGCGGTGACCGAGCCCGGACGCGACGGACCGGTCGGGACCGGCGGATAGCCCGGGTATCCGGGATAACCGGGCGGCGGGTAGCCGGGCTGGGGATAACCGGGCTAGCCCTGTTGCGGGTAGCCGGGCTGCTGGTACCCGGGCTGCGGATACCCGGCCGTTGGGTAGCCGGGCTGTTGGTAATAGCCGGGAGCGGAGGCCTGACCCGGCTGCTCGGCGGGGTTCGGATAGTAGCCGCCGCCTGGTTGGGCGGAGGTCGGATACCCGGGCGGTTGCTCCGGCTGGGCACCGGTGTTCGGGTCCCAAGGCTGGGTCATCGCGCTACCCCTTGCTTCGTAGGGTGTCGGCCGTCAGCGGGACGGTGCCGTCAAGGGTCAGATTGTGCCTGAGCCGAGCGGCGATGGGGTCTGATCAGGAGGTCTCGCGCGGGTCGTGCCGAGCACCGGTGGCGGGTGTCGTACCGCCACAGCGACGGCCCGAGGCGGGCAGCGACCAGCGTCAGCACGACTCACGAGCACGCCCCCGCCGGTCACCGCGGCCGCCGTCCCGAACGCTCCGGCGACCAGGCCGTGCGCCAGGTCGGCCAGTCGTGGGCCACCGGCGACGACCACGGTGAACACGCCTTGCATCCGGCCGCGCATGTCGTCGGTCACCTCGACCTGCAGGATGGTCGATCGGTAGGCGGCGGACACCATGTCCGCCCAGCCGCCGACAGCCAACATGGCCACCGCGACCCAGATCGCGGTGCTCAGGCCCAGGAACGTCATCGACGCCCCCCACACCAGGATGGCGATCACGATCGCCACGCCCTGCCGGTGCACCCGGTGGATCCAACCGCCGGTCAGCCCGCCGATCACCACCCCGATCGCCATTCCGGCGTTGAGCAGACCGAGCTGGATACCACCGCCAGGCGGCCCGCCGAAGGTCTCCTCGGCCATCTGCGGGAACAGAGCTCTGGGCAGGCCGAAGAACATCGCGATGATGTCGACGACGAACGTCATGAGCAGCAGTGGCCGGGTGCGTAGGAATGCAAGCCCGTCGAACACCTTGGCCCGCCCGGTCCGGTCCCCGAGCGGCGGGATGGGCGGCAGCCGGATCACCGCGTAGAGCACGGCGAGCAGGGTCACCGCATCGAAGAAGTACAGCCACTGCAGGCCGATCAGAGGAATCAGCATCCCGGCCAGGAGCGGGCCGACGAGCACGCCGAATCCGAACAGGGTGAAGTTCAGGGTGTTGGCCGAAGGCACGTACTCGATCGGGATGATGCGCGGGATGATCGCGCTTCGGGTCGGCTGGTTGACCGCGAAGAACAGCTGCTGCAGGGCGAGCAGGGCCATGATCAGCGCGACCGAGTGCAGCTGCAGGTGCGCCTGCAGCCAGAGCCCGGCGGCCGTCACTCCGATCCCGGTCGAGGTGATGATCGCGAGCTTGCGGCGGTCGTAGGTGTCCGCGACCGCCCCGCCGATGAGCCCGAAGATGATCAGCGGCACGAGCGCGACCAGGGACGCGACGCCGACCCACGTCGAGCTGCCGGTGAGACTGAAGATCTCCTGCTGCACGGCCACCGCGGTCAACTGGGAGCCGACGACGGTGACGGCGGAGCCGAAGAACAACCGCCGGTAGGCGGGAAACCGGAGTGGAGTGAGGTCGGGGCCGATCCGGTGTTTGGTCTTCACCTCGGCGACGACGGTGCCGCCGGTGCCGCCGGCGGCCGCTTCGTTCTCCGGGATCTCACCCGGGTCGACCGGGGCATCGGTCAGGCCCCGTTCAGCCGGATCCGGTGGTGGTCCTGCCTGCGTCACGGGGCGAGCCGCTCCACGACCCAGCCCTCGTCGGTGTCGCGGTAGCGCAGCCGATCGTGCAGGCGGGCGGTGCGACCCTGCCAGAACTCGACGGTGCGCGGGAGGATCCGCCAACCGCCCCAGTGCGGCGGAACCGGGATCGGCGTGTCGCCGTCCGGACCGCCGAACGTGCGCTCGACCTGGGCCTGCAGGTCGTCCAACGCGCGTCGGTCGGCAATCACGGTCGATTGCGGGCTGGCCCAAGCGCCCAGTTGGGAGCCACGCGGTCTGGTCGCCCAGTAGGCGGCTGTGGTCGCGTCGTCGACCTTCTCGATCGACCCGCGCAGATGGACCTGCCGATGCAACGCGATCCACGGAAAGGTCGCCGACGCATGCGGATTCGCACTCAAGTCCTGCGATTTGGCGGACGTGTAGTTCGTGTAGAAGACGACACCGCGCTCGTCGACCGCCTTGGCCAGTACGGTGCGTGACGACGGCAGGCCGTCGGCGCTCGCTGTGGCGACCACCATGGCGTTCGGCTCGACGAGACCCACCGCGACCGCGTCGGCCAGCCAGCTGCGGAACTGGGTCACCCAGTCGCCGCCAGGTCGCCCACGTCCAGGCCGGTGCCTGCGTAGTCCGCGCGCATCAGGGCGAGGGCG
Source organism: uncultured Actinomycetota bacterium (assembly GCA_963834185.1). Taxonomy (GTDB): domain Bacteria; phylum Actinomycetota; class Actinomycetes; order Mycobacteriales; family Nakamurellaceae; genus Nakamurella. The sequence goes on from CAWIAR010000006.1 coordinate 117,376, forward strand.
TCGACCGGTCCCTGCGCGACCGGCCCTGCTCGACCGATCGTCGGGCGTCCATCTGGTCCTCCAGCTGTTCCCGGGCGGTGGCCGGCTCTCCTGCCCCCACGCCTACCCCGGGAACCGACGTTACGCCGTCCGAACCATCCGCCTGCTCCAGCGGCCCGCCTCGGCCGCGGTAGCCTCCGCCCGCGTGTGTCCTACCCGGGAAGGATCGACATGGCTGACGACGACTCCGGACCGAAGCTGTGCGCGCTGCGCGGGCGAACGGCCTGGGTGACCTGCTGCGCCGCAGCGCTGCCCGCCATCGGGACAAGCCCGCGATCATCGACGGCTCCACGACCCTGACGTTCACCGAGTTCGACGCGCTGGTCGATCGAGTGGCGGCCGGCCTGGCCGGGCGCGGCGTGCGCCCGGGAGACCGGGTCGCCCTGCTGTCGCGGAACTCCGCCGCGTTCGCGGCGCTGGCGTGGGGCTGCGCCCGGCTCGGCGCGATCCTGGTGCCGATCAACTTCATGCTGGAAGCCGAGGAGATCGCGTTCATCCTCGGCAACGCGGAGGCCACCGTCTTCGCCGCCCAGGCCGAGTTCCGCGAGCAGGCCGACAAGGCGCTCGCGTCGGCCGGCAGCGTGACCCTGACCATCGCCATGGACGGCGAGGCCGATGGCCGGCCGGGTTTCGACGAGTTGAGTGCCACCGAGCCCGGCGACTGGCAGCCGCCGGTGATCGACGACGACGCACCGATCCGGTTGATGTACACCAGCGGCACAGAGTCCCGGCCCAAGGGCGCGATCCTGACCAGCCGGGCGCTCCAGGCCGAGTACCTTTCCGCGGTCGTCGACGGCGGGATGACCGGTGACGACGTCGACCTGCACACCTTGCCGCTGTACCACTGTGCGCAGCTCGACTGCTTTCTCGGCCCGGACCTCATGCTGGGCGCGACCAGCGTGATCCTGTCCGGCCCCGAGCCCGGCGCGGTGCTCGGAGCCATGGCCGAGCACCGAGTCACCAAGTACTTCGCACCGCCGACGGTCTGGATCTCGCTGCTGCGACACCCCGACTTCGACGCCACGGATCTGAGTTCATTGCGCAAGGGCTACTACGGCGCCTCGCCGATGCCCGTCGAGGTGCTCAAGGAGATCCAGCGCCGACTGCCCGAGGTCGACGCTGTGGAACTTCTACGGGCAAACGGAATGGCGCCGGTGGCGACGATCCTGCCGCCGCACGAGCAGATCTCGCATGCCGGCTCGGCCGGTCGGCCCGTGCTGAACGTGGAGACCTGATAGTCGACGAGCGGGGCGAGACCCTGCCGCCGGGTGAGATCGGCGAGATGGTGCACCGCAGTCCGCAGGCCACGCTCGGCTACTGGCGCAACCCGGAGAAGACCGCGGAGGCGTTCGCCGGTGGCTGGTTCCACTCCGGTGACCTCGGGATCATGGACGCCGACGGCCGGATCTCGATCGTCGATCGGAAGAAGGACATGATCAAGACCGGCGGCGAGAACGTCGCCTCCCGCGAGGTGGAGGAGGCGATCTACGCGCCATCCCGACGTGGCCGAGGTGGCCGTGTTCGCCATCCCCGATCCGCGGTGGGTGGAGTCGGTGACCGCCGTGGTGGTCGCCAAACCCGGATCGGACCTGACTGCGGAATCGGTGCTGGCCGTGTGCGCCGAGCACCTTGCTTCGTTCAAGCGGCCCAAGCAGGTCGACATCGTCGACGCGCTGCCGAAGAACCCGAGCGGCAAGATCCTCAAGCGGGAGTTGCGCACCCGATACAGCTGACCCGACCGTCCGGGTGACGAAGCCCACCGCACCGGCCTATTCCCTGGCCTGCTCGACAGGGTGCACATTGTCCCGAAGGCGACCCGTCGGGGCGGGCGGCCCTCGGTTTCGTGCCCGGCTTGCCGCACCCCCCGCAGGTCAGCGGCGATCCCTCAACGTGGAGGTGGGCAGTGACTACGTCAGCGACAGCAACGGAACGCACCGACGACCAACGGGTTCGTGCCGGGCCTGGAGGGCGTCGTCGCCTTCCACACCGCGATCGCCGAACCCGACAAGGACGGCGGTGTCACTGCGCTACCGCGGGCGTCGACATCGAGGACCTGGTCGGACGGGTCGGCTTCGACGACGTCTGGGGGCTGCTGGTCGACGATGCGTTCGGGTCGACCCTGCCGGTCGACATCTCGCTGCCGCCGGTGCGCTCCGGCGACGTGCGGGCCGACGTCCAGGCCGCAATGCCGCTGCTCGCGCCGGCCCGGCGGTACGCACCGCTGCTGGACATCTCCGACGAGCAGGCCCGCGACCAACTGGCCGCGACCACCGCGGCCGCTCTGTCCTACGTCGCCCGGTCCGCCCGCGGCGACGCCCCTGAGGTGCCGGAATCGCTGCTGGCCGGGTGCTCGACGATCGTCGAGCGCTTCCTCACCGCCTGGCTCGGCGACCCGACTCCGGAGCAGATCACTGCCATCGACGCCTACTGGGTCTCGGCGGCCGAACACGGGATGAACGCCTCGACCTTCACCGCCAGGGTCGTCGCGTCGACCGGGGCGGACATCCCGGCGTGCTTTGCCGGAGCCATCGGCTCGATGAGCGGGCCGCTGCACGGCGGCGCCCCGGCCCGGGTGCTGCCGATGATCCAGGAGGTGGAGCGCACCGGGGACGCCGCCGGCCTGGTCAAGGGCATCCTCGACCGCAAGGAAAAGCTGATGGGCTTCGGGCACCGGGTCTACCGGGCCGAGGACCCGCGGGCCCGGGTGCTGCGCCGCACCTGCCAGGAACTCGGCGCCGAGCGCTACGAGGTGGCCGCCGCGCTGGAGCAGGCGGCGCTGACCGAGTTGCGGGAGCGCCGGCCGGACCGGGCGATCGAGACCAACGTCGAGTTCTGGGCGGCGGTGATCCTGGACTTCGCCGGGGTTCCGCCGGCCAGTGATGCCGGCGATGTTCACCTGTGCCCGGACGGCCGGCTGGAGCGCGCACATCCTCGAGCAGAAGCGGCTGGGCCGGCTCGTCCGGCCATCGGCGATCTACGACGGGCACGGCCCGCGCACGCCGGACGAGGTCGCCGGGTTCGCCTGACCCGCAGAGTCGCAGGGTGGACGGCCGGCGTCCCGAATCGGGACTTGCAGCTTGCACGCCGATGACGGTGCCGGAGCACGTGCATCGGTGCTGGCAGGATGGCGAGTGGCACCGCTGCCCATGCACGGCCGGCGCGCCGTGCCGTCCCGAGGAGATGTCCCGAGCTCATGTCCGACCTGTCCAACCTGGTCCTGCCCGACGATCTCAAGCCCTCCGACGGCCGTTTCGGCTGTGGACCCTCCAAGGTCCGCCCGGAGGCACTGGCCGCGCTGGCCGCGTCCGGCTCGTCGGTGATGGGCACGTCCCACCGGCAGGCGCCCGTCAAGACCCTGGTCCGCCGGGTGCGGGAAGGGCTGACCCAGCTGTTCGGCCTGCCCGAGGGCTACCAGGTGATCCTGGGCAACGGCGGCACCACGGCCTTCTGGGACGCTGCCGCCTTCGGACTGGTCCGGGATCGGGCGCAGCACCTGACCTTCGGTGAGTTCTCGTCCAAGTTCGCCACGGTGACCGGCAAGGCGCCGTTCCTGGGCGAGCCGTCGATCCGCAAGGCCGACCCGGGCGACGCCCCGGACGCCGATAGCCGACCCGTCGGTCGACGCCTACGCCTGGGCGCACAACGAGACCTCGACCGGCGTCGCGGTCCCGGTGGTCCGGCCGGCCGGTGCGACCGACGACCAGCTGGTCCTGGTCGACGCCACCTCGGGCGCCGGCGGCCTGCCGGTGGACATCACCGAGGCCGACGTCTACTACTTCGCCCCGCAGAAGGTGTTCGCCTCCGACGGTGGGCTGTGGGTGGCCATCGCCTCGCCGCGGGCGCTGGCCCGGATCGCCGAGATCGCCGAGTCCGGTCGTTGGATTCCCGGAGTTCCTGTCCATCGCCACCGCGCTGGACAACTCGACCAAGGACCAGACGCTGAACACCCCGGCGGTGGCCACCCTGTTCCTGTTCGCCGACCAGATCGACTGGCTGCTGGAGCAGGGCGGTCTGGACTGGGCGACCAAGCGCACCGCGGATTCGTCGTCCCGGCTCTACACCTGGGCCGAGAAGACCGGCGTCACCACGCCGTTCGTGTCCCGGCCGGAGCTGCGCTCACAGGTCGTCGGCACCATCGACTTCGACGACGCCGTGGACGCGGCAGCGATCGCCAAGGTGCTGCGCGCCAACGGCATCGTGGACACCGAGCCCTACCGCAAGCTCGGCCGCAACCAGTTGCGGATCGGGATGTTCCCGGCCGTCGAGCCGGACGACGTCTCCGCCCTGACCGCCTGCATCGACCTGATCCTCGGCAAGCTCTGACCCCGGGATCAGCCGCCTGCGGCCGGCTTCGCCAGGTTCATCCGCTGCCGCCAGGTCTGGCTGCCCTTGCCGACCGGAACGTGCTCGCCGGCCACCGCCATGCCGAACCGCGGCATGTCCGAGTAGATGCCCTCGTAGTTGCCGGCCGGCACCACGTAGGTCTCGTGCCAGATGCCGACGTCCCCGCTGCCCGCCGTCTGCTTCATGAACTCCCGCCATGGCGCGGCGTGCGGTGCATCGGGGTCGGCGGCGAACCGTTGGATGTCCTCCGCCGTCCGCCAGTACGACACGATGATCGTCGTCCGGCCGAACCAGGAGTGGAAACCGAGCAGCCCGGCGTCCGGGTGGGTCATCAGGTGCCGGAGCATCTTCGGCATCGCCGTGCGCGGTCGGCCACCAGGACCCGACCTTGCGCAGCCGGTTGAACCGCATGCCGATGAGGAACACCGCGACGCCGTCGGACGGCGGTACCGCGGTCCACCGTCCGGTGACCACCTCTGCCGCCATCGCTCGACCTCGTTTCCGGACGTTGTTACGTTATGCTGTTATGTAACACCGTTGCGATAGGATGTGCAAGTGCCGAGACCCAAGATCTACGACCAGGAATTGAAGCGGCGGCTGCTCGACGAGGCCGGCCGGGTGGTCACCAAACACGGTCTTGACGCGCTGACCTTGCGGCGAATCTCCGCCGATGCCGGAACGTCGACCTCGGCGATCTATGCGCTGATCGGCGGCCGCGACGAGCTGATCCTCGAACTGTTCGTCGAGGCCTACCGCAGCTTCGGCGCTGCGCAGTTCGCCGTTGTCCTGACCGGTGACACCGACGTCGACCTGCACGCGCTCGCCGTGGCCTATCGCGCCTGGGCGTTGGAGCACGTGTACCTCTACCAGGTGATGTTCGGTGGGGTCCTCGGCGACCTCGAGTTGACCGAAGAACAGCGGGACAGCTGCCTGGAGACGCTGAAGCCGCTGCAGACCGTGGTCAGCGACGGCCTTGCGTCCGGGGCGCTGCAGGGGGGGACGGCGGACGAGCTGACCCTGAGTTTCTGGGGTCTGGTGCATGGGTTGGCCTCGCTGGAGTTGACCGCGAACGCGGAACTGCCGGCCGACACCCGTGCTCGGATCTTCGAAGTCGCCGTGACCGCATTGGCCCGCGGCTGGCAGCGCGCCGGCGGCTGATCTGCCCCGGACGAGCGGAGCGCACCGCCGGGCAATACCGTGGCTGGCATGAACGTGATCCTGATCGAGCCGTTCTTCCCCAACAACCAGCGCCGGTTCGCCCTCGCGCTGCGCAACGTCGGGGCGACGGTGATCGGCATCGGTGAGTACGACGAGAACGGGTTCGACCCCGAACTGCGGGACGCCCTGAGCTACTACTACCGGGTGCCGTCGGTGGTCAACATCGATGCCCTGCGCACGGCCGTGGCCTGGGCCCAGTCCCAGGTGTGGGTGGACCGGATGGAGTCGACCGTCGAGGCGCACATCCTGCCGGTCGCCCAGGTCAGGGAGGAGGCCAACATCCCCGGCACCTCGGTGCGCACCGCGTGGCTGTGCCGGGACAAGCCCGCGATGAAGGACGCGCTGCGCGCTGCCGGGGTCCGGACAGCCGCCTCGATCGCCGCGGACAATGCCGATCAGGTCACCGATTTCGCCCAGCGTGATCGGCTTCCCGATCATCCTCAAGCCGCGGGCCGCGGCCGGGCGCCTCCGGCACCGTCCGGGTCGACTCGATGGCCGAACTCGGGCGCCGCATTGTCCGGCTTCGGCGACGTCGAGTCGATCGCGGTCGAGGAGTTCGTCAGCGGCCACGAGGGCTTCTACGACACCCTGTGCATCGACGGCACCACCACCCACGACTTCGTCTCGCACTACTACCCGAACGTGCTCGAAGGCATGCGCGAGCGCTGGATCTCCCCACAGTTCATCTCGACCAACCAGGTCGACTCCTCCCCGGCCTACGGCGAACTCAAGGAGATGGGCGCGCGGGTCAATCACGCGCTCGGCATCGGCACCTCGGCCACCCACATGGAATGGTTCTTCGGCGACAAGGGCCTCTACTTCTCCGAGATCGGCTGCCGGCCACCGGGCGTCGGCGCCTGGGACCTGTACTCGGTCGGCAACGATGTCGATCTCTACACCGAGTGGGCGCACGCGATCGTGCACGGCAGCACCGACCGGCCGTTGTCCCGCCGGTTCGCCAGCGGGCTGGTCGCGCTGCGCCCGGACCGGGACGGAACGATCACCGGCTACTCGGGTGTCGACGACGTCGCCGCCCGGATGAACGAGTGGGTGATCGATGCCCACTTCCCGAACCCGGGCACCCCGACCCAACCGGTGGAGGCCGGATTCATGGCCAATGCCTATGTGCGGATGAAGCACCCGGAGTTCGACACCGTGCGTGCGATGCTGGACGACGTCGGTCGGACCGTGCACGTGCATGCCGGATGAGCGAGCGCCGGCGAGCGAACCATCGACACCTCATCCGAATCCCAACCGGGAGCGAGGCGCACGGATGAGTGTGATCCTGCTCGGGCCACAGCGGTTTCGCCAGTCCGCGCGGCAAGCGGTGCGCGACCTGGCCGACGGCGCCGGACCGCGGTGATCAACGCCGGGTGGGGTCTGCGCGAGTCGGAGGACGCCGAGCTGCTCGAGGTGATGGGTGAGGGTGCCCGCAATCTCGAGCTGTACCGGCGCTGGAACGAGGTCATGGACGCCGACTCCGAGTTGGCCGAGGAGTACGGCCGGCACAGCGCCCGCCTCGCCGAACATCAATTGCTGTACGAGATCCGGCTCAACGCCGCCCTCGAGTGCTTCCACATCTTGTGGCGTCGCCGGGTACAGGATCCCGGCTTGCACGACGGCGCACTGACCGCAGCGCTGGCGGCGGTCCGCGACGTCGACGAGTGGCATCTGTACCAGACCGGTGTCCTGCAGAGGGAATTCGCCGCCCGCGCCCGGGCGGCAGAGCGGCCCATCGTGGTCGAGCACCGCAACGAGGTGGCCGAGATCCTCGCCGACAGTGGGGTGTTGGCGATCGCCGGCGGACACGTCGGTGTGCTGATGGAGTGCCTGGACGCCTTCGGCGTGGCCTCCCTGCTGAGCTCCAACCGCCGGCCACCGCTGGTCGCCTGGTCGGCCGGCGCCATGGCACTGGCCGAGGTGATCGTATTGTTCGCGGACGACGCACCCCAGGGCAACGGTCACCCGGAGATCTACCGCTCCGGTCTGGGCGTCGTCCGCAAGCTGGTGCCGTTGCCGCATGCCCGGCGACGGCTGAGGTTGGCCGACCGCGCGAGGGTGTGCGCCTTGGCCGGTCGATTTCCGGGATTCACCTGCGCGATCTTCGACGACGCTGTCCGGGTCGCGATGCCGGCGGACGGCAGCGCCCCGCGCAAACCTGCCCCGACTGGACATCAGCGGCGAGGTCGTCGCGCCGGAGGCGGCATGACCTCGGACCCGAGCAGATGAGTCGGTCACACGCCAAGCTGGCGATCAATCGGTTCCGGGAGCGCCGCAACCTCGACCAGGAGGCCGTCACCCGGTTTCTCGAGCGTTACGGGTCACCCATCGTCGAGAGCTCGCTGACCACCTTCCTGCATCGCGGCCAGGCCGATGGGGTGTCGGTCCGGCACCGGGTGGTCGGCCTGCCCGATCCCTTGCCCATGCGCCGCATCGAGGGGACCGACCTGTGGTTCGTCGTGGTCGACCTGCCGTCGGGATCCCGGATCGAATACCAGCTGGAGGTGTCCATCGACGGTCGGCACGACCGCTTCAACGATCCGTTCAATCCTCGATTGGCGCACAACCCGTTCGGTGCGAGTTCGGTCTGCTACGCCGCCGGCTACCAGGTACCCGACTGGGCCCGGCCCGACGAGGAGAGCCGGCCGGGCGAACTGGTGGAGATGTCGGTGCGCAGCCGCGCGCTGCGCCGGGAGACCACGCCGCTGGTCTACCTGCCGGCGAGGTACCGGCGGACCAACCGCTATCCGCTGGTGGTCGTGCACGACGGCACCGACTACCTCAACTACTCGGCCATGAAGATCGTGCTGGACAACTTGATCCACCGACTCGAGGTCGCCGAACTGATCGCGGTGTTCACCCGGCCGGGCAACCGGCTGGTCGAGTATGCCAATGGCGCCGCCCACGCGCGGTACGTGACGGCCGAACTCGTGCCGACGCTGGAGGACGAATTGCCGCTGGCCGGCGTACCGGCCGGTCGCTGCCTGATGGGATCCAGCTTCGGCGGGATCGCCAGCCTGTCCACCGCGGCCCGTAACCCCGGCCACTACGGGGCGCTGCTCCTGCAGTCGGCTTCCTTCGTGTTCACCGACATCGGCACGGACCACGGCGGTGGGCCGGCGTTCGACCCGGTGGTCAAGTTCGTGAATCGCTACCGTCAGCACCCGACCAGGGCGGTGGACAGGATGTTCGCCAGTTGCGGCGTCTACGAGCCGCTGATCACCGGAAACCGTGCGATGATGCCGGTTTTCACCGAGGCAGGCATGGAGGTGCGGTACGTGGAGTCACGCGACGGGCACAACTGGGAAAGTTGGCGGGATCGGCTCAGGGACGGACTGAGCTGGCTGTTTCCCGGTCCGCAGAAGTTCTACTACGAGTAGGCGCCATGAAAGCCACCGAACGCTGGTACTCCAGCCGTCTCGAACGCGACATCACCTTGGCCCGCTGGGGTCACTACGGCACGCCGGTGCTGGTGTTCCCTACCGCCGGCGGCGACGCCGAGGAGATCGAACGCATGCACCTGGTGAGCGCGTGCTGGGATCTGGTCGAGTCCGGCCGGATCAAGATCTATTCCTGCGACAGCGTCGCCGGACAGGCGATGGTGGCGAACGAAGGCGACTTCACGTATCGCACCCGCTTGCTCAACCAGTTCCAGCAGATGATCGCGCGAGGAGGTGGTCCCGGCCATCCACGGCGACAGTGGCGGCCCGATCCCCATCGTCGCGGCGGGAGCGTCGATCGGCGCGTTCAACGCATTGGCCGCGCAATGCCGCTACCCGTGGTTGTTCCGCACCTCCATCTGCATGAGCGGGTCCTACCGGTTGCAGCGATTCCTGGGCGGCGAGTACTCTCCCGAATTGTACCTTTCTTCTCCGCTGGACTTCCTGCCCTCGTTGGACGGTCCCCTCCTCGACCAATTGCGCCACGGATACGTGCTGCTGGCCTCCGGTGAAGGCGCCTGGGAGGACATCGGCGAGAGCTGGACGGTGGCGAACACACTGGGCGCCAAAGGAATACCCAACCGTGTCGATTCGTGGGGCCAGGACTGGGAACACGGCTGGGAAACCTGGCGGGCGATGTTGCCCGCATACCTGAGGGAGTTGACCTGAACGTCATGGCACCGACCGAGCGCACCTCGCCCGACCAGCCTTCCGCCGCCCACCCCATCGCGGTGAGGAGCTGCGCGACGTGGTGGGCCTGAACCCGCTGTTCGTCCGTCCCGGCGAATCCACCGAGGTCTCCAGATACCGGATTCCCGAGGACGAATCGCTGCCCGAAACCGCGTACCAGATCGTCCACGACGAGGCGATGCTCGACGGCAACGCCCGGTTGAACCTGGCCACGTTCGTCGGCACCTGGATGGACGACCACGCCGATCGGCTGTACGCCGAGGCGTTCGACAAGAACATGGTCGACAAGGACGAGTATCCGGCGACGGCGGCCGTCGAGGCGCGGTGCGCCGTGATGCTCGCCGACCTGTGGCACGCGCCCGACCCGCAGCACACGATCGGCACCTCGACGATCGGTTCATCCGAGGCGGCGATGCTCGGCGGTCTGGCGCTCAAGCGCAAGTGGCAGCACGCCCGGCGGGCCGCAGGCAAGCCGGTCGACGCGCCGAACCTGGTGATGTCCAGCGCGGTCCAGGTGTGCTGGGAGAAGTTCTGCAACTACTTCGAGGTCGAGGCCAGGTACGTGCCGATCGACCTCGATCACAAGGTGCTCGATGGCGGCGACCTCGCCTCTACGTCGACGAGAACACCATCGGCGTGGTCGCGATCATGGGTGTCACCTACACCGGGATGTACGAACCGGTTGAACAGATTTCGGCAGCGTTGGATGCGATCGCAGGCCGACTCCGGGCTCGATGTGCCGATCCACGTCGACGGCGCGTCCGGCGCCATGATCGCGCCGTTCATCCAGCCGGACCTGGTGTGGGACTTCCGGCTGCCGAGAGTGGCCTCGATCAATACCTCCGGACACAAGTACGGTCTGGTCTACCCCGGCCTGGGCTGGGTGGTCTGGCGTGACACCGCAGCGCTCCCCGATGATCTCGTGTTCCGGGTCAGTTACCTCGGTGGCGACATGCCGACGCTGGCCCTGAACTTCTCCCGGCCAGGGAGCGCAGGTGTTGCTGCAGTACTACCTGTTCCTCCGGCTCGGCTTCAGTGGATTCGCCGCGGTCCAGCAGGGAACCCAGGACGTCGCCGTCTACCTGGCCGAGCAGATCGGTCAGATGGGGCCGTTCGAGCTGTGGAACGACGGCACCGACATCCCGGTCTTCGCCTGGTCACTGCGTCCCGGGTACACGGAGAACTGGAACCTGTACCACCTGTCGGCCGGTTGCGTATCCGCGGCTGGCTGGTCCCCGCCTACCCGATGCCGGCCAATCTCACTGACGTCACGGTGCAACGAGTCGTGGTGCGCAACGGATTGAGTCGGGACCTGGCCGGTCGGTTCATCGAGGACCTGCGGGCCGAGGTCGACTACCTCGACGATCTGGCCGGTCCGATGCCGCCGGAACGGGCCCACCCGTCGTTCGCCCACTGAGGCCGGCGACCGGTCCGGCTCAGGCCGGGCGGGACCGCCGCAACCAGGCCTCGACGCCGGACACGTGCACCAACGCGCGCGCGGCCGCCAGGTCCGGATCGTGCTGCTCGATCGCGTCCAGGATGCCGGCGTGTTCGGCCATGGTCCGCGGCAGCGCGTCTTCCTCGGTCAGCCCGCGCCAGATCCGGGCCCGCGCGGTGGGCATGGCGATCGAGTCGAGCATGCCGGCCAGCACCGGATTGCCGGAACCGGCGCCGATCATGGCGTGGAATCGCAGGTCGTGCTCGACCAGCTCGGTGACCGAGGTGTCCGCCGAGTCGGCGGCGATCACCTCCCGGATCGCGGCGATGCCGGCGGCCGAGAGGTTCCGCGCAGCCAGCGCCGTCGCCGCCGGCTCCAGGATCCGGCGTACACCGAGGAAGTCGAGCACGGAGTCGTCCCGGTGGAACTCCACCAGAAAGCCCATCGCGTCCATCAGCACGTCGGGCTCGAGACTGGAAACGTAGGTGCCATCGCCCTGCCGCACATCCAGGATTCGCACCAAGGACAGCGCCCTGACCGCCTCGCGCAGAGAATTGCGCGACACCCCGAGCTCGGCGGCCAGGTCGGCCTCCCTGCGGCAGTCGCGACCCCGGCCGAAGCCGGCCGGACACGATCATCTCCTTGATCCGGTCGATCGCCTCGTCGGTGACGGACACCGCACCTGCCTCCGCTCGTGTCCCGCTCATCGAAACGACGACGGCCGGTGACCCCATCGGGGCCACCGGCCGTCGTACTTACTGGTCGTGGGCAACCGTTGGCCGAACCCTACTTGTACAGCACCGCCTGGATCTTCGGGTCGTTGATGTTGGTCTTGTCGTACCAGTAGAACCCGGTGTCGATGACCTTCGGCAGGGTCTGGCCCTGGATCGCCGCCACTGCCGCCTGCACCGTCTTCTCGCCGATGCCGACCGGGTTCTGGGTGATCGCGCCGGCCATGGTGCCGTCGTTGATGGCGTCGATCTGGGCCTGGCCGGAGTCGAAGCCGACGACCACGATGCCCTTCTTCCCGCTCTCCTCCACACCCTTGACCACACCGATGGCCGAACCCTCGTTCGAACCGAAGATGCCGGCGATGTCGGGGTTGGCAGCGATGATCGACTTGGTGATGTCGGCGGACTTGGCCTGGTCACCGCCGCCGTACTGGGGTTCGAGCACGGTGATGCCGGGCGCGTTGGCCTTCATCCAGTCCACGAAGCCGTCACGGCGGTCCTTGCCGGAGCCGCTGGTCTGGTCGTGCACGACCAGGGCGACCGTGCCCTTGCCGCCGAGCAGGTCGGACATGTGCTTGGCTGCCTCGGCTGCCGCCGCCTTGTTGTCGGTCGACGCGGTCGTCACCGGAATGTCGCTGTCCACGCCGGAGTCGAACGCGATCACCGGGATGTTGGCCGCCTTGGCCTGGTCCAGCAGCGGCGCCGCGGCCTGGGAGTCGAGGGCGGCGAAGCCGAGCGCGGCCGGCTTCTTGGCCAGTGCCTGGGTCAACTCGTCGATCTGGATCTCGACATCGGCCTCGGTCGGCGGTCCCTCGAAGCTGATCTGCACGCCGAGCTTGTCGGCCTCCGACTCGGCGCCCGACTTGACCGCCTGCCAGAACTGGTGCTGGAAGCCCTTGGACACGATGGCGACCAGCGGCTTGGGGTCGTCGGACATGGAACTGGCCGGAATCTCGGCGGCGCGGACGAGGCCGCGGTGCCCTCGCCCGACCCCGTGGCCTCGGACGACGCGGCCCCGGTGTCGGCGGACGACGCCGCCGTGGTGGCCGCCGCCGAGGTCGCCGGGGCTGCGGCGGAGGTGGTGGTGGCCGAGTCGCTCGCCTTGGAGCAGGCGCTCAGCACGAGTCCCAGGACGGCCACCGCGGAGAGGGCGGCGATCCGATACTTGCGACGGTGCATGGTGGGGGTGACTCCTGTCGGTCGTGCCGGCTGTGCGGCTGGGGGATGGAACGGCCTGGGTCCGGTCGAACTCAGCCGGGCTGCTGACCCCCGACGGGCCGGGGCCGCACACTCGATCGCGTTCACGCGCTACCGTTTTCGCGCCATGTCTGCGTAGACGGCGGCCAGGATCACCAGGCCGAGAATGACGTTCTGCCACTCCTGCGGAATCGACATGATCCGCAGGCCGTTGTTGAGCACCGAGATGATCAGTGCGCCGATGATGGTGCCGATGATCGATCCGCGACCGCCGGTGAGCGAGGTGCCACCGATGACGACGGCGGCGATGGCCTGGAGTTCATAGCCCATGCCGGTGGCCGGTTGGGCGGATCCGAGCCGGGCCGAGATCATGATCCCGGCGATGCCGGTGAACAGTCCGGCCACGGTGTAGATGAGGATCTTCCACTTCCGGACGTTGATGCCGGAGAGTTCGGTGGCCTCCTCGTTCGAGCCGATGGAGAAGGTGTAGCGGCCGAACAACGTCCGGGTCAGCAGAATCGCGGCCAGCACGGCGAGAACGGCCAGCACCAGTACCGCGTTCGGCACCTTGGGGATCAATTCACCGGTGGAGATCTTGCTGAACTCCGGGAGCGCGTTGAAGTAGATCGGCGCGCTGCCCGAGATCACCAGGGCCAGGCCCTGGGCCACCAGCATCATGGCCAGGGTGGCGATGAACGGTGGCAAGCCGAGCACGGAGACGTTGAAGCCGTTGACGAATCCGATGAGCCCGCCGAAGAGCACGGTCAACAGCAGTCCCGAGCCCGAGCGGCAGATTCCAGGTGATCAGGAACGTGCCGGCCATCACGGCGCACAGCGTCATGCCGGTGCCGATGGACAGGTCGATGCCGCCGGTGATGATGACGAACGTGGTACCCAACGCCAGGGTGCCGATGACCACGGTGGAGAACAGGATCGCGGTGAAGTTGGAGAACGTGCGGAAGTTGTCGTTGGCGATCGAGAAGAACACCACGATGACCAGCAGCCCGGCGAAGGCCAGCAGCTGCTCGAGCCGGCCGCGCCACGCCGACTTGCCTCCCGCGGCCGGTGCGTCCGGCTGGGTCTCCGGCGTCGTTGCAGTACTCATGAGGTGGCTTCCTCTTCGTCGGTGGTTTCGACAGCGGTGGTTTCGACGCAGCGGATGCGGCGGGATCGGACGCGGCCGGTGGCGGTTCCAGCCCGAGTTCCTCGGCGTCCTCGACGTTCTCGTCGGGGCGCAGGGTGGCCAGGTGCATCACGCTCTCCTGGTTCGCCTCGGCGGCGGACAGCTCACCGGTGACCCGGCCCTCGCTCATCACCACGATCCGGTGCGACATGCGCAGCACCTCAGGCAGTTCCGAGGAGATCATGATGATCGACTTGCCGCCCTCGGCCAGCTCGTTGAGCAGCCGGTAGATCTCCTCCTTGGCCCCGACGTCGATGCCCCGGGTCGGCTCGTCGAAGATCAGGATGTCGCAGTCCTTGAGCAGCCACTTGGCGATGACGACCTTCTGCTGATTGCCACCCGAGAGATTCTTGGTGGTCTGCGAGATCGACGGGGTCTTGATGCGTAGGGACTTCACGTACTCCCGCGACTTGACCCGCATCGGCCGGTCCTGGACGAATCCGGCCTTGCTGAACAACTCCGAGAGCGAACTCAACGCGATGTTGGCGTTGACCGTCTGGTCGAGCAGCAGTCCCAGGTGCTTGCGGTCCTCGGACAGGTAGCCGATCCGCAGGTCGGCGGCCTGGGCCGGGTTGCCGACCGAGATGTTGCTTGCCCCGCAGGGAAATGGTGCCGGCGGTGATCGGGTCGGCGCCGACGATCGCCCGGGCCACCTCGGTCCGGCCGGCGCCCATCAGCCCGGCGAACCCGAGGATCTCACCCTCGAGCAACTCGAAGCTGACGTCCTTGAGCAGGTGCTTGGTGGACAACTCGTTGACCGAAAGGATCACCGGCCGGTCGCTGCGCACGTTCTCCGGCCGCGCGTCCGAGGTGATCTCCCGCCCCACCATGCGGGCGATGACCTCCTTCATCGTGGTGGTCTCGGTGTCCAGGGTGTCGATGTAGCGACCGTCCCGGATCACCGTGATCCGATCGGAGATGGCCTTGAGCTCGTCCATCTTGTGCGAGATGTAGATGACGCCGGTCTCCGGCGTGACGAACCGGCGGATCAGCTCGTGCAGCGTGGCCACCTCGGCGTCGTTGAGCGCCGCGGTGGGCTCGTCCATGATCAGCACCCGGCCGTCGTAGGACAGCGCCTTGGCGATCTCCACCATCTGTTGCTTGGCCACCGTCATGGTGCCGACGCTCTGCTTCGGGTCGAGCGGCAGTTGCAGCCGGTCGATCAGCTCGGCGGCCCGTCGGTTCAGGGCCCGATCGTTGGTGAAGAAGCCGCCGCTGCGGGGTTCGCGGCCGATGAAGATGTTCTGGGCCACGGTGAGGTCCGGCATCAGGTTGAACTCCTGATGGATGATGCTGATCCCGGTCTCCGAGGCATGCTTGGGCCCGCTGACCTGATAGGGCGCGCCGTCGAAGTAGAACTCCCCCTCGTCCGGCGTGTAGATGCCGGACAGCAGCTTCATCAACGTCGACTTGCCGGCGCCGTTCTCGCCGACCAGGGCGAGCACCTCGCCGCGGCGCAGCGTCAGGTGCATGTCCTGCAGGGCCTTGACCCCGGGAAAGCTCTTGGCGACCCCGCGCACCTCCAACAGCGGGATACCGGTGGGGTCGGGCGCGAGTGCGGTCGCCGGTTCGGTCATCGCACGCTCCTTCGGGTGCGGGAAAACGATTGCCGACCGTATGCCGCTAAACCGATTCGGTCAACGCCGGTGCGCGCCGTCGACGCTCATATCGTCACCAACTCGTTGTCTTTCAGCGCTCGCCACAACTCGTCCGGAATCAGGGCGGCCATCCGCTCGCGCGTTCTGCCGCACCTGGTCCGGCCGACCGCCACCGACGACGACGCTGATCACCGCCGGGTCGTGCAGCGCGAACTGCATGGCCGCGGTGGGCAGCTCGACCTCGAACTGCGCGCACACCGTCCGCGATCCGGCGGACCCGAGCGAGCAACTCGTCGGGAATGGCGCCGTACTCGTACCTGTCCCCCGCGGTCGGCACCGGCCGGGCCAACACGCCGGAGTTGAACACGGCCGCGGCGATCACCCCGACCCCGCGGGACCGGCACTCGGGCAGCACCTCGAGCGCCGCCGGCTGTTCGAGCAGGGTGTACCGGCCGGCCACCATCAGCAGATCGAGCTCGACCGGTCCGGACCGCGGCGAGCAGGGCGGCGGTGGACTTCGACCCGATGCCGGCGGCCCGGATCTGACCCTGGGCCCGCAGTTCGGCCAGCGCCGGCACCCCGGTCGCCAGCGCCGACGATCAGGTCGAACTCGTCCGGATCGTGCAGGAACAGGATGTCGACCGCATCCAGACCCAATCGCTCCAGCGATTCGTCCAGACTGCGCCGGATACCGTCGGCGGTGAAGTCCCACACCCGGCGCAGATCGCCGGGGACGGCGAAGTCGTGCGCGAGGTCGGTGGTGCCGGCGCCGTCGGGGTTCGGTCGCAGCAGCCGGCCGACCTTCGTCGAGATCACATACTGCTCGCGCGGTTTCGTGCGCAGGAAGGCACCGAGGCGACGCTCGGACAGCCCCAGACCCGTAGTGCGGGGCGGTGTCGAAGTACCGGATGCCGCTGTCCCAGGCGGCCTCCATGGCCGCCCACGCCACCTCGTCGGAGACCTCGCGATAGAGGTTGCCGACGTTCGCTGCGCCGTAACCGAGGCGGCCCAGCTCCAGATCACTCATCGGCGGACCAGGTGAAGGTGGCGATGGACTCCGGGTACATCTCGGTGCCGGCGCCCGGGGCCTTGGGCGGCCAGTACCGCCCGCCGTGCACGTCGACCGGGGTGCGGAAGTGTTCGTGCAGGTGGTCGACGAACTCGATCATCCGTCCGGCCATCGAACCCGATACCGCCACGAAGTCGAACATCGAGAGGTGCTGCACGGCTTCGCACAGCCCGACGCCGCCGGCGTGCGGGCAGACCCGGACGCCGAACTTGGCCGCCAACAACAGGATCGCGATGTTCTCGTTGATGCCCGGCGACCCGGGTGGCGTCGATCTGCAATACCTGCAGGGCATCCGCCTGCAGGAACTGCTTGGCCATGATCCGGTTGGCCATGTGTTCGCCGGTCGCCACCGGAATCGGCGCCACCCCCCTGGCGATCGCCGCGTGCCCGAGGATGTCGTCCGGGTTCGTCGGTTCCTCGATCCAGGCCGGGTCGAAGTCGGCCAGCCGGGCCATCCAGCTGATCGCCTCGTCGATCTCCCAGCGCTGGTTCGCGTCCACCGCGATCGCGATGTCCGGACCGACCGTCGACCGGGCGATGCCCAACCTGCGGACGTCGTCCTCGACGTCCTGGCCGACCTTCAGTTTGATCTGGGCGAAGCCGTCGGCGACCGCCTCCCGGCACAGCCGGGCCAATTTCTCGTCGTCGTAGCCGAGCCAGCCCGGGGTGGTGGTGTACGCCGGGAAGCCCTCGGCGAGCAGCTGGGCCGTCGCGCTCGGGTCGACCCGGTTCGGCCGCTCGCAACAGGTCCAGTGCCTGCTCGCGGGTCAGAACATCGGACAAATAGCGGAAATCGACGAGGTCGACGATCTCCTCGGGGGTCAGACGCGGCAAGCAGTTGCCAGAGCGGCAGCCCGGCCCGCTTCGCCCGCAGATCCCAGAGCGCGTTGACCACCGCGCCGACCGCCATGTGCATGACGCCCTTCTCCGGCCCGAGCCAGCGCAGCTGCGAGTCGTGCACCAGTTCGCGCCAGACCCCGCCGAGATCACCGAGCAGCTCCTCGACCGAACGGCCGACCAGCAGCTGGGCCACCGCACGCACGGCATACACCTGCACGTCATTGCCCCGACCGATGGTGAAGACGAAGCCGTCCCCGGTCAGTCCGTCGTCGGCATCGGTCACCAACTGCAGGTACGCGGCCGAGTAGTCGGGATCGGGATTCATCGCGTCGGAACCGTCCAACGACAGCTGACGTGGGAAACCGGACGTCGTGCGTCCGCACGTCGACGATCGTGACGACATCGGGCTCGGCACCTCCATGTGCGCGACGGCGGATCGGCGCTGACACGCATCCGACCTGAGAGACGGCGCGTCACACTATAGGTAGGATGTTTAGCGGGTCAAGGGTCGGCGCCCGGCGTTGCCCTGTCCGGGACGCCAGGCACACTGTGGGTCACAGGTTGGATGTCTCACGGCGCGATCAGTCGCCCGCACGGGTGACGGAAGGACAACCAGATGACGGGCGAATTCGAGGGTCTGGTCGCCGTGGTGACCGGCGGCGGCTCCGGTATCGGTGCGGCGATCGCCGCCGGATTGCAGGCCGGCGGCGCGCAGGTGGCGGTGCTCGATCTCGCGGTCGACTCGTTGCCCGAGGGCCAGTTCGGGGTCGCTACCGACGTGACGCGACGACGCCTCGGTCCGGGCGGCGATCGACGGCCGTGGTCGAGCAGTTCGGCCGGCTCGACATCGTCGTGAACAACGCCGGTATCGGTGCCCAGGGCACCGTCGCCGACAACGACGACGACGAGTGGCGGCGGGTGTTCGACGTGAACGTCCTCGGCATGGTCCGGGTGGCCAGGGCGGCGCTGCCGCACCTGCTGGAGTCGCCCGGCCGCCGCCATCGTGAACACCGGGTCGGTCGCCGCGACCGCCGGACTGCCGCAGCGGGCGTTGTACAGCGCGACCAAGGGCGCCGTGCTGGCGCTGACCAGGGCCATGGCGGCCGACCACCTGCGCCAGGGCATTCGGGTGAACTGCGTGAATCCGGGGACCGCCGACACGCCATGGATCAACCGCCTGCTGGCGAAGGCCGACGACCCGGAGGCCGAACGCGCCGCGCTGAATGCGCGCCAGCCGCACGGGCGCATGGTCAGTCGCCGACGAGGTGGCCGGAGCGGTGCTCTACCTGGCCAGTCCGCGGTCGGGGTCGACCACCGGCGTCGGCCTCGCGGTCGACGGGGGCATGCAGGACCTCCGACTCCGACCGATCCAGAACTGACGGCCGGCCCAGCCGTGGCCACGATCTACCAGGTCGCCGCTCGGGCCGGCGTCTCCCCGGCGACCGTCTCGCGGGTGTTCAACGGCATCACCGTCGGCCCCGGCTATGCCGAGGCGGTGCGAGCGGCCGCGGCCGAACTCGACTTCGTGCCGAACCGCACTGCCCGCCGCTTGCGCCGGCAGAGTTCCGAGGTGATCGCGCTGATCATCCCGGACATCGAGAATCCCTTCTTCACCTCGCTGGCCCGCGGCGTGGAGGATCGCGCGCAGGCCGCCGGTTTCTGCGTCGTGCTGTGCAACAGCGACGAGCAGTCGGAGAAGGAGAACGCCTACCTCGATGTCGCCATGGCCGAGCACATGGCCGGGGTCATCCTGGCCCCGGCGACGGCCAAGCCGCGGCTCGATGCGTTGTTGGCCAAGGGAATACCGGTGGTCGCGGTGGACCGCTCGGCCCGCAACCACCGGGTCGACGCGGTGCTGGCCGACAATCGGGCGGACGCCACTGCTGCGACCGAACTGTTGTACGCGAAAGGGTTTCGACGAGTCGGCTGCATCACCGGGCCGTCGGGGACGGAGACCGCCGACCTGCGGGCCGCCGGCTGGCGAGCCGTGTTCGCCCGCCGGCATCCGCGGGCCGACCCGGACCGATACCTGCGGCATGCCGACTACCGGGTGGCCGGCGGCCGGGCCGCGATGGCCGCCCTGCTGACCGCCCGCACGCCGCCGGATGCGGTGGTGGTGGCCAACAACCTGATGGCGGTCGGCGCGGTGCAGGAGTTGCGCGAACGCGGGCTGGCGCCACCCGGGTACGGCGTCGCCAGCCTGGGTGACCTGCCGTACGCGGCGCTGGGCGATGCCGGGGTGGAGGTCGTCCCGTTGCCGGCCCGGGCGCTCGGCACCAGGGCCGCCGAGCTGCTGCTCGACCGGATCGCGGGCGGCTCCGAGCGGGCGCGCACGGTCATCGTGGCCGCGCCGACAGCAGAATGCGGCCACGCCCCTTGACCGCTGAAATCGGTTTCTGAGACGGTGGGGGCCGACGGTCCACAGCGAGGAGTACCGCGATGAGCTACCAGTTCCCCAGCCCCACGCCGACGCCGCCGGCCGAGCCGGGGGTGGTGTGGACGGTGGCCTCCGGCGACCTGCGGCCGGCGGCGAACGTGACCTGCTGGCCCACCCAGGCCCAGCTCGAGGCGGACGTCACCGCCGCGGTCGACGTCACTCGGCTGGCGGGTGCAGCGCGGCCACGAGTTCGACGAGGCCGCCGGCCACGGGTTCATCGACTCCCAACGGGCCGGGATCGAGGTGTTCAAGCACATCCCGCCGGATGCGCCGCTGATCGTCGTCGAGGCGGTCTGGCAGTACTCGCACCACGTGCTGGCCGGCCTGCGCTCCCACCAGGGTCCGATCCTGTTGGTGGCCAACTGGTCCGGCCAGTTTCCCGGGTCTGGTCGGGCTGCTGAACCTGGCCGGCAGCCTGACCAAGGCCGGGGTGGACTACTCGGCGCTGTGGTCCCCGGACTTCGCCGACGAGTGGGCCCGCGACGGGCTGAAGACCTGGCTGACCGACGGCAAGGTCGAGCACGACACGAGTCATGTCCGCGACCTGCCCGAGCTGCCCGAGTCCGACGAGGTGCGGCTCGGGCCGGGGCCTGGCCGCCCAACTGCGCACCGAGAAGGCCATCCTCGGCGTGTTCGACGAGGGCTGCATGGGCATGTACAACGCCATCTTCGACGACGAGTACCTGAACCCGATGGGGCTGTACAAGGAACGGCTCTCGCAGTCCGCGTTGGTCGCCGAGATGAACCGGGTGAGCGACGACGAAGCGCCACGCGGTGCGAGCCTGGCTGGACGAGGCCGGACTGGAGTTCCGCACCGGCACCGACGAGGCGCACCGAACTGACCGACGCGCAGCTGCTCTCGCAGTTCAAGATGTACATCGCGGCGCTGCGCATCGCCGACGACTTCGGCCTGGACGCGGTGGGCATCCAGTACCAGCAGGGCCTCAAGGACACGGTCCCGGCCTCGCGACCTGGCCGAGGGTCTGCTCAACAACGTGCAGCGACCGCCGGTGCGCTCCCGGGACGGCGGCGCGCGAGCTGTACGCCGGGGCCGCCGCTGCCGCACTTCAACGAGGTCGACGAGGGGGTCGCGGTCGATTCGCTGGTCACCAACCGGATCTGGACCGCGATGGGGCTCGACCCGGCCACCACCCTGCACGACGTGCGCTGGGGCGACGAGTACGACGGGCAGTTCGTCTGGGTGTTCGAGATCTCCGGGCTCGGTGCCGGCCTCGCACAACGGCGGGTACGACAAGTCGTACTCGATGCGCCAACCACCGATGTTCTTCCCGCTCGGCGGCGGCACGCTGTCCGGCGTCTCCAAGCCGGGCGAGATCGTCTGGTCGCGGGTGTTCCTGATGGACGGCGGCCTGCACGCCGACCTCGGCCGCGGCACCGTCGTCGAGCTGCCCGCCGAGGAGACCCAGCGGCGGCTGGACGCCACCAACCCGCAGTGGCCGATCATGCATGCCGTGCTGCACGGCGTGTCCCGCGACCAACTGATGGCCAGGCACCGGGCCAACCACGCCAACGTCGTCTACGCCCCGGACGCGGACACGGCCGACAAGGCGCTGGTCGCGAAGGCGGCCATGTTCGACGCCATGGGCATCCAGGTGCACCTGTGCGGGGACGTCAACCTGTGACCGAGCGCTGCCGGCACGAAGCGTCGAGTGTTCGGCGCGCCTGGCCGCCGTGACGAAGTGCGCCGGATAGCGTGACGAAACGAGGGCACTGATGTTGCCCGGCGGGAGGAGAACGCATGCGCAGCCTGCAGGTGCTCGGGCTCGCCGAGGTCGGTGAGGTCCTGGTGTGCAAGGACCCGGCGACCGGCGAGCTGTTCGGAATGCCGGCCGACGAGCGGCTTCGCGCCGCGTCCCGTGGGGATGTCAGCCGGCTCGGCCAGTTGGAGATCGAGATGGAGTCACAATTGCGTCCCCGGGAGATCCAGGCCCGGATCCGGGCCGGTGCCACCGTCGAGGACGTCGCTACGGCCGCGGGCACCGATCCGGTACGCATCGAGCGATTCGCCTACCCGGTGCTGCTGGAGCGGTCATCGATCGCCGAGAAGGCACAACGTGGTCACTGATGTCGAACGGGGTGCCGGGTCGTCGCCGCCTGGGTGACCTTGTCGCAGCGGTGCTCGCCGACCGTGGCCACGCCGACGAGCTGGCCTGGGACGCCTTCAAGGACGGCACCGGCTGGGTACTGCTGGCCACCTGGCGCGCCGGACGCAGCGAGAACCGCGCGCAGTGGCGGTACCACCCTGGGCCCGACAACGGCACCCTGACCCCGCAGGACGCCGCGGCAGCCGAACTGTTCGACCCGGCGCCGAAGCCACTGCGCACCGTGCAGAGCATGTCGACCGCCGCCACCGACGACCCGCCCACCCAGGAGATCCCGAAGATCCCGGCCGAACCTGACTCCTGCGCAGGACAGCGTCGAAGCTGCGATCAACGACACGCTCGTCGGTGGTCGATGACCGATCCGCGATCATCCCGGCCTCGGCCGACCAGCGCGAGGCCCGAACCGGCACCGACTCGGCGCGCGGTGGTCAGGATCAACCGGCCCGTCCGGAGCAGCCGCGGACCAAGGCTCCGTCACGCAACGCCCGACGGGGAACCCGGCCTGCCATGCCGAGTTGGGAAGACGTACTGCTCGGCGGCAAACCCCGCTGATTGTCAGGGCCGGCGGGTCAGCTGCCGGCGAGCTTGCTCAATACCGGCTCGAGTTCGCCGACCGAGCCGAGCAGGAACGAGCTGATCCCGAGTTCCTCGCGCAGCTGCTGGAATTTCTCGGCGAGCCGGTCGGCCGACCCGATGAACAGATGGGGCGAGTCCAGCACCTGCCGTTCCGTCAGCTCACGTGCCGGTGCGCTCGGCCAGCGACGCGATGACTTTGGAGACCTCGCCGGCCAGGTCGTCGGTCAGCACCGGCGGCCAGCCCGATGGATACACGTTGAACTCGAGCTCGGCGAACCGCGCGCCGGCGGCCTCTCGCACCCACTCGATCTTTTCCCGGGTGGCCTCGACCGTGAGCGACCAGGCGTCCAGCCCGGTCCGGGTGATGCGCGGCGCGAGGCCGACGATGTCCGCCTCGCGCCCGGCCAGGGTCAGGGTCCGGCGTCCACCGCCGCCGACGAACAGCGGCGGGTGCGGTCGCTGGGCGGCAGGCTCCCCGGTGTAGTCGGTGATCCGGTAGTACTCACCGTCGAAGGAGAACCGCTCCCCGGACAGCGAGCCTTTCAGCACCGCGATCGCCTCAGCCAGTCTGGCCTGCCTCACCGGGGTCGCGTCGAACGGGATGCCGAGCGCGTCGTACTCCGGTTTGTTCCAGCCGGCGCCGATGGCGATGTCCAACCGCCCATCGGACAACACATCGATGGCGGCCAGGTCCTGAGCGAGTACCGCAGGATGCCGCAGATCGTTGTTCAGCACGAAGGCACCGACCCGCAGCGTGCTGGTGGCCGCGGCGATCGCGGACATCGCCACCACCGGCGACAGTTGACCCATCAGGTGATCCGGGGTCACCAGCGCGTGGTAGCCCAGGTCTTCGGAGCGACGGGCGCGGGCGGCCAGCTCGGTTCCCGAAACGATTTCGCGGGCATCGGCCAAGAAGTGGAACGGACGCATGCCTCCATCCTGCCCGGTGCGGCCTGGGCGGAGGCGCTCACCCCGACGAGTGAATTCGCGGCCCGGCGCGACTGAGACCGGAAGACTCCCAGCGAATCCCGAATCCCCACCAGGAAAACCGGTTCGGCGCCGTCGGTGCCCCCACGTAACCTGGGCAGGCCATGACGACGAGTGCGCAGACATCGACACAGCCGGATCACGACGAGGACCCGGCCGATACCCGTACCGCATCGCCGTCGGAGCGGCACCGAGGGACGACCATTTCCTCGCTGCGCCGGCTGTACCCCTATGCCAGGCCCGCACTGCCGTGGATAGCCGGATCGGCCGTAGCCGCCGCCGTCGCCACGCTCTGCGGGTTGGCGTTCCCGCTGGTCATCCAGCAGATCATCGATGGGCCGATCACCGACGGGGATCTGTCGGCGCTGTGGGGCCCGGCGATCCTGTTGGTCGCACTCGGCCTGGGCGAGGGCAGCTTGTTCTGGTTGCGCCGGGTCCTGGCGGCGCGACCGACCATGCAGGTCGAGGCGACCATGCGGGCCGACCTGTACGACCGGCTGCAGCGACTTCCGGTGGCCTGGCACGATCGGTGGCCGGCCGGGCAATTGCTGTCCCGGGCCGTGTCCGACCTGTCGACCATCCGCAGGTTCCTGGCCTTCGGGTTGATCTTCCTGGTGGTCAACACGGTCACCCTGGTGGTCGGCATCGGCATCCTGATCGCCCTGTCGTGGCAGCTCGGACTGATCTTCGCGACGATCGTGGTGCCGTTGGTGGCGATCTGTTTCCGGTTCGAGTCCCGGTACCAGGTGCTGGCCCGCCGCTCGCAGGACCAGGTCGGGGATCTGGCCACCACGGTCGAAGAGTCCGTGCTGGGCATCCGGATCTTGAAGGCATTCGGCCGCAGCCCGCACCTCGCCCGGTCGTTCCTGCGGGAAGCCGGAGGGCTGCGCACCACCGAACTGAGCAAGGCAAAAGTGATCAGCGTGCTCTGGGCGGCCATCGTGGCGCTGCCGGAGATCGCGCTGGGCATCACTCTCGTGCTGGGCATCTGGGAGGTCGCCCACGGCGAGCTGTCAGCAGGAACCTTGGTGGCATTCTTCGGCACGGCGATGGGTCTGCGCTGGCCGATCGACTCGATCGGCTGGCTGCTGGCGATCAGCAACGAGACCGCGACGGCGTCGAACCGGTTCTTCGAGGTGATGGACTCACCGCTGACGGTGACCTCACCGGAGCACCCGGTGCCGGCCCCCCCGGCCGCCGGCCGGGTGCGGTTCTCCGGTGTGCATTTCCGGTTCGCCGACGCTGTCGACGGGACGTCGGATGTGCTGCGCGGGATCGATCTGGATGTGGCGGCGGGCGAGACGATCGCGTTGGTGGGTGCCACCGGATCGGGCAAGACCACGCTGACCGCGCTGATCAACCGGCTCTATGACGTCAGCGCCGGGTCCATCTCGCTGGATGGGGTCGACATCCGCGATCTCGACCTGGCCGACCTGCGCAGCCGGATTGCGGTGGCATTCGAGGAGCCGACGTTGTTCTCGGCGTCGGTCCGGGAGAACGTGTTGCTGGGCCGGCCGGACGGCACCGACGAGGACGTCAGGACCGCCCTGCAGATCGCCCAGGCGACGTTCGTCGAGGACCTGCCGTGGGGTCTGGACACCAGGATCGGCGAGCAGGGGCTCTCGCTGTCCGGCGGTCAGCGCCAGCGGCTGGCGCTGGCCAGGGCGGTTGTCGGCCGGCCGTCGGTGCTGGTGCTGGACGACCCGCTGTCCGCGCTCGACATCCACACCGAGGCGCAGGTGGAACTGGCCCTGCGCTCCGTGCTCGGCTCCACGACGGCGCTGATCATCGCGCACCGGGCGTCCACCGTGATGCTCGCCGATCGGGTGGCGCTACTGGCCGACGGCCGGATCGCGGCGCTGGGCACGCACAGCGAGCTCATGGCCACCGTCCCGGCCTACCGTGACCTGCTGACCAGCCGGACCGACGACCCGACCACGACCATGTCCCGCTCGACTCCTGAAGGGGTGACGCGATGACGACGCACGACGCGACGACCACCCCGGTGGTGCTCGAGCCCGAGGCAGACGACGCCTGGCGCGGCGTGGCCACCGAGGACGACGACGAGGTCAGCACCGAGGTCGGCGTCAAGCTGCAGGCCCGATCCCGGCGCCTGCTCAAGTCCTTGCTACGTCCGCATACCCGGATGTTGTGGCTGTGCACGTTGGTGGTCGTGCTGGACCAGGCGTTGTTCCTGGCCGGCCCGCTGGTCGTGGCGTACGGGATCGACACCGCCGTGCCGGCGTTGGCCGCCGGCAACGGGGCACCGCTGGTCTTCACCGCGCTCGCCTACCTGACCGCCGGGATCGGCGGCGCCGGCACCAAGGCGCTGTTCACCAGGATGTCGGCCAGGGTCACCCAGGATGCGCTGCTCGACCTGCGCGGTCGGATCTTCACGCACTCGCAGAAGCTGTCGCTGTCCTTCCACGAGAAGTACACCTCGGGCCGAGTCATCTCGCGGATGACCAGCGACCTGGACTCGCTCTCGGACATGGCCGAGCAGGGCATCGAGAGTCTGGTCTCCGGTCTGCTGTCCGTCGGCGTGATCAGCGTGGCGTTGCTGTTCCTCGACCTCCCGCTCGGCCTGATCGCGCTGTCCGCGTTCCTGCCGATCATGCTGGTCACCCGATGGTTCCAACGAGTGTCCCGGCTGATCTACCGACGCACCCGTGGGGCCATCGCGTCGTTGATCGTGCAGTTCACCGAGACGATGAACGGGCTGCGCGCGGTGCTCTCCTTCCGCCGTGAGGAGCGCAACCGGACCATCTTCTCCGCCTTCAACCAGCAATACGCCCAGGCCAACGGCGACGGGCTGATCGCGCTGGCCAAGTACACCCCTGCAGTGCGGATCATCGGCAACCTCTCGCTGACCGCCGTGATGATCGTCGGTGCGGTGCGGGTCATCGACGGCTCGATCGAGGTCGGCGTGCTGGCCGCGTTCCTGCTGTACGTGCGGCGGATGTACGACCCACTGGACGAGCTGGCGATGTTCTACAACTCCTGGCAGTCGGCGGCGGCGGCGCTGGAGAAGATCTCGGGACTGCTCGAGGAGCAGCCGACGGTGCCCGAGCCGGCCGACCCGCGGCCGGTCGGTGCGTTCGCCGGCGACGTGCGGTTCCAGGATGTGGCGTTCTCCTACACCCCCGAGGTTCCGGTACTGGCGCCGCTGGACCTGCACGTTCCGGCCGGGCAGACGGTTGCGCTGGTCGGTGCCACCGGAGCGGGCAAGTCCACCCTGGCGAAGTTGCTTGCCCGGTTCTACGACCCGACGCAGGGCACGGTCCGGCTCGACGGTGGTGACGTCGGCGGGTTGGCCGACACCGACCTACGCCGCGGCGTGGTGATGGTGACCCAGGAGTCCTTCCTCTTCAGTGGGTCGGTGGCGGACAACATCGCGTTGGGCCGACCGGATGCCTCGCGATCGGAGATCGAGGAGGCGGCCGACGCGATCGGCGCCGGTACGTTCATCCGGGCGCTGCCCGAGGGCTTCGACACCGACGTGCGCAAGCGCGGCGGCCGGCTCTCCGCCGGTCAGCGGCAGTTGGTGGCGTTCGCCAGGGCGTTCCTGGCCGATCCGGCTGTGCTGATCCTGGACGAGGCAACGGCGTCGCTGGACATCCCGTCGGAGCGTGCGGTGCAGCGGGCCTTGCGGACGGTGCTGCACGGTCGGACGGCGCTGATCATCGCGCATCGGCTGTCCACGGTGGAGATAGCGGACCGGGTGTTGGTGATGGAGCACGGGAAGATCATCGAGGACGGCACGCCGACCGAGCTGATCGCCGGCTCCGGCCACTTCGCCGGACTGCACACCGCCTGGCGCGAGTCGCTGGTCTGACACGGCGCGCTGTGCCGCCCTCTCGGCCATGCTGACCAGCTCAGGGCTGCTGCGCGCCGCGGGCGTTGACGTAGACCGAGTACAGCGATTGGGTCGCGGCCATGAACAGCCGGTTCCGCTTGCGCCCGCCGAAGGTCAGGTTCGCGCAGGCCTCCGGCAACACGATCCGGCCGAGCAGCGTGCCGTCCGGGTGGTAGCAGTGCACGCCGTCGAAGCCGACTCCGCCGCCGGCCGCTGCTGACCAGACGTTGCCTGCGGTGTCACAGCGGATACCGTCGGAGTTGCCCGGCGCCATGTCGACGAATCTGCGGCCGTTCGTCGGCCGCCCGTCGACCATGTCGAACACCCGGATCTCGCCGGAGTCGACGACGTACAGCAGCTCTTCGTCCGGCGAGAAGCAGATGCCGTTGGGCCGCTGCATCTCGGTGATCACCGCTTCCGTCTCGCCGGTGAGCTGGTCGATCCGATAGACGGCCATCGGCAACTCCGGGTCGGCCCGGTCGCCTTCGTAGTCGTTGGTGATACCCCAGCCGGGGTCGGTGAACCAGACCGCCCCGTCAGCGCTCACCGTCACGTCGTTCGGGGCATTGAGCGTTCTGCCGTCGTAGTGGTCGACCAGCACCGTGATGGATCCGTCTGGCTCGGTCCGGGTGACCCGGCGGGTGAGGTGCTCGCAGCTGACCAGCCGGCCCGACCGGTCCCTGGTGTGGCCGTTCGCGTTGTTCGCGGGCGAACGGAACGTACTGACCTCGCCGGTCTCTTCGGTCCATCGCAGGATCCGGTTGCCCGGGATGTCCGAGAACAGCAGGTACCGGCCGTCCCCGAACCAGACCGGACCCTCCAGCCATTCGCCGCCGGTCCACAGCCGCTGCACCACGGACTGCCAGATCCGCAACTCCTCGAACCTCGGATCGACGGTTTCGATCGCCGGGTCCGGGATGTGCAGGGCGGTCCGGTCGATCGCCCAGGCGGGACCCCCGGCGGTGGGCAACGAGTGCGGTGCGTCGGCCATGGATCGGGACCGTAGCAGCGGCCGGGCGGCGTCCGTTCGGCCGGCAGACCATCAAGCCGTCGCGTCTCGACGGCGCCTGCCGATCACCCGCCACCCCAGCGCCGTCAGACCGGCCAGGACCAGTACCAGCAGAACCGCGATGTCGATGGGGATGCCGTAGGTGTCGACCGTGTAGGTCGGGATCACCTCATCGTCCGTCGGCGCGGCAGTGAAGGTGAAGTCCGAAACGATGCTCTCGGATGGTTGGGCGAAGTACTGGTCGATGACGGTCAGGAAGGACGGGCCGGCGATGGCCAGACTCTTCATCGTGCGCGACGTGACGTCGTTGTCGGACAGCCGACCGGCGAAGACCAGCTGGGGATTGCCGGTCGCCGCCGTAGGGTCGACGCGCTGCACGCGGTGATGGTCAAGGACGTAGGTACGGACCGACTCGGCCCCGCTCGCCGCCCGCGACATGCGCATCGGGTACACCATCTCGTCGCTGACGAAGGTCATGACGATGGGCGGCAGGACTCCGTGCAGAGCCCTGCCCTCCTGGGTGAGCCGCACGGCCACGAAGGTCCAACCATCGTCGATGTAAGGGGCGAGCTGATCCTCGAGCCCGGGCCTGAGTTGATAGTGGTGCTCGGCGAGCCAGGTCTGCAGCGCATCCGGATCGTCCGCGCGCAGGGTCGTCGCCTCCAAGGGGCCGAGGTCCACCGTCGACAGTGCCGTCACGCCGCCGCCGGCGCCAGGTGCGGCAGCCCCACTCGATGACCCGTCGTCGCTGTCGAACAGCACGGGCGGGCCGAAGAGGTGAAAGTTCTCCACCCGCCGCGGGCGGGCCACGCTGCTCAGGTCGGTGAACACCTGGGGGTCGCCGAGGGCGACGGTGGCCGGTGTCGGCGTCGGGACCAGTAGGCCGAGATCCTCGGCGGTGGAATCCATGGACAGCTGCATGGTGATCGACTCGGTGAGTCCCGAGCGCATGATCAGCGCCACTTCACGGGCGACCGACGTCTGCGCTCCCGGCTCCGAGACCACGCCACCGCAGCCACAGGCCATGGCCGGCGATGCGGCGAACACAGCGGCACCGGCGAGGGTCAGCACGATGACGGCACGCACCCATCGGCGATGACTGGGCGGCGCGGGTCGGGTCAGGTGGTCGGCCATGGGACTAGGAGCGAGGCACACGCTGCCCCGTTCCGGCCCTTCGATCACGATCCGATCTCAGCTGTCGAACCCCTTCGAGGCAGACTGGCCGGATGGATGCTGACACATTGCGTACCGTCGAACTCGAGCGGTCGGGCACTGGCACGTTCCGGGCGACGAATGTCCGCGGTGGAGTTCTTGACATCGCGTCCGATGCGTCGCCGACGTTCACGCCGGTGGAACTGCTGCTCGCGGCGATCGGCGCCTGCACCGGCATGGACGTCGACGCCATCACCGCGCGCCGTGCCGTGCCGGACGAGTTCGCGATCACCGTGGACGGCCACAAGATCCGAGATGCGGGCGGTAACCGGTTGACCGACATCGCCGTCACTTTCCGCGTGTCATTTCCGGACGGCGCGGCCGGAGATGCCGCGAGAACCGTGCTGCCCGAAGCAGTACGCCGCTCGCACGACCGATTGTGCACGGTCAGCCGGACGGTCCAACTGGGCAGTCCGGTGACCACGACCGTGCGGTGACCGGCGTGGAGCCCGATCCGGTCGCGCTGCTGCGGTCGCTGCCGACGGGTACCAGGGTGGTGATCCGGATGCGGATACCCGGTGGGTTCACCGACGTGCTCGGTGACCTGACCGACTGCACCGAGTACGACTGCACGGTACGCACCCGCAGCGGACCGGCGCAGGTGCCACTGTCGGCCGTCGCGCTGGCCAAACGGGTGCCGCCGCCGCCCCAGCCACGGCAGGCGCCGCGTCGTTCGGGGTGAACCGTTAGTCGGGGACCGAGGGGAACGCCGTCGGCGCCGTGACCGACGCCGGTTCGGGCTGTGGCGGGGCACCGAGCCGCTTGCGGAAGATCCACAGGCTCCATGCCTGATAGCCGAGAACGACCGGCATGAAGATCGCGGACACGATGGTCATCACGGTGAGCGTGTACGAGGGACTCGCCGAGCCCGCGACGGTCAACGTGTACTGCGGATCGGTACTGGACACCATGACCCGCGGGAACAGGTCGAAGAAGATCGAACCGACGACGGCGCCGATGGCGACCGCCCCGGAAGCGAATGCCGATCCCTCATAGCGAGTTTCGGCCAACCACGCGCCGGCGACCACGGCCAACAGGGCGAGAACGTCGATCGGCTGCGGCAGGAAGCCTTCGTGCAGGGCGAGATGACTCCAGACCACCCAGGCCAGCACGGCCACGGCGGCGAGCCAACCCAGTCGGGACGACAGCCGGGCCGTCCGATCGCGCAGCTGTGCGGTGGTCTTGAGGGTCAGGTACGTCGCACCGAGGAACAGGCACAGGATCGTCAGGGTGATGCCGGTGTAGAGGCCGAACGGGACCAGCAGGTCGAGGAAGGTACCCGTGTAGTCACCGTTCTCGTCGATCGGCAGGCCGTACAGGAGATCGCCGAGGCCCGTGCCCAACAACAGCGGGACCAGGGCACTGCCGATGGTCAACGACCACTGCCAGATCGTTCGCCACCGTGGGTCCGAGACCTTGCCGCGGAACTCGAACGACAGCCCGCGGATGATCAGCCCCACCAGCACGAGCACCATGACGAGATAGAACGTGGAGAACATGGTGGCGTACCAGGAGGGGAACGCGGCGAAGATCGCCGCACCCGCGACGACCAGCCAGACCTCATTCCCGTCCCAGACCGGGCCGATGGTGTTGACCGCGATTCGGCGCTCGAGGTCGTTGCGCCCGACGAACGAATGCAGCATCCCGACGCCGAAATCGAACCCTTCCAGGATGAAGAACCCGACCCAGAAGACCGTGATGATCACGAACCAGACGTCGTACAGGTGCACCATGTCCTGCCCCCTAGTAGATGATGCCGGTCGGCATGAGGTCTCGCTCCTCGCCGCCCCCGACCGACTCGTCACCCGACTCGTCGCCTGACCCGTCGACCTCGTGTTCCGCCGCCAGATCCTGGCGACCGTAGCGGATCATCAGGTACCCGTCCGCAACTCCCAGGACCGTGTAGAGCACGACGAAAACGCTCAAGCTGATCCAGATCTCGGTGGCGGTCACCGACGGTGATACGCCCTGCGCGGTGGTCATCAAACCCTGCACGATCCACGGCTGTCTACCGTTCTCGGTGAGGATCCAGCCGGCGGTGTTGACCAGGAACGGCGTGATCACCATCCACGGCGCGACGGCGAGGAACCAGCTGTTCGTCTCGAGCTTCTTCCGACGCACGAGCCACAGGCCCCACACCGCGAACAGCGCAATGAGCGAGGCCAGATAGGCCATCACCCGCATGCCCCAGTACTGCAGGAAGACATTGGGAATGTAGTTCCCCGGTCCGTACTCCGCCTCGTACTGCGCCTGGAGCTCGTTCATGCCCTGGACCTCACCGTCGAGGTGATTGGTCGCGAGAATCGAGAGCAGCCCAGGCACTTCGAGGATCTGCGTCGGCGTCTCGTCGTTCCTGCCTCCGCCGATCTGCAACAGGGAAAACGAACAGTGCGAAGGGCAGGTGGTCCACAGCGCTTCGGCAGCGGCGATCTTCATCGGTTGGTACTTGCCCTCGACCACGCCGAGCTCGCTGCCGATGAACATGTTCAACAGCACGGCGGGAGCTAACACCGCGAGCGAGATCAAGGCGGTCCGGCGGAAAGCCACCGGATGGCTCTTGCGCCGGAGGTGCCACGCCGAGACGCCCAACATCACCAACGACCCGGTGACCAGTGATGCCAGGATCGCGTGCGGATAGGACCAGAGGAACACCGGATTGGTGAACAGTGCCCCGACGTTGTTCAGCACGGGTTGTTGCGCGTCGTTCATCTCGTAGCCGACCGGATGCTGCATCCAGGAGTTGGCGGCGATGATGAACCCGGCCGACAAGACCGATGCGGCCGCGACCAGCCAGATGCAGGTCAGGTGCAGCCCCTTGGAAAGCTTGTCCCAGCCGAAGATCCAGATACCCAGGAAGGTCGATTCCAGGAAGAAGGCGACCAAGCCCTCCATGGCCAGCGGGCCGCCGAAGATGTTGCCGACGAGCCGCGAGTAGTTCGACCAGTTCATCCCGAACTCGAACTCCTGCACCAGCCCCGTCACCGTCCCGATGGCCACGTTGATCAGCAACAGGGTCCCGAAGAACCGGGTCAGTCGCCGGAGTTCAGGATCCTCGTGGCGGTACCAGCTCGTCTGCAGGACCGCCACCAACAGCGACAGGCCGATGGTGACGGGGACGAACAAGAAGTGGTAAATGCTGGTCGTCGCGAACTGCCATCGGGCGAGATCTTCACTCATGGCGCGACCCTCCCCTCGCTGACGCTCAGGTTGGGTTGCGCCCTGAAGTGCTGATGATTCGCTCGCTGACGCTCGCTCATGGCGCGACCCTCCCCTCGCTGACGCTCAGGTTGGGTTGCGCCCTGAAGTGCTGATGATTCGCTCGCTGACGCTCGCTCATGGCGCGACCCTCCCCTCGCCGACGCTCAGGTTGGGTTGCGCCCTGAAGTGCTGATGATTCGCTCGCTGACGCTCGCTCATGTGACGCCACTCCCGTTGTGCTGGCTGTCGTGTCGGGCAGAAGATGATGTCTGAGCGTGCCAGAGATCGGCGTAGTGGCCCGAGGTAGCAGCCAGCTCGTCATGGGTGCCGCGTTGCGCCACGACACCGTCTTCGAGCACCAGGATCTCGTCGAAGAACTCCAGCCCGGTCAAGCGGTGGGTGATGAGCAGGATCGAGCGGTCGCCGCCGGCCCAGAGAATGTCCTGGGTCAGTGCGTCGGCGGCCGACTCGTCGAGATGCTCGGCCGGTTCATCGAGCACCAGAACCGGAAAGTCGGCCAGCAGCGCGCGGGCCACCGCGAGCCGCTGCCGCTGGCCGCCGGACAGGCGAGAACCCATGCCGCCCACCATGGTGGAGAGTCCGAGGGGCAATTCCCGCACCCATCCGCCCAGCCCGACCCGGTCCAGCACCTCCAGCAATTCGTCCGGGTCGGCATTCCGTTTGCCCAGTCGAAGGTTCTCCGCGATGGTGGTATCGAACAGGTGCAGGTCCTGGTCGACCAGGCCGACCATCCGGCGAACATCGTCGCCGGCGAGTCGATCGAGTTCGACCCCGCCGAGGGTCACCGAACCGGCCTGATAGTCCAGGAACCGGACGAGCACGAGCGCCAGGGTCGTCTTTCCGGCTCCGCTCGGCCCCACCACGGCAACCCTGCGGCCGGCGGAGAGCCGCAGCCGGACATCTCGGACCGACGGCGCGGCCGCACCGGGGTAACCGGCGAGCAGTGACTCGACACCGAGATCGAGGGGGCCATCGGGCACGGTGGCCGCCGGCTCGGTTCGATGCACCGGCGTCGGTGCAGATGCGACCTCGAACAGCCGGCCCGCGCTCTGTCGGACCCGCTGCAGTGCCTGGGTGGCGATCGGTAGCCCGACGACGATCTCGAAAGCGGCCAGTGGGACCAGTGCGATGACCGTCAGGGCCGGGCCGGCGAGCCGGCCGGATTCCAGGGCCGGCACGCCGACCAGCAGACACTCCCAACTCGCCAGTCCGGCAAGCAGTGTGGTCAGCGCGAGGCCGATGCCGGCAGTGCCCGCAGCCCTGGCCCCGATCACCGAGAGCTCTGCGTCACGCGAGCGGACGGCCCGGATCTGCGAGTCGATCGCGCCGCACGCGACCAGTTCGGCCGCGCCCTCGATGAGGTCGAGGGTGGCGGTGGCCAACTCCGCCCGCGCGACCGCGGTGCGAACCTCCCGGCGTCGGGCCAGCCATCCCGTGAGCCAGGGCACCAGCACTGCGGCGACCAGTAGATTGGCGGCCAGCAGCAGGCCGGCAGCCGGCAGCAGGATGCCGACCAGGACGATCGTCAGCGACCCGGCGAGCAGCGCCGACCCGAACGCCGGGACGACCCGGACGATGAGATCCTGCACCGCGTCGACGTCGCGGACCATCCTGGTCAACAGGTCACCCCGCCGGAACGCGGGCAGCCCGGCCGGCGCCAGCCGCTCGAGCTGGAGGTACAGACGTACCCGGAGGTCGGCGAGCAGGCGGAAGGCCGCGCCGTGACCGACCAGCCGCTCCCCGTAGCGAAGAAACCCGCGGGACAGGCCGAAGAACTGCACCGCGACGATGGCCAGCGCCAGCTCGGCCTGGTTCGGGTGTTCGGCTGCCTTGGAGATCAACCAGGCAGCCGTGGCGATCAGCCCGACGTCCGCAGCCAACGCCCCTGACCCGAGCAGGGTCGCCAGCGTCAGCTGACCACGGACGGGTCCGGCCAGGCCTATCGTGCGGGCCGGCGACGCCCCGGTGCGATCGGTCTTCCGCGCGGTCATCGGGCCATCACCGCGTCCAGCGACACGACCCGATCGGCGAGGGCGAGCAGTGACGGACGGTGTGCGGCCATCACCACCGTGCGGCCGACCATCAGCCGGCGCACCGCGCCGAGCACCGCCGCCTCGGTGTGGCCGTCCAGGTGGGCCGTCGGTTCGTCGAGCAGCAACAGCGGGCTGTCCCGCAGGAACGCTCGGGCGAGGGCGATGCGTTGCCGTTCGCCGGCGGACAGCCCGGCGCCGTCCGTGCCCAGCACGGTGGCGACCCCGGCAGGGAGCCGGGCGATCACTTGGTCGAGACCCGCGCTGTTGATCGCCGACCGCAGCTGATCATCGCCGGCCGTCGGGTGGCCGAGTCTGATGTTGTCCGCGATCGACCTGGCGAACAGGTGCGGGCGCTGCGGCACCCAAGCGACCTGCGCCCGCCAGGCGTCGGGGTCGAGCGTGGCCAGGTCGACAGGTCCCACCCGGACCGATCCGGCGGAAACCGGAGTCATCCCGAGCAGCACGCCCAGCAGCGTCGATTTGCCACATCCGCTCGGGCCGGCTATGGCCAGGATCTCTCCAGGTCTCACCGTGAGATGCAGCTCCTGCAGCGCTGGCGTCGAGCGACCCGGATAACGCACCTCGAGGCCTTCGACGGAGAGCTCGGTAGTCGCGAGGTCCGGGATTGTCCTGCCGGTCCCCGGCGTGGGCGCGTCCTGGTCCAACAGTTCGAAGATCTCGGCAGCGGCCGCGACTCCTTCGGCGCTGGCGTGATGGTTGGCGCCCAGCAGCCGCAGCGGCGCGTAGGCCTCGGGAGCCAGGATCAGCACGAACAACGCGGTGTCGAAGGCGAGATGGCCGCCGAGGAGACGCAATCCGACGGCGACCGCCACCATCGCGACCGAGAACGTCGCCAGGAGTTCGAGGATCAGCGAGGACAGGAAGGCGACCCGGAGAGTTGACATCGTCGCCACTCGGTACCGCTGGGTGACATCCCGGATCGCAGCAGCCTGCGCCTTGGCCCGGCCGAACACCTTGAGCGTCGGCAGACCTGCGACGACATCGAGAAAGTGGCCCGAGAGTCGCTGCAGCAGAGCCGACTGTCGGTCCATGCGCTTCTTCGTGGCCGCGCCGACCAGGGCCATGAAGTACGGGATCAACGGCACCGTCGCCACTACGATCAGCGCCGCCTTCCAATCGGCGGCTGCGACTGCGACGATCACCGTCGCCGGGACCAGCGCGGCCAGCACGAGCTGGGGCAGGTACCGCGCGAAATAGGAGTCAAGGGCGTCGATCCCACTGGTCGTCAGCACGACGAGACTGCCGGACCGCCGACGGTCGATCGCGGCCGGGCCGAGGGTGCCGATCCGCTGCGCCAGAGCCGCCCGCAGGTCCGACTTGGCCGCCGACGAGGCGCGCTCGGCCAGCCGGTCGCCGAGCCAATTGACGCCGGCCCGGCCGACGATCACCGCGAGCAACCCCGTCAGCAGCACGCCGACCCGGCCGGCCGACGCACCGTCGTCGATCACCCGGGAGATCACCAGAGCGATGAGTCCGGCCTGGCCGACCACCAAGGCGGCGGTGACGCCACCGAGGCTGATCCGCGCAATCAGATACCTGCGGGTGCCACGGGTGTAGTCCAGCAGCCGGCGATCGACTGCTGTTGACCTTGCGCCCATCTGCGCTCCCTACGCTCCGACGGTTCCGGTACGCGACGGCGCGTTGCGGCTGGGTGGCTGACGTTCCGGTGCCCGGCGAAAGATCAGTTCGCCGGGTGCGGTGGCGCCCACGCTCGAGAACTCCTCCCGGCCGACGGGACGTCCCTTCTCACAGCGACATCTCCTCCATCCGCTCGGCCACGATGATCCGTCCCGCCGCCTCGATCAGCGCGAGGTGGGAGAACGCCTGCGGGAAGTTCCCGAGATGCCGTGCCGAGATCACCTCGAACTCCTCGGCGTACAGGCCCAAGGGTGAGGCGACCCGGAGCAGCCGCTCCAACATGTCCTTGGCCTTGCCCATCTCTCCGACGATCACCAGCGCGGACACCAGCCAGAACGAACAGATCAAGAAGGTGCCCTCCTTTCCCGAGAGCCCATCGTCGGTTTCGTCGGTCCGGTAGCGCAGCACGAAGTCGTTCTCCGTGAGGTTCGCGGCGATCGCCATCACGGAGGCGTGCAGGCGTTCATCGGTTCGAGGCAGGAAGCCGAAGATGGCCGCCAGCAGGGTCGAGGCATCCAACGAGTCCGTGTCGTAGTGCTGGCGCAGTACCCCGTCTGCGGTCAACCCGTTTGCCAGGATGTCGGCCTTGATGTCCTCGGCGACCGCCCCCCAACTCGCCTCGAGGTCCGACTCGCCCCGGATCGCCGCCAACTTGGCCGCCCGGTCCATCGCGACCCAGCACATCAACTTGGACGACACGTAGTGCTGCGGCTTCCCGCGGGCCTCCCAGATTCCCTGATCCGGGTCGCGCCAGACCTTGATCGCGTTCTCCGCCTGAGCCTTGACCAACGGCCACAGCCGGCGCGGCAGGCGACCGCTGCGCCGGGTGTGCAACAGCACCGAATCCAGCACCGAGCCGAAGACATCGTTCTGCCGCTGGTCGAAGGCACCGTTGCCGATCCGCACCGGTTTGGCTCCCTCGTAGCCGGACAGGTCGTCCCTGGTGGTCTCGGTGAGGTCCCGTCGACCGTCCACGCCGTACATGATCTGCAGCGCACCGTCGGCGTTGGGTTCGACGTCGGCCACGAACTGCATGAACTCGTCGGCCTCCCAGTCCAGATTCAGCAGGTGCAGCGCCTGGAGGGTGAACGTCGTGTCCCGCATCCAGGTGTAGCGGTAGTCCCAGTTGCGTTCCCCGCCAGGAGTTTCCGGCAGCGACGTGGTCAAGGCGGCCACCGTTGCCCCGGTCGGCATGTAGGTCAGGCCCTTGATGGTCAAGGCGGAGCGCTCCAGGTACCACCGCAGCCGGTGGTCGGGGATCCGGGCGCGGGCCAGCCAGCGCCGCCAGAACCGCTCGGTCACCTCCACCCTGCGGGTGGCGTCCTGCACGTCGGCCGGCCCGTCGAGGGCGGCCGACCAGGACAGCGCGCAGAACGCCCGCTCGCCCTCCCGCAGCACGTGCCGACCGCGGACGGCGCTGCCCTCCTGTCCGAGGCCGAGATCCGACCGCAGCCGCAACGACTCCCCCGCGCCGACGGCGTCCGCCGCGTGACGCGTCCGGACCTTCGATGGTCCAGCTGGCCGGCACCCGGCCGTAGTCGAACGCCGGCTCGCAGACGACCTCGACCTCGACCTCTCCGGACAAGCAGACCGCCGTCCGGACCAGAAGGTGTTCCGCATCGTCATCGGCGGGCGGCCGGGTGTGCGGCGTCGTTTCGTCGGGACCGGATCGGGGGGCCATGGTCAACGCATCCCGGATCTCGACCCAACCTCCCGGGGTGTGCCACGTGGTGACCAACACCATCGTTCCCGGCTAGGTAGGCCCGATGCGTCGGCACATTGATGCCGTACGGACCGAACCGGAAGTAGCCGGCACCCCGGTCCAGCAGGTTGCCGAAGCAACTGGCGCTGTCGAACCGTGGGGTGCTCAGCCAACCGACGGAGCCGTCCGGTGCTATCAGCGCGCCGGTGTGGCAATTGGAGAGAAACGCATACTCCGCGATCGGTGGAAACGGCGAACCCGGCACATCCGTCACACTGGCCTCCTCGACGCTCGCCCAGCGGCAGCACCATGTCACCCGACGGCGACCATTCGTGGATGTCGCTCGATCCACGGCGGGCGCCTGAATCCGCTTCCGTTCTCGTGATGACCCTCGAACTGGGTGCGGACCGGTTCGGGCTGGTCTGTTGGGTCTACCACCCGCGGAGACCGGATTCCTCACCCAAAAGGGACTATGGCCCTGACCGGCGGCGGCTGCGAAGGTTGGCGGCGGTGCACGTGAGCCCTCGGGCCGCTCCGCGACGAGCTTCCCGACCGGTTCGGTGCGCTTGATGAACGGCGTTCGGAGCTGCCCAGTCGAACTGCTCGCCGATCGCCCTGCCCCATCGACCCAGGGACTGCCCATGTCCGTCACCGCCGGCACAGACCACTACGACGTCATCATCATCGGATCCGGGGCAGGGGGC
Source organism: uncultured Actinomycetota bacterium (assembly GCA_963834185.1). GTDB lineage: Bacteria > Actinomycetota > Actinomycetes > Mycobacteriales > Nakamurellaceae > Nakamurella. The sequence continues at coordinate 156,680 of CAWIAR010000006.1, forward strand.
GGCACGCTCGCCCACCGGCTGGCTCCCTCCGGCAAACGCATTCTCATCCTGGAGCGCGGGGACTGGCTACCCCGCGAGGTCGAGAACTGGGATGCCACGGCCGTGTTCGTGAACAACAGATACGTCTCCCCGGACACCTGGTACGACAAGGACGGGAAGAGCTTCCAACCCCAGGTGCACTACAACGTGGGCGGGGCAACCAAGCTCTACGGCGCCGCCCTCTACCGCCTCCGCGAACGCGACTTCGGCGAACTGCGGCACTTCGACGGCGTCTCCCCTGCCTGGCCCCTTGGCTATCACGACTTCGAGCCCTACTACACCCAGGCCGAGGAGCTGTACCAGGTACACGGTAGCCGCGGTGACGACCCCACCGACCCACCCAGCAGCGCGCCGTATCCGTTCCCGCCGGTCTCGAACGAGCCCCGGATCCAGCAGCTCTACGACGATCTGGCGAAGCTGGGGCTGCATCCGTCCCACGCGCCCTGCGGCGTCCTGCTCAATGAGGCCGAACCGGCGTTCGGGGCATGCATCCGCTGCGCCACCTGCGACGGGTTCCCCTGCCTGGTGCATGCAAAGTCCGACGCCGAGGTCATCGCGGTCCGACCGGCCATCGCCCACCCGAACGTCACCCTGCTGCGCAACGCTCCGGTACAGCGACTGCTGACCGACGACTCCGGGCGGGTCGTCGAGACCGTGTGCGCACAGATCGACGGCGTCGAGCAACGCTTCTCGGCCGACGTCGTCGTCGTCTCGGCCGGCGCGGCGAACTCCGCAAAGTTGTTGCTGTCCAGCGCCAACCATCGGCATCCCGCGGGCTTGGCCAACGGTTCGGATCAGGTCGGCCGCAACTACCTGTTCCACAACAGCCGCGCGTTCCTGGCCGTGTCCCTGGAGGCGAACACCACGAAGTTCCAGAAGACGCTGTGCCTGAATGACTACTACTTCGGCGACGCCGATTTCGAGTTCCCGATGGGAAACGTGCAGATGGTGGGCAAGAGCTCGGCCCCCATGTACCGCGGTGAAAAGCCACTGGAAACCACGTTGGCGCCCACGTTCGCCCTGTCCGATGTTGCCAAGCACGCCGTCGACTTCTGGCTCTCGACCGAGGATCTCCCCCGACCGGAGAACCGGGTCACGCTCGCTGCCGACGGCAACGTCAAGCTCAGCTACATCGCCAACAACCTCCGGCCGCTCGAAGAGCTGTACAGCCGGATCAAGCACAACCTCAACCACATGGGCATGCACCCGCACCACCTGATTCCGCGGACCGCGTACATGAAGAACGACATCCCCATCGCCGGCTGCGCCCACCAGGCCGGCACCGTGCGGTTCGGCACCGACCCGGCGACCTCGGTTCTGGACATCAACTGCAAGGCTCACGAACTCGACAACCTCTACGTCGTCGACACCAGCTTCTTTCCCAGCATCGGCGCCGTGAACCCCTCGCTCACGGCCATCGCCAACGCGCTGAGGGTGGGCGACCACCTGCTCGAACGGTTGAGCTGAACACATGGCAACCCCATCACGACACGAAGGGCGACTCGTGACCGCGCCGGAATCGAACACCTCTGGGGTGAGTCGCGTATGGCTACCGTGATCGTCGTCGGCGGCGGGATGGCCGGCGTCGCCTGCGCTGCCGAACTGGCCGAACACGACGTCGACGCGACCGTGATCGACCGGCACAACTACACCCAGTTCCAGCCACTGCTGTACCAGGTGACCAGCTCGCAGCTGCCTGCCGAGGACATCGCCCGGCCCCTGAGCACGACGTTCAGAAAGCACCCACGAGTCACCACGGTGACCGCCGAGGTCGACCGGATCGACACCGCCACGCACACTGTGACGACTTCTCAGGATCACCGGAGTGTGCAGTTCAGCGCCGACTATCTGGTGATCGCTGCCGGCTCGCAGGCCAATTTCTTCGGCACGACAGGCGCCGCCGAACACGCCTTCCCGCTGTATTCGGTGCTCGACGCCCGGCGGCTGCGACGGCACCTGCGGGACCGGCTGCGCGCGCTGTGCGACCCGTCCGGGCGGGCCGAGCCCTACACGGTGGTCATCTGTGGCGGTGGGCCGACCGGCGTGGAGACGGCGGGGGCGTTGGCCGAGTTGTTCGGCGCCTTGGCGGAACAGGGCAAGCTTCGCGCGCCGGCATCAGTGCGGCTGATCGATCACGGCACCTCTCTGTTGGCCCCGTTCACCAGCAAGTCCCACGAGTACGCGCTGCGCACACTCACCGACCGGGGCGTCCGGGTGACCTTCGGTGTCGCCATTTCGGCTGTGGGGCCCGACTCGGTGACGCTCTCCGACGGCAGCACCGTTGACACCGACACTGTGGTCTGGGCCGGCGGGATCTCCGGGGCGCCGCTCGTGGAGCTGACCGGCATTCCCGCCGGGCACGGGGGTCGGATCGATGTCGCTCCGGATCTGACCGTGCCCGGACATCCTGGCGTCTATGCGATCGGCGACGTCGCCAACGTGCCCGGCCCGGACGGCCGCCCGCTTCCCCAACTCGGCTCGGTGGCACAGCAGTCCGGCCGGTGGGCGGCCAAGAACATCCTCGCGCTCATCGACGGCAAACAGTCCAAGCCGTTCCATTACCACGACAAGGGCATCATGGCGATGATCGCCCGCAACGCAGCCGTGGCCGAGGTCGGTGAGCATCGGCACCATTTGGAGGGGCCGGTTGCCTTCGTCACCTGGCTCGGCCTGCACGTCGTGCTGCTCTCGGGTATGCACAGCGAGGTGGACGCCTTCTTGAGCTGGGCCGACGACTACTTCCATCACCAGAAGGCAGCCGATCTGGAACTCGACGACGCCGTCGGCCGGATCGCCTGGTCCGACGACGCCGCCGACAAGCCCAAACTCTGAGCCGAGGGGACCTTCAGCATGGCTCCCAGATCTGCCGATGCCGGAAGTGCTGCACCAGATCTCGCGGCCAACACCGTCGAACACGACCGGATCGCGGCGGCCGACGCCGGCACTGAACCGTGGCGAGATTGGGGTCCATACCTGTCCGAACGCGCGTGGGGAACGGTGCGCGAGGATTACAGCGCGGACGGCAATGCCTGGGACTTCTTTCCACACGACCACGCCCGCTCCCGGGTGTACCGGTGGAACGAGGACGGCATGGCCGGGTTCTGCGATGCCACGCAGAACTGGTGCCTGTCGCTGGCCCTGTGGAACGGAGTCGACCCGATCCTCAAGGAACGGATGTTCGGCCTGACCGGCCCGCAGGGCAACCACGGGGAGGACGCCAAAGAGTACTGGTGGTACCTGGATTCGACGCCAACTCATTCCTGGAACACGTGGCGGTACCACTACCCGCAGCGGGAGTTTCCCTACCAGGACCTGATCTCGGTCAACGCCGGCCGCGGCAAGCTGGAACCCGAGTACGAACTGGTCGACACCGGCGCGTTCGACGAGAACCGCTACTGGGTGGTCACTGTCGACTACGCCAAGGCCGGGCCCGCGGGACCTGCTGATGAACATCACCGTGCAGAACGCCGGACCGGACGAGGCCACCATCGACGTCTTGCCGACCCTGTGGTTCCGCAACACCTGGTCCTGGGGATACACCGATCATCCGAAACCGCACATGCAGTGGGCGGCTGACCGGATCGTCGCCGATCACTCCAGATCCGGCCCCTTGGTCCTGGTCGGCGAGGGCGACCCGGATCCGCTTTTCTGCGAGAACGAAACGAATGCCGCCCGGTTGTTCGGCGCCGTCAACCAGACGCCCTACCCGAAGGACGGCATCAACGACCACCTGGTCCACGGCGCCCAGACCACCGTCCCCGAGCGCACCGGCACCAAGGGCGCCCTGCACTACCGACTGACCGTGCCGGCCGGCGGTACCAGCCGGGTACGCGTGCGCCTGGTCGGGGTGCCACACCCGGCGTTGGACGTCGACCCCTCGAGTCTGGCCGCCGACCGGATCGACGTCGGCGACGGAGTTCGATCAGATCCTGGCCGATCGACGGGCCGAGGCGGACGCCTTCTACGACGCCGTGATCCCGGCGGGCCGTGTCACCGAGGAGTACCGGGTGGCCAGACAGGCGTTCGCGGGACTGCTCTGGGCCAAGCAGTTCTACCACTACGACGTGACCCGTTGGCTGTCCGGGGATCCGGGCCAGCCGCCGCCCCCGGCCGGGCGGAATTCGGTCCGGAACGGCAGCTGGCGGCACCTGAACAATCACGAAGTGATCCTGATGCCGGATCCGTGGGAGTACCCCTGGTTCGCGGCCTGGGATCTGGCCTTCCACTGCGTGACCATCTCCCACGTCGACCCGCAGTTCGCCAAGGATCAACTGGTGCTGCTGCTCCGCGAGTGGTACATGCATCCGAACGGCCAGATCCCGGCCTACGAATGGAACTTCTCCGACGTCAATCCACCGGTCCACGCCTGGGCGGCGATCCGGGTGTTCGAGATCGACGGGCAGGCCGACTTCGAGTTCCTGGCCCGGATCTTCCACAAGCTGCTGATCAACTTCACCTGGTGGGTGGACAACAAGGACCGCGAACAGGACAACCTGTTCGAGGGCGGCTTCATGGGCCTGGACAACATCTCGCCCTTGGACCGGTCCACGCTGTCGCCCGCGGTCGGATTTCTCGAGCAGGCCGACTCGACCGCGTGGATGGCCATGTACGCACTCGACCTGCTGGACATCGCGCTTGCGGCTGGCGGGCCACGACCGCTCGTACGAAGACGTGGCGACGAAGTTCTTCGAGCATTTCCTGACCATCGCGGGAGCGGCGAACAACGGCCTGATGTGGGACGACCGGGACGCCTTCTTCTACGACGTGTTGCATCTGACCGACGGTGTCGACGTGCCGATCAAGGTCAAGTCGCTGGTCGGACTGGTGCCGCTGCGAGCGGCGCTGACCTACGACCACGCCATCGTCGATGACAACCTGCAGGACTTTGCCGCCCGCGGTCGGTGGTACCTGGACAACCACGCGGAGTACCGAAACCTGTTTCATGTCAGCGATGTCGGTGGAGATCATCACCGGATGCTCGCGCTGGTGCCACCGGACCGATTGGTCCGCCTGTTGGCCAACGTGTTCGAGGAGGAGGGCATGTTGAGCGACTTCGGTATCCGCTCCATCTCGGCCTGGCACCGCGAGCATCCGTTCTCGGTTGACGTCGGTGACGGCGTCGCGTCGGTGGACTATGAACCCGCCGAGTCGACGACGAACCTGTTCGGCGGCAACTCCAACTGGCGCGGGCCGATCTGGATGCCCTTGAACGTCCTGCTCGTCGAGGCGCTCCGCGACTACGACCGGCTCACCCCGGGACAGATCATGGTCGAGTACCCGACCGGGACCGGTACGCGGATCGCGCTCAGCGCTGCGGCGGACGACATCTCCCGCCGGCTGGTTTCGATCTTCCTGCCCGGGCCGGACGGTCGTCGTCCCGTTCACGGTTGGTACGACCTGCTGGCCACCGACCCGTTGTGGAAGGACAACCTGCCATTCCATGAATACTTTCACGGCGACACCGGCATGGGCCTGGGCGCCGAACACCAGACGGGATGGACCGCCCTGGTCGCCCACTTGATCCTCACGACGCCGAGGCAAGAGCGACAACCGCACTGAACCAACATGTATCAAGAATCGGCCCGACCCGCGGCATCGACGCGGACCACCACAACAGGTAGGAGCCATCATGAACCTCACCGGCAAGGTCGCCATCGTCACCGGCGGCAACAGCGGCATCGGCAAGGCCTGCGTCCTCGAGTTGGCAGCGCAGGGCGCCAGCGTCGTCATCGACTACGTGTCACATCCGGAAGCCACCGATGAACTCGAGAAGCAGCTGGCCGCGTTGGGTGACGATGCGGTGATCGGGGTCGACGCCGACGTCAGCAAGGTGGCGGATCTGCAGAACCTGGTCGACCAGGCGGTGAAGCGATTCGGTCGGCTCGACATCATGGTCAACAACGCCGGCGTGGAAACCCGCACCAACGTCCTGGAGACGACGGAGGCGCAGTACGAATTCGTGATGAACGTCAACCTCAAGAGCGCCTTCTTCGGAACACAACTCGCCGCCAAGCAGATGATCGCGCAGGGCGGCGGCGGTTGCATCATCAACATGAGCTCCGTGCACGAGGACTGGCCGATGCCGGGCAATACCGCCTACTGCCTGTCCAAGGGCGGCGTCCGGATGCTCACCCGCACCGCCGGGCAGGAGCTCGGACCGCACGGCATCCGGATCATCAACGTCGGGCCGGGTGCGGTCGCGACCCCGATCAACACCGCGACGATGAACGATCCCACCGCCATGAAGGTCCTCGACGCTGCGATCCCGCTGGGGCGCATGGCCCAGCCGTCGGAGATTGCCACCGTGGTGGCCTTTCTCGCCGGGGACGGCGCGTCCTACCTGACCGGCACCTCGTTGTTCGTCGACGGCGGCCTGATGCACTCCAGCCCGGGTCTGTGAGCAGATGTGCCCGGCCACCTGCGGTCCGGGCTCGGGCCCTCCAGCGTTGCCGATAGGCGGGCGTACGGCGGGGCGGCGCGAATGCCCACCCCACCCGAGCTGCATGCGAGCTGGGAGCCGGCGCCGGATCGCCCGGATCCGATCGCCCTGCTCGAAGAGCAGAGTTACCGCAGGGGAAGGGAGCTCGCCCCGGCCCGGTACGGCCGGATGCGGCACTCACCCTTGGCCTTCTTCTGTGGTGGCGCCCGCATCATGGCCAGCGACCTGGCCAGGACGCCGACCGCCGGTCTGATGACCCAACTCTCCGGGGATGCACAGCTGTCGAACTTCGGCCTGTTCGCAGTTCCGGGTGGCCACCAGGTTTTCGACTTCTGCGCCTTCGACGAGACCCTTCCGGGCCCGTTCGAATACGACGTCAAGCGCCTGGCCACCAGCGTGACCGTCGCCGCCCGGCACGCCGGCCTGAGCGCCGCCGAGTGTCGCACGCTGACCTGGGCCTCGGTCGTCGCCTATCGCACCTCGATCGCCCAGTTCGCCGGGATGGGCATGCTGGAGATCTGGTATTCCCGCATTGCCGAGGAGGAGCTCAGCAGGTCGTTCAACCCGGCGGCGGACACCCGCGTGGTGTTCGGATACCCTTGCAACACATGGATTGTCCGCGGTTGCTCGGCGGGCGCCGACGTGGCCGGGCTGTGGCGGGCGGTGGCGCAGGGCCGGACGCACGCCGAGGACTTCCCCGAGGTCGACGACAGCTTCGGCGGGCCGTTCGGTCATCGTCGGAACGTCGTCGCCGCGGTACGGCAGCACATCCCCGCGCTCACCCCTCGTCGGGCGCGCGCGCACTCGGTCCTCCCCGAGAGATTTCGCATCGTCGACATCACCCGCGCCGGTACCACCGACGGCAGCATCGACGTCCGTGCGTACATTGTCGTGATGCAGGGTCGCGACGCCACCGATCTGCTGGTGCTGCAGCTCAAGGAAGCAACCACCTCCGTGCTGCAGGATCATCTGCCGGCCGGCCGGTATCGCACCGCCGGTGAGCGGGTCGTGCGGGGCCAGCGGGCCATCCAGATGACTCCTGATGAGTTCCTGGGCTGGACCACCGGTGTCCGGACCAACCGCAGCTACTACGTCCGGCAGCTGTGGATGTCGAAGGCGATGGCAGCTGTGGACACGATGTCGGCGGGTCAGCTCGACCACTTCGTCGGCTTGTGCGCCCGAACCCTGGCACATGCGCACGCCAAGGCCGGCGACCCCATCGCCCTCGACGCCTATCTCGGCGAGGACGATGCCTTCTCCGACGCCATCACCGAGTTCGCACAGCGGTACGCGGATCAGAACGACCGGGATTACGCGGCATTCGCCGACGCGGTCGGCAGTGGCCGCATCGCGGTCGACGACGTGGCACCGACGTCATGAGAGTGCGATGAGTTCCGAAACCCTGTTGTCCCTGCTGTTGGTGCTGACGATCTCGGCCCTGGCGCCGATCGTCACGCGGCTGATTCCAGGTCGGCCACCGCAGGTCTTGTTCCTGATCCTGGGTGGCATCCTCATCGGGCCACACGTGCTCGGTGTCGCCGACATCGGCGACATCGGGCTGGTCTCCGGCCTGGGCCTGGGATTCTTGTTCCTGCTCGCAGGGTACGAGCTCGATCCGGCGTTGCTCGGCGAACGGGCCGGTCGTTATGCACTGATCGCGTGGGCGGTGAGTGCCTGCGCCGCCATGCTGATCGTCGGCGGACTGGAAGCCCTGGGATTTGTCCACGCGTTCGTGCCGATTTCGATCGCGTTGACGACCACCGCCCTCGGCGCCCTCCTGCCCATCCTCCGCGAGCAGAACATGCTGGGCGGTGAGTTCGGCCGGTATGTCTTCGCCGCCGGTGCGGTCGGGGAACTACTTCCCATTCTGGCGACGTCCCTGCTCCTCGGCGCCTACAAGACCTGGTGGGAAGCACTCATCGTCGCCGCCATCGCCGCCCTGGCGTTCCTGCTGGTATGGCTGGCCGGCCTGTTGGCTCGGACCCGAGTGGCCACGATCGTCGCCGAGCACCGCCATGCGACGTCACAGACAACCCTGCGCATCACCGTGGTTCTGCTGGTCGGCATCCTGCTCATCACCGAGGAGTTCGGAGTGGAGGCCGCGCTCGGCGCGTTCTTCGCCGGCATGGTTCTGCGCCGCAGTTCGAGCGGACACAACCCGGAGCTGGCCGAGAAGCTGGATGCCGTCGGATACGGCATCTTCATCCCGGTATTTTTCGTCAGTTCCGGCATGGCGCTGGACGTGGTCTCCATCCTGGAGAACCCGGCACGGCTGCTGGTCTTTCTCGTCCTGCTGCTCGTCGTACGGGGATTGCCGGCCCTGTTGATCTACCGCAAGCGCCTGCCGATGATCGAGCGGCTCGAGATGATGCTGCTGACTGCGACCACCCTCCCGTTGCTGGTCGCCCTGGCGGAGATCGGGGTCAGCTCCGGGGTCATGCTGCCGGAGAACGCCTCGGCGCTGGTCGGTGCCGGTGTGCTGTCCGTCGCCATCTTTCCGGTCGTTGCCACCCGCCTGCACCGGCGGGCGCGCCCCGCACCGCTCGACCACGATCACCAGGCGCCGTCCCCACCCTGACGTCCATCCGGCCTGGAATGTCGGACCACGGTGGGTTCGTCCTTTCTGCGCGTCGTACCCTGGTTCGCGGCGCACCGCTACGAGCCATCCGCCTGGCGGTGCCATCGAGGGCGTCGTCGGCGCCCCCCGATGTGGCGGGTGGCCGGCGGGGGGCTGCCCATGTGGAGTTCGCTGAAGCTACGGCCACCCTCGGCCCCGTCGAACCTGATCCCGCGCCCCCGCATCGATTCCCTCCTCGATCAGGCGGTAGCCCATCCGCTCACCGTGGTCAGTGCGGGCGCCGGCTCGGGCAAGACCTCGGCCGCTGCCAGTTGGGCGCACACCCAGCGCATCGACCGGCATGTCGCCTGGCTCGGGCTGGATCGCCGGGACAACAACGCCCACGCATTCTGGTCCGGTCTGGCGAGCGCGCTGATCGCCGGCGACCGGGTCTCGACCGGCAGCGCTCTTCGCGACTTCGCCCCCGCCTCGGTCATCGGTCCGGGTGAGGTCGCGTCGCTCCTCGCCCGGTTGATCGACCTGCCGCGGCCCGTGGTGCTCGTGCTCGACGACTTCCACCACATCTCCTCGCCCGAAGTGCTGGAAGGATTCGAGCAACTCGCCGACCACGGGGCGAGGAATCTCCGTCTGGTGCTGCTCACCAGGGTGGAGCCACCGTTGCGGCTGCAGCGGCTCCGGCTTGGCGGTGCGCTCGCCGAGCTGACCGCCAACGACCTCGCCTTCACTCTCGACGAGTCGGCCCAGCTCCTCGAGCTCGGCGGCCTGGAGCTGCGGCCGGAGCAGGTCGCGACCCTGCGGGAGCGCACCAAAGGCTGGGCTGCCGGTCTGCACATGGCCGCCACCTTGATCGACCCCTCCGACATCGACGCAGGCATCGCCGGCCTCACCGGCAGTCGGGAGGCGATCTCGGATTATCTGCTGAGCGAGGTCCTTGATCACCTTGAGCCGTCGCAGCGGGAATTCCTGCTGCAGACCAGCATCACCCGACTCGTCAACAGCGCCTTGGCCAACTGGCTGAGCGGACGTCGGGACAGTCAGCTCGTGCTCGAGCGACTGGTATCGGAGAACGCGCTCGTCTCGATGGTCGACGACAGACGCGAGTGGTTCAGCTATCACCCGTTGCTCCGTGACCTGTTACGGCATCGGCTCACCGTGGAGTCACCGGACGTCGCCCCGCGGGTACACCTCCGGGCGTCGGACTGGCTCGCGGCCAATGACCAGCCCGTCGAAGCGATCCGGCATGCCGTCAGCGCGGGCGACTGGACCCGCGCCGGCGACCTCATGTTCCAGACGATCCCAACGGTCCTGTCGGTCGCTGCGCCGGAATATGCGGCAGCGATCAACCCGCTGGCCCGCCGGGCGAGCACCCACCCCGGGTACCACACCCTGGTCGCGGCGGCCGCCTGCCACATGCAGCAACGGGAATTCGCCGCGATGGAGCGTGACACCGTCGAAGCCAGGCAATTCCTCTGCGACGTGCCGGCGGCCGAGCGGGCTTCGGCCGAGGTCGTACTTGATCTGTTCGTCGCGCTCGGGGCACGTATCCGCGGAAACACCGATCGAGCCGTGGAGGGCATGAGCCGAGTGCTTGACGTCGTCGATGGCACTCCACGCAGCCGCATGCCGCTCGCTCGCCACTACCGGGCAGTGGCCGCCTCGAACCTGGGCGCCGGCCTGGTCTGGTCCGCCGATCGCGCCGACGCCGAACGCGTGCTCGCCGATGCCGAGCTTCAGCTGGCCGACCTCGGCCTCGACCTGCCCATGCTGAACGTCACCGCGCACCGGGCCCTGCTGGACGCCATGGCCGGGCGACTCCGCAAGGCTGACCGGAGGGCGACCTCGGCACTCGAACTGATCGACCGTCGAGCGTGGGGCTCCGAGTACCAAGCTCTGGGCATCTACCTGGCGCTTGGCCTCGTGCACCTGGGTCGCGGACAGTACGGCAAGGCCGGCCGCATGATCAGGCGCGGACTGTCGGCCACCGGGCAGCTGACCGACCGGGCGATTCGGCTGGTGTTGGCGATCACCGCAGTGCAGGTGTCGGTGGCGAAGGGTGACACCGCCGCCGCGGCGGCCGCCGACGACCGGTTGCGGGCGGGCATCGACCGGACTCCAGGCGCACCCTTGCGTATCCGGCGATGGGCCGCCGTGGCCGGCGCGCAGGCCCTGATCTCCGCAGGGCGTCCGCAGGAAGCCGTCCGACTGATCAGCGAGCCGGGGGAAGATCGAGGGTTCGCCGGCGCGTGGGAGCGGGTCTGTCTGGCCCATGGTTACCTGGAATTGTCCGAACTCGGGCGGGCAGAGGCGCTGCTGCGGCCGATGTCGTCCGAGTCGGGGTGGCAGGACCTGGAACCGCTCGTGATGGCCGAGCTGCTGCACGCGGCTATCTCCAGCCTTCTCCATCGAGACGGACTCGCGCTCAAGTTCTTCACCGCAGCCGTGAGACGGGCGCAACCGGAGCAGATTCGGCGACCCTTCTTGCTGCTGGACGGACATCTGCGGTCGACCGTCCATCGCTACCGGTTGCTCGACGGCGAACACTCCGCCTTTGTCGAATCGGTCGCACCCGGCGAACCGGCATCCCGACCGCACGGCGGGGATCCGGGGTCGCTCGAGCACCTGACCGAACGCGAACAAGCCGTGCTGGACTACTTGCCGACCATGCTCAAGGCCAACGAGATCGCGGCCGATCTGCATGTCTCGGTGAACACCGTCAAGGCGCACCTGCGATCGCTGTATCGCAAGCTCGACGCGGGCACCCGCCGAGAAGCGGTGGAACGGGCACGCGCCCGAGGGCTCCTCTGACGGTGCTCAGGTCGGAAAGGGGATGACGAAGCAGGCCAGCCAACCGGCGAGCACCCCGAGCGCAGCGCCCCAGGCGATGAACCGGAGCACCGGCAGGTTGCGCGCCAACCACAATTGCGGACCGATACCACCGGCCACCAGCACATTCAGCACGATGGCCAGCCACGGGGTGTCCGACACCCCTGCGGTGAGCACGAAGATCGCGGACGCCACCAGGAACAGCATGAAGCCGCCGAGGGCGACGCCCTGTGCCCACGGCGTCTTCTCCCCGGAGGCGCGCCACTCGGCGACCCAGGCCCAGTCCGGGTCGGCCGAGCTTTCGTCCTCGAGGGGACTCGGCTCCTCGGCCAGCGCCACGGTGCCGGGCGAAGCGGAGACCACGCCGAACTCCGGAGCCGCTCGGGGCTCGTGGGGTGGCCCAGCGGTAGCCGGCTCGGCCGGGACGGTCATGACACGGCCGGCACAGACGGCCCGGCCGCCCGGGACCGCACGTTGTCGCAGGCCTCGCAGACTGACGCCGGGATGATCCCCCGCGCCTGCAGCCGGCCGAAGATCACGCAGCCGACACAGAACCCGGCCGCCGACTCGGCGGTGGCGAAGACCGTGATCATGGCGACCAGTATCCAGGACAGGGTCGCCGCACCGAGGAGGTACGCGACGAACGCGGAGACGCTGCAGAAGGCGCCGATGCCCTGTGCGAACCGCTTCGGCGGCCCGGGCACGAACTTCGGCGGGCCCAGCCGCGGGGCGATCACCCTGGTGGCCAGCTGGCCGAGCGGTGAGAGGGTCGGTCCGGTGGCCACCCTGGCGACAAACCCGTAGGCCAACAGACCGAGCAGCCAGGGCGTCCGGAACGCCAGGGTGGCGACGGCGAGTACGACGACGCCGGCCGCGACGGTGCGGGCCGCCTTCTCGTTGACCGGGTTCGGGAACCGGAACAGGTCGATCACGGCTCCAGTCTTGCGACGAGTTACATGAACCGTCAACTACCATCCCATCCTGCGGGAACTTGGCGGGACAGAGCGGCGAAGGCGATCGCGGCGGCGGTGCCGACATTGAGCGAGTCGATGCCCCGTGACATCGGGATCCGGACCTGTAGGTCGGCAGCGGCAAGCGCTTCGTCGGTCAGGCCGGGGCCCTCCGAGCCGAGCACCACGGCGACCCTGCCCTGGGACAGTCCCGCCGCGACGAGCGGGATTGCACCGGCCCGCGGCGTCAACGCGGCGAGTCGGAACCCGTGTGCGCGGAGCAGATCCGCACCGCCGGCCGGCCAATCCGGGCAGTGGCGCAAACGGGATCTGCAGGACCGTACCCATGGAGACGCGCACGCTGCGCCGATACAGCGGGTCGGCGCACCCCGCGCCGAGCAGGATGCCGTCGATGCCCAGCGCGGCCGCACTGCGGAAGATCGAGCCCAGGTTCTCGTGATCCCCGACGCCCTCGAGCACGGCCAACGCCGTCGCACGCGAGATCAGCTCGTCCGGCAAGGGGGAAGCGGCGCGGTTCGCGGTGGCCAGCACGCCACGGTTCAGGTGGAATCCGACGACTTCGGCCATCAACTCCGGTTCGACGACGAAGTACGGCACGGCCTGGGTGGAGAGGTCGTCGGCCAGTTCGTCGTACCGCCGGGCGACGCCGAGCAGCCCCCGGATCGGGTACGGGGACTGGAGCAACCGCCGCACCACCACCGCGCCCTCGGCGATCACCAGCCCCCGTCCGCCAGGGCGATCGGGACGACGATCCGCGGTGACCAGGTCGCGGAAGTCGTCCAGCCGCCGGTCCGCCGGGTCGGTGATGTCGATCCGTTCAGCCATTCAGCGGGCTTCCTCGCTCGCGTGGCGACGGACCGGTTCCTGCACGCTGCCCTCCCGGGGTGACGCCGACCCGCCCTTGGGAGCCTGCTTCGCCCGGCCAGTTTGCCTCACCGGTGAGCCCGGCCAGTTTGTCCCACCGCGTGAGCCCGGCCAGTTTGCCCACACCGGCTGAGCCCGGCCAGTTTGCCCAACGGTGAGAATGGCGGGCGTGGACACCGCTTGCCTGTTCTGCCGGATCGCCGCCGGGACCGAACCGGCGCACCTCGTCCTTGACACCCCCGAGGTAGTGGCGTTCCTGGACACCCGCCCCGTGTTCAAGGGGCACGCCCTGGTCATCCCGCGGCAGCATGTGGACACCATCGTCGAGTTGCCGGCCGCGCTGGTGCAGCCGCTGTTCGGTCAGGTCCAGCGGATCGCCGGGGCGGTGGGGGCGGCCTTCGGCGCGCAAGGCTCGTTCGTGGCGACGAATTCCCGGGTCAGTCAGTCGGTGCCCCACCTGCACGTCCACGTCGTGCCGCGGGCCAAGGGCGACGGGCTGCGCGGCTTCTTCTGGCCGCGGACGAGGTACGGCTCGGCCGACGAGGCCAGGGACTACGCGCGGCGCTTGGCCGACGCTCTCGGGTGAGAGGCCCGGGTCGCGCTCGCGCGATTGCGCGGGGCGCCGGAGCGTCGTCGCACGGTTCGTCCCGCGCCGCTGACTGCTCGACCGGCCCGCCTTGCCACCCGGGCCGGACCTCGCACCGAGCGGCGGGCCGAGCCGGCCATGCGTTCCATGGAGACCGCGATGGTCTGCGACAGGTGCTCGTCGTCGGGGTCGTCCACGTCGGGATTGACCACGTGCACGTGTGGCACCGGGTGCACCCGCAACTCCACGTGCACCCGCGCGGTCCGGGCGATCCAAGCGCCGAGCGCCACCGCACCGATGGCCGAGACGAGCCCGCCGAGGATCAGCGGCGCGCCGCCGCCGAACCGCTCGGCGATCAGTCCGAGCAGCGGTGAGATGAAGGGGGTGCCGCCGAGGAACACCAGCGTGTAGATGCCCATCACCCGGCCGCGCATCTCGGCCGGCGTCGTCAACTGGACCATGGCGTTGGCCGCGTTGACGAACATCAGCATGAACACGCCCTGCGGGACCAGCAGGACCGCGAGCAACAGGTAGGACCCGGTGAGGCCGAGGACGATCTCGGTGAGGCCGAACGCCAGCGCGGTACCGACCAGCAGCCGCAGCCGCGGCGGTTTCGTACGGCGCGCTGAGATCAGCGCGCCGAGCAACGCGCCCACCGCCAACGCCGTCGTCAGCAGGCCGTAGGACGACGCGTCGCGGTGGAAGACGATGCGCGCGATCACCGCGAGGGTGAGTTGGAAGTTCATCCCGAACGTGGCCACCAGGAACAGCATGGTCAACACGAGCATCAGGTCCGGCCGTTTGCGTACGTAGGCGAACCCGGCGCGGGCCTGGCCCTTGGCCCGCGCAACCGGCTTCGACGGATGCAGCTCGGCCGTGCGCATTCGGGTCAGCCCGAGGATCACCGCGATGTAGGACAGTCCGGCGATCACCATGACCGGACCGGTGTCGACCAGCGCGATGAGCACGCCGGCGATCGCCGGACCGACGATCCTGGCACCGTTGAAACCCATGGAGTTCAGCCCGACCGCATTGGTCAGTTCGTGCGGACCGACGATCTCCACGACGAACGACTGCCGCAGCGGCCCGTCCAGCGCTGCGGCGCTGCCGACCACCACGCAGGCGAGGTAGACGTGCCAGATCTGCGCACTACCCGCCCAGGCCAGGACGCCGAGGGCGACGCCGGACAGGCCGAGCACGGTCTGGATCCAGACCAGCAGCTTCCGCTTGTCGTACCTGTCGGCGAGGATGCCGGCCCACACCGACAGCAGCAGGATCGGGCCGAACTGCAGAGCGGTGGCGATGCCCAGCGCAACCGGGTCGTCGTGGGTCAGCTGGAGCACCAACCAGTCCTGCGCGACGCGGTTCATCCAGGTGCCGACCTGGGACACCACGTTGCCGGTGAAGTACAACCGGTAGTTGCGGATGCGCAGCGAGCGGAACATCCCGGTGTCGGGATCGTCGGCGACCGGGGCATTCGGGGCGACCGGCGAGGTGGTGACGGCTCGCCCGGTCGGCCGGGTGGGAGACGTCGGTGTCGTGTGGTCCGGGGCGGTCGTGTGCGGCGGGATGGACGGGCGGGGCTGGGGGGTGAAAATGGCTGGTCCTGGATCTCGATGTGGCTGGCGTTCGTTGCGGACGGCTCAGTACGTGCTGGGGTCGTGCGGTCGTGCGATGGTGCCGACGCCGGGTTCGGGCTCGACGAGGGTCAGACGTTTGGCGACGGAGCAGGGTGGCTGCGGTGTGGCCGTTCTCACCGCCCCGCGAGGCGCACGAGCAAGTCGCACGCGCGTTTCAGGGTGGCCAGTTCGTCGTCCGAGAGATCAGCGAGCTGCTCGGTGAGCCACTGTTCGCGCAACTGGATGTACGTCTCCATGGTCGAACGACCGCGATCGGTGATCGACACCATGACTTGGCGCGCGTCAGCCGGATTCGTCGTCCGTTCGACCATCCCGGACGTTTCGAGAGCTGCAATCATCCGCGTCATCGACGGCGGGCGCACCTGCTCGGCCGCGGCGAGATCGCCTGCGGTCAAAGCGCCTTCGCGAAACACGACGGCCAGCGCGGAGATCTGGCTCAGGGTCAGGTCATCCGGCGGATTCTCCTGACGCAACCGCCTGGTCAGCCGATGGACGGCCAGACGTAGCTCTCCGGCGAGCTCCGCAGTGTCCGTCACGGTTTCTTAGGTTACCTCACGACCCCGGCCGGCACCGGCCTGCCCTACGCTGCCGATGATGACCGAGTCCGACTCCGCCGACGGTTCTGCCGGTCCCCCACCGCTGCCCGCGGTGCGGGCCGGACTCGCGCACATCGTGATCCCGGCCACTGCGATCTGGTTCGTGGGCTTCGTGGTGCTGTTGTTCTTCGTCGACGACCTGCGCGCGCACGACGCCATGATCTGGCTGTGGACCTGCCTGGCCGGTTGGGTCCTCGGCCTGATCGGCCTGTCGATCTACTTCTGGCAGCGCCGGTCGGCACGACGCGGCAGCCGGTCGGCCAACCGGATGGCGTTGGACGAACAGCTCTAGCCGCCGGGTAGCGGCTCAGTCCCAGGCGTGTTCGGCCAGCCCGACCGAATCGGACAGTGCCGCGGCCACCGCGGTCTCCCGGGCCGGCCAGCGTCCGGCGAGCCAGGCGATCGCTCGGCCGATACCGTCGGCCGAGCCGTCCACCAGTGCCCGACCGTCGTCGTCGATCCACCAGCGGACCGGCAGCGGGTCGTCGTCGTCCAACTGTGCCAGCAGGCCGGCGACCACCAGCAGGTCGGGCGAGGGGACGCCCAACACCGCTGCCGCGCGTTCGGCCGCTACCGAGTGCTCGACTGTCGACGGATCCTGCGTCATACGGACGCGGTAGCGCTCCGATGCCAGATCGAGATCGAGAGTCTGTGCTGTCGCCGCGGGGTCGTTGCCGGGCGCGACCAACTGATCGGGCGCGATCACCTGCGCCCACCACGGTCCGTCCGGAACCACAACGGAGTCGGCATGGGCAACTGCGCCGGTGAGCACCCTGACCGCCGTTGGGAGGTCCCCGACGTCGGCCAGCCGGTCGACCAAGTGCCCTGTGAGCGCTGGGACTGCATAGGGTGCAACAGTTCTCGTCGGATCCGCGAAGCGTGTCGAGGACATCGGCCGGATCGGCGTCCAGCGCCTGCGCCAGCCCCGTCCGCACCCCAACCGCCGCCGCCACATCGCCGTCCAGGTCCATCGGCAGCGGGTCGTAGAGCCCTGCGAGGTCCTCGGCGCCGGCCAGCCGGAAGTCGGTCAGCGCCCGCCCGTCGACCACGGCGAACCGGCTCAGCCACCAGGCCGAGTACGTGGGCGTCACCTCCGCGGAGTGCAGCGCGGCCCTGGCATCCCGATCCGCGGCGAGCACCTGCAATGCCGATGCCCAGGCCGCGTCCTCGACCAGGTCGAGGTCGGCGACGGCTACGGCATCGTCCGGCGGCGGCCGGTCGCCGACCACCTCCTGCCACCACTGGTCGACGTCGGCCAGATCGGCCAACTCGCCGTCCGCCCCGACCACGGGGACCACCCGGAATCCGTCGCGCACGCCCAGGGTCAGCAGCACCTCGCGCGGCCAGCGCTGCAGCCACTCCGACCCGACCACGCCGAAGGCATCCGGGTCGACCAAGGGCGCGAGTGCCGCGTCGGGCAGTCGCAGCTCACCGGCCGGGCTTTGCTCGCCGTCGGCGTCGGTCAACAACAGATCGGCCAACCGTTCGTCCGGCACCCGACCGCCGGCCGCGACCAGGTCGCCGACCGCCGCGGCGAACGCATCCGGATCCTCGGAGTCCAGCTGCTGCCCGTCGGCGTCGTCCAGCCGGCGTGCCAACTCCGCGGCCAGTTCCGGGGCCGACAAGAGCGTGGACGGATCGGCGGCGACGGCCCCGAGCCGGAGCAGCAGCGGATGCGCGGCAGCGGGATCGACCACGGACAGGCCGGGAACATGCCGGGCCAGGCCGTCGACCGGGGTCCCGGGTTCGGCCAGCAGCAAGCCGCGCGGGCCGATCACCTGCCTGCCGTCCACCAGCGGCACCGGAAGACCGGCCAGCGCGTCGGTCGGTGAGCCGTCGAGCGCGGCGTAGACCTGCGCCCAGAACCCGGCCGGGCGGCGGATCCCGGAAAGACCGGTGACGGCATCGGCCAGGCCGAGGGTGCGCACGCCCAATCGGCGCAGCGCGTCCAGTCCGGCGGCCGTGCCCGGATCGGGCACGACCGTCGGCAGCGCGTCGGCGAGCAAGGCGCCGAACGGACCGGACCCGGGCAGCACCACCGCCCGGTGCGGCTCGATCGGGTCCCCCGCGGTCGACCTGAGCATCGGCGCAGCCGTCATCCGTTCGGTGATCCGCTCCCGCAAGAGGGCGTCCGGATGCCCCTGCGGAAACCCGGCCGGTGGCACCAGGGCGAGCCTGTCGGGTAGCTGGACGGCCCACACCAGATCCAGATAGGCGCCGACGGCCTCATCCAGCAGGTGATCGGTCAGCGGGCCTTCGACGATGTGCCGTCGCGTGTCGTCGACCGGGAACGTGCCCACCAGCCTGGCGGGCAGGCCGAGCAGCTCGTCGGTCGGAGTGGGTGCGCCGATGGCGTACGGCGCCTCGCCACCGGGATCCAGCGGGTCCTGTGCTGCCCGGGGCAGCGTCGGCGAGCGGCAGTGCCCAGGTCACCGACCAGCTGCGGCGGCCCCGTTCCTCCACCGGCCGCCCAGCCAGGTCGGTCGGGTCTACGGATCCCGACCTGCTCACCACGCGGAACCTCGTCGACCTCCGCCCCGGTGTGCAGTTCGACGGTGCCGTCGGAATGGTCGACCCGGCGGATCACCCGATCCGGCATGTCGAGCTCGGTCAAACCGGGCAAGGCCCAGAAGAACTGTTCGATCTGTCCGGCCAGCTCGGCAGCGAGCGCTGGGGCCTGATCGGGTGAGCGCAACGGGAGTCGGACCTCGGTGACGTATCCGTCAGGGATCGGGTCGGTGGCTTGCACCGCGGGCCACGGCATCCGCAGTGCCGGCGCGGCGCCCTGTCTGCGGTCGAGTTCGGCGATGAGCCCGTTGGCTGCCGTCGCCCGGACCGCCCTTGTCGTCGCGGAGCGGTCGAACTGGACGCCGCCCGAGCGTGAGAGCACGACCGGCGCGTCGGTGATTCCGACCACCGCGGTGAAGCCGACGCCGAAGTGGCCGACCGCCGCGTCGTCGTCCCGCTTGGCCGAGGCCCGCAACGTCGCCAGGGCCGCAACGCCCGCGGCCGTCAGCGCTGCACCGGTGTTCGCCACCCGCAACTCATCATCGATGATCCGTAGCCGAACCCGCGCCGGTTCGCCGACGGCCCGTGCGGCATCCGCCGCATTGGCCAGCAGCTCCACGAGGACGCGGTTTGCGTAGCCGCCGAGGGCCAGCGCCTCCTCGGCGTTCGCGTCCTCCCGGAACCGGGCCGGCGAAGCGGCCCAGCCGGCGAGCACCGCAGAGCGGATCGCCGCGGTGTCGAACGGGTCAGCGGTCGGCATCGACGGCGGCCGTCGCCGCCTCGGGCCGCGGGTGGACCTCGAGCCGCAACTCGTCGATCACCGCGACTGCGCCGGCGGTGGCGCGCAGCTCGCCGGCCGCGTCGGAGTGCGCGCCGCAGCCGTACCCGGCGTCGACCACCCGGCCGTCTGCGGGTGCGAACTCGTTGCCACACGCGCCGAACAGCGCGCCGAGCGAGCCGGCCAGCGGAAGGTAGAACGCACAAGTGGCGCAGTGCGCCGGCGCGTGGCCGGCCATCGGGGTGTCGGGACCGAAATCGCCCTCGTGCCATCGCTCGGCTGCCTCGAGCCGGCCGTCGCGACTGAGCACCTGCCGTCGGCCGAGCCCGAGTTCGTGCGCGACCTCTTCGATGGCCGGGTCGTCCGAGGCCAGGTAACCGGGGACCAGCCGCGGGTCGTCCTCGTCGGGCGGCAACAGATCACCGACACCGAGATCGCCCGGCCTGACTCGCTGCTCCCACGGCACCCAGGCCGGCGCCAGCAGGGCGTCGGCGCCGGGCAGCATGACGACCTCGGACACCGTCGGCTCCGCATCGAGCACGGCCACGGTGACCGACCAGACCCAGCCCCGGTAACCAGGATCGGACGCCGTGAAGGAAATGGTGACCGCGACGTCGTCCTCGCGGTAGGCGCCGACCAGCTCACCCACCGCGGCCGGCGCCGGCCTCGTCGCCCGCCGCGGCCCGGGCGAGCCACGACGACCGCCTCGTCCGGGACCACAGCCGCTCGCTCCGGGGGCGGGCCGTCGTCGGGCATCTGCCGAAGCGCTCGGGGGCGCGGTCGGCCCATCCTGCCCGGCGGGGGCGAGGTCGTTCTCACCTGCTGCGATCACCTGGTCATGATGCCGTACCGCGGGGCGTCGTGGTGCCGCGCCGGTGACCGGGGCCCGCCACGCGCGCCCGCGCCGAGGGCTCCGCCGATCAGCGCCCGGTACGGCAGGATGTACGCGTGACCGGTCCCGATTCCCACGGTCCCGAGCGCCGAGCCGGCAGCCGGGGCGGGAACGGCCGTGATCGAGCCGGCCGGCACGCCCGAACAACCGACGACCGCCCTGCCGAGGCGGCCGAACGGCGAGCAGACCACGGACGAGATCCAGCGGGGCCGCGGGGCCGACTACCCACCGCCGCCGTCCTCGGGCGACTACTGGTACGACCGCACGGCGGACGAGCGGCCCTCAGCCGGTCGGCCACCCGCTCCCGGACCCAGCGCCGATCCGCGGGGCCGCCGGTCGGCATCCGACGAGCGCTCCTATCCCGCCCGGCGTCCCGCCGACCTATCCGGATCCGGGCGGCCGGCGCGAAGCGGTCGACCCGCGCTACGACGACCGGTATCGGGACGACCGTGGCTACCCCGATGCCAGGGACCCCGCCGCCGGCCATGACCGTGACTACGACCGAGGTCGGGCGGATGGCCGCAGACCGCTCCCGCGCGACGAGCGTCGGGACGACGGCTACGGCTACGGCTACGACGGTTACCCGGACGACCGGTACCCGGACGACCGGTACCCGGACGACCGGTACCGGGACGAGCGATATCAGCAGGACCGGTACCGGGACGACCGGTACCGACGCGGCCCCCGCGACTACGACGACGACCCCGATGTCCGACCGGATCGACGCACCTACCGGGACCGTCCCTACCTGGACGCACCACGGGCCGCGGAGCCGTACGACTACTTGCCACCGGGTGAACCGATGCCCGGGGGCGGCGCGCTCGAGCCGGCACCCCGCCACCAGCCGGTTCCGCGGGGATCGCACCTGCCGCCCTACCAGGAGCCACTCGCCGTCCGCGCCCGCCGCCGGCCGGGAGATCATCCCCGGACAGCCGCGCAAGCTCACCGTCACCCGGGTCGCCGCGCTGCGCAGCCGGCAGCTCACCCAGCAGGGCGTCCAGTTGTTCCGCCGCGCCACCACCGCCGACGGCGCCGACCGGTCCGGGCTGACCCATCTGACCTACGCGGTGATGGCCAACTACGCCTCCGACGCGGCGCTGGCGGTGGCCCTGGCCAACACTCTGTTCTTCGCCGCCGCCACCGCGGAGTCGACCGACAAGGTCCTGCTGTACCTGCTCATCACGGTCGCGCCGTTCGCGATCATCGCGCCGCTGATCGGCCCGTTGCTGGATCGGCTGCAGAGCGGACGGCGGTTCGCGCTGGCCGCTCTCGTTCTTCGCGCGTGCCGTGCTCGCGGTGATCATGGTGTTCGAGTTCGACAGCTGGGTGCTGTATCCGTGTGCGCTCGGCATGCTGGTGCTGTCCAAGTCGTTCGGCGTGCTCAAGGCGGCGCTGACGCCCCGGGTGCTGCCGGACGAGATCACGCTGGTCAAGACGAACTCGCGGCTCACCGTCTTCGGCCTGTTCGCCGGCGGCGTCGCCGGCGCCTTCGCTGCGGCGTTGGCCTGGATGGCCGGGTCCGGCGGCGCGCTGGTGTTGACCTCGTTCATCGCCGTCGCCGGCGGGGTGCTGTGCCTGCGCATCCCGGGGTGGGTGGAGTCCACCGAGGGTGAGGTGCTGGTCGGCGATACCGGGGTCTTCCGGCGCCGACGCAAGGTGCCGTTCCCGATGCCGGTGTCCGCGACCCTGTGGTGCAACGGCACCATCCGGATCGAGACCGGCTTCCTCGCCCTGTTCATCGCGTTCGTGGTGAAGAGCGACTTCGCCGATGCCAGCGCCTTCACCCAGCTCATGCTGCTCGGTGTGGTCGGCGTCGCGGCCGGCATCGGCGGCTTCGTCGGCAACGCGCTCGGCGCCCGCCTGCCGCTGAGCCGTCCGGAGACCGATGTCGCTGTACTCCCTGTGCGCGGTGATCGCCGCCTGCCTGGTCGCGGTGCTGGTCCCCGGGCTGGCCACCGCCGCGATCGTCGGGCTGGTCGGTTCCACTGCGTCGTCGTTGGCCAAGGTGTGCCTCGACTCGGTGATCCAGCGTGACCTGCCCGAGGTCTCCCGGGCCTCGGCGTTCGGCCGCAGCGAAACCGCCCTGCAGCTGTCCTGGGTGTTCGGCGGGGTCATCGGGCTGCTGATCGGCGGCGTGTGGAAGTTCGGCAGCGCCTCGGTCTATGCCATCGGGTTCGGAGTGGTCACACTGATCCTCGGGCTCGGGCTGGCCCAGTGCCTGCTGGTCCGCACAGGGGCGCACCATGGTGCCGAATGTGCCGTTCCTGCACCGCGCCCGCGGCGGCGTGCCGGCCGCGCCGGCGGCCGCCCGGGCCGCGACCACTCCCCCGCCGGCCGGACCCGGGCCACGTCCGGCGGCCGCGGCCGGCCCCACCGGAACCGCCCCGATGCCACCGCCGACGCCACCGCGAACGGCCGGTAGCGCCCGGCCGAAGAAGACCCCCCGCAGGGCGGGGGGCAAGCGCTGAAACCCGAACTCCGGCGGCTCGGCGGGGCCGCAGGCTCGGTTGCCGTGCTGGTGGGCGCCGGACTGTTGGTGACCGGTTGCACCGCGCCACTTCCCGACGTCACGTTCTACGGCAACCGGACCACCTCGGTCGCCGGCCCGAGCCTGTGGTGCACGGTCGACGCCACCGCCACCACGGCAGCCTGCGCGGTCGACCGGGCCGACGTCGGGGCGGCGCTGTTGACCCTGCGGCCCGGTCAGGGTGTGGTCATCAGCGTCCCGGACGAGGTCGCCGAGCAGCCGTGGACCGTGGTGTTCAAGTACCGACAGGGGGCGGGTGCTGAGCAGGACGCCCGCACTGCGGTGTTCGAACCCGGCGCGCGAGCACGCCTACGAACTGTCGGCACCAGCCGCGGACGCCACGCTGACCCGGGTCGAGGTGCAGAGCGGGCTGACCCTGGTCGCCGGCAACGACGGCGGCGTGGACGTCGCCGTGCTGCGCAGCTGGGTTTTGCTGGTCACGCCGTCGACGCCGGACCGGGCGCCCGCCGACTGACCCGCAGGGCGCTACTCACCCGAGCAGCGCTCGCGCGTAGCCCGCGTTGGGGTCAGGCTTCGAATTCCGCCGCGACCGCCCGCATGACGTCGGCGATCCGACCGGCGATCGCCTTTTCCGGGTAACGGCCGCGGCGCAGGTCGGGCAGCGCCTTCGACTCCAGCAACTTGATCATGTCGTCGACCAGACCGTGCAATTCCTCGGCCGGGCGGCGGGTGGCAGCCACGATCGAGGGCGGGGCATCCAGCACGGTCACCCGAAGGGCCTGCGGACCGCGACGACCATCTGCGACGTCGAACTCGACCTTCTGCCCGGGCTTCAGCGCGGTCATCCCGGCCGGGAGGGCCGAACTGCGGACGTGGACGTCCGCGCCACCCTCCTGGGCGAGAAAGCCGAACCCCTTGTCGGCGTCGAACCACTTGACTTTGCCGGTGGGCATGATCCCGATCACCTGTCCGCTCAAGCCGACGCCGTCCGGCGCCGGATCTCCGTGGCCAGCGTACTGGCGCCGGGCGACCTCGATTTCCGCCCGGGCCGCGCCGTCCTCTCCGGCAACCCACGCGGGCAGTCCGGGTGCGACCGGAAGGGCCGGAAACGGCACTATCCTGACCCGGTGACCAGCGCCAGCAGCCCGCCCGAGCGACCGGTCCGGCCGGCTCGCCGCAACCAGGACGCCCCAGCTGCGGCGAGCGCCGACCAGGCGTCCGGGGTGCGAACCCATCCTCGGTCCAAGGACCGCCGCAAGTCCGCGCCGCTGGCCAAGGTCGGCATGGTCCTGTTCTTCATCGGCGGCCTGGCGATCCTGGCCGACGTCATTCTGTTCGCCTCCGGCCGCCACGACCTGCCGCTGTGGCTGAACCTGTGCGCCCTGCTCGCTCCGATCGGGTTCGCGGTCGGCATGATCGGCGTGTTCCTGGAGAGTCGGTCTGCCGGCAGGCAGGCCGACGTCGAGAGGGCACCACCGGCTGAGCGCCCGTGGGCTCGCTCAGCGCACGTCGAGCCGCTCCAGATCGTCGGCCAGCAACTCGATCCCACGGACCAGGCCGTCTTCGACCGTGAAGGCGAAGACCACCTTGAGCTCGCCGCGCAGCGTCCACTTGGCCGCCGCGTAGCCGTCCAACTCGGCCCGCCGCGCCGCCTTCGCCTTGCCGTTGAAGAACCGGGCGACCTCGTCCCGCCCACTGATCAGACGCCGGTGAACCCATCGCCGCGGCGACCGCGTCCGAGGACAACACGGCGTCCGGGTGCAACAACTCGAGGAGCCGCGTGAAGTCGGCGTTCTTGGACGCGTCCATGAAGGCTTCGACCACCTCGTGTTGCCGCTCACGGTCGATCTCGACGCCCGCCCTGCCCACGCACCCGGCGCCGGGCCCGGCTGACCAACTGCCGGCAGGCGACCGAACTGCGGCCAAGGGTCGGCGCGAGCTCGTCGTAGGACAGGCCGAACAGGTCGTGCAGGCAGAACGCCAGACGCTCGGCCGGTCGGAGGGTGTCGAGCACGATCATCAGGGCCCGACCGACCTCGTCGGCCTGCACCGCTTCGGCCGCCGGATCGAGGGCCGGATCGTCGGGTAGATCGGGGTGCTCCGCGGCCAGGTCCTCGCGCCGTGAGGAGCGCGACCTGAGCTGATCGAGGCAGATCCGGGAGACCACCGTGGTCAACCACGCCGGCAGGTTGTCGACGGCGTACAGGTCACTGCGTTGGACCCGCAGCCACGCCTCCTGTACGGCGTCATCCGCCTCGTGCACCGAACCCACGAGCCGGTAGGCCACGGCCCGCAGGTGGGTTCGTTGGCGCTCGAAGGTCGCCGCGACCTCGTCCATGGCCGGCGTGGAGCTCACCGTCGTCGGGGGGTCCATCGCAATGTCATCGTTCATCGTTGTCACATTCTGCTCGGTTGCTCCGTCATCACCTCGACGAGCAAGCGGCCGCAGATGTGACCGCCCTACCTGAGGAGTCGAGATGAGCACAGCCATCCGCAGCCTGGTGATCCCGGTGTCCGACCTGGATGCCGCCAAGGCGATCTACACGCCGCTGTTCGGGGAACCGCACACCGACGAGTCCTACTACGTCGGATACAACGTCGACGGATTCGAGGTGGCACTGGCCCCGGGCGGGCCGACCGGAGCCGCAATGGCCAATGCCGACGTGGACGATCTGGATGCGGCGCGCGCGGCTTTGCTGGCGGCCGGGGCCACCGAACGCGATGCCCCCCGGCAGGTCGCGCCCGGCGTGCGGGTCTGCGTGCTGTTCGACGCCGACGGCAACCCGTTCGGCCTGCGCGGGAAGTGAGTTCCGTGCCGATCACCGTCGGATGAACGGAAAGGCCCAGCAATGCCGATTGCTGGGCCTTTCCGTTGCCTGACCGACCGGATCCCCCGGTCGCCAGCTCAGTGGACGGTGGCCCGCAGGTAGGTGCCCAGCCACGCCGGGAAGTGGGTCAGGTCGGGAAGCACGACGTCGGCGCCGGCGTCGGTGAGGTCGTCGGCAGAGATCGGCCCGGTCGCCACGGCGACGGACAGCGCGTCCGCTGCCCTGGCGCCGGTGATGTCGCCGAGATGGTCACCGACATAGATCTCCGCGCCGTATTCGCTCAGTGCGGCGGCCTTGCCGGCACTCCGACAGGTCGCCGACGACGGCCTGCACCTCGATCCCGAGCGCGGTCAGATGCCGGGCGGCGGTTGGCTGGTACTTGGCGGTCACGACGATGACGCCGCCGTCGTGATCGGCGACGGATTTGACCGCTTCCTTGGCGCCCGGCAGCGCCGTCGTGGTCGGGATGACGATGTCCGGGTACAGCTCGCGGTACCGGCGGACCAGGTCGTCGATGGTCCGGTCGTCCAGCCCGTAGCGGGCGAACTCGTGGGACAACGGCGGGCCGAGTCGCGACACGAAGCCGGCTCCGTCCAGCGGGATTCCGGTCTCGTCGGCAAGCACCCCGAACAACTCGACCATGCCCGGACGGGGGTCGATCAGGGTCATGTCGAGGTCGAAGCCGACGGTGAAACGCACGGGTCGAGCGTACGGTCGGCAAGCCGCCGACCGGCTCGGCGAGACGGGTCGAGGCCGGACGGTGATCAGGTCGTTACAGGCAGTGTGACGTCGTTCACAAGGCGTCACGGACCCGGCATCCGTCACGCAGGTCCGCCGGGGCGTCGCGCGGGTCCTTCTTCACAACACATTCACCGGCATCGTTGGTCCGAACGGGTGAATTCACGATCGAGTGCGCTCGAGGTCAAGATCGGCAACCGATGCCGACGCATGGGCCTGACCTGCACAGAGTCCCTACATTTCGAAGGGGTAACGATCGTTATGCCGCTGTGACCACCTGCCGCGGGTGACCTGACGGATCAGGTCCGGCTCCGTATGGTCAACCCGGATCGCGTCCGATGCGCGATCGGCACCACCCACCCGGAGCGTCGCGCCGAACGCTGTCCAACGCTCCCGGGCCCCGACACGAAAGGCCAGGACAGCGGCGGGGGACCCACACGTTTCCCGGAGTGACCCTCCTCGGGGTGAAGCCGGTACCTACCGGCCGGGCAGCCTCCCTCGAGCCACCCACTATGGTGGCCCGCCCGAACCCGACAGCTGACTTCGCAGGCGCAGCGCACAGGGAGCAGCATGTCGCGTTACAAGGGACGGCACCGCCGTCCGTCCACCGCTCGCACCGTCGCTCTGCGTACCGCCACCGCGGGCGCCTTGATCGGCGGCCCCGCCCTCGCTCTCGCCGCTCCGGCCTCCGCCGCACCGTTGTCGGTGTGGGATTCGGTGGCTCAGTGCGAGTCGACCAACAACTGGAGCATCAACACCGGCAACGGCTACTACGGGGGGCTGCAGTTCGCGCAGTCGACCTGGGAGGGCTTCGGCGGTCTGCAATACGCGCCCCGGGCCGACCTGGCCACCAAGTCCCAGCAGATCGCGGTCGCCGAGAAGACCCTGGCCGGCCAGGGCTGGGGTGCTTGGGCGTGCGCGTCCATGGTCGGCGCCTACGGCAGCCCGGAGAACCGCGATGCCGGCGCCTCGGGCGGCTCGTCCAACGCCGCCAGCGACGCGCCGGCGCCGGCACCGGCCGCCGAGGTGGAGGCCGCCTCGGCGACCTCGTCCGCATCGGGCAGCTACACCGTCAAGTCGGGGGACACGCTGTCCTCCATCGCGTCGGCGCTGGGTACGTCGTGGGAGAAGCTGTTCAACGCCAACCGCAGCATCCTCAGTGACCCGAACTGGATCCAGGTCGGTCAGCAGCTGAAGACCAGCGGTTCGTCGTCTGCCGCGGCCACCACCGGCACTGCCGCGGCCAGCACCAGCCGGACCACGACGCACGCCAGCGCGAGCACCGCGGCGAGCAGCTCGGGCAAGACCTACACGGTCCGGTCCGGCGACTCGCTGTACAAGATCGCCGGCAACCAGCACGTCTCGGGCGGCTGGTCGGGCCTGTACAACCTGAACAAGGGCAAGATCTCCGACCCGAACGTCATCCAGGTCGGTCAGGTCCTCACCCTCGGCTGATCACAGCCGACTGCCGGACGTCAGCGGCCCTCAGCGCACACGCGCCGGGGGCCGCTGTCACGTCCGTACCATGGTGCCGGTGATGGCCGAGGCTGCTGCCCCGCCCCTGGACCGGGCAGTGCGCCCGGCCCGGTGGTTGCTGTTCGGGCTGAGCGTGGCCGTGCTGCTCATCCTTTTCTGGCCGACGCGGCCGGCTGGGGACGACCAGGAATGGCTGGCCCATTGGCTGGCCGGGATGCACCGGCAGGGCCGGCTGGGCTGGCTCACCTTCGGCGGCGTCGAGTTCGTCTCGAATGTGCTGATGTTCGTGCCGCTCGGCGCGCTGGCTGCCCTGTCCCGCCCGCGCGGCGGCGACAAGACCGCACTGGCTGCATGTTTCGCGTTCTCCGCCTTCGCCGAGCTGGTCCAATGGGTGGTGCTGCCGCATCGCACCGGAGACGTCCGCGACGTGGTCGCGAACAGCCTGGGCGCCGCGATCGGCATCGGCATCGTGGCGTTGATCCGGGTCCGGCGGCGACCGGCGCTTTGATCAGGCGTGCTGCACGGTTGCAGCGTCGGCCAGGCCCAGGATCTCGATCGACTCCTCGCGCATCTGCACCTTGCGCACCTTGCCGGTCACCGTCATCGGGAACTCGTCCACCACCTGCACGTATCGCGGGATCTTGTAGTGCGCGAGTTTGCCGTCGCAGAACGCCCGCACCGCCTGCTCGCCGTCAGCGGCTCCGCCCCGGTCCGCATCCGTACCCAGACCATCAGTTCCTCGCCGTACCGCGCGTCGGGGACGCCGATCACCTGGGCATCCAGGATGTCCGGGTGGGTGTAGAGGAATTCCTCCACCTCGCGCGGATAGATGTTCTCGCCGCCGCGGATGACCATGTCCTTGATCCGGCCGGTGATGTTGAGATAACCGGCGTCGTCCATCACCGCGATGTCGCCGGTGTGCATCCAGCGGGCCGCGTCGATCACCTCCGCGGTCTTCTCCGGCTGGTCCCAGTAGCCGAGCATCACCGAATACCCGCGGGTGCACAGCTCGCCCGGCGTACGCCGCGCGGCACCGTCAGCCCGGTCTCCGGGTCGACCACCTTGGACTCGAGATGCGGATGCGTCCGGCCGACAGTGCTTGTCCTGCGGTCGAGATCGTCGTCGGCCGCGGTCTGGGTCGAAACCGGCGAGGTCTCCGTCATGCCGTAGCAGATGGTCACCTCGGACATCCCCATCCGGTCGATGACCTGCTTCATCACCTCGACCGGACACGGTGAGCCGGCCATGATCCCGGTGCGCAGCGAGGACAGGTCGTAAGAGGAGAAGGTGTCCAGGGCCAACTCGGCAATGAACATCGTCGGCACCCCGTAGAGCGACGTGCAGCGCTCGTCCTGCACGGCCTGCAACGTGGCGGCCGGTTCGAAACCCGGTGCAGGATAGACAACTGCGGCGCCGTGCGAGGTGGCGGCCAGATTGCCCATGACCATGCCGAAGCAGTGGTAGAGCGGCACCGGCACACAGATGATGTCCTGCTCGGAGTAGCCGCAGCCCTCGCCGACGAAGTAGCCGTTGTTCAAGATGTTGTGATGAGAAAGCGTGGCGCCCTTGGGGAATCCGGTGGTTCCCGACGTGTACTGAATGTTGATGGGCTGGTCGGCGTGCAGCGGCAGCCCGGTCAGCCGGCCGGGGTCGCCGCGCGCGGCCGGCGTCGAGCAGGGCGTCGAACTCCGCCCCCAGGTAGACCACCTTCCGCAGCTCGGTGCACCGCGGACCCACCTCGGTGACCATGCCGCGGTAGTTGCTGGCCTTGAACGCGGTGGCGGAGATCAGCACCGAGATACCCGACTGCTGCAGGACATATTCCAGCTCGTGCGTCCGGTAGGCCGGGTTGATGTTCACCAGGATCGCGCCGATCTTCGCGGTGGCGTACTGGGTGATCATCCACTCGGCGCAGTTGGGCGACCAGATGCCGACCCGGTCACCGATCTGCACTCCCCGTCCAGCAGGGCCAGGGCCAGCGCATCGACCTCGACAGCGAGTTCACCGTAGCTGTAACGCTTTCCGGCGGCCACATCGACCAGGGCCAACCGATCGCCGTGCGCGGCCACGGTCCGGCCGAAGTTGTCGCCGATGGTGTCGCCCAGCAGCGGGACGGTCGCCGTGGCACTGGTGTACGAGGGCAGCGGAGCCGTCATGGGTCAACCTCCAGGTCGGTGCCCGGCCATCTGCGGCCGGCACCCCCATCCTGCTGCCCCCGGCGGTGTCCCGCCAGCGGTCGGCCTGATCAGCCAGGGGCGAACGGGTCGGCGGTCCGGCCGACCAGGTCGGCGACCGAGTCGATCACCAGGGACGGCCGGAACGGGTAGCGCTCGATCGTCTCGCTCGTCGAGATACCGGACATCACCAGGATGGTGGCCAACCCGGCCTCCAGACCGGAGATGACGTCGGTGTCCATTCGGTCGCCGATCATCAGGGTGGACTCGGAGTGGGCGCCGATGGCCCGCAACGCCGACCGCATCATCAGCGGGTTCGGCTTGCCGATGAAGTACGGCGTGCGTCCGGTGGCCTTCTCGATCAGCGCGGCGACCGCACCGACCGCCGGCAGGATTCCGGCCCGGGACGGACCGGTGGCGTCCGGGTTGGTGGCCACGAACCTCGCGCCGGCGACGATCAGCCGGATCGCGGTGGTGATGGCCTCGAAGGACAAGCGTGCGGGTCTCCCCCAGCACGACGTAGTCGGGATCGCGATCGGTGAGCACGAAGCCGGCCTCGTGCAAGGCAGTGGTCAGGCCGACCTCGCCGATGACGAAGGCGGTGCCGCCCGGTCGCTGCTCGGCCAGGAACTTCGCGGTGGCCAGCGCCGACGTCCAGATCCGATCCTCGGGGACGTCCAGCCCGGTGGCCAGCAACCGGGCCCGCAGGTCACGACGGGTGTAGATGGGGTTGTTGGTCAGCACCATGAAGTTGACGCCGCGCTCGGTCAGTTCGGCGATGAACTCGTCCGCGCCGGGGATCAGGTGCTCCTCGTGCACCAGCACGCCGTCCATGTCGGTCAGGTACGACCACTGCCGCGGTTCCTGCTCCTCGCTCATGGCCCTAGCCTCTCACCCCGCGCTCGGCGCGGATCAGCGCGACGGGACTCCCCCGGTCCGCGGGGACTTCATCCAACCCTGGTGCCGGGTTTGTCCGGAATAAGTCCCCGCGGGCCAGGGGTCAGTGCGGGTGGATACGGATCTCGGTGGCCTTCACGGCCAGGTGCACCGGGCCCCCAGTGCCAGCCCGAGTTCGGCGATGGCCGCCGGGGTGAGGTCGGCGGCCACTCCCAGCGAGGTGCGCACCCTGACCCCGTCGGCGGCCGGCTCCAGCCCGATGACCGTGGCCGGCCAGTGGTTGCGCGGTGACCCGGAGACCTCGGCCGGGTACACCGCCACCGCTGACGGGTCGGAACACCGCGGCTGCGGCGGCACCGGTGGCCAACCCAGCGTCCGCGACGCCCGTCACCAGCACTCCGTCGCCGGAGCGCATCGTCACGGTGCCCTCCCCGGACCCGACGACGTCGCCGACCAGCAGGTTGACGCCGGCGATGTGGGCCGAGAACGGCGAGCGCGGCGCACTGAGCACCCGGGTGGTCGGTCCCTCGTCGACCACCGCGCCGCGGTCGATCACCACGATCCGGTCGGCCAGCACGGCCGCGTCCAGCACGTCATGGGTGACCAGCACCGTGGTGGTTCCGGCGGCGGCCAGCCGGTGCGCAGCAATTGCCGGATCTCCGGTGCGGTCTGCACGTCCAGCGCGCCGAGCGGTTCGTCCAGCAGCAACAGGTCCGGGTCGGCGGCCAGCGCCCTGGCCAGCGCGACCCGTTGCCGTTGGCCGCCGGAGAGCTGCACCGGCTTGCGGTCGGCCAATCCGTCCAGGCCCATCCGGGCCAGCTGCTCGGCCGCCGCGGCCCGGGCGCTCGCCTTGCCCGTGCCGCGCGACCGCGGCCCGAACGCCACGTTGTCCACCGCCGAGAGGTGTGGGAAGAGCAACGGGTCCTGGCTCATCAGACCGATCCGACGCTCGGGCACCGGTACCGGCCGGGCACCGGGCGCCGACAGCACCCGGCCGGCCAGCTCCAGCGATCCCGACGTCGGCCCGAGCAGCCCGGCGAGCAGGTGCAGGACGGTGGACTTGCCGGCGCCGTTGGGGCCGAGCAGGGCCACCACCTCACCGCGCTCGACGGCCAGCGGCACGTCGACGGTGAACTCGGCGCGCTGCGACAGCCAGGTCCGACCGCAGGTGGCTCACCGGATGCCCTCGGCCCGCCGTGGCCGCAACACGAGCAGGATCACCGCGGCGACCACGATCAGCAGGAAGGACAGGGCGATCGCCGTCTGCTGGTCCTCCAGCGACGCGTTGAAGTAGATGTAGATGGCCAACGGCATCGTCCGGGTGACACCGAAGGCGTTGCCGGCGAACAGCGCGGTGGCGCCGAACTCGCCGAGCGCCCGCGCGAAACACAGCACGGTGGCCGCCAACAGGCCCGGGCCGACCAGCGGCAGGGTGATCCGCCGGAACACCGTCCACCGTCCGGCGCCGAGGGTGGCCGCGACCGTCTCGTAGCGGGTTCCCGCAGTGCGCAGCGAGCCCTCGAGCGAGAGCACCAGGAACGGCAGCGCGACGAACGTCTGCGCGATCACCACCGCCACCGTGGTGAAGGGGATCCGGATCCCGAGCTCGAACAGGTAGCCGCCCAACCTGCCCTGCCGGCCGAACAGGTAGAGCAGCGCGATCCCGCCCACCATCGGCGGCAGTACCAGCGGGAGGGTGACCAGCGCCCGCAGCACCCTGGCCCACTGCCCGCTGCTGCGCGCCAGCACGAGCGCCAACGGGATGCCCAGCACCAGGCAGGCAAGTGTCGCGGCGACCCCGGTGATCAGGGACAACTTCAGCGCGTTGAGCGCGGCCGGCGAGGTGATCGCCTCGGGGAGTTCGGCCCAGTCGATCTTGAGCAGCAGCGCCAGCAGGGGCAACACGAGCAGGCCGACGCCGATGACGGCCGGGAGGTAGAGACCGCGTGGGATGGCGGCGGCGGCCGGCACCCGCGTGCCGACCGCGTGCTCCGGGGGGCTGGTCGCGCTCACGCCGCCGGCTTGCCGAAACCGAGGTCGGCGAGCACCGCCTGCCCGGCGTCCGAGGTCACCAGGTCGATGAACGCCTCGGCGGCGGCCGGGTTCTTAGCCTCCTTCAGCACGGCGATCGGGTAGTGGTTCACCGCGTCGGCGGCCTCGGGAAAGTCGACCCCGTCGACCTTGCCGCCGGAGGACTTGACGTCGGTCCGGTAGACCAGCCCGGCATCGGCGTCACCGGAGGCGACCTTGGTGAGCACCGCCGTGACGTTCTGCTCCTCGCTGACCGGGGTGACGGTGACGCCCGCCTTGTCCAGCGCGGTGTGCGCGGCGCTGCCGCACGGGACCTCGGCGGCGCACAACACCACTGTCACGCCGGATTTGGCCAGATCGGCCAGGCCGGTGATGCCCTTGGGGTTGCCCGGCGCGACCGCGATCTGCAGGGTGTTGGTGGCGAACTCGACCGGCGTCTGCACCATGTCGGTGATCTTGTCCATGTTCTTGGTGTCGGCCGAGGCGAACACGTCGACCTGCGCGCCGCCCTGGATCTGGGTGACCAGCGCCGACGAGCCGTCGTAGGTGATCTCCTTGACGGTCACGCCCGGGTTCGCGGTCTGGAACTGATCCCGCAGTTCGTCGAAGCCCTTCTTCAGCGAGGCCGCGGCGAAGACCGTCAACTCGCCGGACAGATCTCCGGCGCCGCTGGACGCTGCTGTCCCCGGTGAACTCGCCGTCGTGCCCGCAGCGCTGGAGCCGCCGGCACTGCGTGGCAGCGGCACTGGTGGCGGTCGTGGTGCCGCCGGTGTCCGAGGAGGAGCAGCCGACGAGGGCCAAAGCTGCCGCGACGGCGGCGGCGAACGGGATGAGTAGCCGCTTCACGAGGCGACCCTCCCCGCGGTGGTGCTCGGGAAGGGTTGCCTCGGGTTGTGCCGACGGTTCACTCGAGGACGCCCACTCACGTGCGCCCCTCCGGGGTTTCGACGATGACGGTGGTGGCCTTGACGACGGCGACGGCCAGCGAACCGACCTGCAGGCCCAGATCGCGGACGGCCTCCGAGCTCATCAGGGACACCACCCGGTGCGGTCCGCACTGCATCTCGACCTGGGCCATCACGGTGTCCGCGGTGATCGCGGTGACCAGGCCGACGAACCGGTTGCGAGCAGACCGGCCGACCCCCGACGGATCGGCCGGTGGACTCGCGTGGGATCGGGCGAACTCGGCGAGCTCGGCGCCGGCGATCACCGCCCGTCCGGCGGTGTCCTTGCCGGCGCCGAGCTGGCCGCCGTCGATCCAGCGACGGACCGTGTCGTCGCTGACCCCCAACAGATGGGCGGCCTCACTCACCCGGAACTGCGTCATGGACAGCACTGTAGCTGCCGCAGATGCGGAAGAGCTAAGTGGGCGTGCTCAGCTATGACGGACCGAGCGGCTCCCGGTGGAGGCCGGAGCGTGATCGTCAGGCCACGGGCAGCGGTTCGGTGACCTCGGGGGCCCGGCGGCTCCGGCGGTCCAGCAGCCCTGACGTCAACGCCAGGCTCAGGCCGAGGACCGCGAGCGAAGCGCCGACCACGTTCGGGGCAACCAGGCCGAATCCCCCGGCGATCACCATGCCGCCCAGGTAGGCGCCGATGGAGTTGGCGATGTTGAAGCCGGACTGCACTGCCGCGGACACCATCGACGGGTTGCCGCCCGCCTTGTCCATCACCCTGGCCTGCACCATCGGACCGATCAGGAACGCCGCGAAACCGATCGCGACCAAGGTGATGGCGGCGCCGAGCTTCCCGCCGGCGGTGATGGTGAACAGGCCGAGGACCACGGCCAACAGCGCGAGGGAGCCGTACAGGCTGGGCATCAGACGCCCGGTCCGCGAGCCGACCGCCGACCAGCACGCCCGCGGTCATCCCGACGCCCGCCAGCGCCAGCAGCACGTGACACGCTGGACGGCGCGTACCCGGCGACGTCGGTGAGCATCGGCGCGATGTAGCTCATCGTGGCGAAGGTCCCGCCGAGACCGAAGGTCACCACGGCCAACGCCAAGCAGGACCTGCGGGTTGCGGAACACGGCCAGCTCCGCGCGCAGCGATGCCTCGGCCGGCCGCCCCTGGTCCGGAACCAGCAGCTGGATGCCGAGCATGGCCAGCCCACCGATGCCGGTGATCACGGCGAAGGTCGCGCGCCACCCGACCTGCTGACCGAGCAGGGTGCCCAACGGCACCCCGACGACGTTGGCCAGGGTGAGCCCGACGAACATCAAGGACACCGCGCGGGCGCGGCGGTCGGCCGGCACGAGGCCGGCCGCCACCACCGCGCCTGCGCCGAAGAACGCCCCGTGTGGAAGCCCGGCGAGGAACCGGAACGCCACCGCCCATTGCAGGCTCGGCGCTGCTGCGAACAGGCCGTTGCCGAGCACGAATACGGCCATCAAGGCGAGCAGCAGGGTCTTGCGTGACCACCGCGCGGTCGCGGCGGTGATCAACGGGGCACCCACCACCACGCCGAGCGCGTACGCGGTGATCATCGCCCCGGCGGTGGGTATGTCGATCGCGAAGGCGGCAGCGACCTGAGGCAGCACACCCATCATCACGAACTCGGTGGTGCCGATGCCGAAGGCGGCGATGGCCAGGGCGAGCAAGGCGATGGGCACAGCGGTCACAATCCTTCGATACGGCGAACATCACGGGCCGCAGCGGTGCTGGACCAGTGAACTGTAGCGATACAGACGAGCAACAGGGAAGACGCCGCGCCTCTTCCCGACGTTGCTGTCTGCTTGATCACCTGCGACTGCGCCGGCCCCGAGCCTGCCATGGAGGAGTGCGGGTGTCGGTGCCCGGATCGAATGTATAAGGTATGGCTGCCCTTAATTAAGTGGAGGCTAACCTTGTTCAGATCTCGTCGTCCCGTTCTCGGCGCTCTCGCCCTGGCGGTCACCGCCACCTTGCTGGCGGCCTGCGGGTCGTCCGCGAACGACGCCGGCGGCAGCCAGGCCGGCACGAACGCACCGTCGTCCGCCGCAGCTGCATCGTCGACTCCGCCAATCCCCGTCGGGTCGGCTTCGGGCTCGGCCGGATCGAGCCCGACGGCGTCGGGCGGCTCGACTGCTGGTGCGTCGTCGAGCAGTACGGCCAGCGGTGCGCCGACCGTGGAGGCCGGCGCGTTCCCGGTCACCATCGAGCACGAGTTCGGTTCCACCACCGTCGAGTCCGAGCCGAAGCGGGTGGTGACCGTCGGGTTGACCGACCAGGACGCCGTGCTCGCCATGGGCGTGGTTCCGGTGGCCACCACGAACTGGTTCGGTACTGCGCCCGGGCCGGATCTTCCCCTGGGCGAAGGACAAGCTCGGCGACGCCGCGGTCCCCCAGGTGCTCGAGGGCGAGACCGAGTTCGAGAAGGTCGCCGCGCTCAAGCCCGATCTGATCCTGGCCCTGTATGCCGGCATCACCGACAAGGACTACAAGCTGCTGAGCGCGATCGCCCCGACCATCGGCCACCCCAAGGGCGAGGTCAACTACGCGATCACCTGGCAGGAGCAGACCGAGATCGTCGGTCGGGCGCTCGGCCGGCCGGCCGCGGCCAAGGAGATGGTCGCCGCCACCGAGCAGGTGATCACCGACACGGCGGCCGAGTACCCGGACCTGAAGGGGAAGACCGGTGCGGTGGTGACGCCGTACGAGGGCATCTTCGTGTACGCCCCCGAGGACCCGCGCGGGCGATTGCTCACCTCATTGGGCATGACCTACCTCCCGGCGCTGGCCGACGTGGCCAAGGACGAGTTCGGCGCGTCGATCTCGGTCGAGAAGGCCAACCTGATGAACGACGCGGCCGCGGTGATCTGGTTCGGCAGCAAGGACCAGGTCGCGACAGCGGTCCCGACGTTCCCGAACCTGGACGTGGCCAAGCGTGGCGGTGCGATCTACGTCGAGGAGGACAACGACGACCCGTTCTACATCTCGACCTCGTTCATCACCGTGTTGAGCCTGCCGTTCCTGCTGGAGAACCTGGCGCCGAAGCTGTCGGCCGCGGTCGACGGCGACCCGTCCACCAGCACCGACAGCTGATCCCTGCTCGATGGCAGCGGTGATGACCCCGGGACGGTCGCGCAGTCCTCGTTGCGGCGGCGCACTCGCCGGCGCCGACTGGGACTGCTCGCCGCGTTCGGTGGCTTGCTGGTGGTGGTCGCCGCCAGCCTTGCGATCGGCACCGAGAACCTGGCGCTGGGCACTGTCGTCGATGCGCTGTTCCGGCCCAGCACCGCGGACCAGGGCGCGGTCGACATCGTCCGGGATGTGCGGGTACCGCGCACGATCATCGGTCTGGTGGTCGGCGCGGCGATCGGACTGGCCGGCGCGCTGGTGCAGGCGGTCACCCGCAACCCGCTGGCCGATCCGGGGCTGCTGGGGGTCGACGCGGGCGCCGCCGCAGCAGTGGTCACGGTGGTGAGCCTGTTCGGCATCACCGAACCGGTCCAGTTCGTGCCCTTCGCGCTGCTCGGCGCCGGGGCCGCGGCCACCGTGGTGTTCGTGCTCGGCGGCCAGAGCCGGGTCACCGCGTCCCCGGTTCGATTGGTACTGGCCGGCGCGGCGATCACGGCGGTGCTGTTGTCGTACATCCAGGGCGTGGTGCTGTTGGACGACACGTCTTTCCAGGCCTACCGGTTCTGGGCGGTCGGCTCGCTCGTCGGGCGGCCGCTCGACATCCTGTTGACCACCGGGCCGGTGATGCTGGTCGGCGCCGTGATCGCGGTGATGCTGGGCCGATCGCTGAATGCCGTGTCGCTCGGCGACGATGCGGGTAGGGCGCTCGGCGCGCACCCCGGCCGCACCCGGCTGCTGTCGGTCATCGCCGTGACCCTGCTCTGCGGGGCGGCAACCGCAGCGATCGGACCGATCGCGTTCGTCGGGCTGATCGTGCCGCACCTGTCGCGGGCGATCTGCGGCCCGGACAACCGGTGGGTGCTGCCCTTCTCCATGGTCCTGGCCGCCGTTCTGCTGCTGGCCTCCGACGTGCTCGGCCGGGTGCTCGCGGTGGGCGACGCCGAGATCGAGGTGGGCATCGTCACGGCCTTCCTGGGTGCACCGATCTTCATCGCGTTCGCCAGGCGCCGGAAGGTTGCCAAGCTGTGAGCGCCGACCTCCTGCGTACCCCGCCGGCGTCGCCTGCCGGGCCGACCCGGCCCGCCGGAGGTCGCGGGTACCTGGTCGTCGGCGGCGGCCGCGCCAACCTGCGGGTCCATCGCCGGTCGGCGATCGTCGGGGTCCTCCTGCTGGTCGCTCTGGTCGTGACCGCGGCCGTGTCGATGATCACCGGCGACTTCCCCATCACCCTCGACCGGGTGCTCGCCACGCTGGCCGGGAACGGCGACAGTGGCGAGGACTTCATCGTCTGGACCCTGCGGATGCCAAGACTTCTGCTCGCCGTGCTGATCGGCGCTGCGCTCGCGGTCGCCGGCGGGTTGTTCCAGAGCCTGACCCGCAACCCCCTCGGCAGCCCCGACGTCATCGGGTTCCAGGCCGGGTCGGCCACCGGAGCACTGCTGGTGATCCTGGTCTGGCACGGGTCGTCGGGACAGGTGTCGCTCGGCGCCATCGTCGGCGGCCTGGTGACCGCCGCGCTGATCTACCTACTCGCCATGAAGGGCGGCCTGCACGGGTTCCGGTTGATCCTGGTCGGCATCGGGATGGCCGCCATGCTGACCGCGGCCAACGACTACCTGATCACCAGGGCCAAGCTCATCGAGGCCCAGGACGCCGCGGTCTGGCTGACCGGGAGCCTGAATGCCGCGGCCTGGGACCAAGTGCTGCCGTTGGTGCTGGTGGTCGTGGCGTTGTTCCCGTTCGCCCTGTGGGCGGCGCGAGACCTGCGGATGCTCGAACTCGGGGACGACCTGGCCGGGACCTTGGGGGTCGCCGGGCCCCGCACCCGGACGGTCACCATGGTGGTCGCCGTCGGATTGGCGGCCGCGGCCACCGCGGCCGCCGGACCGGTGGTGTTCGTCGCGTTGGCCGCACCGCAGATCGCCCGGCGTCTGGTCGGAGTCCCGGGGCCGTCGGTGCTGCCGGCGGCGTTGACCGGTGCGGTGTTGGTGGCGGCCAGCGACATCGTGGCGCAGCGGATCGTGTCGGAGCCGTTGCCGGTCGGTGTGGTCACCGGGGTGGTCGGCGGGATCTATCTGGCTTGGCTGTTGGGCCGGGCATGGCAAAGGGGCACAGCATGAGTCGAGCGCGACGTGGCGGCGGGCCGCACACTGACGCGGAGGCGATCCGCACGGCGTCGAACGCCGGTCGCCTCTCCGGCAGTCGGCTGACCCTTGGCTATCAACGGGTGACCGTCACCCGCGATCTGGACGTGCACATCCCCGATGGCTCGTTCACTGTGCTGGTCGGCGCCAACGGGTGTGGCAAGTCGACGCTGTTGCGTGCACTGGCCCGGGCCCTGGAGCCCCAGGGCGGTGCCGTCTTCCTGGATGGCGCCGCTCTGTCGTCGCTGCCGGCCAAGCAGGTCGCACGACAGCTCGGCCTGCTGCCGCAGGGTCCGGTGGCGCCCGATGGCATCACCGTGGCCGATCTGGTAGCGCGGGGCCGTTACCCGCACCAGCGGATGTTGCGGCAGTGGTCCAAAGCCGACGACACCGCGGTGGCCGAGGCGATGGCTGCCACCCACGTCGAGGAGTTGGCGGACCGGTATGTCGACGAGCTCAGTGGTGGTCAGCGGCAACGTGTCTGGCTGGCACTTGCGCTTGCTCAGCAAACCTCGATCATGCTGTTGGACGAGCCGACCACGTTCCTGGACATCGCCCACCAGGTCGACGTGCTCGACCTGTGTGCCGAACTCCACCTCGGCGGACGCACCCTGGTCGCGGTTCTGCACGACCTGAACCTGGCATGCCGGTACGCCACGCATCTGATCGCCATGGCGGACGGGGCGATCGTGGCCCAGGGCGCGCCGACCGACATCGTCGACGCAGCACTGGTGGAGCAGGTGTTCGGGCTGTCCTGCCGGATCATTGCCGATCCGGAGTCCGGCACGCCGCTGGTCGTCCCCACCCGGCGGAAAGCGCTGGGAGCCGACCCGCCGGTCCTCCAGGTACCCGCGGCGACCTGAGCCGCCGCCGCCGCGCCTGCCTAGGATCGGCGAATGGATGCGTGGTGGGACGACGAGGTCGTCGGGGCGGGAAAGCTTCCGCTGGTGATCTGTCTGCTCGCGTTCGTGCTGACGTTCGTGACCACCCGGGTGATCACCCGGATGATCCGGGCCGGTCGAGGTCCGTTCCGCGACAACGTCTCGGCATCCGGCACCCACGTCCACCACGCGGTACCCGGCATCATCCTGTTGGTTCTCGGTGCATTGATGGCATTGGGCCTGAACACATCCCAGTCGCCATGGATCGAGATCGCCGCCGTCCTGGTCGGAGCCGG
The DNA here is from genome assembly GCA_963834185.1 of uncultured Actinomycetota bacterium. GTDB lineage: Bacteria > Actinomycetota > Actinomycetes > Mycobacteriales > Nakamurellaceae > Nakamurella. The sequence goes on from CAWIAR010000006.1 coordinate 197,406, forward strand.
CGCGTCCCTGGTGCTCGACGAATTCGCGCTGATCCTGCATCTGCACGACGTGTACTGGGAGAACGAGGGCCGGGTCTCGGTCGAGATGATCGGGCTCACCGGTGCATGCCTCGGACTGTTCCTCCTCGGGTACAGCCCGCTCGGCGTCACGGACATCGACGCCGACGCCTTCGGCCTGCGCATCGTCCTGGCCGTCGGCATCGTGCTGCACGGATTCTTCGTGCTGGTCTGCGTCTTCAAGGGGAAGTACCGGGCGGCGCTGATCGGTTGCTTCGTGCCGTTCGTCGCCTGGTGGTGTGCCATCAGGCTGGCCCGGCCGACGTCCTGGTGGGCCCGGCATCTGTACTGGCGACAAGCGCCGGGCCAAAGCTCTGGCCCGAGCCAAGAAGTTCGACGCCAGGTGGGATCCCAAGTGGCGCTGGCTCTCCGACGTGATAGCCGGATCCCCGACCCGGCCGGATCTGCCCGACGGCACGCTGCCGTCCGATCCGGTGATCGGGCTCCCGGACCCGGCCGTGAGCCCGCGCGTCGGCGGGCGGCATGACAATGCGCTTCGGAGGTCATTATCGACTTATAACAAATAGGTCGATGATTGATGGAAAAGTAGCGATCGTAAGATAATTTAAGAGATCCTTTGGAGATTACTCTTTTGGGTAAGAATATGCTTGCGCTCGCATTCTTCTAGTTAATTCTGAAACTTACATTGCATAGAAGAGTACTGATCGGGGCGGGAATATGGATTCTGTGTGCACTGAGTGATTCCTTGCTGATGGGCTTATGCTAATTCGTTCACATCGATGAAGATCCTTCTAAAAGTAGAAGAGACGGTCTCTTTTGAGAACTCCACAATATTCCACTGCATATTAGGACTTTCTATTCCTTGCGGCCACTAGTTTTTGTAAAGTTAACGCATCGGATAGAGCGTTACCCATTGTATTATTAAAGTACGCAAAAACCATCTTCCCTTGTAGAATACTCGTCGCGATTTTTGCGCTACAGCGATCTAGCATATCAGGATTGTAGCCACCACGATAGTCGCCTGCAGGACCGTGAAAGCGTAAATAAACGAAACCCGTGTCCAATTCTTCTTGCGAAAGAATAGATGTAAACATGTCATGAATGACTAGTGTAGATCCATATCTACTAAGAAGCTGGAAGATGGTGTCGTTATACCATGAAGGATGGCGAAACTCTATGCAGACCTTCCAACTTTGATTGTGTTCGTTTATGGTAAATAATAAACACTCCAAATATGAAGGGTTATGATGTACACTAGCTGGGAATTGCACTAACAAACATCCCTTTTGTGTCTCTACGTTATTGATGATCTGCATAAAATTTTTAATTACAACTGGATTGCAGACTCTTTCCTTATCGTGAGTAATTTCGCGATTCAGTTTGAATGTGAATCTAAACTCGCGTGGAACCTCTTCCGTCCATCGTATTATCGTTTTAGCTCTGGGTATTTTGTAAAAGGTACTGTTGATCTCAACCGTATTAAAAAGGGAAGCATAGTAGGTTAGCCTACTTGATCCTTTAAAGGCTTCAGGGAATTCCTTTTTATTAGCGACTGGTAGGGTGATATTGCTAGTGCCTATAAAGAAATGCTCTCGTTTATTTTCCACTCGTTCTCTCAGTCATTTAGACCTGTATTGAAATACACTTACACCGTTTACGGGTGACCGATAAGGCTTACGTAAGCTCCTTTTTGTCACTATTACCTGATGTAATGACGGGAGTAGTAGTCCCACTTGTCTATCTCTCACTTTTCTTAGAAGTCCGGTTTATTGGAGTAACCTAGCTCTGAGGCCTGATAAACGGTAGTATTCTGGGCATGATTTTTATTCATCTACTGTCAAATACCAAATTAAAAAATATAACAATATCAGACCAAAATGGCTACGAAAAAGAATATTGCACAGAGCAATCAAAAAAAGCAAGCAGCTTCGATGTTAGCGGATTTTTTCAATGATGAGTTGAAAGATGTGTATTGGGCAGAGAAACATTTAGTTAAGACACTGCCTAAAATGAAAAAAGCTGCGACCTCAGCTAAACTGCAAAAGGCATTTGCAAATCACTTAAAGGAAACGAGTGTTCAGGTTCAGCGCCTGGAACGCGTGTTCAAATTGCTAGGCAAAAAACCGCAAGCAAAAAAATGTGATGCAATGGCAGGTATTACGGAGGAAGGCAACGCGATCATTGAGGAAACAGAGAAAGGTACTGCAACACGTGATGTGGCCCTAGTTATGGCCGGCCAAAAAGTAGAACATTACGAAATTGCGACTTACGGAGGGCTCGCTCAGCTTGCTGTAACACTGGGGTATAAGGAGATAGCTAAGCTATTACAAACCACCTTAGCCGAAGAAAAAAAGGCAGACCAAACTCTAACAGAAATAGCCGAAAGCGGTATTAACTACGAAGCTAGCGAGGAAGAAGACGCATAATTCAAAATGCGTTGAATGCCGAGCCAAATTCCAAATCTAATGCTTGCTCACTCTGAAGAATGAGTAGGTTTAAAAGTTTGGTTATGAATTTGGGCTCGGCATTTCTGGTAACACCAGTGATAGTGAAGTATCGTTACCTCTCCCACTCCACTACTGCTAAGGATAATCCCTCTTAGTTGTAGGGTATTGGTTTTTTGAATCGCGTACCGTATATTCCCCGCTTACCATTCATCTCAATAACGGAGGAATGCTTATGGTGGATACCGGTAATACAGCCTTTATGCTTCTTGCTACAAGTCTCGTCATGTTAATGACGCCAGGTCTCGCTTTTTTCTATGGCGGCCTGGTAGGTAGGAAGAACGTGCTTTCGATTATGATGCAAAGTTTCGTCTCGATGGGATATACAACCGTACTATGGTATATCGTCGGGTACTCGCTCTGTTTTAGCGGCACGCTGGGAGCGAAGACGGATTTTATGGGGATTTTCGGAAATCTCGATATGGCATTTTTGCGTGGCGTTACAGTCACGACGCCTTCGCCGGTAACACCCAATATTCCTTTGATGGTGTTTGTTGCGTATCAGATGATGTTTGCTATCATCACACCGGCACTTATTACCAGGGGCATTTACAAACCGTGTGCGGTTTCCCGCTTATCTCCTCTTTCTCACGTTTTGGCTTTTGCTCGTGTACTTCCCATTCGTTCATATGGTTTGGGGCGGAGGATTACTAGCTTCATGGGGTGTGCAGGATTTTGCCGGTGGTATTGTCGTTCATGCGATCGCGGGATTTGCAGCGCTTGCTTCTGTATTCTACGTTGGTAAACGAAAAGTAAGCGACGCACATGCACACAGCATCCCGCTTGTAGCACTTGGTACAGGGTTACTGTGGTTTGGATGGTACGGGTTTAATGCTGGCAGCCAGTTCAAGGTTGATGGTGTAACGGCTCTTGCCTTTCTTAATACGGATGTCGCAGCTTCGTTTGCGGCCGTTACGTGGCTTATTCTCGAATGGCGTATCACCAAAAAACCAAAAATTCTAGGATTATTAACAGGCTCTGTGCAGGCCTTGCAACGATAACTCCTGCGGCCGGGTACGGTAACAACTTCCAGCGGCCGTTAAATGATAGGTATTGCTGCCGGACTTGTTTGCTATTTTGCCGTTCAACTTAAGAATAAACGTGCCTGGGATGATGCACTCGATGTATGGGGTGTGCAAGGCGTCGGTGGTTGTTATAGGAGTGGTATTGCTTGGAGTCTTTGCGGATTCCTCCGTCAACGCAAGCGGAGTAAACGGCCTGCTGCTCGGGAATGGGGATCATTCTTCTTATTGCAATCTGGAGTAATGATCGGGGAGCGTCGATATACGCATTCTTGTTCACCTTTGGAATGCTCAAAGTGATTAATATGATCACGCCTGTTAAGGTAAGGAAGCAGAAGAAGAACGCGGATTAGATGAATCTCTTCACGGCGAAGTTGCATACGTATAAACTGCCCGTGCGATAAGGTGCTGATTAAAAATGTAAAAGAGAAAGCGATCAGAGTGTACTGATCGCTTTCTCTTTTATAGTAAATATTAATCCCAGTATTTGCTACTGTGTCGGAGTGACCGTTATGTCTAAACGCATTCCCAGATTAGAGTGCGTTAGAATAGGGCAGTATACGTGATACTTGCCAGGCAATAAGGTTTGGTGGAAATCAACTGTTTGTCCAGGCTGGGACATCCATTTGCATTTGCGTGTCGTTAAATCCTTCACCCGTGATTTAAAAGTGTGATTCGTTTTACCGGTATTGGTAATGTGAAACACCTCATCACCAGCGGGGAAGAAGTCGGCATGTGGATTGATATTCTTCTTCTCGCTTGCACCACAGCTCCTGTACCGTTCCATGTATACGTAGTGCCGGCTGTGCTATGCTGAGAGCTTGAGCATCCAACCATGCACAGTAATGCCGCAGCACATATTGTTCTTGCGATCGTCGGGAATTTCATATATCAAACATGCAAAGGAAATTTATCTCGTGGTGTTGCGGCTTGCCGTTGATTGTGTTACCGTAACATCCAAGCGCATTCCGAGATCGGCATGCGTAAGGACCGGGCAAATAACGTGGTAAGTGCCGGGTGTGAGTGTAACGTTTAAATCTTGCGTTGCACCAGGCGCTACGTCTGCCGATAGCTCACCGTTAATGCCGTTGCCGCTAATCTTAAAACTATGATTGTGCTTGCCCATATTGGTAATATGGAAGGTCTCATTACCGGAAGGAAATGATGTTGGCATGTGAATGTGAAATTCATCCTCCCATAACTTGAACGGTTGCACCGTTACCGTTCCATGAATACGTCGTTCCATTGGAGCTGTTCTGCGAACTTCAGCAGCCGACCGCCATAAGGCAAAGCCCGAGTGCTGCTACTTTAAGTGCTGCTACTTTAATCGAGGTGAGTAATTTGGTCGTCATAATGTAGTATTGATAATGTTTGAGAAATCCTGCGACAAGCCTTGTGCCGGGGGGAGTAACGGCTGAGCTGCGTTCGGAGTTAGTTGCAAGTATATTCTTGCAACTAGGTTCATATTTTGCCAAATAAAGCCCTTTGTCATAAGGAGATCCGTAAAATCTGAACTAGAGAGTGTAATATTGGGTGGATTTTCGCGTTTTAGCCTTCCGGTGTGAACGTTTGGGAGCGTGATGCCGTATATAAGGTCTCTTTGCTTGGAAGAGGTTAAAATACGCCGTATGGCGTTCAATATGTTTGATAATTCTTCACAATTCATAGCTTCGCTGTAATGTCTCTTCCATTAGTTGCAATTGTTGGCCGTCCGAATGTAGGTAAGTCCACGTTATTCAACCGTCTTGTTGGGGAGCGCCGCGCAATTACGGAAGCGGTCTCCGGTGTGACGCGCGACCGGCATTACGCGAAAGCTGAGTGGAGCGGAGTAGAATATAATGTTGTCGATACCGGCGGCGTAGTGCCATACTCCGATGATATCTTTGAACGTGCTATCCGTGAGCAAGCTGAACTAGCTATTTCAGAATCGGATGTTATTATCTTTTTGGTTGATGTAAGTGCTGGCGTGCATCCTCTCGACCAGGAAGTTGGGCAAATGCTTCGGCAGCTCTGGTAAGAAGGTGCTGCTTCTTGCGAACAAAACGGATAATACCCAACGGGCAGAGCAGCAGACGCAAGAGTTTTATGAGCTTGGTTTAGGTGAACCGATACCTGTCAGTGCGATTAATGGTCGCGGCGTAGGGGATTTTCTGGATACACTCCTTGCTCAATTTCCGCCGCCAGATGAAGCGCCTAGTGGTCCTGAGCCCATGAAGCTCGCAATTGTTGGCAAACCAAATGTAGGGGAATCGAGCTTCCTCAACGCACTCTTAGGATATGACCGCGCTATTGTCACTCCGATTGCAGGAACAACGCGTGATTCGCTCACACAACGTATACGTATTACGGGCAAGAACTAACGCTGATCGATACGGCTGGCCTTCGCCGAAAAAAATATATCAAGGATACACTTGAACTTTACTCCACGGTGCGGACGATGAAGGCCATCGAAGAGTGCGATGTTGCGCTTGTTCTCGTCGATGCAATGCAGGGCGTGGAGCATCAGGATGCACGAATCCTTAACGAAGTAGTAGATGCGCGCAAAGGCGTCATCCTTGTTGTGAACAAGTGGGACGCGATTGAAAAGGATACAAAAACTGCCGCACAATTTGAAAAGCGTATTCGAGAGACGTTTAGAACGCTTGATTACGTGCCCATCATGTTTATTAGTGCATTAACGCACCTTCGGCACACAAAACCTCTTGAACTTGCACTAAAAGTATTCGCAGAACGAAAGAAACGAATCGGTACGAGCGATCTTAACGAGACATTACTGAAAGATATAGAAAAAACGCCACCTCCGGCGGTGCAGGGGAGAGATTTGCGAATTAGTTATATCCGGAAGTGAAAACCGAAGCTCCGGTTATTGCTTTCTTCTCGAATTTCCCAGATCTATTCCAGAGTCTTACAAACGATTTCTCGAGCGGTCGCTTCAAGAAAAATATGGATTTGTTGTGTACCAATCTCCTTCATTTTCCGCCGCAAGTAATCGGGTGTGCAGTAGCAACTGATGTTGCTACTTGATCTCAATCGTTTTTGTAAAGTGAGTAATTTGATGAGTTGAAGCATCCGAGATTTCTAAGCGGGCGTAGTAAGAACCTTTTGGAAGCATTTTGCTAGCTTCGTTCTTGCCATCAAATGTTACTTCATATACCCCTGCTGTTTTAATACCGCCAAACGAGAAGGTGCGGAGGGGCTTCCCGAGTGGATTAAAGATGTTGCAGCAGTACGGATGCGGAGGTATGCAGAGCAACATCCAGCTTCCAAAGATTCTTTACTCTTGGTGACTTTCAAACCTGTTGTGTCGGGTATATTATGCGAGTCACCGTTTGCATCGATCCCACGTCCCTTTACGATCAGTTTTGCTTCATCTGGGTCATTGAATGCAGCGAGAATGGTGCTGGTGGAAATCTTTAGCCTGGTCAGCAGTAAAACGATCGAGATATAAATACTATTGTATGGCCCAACCGTAATGGGCAGCATCAGGAAGAAGGTGAGGAGATGGAAAAATGTTTTGGGTCGGCAATGGTTAACTTGGTGAGCAGCCTCGACTTTATCAGTATGATTGGATATGGGGATGCTAATGCAATCACTTTGCCCGATGCCTTGCGTGGCAAATTCAAGAGTTGAGCGTTCAAATGTGAAATTAGGTTGCGCAGAAGTTGCATCTTCGCCAAGCTTAACACTACCAGCGTGAGAGGGTTTGGTAGTAGGTTTTTGTGCTTGTGCTGTTAACGCAAAACAACTTGCGAGAAGAATAAATAGAGCGGAGCGCACTTGTGACATCGTGAGATAGTAATTGGGGATAATGTATTGCCGTGTTTTCAACCCGAACAATTACTGCCAAGTTCATTTTTAGCGGTGTGAAAAAAATAGCCGGAGAAAATCATCCCGATTCCCTCCGGCTCCCTGCTCTCTCACTAATGTCCTTCTTTCAAGTCAGGACACACTCTTTGCTCGCTAGTTTCAATATGCTCCACTAACGAATCTCGCCACGTTCACAGTGCAGTTGATGTGTTGTAACGAGTGCTGTAAGAGCTTATCCTTACAGCGAACTACTACTTATGCGTTCTTAGGTCACCAAGAGTAAAAAGAATCTTTGGAAGCTGGATGTTGCTCTGCATACCTCCGCATCCGTACTGCTGAAAATCTTTAATCCACTCGGGAAGTCCTTCCGCACCTTCTCGTTTGGCGGTATTAAAACACAGGGGTATATGAAGTAACATTTGATGGCAAGAACGAGCTAGCAAAATGCTTCCAAAAGGTTCTTACTACGCCCGCTTAGAAATCTCGGATGCTTCAACTCATCAAATTACTCACTTTACAAAAACGATTGAGATCAAGTAGCAACATCAGTTGCTACTGCACACCCGATTACTTGCGGCGGAAAATGAAGGAGATTGGTACTCCAACAAATCCATATTTTACTCGAAGCGACCGCTCGAGAAATCGTTTGTAAGACTCTGGAATAAGATCTGGGAAATTCGAGAAGAAAGCAAAAACCGGAGGTTCTGTTTTCACTTCCGTGATATAATTAATCCGCAAATCTCTCCCCTGCACCGCCGGAGGTGGCGTTTTTTCTATATCTTTGAGTAATGTTTCGTTAAGATCGCTCGTACCGATTCGTATCTTTCGTTCTGCCAATACTTTTAGTGCAAGTTCAAGAGGTTTTGTGTGCCGAAGGTGCGTCAATGCACTAATAAACATGATGGGCACGTAATACGGTTCTAAACGTCTCTCGAATACGCTCTTCAAATTGTGCGGCAGTTTCTGTATCCTTTTCAATCGCGTCCCACTTATTCACAACAAGGATGACGCCTTTGCGCGCATCTACTACTTCGTTAAGGATTCGTGCATCCTGATGCTCCACGCCCTGCATTGCATCGACGAGAACAAGCGCAACATCGCACTCTTGGATGGCCTTCATCGTCCGCACCGTGGAGTAAAGTTCAAGTGTATCCTTGATATATTTTTTTCGGCGAAGGCCAGCCGTATCGATCAGCGTTAGTTTTTGCCCGTAATACTTATACGTTGTGTGCAGAATCACGGTTGTTCCTGCAATCGGAGTGACAATAGCGCGGTCATATCCTAAGAGTGCGTTGAGGAAGCTCGATTTCCTTACATTCGGTTGCCGACAATTGCGAGCTTCATGGGCTCAGGACCACTAGGCGCTTCATCTGGCGGCGGAAATTGAGCAAGGAGTGTATCCAGAAAATCCCTTACGCCGCGACCAATGGCACCGACAGGTATCGGTCCACCTAAACCAAGCTCATAAAACTCTTGCGTCTGTCCTTGCCTGTTGGGTATTATCGTTTTGTTCGCAAGAAGCAGCACCTTCTTACCAGAGCTGCAGCATTTGCCAACTTCCTGGTCGAGAGGATGCACGCCAGCACTTACATCAACCAAAAAGATAATGACATCCGATTCTGAAATAGCTAGTTCAGCTTGCTCACGGATACACGTTCAAAGATATCATCGGAGTATGGCACTACGCCGCCGGTATCGACAACATTATATTTATACTCCGCTCCACTAAGCTTCGCGTAATGCCGGTCGCGCGTCACACCGAGACCGCTTCCGTAATTGGCGGCGCTCCCCAAGACGGTTGAATAACGTGGACTTACCTACATTGGGAGGCCAACAATTGCAACTAATGGAAGAAATATTACAGCGAAGCTATGAATCGTGAAGAATTATCAAACATATTGAACGCCATACGGCGAAATTTAACCTTTTCCAACAAAAGAGACTCTTATACGGCATCACGCTCCCAAACGTTCACACCGGAAGGCTAAAACACGAAAATCCACCCAATATTCACACTCTAAATTCAGATTTTACGGATCTCCTATGACAAAGGGCTTTATTTGGCAAAATATGAACCTAGTTGCAAGACATACTTGCAACTAACTCCGAACTCAGCTCAGCCGTGATCCCCCGGCACAAGGCTTGTCGCAGGATTTCTCAAACATTATCAATACTACATTATGACGACCAAATTACTCACCTCGATCAAAGTAGCAGCACTTAAAGTAGCAGCACTCGGGCTTTGTCTTATGGGCGGGTCGGTCGGCTGAATTTCAAAGAACAGCTCCAATGGAACGACGTATCATGGAACGGTAACGGTGCAACCGTTCAAGTCATGGGAGGATGAATTTCACATTCACATGCCAACATCATTTCCTTCCGGTTACGAGATCTTTCCATATTACCAATATGGGCAAGCACAACCAGGGTTCAAAGATTAGCGGCAACGGCATTAACGGCGGACTATTGCAGACGTAGCGCTGGGCGCAATGCAAGATTCAAACGTTACAATGACACCCGGCACTTACGACGTCATTCCCCGTTAATCTTTACGCATGCCGATCTCGGAATGCGTCTGGATGTCATGTCAATATTATCAATGGAGAGCTGCAACACCACGAGATAGAAAATTCCTTTGCATGTTTGATATATGAAATTCCTGAATGATCCCAAGAACAACATGCGTTGCGGCATTACTGTGCATGGTTGGATGTTCTAGCTCTTTTCATAGCACAGCCGGCACTACGTATACATGGAACGGTACAGGCAGCTGTGGTGCAAGTGATAGAAGAAGAATATCACATCCACATGCCGACTTCTTTCCCCGCTGGTGATGAAGGTGTTTCACATTACCAACACCATCAAAACGAATCACACTTTTAAAATCACGGGTGAAGGATTTAATCGACACGCAAACCCGACCGGACGTCCGAGTCTGGACAAACAGCTTCATTTCCACCAAACCTTATTGGCTGGCAAGTATCACGTACATGCCGCGTATTCTAACGCACTCTAATCTGGGAATGTGTTTAGACATAACGGTCACTCCGACACAGTAGCAATACGGGATCAATATTTACTATAAAAGAGAAAGCGATCAGTACACTCTGATCGCTTTCTCTTTTACATTTTTAATCAGCACCTTATCGCACGGGCAGTTTATACGTATGAACTTCGCCGTGAAGAGATTCATCTAATCCGCGTTCTTCTCTCTGCTGCTCTACCTTAACAGGCGTGATCATATCAATCACTTTGAGCATTCCAAAGGTGAACAAGAATGCGTATATCGACGCTCCGATCATTACTCCAGATTGCAATAAGAAGAATGATCATTCCCGAGCAGCAGGCCGTTTAATCCGCTTGCGTTGACGGAGGAATCCGCAAAGACTCCAAGCAATACCATCCTAAACAACCACCGACGCCGTGCACACCCCATACATCGAGTGCATCATCCCAGGCACGTTTATTCTAATTGAAAGGCAAAATAGCAAACAGTCCGGCAGCGTACCTATTAGATAACGGCGCTGGAAGTTGTTAACGTACCCGGCCCAGGAGTTATCGTTGCAAGGCTTGCAACAGAGCCTGTTGAATAATCCTAGAAATTTTGGTTTTTTGGCGATACGCTGATCGAGAATAAGCCACGGAACGGCCGCAAACCAAGCTGCGACATCCGTATTAAGAAAGGCAAGAGCCGGTTCCAGTAATATCATCAACCTTGAACTGGCTGCGAGTATCGGACCCGTACCATCGAAACCACAGTAACCCTGTACGAAGTGCTACAAGCGGGATGCTGTGTGCATTTTCGTCGCCCATTTTTTGTTTACTCAACGAAGAGTACAGAAGCAAGCGTCTGAAAATCCCGCGATCGTAATGAACGAATAATACCACCGGCTAAATCCGGCACACCCGACATCCAGCCAGTAATTTTGCCCTGAACGCAGTACCAACGAATGGGGGAAGTACACGAGCAAAAGCTAAAACGTGAGTAAGATAGGAGATAAGGCGGGAAACCGCAAACACTGGTTTTGTAAATGCCCCTGGTAATAAGCGCCGGTGTGATGATAAAAAACATCATCTGATACGCAACAAACACCATCAAAGGAATATTGGGTGTTACCGGCGAAGGCGTCGTGACTGTAACGCCACGCAAAAATGCCATATCGAGATTTCCTGAAAAATCCCCATAAAATCCGTCTTCGCTCCCAGCGTGCCGCTAAAGCAGGCAGCGAGTAGCCGACGATATACCATAATCCGGCTGTATATCCCATCGCAGCAACTAAACTTTCGTATTATAACTCAACACTTTCTTCCTACCTACCAGGCCGCCATAGACCAAAAGCGAGACCTGGCGTCATTAACATGACGAGACTTGAAGAAAGAAGCATAAAGGCTGTATCAACCGGATCCACTATAAGCAATCCCCCTTGTTATTGAGATGAATCGGTAAGGTGGAGGATTGGGTACGCGATTCAAAAAGTCAACACCCTACAAACTAAGAGGGATGATCCTTAGCAGTAGTGGAGTGGCGGGAGAGGTAACGATACTTCATTGATCACTGGTGTTACGAGAAACGCCGAGCCCAACCTCATAACGAAGTTTTTAAACCTACTCATTCTTCAGAGTGAGCAAGCATTAGATTTGGTAATTTGGCTCGGCATTCAACGCATTTTGAATTATGCGTCTTCTTTTCTTGCTAGCTTCGTAGTTAATACTGCTTTGGGTTATTTCGGTTAGAGTTTGGTCTGCCTCTTTTTTTCTTCGGCTAAGGTGGTTTGTGGTAGCCTCGGCCACTTCCTTATACCCCAGTGTTATATAAGCTGAGCGAGCCCCCGGTAACCCTCAACTTCCGTAACGTTCTTACTTTTTGGCTCGGCCATAACTAGGGCCTACATCACGTGTTGCAATACCTTTCTCTCGTTTCCTCAATGATCGCGTTGCCTTCCTCCGTAATACCTGCCATTGCATCACATTTTTTTGCTTGCGGTTTTTTGCCTAGCAATTTGAACACGCGTTCCAGGCGCTGAAC
>CAWIAR010000007.1:0-366636 GCA_963834185.1 uncultured Actinomycetota bacterium
GGTTGTCGGCACCCCCGTTCTGGGTCGGACTGCTGCTGCTCTACGTGTTCTCGCGTACAAGCTGTCGCTGTTCCCGCTCAACGGGTACGGGCTCGCCGATCATCTCGTACCTGATCCTGCCGACGCTTCACCCTCGGCATCGGCTGGTGCCGCCTGGTACGCCCGGCTCGACCCGGACCACCATGATCGAAGTCCTCGGCAGCCCGTACGTCCAGATGGCCAGGGCCAAGGGCATGCCCGAGCGGACCATCCTGCTGCGGCACTGCCTGCGCAACGTGCTCACCCCCCTGGTGACCATGCTCGGGATGGACCTCGGGTACTTCCTCGGCGGCGTCGTCGTCATCGAGTCGATCTTCGGTCTGCCCGGCATCGGCAAGCTCACCTTCGACGCCATCGGCAGCCTGGACATTCCCATGATCACCGGCGCGGTGCTGTTCGCCGCGATCTTCATCGTGCTGATGAACCTGGTCGTCGACATCGCCTACGCCTTCATCGACCCACGGGTGCGCCCGTGACCACCACCACCAGGACGACAAAGCCGTCGGACGGATCAGTTCGGCGCATCGAAATCGGCCCGGGAGTCGGGCCGCAGGAAAGGGACATTCCGATGAGTCAGAAGCTTCGCGTTGCCGTGGTCGGAGCCGGAGGTGGCCCGTCGCGCCCACATCCCCGGATGGCAGCGGGACCCGCGCGTCGAGGTTGTCGCTCTCGTCGACACCGATTAGGCCGTGGTCGAGGGGAGCTCAATTCGGGGTCGATCGGCTGGTCACCGACTACCGGGAACTGCTGGACGACGACACCATCGACCTGATCGACGTATGCACGCCAACGCCGCGCATTTCGCGATCTACGTGGCCGCGCTCGAGGCGGGCAAGCACGTGCTGTGCGAAAAGCCGGTCGCGTACGACTTATCGCAGACACAGCGCGCTGGCCGAACTCGGGAAGAGCAAAGGCCTGAAGACGAAGCTCGGCTTCACCTTCCGCTACGCGCCGGCCGTGCAGTACGCACGCAGAGCTGATCGACGACGGCTTCGTCGGCACGCCATTCATGTTCAACGGCTACGAACAGAACTCGCAATGGCTCGACCCGCGGAACCGATGCGCCAGGTCGATCCTGACGCCGACCCGTCGGTGCTCGCCACTCGTCGCTCGAGGGATACGGCGCGCCGATCATCGACATCGGTCACTGGTGGGTCGGCGCCGAGCTACCTCGGTGGTGGGCACGATGCGCAACTTCATACCCGAGCGATGGTGCGCGCCACCGGTGCCATGCAGCGATGAACATCGACGACGGCGACATCTTCATCGGCGAGTACGCCAACGGCGGATCGGCTCCATCCAGACGACCTACGTGACCATCGGCAATTACCCCGGCATCGAGGCGCGCATCTTCGGCTCCAAGGGCGCGATCATCTGCGGCTGGTCGAGGAGTTCGGGATCTGCCAGACCATCAAGACCGCCACCGCTGACGAGGTCGAGTTCGTCGAGCGGGAGATCCCGCCGGAGTTCTTCCCGAGGGCGGAACGTCCCGGGAGGACTGGGATTTCCTGTTCTACTGGCGCTGTGTGCCGACTTCACCACCGAGATCCTCTCCGGCGGACCGGCCAACCAGGGTGACTTCGGCCAGGGCGCCCTGGTGCAGGAGACCATCAATGCCTTCGAAGCGGCGCACCACACCCGCGCCTGGGTGGACTTCCCACTGGCCGGCGGCACCGCATGAGGGCCCACGACTGGGGTGATCTGGCCGCCGACGCCGCCGCCGACGCCATCCTCGACGAAGGACCTGGCGGCAGCCGATCGGCCACAGCCGAGTTCGCCGACGTCCGGCTCATCGAAGCCGAGGAGCTGCGGCTGTACACCCAGTTGGCGCCGACCCCGACGAGCGGTCGGAGCACAACCTGGGCGTCGGGGTGCGCGTTCTGGTCGACGGGACCTGGGGGTTCGCCGCCCGGCCGGTGCAGGACAGCGGTGATGCGGCCGCGGCCGCCCGCCAAGCGCTGGCCACCGCGCGCGCATCGATCGGCATCAGCAAGCCGATCGATCTGGCCCCGATGCCGGCCATCAGCGGCCGCTACGAGACCGCCGTGCAGATCGACCCGTTCACCGTCGACGCGGCGGTCCGCCAGCAACTGTTGGAGGACGTGCTCGCCAACGCAGGCCGGCCGGCGCAGGTCGTGTCGGCGCAGGCCGGGGTCAACGCCAAGCGGCAACATCGGCACCTGGCCAACAGCGAGGGTTCCCGCCAGCACCAGCACTTCGTCGAGACCGGCGCCGGTCTGATGGCCAATGCCGCCGGCCACGGCGATGTGCAGCGCCGCTCCTATCCGAACTCGTTCCACGGCAACACGGCCGCCGCGGGCTGGGAATTCGTCGCCACGCTGGATCTGGCCGACCAGGCCATCCGGGTCGGCGAGGAGGCGGTCGCCCTGCTCACCGCGCCGACCGCCCCGGCCGGCCACGCAGACGTCATCATCGGCGCGCAGCAGGTCTCGCTGCAGATCCACGAGTCCGCCGGGCACGCCCTCGAACTCGACCGGATCCTGGGCGATGAGGCCAACTACGCCGGCACGTCGTTCATCTCGGTGGACGACATCGGCTCGCTGCAGTACGGCTCGCCGGCGGTCACCATCACCTCCGACCCCACGATCCCCGGTACCCGAGGCAGTTTCGCCTTCGACGACGAGGGCACGCCCGCCCGGCGCACCGCGCTGATCGACCGCGGCATCGTGGCGGCGACGCTGTCCAACCGCGACGCGGCCGGCCGCAGTGGGGCGGAGCTGACCGGTGCAGCCCGGTCCGACGGTTGGGCCTACCTACCGGTTTGTTTCGCCACTCATGTCTATCTCGAGCCCGGCAGCGGTTCGCTGGACGATCTGCTCGAGCGGATGGGCGACGGCTACTACATCGACGACAACCGCAGCTGGTCGATCGACAACCGCAGGTGGAACTTCCAGTTCGGCACCGAGGTCGCCTACGAGGTACGGGGCGGGCGGCGTGGCCGGCTGCTGAAGAACTTCAGCTACGGCGGGATCACTCCGCAGTTCTGGGGCTCCGTCGAGGCCGTTGCGGGTCCGGAGGAGCTGCGGATCTTCGGCTACCCGTGTGGCAAGGGCGAACCCAAACAGTGGGGATTCCTCAGTCACGCCGCCGCACCGATGCTCGTTCGCAATCTCCGGATCGGAGTCGCATGAAAACGTCGGAACCAACCGTTCCGCTCGCCCCGGAACGCGCCCAGGAACTGGTCGCCGAAGCGGTCGCGGGCATGCCCGGCGCGACGAGGTCGAGGTGACCCTGCTCGGTCGCTGCGGCGAGTACACCCGGTTCGCCGGTGAGCGCATCCACCAGCCCCAGGACATCGACGAACTCACCGTCAGCGTCAAGGCCGTCGTCAACGGACACGGCGCCCGGGCCGCTACCTCGCGACTGAACCGGGTGGGCGACACCGCGAAGGCCGCGGCCGAGCTTGCCGCCGGCCGGGCGGCCGCGGCCGGCGGCCCCGGCAGGCTGACCGTCGCCCGGCCGGCAACGGCCGGTGAACTCCCCGATCCGCCGCCGCGGTTGTGGTACGACGACACCGCCGCCTTCGACGCGGCGGCTCGGGTGCAGCTGGCCGGACAGGCGATGCGCAGTGCCGCAGCAGCGGGCGGCCGGGCCAACGGCATGATCGGCCGGGCCGTCACCCAGATCGCCGTGGCCACCAGCACCGGGATCACCCGGCACGCCGTGGCCACCGAGGCCAGCGGGTCAGCCACCTTCACGATCGATGACGGCACCGCACACTGGATCGACCTGTCCCGGTCGGCCGATCGGCTCGGTGTCCCGGACGCACTGCGCGCCGGGCTGGATCGGGCGATCCGCAGCCGCGGGCGCATCCCGATGCCGGACGGTGAGTTCACGGTGGTCCTCGGCGCCGAAGCGGCCGGCGAACTCGTCGAGTTCCTGCCGGACTTCGGATTCGCCGGCGACCTGGCCGCGGCCGGCGTCGGACTGGTCGCGCAGCGGCCGGGGTCCCGGATCGGCTCGCCGCTGATCACCGTCGCCGACGACGCCCTGGCCGACGTCGGGTTGCCCATGACCTTCGACTTCGAGGGCACGGCCAAGCGTCGCGTGCCGTTCCTCACCGAGGGCGTGGTCGGCGACGCGGTGACCGACCTGGCCACAGCGGCTGCGCTCGAGGGCCGCGCCGGGCCGGGCGGCTCGACCGGGCACGCGCACATCGCCAGGGAGGAGGTGCCCACTCCGGTCGCGGCGAACATGGTGATGCAAGCGGGGCGGCTGACCGAAGCCGAACTGATCGCCGGTGTCGAGCGCGGGGTGTACGTCGAACGGTTCTGGTACACCCGATTGGTCGACCGGCAGGCCGGCACGATCACCGGCGTCAGCCGGGACGCCTGCTTCCTCATCGAGGACGGCGTCCTCGGTCGCCCGGTGGACACCGGGCGATTCACCCAGTCCGTCCTCGACTTCCTCGGCACCGTCGACGGTGTCGGCGACACCGTGCTGTCCCAGCCGGTGATGAACGTCTGGAACGGGTCGGTGAGCGCGCCGGCACTGCGTGGCCACGGATTCCGGTTCGGCGCGCGCCCGGCCGGCACCGGGGGCTCGTCGTGAGCGTGCGCACCAACGCCGAGCAGGTTGTCGCCCAGACCCTGTGCGGCGAGGTCTGGCCCCCGCTGGCCGACCGACATGCGTACCGGGTCGACGCCGACGGCCGGCCGTTCATCCTTCCCGGCATGGGTGGGGTGACCCTCGGCGTCCACTGCGGCGACCCGGCCACCGGATACGCCGCCGACCACCTGGAGCCGGGATTGTCGGTGCGACACCGGGATCCCGGCGCCAACATGGCGTTGCAGTTCCTGTCCTGCGTCGGCAACCGGGTCACGGTGCGCTCCGGCCCGGCGGCCGGGGCCACCGGCCGGGTGATCGGTCAGCACGCCTATGTGCTGGTCGACATGCCGGGCTCGGACATGCGCGAGGTCAGCACCGGCGACCAGGTGCTCGTGCACGCCCAGGGTCAGGGTCTGCGGCTGCTCGACCACCCGGACATCACGGTCAAGAACCTCGACCCCGCCTTGGCCGCGGTGCTGCCATGGCAGACCTTGGCCGATGGTCGGCTGCAGGTCGGGGTGGCCGCGCAGGTGCCGGCCGAGGCCGTCGGTGCCGGGGCAGGAATGTTCTCCGAGTTCGCCAACACCGACCTGATGGGTGCCTACGCCGGCCAGGGACCGGACTTGAGCCTGGGTCTGGAGTCGCTGCGGATCGGCGACCTGGTGGTGCTGCACGACCAGGACCACCGGTTCGGTCGTGGCTTCCGCGAGGGTTGGCTGACCGTCGGCGTCATCAGCACCGGCCACTGCATGTTGTTCGGCCACGGGCCGGGTCCGTCGTCGATCCTGAGCGGCCCGGCCGAATGCTTTGCGCTGGTCGACGACCCGGCAGCCAATCTGTCCAGCTATTTCCCCGCCCTGGAGACCACATGACGACCGCCACCGTCGTGGCGGTGAACCTCGCCGGGTTCATCGAGACCCCGTCGCTGGGTTCCAGCCCGTACCAGGTCGACACCGACGGACGGCCGTACGTCCCGGTCGGCGACGGCGGCATCGTGCTGGGCGTCGACCTCGGCGACGGTGTGTTCGCCGCCGCCGGTGACCATGTCGCGCCCGGGGCGACGCTCACCCATCCTGACCAGGCGGCGCGACACGCGCTGACCACATTCGCCTGCGCCGGCAACGAGGTGGTGGTGCGCGGCGGGAGGCGCCGGCGCGACCGGCCGGGTGCTGGGCAAACGCGGCGAGGCCGGTCGGGTCATCGTGGTGTTCGAGCCGGAGGCCCTGTCCCGGTTGGCACCCGGGGATCCGGTGATGGTGCGAAGCCACGGACAGGGCGCGCGGCTGACCGACGAGCTGGCCGACCTCGGCGCCGTGGTGTGCAACATCGATCCGGCCCTGCTGGAACGCCTCGGAGCGACGTTCGCGGAAGTCATGACGATTCCGGTGCGGGCCGCGGTTCCGTCCAAGCTGGTGGGCAACGGTCTGGGCCGGCCGGCCCAGCAATGGGATCTCGACCTGTCCCTCGATGAGGCGACGGCGGCTCGCTGGGGGTTGTCCACCTGGTGCCTCGGCGATCTGATCGCGATCGACGACCTGGACATCCGGCACAACGCCGGCTATCGGCGCGGCTGGACGACCGTCGGGATCACGGTGCACGGGGGCAGCCCGCTGCCGGGTCATGGTCCTGGCGTCATGCCCATTCTGAGCGCTCCGACCTCGGCATTCGACCTGCAGGTCGACGGACCGGCCCATGTGGGGGTGAGCCGTGGTCGCATACAGTTCGAGCGTGACTGAGCCGATCACTTCAGGGCCGATCGCTTCGGGGCCGACCGCTTCAGCCTCGCCCCTGGAGCACGTCTCGCTGCCGTCGTCGGTGCACCGAGTCCTGCGCCGCCGGATCCTGAACAACGAGCTCGGAGCCGGCACCCGCCTGGTCGAGGCGAACCTGGCCCTCGAGTTGGGCGTCAGCCGGACGACGGTCCGGGAGGCCCTGCGTCAACTCGCGCAGGAGGGCCTCGTCGAGATCTTTCCCCGACGCCACAGCGTCGTCACCCGGATGTCGTATGCCGAGATCGACGACGCCTGCTACGCCCGTTACGTTCTGGAAGCGGGTGCGATGCGGGCCATCCCCGAACTCGAACTGTCTGCGGTGGCCGACGCCATGCAGCAGGTCGCGGAACGCATGGGCGGGGCAGCCGAGTCCGGTGACCTGGCGGCCCTGGTCGACCTCGATACCGAGTTCCACGCCTGTCTCGTGCGCGCCTCGGGCAAAAGCCGGCTCGGCGGCTTGTGGGCGACGTTGAACGGACAGATGGGTGCCCTCATGCGCTCTTCGATGGAGGAGCAGCACATCGACCTGCTCGAGGCGCAGCGCCGCCATCTCGACCTGACCGCGGTGCTCCGGGGGGCTGACCGGGAGGCCATCTCCCGCAAGCTCTATGACCACTATCTCCGACGACCGGTGGATGGATTCGAGGGCTGAGAGCCGCCCGCCGGTCGCCCCCCAACCGGAGTTCTCCGGCCCGATTGCCCTATCGGGCAGCGCCCACGTCCCTTTGGGCTCGCCGAACGACAATGGCCCAACGCCCGGTCGGCCTCCACGGTGAACTCACGAAGATCTCACGCGCGCCGTGGAGACCGAGGGCGGTGGGGCATGCCGCAGGCAGTGCAGGCACCGGCGACCAACGCCGAGCAGGCCGAGGCGCGCAAGCAGCAGTCGGCCGGTGGCAGCCGCGAGGCCGCCGTGGCGAGCGCGCCCGGGACCACCACCCGGTCACCGGCCAGCCCCGCACACCTGCTCGGCCTGCAGCGCCTGGTGGGTAACCGCGCCGTCGCCGCCGCCCTGACGGTGAGCCGGCAGAACGTGCCGACGCCGGCCACCGATCCGAAGTTCGACGCGACCACGTTCATCGCGGCCGGTTCTCGGTTCGACGTCACCTACGTCCCGGTCGGGCCGGTCCCGGCGCAGGGCAGCGCCACCGTCACGATCCGCGTGCACATCGACTTCCGGGACTTCACCAGGGCCGACGCGCGCAAGGAGCCGTTCCGGTCGCAGCCGTTGACCCGCTCGCAGTTGGCCGACTTCGCCTGGAAACCGACCGAGAAGGAGGCCTTCGGGCGAGATTTCCAACAGAGCGTGCAGGCCGGCTGGAGCGCCAAACACGAGTTGGCCACCAACGACCCGACGTTCGCCGAGCACCGCGCGAAGGTGCAGGTCGTGGTCGAGTTGGTCGAGGCCGGCAAGGCCCACAACACGATGAGCGCACTCAAGATCCCCAAGGGTGACCCGGGAGACAAGCCGCTGCCACGCTTCCGGTCCAACGCCGACGGGGAGAAGTCCAACCTCGAGCAGCGCGACGTGTCCGAGCCGGAGACCACCAAGGTCCGCACCAAGCCGGTCGTCGACCAGGTCGCCGGCTTCGCCCACGACTCGGCTGCCATCACACCGGACATCACCGCCGAGGTCGCCAGGGTCGCGGCGCGCATCAAAGCGGCCAACCTCACCTTCGGCGCGCAGACCGACCCGGCCGGAAAGAAGCACGACCTGCAGCTGTTCGTCGTCGGGCGCGCCACCAGTCCCGGCAGCAGGGTGCACAACGACCAGTTGGGTCAGCAGCGCGCGGACGCCGTGCTCGCGGCCATGCTGTCAGCGCTCGGCCCGGCGAGCACCGGGACGTCGGCAACCGCGGGCGAGCAGAATGCCACCGAGGAGGAGAAGTTTCGCCGGGTGGACGTCCTGGTCTCCGACATGGGCGAGGACGGCCGGCAGGACGTCACCCAGAACACCGCCGCGCACGAGGCAGGCCACATGTTCGGGCTGGACGACGAATACGTCGAAGAGGACGCCCCGCCCGGCGTCGCGAAGAAGTTCACCGGTGACAAGCCGGCCCACTTCGGTGACGTACAGGCCGAACTCGGCGACGACGCCGCCCAGGAAATGCGCAACCAGGACTCCGGCAGCATCATGTCCCGCGGCTCGGACGTCAAACGCGGCCACTACGTGCCGTTCCTGCAGGCCGTGGAGCGGGCGACCAGCAAGCAGTGGACCGTGAAATGACCTGGTACCTGCGGACCCGGTACGAAGACCCACGCCGCGGCGAGGTCCGGGAACGGCACTACCTCGACAACGGTGAGGTCTGGTTCGTCGTCGACGGCGAGCGGTCGTTGCGCTGCCGATTCGACCCGTCCCAGGTCGATGCCGCGCGAGCCGCAGTGAGCGCGGCCGGGCTGCACAAGCTGCCCGACATCGCTCCTGCTGAAACCGATCTCGCCACCATGGTCTATGAGTGGAGTCTCTCTGGTTCGGCCGGCCGATGGGTCGACGCCGCCTACCCGCAGATCCTCCCCGACGCCGTCGACCAGCTGGAGGAGGCCCTGATGCGACTCGAGGAAGCCGACACGTAAGGGGCTCCATCGCAGGGTCGGCCCCCGACGGGCGCATCTTCCACCGAAGGCCGTGGTGGCGATCGGTGAGGTGACTGCCCAGCATTTCCCACGGGCTTGCCCCTCACAAAGTCACGGACGGTACTGAATCACCGTTGTCCAAGCGAAGTTCGACTTGTCAGTCGGCCATGGGTGCGGTGTCGCGGCCGCCGCCCCAGCCGTAGGCCATCTTGTGGATCTCGAGGATGAGGAACGAGTCGCTGGAGACCACACCATCGATGCCGCGAATCCGCTGTGTGAGTAACTCATTGAAGTGGGCGGTGTCTCTGCAGACCACCTCTGCGATGGCATCGTAGGAACCGGCGAGGGATGCGACATAGCTCGTCTCGGAGAACGAGCGGAGCAGTGCAAGGGCACTGTCGAGTTTGCCGGGGGCGATTCGCAGCCCGACGAGGGCCATGAGGTCGAACCCGATCTTGAGCGGGTCCGCTATGCCGACGATCTGCAGGATTCCCTCCCGCTCCATGCGTTGCATCCGATAACGCACGACGCTTTCGCTCACCCCGATGTCGGAGGCGAGTCGGGTGTAGGAGCGCCTGCCGTCGACTTGGAGCGCGGCGATGAGCTGCCGGTCGATCCGGTCCAGCGAGTTGCCGGCGCCCCCGCCTGACAGTCCGCTGTCTTGCGAATCCCGCATATGAAACCCTCTCGAAACACGAAATTAGGAACTTGAGTATTGACTTCTTGCGGATCTGTCGTCAAGGTACCGCTTGACGGTCCGGCTGGGCCGCACCTTTCGACCCCAGTGTGACGGGAGGCGACATACCCAGGTGGACACCCAGGCCCTGGAGAAGTTTCTTGAGGACAAGACCGCCGCATACGCGCCTGACCCGGTCATCGCGTTCTCGCCGGCCGAGTACCAACGGCGGCTGACCGTGCTGCGCGCCGCGATGGCCGAGGATGGTATCGACCTGCTGCTGCTTTCGTCGCCGGCGGCGCAGTGCTGGCTGCATGGCTACGCGCTGCGCTGGTACAAGGCCGAATCGCCGAGGCACTGGCGACCGCTGATCACCACAGCCGTGCACGTCGACCATGACAGGTTCATCTGCTTCGACGGTCTCGAGCACCAAGAAATGTTCCGCCGCACCTCGATAGCCTCCGATGTCCGGTATCTGCCGCGCTACCAGCGTGACCGGATGCTCGACTTCGTGATGGACGAATTGGCCGCCGAGGGCTGGTTGGGTTCGACCGCCGGGCTCGAGCTGTACGCGCACGTGCCAAATGCCGCGGTGAGCGCGATGATCCGGTCCGCGCTGGAGGAGCGCGGGTGCACCGTCGTCGATGGCTCCGACGCGAGCCGGCGGGTGCGCAGAATCAAGTCGGATGACGAGATCGCGGTCCTCGAGAAGGCCGCGGCGATCTGCGATGCCGGACTTGTCGCCCTGCAGGAGGTGCTCCAGCCGGGGATGACCGAGCTCGAGGCGTGGGCGGTCATGGTCTCCGGGATGGCCGCGGCAGGTGGTGAGTCGGCTGCGCTGCACGAGTTCGCGTCGGTCGGCGCCCGCGCCGGCCATGCGTTCGCGAGCCGGCGGGTGCTCAAAGCAGGTGATGTTCTGAACGTGGACCCTTGCGGCGTGTACCACCGGTATCACGCCAATCGGACCGGCACCTATTTTCTGGGGACCCGCCGTCGGAGTACCTCGACTTGATGTCGCGGTTGGCCGGCGCCTACGACGTGCTGCGCGCCGAGGCGAAAGCCGGCACCCCGGTCGCCACCGTCAACCGGGCCCTGCGTGACTACTACGAGGGCGTTGGCTTGTGGAACCTGAAGGACCAGACCTGGATCGGCGGGTACGAACTGGGTCTGAGCTTCCATCCGGACTGGGTCGGCGATTGGATCTTCACCGTCGCGGACGAAAACCCTGAAGGCGTGTTCGAGCACAACGTGGTCACCAACTTCGAGAGCATCGTGCACTTTTCGCTCATCGACACCCTGGTCTACGAACCCGAAGGCGCACGTACCCTATCCAGCCTGCCGCACGAGCTGTTCATCATCGACTGTTGACCGTCGCCATCCCACTGTTGCCCTGACCTGGAGGTCCCTCATGTCCCCAGCACTTCGTACCCGATCGTGGCACCTATCTGGCCTTGGCCTGGCCGCGGTCGCGGCCCTGGCGGTCGCCTGCAGCTCACCGGCGGCCGACACAGCAGCCACGACGGCGGCAACCACATCGGCGGCAACCACATCGGCAGCCGCGTCGCCGTCCGCGTCCGACGCGCCAATGTCATCTCCGGACAGCTCGCCGTCGTCGGAGGTCACCAGCGCTGTTTCCGAGACTTCGTCGGCGGCGTCGAGCGCGCCGTTGGAGGACACGCTGGTGGTCGCAAGCTGGGGTGGCCGGTTCACCGCCGCCACCAAGAAGTATCTGGCGGATCCGTTCGCGGCTGAAACCGGGATCAAGGTTCAGATCGTCGACGTCCCGGGAACACAGGCAGCCCAGCTGCAGGCGCAGAAGGATGCGGGGAACGTCCAGTGGGACGTCCTGGACAGTCTGGGGGCGTCGGATGCGTTCTACATGCAGCAACAGGGACTGCTGGAGCAGCTACCCGGCGACGTCAAAGCCGACTACCAGAAAACGCTGGGCGACACCAAGGTCAGCGACTTCGGTTATACCTTCGCGAATCTCGGCTACATCATCATCTGCAACAACTCGACCGTGCCGACCTGCCCGAAGACGGTCCCGGAGTTCTTCGATACGGCAAAGTTCCCCGGCAAACGTGAGCTGCCGGGCAGTTCACCCAGCCAAATGACCGCGATCCTGGCCCAGGCCGCCGGCAACCCTGTGGACAAGGCTCTGCCGATCGACATCGACAAGATGTTGGCGCCCCTGGAGGCGATCAAACCTTCGGTGAGTGTCTTCTACACCTCGGGTGACCAGCAGGAACAGGCCATCCGCCAGGGTGAGGCCGACATGGGGATCATCTACAGCGGCCGTGCGTACAACGTAGCCAAGACCACGGATGTCACCATCAACTGGTCCGGCGCCTACGACCCCGGTTATACCGCCATCGCCAAGGGCGCGCCGCACCCGAATGCCGCCGCCGCGTTCATGAATTGGGTGGCCAATAACGCCGACGCACAAGCCAAGTGGTCGCAGGAGATGCAGTACAGCGTCCCGAACCCGAAGGCGTTGCAGATCATGCCGGAGGACATCGCCAAGACCCTCGCCGACTACCCGGACAACTTCGAGAAGCTCGCTCAGCAGGACTTCCCGTGGTACCTGCAGAACAAGAAGGAGATCGACGACGGCATGAACGAGATCATCCAGGGCTGATGACGGTGCCCACCACGCATGTTCGACCGGTCCCAGCTCGATCCGTCGAGTCGGGACCGGTCGGGCGGCGGCCCAGGGAATGGCAAGCACCGGCAGGGAAGTGGGTCGGCCTCGCGCTCGCCCTGCCCGCGCTGTTGATGATCGTGCTATTTGTCGCGATGCCGCTGATTCAGGTCGTCATCGACGCCGTGTCAGACGGGGCCGCCATGTCCCGCTTCGCCGATGTGTTCAGCAACAACGTCTCCCGCCGTGCCTTGGTCACAACGCTGTGGATGAGCGCACTGGTCTCGATCATCGCCATCCTGCTCGGCTCTGTTGTGGCCTGGACGCTGCACACCACCGAGCGACGCTGGCTGCGCGTCCTGTTGTGGACCGCATCCCTGGTTCCGTTCACCATGGGCGTGATCGTGAAGAACTACTCGATCCTGCTCCTGCTGGTGGCCAACGGCCCGATCAACAGAGCGCTGGTCGCGTTGGGCCTGGTCGACCGGCCCGTGCAGTTGCTGTACACCAAGTTCGCTGTGATCTACGGGCTCACCTACTCACTGCTTCCCTACGCGATCCTGACGCTGTACTCGGTGTATTCGAGTGTGGACCGCAACCTGCTGTCGTCGGCATCGGTACTCGGTGCCGGCCGCGGACGCGCCCTGCTGACGGTGGTGCTGCCGCTGGTGCGCGGGGGCGTCGGCGTCGCGACCGCACTCGTGTTCGTGCTCTCGATCGGCTTCTACGTGACGCCGATCCTTCTCGGCGGCCTGCGGACCCCGTTCATCGCCACGGTGATCAGCCAGCAGATCTTCGTGCAGTACGACTACCCCGGTGCTGCTGCCACTGCCACCGTGCTCCTGGTGATTGCCCTCGCAGTGGTGGTTGCGACGCTGTTGTTTGCCGGCGGCCGTACCTTCCGAAGGACGCTGCAATGAGCGCACCACTGCGAACCTCGGAAAAGTGGCTGCGCCTCGGTACCGGTGCCGTGCTGGCAGTACTGGTGGTGCTGCTGCTGGCGCCGGCCGTGTTCGCCGTCATCCTGTCGTTCTCCAATGACGCGGTCATCGCGTTCCCGCCGCAGACCTGGGGGGTACAGAACTACCGCAACCTGCTGGACAGCCCGGAATGGTTGTCGGCGCTGTGGCTCTCGGTCCGCCTCGCCCTGGTGTCTGCGTTCATCGCTGTCGCTGTTGGAATCACAGCGCTGATGGCCATACACCGCAGCCGGCTTCCGCTCCGATCGTGGCTCGAACAGGCCGGCCTGATCAGCTTGATCATCCCGGTCTCGGCGTATGCCGTGGCCATGTACGCGGTGTTCTCCCAATACCGACTGCTCGGGCAGCTTCATCGGCATCGCCATCGCGGACGCGGTCCTCGCCCTGCCGCTGGTCCTGCTCGTCGGCGGGGCAGCGCTGCGCGACGTGCCTCACGACCTTGAAATGGTCGCGTTCACCTTGGGCGCACCCCGCTGGCGGGTGTGGCTGGGTATCACACTGCGTATGGCCCTTCCCGCGGTGGTCGTCACTTTCGTCCTGGCCTTCCAGACCAGCTTCGAGGAATCAGTGTTCATCAACTTCCTGGGCGGCCCAGGCCTGGTCACCCTACCCAAGGCGATTCTCGATGCCGCCCAGTTCGGCAGCGACCCTGTGATCATCGCCATCACCGCCGTCATCGTGGTGGTCGCCTCGGTCGGCGTAGCGGTGCCGCTGGCCAGCGGCCGCGGAGGCCGACGATGACGGCCACACCGACAACTGGAGCATCTGTGACCGACAACTCCGAGCAGACCGACCGACCGCACCGACACATGGGCCATCGAGCTGCGTTCGCTAAGAAAGTCGTTGGTCACGACGGTCGCGCTCAGGGACATCGATCTGTCCGTGGCTCAGGGTGAGCTGATATGTCTGCTGGGCGGTTCGGGTTCGGGTAAGACCACTCTCCTACGGCTCATCGCCGGCTTCGACAGCCCGAGCGCCGGACAGATCCGCCTGCACGGTGTCGACGTATCGACGTTGAGCCCGGCGGACCGCGAGATCGGCATGGTGTTCCAGAACTACGCCCTGTTCCCCCATCTCACAGTTGCCCGGAACATCGAATACGGCCTGCGAATGCGGGGATGGCACCGCGGCGAACGAGCAACGC
Organism: uncultured Actinomycetota bacterium; assembly: GCA_963834185.1. Taxonomy (GTDB): domain Bacteria; phylum Actinomycetota; class Actinomycetes; order Mycobacteriales; family Nakamurellaceae; genus Nakamurella. The sequence goes on from CAWIAR010000007.1 coordinate 14,396, forward strand.
GGGTGGCCGAGATGGTCGCGCGGATGCGGTTGACAGGCCTGGAAGATCGCCTGCCTCGGCAGCTCTCCGGCGGACAACAGCAACGGGTTGCCATCGCACGTGCGCTTGCGTACTCACCCCAGCTGCTCTTGATGGACGAGCCGCTCGGCGCATTGGACAAGGCGCTCAAGGCGAGCCTTCTCCAAGAGATCCGCCGCGTGCACCGCGAGTTCGCCACGACCATCATCTATGTCACTCACGACCAGGAGGAGGCACTCATCCTCGCTGACCGGGTCGTGGTGCTACGTGAATCCCGAATGATTGCCTGCGCACCCGTTCGCGAGCTCTACCAGTACCCGCCTTCCGGCGAAGTCGCGCAGTTCTTCTCGGCTGCCAACCTTCTGCCGGTGACCGTGACAGGCGACGGTGCAGGGCGCCGAGCCGAGGTTTCCGGCGGGGGAGGTCACACCGTCGAGATCCCCCCCGGGTTGGCTGCTGCCGATCTGGTCGCCGCTGTCCGGCCCGCTGACGTACGCGTCGGACGAACAGACACGGATTGGACCTTGGTCGCCGAGGTCGTCGACACGGTGTTCCTCGGTGACGATCTGCAAGTACGCATGGAGCTGGATGACGGAACCGCGATCACCGCCGTCCAGTCCGCAAGTCAGGATCCGCAGCCCATCGGCAGCAAAATCGCCTTGGGCCTGTCCGCGGAAGCTGTGCGCATCATCCCGCGCACCTCCACGATCGAGGAGCAGTAGCAATGACCGCCGTCTACACAAGCCGAGACCAGCTGCCGGCGACTTCGTCACCCGGACGCACCCGCCAGGTCGATCGGTTACTCGATCCTGTCGACACCATCGTCGTCGGCGCCCAGGTCTGGACCGGTGACGCCGCGGGCACCTGGGCCAACGCACTGGCCGTCGCCGGTGGTCGACTGGTCGGGGTCGGTATGAGCGCCGATCTCGTGGAACTGGCCGGCCGGAGCACTCAGGTGATCGACGTCGGAGGGGCGATGATCGTGCCTGGATTCATCGACGCCCATGTACATCCGGTCAAGGCCGGTGAATCCATGATCAGTTGCGACCTGAGCGGCGCCCTCAGCGCCGCCGAGTACCTTGACGCCGTTCGCAGTTACTCCGACTCGTTACCTGTCGACAGCTGGATCCGTGGTGGCGGGTGGTCGTTCGACGCGTTTCCGGGTGGTGTCCCAACCGCAGCCGAACTCGACCAGGCGACAGGCGGACGGCCCGCTGCGCTGTACAACAGGGATGGCCACACCCTATGGGCATCCTCGGCCGCCCTGGCAGCAGCAAACATCACGGAGACCACCGCGGATCCTGCCGACGGACGCATCGAGCGACTGCCGGACGGGCACAGCCCGGGCGGTGCCTTGCAGGAAGGCGCGATGCGGCTGCTCGAACGGGCAATGCCCAAGTTGACCGACGCCGAGGTTCGGTGCGCGCTGGAGGCCGGCCAGCGGTACCTGCACAGTCGGGGGATTACCGGCTGGCAAGACGCCAAGGTCTACCCCGACATCGCCACCGCATACGCAGGTTTGGCCGACGACGGCGGGCTCACCGGCACCGTCGTCGGAGCGCAGTGGTGGTACCACGACAGGGACGTCGACCAGTCTCGAGGAACTGCTCGCCAGACGGGCCGAGCTGTCCCGTAAGGGATTCCGACTCGACGCCGTCAAGATCATGCTCGACGGAGTGTGCGAGAACTTCACCGCGGCCGTACTAGCGCCCTTCATCAACACCCCGCTCACCGACCACTCCACCGGCATCCCCATGTTCCAAATGGGTCCACTGGCCGAGGCGGTCACGGCCATCGACAAGGCTGGATTGCAGGTACATTTCCACGCGGTGGGCGACGCCGCCGCCCGCCAAGGACTTGACGCGGTCGCGGTCGCTCGCAGGACCAACGGCGACCACGGCCCGCGACACCACATGGCGCACCTGCAGATCGTGCACCCGAGCGACATCGCCCGGTTCCGGGAGCTCGGCGTCGCCGCGACAATTCAACCGCTGTGGGCGCGCAACGAGCCGCAGATGACTGAGCTCACCATGCCCTTTCTCACCAAGGAAAAGGGCAGCCTGGCAGTACCCCGTTCGGCGCTCTCCAACGCGCCGGGACGGTGCTGGCGATGGGCAGCGACTGGCCCGTGTCGACACCAGATCCACTGCGGCAACTGCACGTCGCGGTCAATCGCACTCCGGCAGGCGACAGCCCCACCTGGACAGCTTCTGACGGCGTATTCCTGCCTGAGGAACGTCTCGACCTCGCGTTTGCGCTCCGCGCCTTCACTGCCGGCAGCGCCTGGGTCAACGGCGTCGACACCACCCACGGGACCCTCGAAATCGGCAAGCAAGCAGACTTCGTCGTCCTGGACCACAACCTGTTCGCGATCCCGACCGATGACATTTGGAACGCGGGCATCCGACAGGCCTGGATCGCGGGCTCTCCCGTACACACCTCCGACTGAACGACACCATCGCGCAACGACCCTGCGCGGCAGACGCACTGACCCGAGGAGCATTCGACACCATGGAGATGGCTTTCAGCATCGTCGTCTACGACGAGCGGGTGCGCCGCGTTCAACAGCGCATGGCTAGGGCGGGACTCGATGGTCTGGTCCTGACCATGCCGGACGCCATTCACTGGCTGACCGGGATCAGCTCCGTCGGCTACCTTTGGCCGCAAGCCCTTCTGGTCCCCCTCACGGGCGAACCCCGCTATGTCACCAGGACCACTGAGGAGCCTGGCGTGCGCGCGTTGTCGTGGCTGCGCGAACTGCAGTGCTACGACATCGCCGACCAGGACCCGATCGAACAGATCGTTGCCGGCCTGGACGCCAAGAACCTCGCACACGGCACGTTGGGTGTCGAACTCGAGGCGTTCACCATGCTCCCCGGCAACTGGGACCGCATCCGCTCGTTGCTGCCCGAGGTGACCTGGATCGACGCGTCGCAACTCGTCCCCGAGCTGCGACTGGTCAAGGAACCCGACGAACTTGCCTACCAGCGGCAAGCGGGCGCCATGGCCGACATCGCCATGCTCGAGACGTTGGATGCGATCCGGCCGGGAATGTCCGAGGTGCAACTCGCCGGCATCGCTGCAGCAGCCCTCGGAGCCGCAGGCAGCGAGTTCTCCGCGATCCCACCCATGGTCGTCTCCGGTGACCGCAGCGCCCTGGTCCATGCTCTCGGCACAAGGCGGACCTTCTCGGTCGGCGACGTCGTATGTGTTGAGATCGCCGGCGTTGTCAATCGCTATCACGCCGTTCTGATGCGGACCGCAGTGATCGGCCAGCCCACCGACCGCGTTGCACAGGTCGCGGAGTGCCAACAACAGGCCATGGAGGCGGCAGTGAAAGCCTGCTCACAGGGCACCGCAGCGCACGTTCCCGACGACGAGTGCAACGCCGTACTCGAACGACTGGACCTGGTCGGTGCACGGTGCCATCGCATCGGGTACAGCCTGGGCATCGCCTACCCGCCCGGCTGGCTGGAGCCGATGACCCTGGTCAAGGGCGACAGTCACACGCTCGCGCCCGGCATGTCGTTCACCATCGAACCCAATCTCCACCTCCCCCACGAAGGCTTCGGGCTGAAACTGGGCGATACCGTCGAGTGCACGGTACGGGGGCCGCGATCCCCAAGCCAGTGCCGTACGAGTTGCACATCGCGCCGACCAAGCGATCCGCGTGAACCCGCGGCAAAGGCTCAGAAAGGCGCCCAACCCAACCGCACCGGTCCCCAGCGCTCGCACCGGACTTGTCCACGCGAAACTGATGTCGCCGTGGTTGGACGACCCGGCAGCACCCGAGCCCGCGGCAGCGTTGGTCGAGGACATCCGCTGCGACCTTCTCATTGTCGGCGGCGGATACACCGGGCTGTGGACAGCTGTGCACGCCGCCCGCGCGGAGCCGGGGCGACGAATAGTTTTGGTCGAGGCTGAACAGTGCGGCTGGGGAGCGTCGGTGCGCAATGGCGTATTTGTTTCCTCCAGTCTGACTCACGGAATCGCCAACGGGCATGCCCGTTGGCCGCACGAGATGGCCAAGGCTCAAGCAGATCGGACTGGACAACCTGCAGGGCTTGCAAGACGACATCGAGAGCCTCGACATCGACTGCGACTTCGAGCGAACGGGAAAACTCGGCGGTCGCGACCGCCCCATACCAAATGAAGGAGCTCGCCCATGCAGTCGACCTGGCACGCACATATCGGTTCCACGGGCGAACTGCTCTCCGCAGACGCTGTACGCGACCGCTCCGATCCGCCAGATTCCGCCGCGGCACCTCCATCACGAGGGGTCCGCGCTCACAACCGCGCCTGCCTGTGGTGGGGTTTGCCGCCACGCCTCCCTCGACCGCGCGTTACGATCTACGAAGGCACCCGCATCAACACACTGGCCCAAAGCAAGTCCGGGCGGGTCCGTGCGACAGCTCCGTACGGCTCGGTAACCGCCGAGAACGTCGCACTGGCGACCAATGCCGCGCCGTCGCTGCTCAGACGACTGCGGCTGTACACCGTGCCGGTCGGCGACTATGCGATCTTGACCGAGCTCCTGAGCCCAGAGCACCGCGCCAGTCTCGGATGGGAGGGCCGGGAGGCGATGACCGACGGCGGCAACCAATTCCACTACTTCCGGCTGACCATGGACAAGCGCCCCCTGTGGGGAGGCTACGACGTCATCGACCTCGACGGCTCCGCCCAAGGACCCGAAGCTCGACCAGCGCCGGCAAACATTCACAAATTCACGACCAAGTTGATCCACACATTCCCCGGACTGAGTGGCATCCGCGTCTCGCATACTTGGGCGGCACGATCGATACCTCCACGCGCTTCAACGCCTTCTTCGGCACTGCCCTTCGCGGCCGGGTGGCGTACGCGCTCGGCTACACCGGCCTCGGGGTCGAAGCCACCCGATTCGGCGCCGACGTCATACTCGACCTGCTGGCCGGCAAACAGACACAACGCACCCGGCTCGCCATGGTGCGGACCAAACCGATCCTGTTCCCACCCGAACCGCTGCGCTACCTCGGCATCGAATTGACACGTGCGTCGTTGGCCCGCGCAGACCGCAACGACGGCAAACGAAACCTTTGGCTCCGAGGCCTGGACGCCGTCGGGATCGGATTCGATTCATAGCTGCCGCGGACTCGCTCGTCGTCACTGAGGGCGGTTGAATCGTTGCGGAGCCGTCAGGCAGCTCCGGGCGCGTCATGCGCACCGAGCACGTAGGTCTGGATCGCGATGACCGCGGCCCCGCGACACCACTGGGGCTCGTCGGTGTGGTTCACGGTGTACTCGACGTCCGAGGCCAACGGGTCGCGGTCGCGGCGAATGCCCTCGCCCACCGCGTCGGCGGCGACGTCGGCCAGCCGCACCCCCTCGCCGCCCAGGATGACCAGTTGCGGGACGGTCAGATTCGCCACTGCGGCGATCAGTCGGCCCAACCCCCGACCGGCGTCGTCGACCACCCGGCGGGCCGCCGGGTGGCCGGCCGCAGCCAGATCGAGGCATTCGTCGTAGCCCACCGATCGGCCCAGCACCGACGCGATGGCCCCGACAATGCCCGGCGTCGCCAGCATTGCCTGCGCGCAGCCTCGATGGCCCTGCGGACACAGCGGCCCTGACTCGTCCAGCGGCCAGTGGCCGACCAATCCGATACCCGAGTCGGGGCTGAGCACGGTTGCGCCGTTGATCACGGCGCCATACCCGACGCCTGCCCCCACGGTCAGCACGGCGAACCGATCCAGACCGCGGCCCGAGCCGAACCAGTGTTCGGCCTCGGTCAGGGCGACGACGTCGTTCTCGATCACCGTCGGGAGCCCGGTGGCGGCGGCCAACATGGGCCCGAGCGGCACGTCCGTCCAGTCCAGGAACGGCGCACGACGGACCACGTGTAGCCCTCGACCAATCCACCGAGGCCGACGCCGAGCGCGGTGACGCTGGGCACTCCTTCGGCGAGCTCGGCGGCCAATGGCGGCGATCTGCTCGACCACCCGGGCGGGCTCCGTCGAGACCAACGCGATCCGGTCGAACGCCACGATGTTCGCCCGCAGGTCGGTGACCACGGCCATCGCATCGGTACCGGTGAGTTTCACGCCGACGAAGTGCCTCGAGACCGCTGACCACGTCCAGGGGCCGCGACCGCGGCCGGGCGGGGCCGTCCTGGCCCGCCTCCACCAACAGCCCGGACGCCACAAGGGGGTGCTCAGCCGGGTCAGCGACCCCTGGGACAGATCGAGCTTGCGGGCGATCTCACTGCGGGAGATGGGTCCGTTGATCAGCACCTCGAGCGCGACCGCACGGTACGCGCCGGACCGGGGAACCCACGGCGCTGGAGCGAGCTGCACGACCGAACCTCCTCTCGGGACCGGCTCAGCGTGCCACGATCAGTTGCTTTCACACAAGAAGCGAACTCGTGATCAGACGCGATAAAATTGCCCTCTTGACAAGGTTTGACTTTTGCGACGAAAGTATCGCGCATCATCTTCCACCGATTGACCGAAGCCGGCGCAGGGCCGGTGACACGGTGCGGGACCGGACTTCGAGGAGACCAGCAATGAAGCGCTCCACCAGGTTCAGGGTCGTGACGGCGATGCTCGCCGGCATCGGCCTGCTGACCGCCGCCTGCTCGTCGGGTTCGTCGTCCGCGGGCACGACGACGGCGACCGCGGCGGCGGCAACAACGTCGGCCGCCGGCGTCCGCCATCGACACGTCATCCGCGGCGCCGACGCCCGCCGGGTCCGCGTCCGCGTCCGTCGGTCCCCGACCGGGTCCAGTGCCACGGTCGCCGGACCGCCGGTCACCCTGACGTTCTGGGGTACCTACGGCAACGGTGGCAACAAGTCGCAGACCGACGTGCTGGACAAGACGCTCATCCCGCTGTTCGAGAAGCAGCACCCCAACGTGACGGTCAAATACGTCGATATCCCCTACGACTCGCTCAAGCAGAAGCTGACCACCAGCGCGGCGGGCGGCGAGCTTCCCGACGTGGTCCGCTCCGATATCGGCTGGGTCGCCGCAGTTCGGCAAGCTCGGCGTCTTCGCCCAACTCGACGGCACGCTGCCGGACTTCGACACGTTGTCCAAGGCCGTCTACCCGGCACGCTGGCCGCGAACTTCTGGGACGGGCACTACTACGGTCTTCCGCTGGACACCAACACCCGGGTGCTGATCACCGACCAGAAGGCGCTGGACGCGGCGGGCATGTCCGCGCCGCCGAGCACGTTCGCCGAACTCACCGCCATGGCCAAGAAGCTGGAGGGAACCGACATGAAGGTCTTCGCCGACAGCGGCCTGTCCGGCTGGAACATCCTGCCGTGGATCTGGTCCGGCGGTGGGGAGATCACCGACCCGGATATCACTACCGCGACCGGCTACCTCAACAGTGACAAGAGCGTGGCCGCCGTGCAGATGCTCGTCGATCTGTACAAGGCCGGCCAGATCCCGAACCTGATCACCGGCAACCAGGGCGCCACCGGCACCTCGGACGGCCTGCCGACCGGCAAGTACGCGACGATCCTGGACGGCCCGTGGATGCGGGACATCTGGAAGGGTCAGTATCCGGACTTCAAACCGATCTACGCGCCGGTGCCGGCCGGTGACGGTGGATCGATCAGCGTGGTGGGCGGCGAGAGCATCGTGATGACGGCCAACACGCCGAACAAGGACGCGGCCATGCAGTTCATCGCCTTCACCCAGAGCAGCGACTTCCAACTGGCCATGGCCAAGGCCGGGCAGATGCCGGTGGTCGCCGAGTACGGCACCGAGGCCGTCAAGGCCGACCCGTTCTACGAGCCGTTCGCCAAGCAGCTGGAGACGGCGAAGTCGCGGCTGTCCATTCCTGACTCGAGCCAGGTCGACACCATCCTGTCCACCGAACTGACCCCGGCCTTCGAGGGCACGGTCGAGCGTGAAGGACGCCCTGACCTCGGCCGCCGAGCAGATCGATCCGCTGCTGTCCGGCGGGAACTGATCGTTGACCAGTGTTCTCGACCCGGCGACCGCACCCGTGAACACGGGCGCGGTCGCCGCGCGCTGCCGGCCGGCGGCGGCCCGGACGGCTCGTTCCGTACCTGTTCCTCGCTCCCGGATTCCTGCTGTTCGCCGCGCTGATCGTGTACCCGGCGATCAAGGCCCTCCAGATGAGCTTCTACGACTGGCAGGTACTGGCCGGCGCGACCAGCAAGTTCCTCGGCTTCGACAACTACGCCAAGGCCTTCCACGATCGCCGGTTCTGGCGCAGTCTGGCCAACAGCGGCGCTCTACATGGTGCTCACGGTGCCACCGCAGGTCGTCCTCGGCCTGGCGATCGCCATGCTGCTCAAGGCGAAGAGTCCGGCCCAGCCGCTGTTCCGGGTGCTGTTCTATCTGCCGGTGGTGACCAGCTGGGTGGTCGTGTCGCTGCTGTTCAAGTACCTGTTCGCCGACCAGGGGCTGGTCAACTACGCGCTGGGCGACGTACTGCACCTGACGAACGGTGAGACGTCGTGGCTCTCCCAGCGCGGGACGGCGATGCTCGCGATCAGCGCGCTCGGGGTGTGGAAGGGCATCGGCTGGGCGATGATGATCTTCCTGGCCGCTCTGCAGGGCGTACCCGTTGCCCTGGAGGAGGCCGCCACGGTCGACGGGGCGAATCGCTGGCAGCGGTTCCGGGCCGTGACCCTGCCGGCGATCTGGCCGGCGATGGCGTTCGTCGTGGTGATGCTGGTGATCGGCGGGTTCAACGTGTTCACCTCGGTGCTGTTGATGACCGGCGGCGGCCCGGGCGGCAAGACCGATGTCGTGCTGACCTTCATGTACCAGCAAGCCTTCTCGAACCTGAACTTCGGCTACGGTTCGGCGATCGCGGTGCTGCTCACCGTCCTGGTCTTCGTTCTGTCGTTGATCCAGTTGCGCGCGTTCCGGTCCCGGGACGGTGGGGCATGACGATCAGCACCATGCCGGGCCGCCGGGAAGCGCCACACCGGCCGCGCACCGATCGGGCTCGGCGGTCGCCGTGGTGATCCGCTACCTGCTGCTGATCATCGGCGCGGTCGTCATGGTGATCCCGTTCGCCTATATGCTCTCGACCTCGTTCAAGAGCCAGGCGTACGTGCTGACCGTGCCGCCGCAGTTCTGGCCCGAGCCCGGCGACCACCGAGAACTACGTGACCGCCTGGACCTCCCAGGATTTCGAGCGCTACTTCCTGAACTCGGTGATCGTCGCAGTGTCGACCACGGTGATCTCGCTGCTGCTCAGCTCGATGATGGCCTACGCGTTCGCCCGGTTCTCGTTTCCCGGCCGGGAGGTGCTGTTCCGGATCCTGCTGCTGGGGCTGATGATTCCGGCGATGATGCTGATCATCCCGCAGTTCGTCCTGGCCAAGTATCTCGGCCTGCTGGATTCGATGCTCGGGTCTGATCGTTTTCTACGTGGCGGCATCGTTGTCGTTCAACACCTTCCTGCTCCGCGGGTTCTTCGCGTCGATTCCCGCCGAGCTCGACCAGGCCATGCAGGTGGACGGGGCGGGGGCATGGTCGCGCTACTGGCGGTTGGCGTTGCCGCTGGCGAAGCCGGCGTTGGCCACCACCACGATCTTCACCTTCCTCGGCGCCTGGGATGAGTTCGCGTGGGCGCTGACCATCATCAACAGCCCGGAGAAGCGCACCCTGCCCCTCGCCATCCAGCTGTTCCAGGGTCAGAACGCCACCCAGTGGGGTCTGGTCTTCGCCGCATCGATCATCGCGGTGATCCCGGTGATCGTGGTGTTCCTCGTCTTCCAACGATATTTCGTCCAGGGTCTGACCGCCGGCGCGGTGAAAGGATGACGCCGGGCCCGACACCGATGCTGCTGCCCCGCCGCTCGACCTACCGGCCCGACGAACCCGTCGATGCTCGACCTGATCGGCGCCGAGGCGTCCGGGCCGGTCCGGGTGTTCGCCCTGGGTGATCTCGTTCACGAGTCCGCGGGGCGCGGATCCGCGATCACGTTGCCGGCGCTGCCGGCCGGCGGCTACGGCGTCGAGGTGGCCATCACGCGGCGGTGCGCTGCGGACAGCGTTCGACGTGGCCGAGGACCCCCGGAGCCGGCTGCGGTACGGCTTCGTCGTGGACTTCCGACCCGGCCGCGACACCGCCGGGTTCCTGCAGCTGGTACGCCGGCTGCACCTCACCGGGATCCAGTTCTACGACTGGGCCTTTCGGCACGCCGACCTTCTCGGCGGCGGGGAGGAGTACGCCGACGCGCTGGGGCAGCCGGTGTCGCTGGAGACGGTGCGCCGGCTGATCGACGCCGCGCATCTGGCCGGGGCGGACGCGCTGGGTTACGCGGCGGTCTACGGGGTGGGCAATGCCGAGTGGCCGACCTGGCAGCACGACGCCCTGCTGACCGCCGCCGGCGTGCCGTACGGACTCGGCGACTTCCTGAGCCTGGTCGACCCGGCCGCGCCGGACTGGTCGGAACACTTCCGGGCGGACCTCGCGGCGGCCGTGCAGACGGTCGGTTTCGACGGGTTCCATCTCGACCAGTATGGCTACCCGAAGGTGGCCGTCCGGGCCGACGACGCTGTCATCGATGTCGCCGAGTCCTTCGTGACCTTGCTCGAGCAGATCGCCCGGTCGCTGCCCGCCCAGCGCATGGTATTCAACAACGTCAACGACTTTCCGACCTGGCGTACCGCCACCGCGCCGCAGTCCGCGACCTACATCGAGGTCTGGCCGCCGCACGACACCCTTGACGCGTTGGCCGATGTCGTCGTGCGGGCGCGGGCCTCGGCTCCCGACCGACCGGCGGTCGTCGCCGCCTACCAACACGTCTACGACTCGGCACCCGCCGACGATCGCCGACCGATCCACCGCTCTGACCATGGCGACGCTGTTCTCGCACGGCGCGACCCAGCTGCTGGCGGGCGAGGCCGACCGGCTGCTGGTCGACCCCTACTACGTGCGCAACCATCCCATGGCGCCGAGCACGCTGACGATGCTCACCCGCTGGTACGACTTCCTCGTCGAGCACGGCGAACTGCTCATGGATCCGCGCGCCGTCGACGTCACCGGGTCCTTCGCCGGCGAGTACAACGGCGACCTCGACGTGGCATTCGGCGACCACGCGATCGGCGGAGAGGCACGGCCCGACGCCATCTGGCGCCGGATCGTCCGGACCGAAGTCCGGTCTGGTCGTGCACCTGGTGAACCTGCTCGGCCAATCGGACACGCTGTGGGATGCGCCCCGCGCCGCCCGGTGCGCCAGTGGGCCGGGTCTGGTGCGGGTCCGTCGCGTCGGGCCGGCGCTCCCCCGGATCCAGGTCGCCGATCCGGACCGGGCGGCTAGGCTCGTCGATCTGCCGGTAGCGGTCGAGGGCGAGCACGCGGTCGCGTCGCTACCGGAGATCGGCTGGTGGCAGGTGCTCCGGATCGACCTGGCGCCGGGCAACGGGCCGGGGCCGGTCGCGGTGCAGGAGGGGGACAGATGAACCAGCATCTCGCGTCCGGCGGGGCCATCCGCGTCGCAGCCGGCGGGCGACGACGGCGAGCCTGGTGGAAGTCGGCCGTGGTGTACCAGATCTACCCGCGCAGCTTTGCCGACTCCACCGGTGACGGCATCGGCGACCTGCGCGGCATCATCGACCATGTCGACCATCTCGTCGCGCTCGGCATCGACGTCGTCTGGCTCTCCCCGATCTACGCCTCGCCGCAGGACGACAACGGCTACGACATCAGCGACTACCAGAGCGTCGATCCCACCTTCGGGACCCTCGACGATCTGGACGAGCTGATCGACGCGCTGCACGCCCGGGACATCCGCCTGGTGATGGACCTGGTGGTCAACCACACCTCCGACGAGCACCCGTGGTTCATCGAGTCCCGGTCGAGCCGGGACAACCCCAAGCGGGACTGGTACTGGTGGCGCCCGCCGTGTCCCGGTCACGACCCGGCTGAGCCCGGCGCCGAGCCGACCAACTGGGCGTCCTTCTTCGGCGGCTCGATCTGGCAGTGGGATCCGGACTCCGAGGAGTACTACCTGCACTTGTTCTCGCGCCGGCAACCGGATCTGAACTGGGAGAACCCGCAGGTCCGGCAAGCGGTGTACGCGATGATGCGGTGGTGGCTCGATCGCGGCGTCGACGGGTTCCGCATGGACGTCATCAACCTGATCTCCAAGGACCCCCAACTCCCCGACGGCGTGGTTCCGGCCGGCGCGATCTTCGCCGACGGCTTCCCGCACTACGGCAACGGCCCACGGCTCCACGAGTTCCTGCATGAGATGCACGAGCGAGTGTTCGCGGATCGACCGGGGAGGTTCCTGACCGTCGGCGAGACGCCCGGCGTGACCATCGACGAGGCCCGGCTGCTCACCGATCCGGCCCGCGCGGAAGTCGACATGGTTTTCCAGTTCGAACATGTCGGTCTCGACCACGGCCCTGGCGGCAAATGGGACCCGATCCCGTTGACCGTCTCGGCTCTGAAGGACAACACTCGTCGCTGGCAGGCCGCGCTGGCCGATGTCGGCTGGAACAGCTTGTACTGGAACAACCACGACCAGCCCCGGGCGGTGTCGCGGTTCGGCAATGACACCGGGTTCCGCGAACTGTCGGCGAAGCTGCTGGGCACCGTGCTGCACCTGCAGCGCGGCACTCCGTACGTGTACCAGGGCGAAGAACTCGGCATGACCAACACCCCGTTCGCGGCCCCGGACGACTTCCGTGACATCGAGTCGATCAACGAGTTCATCGACGCGACCACCCGACGCGGCTTGCGCCCGGATGTGGTGCTGGCCGCCATGGGCCGGGCGAGCCGGGACAACGCGCGGACCCCCATGCAGTGGGATGCCGGGCCGCAGGCCGGTTTCACCACCGGTGCACCGTGGATCGCGGCCAACCCCAATCATGTGGCGATCAACGCTGCCGGCCAGGTCGGCCGACCAGGCTCGGTGTTCGAGCACTATCGGCAGCTGATCGAGTTGCGGCACAGCGAGCCAGCCGTCGTGCACGGCGATTTCACCATGCTGCTGGCCGAGCACCCGACGCTGTTCTGCTACACCCGGTCCTTCAACGGGACGGAACTGCTGGTGCTGGCCAACATGGCCGACACCGTGGCGACGGCGTCCGGAGCGTTCGCCGAATGGGCGGCGGCCGAAGTACTGCTGCCCAACTACCCGGACGGCTTCGCCGGGCTGGACGGCGCCACCGTGACATTGCGTCCCTGGGAGGCGGCAGTGCTGCGGCGACATGAGCGGTAGTGGCCCTACGTTGGGTCTGGTGCAACGCATGCAGTTCAGCAGCATTGCTGTTAATATGGCGTCATGCCCGTCTCGATCACGGTTCGCAACGTGCCCGATGCAGTCCGCAACGAGCTGGCAGCACGTGCTGCGCTGGATGGCCGCTCTCTGCAGGAGTATCTCCGGGCGATGCTCATCGAGTCGGCATCCCGCCCGCCGCTCGACCAGGTCGTCGCCCGGGCGCGCGCCCGACTCGCGTCGACCGCGTCACCGGTGGAGCGCAAGGACATCCTTGATGCCCTGGCCGCGGATCGGCGGTGACCACTCTGATCGTGCCCGACGGCTCGGCCGTCGTCGCGCTGCTCACCGATCCTGGGCCCAACGGGGAGTGGGTCGCCGAAGTCACGCAGGCTGCCGCGCTGGTAGCGCCCGCGCTGTTGCCGTTCGAGGTGGCGAACGTGCTGTGGCGACTGGAGCGGAGCGGACAGATCAGTTCGCACACGGCCACCCAGGCCCATCTCGATCTGGCCGAACTCGCCGTCGAGATGTGGCCCTACGCGGCCCTCGCGGCGCGCGTCTGGGACCTGCGCGCGAACATGACCAGCTACGACGCGTCCTATGTGGCGGTCGCCGAGGCTGCGGGCGCCACGCTGGTCACCCTGGACCAGCACTTGGCCCGATCACCCGGCATCTCGTGCCGCATCGCCGTCGCCCCGTAACCGGGCCAGAAAACTCGGACCGACCCGGTCCAGTCGTTCGATCTCCGGACGCAACGCGGCCGTCATCATCGAGGTGCGGTAGCGGTCCTCGCCCGGCGGCCCCCTCACCCACGTGATGATCCGGGCCGGATGTCACGGCCGCTGCCGCATCAGGGCAGGTCGACCGCCGCGCGGGTGACGGCCGGATCGAGCGAGACGAAACTGTGTCGGCCGGTGGACATCACGTGCAGCGCAGCACCGAACGGCTGCTCGCCGGCCAGGAGTTCCACCGTCGCCCCGTCCCCGGGGACCGTGGTGGCGACGAACCGTGAGTCGTCCGCTAGCCGGCCCACGACAATGCCGTGTGCACCGCGCTTGTCGTACTTGATGGTGTAGGTCTCCAACGTCGCCGGGCCATGCGGTGCGACAGCCAGTGGGGGGCCGGGCACCGCGTCCAGCGCGGCCTGGAGCTCGGCATCGGAGTGGTCGGTGAATGCCGCGGGCGTGGTCGAGTAGACGCCGGTGGAGTACTTGCTCATGCTCCCGCCGTTGGCCCCGACGAAGCCGAACGTGCCCGGCTCGCGCCGGAGCAACTCGACCATTGTCGCGACCGCGTGCATGGAGTAGTTGTTGCCCGCGCCGCCGAAGAACGGCAGGCCGCCGGTGACGGTCAGTCCTCGAGGATCGTTGTGGGGCAGGCCGAGTCCGTCGCAGATGTTCAGCACCGCGATGGGAAAGCAGCTGTACAGGTCCAGCTGCGCCAGGTCGGCGGCGGTGATACCCGCGCGGTCAAGGGCAGTCCGGGCCGCGGCGATCGACGCCGGGCTGGTGGACAGGTCAGGTCGGTCGAACAGGTCGCGCTCGCGCAGGTCCGCGTAGCCGTGCAGGAAAACCAAGGAAGCCTGCGGCACGCCCGCGGCCCTCGCGGCTCCGACCGAGGTCAGCAGCACCGCCGCCCCCTGATTCACCTGATCCCGGGCGACCAGGAACCGTGGGTAGGGATCGGCGATCATCCGGTTCCGATCCGTGACCGTGACCAACTCGTCGACGCCGCGCGACACCGGTGCCGCGGCATACGCATTCGCCGCAGCGACATCGGTGAACGGCGCGAACAGCTCGCCCATCTCCCGGGCGTAGTCCGCCCGGCTGTGTGAGGTCCGCCGCCGCCTCGCGTTCTCGAACAGCGCGTACTGCGACGGCGCGTCGACCAGGCCGTGCTCCATCCCGACCGGGTCCAGCAGGCCCTCCAGACCGTAGCCGCGGTCCTCCAGATCGCCGTCGATCTGCTCGGTGAAGTCCGGGGCGTCCGGCTTGCCGGCCCATGCCCTGGTGGTGGAGATGGCCTCGGAGCCGAACAGCAGCACGGTCTTCGCCTCGCCCCTGGCGATGGCCGTGGCGAACTCGGTGATCAAATGCTGGGGCGACTGCCCGCCGACCACCTCGAGCACGGCCCGGCGGGGCACGGCGCCCACCCGAGCGGCGACCGAGCGCGGGAAGTTGTTCGAGTTGCCCAGCGGTGCGGTGAACATCGGGCCGGAGATCTCGAACTGCCGGACGCCGGCCACCGTGTCAATGGTGGCCGGGTCGATGCCGGCACCGGCGATCGCCGCAGCCGACGCGGCGGCGGCCAGATCGACGGCGCTCCAGCGGTGGTAGTCGGGGGCGTCGATCGGGTCGCTGGACTGGCCGACCCCGATCAGCACCGGGGTTCGCGGATCGAGGCTGTCCGCGGCCGGCACCGCCATCGACCTCACCGTCCCTGCCAGTGCGGGGCACGCTTCTCGACGAAAGCCCGCATGCCCTCCATGGCGTCCGCGGTGCGCATCAGCCGCTCGTTCTCGTCGGTCGTCCGTGCCCAGTCGGAGTCCTCGGCCGCGACCTGCCCGTCCGTGATCCCGCGGGCGATCCGCTTGCTGGTCTGCACGGCCAGCGGCGCACAGGCGCAGATCCGGTCGGCCAGCCCGAAAGCACCGTCGAGCAACTGCCCCGCGGGAACCACCGAATTGACCAGGCCGAGGGCGAGCGCGCGGTGGGCGGTGATGGGTTCGCCGGTGAGCATCACCTCCATGGCGATCTTGGGCGGGATCTGCCGGGGCAACCGGAAGGCTCCACCGGCGCCGGCAAAGATGCCACGCTTGCACCTCGGGCAGACCGAACGTCGCGCCCTCGATCGCCACGGCCAGATCGCTGGCCAGCACGATCTCCGTACCGCCGCCCAACGCGAACCCGTTGACTGCCGCGATGGTCGGTTTGGAGATCGCATGGCTGACGTAGCCGGCGAACCCCCACCGGGCCATCCGCTCGTCGCCGTCCGAGAAGCCGTTGACGGCCGCCTCCTTGAGGTCGGCCCCGGCGCAGAATGCCCGGTCGCCGGCCCCGGTGACGATGACCGCCCACACCTCCGGCGTGGCCTCGGCAAAATCGAGCGCCTCGCCGACGGCGATGGTCAGGTCCAGGTTGACGGCGTTGCGAGCCTCGGGCCGGTTCAGGGTCACCAGCAGCACGTGGTCGTGCAGGGCGGCCAGTGCGGCGCCGTCGCCGTTGAGCTCGATCGATGTCGGGTTCGGGTTCTGGGGCACGTCGATCTCCGATTCAGACGGTCGTCGCGGTGGCCGACCGCGTGGACGGATGGATCTCCAGAGCACCGGAGCCGAGCAGTAGCGGAGATCGGCTGATCAACGCCCGGCCAACAGGGCCGCCATGTCCCCGATCGGTCCGAGATGTGCCAGCTTTTCGGGGTTGATCTGGTTGTGCGCCGCGGCCACCGCACCGTCACAGATGTCCAGGCACATCACCCCGAGGGTGGCCCCATCCGGGCCGACGATCCGGGCGGCCGGCTGACCATTGGCCACCACCGGCTCCAGACGCGCGCCGAACCGGTCACCCTGTCGCTGCAGACCGAGCAGGAACCGAGCGACCGCCGTCGCGCCGATCAACGGCACCTTGATCGCCGGCGCCCGGCCACCGCCATCGCCCTCGAACTTCACGTCGGCCGCCAACAAGCCCTCGAGCCTGGCCACGTCGCCCGCGCGGATGGCCGCGAAGAAGGCGTCGGCCAACGCCTGTCGCTGCTCCGGCGACGGATCGAAGCGGACCCGGCCGGCGGCGACGTGTCGTTGCGCCCGCGAGAAGCTCTGCCGGCAACCGGCCTCCGACTTGTCCAGGATCCGGGCGATCTCGGCGTAGTCGTAGCCGAAGGTGTCGCGCAGCAGGAACACGGCGCGTTCGTTCGGCGAGAGCCGCTGCAGGACACCGAGCAGCGCGATGGAGATGGCCTCGTCGACCTCGAACCGGTGCGCGGGATCCGGGTCGTCGGACAGGATCGGCTCGGGCAACCAGGTCCCCACGTAGGTCTCGCGGCGACGCCGGGCCGACCGCGCAGCGTCCAGGGCGAGCCGGGTGGCGACTGTGGTCGCATATGCGTCCGGATTGGCCAGTTCGACACCGGTCTGCATGCCGCGGTGGATGCGCAGCATGGCCTCTTGGGCGACGTCCTCGGCATCGGTGACCGCGCCGAGCATGCGGTAGGCGATGGAGAACACCAGGGGTCGAAGCTCCTGCAGTGTTCCAGGGCCGGCCATTCCTCGAGCGTGTCACAGGATGCGGGTCTCCGGCGTCGGAGGGTGCGACGAAGGGAGAACGACATGAAGGTGTTCGTAGCCGGCGCGACCGGCGCAGTGGGTCGGCCGCTGGTCCGTGGGCTGGTCGAGGCCGGCCATGAGGTCGTCGGGACCACCAGGTCCGCGGACCGGTTCGGGCTGATCAGCGAGCTGGGCGCGGATCCGGTGGCAATGGATGGCCTGGATCCGGACCAGGTGCGCGCCGCCGTGCGCGGGGCCGCGCCCGAGGTGGTGATCCATCAATTGACCGGTCTGGCGAGCATGCGCAACTCCAAGCACTTCGATCGGGAGTTCGCAGTCACCAACCGGTTGCGGACCGAGGGACTCGACCTCCTGCTCGCCGCGGCCGTCGAGGTCGGCGCGCGGCGGTTCATCGCTCAGTCGTTCACCGGCTGGCCGAACGAGCGCACCGGGTCGGCGATCAAGGACGAGACCGACCGGCTGGATCCGGACCCGGCGCCGGAGTCCCGCGAGACCCTTGCCGCCATCAGGTACCTGGAGCGCACGATGTCGGAGGCGCCCACCATCGATGGGCTCGCGCTGCGGTACGGGCTGTTGTACGGCCCTGATACCGCCATCGCCCCCGGCGGCGAACTCTGGGAGGGCCTGCGAGCCCGCAAGCTGCCCCTGATCGGGGGCGGCGGCGGGTTCTTCTCGTTCGTCCACGTCCAGGACGCTGCCGCCGCAACGGTGCTCGCTGTCGACCACGGCACGCCCGGCCTCTACAACGTCGTCGACGACGAACCCGCACCGGCGTCGACGTGGATGCCGTACCTGGCCACGCTGCTCGGCGCCAAGCCACCCCGGCCGGTTCCGGCCTGGTTGGCACGTCCGGTGGCCGGAGCACATCTGGTGTCCATGATGACGGTCGCTCGTGGCTCGTCGAACGCCAAGGCCAAGCGCGAGCTCGGGTTCACCCCGAACTACCCCAGTTGGCGCACCGGATTCCGCTCGCTCGTCCCGACCGCGCAGGCTGCCTGATTCGGGATCTGCACGGCATCGCCCACACCCATGCCGATCTGGTCGCTGCGGCCAGGACCGAGATCGCGAAATTGACCGGCTCCTGACATCGGACCGGGTTCGCCTGCCTCGGCCCTGATCGACGGTCAGCAGTCCGGGGCAAACGTCGCCAGCGCCGGGAGCGCGCGCCCGGTCCAGTCGAAGACCGCCTGGTTCTCCCAGGCGTTGCCCGACGCCGGATCGGTGGGGTCCCAGCCGTTGCCCGGCACCGCGGTCCAGGCCGGCTCCCACCACACGGTGCCGAGTCCGCGACCGTCCGGGAGCGGCGGCGACCACGTCCTGCAGTCCGCGCAGGTAGGCGGTCTGGCTCGCCGGGGTGGCCGGGTAGCCGGCGACCAGCTCGGATGTCCAGGTCGATGACGTTCTCCCAGGGCACCGTGGGGTTGTCCTGGAGTGTCCACGGATAGGCGGTCTCGACCACCAGCACATCGCGGTCGTAGCGGTCGGACAGCACGGTGATGGCGTTCTGGATGTCGGCGAAGCTGCCGTGCCAGTACCCGTAGAACGACAGCCCGATGAGGTCGAACGGCACGTTTCGGGCGACGACCTCGTCGAACCACCAGGTCAGCGAGTCGATGCCGTTGTTGACGTTGGTCAGGTGCAGCAGCGTCCTGGTCCGCGGGTTGACCGCCTTCGCCGCCTGCGCTCCGGCCGTCAAGAAGGCGGCCAGGTTGTCCCACTGGGGCTCGGTCACGGCGTCGCCCGGGTCGACGTCCCAGGTCTGGCCGAGCGGCCACAGCATGCCGGGATTGATCTCGTTGCCGATCTGGACATAGTCCGCGGTGACACCGGCCCGGCGGAGCGCGGTGAGCACGGAGGTGGTGTGCTCGGCAACCTTGGCGGTCATCCCGGCGGCGTCCAGGTCCTTCCAGGCGGCGGGCGGCCATTGCTGGCCGGGATCGGTCCAGCTGTCCGAGTAATGGAAGTCGACCAGCAGCTTCATCCCGGCCCGCTTGATCCGCTTGCCCATGCGCACCACGTGCGCCTGGTCGTTGTAGCCGTCCGCGGGATTCACCCAGACCTTGAGCCGGCCCAGATTCGCACCGGCGGCCGCCAGGATCGTCTCCGGCGCGCGGCGCCGTCCGGTCCGGTCCCGGTAGGTGGCGCCGTGGTCCTCGTTCTTCGGCACGGACGAGAGATCGGCCCCGCGGAAGGTCCGTTCCACCCGATCCGGCGCGATCGTGACGTCGTCCCACGTGGCCCAGCTGCCACCCGGCGCGCTGGTGGTCAATCGAATCGTCGCGGTGCGTCCGTGGACCCGGGCGGTGGCGGCGATCTGGACCCAGCCGTCGCCGAGTTCGGTGTTCGGCAGCACGGTCGAGGTGGTCACCTTCCGGTCCTGGACGATCTCCAGCCTGGACGTGCTCAGTGCTCCTCCGGACTTCACCCACGCCCGCACCGTCCACCAGCCGGGCCGCAGGTCGCGGACGGTCTGCGCGGTGGTCGCGGTGTAGTCCGTCGCGGCCCAGTGGGTCAGCCGGCCCTCCCCGGTGTGGCCGGTTGCGTCGACGTGGGCGGCCCCCGCTGTGCCGGCGGTCTGCCACCCGGTCAATCCGTCCTCGAACCCGGGGTTCACCAGTGTCGGAGTCGGTCTCGGGGAGGCCTGGGCCGGGCCGCCGCCGATCGCGGCCGCGCCGACCGCAGCCGTCGTCACCCCGATTGCCTGCAAGAAGAGTCGCCGGTCGAAGCCGCGGCTGTGTGGTGTGTGCATGCGTCCTCCTTGACGTATGTGCCACTACCGGTGGGCCTTCCTGCGGATGATGCCCGCAAACCGCTCCCGGCACGCGCCGCGGTCGACCGATCCCCGACGTCAGACCCAGATCGTGGCCAGCCAGACGGTGAGCCCGGCGAGCACAATGATCCCGATGTTGAGGCCGATCAGTCGACCCTCCCGCCGAGACAGGTGCAGTCCGGCGGCCAGGACCTGCAGTACCACGAAGCCGATCGCGGAAACCAGGGCGAGCACCGGGGCGACCCCGGTCAGCGGCGGCAGGATCAACCCGACCGCGCCGAGCACTTCGAGGAGCCCGATCGTGCGCACCAACCACATCGGGATGACGTCGACCCAGCCCATGGTCGGCTGCAACTGTTCTTTGCTGCGCGTCAGCTTCAGCCCGCCGGCGTAGAGGAAGAAGAGCGCGAGCAGTCCGGCGACGATCCAGTAAGCGACTTCCATCGCCGACCTCCGATATCAGTTACGACTTGTAAGTAGGCCCATCATGCGTGACCCTCGGAAGGACCACAAAAGGCACACGCGTGTGCCCAAGGAACACAGCGGAGTGAGACGGATGGTCGAGAACGAGGCGGCCCGGTACGAGAAGACCTGCCTGATTCGCGGTGACGGCGGCCGCGCGATCCGGCGGATCCTGGACCGGATCGGTGACAAGTGGACGCTGCTGGTGGTCGCCACCCTCGACGGGCAACGCATGCGGTTCACCGAACTGCACCGCCGCATTCCGGGGATCTCGCAGCGCATGCTGACCCTGACGCTGCGTCATCTCGAGCGGGACGGATTGGCCTCCCGAACGGTGTTCGCCGAGGTCCCGCCGCGCGTGGAGTACGAGCTCACTCCACTGGGCCAAACCCTCATCAGTCCGGCCGTGGTGTTGGCGGAATGGGCGGTCGAGCACGACCCGGACATCGAGTCCAACCAGGCCGCTTACGACCCGGGACGGCGGTGGTGCGGCGATGATCGAGTTGCTGCTCGCGGTCAATCCCGATCCCGACTCGCGGCTGACGTACCTGATGCGGGTGCCCGCTGGGCGGCGGACTGGTGTTCCGCACCTCGGGCACGTGGCCGCGCGAGAAGGCGCTGTTCTGCTACCAGCTGGACACCAGCGGATGGCCGGACGAGCCCGGAGATCGTCGAGCGGGTCCCGGTCCGCTCCTGCGTGCGCCGGGGGGCGGCGGTCGAGTTGGTGCTCGATCGCGGACGGGAGAACCGCTCGCAGCTGGTGTTCACCAAGGCCCGGGGCGGGACGTGGTGTTCTGGCAGTCCGCGCGCACCCGCAAGCAGGCCCGGCCGAACGTGACCACCCCGCGGCGCGGGCGGCGGGCATCGCCGGTCTGGAGATCGTTGTCGACACCAGGGAGCGGTACCCGTACCGGTTCTCCCACCAGCAGGTGGCGGTGACCAGGCGGGCGCTGCCCTGCGGCGACTACGGCTCCCTGGCTGGAAGGGCGACTCATCGCCGTCGTCGAGCGGAAGTCGTTGGAGGATCTGGTCTCCAGCCTGCTGGGCGGCAAGCTCCGTTATGCGCTGGGCGATCTGGCCGCCATGCCGCGCGCCGCCGTGGTGGTGGAGGATCGCTACTCCCAGGTGTTCAAGCTCGAGCGGGTCCGACCGGCCACGGTGGCCGATGGGCTGGCGGAACTGCAGGTGCGGTGGCCGCAGGTGCCGCTGATCTTCTGCGAGACACGGCAACTGGCCGAGGAGTGGACCTATCGATTCCTGGCCGCGGCATACACCTGGGCCACCACGGAGGTCGACATGGCCTGCGCACCTGTCCCGCGACCTGTCGCCCGCCCCGGTCGGCCCGGCGACGCCGGGGGAGCCGAGCACCGCCGAGGTCAGGGCGTGGGCCCGCACGCAGGGCTTGGACGTACCGGACCGGGGCCGGCTCCGGCCCGAGGTGTGGCGGGCCTGGCGGGACACCAACCGACCAGCTGACGCTGAGAGGTCTACTTCGTAGGCGCTTCCGCAGGGGAGCTTGGCGGGCGCGCGTTCGGCGTGCTTGGTCCGGTCGGCGAACCGGCCGGGGTAATAGACCTCGGCACCGGCGGTCTCACCCGCCGGCACGATGGTCGGCTCCGGTTGGTGGACCAGCCGGGCCACCACTGCCGAGCGACTGCGCAGCCCGGTCCGATCGAAGATGTGTTCCAGGTGCTTGCGCACGGTGGCGACGCTGATGACGAGCACACCGGCGATCTCGTCATTGCGAAGGCCCCGCGCCACCAGATCGAGCACCTCGGACTCCCGGGCGGTCAATGTCGATGAGACCAGCATGTCGCCGTTGCACGAACTGGTAGGCCTCGAACAGATGTGGGCGCAAGATCTCCATCAGTGTGGCGTCCTCGGCGGTGAAATCCGGTCCCTCTGCGCGCCGCAGCATCAGCCGCCGGGTCCGACCGGGCAGGGCCGGGAATGACACGCTGAGCTGATGGAGGATCTCGTCGCGGAAGTACTCGGCAAACGCCGGTTGCCGGGCCAGCTCGCGCTGGGTGTAGAGGTCGGACCAACGGAACACGTCTGGCACAGGTTCCTTGTTGCAGCCGCGGAACCGCCGCAGCAGGTCGAAGATCCACGGATCGTCGGTGCCGTAATGGACGTCACGGGTGCCGTCCTGGAAGACGGTCTGCTGGACCATGCGTCCGGCACGGTCAAGTCCAGCTCGCACCAGGTGACGGCGTCGCCCGGGAACAGCGCGAGCAGGCTGTCCAGGGTCGACCAGGGCACTGCCGGACCGGTCGGGTCGGCCCGCCCGGCGCCGATGACATCCATGACGCCGGCGAGGCCGGCATGGGGAAGGTGCAGAACCGTCACAACAGTCTCCCTCCTGGAGGGTGCACAAACGGTACCGCCGCCGGCCCGGACCTGGGGACTGGTCAGGGTCAGGGAGCACGAACAGTCGCCTAAAGGCGTATGTGCACCGGGGCGGGATCGGCGCAGCGTGGTGACCGGCCGCCGGCCGCCCGTTCGGCATCGCTTCGAGGAGCCTCGATGAAACCGTCTGTTCGCATCCTCGCTCTCGCCTCGGTGGTCGTGCTCGCGTGCGTGGTGCCTGCGGCACCACCCGCGGGAGCCAACGGCCGCACGTCACACGCCGAGAGTTGTGGCCGGCGGGTTGGACAACCCACGCGGGCTGGGCTGGGGACCCGGTGGCGTATTGCTGGTGGCCGAATCCGGGCGTGGCGGTTCGGGACCCTGCTTCCCGGGAGTGTTCACCGCCGAGGACATGTGTTTCGGCCGGACCGGCGCGGTGACGGCGATCCCCCGGCACGGCCGCCAGCACCGGATCCTGACCGGGCTGCCGTCCATCGCCGAGCAGGGCACCGGCGCCTTCGCCTTCGGTCCGTCCGACGTGTCGGCCGGTGGCACGGGTCTTGTACCTCTCCATCGGTGGTCCCGGACCACAGCTGGACCGCTCGGTGTTCGGATCACGGGCCGCGAAACTGCTGGGAACCGTGCAACGTCTCGACCGGCATGGATCGGACACAGTGGCCGATCTCGCAGCATTCGAACGAGCCAACGACCCGGACGCCCAACTCCATGAGTCCAATACGACCTCGGTGTTGTCCACCGGTCGGGGTACGTTCGCCGATCGACGCTGCCGGCAACACGTTGTTCGCCGTACGACCGCACCACACTCCGCAGACTGCTTGCCACCTTCACCAATCGCACCGCCGGCGACATCGAATACCAAGCCGGTTCCCACCGCTTTGGCCGACGGCCCGGACGGCGCGGTGTACGTCGCCGATCTGACCGGAGCTCCGTTCCCTGCCGGACAGTCCCGGGTCTGGCGTTGGACGCCGAAGGGGCTCAGTGTCTTCGCCGACGGATTCACCTCGGCTGTCGACCTGGCGTTCGGTCCCGACGGCAGCCTCTACGTGCTGGAAGTGTTTCCCGGTGACGTCATCCGGGTCCGTCCCGATGGCACCCGGAGCACGGCGGTCCCGCCGGATGCCGGCTTGAGCTTCCCCACCGGCCTGGCGGTCGGTCAGGACGGATCGGTGTACGTCAGCAACTGCGGCAACTGCGCCGGGACCGGCACCGTCATGAAGTTCGGCGGCTGAGCCTTCGTTGGAGCCGGTTGATATCTCTCGACCCGTCGGTCAGCTCGGCAGGACCACCGCGGTGTTGGGAAGCGAGCTCAACGACGCGGCGCCGAGCGCCTGCCGTCGCGGCGAGATGTCGCTGGGACGGGCAGTTCTAGGTCGGTCGAACGATGCGGCGCGCACCTCGAACTCCTGGATGCGGGCCGGCTGCTCCGGGGTCAGGTGGATCATGCAGATCAGCTCCCCCCGCTGGCCCGGGATGGTCCAGGTGACGTCGGCCGGCGTCGCTGCCGAGGTCACGTCGGCGACCGGGCGTGGCGCATCGAGCGGCCCGACCTCGGTGACGAACTGTTCGATCTCGGCGCGCCGTTCGGCCACGGGCCGGTCGAAATCGACGTTGGGTGCCAGGATCTGGGCGGCGAGCTCGTCGTCCCAGTTGCGGATCAGTTGCTCCGCGCGCTGCCGCAACTCCACGGTGGCCGGCCACAGCCGGACCGTGCGAGCTGGAGCCGCTTCCCGGTCCAGCACCCGGAACAGGGCCTCCTCGGAGAGCGTCACCGGGTTCCCGCGGTGGCTGTTGGTGAGCACCACGACCCCGTGTCCGGAGTCGGGGTGCCAGATCATGTTGAGGACGAAGCCGGGCAGTCCGCCGCTGTGCGTGACCAGGGTGCCGCGGTGCAGGTCCTCCGCGACGAACAGGCCGAGACCGTATCCGCCGACGGTCAGCTTCCAGGTGCCGTTGGCGCGGGCGGCGACGTAGGGCAGGCTGACCTGCTCCAGACGCTGCATCTCTCGTCGTGACCGTCGGGTCAACGGCCCTTCCGAACCGTTGGCGGCCGGCCGGAACGCCGAGGCCAGCCAGGCCACCCAGGTGGCCAGATCGCTGACGCAGCTCTGGATCCCACCGGCGGCGGCGAACGCGGCGGATCGCGCCGGCGGGTAGCCGACCCACGCGCCGTCCGCATCGAGCGAGTACCCGGTCGCCCGATCGGAATCGTCGTCAGGCGCGGCGTTGTCGAACCAGGTCCTGGTCATGCCGAGCGGGGTGAGCAGCTCAGCAGCGATCCACTCCTCGATGCTCGTCCCGACGGCCCTTCCGACGGCCAGACCGGCCAAGGTGAACCCGAGATTCGAATATTCGTAGACGGTTCCCGGAAGGGAGCTGTAGTTCAGGCCCTTGCCGACGATGTCGAGCAGTTCGGCCACCGGCAGGCCGATGAAGGGGTCGACCCATGAGTTGTCCTCGGTCAGACCGCCCGACATGCTCAGCAGCATCCGGACAGTCGGTGGTTCGACCGGATCGTCGAAGGTGCCGGCCGCCGAGAACTCCGGGAAGAAGTCGGTGATCGGGGCGTCCAGGTTGATCAGTCCGCGATCCCGGGCGAGCAGTGCGCCGGCGGCGACGAAGCTCTTGGACATCGACGCGATCGGGAACACGGTCTTCTCACCGGGTGGTGAGCCGGCGTCCTCGCCCGCGACCCCGAACCCGGTGGAGTGCACCAGGCCCGCCGGGCCGACGAGGCCGTACACCAGCCCCTTTGCCTGATTCGCCGCGGTGTACTGGCCGAACAGTGCGTCCAGCTCGTCCTTGATGGGCGTGAGGAGGTGCTCACTCGACATGCTCGCTGTCCTTCCGTCGAGGGGGCATTCGATACCCCCCGGCCGTCGACACCGGCCGTCGACGCCTTTCGACGTTAGGCGAGCAGCGCCTCGATCGAACCACCGGGTCGGTCAGCGCGCCCAGTGCCCGGCGTCACCCGGCGATCAGTCGGCGAGGATCACCGTCACCCCGGCCGCGCGCAGGTCGGCCACGGAGGCGGCGGCGTCCGGGTCAGCAATGACCGCGGTCACCGCCTCGAAATCGACCACCTTGAAACGCGATGCTGTGCCGACCTTCTCGCGACTGGCCAGCACGTATGTCTCGGCAGCCCGACCGACCTGCAACCGCTTCATGGCCGCATCCTCCGCGTCACCGGTGGTCAGACCCGCGGTCGGATGCACACCGGTGACGCCGAGCAGGAACAGGTCGGCCGACAGCCCGGCCAGGGCCTCCGCGGCAGCCGCCCCCGACGTGACCGCGGAATGCTTGGACAGCCGGCCCCCGATCAGGATGACCTCGGCGCGGTGCTCGAGCAGCGCCACTGCGATCGCCGGGCTCAAGGTGATCACCGTGCAGTCCAAAGACTTCGGCAGCGCACGTGCGACCGCCAGCGTCGTTGTCCCGCCGTCGAGGATGACCGTCGAGCCTTCGGCGACGAGCCGGACTGCCCGATGCGCGACCAGCTGTTTGCTCTGCGGCTCGACGTCGACCCTGGCGCGGTAGTCGACCACTGCTGGGGACACAGGCAACGCGCCGCCATAAACCCGCTGGCACAGCCCGGCCGCAGCGAGGTCGCGAAGGTCGCGGCGCACGGTGTCCTCCGACAGCCCGAACTCCTCGGCCACGTCCTTGGCCACGACGCGACCGTCGCGGGCGAGTCGGTCCAGCAGAAGTTCGCGACGGTGCGCTACCAACATGCACGTTCTCCGGTGTTCGTGCAGCACCGCGCGCCGCCATGTGCTCGCTTCCCGTCGATGTCCACGATTGCAGCATAGAGGTCTAGGCAAATCGTGCAGTATCGAGTAGTTTCATGATTTAGTACGCATAAACGTGCAGTCAACCCGGACCTGATCCGGTGAGGAGCGAAGGCAATGAGCACCATCTCGAACCTGCGGAGTCGCCAGCGGCTGCCCGGCTGCCGAACCGGGGGCTCCGCCCGTCGACGCCGGCAGGGTCGGCCGTGAGCGGGTCGATGATCCTTGTCGCCGGCCCGTACCGGTCGGGAACCGGCGACGATCCCCTCCTGATGGCCCAGAACCTGCGTCGCCTCGAACGCGCGGCGTTGCCCCTTTTCCGGGCCGGCCACCTACCGGTCATCGGCGAATGGCTGGCGCTCCCTTTGCTGCGAGCGGCCGGTGGCACGCTCGACGATCCGGTGGCCGCCACGATCATGTACCCGACCGCACGCAGGCTGATCGAGCGGTGTGACGCAGTCCTGCGGCTGGCCGGCGAATCTCGCGGTGCCGACCTGGATGTCGCCCAGGCGCGGGAGCGCGGGATTCCCGTTTACCACGACCTCATCGAAATCCCCGGCCAGACAGTGATCCCGGGCCCGGCCTAGGCGAGCAATGCCGTGACCAGGCCCTCGCGGGTTGGACAGCGAGATCAGGTGGCCGCCGGGCACAACGGTCAGGTCGATACCCAGCCGCTCCCTGGCCACCCTGCGCTGGAAGTCGGCCGGGAAGATGCGGTCATCGCGGCCGGCAATTCCGCTGGTCGGCACGTCCGGCCAGGCCGCGAGGGGCCAGGGCTGGGCGAACGGCAGGTCGGCCTGGCGTGGCTCGCCCCGGTTGAAGGCCTCGTCGGTGACTGCCTTGGGCACGTCGTGGAAAAACATCTCCCGCTCGTCGAACGGGGCATCCGGGTCGCGGCCCTGCCGCCGATCCTGCGCTTCCCGGGCCGACCGTTGTTCGACGTCATCCCACCACTGGCCGCCGGTCTCACCCGGTGCCGGGATCATGGCGTTGACCAGCACGATCCGCTCCACCGGAAGGCGCCCGACCAGGAGCGGCGCAGTGAAGCCGCCCATGGACTGACCGACAACGGTCGCCGGACCGGCCCCCTGACCGGCCGCCACCGCCGCGTCGGCGTACTCGGCCCAGCCGGCGTTCGGGTCCCCGGCGGGCAGGTCGACGGCGATCGCCCGGTGCCCACGTTGTTCGAGCAGCGGCACCACCAGGTGCCAGTACCAGGCCTCACCGCCGGCGCCCGGAATCAGCAGGAACGACCGGTCGTCGGCCATGTATCGACTCCCTCCTCGAGGACGCACCCGTGTGCTGCCTCCCGGAGATAGGACGCCTCCGGCCGAAAATAATCATCGATCGACGCTGACGTGACTTCGAGTGAACGCAGAACAGGAACATCCGTCGGGAGAGTCGCCCCTGCTGAGCGTCCTCTCGACATCTGGGCACCGACAAGCGGTGCCTCCCGGTGGTACGGGCCTTGGTGGGCCGCGACCTGGGCGGACCACAATGCAGGTGTGCCGGAACAACGGGAGAGGCGTGGGGTGGTCGCCCGATTCACGCTGAATCTGGTGGCCATCGGCGTCATCGGGTTCTGGATGTTCGTCGACACCACGGGCCGACCGACCTGGGCGCTGGTCGTGGGCGGCACTTCGCTGTTGCTCTGGTTGATCCGCGCTGTCATCGTCGCCGCGTTCGACGAATCGTCCCCCCAGGTGGCTCGGCTGGCCTTCGGGCTGAATCTGGGCGCCGCGCTGACGGGGGCGGCGGCGGCCGGCGGCACCTCTGGCCTCAGCATCAACGTGGCGGCCGTCGCCGTGATGGCGATGATCGGCGCCAGCGAGATCCCTCTGACGGCAGGCGTTGTCGGCGCACTGCTCACGGTGGCAGTTACCGCTGTTGCACTCGTACTCGATCCGATGCCGACCTCGGCAGAACTCGCCCTGTTGACCGCGTTGGCCCTCGGGGCGCTGGCCGGGTTGAGCCGCCGCCAATTTCGCGAGGCCCAGGCCCGGCGGCTGCTGCTGGAGCAGCAGGACGTTGCGCTGCGGGCGGAGGCTGCACGCATCGGGCTCGCCCGGGACCTGCACGACGTGCTCGCCCACAGCCTGGGTGGACTGGTTGTACAGCTGGACGCCGTCGGCGCACTGCTCGACGCCGGTGACGTGCCGGCCGCGGCAAGACGGGTACAGGCGGCACGCGGGCTGGCCGCCGACGGTCTGCGCGATGCCCGCGCCGCGGTTGCCGCCCTCCGCGATCCGGACCGGTTTGCCGGCTCGGTGCCGGCCATCGAGATCGGCGCGGCCATCGAGCAATTCGCGGCATCGGCGCGATCGATCGGCGGCACCATCGATGTGCGCGTGGACATCAGCCGGACGGCACCCGATCTCCCCGACCGGGCGGCCGAGGGTCTGCGCCGGACCGTCCAGGAGGGCCTCTCCAATGCGCGTACGCACGCCGATGGTCAGCCCGTCCACATCGAGTTCCGGGTCGACGACCGTGCGGCGAGCCTGCTCATCAGCAATCCGCTGGGCACGGGAGCGATCGCCGCGGGTGATGATCACCGCGGTTACGGTCTGCAGGGCATGGCCGAACGCTTCCGCGCGATCGGATCTGCCGCGACGATCGAGGCGGGACCGCGGGACCGGCAGTTCGTCGTCCGAGCCCGCATCGACCTCGGCGAGCCGTACAACGTGGCCGACGGGTCGCTCGAGGCCGGGAGAGGACCACGATGACGACGGGGACAGGCACGACCCGGGCGATCCGGGTCGTGGTGAGCGATGACCAGGCGATCGTCCGGGACGGTTTGGTGACCGTGCTTTCGTTGCAGCCGGACATCGAGGTCGTCGGGGAGGCCGCCGACGGCGCCGAGGCGATTGCGGTCGTGACGGCCACCTCGCCGGATGTCGTGTTGATGGATCTGAACATGCCCGGGATCTCCGGCGTCGAAGCCACCCACCAGATCCTCGCCGAGGTTCCGGGAACGTCCGTCCTGGTCCTGACCACCTACGCCGACGACAGTTCGGTGGTAGCCGCGCTACGCGCCGGGGCCAAGGGATTTCTCACCAAGGACGCCGACCGCAGGCAGGTGCTCGACGCCGTACGAGCGGTGGCGAACGGGGCAGCCCTGTACAGCGCGGAGGTCGGCCGGCTGCTGGTCGACGTACTCAGCCGTACCGATGTGGGCAATGCCCGGGCGGTGCAACGATTCCCGGAGCTCACCGGCCGGGAGGCCGAGGTGCTCGACCTGGTCGGACAGGGCCTGAGCAACACCGAGATCGCCGCCCGGTTGGTGGTCGAGGTGTCGACGGTCAAGACACACATCAACACGATCTTCCGCAAACTCGACGTGCGCGACCGGGCCCAGGCCATCGCCAAGGTCCGGTCCACAACGCCCTGAGCTCCACCCGGACATCCACCCCGATCTCCACCCGCGGGAGGTTTCGCGGGCCCTCCGCCGGGCGGAATCTCGAAGAGTGACCACCTCGAGCAACGTGTTGATCGGCATCGTCGTCCTCGGCTGGATATTGGCCCGCCAACTGTCGGTCCGCCCGGTTGGCGAGCGCATGACCTTGTCCTGGATCCTGCTGGCCGCCGGGGTCATCGAGACCAGCGGCTACCTGCAGCAGCACGGTGCGTCCGGGGTCGACCTGGCGCTGCTGATCGGCAGCGCGGCGATCGGCGGGCTGCTGGCCATCGCCAGGGCCCACACGATGCGGGTCTGGGTGACGGCCACCGGAGCGGTCCGGCAGGGCACCGTCGTCACGGCTGCACTATGGGTGGTCGGGATCGGCCAGCACCTGCTGCTCGACGCCTTCGTGCATGACCGCGCTCTGGGCTCGGTATCGCTGATGGCCTACTTCGGCCTGACCCTGCTGGTGCAACACCTGGTGCTGATGGTTCGGGCCCAGCGATTGCAGCCGGTATCCGACCTCTAGAGAGTCCGCCGCCGCCCGGCCTGTCGGGGGTCGGGCGGCGGCGGCGGCGTTACGGCGGGTTATCGGGTCCGGTTGCACTGGGTGGGTCCGGTTGTACTGGGTGGGTCGCCGGCCGTCGGGGTCGGCCCGGACGTAGACGTGGCCGCCGCCCGGGCGAGAGCCCTGGCGCTGTTGGCCTGACGTCACCCGTCCGGTCCGGCGGTCAGATTCCTGGTGCCACCAGTTCGTCACCGGCGGCCCTGGTGTCGACCGAATCGGACGCCTCGGGGCGTGCGCTCCGCAGACCGACCCAGGCGGCAATTCCGCCGAGCATCACCAGGGCGGCCGCGACCAGCAGGCCGGCCCGGTAGCCACCGAGGAAGGCGTCCAACGACGATGCTCCGCCATCCAGCAGCGCGGCCTGCCGGCTGGTGAGAACTGCTCCGATCACGGTGATCCCGAGTAGACCCGCCACCTCACGGGAGGCGTTGAAGACCCCGGAGGCGACACCGGCCTCGGCGGTCGGCATGGCGTCGATGACGCTCGCCGTCAGCGGCACGGTGAACCCGCCGCTGATGCCGATCACCGCGAACGCGGGCATCAGGGAAGCGAACGACGCGTCTGCGCCCAGCAAGCTGACCGAGGCGATGCCAAGGCCCATGACGACCAGCGCAACCGACACCACCCGGTGCGCCCCCAGCCGGTGGGACACCCGCTCCGAGATGATCGCGCCCACCGCCATCAGCAGCGCCATCGGGACGAACGCAGCACCGGCCTTGGTGGACGAGAATCCCAGCACACCCTGCAGGTACAGGGAAGTGAAGAAGTAGATGCCGAACAGGCCGAAGGCCCACAGCGACAACGCGATCAGCCCGCCGCTGAACACCCGCTCGCGGAACAGCCGGAGCGCGACCATCGGGTTCGCCGAGGAGTTCTCGATCCGGACGAACAGGGCGCCCAGCACCGCGGCGGCCGCGAACGTACCCAGGATAAGCGGCGAGGTCCAGCCCTTGTCGTGTCCCTCGATGAGCGCGTAGGTCAGGGCGAAGAGGGCAAGGGCGGAGGTGAGCACGCCCGGCAGGTCGAGCCGGCGCGGGGCGTTCTCGTCACGCGACTCGTCGATCACTCTCCACCCCAACAGCATCGTCGCGATTCCCACCGGCACGTTGATGAAGAAGATCCACTCCCAGCTCAGGTACTGCGACAGCACCCCGCCGATCAGCGGTCCCACGGCCAGGGCCAGTGCACCGACCGCACTCCAGATGCCGATGGCCGCTGCCCGCTTGCGGCCGGCCTCGAAGGTGGCCGAAATGATGGCGAGGGTGGTCGGCGTCAGCAGGGCGGCGCCCAGCCCCTGGACGGCGCGGGCGGCGATGAGCTCCCCTGCCGTGGTCGCCAGTCCGGCTGCCAGCGACGAGCCGGTGAAGATCGCAAGGCCGGTCATGAAGACCCGCTTGCGCCCCCACACGTCGGCCAGCCGGCCACCGGCCAGCAGCAGGCTGGCGAACACCAGGATGTAACCGCTGACCACCCACTCCAGGCCAGAGGTGGTCAGGTGCAGGTCCCGCTGCACCGCGGGGATCGCGACGTTGACGACGTTGTTGTCGAGGTACGTCATGAAGGTCGCCAGCCCGACGGCCAGCAGGGTCCAGGTTGCACGCATGGTTCGATCTGCCTTCCTATACGGAGTACTTGTACGTCGTACATGTACGTCGTATAGGTAAGCTCATACGGTGTATAGTTGTCAACATGGTTTCGGCGGCTTCCACCAAACGGCCCAGCGCGACAGCGAACAGGCGGTCCGCTCCGGCGCCGGAACTGAGCCGCGACGCGCTGGTCGATCACGCGCTCGACCTGGCCGACCGCGAGGGCCTTGATGCCGTGGCCATCCGCCGGATCGCCACCGACTTCGGGGTCACCCCGATGGCGCTGTACTGGCACGTCAAGAACAAGGACGAGCTGCTGGACGCGATGGGGGACCGGATCTTCGAGGCGCTCGACATCCCACCCGCGAGCGGCGACTGGCTGGGACAGGTGCGCGCTGCGGTGGTCTCACTGGTCGATGCGCTGCGGCGGCATCCCGGCTCGGTCGACCTGGCGATGCCCCGCGTATTGATCTCGCCGCCGGCGCAAGAGTTGGCCGAGCGGACGCTCGGTGCGCTGCGCGGCGCCGGGTTCTCCGTCCGTGAGGCGTCGGACCTGGCCAGGCAGGCGCTGTTGACCGCGATGATCCTGGTGACCGGTCGCCCCGGCGCCGAGGTGGACACCCCCGAGCCGGAGCGCGACGCGAAGATCAAGGCCAAGCGCGCGGCCGTGGCCGGGCTGCCTGCCGAACGCTTCCCGAACCTGATCGCCTGTGCCGAGGCGCTGACCGACTGCGACGATGAGGACCAGTACTACGGCAGCGGAATCGACCTGTACGTTGCCGGGGTCAAGGAACTCCACGCCCGGAAGGACTAGGACGCAGCTGTGTCGTCGACGTCGGTCATCGGCAGGGCCGACGAACGGCACGCCCTCGACGACCTGATCGCCTCGGTACTCGACGGCATCAGCGGGACCCTGGTCATCGTGGGCGAGCCAGGGGTCGGCAAGACCACGATGCTCGACTACCTGACCGCCGCCCCCGAGCCACGGGTGACCCGGGTGGCCGGCGCGGAATCGGAGCGTCAGCTCGGTCACGCCGGCCTGCATCGTCTGCTGATGCCCTTCCTGGGCCGGGTTTCCCGATTGCCCGCCCCGCAACGAGATGCGCTCCTCACGGCCTTCGGCATGGTCAGTGGCCCACCTCCCGAACCGTTCCACGTCGGGCTCGCCGCGCTGTCGCTGCTGGCTGAGGTGGCCTCGGATGCTCCGCTGATCTGCATCGTCGACGACGCCCAGTGGCTCGATCAGGAGTCCTTGGACGCGGTGGCCTTCGTCTGCCGGAGACTGTCGGCCGACGCCATCGGGATGGTCCTCAGTTTCCGCGAGAATTCCTTGCCGGCTGACGCCTTCCAGAACTCCCGGATTCTGCGGATGACGGGACTGGCGCCGGCCGAGGGCGCCCGCTTGCTCGACGCGAACACGCCGGGCTTCCTCGACCCGGCGGTGCGGCGTCACATTCTCGCCGAGACCTCGGGAAACCCGCTCGCTCTCCTCGAGGCGGCGGGTTCTCTGACGGCCGACCAGTTGGCCGGTCGGCGGCCGTTGCCGCTGACATTGCCGGTCGGAGAGCGATTGCGGACCTCGTTCGCGCACCGGGTGAAGCAGCTCCCGGGCCCGACACGGCAACTACTGCTGCTCATCTCGGTTGCGCCCAGCATCGACGCGTCGGTCCTGTGGCGCGCCGTGGCGTCCGTCGGCCTGTCGGCCGCCGACGCGGATCCCGCGGTCGAAGCCGGGATCCTGGTAGCCGACTCCTCACCGACCTTCCGGCACCCGCTGATCCGGTCCGCGGTCTACGCGAGCGCCCGGCCCGCGGATCGGCGGAGGGCCCATGCCGCGCTGGCCGATGCCACCGATCGCGACCGAGATCGAGATCGATGGGTATGGCACCTGGCATCGGCGACGGCAGGCACGGACGAGTTGGTGGCGCGCGAGCTGGATCACGCCGCCGAGGGTGGCCGTCGACGAGGAGGGCAAACTGCTCGAGCCGCGCTCCTGCTGCGAGCGGCCGAATTGTCGGACGAGCCGGCGGCCAAGGCCGTGCGGCTCCTCGGTTCCGGCGAGGCTCTCCTGGCGAGCGGCGATGTGGCCGCGGCGAAGACCCGGCTTCTCGAGGCGAGGACAGGACTGGTCGAGCCACTCACCCGGGCGGCGGCGATCAGGGCGCTGGCGTTCACCGAGTTCGCCCTGGGCAATCTCGTCGTCATCCCACCGATGCTGCTGCAGGCAGCGGACCTGGCCGCCGGCTCGTCACCGGCGGAGGCTCGAACCATCCGCTACGAGGCCATGATCACCGCACTCATCGCGCGCCACCACCAGGACGGCTGGTTGCTGAGCAGTGTGGCCCGGGCCGTACTGGACGACGGCGTCGGCGTTCAGCCGGCCGCACTGCCCGACCTCATCGCGGCTGCTCTGGCCACCCGCCTCACGCTCGGGTACGAGCCCGCCGTACCGCTGATGCTGGCCGCGTGCGAAGCGCTCGCCTCCGACGATCTCCCCGACGACGGCCACATCTCGTGGGCAATCCCGGGCTCCTTCATCACCCTCGAACTCTGGGACGACGCGGCGAGGGAACGCCTCCTACGACGGCTCGTGACTCGCCACCGCGACGCCGGAGACCTGCGATCCCTGCACAACACCCTGCGTCGCTTGGTGCGCTGTCACATCTGGCGGGGCGATTTCACCGGGGCAGCCGACCTCCATGCCGAGGCGTCCGAGATCAGCGTTGCCATCGGCTCTCCGGACTACGGCTACGCGATGCAGGGCGAACTGCTTGCCTGGCAGGGCAAGGAATCTGACGTCCGCTCGATTGCCGCCCAGGTTCTCGAGGTGTCCGGGCCGTTGCAGTACGCCGGCTACGACGACCTGATCAGCCATGCGATGGTGCTCCTCGAGCTCAGTCTCGGGCGCTATGAGCCGGCTCTGCGGTGGGCGGTGCCGCTGTTCTCCGACGACGCGGCCCCGATTGCGAACTCCTGCCTGCCGGACCTGATCGAGGCCGCGGTGCGGGCAGGCGATCACGCGATCGCCGAGAAAGCGCTGAGTCGGTTGGAGAGTCGAGCCACCGCTGCCGGGACGCCCTGGGCGTTGGGTGTTCTCGCGCGAAGCCGCGCGCTGGCCGCGATGGACGACGGAAGCGCCGAGGACTTCTACCGCCAGGCGATCATCCTGCTCGACGCGACGATGCAACGTACCGAGTTGGCCCGGACCCATCTGCTGTTCGGTGAATGGCTCCGTCGTCGGCGTCGGCCGGCCGAGGCCGTCGTAGCGCTACGCGCCGCCCACGACATGTTCACCGGCTTCGGCGCGGACATCTTCGCCGATCGAGCGCGCGCAGAGTTGCAGGCGGCCGGGGGCCGGGTCCGGCGTCGCCAGGTCGAAAGCCACGAGGGGTTGACCCCGCAAGAGCATCAGGTGGCCCGATTGGCCTCGGCCGGGCACACCAACACCGAGATCGCCGGCCGGCTGTACCTGACCACCTCCACCGTCGAGTACCACCTCACCAAGACCTTCCGGAAGCTGAATGTGACCTCGCGCCGCCAGTTGGCTGAAGCACTCTCCGCATCAACGCCCTGACCCCAGCAGCTCCGCCTGCCGAACGCTGGGGTCTTTCCAGGATTCAATCGGTCCGCTGACCGGGTGCACTGTGCAGCGTCCCTGAGCCGCGCCGAGAGAGGTACTCGATATGCCGACAGAACACGCACCCGTCCTGTTCATCCACGGGCTCTGGCTCCACGCCAGTTCGTGGCAGCCATGGATCGACCTGTTCACCGAGGCCGGCTATGACGCCTCCGCGCCCGGCTGGCCGGGCGACCCCGACACCGTCGAGGATGCACGGGCAAATCCCGAGAGCATCGCCGACCACGGCATCGACGACGTGGTCGATCACTTCGCCGTGATCATCGAGGCTCTCCCGGTCAAACCGATCCTGATCGGCCATTCGTTCGGCGGGATGATCGCCCAGAAACTGTTGGGCCGCGACCTGGCGGCCGCGGCGGTCGCCATCGACGCGGCCCAGATCAAGGGCGTGCTGCCGGTGCCGCTGTCGGCGCTGCACTCGACACTGCCGGTGTTCAAGAATCCGGGCAATCGGCATCGAGCCGTGACGCTGACCCCGGAACAGTTCCGGTTCGCCTTCGGCAATGCGATCAGTCCCGAGGAGTCCGACGAACTCTTCGACCGGTGGTCCATACCCGCGCCCGGCAAGCCGTTGTTCGAGGCAGCTGGAGCCAATTTCAACCCCCACTCGCCGGCCAAGGTGGACACCGACAACCAGCTTCGTGGCCCCCTGCTGCTGGTCGCCGGCGGTCTGGACAACACCGTCCCGGAGTCGATCACCCGCTCGACGCTCAAGCAGTACCGGCACTCCGATGCGGTCACCGACTTCCTGGAGTTCTCCGATCGGGCCCATTCGCTGACCATCGACCACGGCTGGCGTGAGGTGGCCGACGCCGTGCTGTCCTGGCTCGAGAAGCAGGCGCTGTGAACGGCCCGGGTGCGTTCTCCGGTTTCGACACCGGCAGGTGCGCGATGAATCTCGACCTGACCGGCAAGGTCGCCGCCGTCACCGGCGCCAGCAAGGGCATCGGGCTGGCGATCACCAGAGCACTGGTGGCCGAGGGTGTGCAGGTGGGCGCCGGCTCCCTGCAGAACTCGGCCGAACTCACCGAACTCGCGGTGGCCGGGTCCGTGCTCGTGGTTCTCGGCGATCTGAGTACCAGCGCCGGCTGCCAGGAGTTGATGGACCGCACCGTCGACCGCTTCGGTGGTCTTGACCTCTTGGTCAACAACGTCGGCGCCGTCCGTCCCCGGCTGGGCGGTTTCCTCGAGATCACCGACGAGGACTGGCAATGGGCCTTGAACCTCAATCTCCTGTCGGCGGTCCGGGCGACCAGGGCAGCTCTTCCGCGGCTGCTCGAGCGGGCGCCGGCGGCCATCGTCACTGTCTGCTCGGTCAACGCGACGCTGCCCGATCCCTTGGTCATGGACTACAGCGCGGCCAAAGCCGCGGTCCGCAGTTTCAGCAAGTCGCTGTCCAAGGAATACGGCCCCCAGGGCATCAGGGTGAACACGGTCAGCCCGGGCCCGGTCGAAACCTCGCTGTGGCTCGGCAACGACGGCATGGCGGCGACCCTGAGCCGGGCCAACGGCGTCGACCGTGGCGCCGTCGCCGCGCAGGCCGTCGCCGGCACCCCGACCGGACGCTTCACCCGACCGGAGGAGGTGGCCGACCTGGTCGTCATGCTGGCCGGGTCGAACGCCGGCAACATCACCGGCACCGACGTGCTGATCGACGGCGGCATGGTCACCACGATCTGACAGACGGTGTTGCAGTTGTCGTGCTTGGACACCGTCAGCGTGCCGTCGACGATGTCCACGAAGCACAGCCCGTCGGCGTCGCTGGTGAACATGATGTCAGCGTGGGCGGCGGTGCCGTCCTGCTGCGGCCAGAACTGCTCGCTGCTGATCGTGTAGCCGTGGGCGGGTTTGCGCAACGCGGACCGCGGAGGAGCGCCGAAGCGTTCATGCTCAGAACATGGACGCACTGCTCTCGACCCGGCGACTGAGGTTGCGCCGCTTCACCCCGGACGACGTCGACCTGCTGACCGACCTGGACTCCGACCCCGATGTGATGTTCTGGATCACCGGTGGCCGGCCGACGCCGCGGGAGGAGATCGTCGACGACATCCTGCCCGCCTTCCTGGATTACTACCGGGACGGCGACCGGTGGGGATTCTGGGCGATCGAGGAACGCTCCACCGGCGAATTCGTGGGGTGGTTCCACCTGCGTCCGGGGGACGGTCATCCGGACGACGAGCCCGAACTCGGCTATCGCATTCGGAAAGCGTTCTGGGGCAAGGGCTACGCCACGGAGGGTGCCGCGGCCCTGGTCGACCGGGCGTTCGCCGAGCTGGGCGCGACCCGGGTGATCGCGGAGACCATGGTGGTGCACACGGCGTCCCGTCGGGTGATGGAGAAAGTCGGCATGCGCTTGGTTCGAACGTTCCACGCGGACTGGCCCGACCACATCCCTGGCGACGAGCACGGCGACGTGGAGTACGCCATCACCCGCGACGAGTGGGCGTCCCAGGTTGCTGCGAGGACCAACTCCGCCGTTCGGCGGCAGGAGTGAAGCACGTTGCCGGGGTGAGCCTCGCCTGGCCGGTTGATCCTCGCGCCCAGGGGGTTCAGGGGTGGGGGCGGAGGTCGCGGCGGGAGCGGGCTCCGGTCTTGCGGAGCACCGCCGAGACGTGGTGGCCGACCGTCCGGGGGGAAAGGTGCAGGCGGGCCGCGATCTCAGGGTCGGTGAGGCCGGCCGCCAGCATTTCGGCGACTTCGCGCTCGCGGACGGTCAGGCCTGCAGGGTCGTCGGCGGTGGTGGGTCTCGGACCGCGGGGGATGGAGGTGACGCCGGCCTCGCGCAGCCGCCGAGCGACCCGCTCCCGCGCGGGTCCGCGCATCCAGCTGGGTGAACATCTCGAGGGCGCGGCGAAGGTCGGCAGGATCGGAACTGTCGGCGAGCGCGTCGGCGGCCTCGTACGGGCAGCCCAGCTCCGACCAGGCCTCGAACGCCCCGGCGTGGTCGCCGGCCGCATGCAGCCGGAACGCCTCGCCGCCGTGGGTCGGAAAGTCCGCCGGCTCGCCGGCCCGCCACAGCCAGAACGCGAGCTCGGCCATGGCCCAAGGACTGTCGCGGTCGAGGCCGAGTTCATGGACCGTCCGCAGGTGATTACCCGGCAACGACCGCCCCGTCAGCCAGTGGTACTCCGCCCGAGCCACCGCGACGACGGCCAACCGCTGCAGTGCGCCGGTCCGATCGGCCAGTTCGTTCGCGGCAGCCAGCGAAGGCCGCACGCCGGCTCCTCCGCGACGCGCGCGGACTCGGGCCAGCACGGTGTTGGCGGTGAGGCTTGCGATGTCGACCGCTCGCTCCGGCTGCGCAAGGACGGCGTCGCACTCCGACACCGCAAGGTCCCATTTGCCCTGTTCGAACAGGCATCGGGCATGCCAGGCTCGCGTGTAGCTGGCCAGGCCGTCGAGGTCGCGGGCGAGGAAGTAGCGCAGCGCCTCGTCGTGCGCCGCGGCACTCAGCGCGTAGAGCCGTGCCTCCCCGGTCCCGGACACCAGGTTCCCGTAGGCACGACCGAGTTCGCGGTCCAGGCCATCCCTGGCGGCCAGGTGGATCGCCCGTCGCTGTAGCTGGACTCCGGATCGATCGCCACGCACGCAGCATGGCCGAACCGAGCGCGTCGGACGCCGTGACCTCGCTGCGGACGTCACCGGCCGCCCTGGCGATGTCGATCGCCTGTCGAGCCACTTCGACCGCCTGATCCAACTGCCTGGCCACCATGAGTGAAATGGCCAGGTGGGCAAGCACGGCCGCCCGCTCCGACGTCGGGCCAAGGGGTTCGCTGACCACGACCGCCTGCCGGGCGAGGCGGAGGCAGTCCCGTTCATCGGTCGAGAAGCGGCTCATCACCCGCAGTCCTCGGCTGCGCAACCCCAGGTCGTCGACCGTTGCCGCGAGCCGAACGGCCCGCTGCGCGGCGCCGGCAGCCGCGGACTCCTGGGCAATGGCGTGTTCGTGTTCGGCGAGCTCGAGCAGCACGCTGACTTGTTCGGCAGGTGACGCGATTGCTTCCGCATCCACCGCTGCCCGCCGCGAGTGCGCTGCTGCCTCCCGATGCGATCCCAGCGCCGAGGCGCGGTCAGCAGCTGCTCGTTCGGCGGTGAACGCGCGGCGCAGGTCGCCTGCCTCCCTGGCGTGATGAGCGATGATGGATGGCTCGACGCCGGGCTCGGATTCCAGTCGCCTGAGTATCTCTGCATGCAGCGCAGCACGCCGTCCCGGCGCCAACGAGTCCAGCACCGTCAGCCGCACCAGTTCGTGCCGGAACTGCACGGCCTGGCCCGCGAAGGTGAGAAGGCCGTGCTCGACGCCGGCATCCACGTGGCGCCAGTCGGCGGCGAGCAGGTCGGTGGAAACCCGTCCCGGCACGACGGAGGCCAGCTCGACAACCCAGCGGCCCTCTGGCGGCAGCCTCGCCATCCGGGCGGTGATCGACGAACGCAGGGTGCGCCCGGCACGGCCCTCCGTCGCCGAGACGAGTTCGCTGACCAGGAAAGCGTTCCCGCCGGTGAGCCGCATGGCTTCGGCGGTGGCGATGCCCGTCTCGACGGTCAGGGTGCGCACCCCGGCGGCCGACAGCGGCGGAACCTCGATGTGCAACAGGCCGGCATCCGGTCCCAGGTCGCCGAGCGCCGACCACAACGTGTCGGCGCCGTCCTCATCCCTCGCGGTGACGATCACCGCGCCCGGGCCGGTGCCGATCCGCCGACCGAGAAATCGCAGCGTTTCGGAGCTGACCGTGTCGATCCAGTGCGCGTCTTCGATCACGAACAGGGCAGACTCGTCGGACAGCCAGCGCAGCAATCGATCCGGCAAAAAGGTGACCTCGACGCTCTCCGCCGCTTCCGAGGGCCATACCTGCCCGGCGATGTCCCGGAACGGACCCGCCGGACGCGGCGTGGCGAACGGCTCGCAGAATCCCCAGATGGTGCGAGGCTGCCGGTCGGCCGTCACTGCGCGCACCAGGCTGGTC
The DNA here is from genome assembly GCA_963834185.1 of uncultured Actinomycetota bacterium. Classification (GTDB taxonomy): domain Bacteria; phylum Actinomycetota; class Actinomycetes; order Mycobacteriales; family Nakamurellaceae; genus Nakamurella. Next base: position 55,432 of record CAWIAR010000007.1, read on the forward strand.
TTCCCGGCGCCGGCCTCTCCGGTGACCACAATGATCCGTCCGCGGCCGGCGGCCGCCTGCGCCAAGACCACCCGTAGCTGATCGAGCAGGTCCTCCCGCTCGATCAGCACCGGTTCCGATCCGCGCAACGGCACAGCAGGATGCTAGTTGGCAGTGCTTGCCGGGACGGTGACGAGATGCGAAGGCGCGTGACCCGAACGAGTCGGGAGAGCGCCGCGGCGCGGGCGCAGACCGGCGGTCGGTCAGGCGCCCTCGGCGACCTGGTAGATCTTGTCCGCGACCAGACCGTGCGCCTCCCGGTGCACGGTGGCAGCCGCCTCCGCCGACGGGGCGTCGACCAGGCAGAAGATCACGCCCTGCTCCTCGTCCACCCAGTACTTCTGATAGTCGACGCCGTGCTTGTCCTGAACCGCGACGTCGGCACTGTGCGCCTGGGCGACGTCGGCCAGGGTCACTGCGTCGAGCTGGTGGATGTCCATGTACATCGGCATTGTTTCGGCTCCTTGGCCTCGAGGAAATTGCTGTACCTCGACGGTAGGAAGTGACCGGCCCCCGGACATCGGGAAGACCTACCCATGTTGGTCCTACCTACAACGACCGCCCCACCGGATCGACCTAACCAGCGGGTTTGAACGAGCCCCAGCCGTGCCAGCTGTCGAGGCTGCACCACACGCTCACCCGCGGCCGGTCGCGCACCCGGTAGGGGTGGCCGGTGTAGTGAGTGGAAATGCGGTCGATGTCGGCCAGACCTTCGTCGTCCACGATGCGGGTGACGTGGGCCTGCACGCTCACGTGCGAATACCAGTCGCCGTCGGCCAGCACGGTCAGGCTGATCCGCGGCTCCGTACGCAGATGGGCCAGGCGGGCCCGGCCGGCGTCGAGGTTGAGCAGGAGGTCGTCACCGTCCAGCAGGTACCACGTCGCGACGGTGACCGGCTGGCCGTCCTTGCGAACGGTGGCCATCACCGCCGGGTTCGGCAGGGCGAGGAACTCCCTGATCGCGGTCGGCAACGGGCTCGTTGGCATCCAGCACCCCTTCTTCTGCGTTCCGGCGGACAGTGATCACCTTCGCATGGCGGCGATGAATGCGAATCGCCGACATCGAACGGTCATTACGGAACGTATCGCCGTGCTACCAATTGTGATCATTCCAGATCCGGTCCATGGTGGTCGCCATGACGCTCACCCTTCACCCCCGGCTGCGCTCGATCGTCCTGCTGCTGGCCGCCCTGCTGTGCTTGGGCACAGTGGTCGCACCGACGGCAGCGGCCGCACCTGCTTCGCCGGCCGGCCACCACAACGGCGACCGCATTCCGGCGCCCGTCGTCGGCGGGATCAACGTGGACCGCAGCACGATCCCTCAGTTGCAGGCGCTGATGGATCGCGGCCGACTTTCGGCCGAGCAGCTCGCTCGGTTCTACCTGCAACGGATCACCGCGCTCAACCCCAAGCTGCACGCCGTGATCACCACCAGTCGCACGGCGGTCGCTGACGCCCGCGCCGCGGACAAGGCTCGGCGGCACGGCGATCATCGCCCGCTCCTGGGTATACCGGTGATCGTCAAGGACAACATCGACACCACCGGAATGCCGACCACCGCCGGGTCGCTGGCGTTGAAGGGCAGCACGCCGCCCGACTCCTTCATCGTGCAACGGCTGAAGGCGGCGGGTGCCATCGTCATCGCCAAGGCGAATCTGTCCGAGTGGGCCAACTACCGCGGGTTCCAATCGTCCAGCGGCTGGAGCGCCGTCGGCGGCCAGACAAACAATCCGTACGTGTTGGACCGTAACCCGTGCGGGTCGAGTTCCGGCTCCGCGGTGGCCGCGGCCGCTGACCTGGCGACGGTGGCGGTCGGCACCGAGACCGATGGATCGATCGTCTGCCCGTCGGGACAGAACGGCGTCGTCGGGATCAAACCGACCCTGGGACTGGCCAGCCGCAGTGGCATCGTGCCCATCTCGGCCGAGCAGGACACGGCCGGCCCGATCGCGCGCAACGTCACAGACGCCGCCGTCGTCCTCGGCGCACTGACCGGGGTCGACTCCAAAGACCCGGCGACCGCCGAGCAGCGCGGCAACGTCACCAAGGACTACACCAAGTATCTGAAGGCGAACTCACTCAAAGGTGCCCGGGTCGGCGTCTGGCGGTCGAAGTTCGGTACCAGCCCGGAAACCGACACCATCATGGAGAACTCCATCTCGAGGCTGAAGGAGCTCGGCGCGACCGTCGTGGACAATGCGAACATTCCCATCGAGGCGGCCTACGACGACGAGAACACCGCCCTGCAGTACGAGTTCAAGCACGACATCGCTTCGTATCTGGCGACGAACACGTCATCGAAGTACCCGAAGACCTTGCAGGATCTGATCGACTTCAACAACGCCCACGCGAACAAGGAGCTGAAGTACTTCGGTCAGGAGATCTTCGAGCAGGCCCAGGCCCGTGGCCCGCTCACCGATCCGGAGTACATCGCCGCCAGGGCGAACGCCACGACCACCGCCCGGAAGGCGATCGACGACACCCTGGCGGCCGACAATCTGGACGCCATCATCGCGCCGACCAATACGCCGGCCTGGCCGACCGACCTGGTCAGTGGAGACAACTTCCTGCTCGGGTCGTCCAGCCCGGCCGCGATCTCCGGGTACGCCAACGTGACGGTGCCGGCCGGATATGCCTTCGGTCTGCCGGTGGGGATGTCGTTCATCGGCGGACAGTGGGACGAACCCACCCTGATCGGTCTGGCCTACGCGTGGGAGCAGGCCACCCACGTGCGTCAGATGCCGAAGTTCCTGCCCACCCTGCCGGCCGGCTGAGTACTCACCCCACTTCGCCATCGAGTGAACCCGAAGGGTCCAGATCGTTGCGATTGTGGGCCTTCTCGGTTCACTCGATGGCAAGGGAATGTGGCGCGCAACGAGCCCGGCCCGGTGGCCGGTGCCTCGACGTAGCAGGATGGTGTCCATGAGAACTGTCGATCTGGGTGGACTGCAGGTGTCGGCGCAGGGCCTGGGCTGCATGGGCATGAGCCAGCACTACGGTCCGACCGACTGGGACGAGTCGGTCGTCACGATCCACCGGGCGTTGGAACTCGGTGTCACCTTGTTGGACACCGCCAACGTGTACGGCCAGGGCCACAACGAAGTGCTGGTCGGGAGGGCCATCCACGACCGTCGCGACCAGGTACAGCTGGCCACCAAGTTCGGCATCGACCGGGACGTCGAGGCCTCGCGGCGGGTCATCCACGGCAAGGCGGCCTACGTGAAAGCGTGCTGCGAGGACTCGTTGCTGCGGCTCGGGGTCGACGTGATCGACCTGTACTACCTGCACCGACCCCCGGACGATGCCGAGATCGAGGAGACGGTCGGCGCGATGGCCGAATTGGTGACCGAGGGCAAGGTGCGCTACCTCGGCCTGTCCGAGGTCGATGGATCGTTGTTGCGTCGGGCCCACGCGGTTCATCCGATCACCGCCGTGCAGAGTGAATACTCCTTGTGGACAAGGGATCCGGAGACGACGGTACTGCCGGCCCTGCGTGAGCTCGGGGTGGCGCTGGTGCCGTTCTCCCCCTTGGGTCGCGGGATGCTGACCGGAGCGTTGACCGGTACCGACTTCGCGGCCGGCGACTTCAGGTCGAGGCTGCCCCGCTACAACGGTGCAGCCAGGGACGCGAACCAGGCAACCGTCGACACCGTGGTGTCGGTCGCCGAGCGGCACGGCGTGACGCCGGCCCAGGTCGCGCTGGCCTGGGTGCACGGCCGGTCGGCTGCGCTCGGGGTGCCGGTGGTGCCGATCCCGGGAACCAAGCGCGTGCGCTATCTCGAAGAGAACGTCGCGGCACTCGACGTCGAGTTGACCGCCGACGATCTCGCGGAACTCGACCCACTCGGCGAGCAGGTCGTCGGAAGCAGGTACTGAGCCATGGGTCAGCTGCACGTGCACGAGTTCATCAGTCTCGACGGGGTCATCGACGCGCCGACCTGGACATTCGACTACGGCTTCGACCCCCGGATGGGTGAGCGGCTGGCCGCTCTCACGAGCGCCAGTCGCGGCATCCTGCTCGGCCGGGTCACGTACGAGATGTTCGAAGAGCCGTGGTCGAGCCGGACTGTCGAGGATGACCCGGGAGCCCCGTTCTTCAATGACACCACCAAATACGTGGTGTCCGGTACGTTGACCGAGCCCACCTGGCGCAACTCCACGGTCGTCGGCCCGTACGACCCGACCGTGATCGCCCGGCTGAAGGACCAGGTCGACGGGGACCTCTACACCAGCGGAAGCGGCACGTTGGTGCGGGCTCTGCTCGGCGACGGGCTGGTGGACCAGCTGCACCTGTTGGTGTATCCGCTGACCCGGGGGTCCGGTCCACGGCTCTTCGCCGATGGCGCAGCACCCAGCACGTGGACGACCGCGGTCGCTGAGTCCTACGACAACGGTGTGCTGTACCTGAACCTGCGAGCGGCGTGACGCGCACTCCGCGGTCGCGCCCCCTGCGGTCGCGTCGCCGGCGCGAAGCGTTCGCGGGGAAGACAACCACCCACAGGTAGTGCTCGTCGCACCGGAACCGGGTCTCACCGAGCCCGAGCAGGTACGCAGTGCACCGGCGGGTTAGTCGACGCGTGGTACCTGCCTGGAGCCCTGAGAACCCTCGCGGCGCGAGCGGGTCACTATGATCGAACACCAAATGCCCAGAGAGGGGCTAAGGGTGACGAGAAGCGACAAGGTGGACGCTTTGCCTGCGAAAGCAGAGCCGGATGGGCCCCAGCCGTATGTCCGCGCTGCGACCGACGTGGTTGCCGACCTCGATTCGGATCCCGCGAGTGGGTTGACCAAGGACGCGGCCGCGGAACGCCTGGCCCGCTACGGTGCGAACCAGATCACCGGGGAGAAGCCCCCGTCGATCCTCGTGGTCGCGCTGAGCCAGCTGCGCGATCCGATGAACATCATGCTCATCATCGTGACGGCCGTGAGTTTCGTGATCGGTCAGGTTTCCACCGGAGTCATCGTCGGTCTGCTGATCCTGCTGAACGTGGTGCTCGCTTCGCGCCAGGAGATGAAAGCACGAGCCAGCGTCGACGCCTTGTCGAATTTGCAGGTGCCGCAGGCGAAGGTGGTTCGCGGCGGAGGTCTGGTGCTGGTTCCGGCGGTTGAGCTGGTCCCGGGTGACCTGGTCCAGGTGGAGGCCGGTGACATCGTTCCGGCGGACGGGCGGATCCTGCGGTCCGCGACCCTGGAGGCCCAGGAGGCTGCCCTCACCGGCGAAAGCGCTCCTGTGCCCAAGGACAGTGCCGTCCTACCGGCGGGCGATGTTCCGCTCGGCGACCGTTCGAACATGCTCTTCCAGAACACCTCGGTGACCAGGGGTACCGCGTCGATGGTGGTGACCGCGACCGCCATGAACACCCAGATGGGGCAGATCGCCACCATGCTGACGTCGGTCACCCGGACCCGATCGCCGTTGCAGAAGGAACTGGACACGCTGACCCGGGTGCTGGGCATCGTCGCGTGGGCGGCTGTCGCGTTCATCGTTGTCGTCGGTCTGCTCCGGGGTGTGCCGGCCAAGGAACTCCTGCTGTTGGGCACGGCGATGGCAATCTCGGCGATCCCCACGGGCCTGCCGGCGTTCGTTTCCGGAATGCTCTCCTACGGCGCCAAGCAACTGGCAGCGGCCAAGGCCGTGGTGAAGAACCTCACCGACGTCGAAACCCTGGGCGCCACCAGCGCGATCAACACGGACAAGACCGGCACGCTGACCATGAATCAGATGATGGTCTCGACCATCTACGCCGACGGGTGCTGGTTCACCGTCGAAGGCGCCGGCTACGGCAAGACCGGCGCCATCCTGACGGTGGCCGGGATCCCGCTGCCCGACTTCAGCCGGTTGGCGTTGGGGGTCGTTCTGGCCAGCGACGCGACGGTCGCGGACGACGGGGCCGTGGTCGGCGACCCGACCGAGGCCGCGCTGGTCGTGTTGGCCGCCAAGCTGGGCGTTGACGCCGAGGAGACCCGCCGTGCCTACCCGCGGGTCGCCGAGGTCCCGTTCGATTCCGACTACAAGTTCATGGCCACCTTCCACCACGCCCCGGATGACCCGGCCGGGCGGGTCATCGAGCTGGTCAAGGGCGGCCCCGACGTGGTGCTGGCCCGCTGCACCATGTCCGGTGGCGCGATGAGCGGGTCGCAGGTGCCGATCGACCAGGTCCGCGCGGAGATCGAGGCGGCGAACGCCCGGATGGGCGAGCAGGGCTTGCGGGTATTGGCTTTCGCGACCCGCCTGGTCGGGGACGACGAGCTGCAGGCGATGACCGATGATCCGATGTCGATGACCCACGACCTGGCGTTCGTGGGGATGGTGGGCATCATCGATCCGCTGCGGACGGAGGCGAAGGCGGCCGTCGCCGTGGCCCTGAACGCCGGCATCGACGTGCGGATGATCACCGGTGACCATGCGGTCACCGCCAAGGCGATCGGCGAGACCCTTGGCCTGGGGCCGGGAGCGATCAGCGGCAGTGAACTGCAGGCGCTGTCCGACGATGAGCTGAAGCGCCGGCTGCCGCAGCTGCATGTGTTCGGGCGCGTCTCGCCGGAGGACAAGCTGCGGCTGGCGCGGGTGATGCAGAGCCAGGGGCTGATCGTCGCCATGACCGGGGATGCGGTGAATGATGCGGCGGCCCTCAAGCAGGCCGACATCGGCGTGGCGATGGGTAGCGGGAGCGAGGTCACCAAGCAGGCCGCTCGGATGATCCTGACCGACGACAACTTCGGCACGCTCGTGCATGCCGTCGAACTGGGTCGTCGGGTCTACGCGAAGATCGTGTCCTACGTGCGGTTCCAGATGACCCAGTTGCTGGCCCTGGTCATGCTGTTCATCGCGGCAACGGCCTTCAACATCAACCAGGGCGTGGCGCTGACTCCCACCATGGTGCTGTACCTGCTGTTCTTTGCCACGGTGGCCGGGGTTGTGGTGATCACCGTCGACCCGGGCGACCCCGATGTGATGAACCGTCCACCGCGAGATCCCAAGATACCCGATCACCAATCGGGCGGCGATCCTGTTCTGGATCCTGTACGGCGCGGTGTTGTTCGTGGCCGCCCTGGTACCGCTCGTCGCCGGCCCGGACGAACCGAGCATCGACCACCCCAGCGCCTCCTTGACCATGACGTTCGTGGTCATGGGCCTGGGAACGGTCTTCAACGCCCTGACCAACCGACGCGACCCCACCAGTGGATTGACCGCGCCCATCCTGCAGGCGCTGGCCATCTCACTGATCCCGGTCGCGCTCATCGTCCTGGCGACCCAGATTCCCGGTCTGCAGGCCGGCTTGCTGACCATGCCGCTGACCGGGCTGCAGTGGCTGGAGTGTGTTGGGCTGGCGCTGCTGCTGCCGCTGGTCGTCGAAGTCGGCAAATGGATCCGCCGACGGCGGATGCCGCCCGTCGCCGTCGTCGATGCCCAGCACGCGGTCGCGCCCGAGTGGGCCGCCACCGGCGCCACTGCCTGAAACCCGATGGGTCGCCGTCCGAAACCGTGGAGCTCTCGACATGACCAAGAGCACAAAGACGGACGAGCCCGTTGCCGCGGCGGCGAAGCTGGGCGGCAAGAGGTACAACGCCGAGTTGGCCAGGCTGCAAGGCGAACTGGTGGCCATGCAGGAGTGGGTGAAGGCGACCGGTGCCAAGGTCTGCATCGTCTTCGAGGGTCGGGACACCGCCGGCAAGGGCGGCACGATCAAACGGATCGTCGAGCGGGTGAGCCCACGGGTGTTCCGGGTCGTGGCGCTGCCGGCGCCGACCGAGCGCGAGAAATCGCAGCTCTACATCCAGCGCTACCTTCCGCACCTGCCCGCGGCGGGCGAGGTGGTCATCTTCGATCGCAGTTGGTACAACCGCGCCGGCGTCGAGCGGGTGATGGGTTTTTGCACCCCGGAGATGGCGTCCCGGTTCCTCGAGATGGCGCCGGGGGTCGAGAAGGCGATGGTCGACTCCGGGATCATCCTGATCAAGTACTGGCTCGAGGTCAGCGCCGACGAGCAGACCCGCCGGCTGCGCAGCCGGATGGACGATCCCCGCAAGACCTGGAAGCTCTCCGACATGGATCTGTTGTCGTACGGCCGCTGGTACGACTACTCCCGGGCTCGGGACGACATGTTCGCTGCTACCGATACTGCTTGGGCACCATGGTTTGTCGCCCACACCGACGACAAGAAGCGCGGCCGACTGAACATCATCAGCCACCTGCTCGGCCAGGTCCCGTACGAGCCTCTGCCGGGCACGGCCGTCAAGCTCCCCAAGCGCCAGAAGGCGTCCGGCTATCGTGACCCGAACCGGCGGCTGAACCTCATCCCGACACCGTTCTGAGCCGGCCGCATCCGAAACGGTGGCCGAAGGTCGTCGGCCTCACCCTGGCCGGCCACCCTCCGACGCGATCTGCGAGCTCACCGCCTGATCGACGTTCGGGTGGAAGTTGTCCGGCCCGATGCGCTCCACCACACCGTCGCGGCCCAGGACTTCCCGGACCGCCGGCTTCACCCGCGCCAGCCGCAGGGTGATCCCGGATTGCTCGGTGAGTTCGGCGATTTCCCGCAGCTTGGCCGATCCTTGCGAGTCGATGAAGTCGACTCCACCGCAATCGAGCACAATCGCTGTGGTCCCCGGGGACGAGAGGGAGACCTCACGTACCCGGTCCTCCACGGCGTCCGAGGTGGCGAAGAACAGGCCGCCGTCCAGTCGCAGCACCACGACGCCGGGAAACTGTTCGTCGCCCGGGTGTTCGGCCAGCTCACGGAATGCCTGCGTGCCCGGCTGCCGTCCCAGCAGGGGCATAGACGGGCGGGTGGCCACCGAGACCAGCCAGATGAGCGAGAGCCCGATGCCGATCACCACTCCGGCGAGAACGCCGGCCAACAGCGTTGCGGTGATTGCCGCGATCGCGATCCAGAAGTCGAACCGCTGCACCCGGGCCAACCGGCGCATCTCCGGAAGGTCCATCATGCCCATCACGACGGCCTCGATGATCACCGCGGCCAGCACCGGCTTGGGCAGGTTCGAGAACAGCGGGGCCAGCACCACCAGCGTGAGCAGGACAGTCACACCCGAGGTGAGCGAAGCAAGCCCGGTGCGCGCACCGGTGTGGTCGTTCAACGAACTCGCGGACAGGCTGGTCGACACCGGCATGCCCTGGAACAGGCCGGCTCCGGCGTTCGCCACGCCCTGGGCGACCGATTCCTGGTTGATGTCGATGCGGTAGCGGTGCTTGGCCGCGAACGTCCTGGCGTCGCCCGCGGTTTGCGAGAAACCGATGAGTACCAACGCCACCGCCGCGACCGCGACGGTCACCGGGTGGTCCCAGACCAACTGGGCATCGGGAACCTGCAGGCTGGGTAGTCCCCGAGGTACTTCGCCGACCAGAGCCACGCCGTGAGCGCCGAGATCGAACAGCCACGATGCCAACAGGCCGCCGACCACCAGGACCAGGGCCCCAGGGATCCGCGGGGCGATCACCCGCAATCCGAAAACCACCGCGAGCGCGGTGCCACCGACGGCCACGGTGGCCAGGTTCGCGTCGCCGAGCGTCCCGATCCAGGACCACAACTCCTGGATCGGGTTCGATCCGCTGACGTCCGTCCCGGTGAGCTTGCCGAGTTCGCCGATCACCACGTCGATGGCCGCGCCGAACAGGAAGCCGGTGACCACGGCGCGTGAGAGAAACTGTGCGATCCACCCCATCCGGAGCACCGCGAGCAGAAGGAACAACACACCGGAGGCGAGGGTGATCGCGGCAACGAAGGCGGCTACGTTCTCGACCCCGGAAATTCCCGCTGCGGCAACGGCACTCGCCGCCACCGCGGCCAATCCTGAACTCGGCCCGGTCGAGATCTGCCGGCTGGTACCGAAGATCGCGTACAGAATGGCGCCCGCGGCGGCCGCGTACAGACCGTTCTGAACGGGGACGCCCGCGATCCCGGCGTAGCCCAGGTTCTTCGGCACGATCAGCGCGGCAACGGCGACCCCGGCGATCAGATCGCCCCGGAGCCAACGCCGTTGGTACGACCGAATCCACCCGGCCATCGGGACGAACCGTCGAAACGCCGAACCCGCACCGGACTCGGTCATGTCGGTTGGCGCGCGATGATGGATCGCAGGGCGTCCGCGCGCTCGGCGGTCCAGCCGGGTGGCTGGATGACGGTGGCCCATCCGTCGACGAACTCGAGAGTGTAGGAATGTCCGTGGCCCGGTTCCACGTCGACAGGTTCCAGCATGTCCATCGCCACCTGCCAGAACGTCACGAACGGAATCCAGATCATTCCGCTGGGGACGTCGGGGCCGGGCGGTTCGGCGAGCCAGTCCGGTCGGTGCAGGATCAGATCCGGGCTCAGCCACACGATCGGATCAGAAGCGTGTTGCAAATACAGCACCCTCGACCCGTTCCACGGCTGCTCCGTCGGCGTGATGCCTTTGGACGGATCATTGGCGAAACGGACGGTCCGACCGTTTCGATAGACCGGCTGAATCTCGGGACTGCCGGCGTCGCGGTCGACGGTGAACTCCCGATGCAGCAGGTTGAAGCTCGGTGCTCCGGCCAGCAAGGCACCGTCGGTGCGGTTGGCGAGGTCACCCTCCCCGCTGAACGGGCTTTCGGCGGCGAACGAGCCGAGGCTCAGGCCAAAGAGGAGCAACTTCGGACGGCTGCTCGTGGGCAGCGCTGACCACTTCTCATAGACCGCGTCGAACAGCGCCCGGCCGGCCGCCCTGGCCCTGGACTGGTCCACCAGGAACGAGGCCCAGGACGGGAGATAGGAATACTGGATCGCGACCGCCGCCGAGTCACCCCCGGTTTCGTACTCGAAGGTGCTCATGGCGCCGGGGTCGACCCACCCGGTTCCGGTCGTGCCTGCCATCAGCAGGTACTTGCGGTCGAAGCCACCCGCCCGTTCCAGATCGGATACCGCGAGACGGGCCCGCCCCTCGACGTCGCCTGCCGAGGCGATGCCGGCATATGCCCGTATCGGTTCCGGGGCCGAGGTGCCCGAAAACGCGGAAATCTCGGCCGCGGTCGGGCCCTGTCCGACGAAATTGCGACCCTGGTAACCCAGTGAGTCCCACGCCACCAGCGAACCCGGACCACCGGAGCGAAGCGGCGTGGTCGGTTGGACTGCGGTGTCGCTGGTCGTGGTGTCCCGGATCGAGAAGATCCGATCGGTCAGTCCGAGAATCCCGTCCACCAGCACGCCGCTGACCAGGCCGACAACCACGGCTGCGGCCAGGACCCAGCCCAGCGCCCGCGCGGCCCGCCGGCCCATCCAGCGAGCCAACGTGCGTGCCACCCAACGGAAGAGCCGGCGGACCCCACGTCCGGCGGCCACCAGCCCGACGAAAACAACAGCGGCCACGACCGGAAGCAGCACCTTCGGGAGAAGGTCCTCGGGCGCGGCGTCCATCAGAACGCGGAGCGAACTCTGCCAACGCGCACCAAGGATGTAGGAGACGACCAAAGCCACAGCGCCCACGATGAAGAACACGCGCCACGACCATGGCCGCGGTGTGCGCGCCGGCCGGTCGGCGAACTCCCGCCATACGAATGCGCCCGTCACTCCGAGGCCGTATCCGATAGCCGCATTGATCCCGCAAACGAATCCTTGGAACGGACCCGGGCGCGGCAACAGCGACGGCGTGAACGCCAGGCACGTGAAGATCACCGCCACCCAGGCCCCGGGCAGGCTGTAGCGGAACCGGGCGCGGACGTGTCGCTCCGGCCGAGGCTCGGCAGGGTCCGCCGGGTCGGCCGGGTCGGCCGGGCGCCGGCGTGTCGTGGATCACCGGCTCGTCCGGCGCCGGACCGGGCTCGTCCGACTCCGGTCGTGTCGCCGTCGTAGGTGTCACCACGTGGTGCTCCCCTCTGTTCGAGGTGCGCGACTGCCGCAGCAGTCACGTGCGTACCGCAGCCTCATCCGGCGAGCTGCACGAAGACCGTGCCGAGCCCGTTGACCGACCAATGCGCCAGCATGGGTGTTAGCAGGCTGTCACTGCGCACGCGCAGCACACAGAACAACACGCCCGCGCACGCGGTGAAAAGTATGGTGCCCAGCGCCCGGAGCACCAGGCCGCCGGTCCCGGCGCCGACGATCTGGTCGGCAGCCCGGTTGGCCGGCCCACCGGCCAGCGAGGGAAGCGTGTGCCACAGCCCGAACAGAATGGATGACACTGCGGTGGCCACGTTGGGCGTCGAACGACGGCCCAACAGCGCCAACAACACTCCGCGGAACGCGAGCTCCTCGGGAATCACCGTCGCCAGCGGAATCACCACCAGCACGGTGACCAGGGTGTGCTGCCACGAGGACGCAGCCGACCCCGCCACCAACGAACGGATGTGCGGGACGAGGAGGGCGACGCCATATCCGACGAGCGCGATTCCGACACACGCACCGCCCCAACACAAGCCTCGCAGCCAGGTGGACCGGCCAAGTCCGAGATCCTTCGTCCGAAGCCCCGAAGCTCGTGCGATACCGGCCAGTGCGACCGTGAAGGTCACGCCGATGGCGACATTGGCCGCCGACAGGCGGTTGGTTGCCACATTGGCGGCGCCCATCACGAGCAGGCAGAGGGGAAATGACAGCCAGAACGGAGCCACCCTCCCCGTCCTTCTGGCCACTTCGCTCCTCTCCTGTCGCGCAGGGCCTGCAACGGCGGTGCAGAGATCGAGGACCATGCTGGACCCGAGCCCGGTCCGCTGCATCACCCGATCAGCATGACGTTCCGGGTCGACCGAGGCCGCTGACTTGCGGTGCGTGTTCAGGACCGATTCGAACAGCCGGACCCGCTCAGTGAGAAGGCTGGAGCAGCGGGGACCTGACGACCGAACCGCCCGCCTCGATGTCGGTCCGTCGGGCCCGGTCCCAGCGGCACCAGTCGGTATCGGCCCGCGGCACGGTGCGGTCGGCCATCCGGCCGGGCACGGCGTCGCTCCGACAACTTGAGTGAACAATGGGTGAACACAGGCCAAATCGGAGAGTGCCTGTTTTGACCGGTCTAATCTTCCCGAATGACCGTCTTGAAACCGCAGGACGACCCCCAGATCAGACTCAACGCGGAACTCGAGGGTGTCGCCGATCGCCTTCACGCCGAATTCGACGCCGCACTCGGATACGACACGGTGGCAAGCCAACTCGCCGACGTCGTGAGCCGCCTCGGCAACGCCAAAATCCTCACCTTCCTGCCGGTCCTGATCGAACGCGAGACCAGGCGAACCCTGCATCTTCGGCAATCAAGCCTATCCTGAGACGTTGACGTCGCCGGTGTCGCCACAGCAAGCACGCACGACATGAGGGCAGCGGTACGGACGAGGTACGGGCCCCCTGCGGTGGTCCGGATCACCGACATGCCTGCCCCCGTCGTGGGTCCCACGGAGTTGAGGGTCGCGGTCCACGCCACGACGGTGAACCGAACAGACTGCGGGACCCTCGCCGCCAAGCCGTTCTTCATCCGAGCGTTCACAGGTCTGGTCCACCCGCGGGCGACGATCCTGGGCAACGAGTTCGCGGGGGTGGTCGAGTCCGTCGGCCCAGGGGTGACGAACTTCTCGGTCGGGGACCGGGTCTTCGGGTACAGCCCGAGGTTCGGGGCACACGCCGAGCTGCTGTGCGTGCCCGCGCTCGGCATGGTGGCGCCGATCCCGGCCGGAATGTCCTTCGGAGATGTTGCGGCCGCGACCGAGGGCGCCCACTATGCGCTGTCCATCATCAGGAAGGCCGGCATCCGCAGCGGCCAGGATGTACTGGTCTACGGCGCGACGGGCGCCATCGGAAGTGCGGCCGTCCAGCTACTCGCGGACATCGGCGCGAGGGTGGTCGCTGTGTGCGGGACGGCGGGTGTCGACCTGGTGCGGGGGCTGGGCGCCGCCCGGGTGATCGACCGCGAAACCGTGGACTTCACCGCGGACGGGCAGCAATACGACGTCGTCGTCGATGCGGTCGGCAAGAGTTCCCTCGGACGGGTCAGAGGGTTGCTCAAACCTCGCGGCCTCTTCGTGACGACCGACCTCGGGCCCTGGTCCCAGAACCTCGTTCTGCCGGTGGCAACCAGGTTCGGTCGTGGTCGTCGGGTGCTCTTTCCGTTCCCGATCGAGACCCATGAGATCGTCGAGTACTTGGGCGAACGCCTCGCCGATGGACGGTTCCGCCCCGTCGTCGATCGGCAGTTCCCCCTGGAACGAATCGTCGAGGCGTACCGGTACGTCCAGTCCGGGAACAAGGTCGGCAACGTCGTGATCACCATCGGCTGAGCATTGTCGATGCGGTCCGGGAACGCCTTCGCTCACCACAACCGCCCCGCTCAGCTGAGCCCGACCAGCTCGACGAGCGGGATCACCCGTCCGGCCTTGCGCTGGTGGTCCGCGAAAAACGGAAATGCCCGGACGAGATCGTCCCAAGCGGCAGCCCGGTCTGCGCCGATGAGCGTCCCGGCCACGGCGTCGTACGTTGCGTCCGGCGCCTCGACGATGACCCGGGGGTGAGCGACGAGGTTGGCGTACCAGTCCGGCGCCTTGGCCGCGCCGGCGTTCGAAGCCATGACCAGCAGCCGGTCACCGAAGCGATGGAACATCATCGGCGTTGTTCGCGGCGTCCCCGTGCGGCGCCCCACGGTCGTCAGCAGGAGAAGTCCCTCGCGGGTCATGCCCTCGACGGGGCCACCCGCGCGGAACTGCTCGATCACCCTCGCGTTGACAGCCTGGTGCTCCATCCATCCGAGGGTAGGACCCACACCGCCAACTCAGCGATCGCCAGGTGTCGGTCCGGTTCTCGCTCATGGCCCCGCTCCCGTCCTGATCGCCGTGGTCATCGCGCGCCTCGCGATGGAGGGCGTCATGCCGGATCGCCCAGCGGCAACACCACGCACCCGCCCGCCCCACGCCGAAAACAGACGGGTGCCGGATCATACGGTGATGACCGAGCCGATCGAGGACATGTCCAGGCCGCTGGTGAGCGTGGGGGTCCCGCGCGACGCCAAAGCCGCCGCCGCGCTCGCCCGTTACGACGAACGGGCGCCGATACCCCTGGTGTTGTCGGCGGTGCTGCCGTTGGTCGTCGCGCCGCAACCGGGGAACCCGGTGTCCGTGGCGATCGGGGTGCTGTCCTGGCTTGTCTTCGTCGTGGACTTCGTTGTCCACGAGCGGCTGCTCCAGCGCTATCTGCGCACCCGACTGGGCAAGTTCGACCTGCTGATCGTGGTCATCACCGCGCCCTGGTTCCTGCTACCCGGCGCGACCGGGGGCGGCGGAATCATCGTGATATTGCGGTTGGCCCGGCTGGCTCGGCTCGTTGTTGCCAGCAAGCGGGCACGCCAACTGTTCGACCGGATCGGCCGGGTCGCGGTCGTGGCTGTCTCGGTGATGGCCGCAGGTGCCGTGGTGGCCTACTACGCCGAGCATCCGGTCAATCCGGAGTTCGCCACCTTCGGCGATTCCCTGTGGTGGTCCATCGTCACCCTGACCACCGTCGGATACGGCGATGTCGTGCCCGTGACCACGACCGGACGGATCGCCGCTGTGATGATCATGCTCACCGGTGTTGCTGTGCTCGGCCTGCTGGCCGGTACGTTGGCCAGCTTCTTCCGGCTCCAGCCGACCACCGTCGGGATCGCGGCCACCGCGACGGTGGCGGCCACCGGAGCAACCGACACCCCGACCGCTGGGTCGTCGTCACCGGCCGTCCTCGACCAGGTCCTGGCCGAACTCGGCGAGCTGCGCGCTCAGCTCACCGAGCTCACCGGCCTGAACGCCCACTTGGCCGCGCTCACGACGCAACTCGGGCCACCGGCGCCCAACGACACTGCCACCGAGACCACTGCGGGCCGGGCCGGCGACCGATAGCGACCGGGCGGACGGAGCGCGTGGTGGCAGTCTTCGCTCACTTCGGTCGGCTGGCCCGCAGACTGCGGATGCCGAGGACGACGAGTATCAGGCCGAGCACCGCGACGATCACGCCGATGACGAGCCACTGGGATTTACCGTTCATGCCACCGGATTGACCCAGTGAGCCGGAGCCCTGAAGGCACCAGAGCAGCCCGACGAGCAGCAGCACCACCCCGCCGATCAGAAATGCCCAGGCCTTGTTCATCCTGACTCCTGACCACACGACGACGGACGGTTGGGCGCCTCGTCACGGCCGTGGGCGCCCACCGCGGCCCGGCCACCTCTGCAGCACCAGAACGTGGAGACGAGCGGAATCGAACCGCCAACCCCCGCCTTGCAAAGGCGGTGCTCTGCCAATTGAGCTACGTCCCCGTGGCCACCGCAGTGGCCGCGAGCACTCGACCGGGACGGCCGGGTGCGAATCCGGATGGTCAGCCGGCAGGAGCAGCGGGTGGCACCGGAGCGGCCGGCGGCACCGGAGCGGACGGCGGGGTGGTCTGACCCGTCGCCTCGTCCCACAGCTTCGCCTCGGCCTCTGCCGCCTTCTTGCGCTTGTTGACCAGCGCGAAGACCGCGGCACCAGCCGCGGCGACCACGATAAGCTTCTTCATCCGATTCCATTCCTACTCATCGAGCCTCGCGGGCCCGGCGTCCGCAGGAGACGATGGTGGGCCTAGGAGGACTTGAACCTCCGACCTCTTCCTTATCAGGGAAGCGCTCTAACCGTCTGAGCTATAGGCCCGCATTCACCCGGCTGCCGCCGGACACATCAACGGCGCCTCGATCAGGACTGCTGCCCGTCTCCCGGCGCCGCGAGCACCAAGGCTACCGCACCCGCGCTGCCGGTCCCAAACAGACAGATCGGACACCGCTTCTGTTCGTCGACCCAACGTCACGAACTCGTTCGGGTTTCACGATGCGCACCGGCGCGCTGAGCGCGAGCTGCCACCTCCCGGCCCCGCCGTCACTCCAACAGCAAGGACTTGAGCTGCTCCTGAGCCACCGCGTCCAGGTGCAGGCCGTCGGCGAAGTAGGACTCCACCGTCCCGTACCTGGCGCGCATCTCGTCGACGGCGGCGTCCAGGTACGAAGCGTCGACCCCGAGCAGCGGGCGGAGCAGCTCGGGATCTCCACCGACGATGGCGAACATGTCGAAGACCGGTTGCAGTGCGGGTAGCAGGTACTCGTTCGTCAGCAGGTACTCGGCGCGGACGACGTCGTCCGGGACGCCGAGCAGCATGAACAGGACCGCGGTCGCCCAGCCGGTGCGGTCCTTCCCGGTGGCGCAATGGAACAGCGCCGGCAGCGTCCCCGGCTCGAGCAGGGTGGAGAACAGCCGCCGATACGCCGCCAGTCCGCTGGGCATCGCCACGAACTGCCGGTACGCGCCGACCATGTAGGCCATGCCCTGCCCGTCGGCGAGCAGTGAGGTGGCCGTCGTCGGGTTCGAGAGCACGTCCTCCATCTGAGCCGGCGCGGCCTCCGGTGGCGTCGGCCATCACGTCGCACGGGATCAGCGTGACCCCGTCGGGCAGCAGATCCGGTTGGTTCTGCTTGCTCGGCCGCCGTGCGCAGATCGAAGACGGTGTGCAGGCCGAACCCGGCCAGGGTGGCCTCGTCGGCCTCGGACAGCTTCGACAACTCGGTCGACCGATAGAGCAATCCGCGTCGGACGGTGCGTCCGTCCCGCGTGGGATGACCACCCAGGTCCCGAAGGTTCGGCAAGGACGCCAGATCGATCAGTGCTCCTGGCGCCAGTTGGTTCGTCACCCGAGGGCTCCTCCCGCCGGCCGCGCCATCCGCGCGGCATCGCCACGTCACGGTAGCCAGCGACGGCCGGGGACTCCCGTCCGGGATCATCGGACCCGACAAGGCAGGGTCAGGGCGGGCACGGACGGAGGCATCGTGATCGACAACCCGTATGTCATCAAGACCTACCGGTACCTCCGGCTGGCCATGGTCGGGCTGGTGATCTTCCTGCTGTTCGCGGTGCTGATCGAGTGGTGGCACACCGCCCCGCGATGCTTCCAGACGACGTTGTCGGCGTACTACTACACACCCGCGCAGGGCGTGTTCGTCTCGGCCCTGCTGGCCATCGGCATCTGCATGGTCGTGCTCAAGGGCAACACCGAGATCGAGGACGTCCTGCTCAATGCCGCCGGCATGCTCGCACCGATTGCTGCCCTTGTGCCCACACCCGGGGTGGGCGACTGCTGGTCGACGCCGGTCGATGCCGGCAACACCGCCGCCGACGTCGCCAACAACATCGCCGCCCTGCTGGCGATCTCCGTGGTGGCGCTGGCAGTAGTGTTCATCGTGGCCGACGCGGCACGGCTGGCCACCGTCGTCCCGGGTCGGCTTTCCGCTGGCCGCGCTGCTGGTGTTGGCCTTCGGCGCGTGGTTCTACCTCGGACGGGACAGCTTCCTCCGCGGAGCGCACTATGTGTCGGCGATCGCCCTGTTCGTGTTGATCGCGGTGGTGGTGTTGATCAACGCCCTGCGTTACCGGCGGCAGGGCGACGCCGGTCCGGTGGCCGGAAATCCGTACTCGATCATCGCCGCGTTGATGGCGTTGTCCGCGCGTCGTCTTCGGACTGCTCGCCTGGCTGACCGAATGGCAACACGCGATCCTGTGTCTCGAGGTCATCCAGATCGCCCTGTTCGCCGCGTTCTGGTTGATCCAGACGGAGAGTTGTGGGAGGGGGGCTGCGGCTCGATGCCGCCACCGGCCCGCGGGTGAGGCGCGCTCAGGGCCGGGCCACCCGCTCGGCGAGCTGCGCCGGAGCCTGTAGGCAGTACGAATCGGTGAGCAGCTCGGCGAGTTCGGTCCAGTCCGTACGCCTGTCGAGGATCATCCCGACGACATTCGCTCCCCAACTCGCCCGGAAGTACGGCGGTCCGAGATGCTCGAACGCGAGCACCTCGGAGGGGTCGGCCCGGAAGGTGATCCGGAACAGCTGGTCCTCGCCGCCGAACACATGGGCGATCGTCGCCCGCCGCACCCGCCAGCACGTCCCCACCCAGGCGCGTTCCTGTGTCGTCTCGGGAAATCGGCCGATGATCGTGGCGAGGCGCCGCACCCAGGCGTCCGGCACGTCCGGTCGTTCCACCCTCTCGGCCACCCATCCACCTTTGCACCGGGCACCGACATCCGGCACCGGAGCTCTCCGACCCGAAGGGCAGCGATAGCTGCCCCTTCGGGCGCCTGCCGGCCACTGCCCGATCGCCGCGAGGGCGACTACGTTTCGACCA
The DNA here is from genome assembly GCA_963834185.1 of uncultured Actinomycetota bacterium. Classification (GTDB taxonomy): domain Bacteria; phylum Actinomycetota; class Actinomycetes; order Mycobacteriales; family Nakamurellaceae; genus Nakamurella. The sequence goes on from CAWIAR010000007.1 coordinate 74,588, forward strand.
TGACCGCGCACGGATACGAGCGCGGCAGCCAGGAGCACACGGGCCCGGCGCGGCCGGCCCCTCGACCCGAGTCGCCGTTCGGCGCCCTGCAGGGTGCGGGCAATCGAGCGTTGGCCGGTCTGTTGGCACCGCGGGTGCAGCGGTTCGAGGCCGGCGAGAGCACCGGGGGCGACTTCGGACTCGGCCGAACCCGTCGGGATCGACACGGATACCGCCGAGGCCCCGGTCGAGTCCCAGGTGGATTCCCCGGTCGACGACATGGCCGCAGCCATCTCGGCCGGAGTGGACGGCGCCAACACGGCCGCCCTTCTGCAGCAGGACGCCGCGGGGCAGAGCGGCGGCGGCGCGGTGGCGGCCACGGCCGGCGGAGACGCCGCGGTGGCCGAAGGACCCGACGCGGCGCTCGAGGACGACCCAGCGTCGGTCCAGGGCGTCAGGACCGACGTTCAGCGCGACGGCACGGCCGACCCCAACCAGCCGCGGCCCGCGTCGCCCGGCGACCTGCTGGACGCGGTCCTCGCGCTGCAGAGCGTCAAGGCCATGCTCGACCGGCTGGCCGACTTCGCCATCGCCCAACTGAAGAAGGCCGGTGCACCGGCGACCGTCACCCTCGCGACGTTCTTCATCCCCGCCGGTCTCATCGCGGCGAACCAAGGTCTCGGCGTCACGAAGTTCACCTTCAAGACCCCGGCCATCGATCTGGGCACCGACCGGCAGGGCGGCAAGCGCTCGATCACCTTCACCTTGTCCGTCGACGTCGACCCGAAGACCGGTGGCGGCGGGGCGCTGGGAGCGGAACTCCGATTCTGACGCCGCGCCTGGTGGCCGAAACCGGCAGTGAACCGTCCGATTACGATCCTAGGATCCCACCGACGGACCGGCGGGTCGAGCATGAATGTCAGGAGAGGACGGGTCATGGCTGCCCAGTTCGGATATCGGTTCTCGGCAGGCGATTTCCCGCCGGCGCACACGGACGAGTTCCGCGAAGCCACGTTCGAGGTCCGCGACCTGCGGGGTGCGCGATTCGTCGACTGCGACTTCAGTGGCGTCCGCGCAGTCTCCGGCACCTTCGCCGACGTCGAGTTGTCCGGCTGGGTGCAGCGTCTGGTCGTCAACGGGGTGGACGTCACCGACTACGTGGCGGCCGAACTGGACCGCCGCCATCCCGAACGCGTGCAGCTGCGCACCTTGCAGGGCCCGGACGACTTCCGGGCGATGTGGGCGACAATCGAGACGTTGTGGGCGGACCTTGCCGAACGGGTCGCGGGCTCGCCCGACGGCACTGCGCAGGCGCGCGTCGACGGGGAGTGGTCGTATACCAGCAGACGTTGCGGCACCTGATCTGGGTGACCGACGGCTGGGCCGCGCGGACCATCCTCGACCAGGAGCGGCCCTACCACCGGCTCGGGCTGCCGCAGGACTGGTTCCCCCGCTCGGATGCCGCGGCGCTTGGGCATCGACGTGGATGCCGAACCGTCGCTCGAGGAGGTCATGCGAGGCGAGAGCCGTTCGGATGGCTCAGATCCGGGACATCCTCGGCGGCCTCAACGGAGCCGAACTCGGTCGCGCCGTCACCCGCACAGCCGGGCCGCACTACCCGGAGGAGCCCCGCACGGTGGCCGAGTGTCTGTGGGTGGTGATGGAGGAGGAGTGCGAGCACTACCGTTACGCCGTCCGGGACCTCGATCGGCTGGCCGCCCTGCAGGCCGCGGAGTGACGCGCTGCTTCACCGGTAGATCGCCCGGCCCGGGCGGTCGAAGACCGGCCGGATCACGATCAGCGGTACTCCGGATTGGCGAAGTCGAAGCGGCAGCCGGCATCCCAGGCCGACCGCTGGTTGCCGTGCACCGGAACGCCGCCGGCGTCCTTGAGCAGTCGCGCCAGGTGCATCAGGTTCCACGTCATGAACGTCGTGTTCCGGTTGGTGAAGTCGTTCTCCGGACCGCCCGAACCGGCGTCCAGGTACGAGGGTCCCGGACCTGCCTCGCCGATCCATCCGGCGTCCGCCTGTGGCGGGATCGTGTAACCGAGGTGCTGCAGGCTGTACAGCACGTTCATGGCGCAGTGCTTGACCCCGTCCTCGTTGCCGGTGATCAGACATCCGCCGACGCGCCCGTAGTACGCGTACTGCCCGGCGTCGTTCAGGATGCTCGAGCAGGCGTAGAGCCGCTCGATCACCTGCTTCATGACGGAACTGTTGTCGCCCAACCAGATCGGACCGCACAGGACCAGAATGTCGGCCCGCATGACCCGGTCGTAGATCGCCGGCCATTCGTCGACATCCCAGCCGTGCTCGGTCATGTCGGGCCAGACGCCGGTGGCGATCAGCGTGGTCGACAGCGCGGATACTGTCCACCTGCACGCCGTTGGACTCCAGGATGTGCCGACTGATCCGGGCAAGTCCGTCGGTGTTGCTCGGCTCGGGCGATTTCTTGAGCGTGCAGTTGATGAACAGCGCGGACAGGTCGGCATAGTCGGCCGGAGGGTTTCCGGTAATTGGACTGGACATGGGGGCCTTTCCACGATGACGCCGGCGGCGCGGTGCTGATGAGTCCCGGTCCAACGACCTTCGTTACGGTCGCGCCGTCCGAAATCCCACCCGGTCCAGACGCAGGTGCGGATCCACCCAGCGCGAACCCGGCCGCTCGGCCGATCCGTCCGTACGGCCGGTGGTCTCGACGTGCAGCGCGGCGGCCCGATCCTGGACGAGCGCCCGGTCCTCGTCATCGACGCCTTCGATGAGTTCCGGGCCGGCGTTGGACAGCCAGAGAGCCGACTCGAGCGGATCACCGACCTCGGACACGGTCGACCACGCAGCCGGCCGGGCCAGAACCTTGCCGAAATGGTGCGCGTAGGCGTGCGCCTGCTCGGCGGTGAGGCCGGTCGCCGGGTCGAGTTGACCACCCGGTTGCAGCCGGACCGTCTGTCCGGTGGCCTTGGCCCAACCGGACACCTGCCATCGTCCGGCGCGCAGCAGCGAGAGCCAGCCGACCGAGTCGGCACGGGGTCGGGGTGGTGGACGGTGCGTGCGGCGAGATCTCCGGCCCGGCGCGGGACCAGCGTCATCACGGCGACCTCGGCCGGGTCGAACCACAGCGACCAGGCCGCGGCATCCGCGGGCGGTTGGGGACCCAGCGCGCAGCGACGCCCGTCCCAGACCGATGGCCAGGCACCTTCCAAGCGTGCTGAAGCGGGCTCCGGGACGCGGCGTCGAGCAGCTTGGCCAGGCCAACGAATCCGGCCGCCCGCAGGGCCGGCGCCAACCCGCCGCGGTCGGTGCCCGCCAGGTAGGCGGCGAACGCTTCGGACACCGATTCGGGCATTTCGTCACTCCCTTCCGGTGGCAGCTGCTGTCCGTCCGCCGGCCGCGGCCCGGAACCCGGGCCCGCTGGCGCGTGGCTTCACCCTCCCGCACATCGTGCCCCTGCGCGGCGGGGCCGGTCGCGACGGGTCATCCAGCTGCGGGGTGGAATCACCTCGGACGGATGGCCACGCCGGTTAGGGGGCTCCGTCGGAAGTTCATCGCCCGGTGCCGCGACCATCAGCCGCCGGAGCTCTCCGTGGTCGACGAGGCCGACTCGAGACAGACCAGCCACTGCCCGTCGTCCTGTCGGGTCAGCGGCATGGCGTCGGACTTCTTCTCACCGTCGTCGGTGTAGGTCACCGGTACGGTCGCCTGGTCGCCCGAGATGGTCGGATCGCCCGACGTCGCCATGTCCTTCGCGCCGTCGACGACGCTCTGGGTCAGCAGGGCGGCGAACTCCTCGCAGGATGCCGCCTTGGCGGCGGCCAGGTCGCCCTGTGCACGCGTCCAGGAATTTGTCGGTCGCCGCCATGACCGCAACCACATCGGCGTCGTTCTGGCCCTGGGTGGCATCTGTCGTCTCGGCCGCGGTGGTGGTCGGGACGGGCTCCGAGGTGATCGGGTCGGTGGTCTGCGGCGCGGTCGTGACGCTCGAGGTGGCCGGGCGGCGGTGGTCGGCTCGAGCACCGAACTCGTCGTGGACGGGAAGGGGCTGGGGGCGTTGCCGGCGGTCGAGGTCGTCGCCGCCGATGTGGCCGCCCTGTCGGGGCTTCCGGCCGTGGCGTCGCCCGAGTCGCGGGTACAGGATGATCGCCGTCGTCCCGCCCACCACCACCAGCACGGCGAAGATCGCGAGCAGGACGTTGCGGGTGGTGTTGTTCGGCGGCGGTTCCTCCGCGGCGCGGGCCGTAGCCGGGTGGTGGACCGTACGGCGGGCCGGGTGGTGGACCGTACGGTGGGCCGGATGGTGGCGGTGGATATTGACCCGGCGGGTTCTGGGCCGGGTACTGCGCGGTAGGCGGGTATCTGACCCGGGCGGGACCTGGGCCGGTGGGTATTGCCCGGCCGGGGGCTGCCCGACCGGAGGGGAGCCGTAGCCGGGCGGGGGCTGGCCCGGTTGGCCGTAGGGCGGTGGTTGATCCGGCTGCTGACCGTACGGGCTGGCCCTGCCCGGGGTAGGGCGGCTGGCCGTCCCCCGGATTCCACGGTCCTGTCACGGCCGAACCCTCCCACGTCGTCGCCGACTTCACGTTGACTTGACGAGCATTGAACCAGTTCGATCGTTCGTGCCTGCTGCTGCGGCCCGGAAACGATGAGTTCTCCGTTGCTCGCGACCCATCGTTGCCGCTCGCGATGGAGGGACCACCCGGTCGGAGGCTGCCGTCCTGCCATCCATGATCACATGTTGGGCGGATTGTGCCTTACTGAGCGAGGTTATCCACCCGTCTCGATTGATCATCGGTGATGGCGTCGTCAGGACGAGCCTGGTCGCGCGCTACGGACCGAGCGTGGGCGTGATCCGGAGCGCCAGCCGAAGCATGGTCGGGATGCCGCGGGAGGTCACCGGCACACCCAGCAGCCGGCCGAGCACCGTCGTCGCGTTGCTGCCGACCAGCTCATCGTGCCAGCTGCTGACCGCGTGGCACCGATCGAGGGCGAGCACCGTCAGCGCCCGCTTGGTGGGCTCGACCCACGGCAGCTCCAGCTCGGGCACGGACTCGGCGTCGAACAGGCTCACCTCGCCCTGGCCCCGGGGTCGAGCCGGCTGGACAGGTCGACCACCCATCGCGCACTCCGGACGATGACGACGTCCTGGTAGCCGGTCACCGTCTGCAGGGACTCCCGCACCGCCGCCAGGGTCCCGGCCGGGTCGGTCGAGCGGAAGATCACCGTGCCGTTGGTCTGCACGTTCACCGCAGGCTCGGCGCCAGCCGTCCGCGAACGCCGCCAGCAGTTCCCCCGACGTCGGCGACTTCGACCGCCGCTGCCCCAGGTTCATGTTCCGGAAGAACGCCACCCACAGCCCGGCCGTCTTCAGGTCCGTCCACGTCTCGACGTAACCACTCCCCGACGACCCCGTCAAGATCCCGTCAGGCCGAAGTGCCTCCGAGCGAGGTCATCCGCCCACCTGAGATCATGCCGACTTCTCTCCACCGCGAGACCATGCGAGCACCACCCTTGCCGGCGGCAACCGCGCGATCCGGTGACCAGGCGGAGGTCAGCGGTGGATGCCGGGCGTAAGCCCAACCGAAGCCGGGCTGGGTCAGAGCGGAACGCAACCAGCGCACACGGCACCAGCCCGCACACACCACTGACGCGGAGCCAGGCGAAGCCAGAAAGCGAAAGGCTCAGTCCCGCTCGCCCAGGGTGAGCTCGACCCCGCCCGCCATGCCCGCCGCTGCGTTGTAGACGAACGCCGCGATCGTGGCCAGCGCGGTGAACAGAACGATGTTGATGGCCCCGACGACGGCGGTGATGCCGAACACCCGCGCCGGGAGTGATCAGGTCCGATCCAGCGGCGGTGGCGTCCGAGGTGGCGAGCGTGTTGTACGTCTCGTTGATCTTGGTCCAGACGTCCATCGAGCCCAACGAGAGGTAGAGCACGCCGACCGCGATCATCCAGACGAAGAACATCACGATGGTGACGATCAGGCTGATCTTCAGCACCGTCCACGGATCGATCCGCTTCAGCTGCAGCGAGGCCAGCCGCGGCGGCCGGCGGTTCGCCTTCTTCGACCGTCGGCCGGCGTCACGGGCGGGCGGTCCGCTGGTCTTGGCCGAGTTGTTCGTCCGGGTCCCGCCGGTGGCGGGGGTGACCGCGGCGGCGCCGGTGCCGGTGCCTGCCGGGAGGTGGTCGGTGCCGGCGCGTTGACCACCGGGGTGGACATCCGCGGTACGCCGGTTGCGGGCGACGGACCCGAAGCGGGCGCGGTCACTCGGTTCCTCCGGATCCGTCCGGTGCGCCGTCCGACTCGACTTCGTCCGCGTCGGCGTTGCGGGCGATGGCCACGAGGCTGTCGTTCTCCGACAGGTTCATCAGCCGCACTCCCATGGTCTGGCGCTTGGTCTTGCGAACGTCGCGTGCTGGGGTCCGGATGACCCCACCGCTGCTGGTGATGGCGAACACCTCGGCGTCCGCATCAACAATCAGCGCGCCCACGAGTTTGCCACGAGCCTTCCGGTATTCGATCGTCAGAACACCCTTGCCGCCGCGTCCCTGGACCGGATACTCCTCGATGTCCGTCCGCTTCGCGTATCCGCGTTCGGTGGCCACGAGGACGAACGCGCCGGCCCGTGCGACGTCCATGGACAGCAGTTCGTCGCCGGAGTTGAACCGCATGCCGAGTACTCCGGAGGTCGCACGTCCCATGGGGCGCAACGCTTCATCGGTCGCGTGGAAGCGGATCGACTGACCTTCGGCACTGATCAACAGCAGGTCGTCGTCGGACGAGGAGAGCACAGCACCGACCAACTCGTCGTCGTCGCGGAGGTTGATCGCGACGATCCCGCCCGACCGATTCGAGTCGAATGCGGAGAGTTCCGATTTCTTGACCAGTCCACCCTTGGTCGCCAGCACCAGATACGGCGCCGCGTCGTAGTTGCGGATCTGGATGACCTGGGCGATCTTCTCGTCCGGCTGGAAGGCCAACAGGTTGGCCACGTGCTGGCCGCGGGCGTTGCGGTTCGCCTCGGGCAGCTCGTAGGCCTTCGCCCGGTAGACCCGGCCCTTGTTCGTGAAGAACAGGATCCAGTCGTGGGTCGAGCAGACGAAGAAGTGGGCGACGATGTCGTCCTGCTTGAGCGCCGCGCCCTGCACGCCCTTGCCGCCCCGGCGCTGAGCCCGGTAGAGGTCGGTCTTGGTGCGTTTGGCGTAGCCGGTGCGGGTGATGGTGACGACGACGTCCTCGACCGCGATCAGGTCCTCGATGGACACGTCGCCGTCGTAGGGCACCAGTTTGGTGCGACGGTCGTCGCCGTACTTGTCGACGACCTCGGTCAGCTCGTCGGCGACGATGCGTCGCTGCCGCTCCGGGCTGGCCAGGATGTCGTTGAGATCGGCGATGGTGCGCTCGATCTCGGCCAGGTCGTCGACGATCTTCTGCCGGTTCAGCGCGGTCAGCCGCTGCAGCTGCATCTCCAGGATGGCGTTGGCCTGGATCTCGTCGATGTCCAACAGCTCGATCAGCCCGGTCCGGGCGATGTCCACGGTCTGCGACGCCCGGATCAGCGCGATGACCTCGTCGAGTGCATCCAGCGCCTTGACCAGTCCGCGCAGGATGTGCGCGCGCTTCTCCGCCTGGTCCAACCGGTACTGGGTGCGCCGGACGATGACCTCGATCTGGTGCGCGACGTAGTAGCTGATCATCTGATCCAGCCGCAGGGTGCGCGGCACCCCGTCGACGATGGCCAGCATGTTCGCGCCGAAGTTGGTCTGCAGCTGGGTGTGCTTGAACAGGTTTGCCAGCACGACCTTGGCGACCGCATCACGCTTGAGGGTGATGACGATCCGCATGCCGACGCGGTCGGAGGATTCGTCCGCGATGTCCGCGATACCGGACAGCTTGGCGTCCTTGTGCAGCTGGGCGATGGTCTCGACGAGGTTGTCCGGGTTGACCTGGTAGGGCAGCTCGGTGACGACCAGGATGGTGCGGCCCTTGGCGTCCTCCTCGATGTCCACCACGGCGCGCATCCGGATGGAGCCACGGCCGGTGCGGTACGCGTCGGCGATCCCGTCGGAACCGACAATCAGTGAACCGGTGGGGAAGTCAGGCCCCTTGACCCGCTCGATGGCCGCCTCGAGCAGCTCCTCGTGGCTGGCCTGGGGGTGCTGCAGGTACCAGATGACGGCGTCGGACACCTCGCGGAGGTTGTGCGGGGGGATGTTGGTGGCCATGCCGACCGCGATGCCGGAACTGCCGTTGACCAACAGGTTCGGGATCCGGGACGGCAGGACCGTCGGCTCCTCGGTCTTGTTGTCGTAGTTCGGCATCATGTCGACGGTCTGCTCGTCGATGCCGGCGAGCATCAGCATGGCCAGGTTCGACATCCGACATTCGGTGTACCGCATGGCTGCCGCCGGGTCGTTGCCCGGCGAGCCGAAGTTGCCCTGACCGTCGACCAGCGGGTACCGCAGCGACCACGGCTGGGCCATCCGGACCAGGGTGTCGTAGAGCGCACCGTCGCCGTGCGGGTGGTAGTTGCCCATCACGTCGCCGACGACGCGGGAGGACTTGACCCGACCGCGGTCGGGGCGGAATCCGCTGTCGTACATGCCGTACAACACCCGCCGATGCACGGGCTTGAGGCCGTCCCGGACATCGGGCAGCGCGCGGGAGACGATGACGCTCATCGCATAGTCGATGAACGAGCGCTGCATCTCCTGCTGGATGTCCACCGGTTCGGTGCGGTCATGCTCCGGCGGCAACGGCGGCTCGGTGGGGGCTGTCACGGTTTCCTACGACCTTCCCGAATGCATCCCTCTGCTCGGGGAATCCATCCACATGTGGATCATTGCTGTGAGTAACTCGACTGGTCTGACCTGCGAAGACGTCTCGGGCAGATCAGAAGTCCAGGAATCGGACATCGCGCGCATTGCGGGTGATGAACGAGCGCCTGGCCTCGACGTCCTCGCCCATCAGCACGCTGAACAGTTCGTCGGCCGTTGCGGCGTCGTCCAGCGTCACCTGCAGCATGAGCCGGTTCGCCGGGTCCATGGTGGTCTCCCAGAGTTCCTTCGCGTCCATCTCGCCCAGACCCTTGTACCGCTGCACCGGGTCGTCCTTGGGCAGCTTGCGACCTTGTCGCTGGCCCTCCTCGATCAGCGCGTCGCGCTCACGATCCGAGTAGGCGTACTCGTGGTCGCCCCGGGTCCACTTGAGCTTGTACAGCGGTGGCTGGGCCAGGAACACGTGGCCGGCCTCGACCAACGGGCGCATGAACCGGAACAGCAGGGTGAGCAGCAGGGTGCGGATGTGCTGGCCGTCGACATCGGCATCGGCCATCAGCACGATCTTGTGGTAGCGCAGCTTGGCCAGGTCGAAGTCCTCGTGGATTCCGGTTCCGAGGGCGGTGATCAGCGACTGCACCTCGGTGTTGCGCAGCACCCGGTCGATCCGGGCCTTCTCCACGTTGATGATCTTGCCTCGGATCGGCAGGATCGCCTGGAACATGCTGTCCCGGCCGGACTTCGCGCTGCCGCCGGCCGAGTCCCCTTCCACGATGAAGACTTCCGACCGACTGGGATCGGTGGACCGGCAGTCCGCCAGCTTGCCGGGCAGGCCGCCGATGTCCATGGCACCCTTGCGGCGCACCAGGTCCCGGGCCTTGCGGGCCGCGGCTCTGGCCTGCGCCGAGGACACCGCCTTGCTGATGATCTGCTTGGCCTCGGTCGGGTTGCGCTCGAACCAATCCGTCAGCCACTCGTTGCAGGCCTTCTGTACGAACGACTTCGCCTCGGTGTTACCGAGTTTGGCCTTGGTCTGGCCCTCGAACTGCGGTTCCCGCAGGCGGATCGAGATGATCGCGGCCAGTCCCTCGCGGACGTCGTCCCCGCTGAGCTTCTCGTCCTTCTCCTTGAGCAGCTTCTTGTCGGTGGCGTACTTGTTGACGACCGTGGTCAGCGAGGCGCGGAAGCCTTCTTCGTGGGTGCCGCCCTCGATCGTGTTGATGGTGTTCGCGAACGTGTGCACCGACTCGTTGTAGGTGGAGTTCCACTGCATCGCGACCTCCACCTCCATGGTGTCGGCCTTGGATTCGAATCCGATGACCGAGGGGTGGATCGGATCCTTGGTGGCATTGAGGTGCTTGACGTAATCGATCAGACCGCCCGGATAGTGGAACGTGCGCTCCTTGACCGCCGCAGTGACACCTTCGGCGTCCTCGGGGTCCTCGCCCTCGACGACGCGCTCATCACGGACAACGATGGTGAGACCCTTGTTCAGGAAGGCCATCTCCTGCAGCCGGCGGGCGATGGTCTCCATCTTGTACTCGGTGGTCTCGAACACCTCCGGGTCGGCCCAGAAGGTCAGGCTGGTGCCGGTGCCGCTGGCCGGGCCGACCTCCACCAGTGGGCCGGGCTTGGCGTGGTCGTACACCTGGCGGTAGAGGGTGTTGTTCCGACGGATCTCGACTTCGAGCCGGCTGGACAGGGCGTTGACCACCGAGACGCCGACGCCGTGCAGCCCACCCGATACCTGATAGGTGTCCGAGTCGAACTTGCCACCGGCATGCAGCACGGTCAGGGCGACCTCGACGGCCGGCTTCTTCTGCGTCGGGTGCATGTCGACCGGAAAGCCGCGGCCCTGGTCGGTGACCGCGACGCCGCCATCGGCCTGCAGGGTGACGACGATCCGGTCGCCGAAGCCGGCCATCGCCTCGTCCACGGCGTTGTCGACGACCTCCCAGACCAGGTGGTGCAGGCCGCGCTCGCCGGTGGACCCGATGTACATGCCGGGGCGCTTGCGAACGGCCTCCAAGCCCTCCAGGACAGTGATGGAACTGGCGCCGTATTCCTTCTTCGTGGCCACGAGCGGTGGGCTCTCCCTCGACGTCAACGCGGCCCGACCGGGGTCTGCCCGCGGTCGGGAGCGGTACCGACAGCAGGCCCTGACTACCGTCCACGACGCTCCTCGGACCGGCGGTCCGATGCGTCAGCGGGGCTGTCAGGGCCCACTACGCGCACTGCCTAGTTGATTCTACCGCTAGAACGGGCTCCAACGGTGGCACTGTGCATGCTGAAATCGCCGTGGCTCGCCGAACGACGCTTGGTCAGGGTCACCGGCCGAGCGGTGAGCTCGAAGTGGCCCCTCCGGCGGGATCAGCCGGTCACCGTGGCGGGCCGTCCGGCGCCTGCGCAGCGTCCAGGACCTCCACGGCGTCGCCCACCCTGATGGTCGCGCCGGGGGTGTCGGGCACGAGATTCATCCCGAACCAGGTCTTGGCATCCCAGCGGCGGTGCCGCGCCAGGGTGGCGATGGGTTCCTTGCCACGTGCCGCTGTGTCCGGGTCGGTCGTGGTCATCACGCACCGGTCACACCCCTTGACCGCGCGGAACACCGCATCGCCGACCTTGATCCGCCGCCAGCCGTCCTCCGACCAGGGCCTACTACCGCTGATCACCAGGTTCGGCCGGAAACGGCGGATCGACAGCGGACCCTCGTGCGCGAGCGGGCCGGCCGCGATCAGCTCATTGAGCGCGTCCAGCGATGCCGTGGTCGCCACGAGGAGCGGGTAGGCATCGGCCAGGTTCACCACGTCCTCGGGCGCGGCGAAGTCCGCGCTCGGATGCCGGCCGGTGGGGTCGTCCTGGTAGACCAGCCGGGCGTCGACGCCCAGGATCGCACTGAACCAGGCGTGGGCGGAGGCGTCGGCCGGGACGGCGGTGAGCTCGTCCTTGTGTACCCGCACCTCGATCGGCGGCCCCGCCGGCCGGTCGACGACCAGGTCGGCGGCGCCCGGGGCGGAGAACCGGATTCCGTCCGGTAGCAGCTCAGGGGTGATCAGCAGCATGCTGGGCTGCTCCCGCGCGGTCAGACAATCGCCGTCCGCGTCGACGATCTGCCAGCGCCGATCGCCGGCCAGCCCCCACGGCTCGACCAGCGCAGAGGTCAGCGACTCCCCCCGACACGACTTGACCGGATAGCGATAGAGGGCGTCCACCTGCACCGGTCGAGCTTAGGGCCCGTTGCCCCGCTCACCTTCCCCGAGTGCCGCGAGGATGGACGGGCGAGACGAGGGTCCGGTCGGCGTCTGCGTCACTCCAGTCCCACACCGCGGCGTTGATCCTCGAGCGCAGGTGACAGGTCCGTCCGCGCCTCGCCACATGAGCACTCCGGTTCGGGGACGATGGGCCCTGTGGAACTGTCCGAGAACCAGCTCGACCGGGCGGCCGGTGTGCTCGTCGCGTCGGCAGCGGGTGACGCGCTGGGCGCGGGATACGAATTCACCTACCCGACCGCGGCGACGACGATCGGCATGATCGGCGGCGGCACCTTCGACTGGGCGCCCGGCGAATGGACCGACGACACCGCCATGGCGATGGCTGTCGCCCGGGTCACCGCCGGCGGCACCGACCTGAATTCCGATGCAGGGCTCGACGCGGTCGCGGCCGGGTTCGTCCAGTGGTACGACTCGCGGCCCAAGGACATCGGAAACCAGACCCGCGCTGTGCTGTCCGCCCGCGATGCCTCAGCGGCGGCGATGACCGAAACCGCTCGGTCGATCAGTGGTCTCAAGGGTGGCAACGGGTCGCTGATGCGCACCGGCCCGGTCGGCATCGCCTTCCTCGACAACCTCGATGCCTGCGTCAGGGCGGCCGCCCGAGTCAGCGCGCTCACCCACGACGACGTCCGGGCGACCGAAGCGTGTCAGTTCTGGTGCGCCGGCATCCGACAGGCCGTGCTGACGGCGGACCCCGGCGGGGCGCTCGACTACCTCCACTCGCTCGGCGGTGAGACCGCCGACTACTGGCTGCCGCTACTGGATCAGGCCGAAGCCCTTGGTCCCCAGGACTTTCCGAAGAACGGATGGGTCGTGCACGCGGTCCAGACCGCGTGGTGGGCGATCACTCATGCCGCCCATCCCAGCGACGCGCGCCAACTCCCGGAGGCACTCGAGTTGGCTGTGCGGGCCGGCGGTGACACCGATACCACCGCGGCGATCGCCGGCGCGTTGCTCGGTGCGAGGTGGGGGGCTTCGGCGGTACCTGCGGCGTGGCGCCGGATTCTCCACGGCTGGCCGGGGTTCGACTCAGCCGATCTGGACGGGCTGGGGCGAGCCACCGCGCAGCGCGGTGTCCGAAGGTGAGTCCCGGGCGGCATGCGAACCAGCGAGTAGACCCAAAGATCCCAGTGACGAAGTGATCCGGGTCTTCCGGTTCGCTCGCCGCCAAACACAACGGTCAGACGACGCGGCCGGCCTGGATCACCGTGCGCTCATCACCCCAGAGCAGCTCGGGCTTGTCGAGCACGTTGCCGGGCAGGAGCACCAGATCCCCGGCGGCACCGGGTTCGACGACGCCGAGGTCGTCACGGCCGATGATGCCGGCGTTCACCAGGGTCGCCGATTGCAGGGTGCGGACCACGCCTTCGACCTCGGTCTGCAACCGGAGGCCGTTGAGCTGCTCGCGTTCCAACTCGCCCATCAGGTCCGTGCCGAAGCCGATGTCAACTCCGGCCTCCCGGGCGAGCTCGATCGCCCGCCGGCCGTGCTCGAGTACCTCGGAGTTCTTGGCCAGCGACACCGGGTTCATGCCGATCTCGACACCCAGCCGGCCCATGGCGTCGTACGTCGCGAGCGTCGGTACCAGTACCGCACCCTGTTCGGCCATCAGCTCGGCGGTGGCCCGGTCGAGCAGATTCCCGTGTTCGATCGACCTGACCCCGTTGCGCACCGCATGCCCGATGGCCTCCGATGAGTACGCGTGGGCGCAGACGTAGCTGCCGCGGCGAGCGGCTTCCTCGGTCACTGCGCGGATCTCTTCGGCCGAGTACTGCGGCACCCGAATGGGATCGGTCAGCGACATCACGCCGCCGGACGCCATGATCTTGATCGCATGGGCGCCCCGGCGGAAGCGGTTGCGGACCGCGGTGCGAAGGGCGTCGACACCGTCCACCACCTCCGTGCCCATCGCCCCGACCGGACAGCCGCAGCCATGGTGGTCAGCCTCGTCGCCCGAGCGCATGTCGCCGTGCCCGCCGGTCTGCGAGAGGCCCGGACCGGTGTACAGGTATCGCGGGGAGGGCAGGCGTCCCTCGGCGATCGCGGCGGCAAGTCCCGGGTCGCCACCGGCCACATCCCGAATCGTGGTGAAGCCCCTGCGAAGGGCAGCGCCCAACCGCTGCGCAGCGACCAAGGCAACATAGGACAGCTCGCGGGACTCCATCCAGGCGCCGTCGAGCGAGATCCCGTAGGCGTGGCAATGGTTGTCGATCAGGCCGGGAACGACGGTGCCGCCGTTGCCGGCGATCGTCTCGCCGGACGTATCGACCGACGGCCCGACCGCTTCGATCAGCCCGTCGACGATCCGCACCGGTCCCTCGCGCAGCTCTCCGGTCCGGCTGTCGAACACCTGCACGTCGGTGATCACCAGGCTGGTCATGCTTACTCCCACTCCTCGTCCTCGCTCACTCGAACCCGTACCTGCCTGCATCCGCCCCAGGCCCGGTGGCGTTCGTCCTTCACGACACGCCCGGTAGTACCGGCGTCTCGCGAAGAACGAACGTTACCGCGCTAGTTCTCGGCCTCGATTCCGGAGCCGCCCCCTGCCCGGGTCGCCTCGGTGGCGACGGCATCGATCTCGAAGGATTCCGGGTCGACCACCACGCCGTAGTGCGCCTGCGCCGCCTGGACCGACACGAACCCGTTGCGCACGTCCACCGCCACCGCGGCCGGGTCTCGCTCGAACGGAGCGCCGTACCCGCCTCCACCACCGGTGTTGTTGACGAGCACGTCTCCGGCCGCGAGGTGGTTGTAGCTGCCACCTTGGATCTTTTCCCGGTCGGTGCCGGGGTTGAGCACGATGTGGTTGTTGTCGCCCGGTTCGCCCTCGCCGATCGGCCACGGTTTGGTCTTCGTCTTGTAGACGATGCAGATTCCCACGGACGGTGCGGTGAACCGATAGGAGCGGCCCACACCCACTCCGCCTCTGTGCTTCCCCGGACCCCCGGTGTCCGGACGGTAGCCGTAGGACTCGATGTGCATGGGAGACTTGGTCTCCAGCACTTCAACCGGGTTGTTCCGACAACCTGGCTCGGTGAGGTGCATGATGCCGTCCGCGCCGTCCCCGCCGGCATGTCCCCCGAAACCGACGGCTTCGTTCGTCGCCTCCAACCAGTCCTGGCCGTTGCGCGGGTTGACCCCGAGCCCCATCATCGAGCAGACGTCGCCGCCGGAGGACGCCGGGACTCGGTCCGGCATCCCCTGGGCGAGCGCCTTGAGCACCACCTCGCCGCCGAGCAGTCCCGTCCACAGCGTGAAGGTCGGCATGGGAGGCACCGCGTGCATCACCGAGCCGGGCACGGTGATCACCCGCATCGGGCGGAAATTCCCTGCGACCACCGGTGTATCGGGTGTCGTCAGCGACTTGAAGATCAGACTGCAGAACGCCTCGGTGTTGCCGACCGGCAGATTGATCGGACCGCGGACGTTCTCGTCGCTGCCGGTCCAGTCGATGATCATCTCGTCGTCGGTGATGGTCACCGTCACCTTCATCTTGATCATCCGGTCCAGGTCGACGCCGTCCGTGTCCACGAAGTCCTCGGCTGTCCAGGTGCCCTTGGGGAGCGCGGCCAGGGCCAGCCTGGCGAGCTTCTCACCGTGATCGTTGATGATGTCCATGGCACTGGACAAGGTGTCGACGCCGTACTTCCCGGCGATCTCCTGGGTCCGTCGAACGCCGGTGACACAGGCGGAGACCTGGGCCTGGAGGTCTCCGAGTGTTCTCTCCGGGAAACGGGAATTGAATCGGATGACGTTGATGATGTCATCGTTGGGCTTCCCGGCCTGGTACAGCCGCACGGCCGGGAAGAACAACCCCTCCTGCGACATGTCGGTGGAGTCGAGCACGTACCCGGCATCCTTCTGCTTGAGGTCCAGAACGTGGACCCGACACGACGCGAAGCCGATGATCCCGCCGCCGCTGTGGATCGGCGCGAAGACCAACGGGTCCAGCGTGTGTGCACTCGACCAGTACGGGAAGTTGAGCAGGAACACGTCTCCCGGGTTCATGTTCGCCCGGCCGACGAACTCCACCGCCCGTTTGATGCCATGGTCGTTGCCACGGGTGAACACGGCGATACCCGGGGCGTCGGCGACCACGTCGCCGTTCGCATCGTGGATCCCGATGCCGTAGTCATGGATCTCGTACACGACGGTGTTGTACGCCGTACGGCACAGGTTGCGCGCCATCTCCTCGGCCGCGGCCAGCAGGCCGTGCCGAATGATCTCAACGGTGATCGCATCCACGGCCGGAGCGGAGGTGGAAGCAACGACACCGGAGGAACTCGCGGCGGTCTCGTCGTTCAAGGTCCGAGTCATGACAGTCCCTTCGTGGCAGCCGGGCCGCCGACAGTGATGACCAGCTCGCCGTAGGTGCCGACCACCAGGTGGTCACCGCGGTGCAGCACGGTGGTCGCAGTGTGTTCGGCGACCACGGCCGGCCCGGCGATCTCGTCGCCCGAAGCCAGCGTCTCGCGGGTGTACAGCGCATAGGGGACGGCCGGATCGGTCGCCGACACGTAGACATCGCGCGTGCCTTCGGCGTCCAGCACGCCTCCGGACGGGCGGGCAGGCAATGTGGGCAGCTCCGGCCGGTCCATCGAACCGGTGGACCGCAGGCGCAGGGTGGTGACCTCGACCGGGTCGGTCATGGTGTGACCGTATTGCCGCTCATGCAGCTCGGCGAAGGCCTTGTCGACAGCGGAACGCACGGTGTCCTGGTCGCCGTCCGGATAGTCGATGGTGACCGAATGTTCCTGGCCGCTGTAACGCACGTCCACCCGACGGCTGTCGGTGCGTCGATCGGCCGGGAAGCCCTCGGCGTCCAATTCCTTCGAGGTCTCGGCCGCCATCTCGGCGAACTGGCGTTCGACCTCGTCCAGATCCACCTCTGCGAGCGGTGCCACCAGCGTCCGGGACGCGTCGTGCTGGACGTCGGCCATCAGCATGCCGAACGCCGAAAACGCCCCCTGACCCGGCGGGACGATGACCGTCGGGATACCAAGGGCCTCGGCGACATCGACGGCGACCAATCCACCGCCGCCACCGAAGGACAGCAGGGCGAAGTCCTTGGGGTCACGACCCACGTCGACGGTGATCGCCCGGACCGCGCCCATGATCTTGGTGGTGGAGATGCGCACAACGCCCTGGGCCAACTCGCTCACGGTCATGTCCAGGGTCGCCGCGATCGGTGCCAGCGCATCGACCGCCTTCTCGCGGTTCAGCGTGAGGCGGCCCCCGAGCGGTGTCTCCGAGCCCAGATAGCCGATCGCCAAGGCAGCGTCGGTGAACGTGGGCCGGGTGCCGCCGCGTCCATAGGATGCCGGACCCGGATCAGCTCCGGCGCTCGCCGGTCCGACCTGCAGCGCTCCGGCCTCGTCCAGGTAGACCAACGAACCGCCACCGGCCCCGATGGTGTGGATGTAGAGCGACGGCGTGTTGATCGGCATCTGTTCGAACTCGGCGCCCTGGTAGAGGACCGGCTTGCCGTCAAGCACCAGTGAAGCGTCGAGGCTGGTGCCGCCCATGTCGACGGTGATCAGGTTCGGGATGCCCAACAACTCGGCCAGGGCCACTGCCCCGATCACCCCGCCGGCCGGACCGGACAGGATCAGCGACACCGGTTGCTCCCTGGCCGTGTGCGCGGTCATCGCGCCGCCACCGGACCGGGTCATCAGGAAGCGGCCGGTGAAGCCGCCGGCATCGAGCTCGCCCTCGAGTCGCTCCAAGTACCGCCGGACTATCGGTTTGACGTACGCATCGAGGACTGCGGTGCTGGTCCGCTCGTACTCCCGGTATTCCCTGGACAGTTCGTGCGACACGGTCACCACGACGTCCGGCGCTTCCTCCGCCAACACCTCGCGCATCCGCTGTTCGTGCGCCGGGTTCGCGTACGAGTGCAGGAACGCAACCGCGACCGAGTCGTAGCCGCGCGCGGCGACGGTCCTGGCCACCGCCCGCGCGTCGTCCTCGTCGATCGGACGGTGCACCGCACCGTCGAAGAGCATCCGCTCGTCGACCTCGAACGTGTCGTACCGCTCGAGGAGCGGCTTCGGTGGGCGGTACTTGATGTCGTAGTTGGTCCGCCGGTCGGTCCGGCCGAGGAGATAGACGTCGCGAAAACCCTTGGTGCCGATGACCGCCATTCGGGCGCCATTGCGGGTCAACAGTGCGTTGAGTCCGAGCGTGGTGCCGTGGGTGAACGTGTCGATGGCGCCGACACCGTCCGGGCCACTGGAGACGAGGGCGAGCGCATCCAGCACGCCCTTGGTCGGTTCGGAGGGGGTGGTGGGTACCTTGTCGAACCGCAACGCTCCAGTTTCCGGTTGCAGTTCGACGACATCGGTGAAGGTGCCGCCTACGTCGACGGCGACCCGGCTTCGTGCCATGGTCAGCTGTACCTTTCTGTCCGTTCGGACCGGATGAGCACCTCGAGCCTGTGGCCCGCGCGGCCAACGGGTGCCGGCGGTGGACCGCACATCGAACCGGTTGCCCACCAATGAATGACGACGGGCGTGCACACCGCACCCACGGCCGGCGGCGGAGGATCGCCGCACCGAGCCGGAGAGGTCGCGCGGCCGCCGCGCCGCAGGAACTCCCTCGTCCGTGGCCAACGGTGGCATGGACGTCCGGACAGTGTCAACGAGTTGATGCAATCGCATCCGAGCACACCGAGGACCTCCGCAGGTCTCCGCGCGATGCCGATCCCCTGTGGATAAATCCAATCGCTTCAACATATTTCGCACGCGGCCGCCGACGGTGCTTGCCATCGTAGAATTCCTTCGCGGTGTTTCTGGTGGAGCCGAAACCTGCGCACGACCGTGTCGTTCGTGCGTCGGCCGGATGACAGAGCACATCCATCGCGCCCCGGAGTGTGCGGGCAGCACATCGCCCCACGACAGCGGCGTACGAGCATGCTCTGCAACCCAGTCCTCACCAGTCAGGAGGATCGATGATCCGCAGCGTGTTGCCGCTGACCGCCGGACCTGGCGCGGCGTCTCCGCTCGAGAACTTCTACCGCGAACGCGGCATTCTCGACCGGGCCCGTCGGTTCCCCGGATGCCTCGACAGCACCCTGTGGCGCGTCCTCCCCACGATCCCGGGTCCCGCCGCGGACCCGGCGTCGAGCTCACCGCAGTACACCCACATGGTATTCGCCGACTGGACGACCCCTGCCGACTACCGCGGCTGGGTTCTCGACCCGTGGCGATCCACCGTCGCCGGCGATCTGCGCAGCCTGCTCGATCTGGGTGCCGGTGAACAGATCGTCGGAGCCCTGCTGGAACCGGTACCGGACGATCACGTCTGACCACGGCAGATCCTGGCCGACAACCCTGACCTGGCACCACATTCGTCATCACCGCCCCGTCTCCCCACCCACGATCAGGAGCAGCAGTGACCTCCACTCGAAACACCTATCGTCGCCTTGCGGCCATCGGCGCCACGGTCGCGATCGTGCTCGGCGCGGCCGCATGCAGCCGTCCATCCACCGCCGGCAACACGTCAACCGCGGCGGCCACCACCGCAGCGCCCAGCTCGGCAGCCTCCACCGCGGCCGCCTCGGACACGGGATCATCGACCGCGGACACCGCGTCCGCGTCCGCGGCCAGTTCTTCCGGCGGTGAGACGGCCGCTTCATCGAGCTCCTCCGGCTCGTCGTCCGCTTCCTCGGGTGCCGTCTTCACCGGTGTCGAAGTGCCGCAGGGCGACGCACTGCGGGTCGGATACTTCGGCTTCGCCAAGGCCAATTCGTTCGCCCAAGCCACCTGGGCCGGAGTCCAGGAGGCGGCGAAGGAGAACAATGCCACCGCGGAGTTCCTCGACCCGAACTTCGACGGTCCCACCCAGGTCAACCAGATCCAGGATGCGGTGACCAGCAAGCGGTTCGACGTGATGGTGATCCAGGCCAACGACGGGACGGCCGTCGTACAACCGATCAAGCAGGCTCTGGCCGCAGGCATCACCGTGGTCGTCGAGTTCACCCCGGTCGGCGGCAAGTACGACACCATCGAGGCACAGGTGCCCGGCGTCATCTCCATCGTCGACGCACCGACCATCAATGGTCAGGGCCTCGCCGACCTCTCGACGGGTGCCTGCAAGCAACTCGCCGTCACACCCTGCAAGGTCGCCTACCTGCAGGGGTTCGAGAACTACCCGCTGGACGCCGCACGCACCAAGGCGGCCGAGGACGGAATCAAGGCGGCGGGCAATGAGCTGGTCGCCAGCGTGGTCGGCGGGTACACCCCCGACTCCGGCCGGGCCGCGTTCCAGAACGTGCTCCAGGCGCACCCGGATGTGAACGTGGTCATCGGCTCGTCACAGGCCATCGAGGGCGCTGCGCCCCTGGCCGAGGGCAAGAACATCCTGTTCGTCGGCAATGGCGGATCCACCCAGGCGTTCGAGGGCGTCAATTCGGGTAAGTGGTACGGCACCTATGTGATCGCAGAGAAGACAGAGGGCAAGGTGGCCACCGAACTGGGCTTGGCCAAGGCTCGCGGCGCCCAGGTTCCGACCTCGACCGACGCCCGGACGCTGACCCCCTACATGTCGTTGGGCACCAAGGACGCCATCCAGGGCCAGACTGCGGAGTACTCGGACTGAAGGCTCGGCCGAGCGGGCTCGTCGAGTCGACCCGACCGGCGGGTGATCCGGGCCGACGCCCGGCCCGGATCACCCGTCCCCCACGATCGCGAGGAGGCTGCGTTGTCACCGATCGGAACCCAACGACGCGCGCCGGCGATCGCTGTCCGTGGCGTCGGCAAGAGCTACAGCGGCGTCACGGTGCTGCACGACATAGATCTGGACATCCCACCCGGCGAGATCCACAGCCTGGTCGGGGAGAACGGTGCCGGCAAGAGCACGCTGCTCAAGATTCTGGGCGGGGTGATCCGGGCCGACGCCGGATCGATCGAGTTCGATCAGAAGCCGGCGACCCTGGCCACCCCACGGGACGCCATTTCTCATGGTGTCAGCCTGATCTCGCAAGAGGGAGCGCTGGTGCCGGCTCGTACGGTCCTGGAGAACGTGTTCCTCGGGCACTGGGCGAACACGGCCGGTTTCGCCCGCCGCCGCGACGACCGTCGACGC
This sequence comes from uncultured Actinomycetota bacterium, assembly GCA_963834185.1. Classification (GTDB taxonomy): domain Bacteria; phylum Actinomycetota; class Actinomycetes; order Mycobacteriales; family Nakamurellaceae; genus Nakamurella. The sequence continues at coordinate 95,694 of CAWIAR010000007.1, forward strand.
TTCACCGACCTGCTCGCGATCACCGGGTTCGAACTGGACCCGAGTGAACGGGTCGACCGACTGTCGATCGGAGCCCAGCAGCAAGTGGAGATCCTGCGAGCACTCGGCCGCGGCGCCAGGGTGATCGCGATGGACGAGCCGACCGCGGTACTGGCCGAACACGAGAAGCGGAACCTGCTCGACCTGATCCGCCGCCTGGCCGCCGATGGCACGACGATCCTGCTGGTATCTCACTTTCTCGACGAGGTACTCGCGGTGTCCGACCGGATCACCGTGCTGCGCGATGGTGCGCACGTGGTGACCGACGACGCCGACCGGTTGACCAGCGCAGAGTTGGTGCGGCACATGGTCGGTCGGCAGATCGACGTGCTCTACCCGACGCCACGACCGGTGCCCGACGACGCGCCGGTCCGGATGCGGGCCACCGGCCTGTCCCGCGGCGCCATCCAGGATGTCGACCTGCAGGTCCGGGCCGGGGAGATCCTGGGCATCGCCGGCCTGGTCGGCAGCGGACGCAGCGAGACATTGCAGCTACTGTTCGGCGCCGACCGCGCCACCTCGGGGGTGATCGAGGTGGATGGCACCCAGCTCGCAGCGATGACCCCGCAGAGAGCCATGCGGGCCGGCGTCGCGCTGGTTCCGGAGTCGCGCAAGGAGCAGGGGCTGGTGCTGGGCAGATCGGTCAAGGAGAACATCGCCCTGGCATCGCTGAGTAGGCGGACGCTGGGGCCGCTGGTCCGCCGCGGCAACGAGAACTCGGCCGTGGCAAGAATCTCCAAGGCGGTCGACATCCGGGCCGCTCGCCCTGATGCCCCGATCCGAACGCTGTCCGGCGGCAATCAACAGAAGGCGCTCTTTGCGAAGTGGCTGTTGCGAGAACCGCAGATCCTGCTGATCGACGAACCGACCCGTGGGGTGGACATCGCGGCCAAGTCAGCCATCCACCGGCTCGTCGTCGAGCTCGCCGCCGAGGGCCTGGCCGTGGTCATCGTCTCCTCGGAAATCGAGGAGCTGCTGGAACTCTCCCACCGGGTGCTGGTGCTCAGGCGCGGCCGCATGGTGGCGGAGTTCGACCGCGGTACTCCGCGTGAGACGGTGATCGCCGCTGCCTTCGGTGACCAGGAACCCGATCAGGCAAGCCCGGAACCGGCGCCATCCGATAGCCCTGTCGCGTCACCAGCGACGCCTTCCGACGCCATAGAGCCAGTTTCCGGAACGGAGAAGACCCCATGAGCGGGCGAGCGAATCATCGACACTTCATGTCGCAACCCAACCCGAGCGGCAGCGAGGGGAGGGTCGCGGCATGAGCGTCACGGCGCCCACCCAGGATCCGGTGGCTGCGGCCACGGGGAGCACCAAGGTTCGCCGAGGCGCACGGTTGCGCGACTACGGCATCGTGGCCGCGCTGATCGTCATCGTGGTCGCCCTCTCGCTGTCCACCGACACGTTCCTGACCACCTCGAACCTGATCAACGTGCTGGATCAGGTGTCGGCGCTCGGTCTGCTCGCCACCGGTGCCACCGTGTGCATCCTGGCCGGTGTTTTCGACCTCACGGCCAGCGCCAGTCTTGCTGTTTCTGCCATCGTCGGCGTGCAGGTGGCGCGGATATCGTCCGTTCCGCTGGGTTTCCTGGCAGCGGTGATCGCGGGCGCACTCCTCGGCTTGCTGACCGGCACCATCGTCGTCCGCAGCGGTGTCAACTCGTTCATCGCCACGTTGGCCACGAGCATCGTCTATCGCGGGCTCGCGGTGGTCGTGACCGGCGGTGCCATCGCCTACCCGCTGGCCGATCAGGCCGAGGACTGGGGGATGCTGACCTGGCCGTCTCTGTTCGGCCTCACGTCCGCGACCTGGGTTTTCCTGGTGGTGGTGGCGATCATCGCGATCATGGTGGCGGCAACCACCTTCGGCCGTCGTATCTACGCCGTCGGTGGCAATGCCGAGGCGGCCCGGCTGTCCGGTGTCCGGGTGGGCCAGGTCCGGGTCGCGGTCTTCGTCGTCAGCGGCATCTGCTCAGCTCTGGCCGGCCTCATCCTGTCCTCCCGCGCCGGATCTGCGCAGTCGAGCATGGCGACCGGGATGGAGCTCTCGGCCATCGCGGCGGCCGTCATCGGGGGTACCAGCATTCTCGGCGGTGAGGGCGCGGTCTGGCGTGGCGTGGTGGGTGCCATTCTGCTCACCCTGATCGGCAACGGCTTCAACCTGCTCGGTTGGGACACCACCTTTCAGCAGGTGGTCCAAGGCTTGCTCATCCTGCTTGCGGTGACCGTCGACCAGTTCCTCCGCCGGAGGGCGACGTGACCAGCGCGAACGGCCGACACGGATAGTTTGGTCCGGTGATGCATCCCGCCCGGTCGCCCGCTTCGGCATCGCCCGGCAGCGCCGGGGGGGACCGCAGGATCGGGATGAGCCTGCGCCCAGGTCACGGCACCGCTGTGACGTTGCTGGATGGTCAGGTGGACACCATCGTCCACCTGGACTCCCCGAATCCGACAGCGCTGCTCGACGCGCTGGGCCCGTTGCACGAGATACAGATGGTCGGGATCGACCTGAGCGAACTGTTGGGTGTTGCGGTGGTGGACGGCACGGCGGACCCGGTGGTCATGGTCCGCATCACCCCTCGACCAGCTATCGACCGGGTACTCGCCGGCCACCCGTCCCCGCGGGTCGAGCACCTGATCGCCCACCGGTTCACCGTCCGCGGCGGCCACGACTTGTACGGTCGTGACCTCGCCGAGCTCGACGTGAGTGCGGCGACTGCGCTGTGCGATCGACCGGAAATGGCCAGCGCCAAGGGTATCGCCGTGCTGGCCACCGGGTCGGCCGCCCAGAGTCGGCATGAGCGAGACGTTGCCGACCTGCTGCAGTTCGCCTTCCCCGAGACGCACATCTCGATCGCAGGCGACTTCGGCGGTCTCGGGCTCGCACCGAGAGAGGCGACCGTAGTGCTGGACGCGGCTCTGTCCGGGGTCGCCGGTCGGCTGGCCGGCGAATTGCTGGACGCCACCGCCCGGTTGCCCGACGTGCCGGTGATGATCGGCCGGTGCGACGGTGGATTGACCACATTGACGGGGCTCCGCACCCATCCGGTCTCGGTGCTGCAGTCCGCCCCGGCGCTGCGGGTGCTCGCTGCCGCCCACCGTTCCGGGCACACCGATTGTCGGGTCGTCCTGACGCTGGGCCATCCGGACTCCGACCCGGTTGGAGTTCCGTTCATCGGCGAGGTTCGCAGCGGCCTGGTGTCCGCACAGCCGTATCTGACCACTGCCTTGGCCGCCGACCTGGTCATCCCCACGGCCCAGCTGGCCCCGTTCGCCGGATATGTGGACGACGATGACGTCGGGTCCACGCCGCTGGTGATCAACGGCGACGATCCGGACGAATTGGCAGCCGTCGGCGCCGCTCTCAGCCGACCCGCAGCCTGGCTCGATGAGATCGCCCAGATAGAGAACCAGGATCAACTGGACCGGATCCGGCAGGCCGCGAAGGAGCGGGCGGTAGCCATCGCGATCGCGAACGGCACGGCACCCGGTACGGCCGAGTTCGTCGACGTCTCGACCGTCGCCGTGCCCTACTCCCCGTCCGGCACCGTTCGGCTCCGGGTCAGGGTCGCCGGCCGACATCGCGATGCGGGCAGGGAGCGGAGGTGACGACCGGCTATGTCGGCACCACAACGGCTATCGCCGCTGCAGACCTTCCGGCGTTCTACGAAGGTGCCACCTTCTACGCGCCGGCGGTCGGCGAGGCGAGTCGGACGACCATCCTGTCCTGGGTGTCCGGTCTGCTCGAGGACAACGGACCGGTCTCTGTCGTCCGACCGGACAACGTCGCGCCGGACGTCTGGGCGGCATCGTTGTGCTGCATTGGTTCCGGCGCAGCCATGGCCGACCTGCCGCCGGCGGGCGACGAGTTCATGGTCGGCGTCCAGGAACTGGAGCGGGCCGTCGGGCACCGATTCGGCGCGTTGTACCCCTTGGCGGCGGCCACCATCAGCGCCGTGGTACCCATTGCCGCCGCCGCCCAGCTCGGCGTCCCGCTGCTCGACGGCGACGGCATGGGCCGGACGTTTGCGCTCATGCACCACACCGCCATGCATCTGGGCGGAATCGCGCCCAGCCCAGTGGTGATGCGCGGAGCGACCGGGGAAACCGTTGTGCTCACCGCCGATCTGCCGTACCGGGTCGACGCCCTCGCGCGTAGGTCCGTCGAGATCCTCGGCGGCTGGGCGGCCTTCGTCGGCTACCCGGCTCCCGTCGGCCGGCTGCGTATGCGCTGCTGATCGGCACCGTCAGCAGGCTGCTCAACGTCGGTCGGTTGCTGCTCGAGACCCGGGACGCCGACATGCTGCTGACCAGACTGTCCGTACTCACCGGCTGTCGCCGGATCGGCCGGGGTCGGATCGTCGAGCTCGAGCACCTGAGCCGGCCGACCGACATGACCATTCCGGCGCATCCTTCGAGCGTCATCCTCACCGAAACCTCTGGCACCGGAAGGCTGTTCCGACTGGAACTGCGGAGCGAGATCGTCGCAGTGTTCGCCGACGGCGCGTTGGCGGCGGCCACGCCCGATCTCATCTGCCTGGTCGATGTTCTGTCCGGGCGGGTGGCCTCGCTCGACAGTTTGCAGCCGGGCACCGTCGTCGACATCGTGGCCACCCCGGCCGATGCGGCCTGGTACTCCCCGCAGGGCCTGGCGATGGTCGGTCCGGCGACCCATGGCATCCCGTTGCCCCACCCGCGGCAGCGATGAGCGGGCGAGTCGGAACCGGTCCCACGGGATCGATGCGTCCGCTCACCCTGGCCGAACTGTTGCAGGTGGAACCCCTGTCCCGGGCGGAGGTCGCGCATCGCGGCAGCCCGGACCGCACAGTGGCCGGGGTCGATCTGACCGAGACGTTCGACCGGCTGCGCAAGCTCTCTCCGCACTCGCTCGCGGTGCTGCACGGCGAGGCCGCGGCCGGGGGTTGGTCCTTGGCCGCCGCGCTGCAGGTGGCCTGGGAACGCAACGCGGCCGGCGTGGTGGTGCCTCGCGCGGCGATGAGCAGCTCCAGTCGAGTGCTGGCCGAACGTCTCGGCATCACCTTGTTGATCAGCGCCGACGACCCGGTGACCACGGCGCTGACGGTTGCCGGACAGATCAGCGCCCCCGCCTCGGCGCGCGCGCTGCGGATGGCTCGCTGCGCCGAACGACTGGCTGATGAGACGACCCTTCGCGGCATCCTCGGTGTGCTGAACAGTGAGCTTCCGGGCATCCCGGTCGCCCTGGTCGACGGGTCGACGGTGATCGCCGGACGGTCTGCCGCTGCCGCAGCCGGGCCGGACACCCGTCTCGAGGTGCCGGTGACCGCAGCATCGGGCCGGGTATGGGCGGAACTGGTGGCCACCATCGACGACGGCACATCCGCGGACGCCGTCATCGTGCAATCACTGCTGCGACTGGCCAGACAACCACTGCTGGCGGCCTGGGCGCAGAGCCGGCTCGCGCCGGCCGACCTGATGGCCGAGGAGCGGGCTGCCTTCGACCGGTTGCGACGCATGGCAACGCCGGGTCAGGCAACGATGACGGCGGAGCCGATGGATCAGCCGGCCGATCAGCCGATCTGGCGCAGCGAACTGGGCTGGAAGGTCAGCGGCAGCAATCGGGCGGTGTGGTTGCTCCCGCTGAACGCCGACGCCAGCACAGAAGCGGGCACACTGGTCCGGTCGGCGTGGGCCCGGCACCTGGCCGACTGGCCGATTGCCCGCGACGACGACGGGTGGGTGTCCTGGCTGACCACGCCCACCGACCGGCCGGCCCCGATGCGCAAGGTGCTGCCCGAGATCGCCGAGATCGCCGGGCGTCTCGGGCTGGCGGTCGGCATCGGACGGGCCCACCCAGGACCACTCGGCGTCGTGCGGTCAGCCTCCGAGGCCCGACTGGCCGCGTATGCCGCCGCCTCCGCCGGTCCCGGCGCAGTGCAGTGGTTCGAGCAAGTCGGCGTGTTGGCCGCGCTGGCCTGGCTGCCCTCTGACCGGATCGCCGAGGTCGCCGATCTGGTGCTCCCCGAGCTCGTTGCGGCCAAGGACCGGGACGCGCTGGCGCGCACCGTACTTGCCGTGCTGGACGCCGGCGGCTCCCTGTCCCAAGCCGCTCGGGCCCTGGGTGTGCATCGCAATACCGTCCTGGGCCGGGTGGCCAGAGCCCGCGAACTCGGGCTCCGGCCCGACGACCCGAACCAACGCCTGGCCCTGCACGTCCTGTGCCATGCCCTGGTCGCCCGTTGGACCTGAGAGCCGCGGCCGTCGGGGCCCCCCGGAGCTACAGTTCCGTCGCGATGCCGTAGCGGCGCAGGGCCATCTCCTCGGTGACGTGGCGGTCGGCGATGTCGGTTTGGACTGCTTCGGCCACCCGCTCGGTGGGATCACCGAAGCCACCGCCACCGCCGGTGGCGCACCGGATCACGTCGCCCTCATGCACTTTGAGCCCGTTGACCTTGAGCATGCGCTTCTCGCCCGGCCCCCCGGGGTTGATCACCACCTCGGGCCCGATCGCGTCCTCACCACCGAAGAGACCCCAGGCCGGCTGGCGGGAACGTTCGAACCACAACGACAATGAGCAGTCGGTGAGAGCCTCGTACTCACGCACCACTCCGTTGCCGCCTCGCCAGCGGCCGGCCCCACCGGAGTCCGGTCGGATTCGGTACTCGTTGATCCGCCACGGATACCTGGTCTCCAACACCTCGATCGGGATGTCCTTGAGCGAGCCGTTCACGTTGTTGATCAGCGCACTCTCGCCGTCCGATCCGTCCCAAGCTCCCCAACCACCGACGGTGGCTTCGAGGCTGACGAATTCCCGGTTGACCCGAGGATCGACACCGGCGGTGAGCACGATCATCGAATCGCCGTGACTCGCGCCGGCCACCCTCTCCGGCATGGCCGGTGCCAACGCTCTGGCCACCATGTCGATCAGCAGACCGAGGTGGGAGAAGTACCACTGGCAGGCGGCCGGGGCGACAGCACCGAGCACCGATCCTGCACGAACCTGGGTGGTCATCGACCGGAATGACCCGCCGTTGCCGGGCAGGTCCGGACTGACCAGCAGCTTGTATCCCACCCGCAGCGCCGATACCGCCTGGGCCACCCCGCAGTTGACCGGACCGACGGTCTGATCAGCGCTCTCGGTGACGTCGAAGTCGATGTCCTCGCCGGAAACGGTGATCTTGAGCTTGATCGGGATCGGGGTGCCGAGGTCGATCCCGTCGTTGTCCAGCACACCCTCGGCCGTGTACACGCCGTCCGGGATCAGTGCGACGATGTCGCGTTCCAGCCGCTCGGTCTGCCGGAAGATCTCGTCCCTGGCCAACTCCAGCGTCGGACAGCCCGAACCGCTTCGACGATCTCCTGGAGCCGCTTCTCGCCCATGGTGATGCAGGCGATCATCGCATGCATGTCACCGGATGTCGGATACGGGAACCGGACGTTGGTGGCGATGGTGTCCATCACCGACCGTACGTCCTGACCACCCTCGACCAGCTTGTGCGCGCCGAGCCGCAGGCCCTCCTGGAAGATCGAGATGGAGTCCATCGAGCCGCCGGCGTCCTTGGAGCCGACGTCGATCCAGTGCGCCCTGGTGGCCGTGAAGCCGATCAACTCTTCATCGAGGAATACCGGGCCGAAGATGGTCACATCATTGAGATGTGTTCCGCCCAGGTAGCTGTCGTTGAGGATCCAGACGTCGCCCGGCTGCCATACCGCGCGGCCGAACTGCTCCTCGACTGCCTTCGTGCACGTTTCCAGATTACCGAGGAAGATCGGCAGGCCGGCCGATTGGCCGAGCACCCGGTGCTCGGCATCCAGCAGCGCGACCACGCAGTCGCCGCACTCGTAGATGATGGGTGTGTAGGCGGAGCGGATCAGGGTCGCGTTCATGTCGTCCGCGGCCGCATTGAGAGCGTTGCGGATGATCTCGACGGTGACCGGGTCGATGCCGACGGCGGTGGTCATGGTGCGATCTCCTCGGTGGCGGCGGTGCGGGCACGGATCAACAGTGAGCCGATCTCGTCGACGGTGACGTCATGGTCCGGTGGCACGACCGTCGTCGCGGTGTCCTCGACGATCACCGCGGGTCCGGCGAAACGTGTGCCCGGCGCCCAGATCGTCTCGGCGGACCAGCAGTGAGTCGACGGGTTCGCCGCCGAACACCACCTTGCGGATCTCGTGGGGGAAATCCGGAGTGGCGGCGGCGGGCCAGGTCTGCGGCGGCGGTTGTTCGAAGTCTCCGAACGCCGCGGCTCGTAGGGTCACGAACTCGATCGGCGCGCCGCGATTGGCGTGACCGTAACGGCCCTCGATGCATGTCGGCGAACCGTTCGGCGACGGTGGCCAGGAAGTTCTCGTCCTTGGGCTCATCGGCGCCGTTCAGCGGCACCGTGAGGGTGTATTCCTGTGCCTCGTATCGGATGTCGACCGAGTGCGAGACGCTGCGCTGCTCGGGCTTCACGCCCTCCTCGGACAACACATCCAGGCCGTTGTCGCGCATGTGGGCCAGTGCCGCGGCCATCTCGGCACCGTTGAGATCGGCGTCCAGTCTGAAGTACGGCTGACTGAAGTCCCGCCGCACCCGGGTCTGCAGCATGCCCCACGCCGAGAACGCACCCGGGAAGCGAGGGACGATGGTCTCACTGATTCCGAGTTCGCGCGCCAGGAAGACGGCGTGCATCGGGCCGGCGCCGCCGAAGGCCACCAGCGCCGAGTCCCGCGGTTCGATGCCTCGCGACACGGTGATGGTCCGGATCGCCTGTGCCATCTTGGAATTGGCCACATCGCAGATGCCCTCGGCCATGTTCAGGGTGTCCAGAGCCGAACTCGGTGCCGATCCGATCGACGGCCTTGATCGCCGCTTCGGTGTCGAGTGTCATCTGGCCGCCGGCGAAGCCGGCGGGATCGATGCGGCCGAGCACCAGGTTGGCGTCCGTCACCGTCGCTTCGCTCCCGCCTCGGCCGTAGCAGGCCGGGCCGGGACGCGCACCGGCCGACCGTGGCCCGACCCGCAATCCGCCCGCCTCGGTCCAGGCGACCGAGCCGCCACCGGCGCCGACGGTGTGGATGTTGACCACCGTCATGAGCATCGGCTGGCCCTCGAGCTTGGCCTCGGCCGACACATCGGGCTCCCCGTCGACGATCAGCGACACGTCGAAGCTGGTGCCTCCCATGTCTATGCCGATCAACTGCGGGCGGCCGGTGACCCGTGGACAGTTCCGCGCAGGCCATGGCGCCACCCACCGGGCCGGACAACAGCGTCTGCAGCGGCTTTTCCCTCGCCGTGGCGGCCGTGAGGATGCCACCGGAGGACTGCATCACGTGCAGCGGAACAGTCAAACCACGATCGTCCAAACGCTGTTCGAGGCCGACCAGGTATCGACGGATGATCGGGCCGGTGTACGCCTCGACCACCGCTGAGCTCGTGCGCTCGTACTCCCTCCACTCGTTGGCCGCCTCGTGGGACATACGTCACGGTGAAGTCGCTGCCCAACTCCTCGGCGAGGATGTCTCGCGCCCTCAGCTCATGCGCCGGGTTGGCGTAGCTGAACAGGAAGGCGACCGCGATGGCCCCCAGCCCGCCTTCCTTCGCCCGGACCGCAGCCAGCCGCACGGCGTCCTCATCCAGTGGGGTCAGTTCCTTGCCGTCGTAGCTGATCCGGCCCGGAATGCCGATCACATCGCGCCGGGGCACCAGCGGAGTCGGCTTGCGATAGTGCAAGTCGTACAGCCGGGTGCGCGGACCCCGGGCGATGTGATACGCGTCCTCGACGCCGTCGGTGGCCAGGAGCAACACCGGAACCCCACGCCGTTCGAGGAAAGCGTTGAGTCCCTGGGTCGTCCCATGCACCAGGAAACCGATGTCGGCGGCGGACGGCACCATGCCTTCCAGGCCGGCCAACACTCCCTCGGACAGGTCACCCGGAGTGGTGGAGGCCTTGCCGGCAGTGAACACGCCGCCGTCCTCGTCGTAGGTGACGACATCGGTGAACGTGCCGCCAATGTCCATTGCCACGCGGTACTGGGTCATCCGGATCCCCTCTCGGCAGGGTTCTGCATGCGTTGCGGGTCACCCTAGGAACCAGGAGCATCGGGAACGGTGTGCGTACGGCACAGGTCGGGCACCACCGACTGTGCAGAAGGCCGGATCCTGCTTGTCGACGGCGGAAGATCAGTGATCGACTCAGGTCCCCAGTAGCACCGGCAGAAGACGGCGGAATTCGTCGGTCGGCAGCTTCCCGGATTCGGTCGGCAGGACCTGGACCACGATCTCGTCGGCGCCCGCGTCGGCATGCGCACGCAGAGCGGCTGCGACTGCTGCTTCATCACCCCACGGGATCAGGGCGTCGACCAGCCGGTCCGTGCCGCCGTCGGCGAAATCGGCGTCGTCCCAACCGAACTTGCGGAGGTTGTTGGTGTAGTTGGGTAGCTCCAGGTAGCGGCTCATGTATGTCCTGGCCGTCTGCCGTGCGACGACCCGGTCGGTGGCAAGGACGACGGCGACCTCGGGCGCGAGGAGCGGACCGTCGCCGAGGGCCTCACGAGCGAACCGCGTGTGGTCGACAGTGCTGAAGTACGGATGCGCACCGACGCTCCGATCGGCGGCCAGACGCAACATGCGGGGACCGAGCGCGGCCAGCACCCGTCGATCGCGGCCGGCGGCCGGCTCACCGGCGGCATCCAGTCGGTCCAGCCAGTCGACGGTGGCTGAGTACGGCTTGGCGTACCGTCTCCCGCCGGCCTCGACCAGGGGCGCGTGACTGTTGCCGACCCCCAACAGGAATCGTCCGGGGAATTCGGCGTCCAACCCGGCTACGCTCTCGGCGACGTCGGCCGGCTCGTTGATCCAGAAGTTGAGAATGCCCGAGGCGACGCCCATCCGTTCCGTGGCGCGAAGGATCTCGCCGTACGCAGCTGAGACACCCGGTTCTTGGCCACCGCCGATCCACAGTCGGTGGCAACCGAGATCCTCCAGTTGGGCCGCGAGGGCAGCGACCGCGTCGTGCCTCTCCGGTGCCAGCCAGGTGGCCGGACCCCACACGCTGACAGCGGCCGCCCCGAGCGGCGATTGTGCACCCATGACTGTCAGCCTAAGGACGGCGCAGCGCTGGTCGACGCGCGGGCGACCAACCGCGGGCGACGACAGATCCGGCGTCACCGGCCCTCAGGCGGGTGACGCCGGATCCGACTGCAATCGTTCAGGTCCAGAGCGCTTCCGCGCGCTGGCGCTCCTTACCGAAGTACATCGCCCGGAGCAACCAGATGGCCGGGGTCGGGATCTGGCTCAGCATGATCTTCTCGCGCCGGGCATCAAGGCCGTCGAGCGCCCAGTAGGCCGTCCTGGCCTGGTCCCGCATGGTGGGGTTGCCCTCGGCGATCTTCTTGTCGATCGGCTTCCAGTCGGCCTCGGTCAGCACCGAGCACACCACCGGCATGGCCTCGTTCTCCTCGTGCTCCAGGTGCACCTCGAGCACCTCCACGAGGCGGGCGAGCGCCTCGGCGAGCTCCGCGCGGCGACGGTCGCTGCCGTCGTAGGACCAGGTCAGAGCGGCATCCCGGAGGTTGCGGCTGGCACTCGTCCAGGTCACCGTGCTCGGCTTCGAGCTCATCGACCAGCGAGACCAGTTCCGGGCGCCGACGGAGCACGGCCGGCCAGATCGCCTCGTCCTCGACCGTGTGGTGGTGGTGCAGTACCTGCAGCATCCACTGCAGATGTGCGGCCAGCGCCCTACGGTGCTTCGCGTCGGGCTTGCCCGCCAACATCCGGCTCGCCCGGGCAAAGTCGCGGCGCAGCGCGCTGTGCATCACGGTGTTGCCGACCTCGTGGTGATGAGTTGCCGTCCGAGCGGCGCGGGACAGGGCAGGAACGTCGTTGATGACGGGCGCGACGAGGGTCATGACGTCTGTGCTCCAAGGACTGGCTGTCTGCGGATCGGCGAGTTGCTTCGCGTCGGTTGAATTCCTGCTCCGACGGATCGCCAACCGCGACGGTTCCCCTGGGGGTGGACGGGTATACCGCCGCGGTGGACGACGGTTCCAAGAGCACGGCGCAGCGGGTCTGATACCTGACCACGCTCGCCGCGAAGATCAACGAAGCGGCGTCAGCCGTAGGTGTCGCGCGGTCCCCGCCCCGAGACGTGCCGGGTGCCGAACCGCCAGCTGGGGCCGGATGGGCCTTGCGCCCTGATCCTGCGCACGGAACCGTCCCCCAGCTCCTGGTTGATCCGCTTGACCACTGTGGGGGCCAGCAGCCGCAACTGGGTCGCCCACGCCGTTGACTCGGCCTGCAGGACGAGCTCGCCATCGACCAGCGAGACCGGGCGGCAGTGGTCGGCGACCTCGCGGCCGACGATCTGGTCCCATCGACCGAACAGCTGTGCCTTGGTCAGATCCGCGCCGACTCCGGCCTGATCGACCCAACGCTTGAGCACTGCACCGAACGGCTGCGGATCCCGCCCGGCGTCCGGGCCGGCTCCCGACCAGCGACGACGGCCACCTCGTATCGACTTGCGGACCAGCGGGGTGCGGCCCGCCGCCTTGCGTTTCTCGGCGTTGCGCCGGCGGGCCTCGGCCAGCGCGTCCCGTGCGAGATCAGATCCACGCCGATCAACATGGTCAGTCGTACCAGAATCTTTCGACGGCGGCTGGTCCGCCTCGTCGTCCGCGGTCATTCGCGAGAACCGTTCGCAGTTGTCCCCACTATCCACAGGGTTGTCCACAGATCGGTCATTCCGGTACGACCGTACCGTCGGCGATCCGGAGCTGACGTCCGACGAGGGAGGCGGGGACGTCGTCGTCGACCGCCGCGGTGATCAGCACTTGGTCAGCATCCGCCACCAGACCAGCCAACCGCGTCCGGCGCGACACGTCCAGTTCGGCGAACACGTCATCGAGGATCAGCACCGGGTCGACCCCGTCGGATCGCAACAGCTCGAACGATCCGATCCGCAGCGCGAGCGCGAACGACCACGACTCGCCGTGCGAGGCGTACCCCGCGCAACCCCGGCGCCGAGCACCAACTCCAACTCGTCCCGGTGCGGTCCGACCAACGAGATCCCCCGATCGAGCTCGGCCGCCCGGCGACGACCGATCTCCGTCAGCAGTGCCTCCCGCAGCTCGCTCTCGGCCGCCGTGCCCGAGACGTCACCGGCCGAGGACCGGTAGGTCACGTCGACCGGTTCCGACGACGGCGCCAGATCCGCGTACGCGGCCGCGACATATGGCCGCAACTCGGCGACCAGCTCGAGCCGGGCGGCCAACAGCGCAGCGCCGGTGGTGGCCAGGTGCTCGTCCCACACCTCGAGGGTGCTGAGGTCGCCGCCTCGACGCGCTGCCGCCGCCGACTTCAACAACGTGTTGCGCTGCTTGAGAATGCGGTCGTAGTCCGCCCTGACCCCGGCCAGGCGCGGGGTGCGCATGATCAGCACGTCATCCAGGAACCGCCGCCGCTCGGACGGGTCACCGCGGACCAGGGCCAGGTCCTCGGGCGCGAACAGCACGGTGCGGAGCACACCCAGCAGATCCCGGGGGCGGCCGAGCGGAGCGCGGTTCAGCCGGGCCCGGTTGGCCCGCCCCGTGGTGATCTCGACCTCGAGCACGAGCTCCCGATCGCCGGACACCACGGCCGCCCTGATGATCGCCGCCGAGGCACCCCGGCGGATGAGCGGCGCATCGCCGGCCACCCGATGCGAAGACAGCGTGGCCAGATAGCCGACGGCCTCGACCAGGTTGGTCTTCCCCTCGCCGTTGCGGCCGACGAGCACATTGACGCCAGGACCGAACGGGACGTCGGCCGATTCCCAGGATCGGAAGTCGGCGACGGACACATGTCGCACGTACATGGCTGCCGCTACTCAGCCGGCCGGCTGCCGGGCGTTGCGAGGATCAACTCGGCGCGTTGGGGCCGGGACTGACGAAAGACGCCGATTGCGCCTCGTCTCGACAGTTGATCCGCGCGGGCCCGGGAGAGTAGCTGGTCGGGGCAAGGCGAGGCTGCGGCCAACGGGTGACGGAACAGGGTCAGGACACCGGGACGGCGTCGTCGGAGCCGGCCTTGCCGACCGCGTGGCCCCCGAACTGGTTGCGCAGGGCCGCCACGACCTTCATCGCCATCGACTCGTCCTGGCGGGACGCGAACCTCGCGAACAGCGCAGCGGTGATCACCGGCAGCGGCACAGCGTTCTGGATCGCAGCCTCGATGGTCCATCTGCCTTCGCCGGAATCCTGGGCGTAGCCGCGGATCTCGGTCAGCCCGGGGTCCGACTCGAGCGCCCGCACCAGCAGGTCGAGCAACCAGGACCGAATCACCGTGCCGGCCTGCCAGCTGGCCATGACCTTGTCTGCATCCGGCACCAGGTCGACGGCCTTCATCAGCTCGTAGCCCTCGCCGTAGGCCTGCATGATGCCGTACTCGATGCCGTTGTGGACCATCTTGGTGAAGTGCCCGGCACCGACGGGACCGGCGTGCACGAACCCGCCGGCGCCCTCCGGCTTGAGCGTGTCGAAGATCGGCTGGACGACCGCAACCGCCTCGTCGGGTCCGCCGACCATCAGCGCGTACCCCTCGGTCAGCCCCCACACCCCGCCGGACACGCCGGCGTCGATGTAGTGGACGCCCTTCTCGGACAGCTTCTCGGCATTGACCTGGTCGTCGGTGTACCGAGAGTTCCCGCCGTCGATGACGATGTCGCCCGGCGAGAGGACATCCCCCAGGGAGGCAACGGTGGCCTGGGTGGGCGCACCGGAGGGCACCATCACCCACACCGCCCGCGGCGGCTCCAACGCGGCGACCAGGTTCTCCAGTGAGTCGACATCGCGCGGCGATTCCGGGTTGCGGTCGTACCCGACCACCTGGTGGCCGCCGCGGCGCAGCCGCTCGGCCATGTTGCCGCCCATCTTGCCCAGGCCGATGAGTCCGAGTTGCATCGCGGTGCCTTTCGACGGAAGTAGCGGGAGGACGCCGGGCGGCCGAGCAGCGGGTCAGCCGGGCAGCCGGGCGGGCATCACCAGGTAACGGTAGGCCGAACCGTCGATCGCGCCATCCGAGTCCATCGGGAGCAGCAGGGCGGGCCGGGACGGGGTGGTGAACGCCATCCGCACCCGCTCGGCATGCAGCACCCCGAGTCCGTCCGTGAGGTACCCGGGGTTGAACGCGATCAGCAGTTCGGCGCCGTCGGCCTCGACCGGCAAGTCCTCCTCCGCCCTGCCCTCGTCGTCGCCTCCTGCGGTCAACGTGAGCGAACCATCGGACACCTGCATCCGGAGGTGGTGGCCACGGTCGGTGACCAACGCAACGCGGCGGATCGCTTCAACCAGTTCGGTGACGGGGACATCGACGGTGGTGGTGTGCTCGCTCGGCAGCAAAGAGCGGTACTTGACGAACTCGACGTCCAGCAGCCGCACGGTGGTACGCCGGCCGCCGGCCTGCAGCCCGAGCAGCCCGTCGCCGAGCGCGACGGTCACCGTCGCCGCGCCGCCCAGCGTCTTGGCAGCGTCGGACAGCGTGCGGGCCGGAACCAGCACGGCGGTCGACATGTCCGGGGTGTCCGGAGTCCAGCCCAATTCCCGCACGGCCAGCCGGAAACGATCGGTCGCAGCCAGGGTGAGCTTGTCGCCCTCGATCTCCACCCTGATGCCGGTGAGCATCGGCAGCGTGTCGTCACGGCCGGCCGCGACCACCGTCTGGGCGACCGCCTCGGCCAGGGCGGCGGACTCGATGGTGCCGGAGGCGGCCGGCATCTCCGGCAGCGGCGGATAGTCGTCGACCGGCATGGTCGGGAGGGTGAAGCGGGCCGAGCCGCCGACGATGGTCACCCGGGCGCCGTCCACGGCGAGGTCAACGGGCTTGGCCGGAAGCGACCTGGTGATCTCCGAGAGCAGCCGGCCGGAAACCAGCACCCGCCCGTCGTTCTCGGCGTCGACCGACAACTCGGCCCGGGTGGAGACCTCGTAGTCGAATCCGGAGACGGTGAGCGTGCCACCGTCGACCTCGAGCAGGATGCCACCGAGCACCGGCACGGGTGGCCGGCTCGGCAGCGACTTCGCCACCCAGGCCACGGCGTCGGCGAGGTCATCGCGGGCGACACGGAACTTCATCGACGGCCTCCATGCCTGACGACAGTGCTGCGGCAGTGTTGCGGAAGATCGGGCGTGCGGGTGCCGGGTCTTCCGGCCTGGTCCGCCGCGGCACGCGACCCGATGGCGCACGGTTCACGGGGAGTGAACCACACGACGGGGCGCCGACGGCGAGCCGGACGACGGTGCCCGGGGCGTCCCACCGTACGGCCATTCCAGGTCTTCGTCATCACCGGGTGGCCAACTGAACTGAGGCGTTGAGGCCGACCCGGAACTTGTCCCCACACCAACTGTTTTTGAGGACCCTTCAAGAGAGAAAAACAGTAGTAGTAGTAAGCGGTGTGGACAGTGTGGACAGCCGTTGTCCGTGCAGGTCCGTCGGAGTGGCGCGGACGTGGACGGCCGGTGGGCAGACTGCGCGCAGCCGGGCCGCTCTGGTGATGACTTTCCTGACCCGGTCGTTGTCCCCGGACGATCCACTGTTGTCCACACAGTTGTCCACAGGATGTGCATCGTGATCGTGGCGCCGGTCACACCGGTCCGGTCCGGTCCGGTCATTGCTGCGAAACCGACTACGACCCATGTTGATCATGGGAACCTCGTACGTGAAAGACCGGCGTGTCGTCCAACACGCCGAGCTGGGGCGTCCCGGTTTTCCATGATCAACACGAGGAGGGGGCGGGGGCGACGGCCCACCCGCTCGCCCAGCGGACGCCGGTGTCCGCTCCGGCAGCGGACGCGAGTGGCTCACGGGCCGCGTGACGTGCTGCGCCGCGTGAACTGTGCTGCCTGACGGTGCAGTTCAGGACGCGCTCAGCGGTTGCGGTTGCGGTCCCGGATCCGGGTGGTGAGCTCCTGGACCTGTTCGTAGGTCTGCCGGCGTTCGGCGAGCTCGGCGCGGATCTTCTTCTGCGCATGCATCACCGTGGTGTGGTCGCGGCCGCCGAACGTCTTGCCGATGGCCGGCAGGGTCAGATCGGTGAGCTCCCGGCACAGGTACATGGCGATCTGCCTGGCCGATGCGATGTGCTTGGTCTTCATCGGGCCGCACAGGTCGTCGATGGTCAGGGTGAAGTATTCGGCCGTCACCGCCATGATCGTCGGCGCGTCCAGGTCGTTGGCCACTGCGTCACCGATCAGGTCACGGAGCACCACCTGGGCCAGCGCCAGATCCACCGGTTGTCGGTTGAGGGAGGCGAACGCGGTCACCCGGATCAGGGCGCCCTCGAGCTCGCGGATGTTGCGCTCGATCCGGCTGGCGATGAACTCCAGCACGTCGTCCGGCGCATCCATGCCGTCCAGCGCGGCCTTCTTCCGCAGGATGGCGATGCGGGTCTCCAGCTCCGGCGGCTGGATGTCCGTGATCAGGCCCCACTCGAACCGGGTCCGCATGCGCTCTTCCAGCGTCTCCAGCCGTTTCGGCGGGCGATCGGAGGAGATCACGATCTGCTTGCTGGCACTGTGCAGGGTGTTGAACGTGTGGAAGAACTCCTCCTGCGTGCCTTCCTTGCCCTCCAGGAACTGGATGTCGTCGACCAGCAGCACGTCGACGTCGCGGTAGCGACGCTGGAATGCGACCTTGCGGTCATCGCGCAAGGAGTTGATGAAGTCGTTGGTGAACTCTTCGCTGGAGACGTAGCGCACCCGGACTCCGGGGAACAGCCGCTGGGCGTAGTGCCCGATGCCGTGCAGCAGGTGCGTCTTGCCCAGACCGGAATCGCCCCAGATGAACAGCGGGTTGTAGGCGACCGCCGGCGCCTCGGCGACCGCGACGGCCGCGGCGTGGGCGAACCGATTGGACGCCCCGATGACGAACGTGTCGAAGTTGTACTTGTCGTTGAGCCTGGTCAAGGACGGATTCGGCGGCTCGCGGCGGCCGGTGTAGGTGGGCCACACGGCTACCGAGGCGTCGGCTTCGTCGTCCTCGTCTTCCTCGTCGGCCTCGGTCGACCCGGCCGGGCCGCCGTGGTGCTGGCCACCCGACTGGTATCCGCCGTTGAGACCCGGCCCGCCGCCGTCGAGCGTCGGGTCGGCGACCACGGTCACGGCCAACGAGACCGGCATCTGCAGCATGTTCGACAGCGTCGCGGTGATGGGGTCCCGCAGGTACCGCTCGATGGCGTCCTTGGCGTAGTCCGTCGGCGCGGACAGCAGCGCCGTGTTGCCCAGGAGTCCCACAGGTGAGGCCATGGACAGCCACGCCCCGTGTTGCTTGGTCAGCGTGGTGGTCAGGGTGGTCACCGCCTGCGGCCAGACAGTCGCCAGTTGGTCTCCGGCCTCGTCCGCCACCGTCGCGTTCCTCCCTGCTCTTCCCCCGAACGCAGGCCATCCACAGCAGCTATCCACAGGAGTGGACAACTAGAAGCGACGGCACGGGCCGCTCCCGGCCCGGCGAGTTGGTCCAGTCGATGGCGACAGAGTCGACTCCACTGGGGCCGCAACGCGGAGGGTCCGGAAGTCCGGTCCGACCGTCGGGGACGCTAACAACTAACCGGCCGGTCCCACAAGACGGCATCCGGATGCAAGGATCGAAATCGGCGTGTCGCAGCTTTTTTCATCTGCTTGGGGTGTCGTCGCGCCGGTTCGCTCAGCGGATCGGCCCGGCTCGGTTTGACCCTGGCCGGTGCCGATCCGTACTCTGGCAGGGTGCCCGGGCCTCTCCGGGCTGCTGTGCGCTGTCCGGACCGTCGGCACCAGGCTTCGGTTCGGCGAAACGCACGGTTGCGAGCAGGTCTGCCGGCTGAGGATGGGGACCACCAGGCGCTCAGCTCCCGCGAGGGAACCTGCCTCAGCACCACCAGCACGAACCGACATGACCCAAGTACGACCGATGTGACCGGAGACGACCGTGAGCAAGCGCACCTTCCAGCCGAACAACCGCCGGCGGGCCAAGACGCACGGTTTCCGGCTGCGCATGCGGACCCGCGCCGGCCGGGCCATTTTGGCCGCCCGGCGCCGCAAGGGCCGCGCCGAGCTGTCGGCCTGACCAGTTCGTCGACGAATCGTCCTGACGTGCTGCCCGCGGCTGCCCGGCTGCATACCGCGGATGAGTTCGCGGCGGTAGTCCGTACCGGTCGGCGGGCGGGCACTCCGCGAATGGTGGTCCACCTGTTGCCGTCCTCGCGCCCTGGCTCCGCCCGGGCCGGCTTTGTCGTCTCCGGCAAGGTGGGCAACTCGGTCACCCGCCATCGGGTGACCAGACGGCTCCGCCCCTTGGTCCGTGCCCGGCTCGACGGTATGCCCGACGGCACCGATCTGGTGGTCCGCGCGCTGCCCGCTGCCGCGACCGCATCGAGCCGGGAGTTGTCCACGGACCTGGCCGCGGGGATGGCCGCGGCGGCGCGCAAGGCCGGGTTGTCGCTGTGACCCAGGATCACTCGGACATCGAGGCGCCGGTGCACGACAACCGCGCCGAGAACGAACCCGCGACAGCACGTGCGGGCGGCTCGGAAAGCCGGTTCCGGCTCGCCGCCGTGCTCATCGCGCCGATCCGCTTCTACCAGCTCTACATCTCGCCGGCCCGGCCGCCCACCTGCCGCTACTACCCCACCTGCAGCCAGTACGCCGTCGAGGCGTTGCAGCTGCACGGTGCGGTCCGCGGCAGCTGGTTGGCCACCCGTCGATTGCTGCGCTGCCACCCGTGGCACGCCGGTGGTGCCGATCCGGTCCCCGAACCGAAGGCGCGACGGGAACGCGGCGGGCGGATCCAGAGTTCAGTCAGCAGTCCGAGTAACCCATCCAGCAGTTCCAGCACCACAGAGCAGCGGCCGCCGAAGGCCGGGGCCACGATCGGGAGTGCCGCGGCGTGACGTTCAACTTCTTCTCGCTCGATTATCTGTACTACCCGGTCTCCGGGATCATGTGGATCTGGCACAAGGTCTTCGGTGCGGTCCTCGGTCCGGACAACGTCTGGGCCTGGGTGCTGTCCGTCGTCTTCTTGATCTTCACGCTGCGTGCGCTGCTGTTCAAGCCGTTCATGAAGCAGATGGACAGCCAGCTGAAGATGCAGGCCGTCCAACCGGAGATGAAAAAGCTCCGGGAGAAGTACAAGGACGACCGGCAGCGTCTCGCCGAAGAGATGATGAAGCTGAACAAGGAGGCGGGGGTCAACCCCATCTCCGGGTGTCTGCCGGCATTGGTCCAGGCACCGGTGTTCATCGCGCTGTTCCACGTGTTGCGGATGTTCCAGGCCGTGCCGCTGGGCAACGGTGAGTTCGAGTACCGGCAGAACGTCTACTTCTTCGGCTCCGCGGATGTGCAGTCGTTCGCCGGCGCGAAATTGTTCGGACATGCACCGCTGACCTCGTTCATGACCATGCCCGCCGACCAGCTGGCGTTCATGCAGGGTGACCGGTCCTGGGTCATCGCCATCGGTATCCCGCTGACCATCCTCGCGGGCATCGCGACGCACCTGACCAGCCGGCGGTCGGTCGCCCGCCAGGCGCAGCTGAGCACCAGCGGGTTGCCCACCGGGCAGGCCGCCATGATGAACAAGCTGATGCTGTACGTCTTCCCGCTCTTCGTGATCCTGGGTGGACCGTTCTTCCCGCTGGCGATCCTGATCTACTGGTTGGCCAACAACAGCTGGACCTTCGGCCAGCTCTGGTTGGCACACCGGATACAGGACAAGCGCAAGGCCGCTGAGATGCAGGTGGTCGAACAGGCCAAGGAAGTCACCAAGTTCAGCACGCCGCCGCCAGGGGCAAAGCCCAAGAAGGCCACCAGTCGTCCGGTGGTCCAGCCCTCGCCCGTGGAACCCGCCACCACCGGGGATGACGGCGCGAGCGCCCCGCCGGCCGCCGGTACGGCCGCCGGCGCCGGCGCAAAGGGGACGAGCAACGGCGCGTCCGTCAACGGTGCGTCCAACAAACCCAAACCCGGTGCGCGACCGGCGGGCAGCCAGCAGAACCGGAAGAAACGCAAGCGTTGATCGTCGGCCCGGTGGGGTCGAGATCGTGGATGTCAGTCAGCCAGACGAGCAAAGAAGGTCACCATGAGCCAGACCTCTGTCCCGGTCGAGGACGAGCAGACCAGCAGCAGCGACGTCGAGACGGTCGACGTCGAGAGCACTAACAGCCGAAACACCGGGGACGACAAGCACGACCTGTTGGTCGCCGAGGGTGACGCTGCCGGCGACTACCTCGAGCGGCTGCTCGACATCCTCGACTACGACGGGGACATCGACCTGGACGTCGAAGGCGAGCGGGCCGTCGTCTCGATCATCGGTGAGGGCGAGCTGGACAAGCTGGTCGGCGACCGCGGTGAGGTGCTCGACGCGTTGCAGGAGCTGACCCGGCTGGCGGTGACCGCTGAGACGGGCCAGCGGTCGCGGTTGATGCTCGACATTGCCGGCTACCGCGCGCATCGCCGGATCGAGCTGGCGGAGCTCGGCGCCAGTACGGCGCGCAGCGTGCTGGCCGACGGTGAGCCGGTGCGGCTGTCCCCGATGAACCCGTTCGAGCGCAAGGTGGTGCACGACGCCGTCGCCGAGATCGACGGCGTGACCTCGGCGTCGGAGGGCGAGGAGCCGCGCCGCCGGGTCGTCGTCAGCCGCACCTCCTGACTCGACGATAGCGTCCGACCGCGTGTCGCTCGGAGATTCGGAACCTGTTTCGCCCGAGGACGTCTCATTGCCGGATGAGCGAGACCCGTTGTACGGCAACGAGATAGAGCCGGAGCCCGCGGCCTGGGCTCGGTCTTCCCGGTCGAGCGGCTACCGTTGGCCCGCGCGTATGTCGCTGCCCTCGCCGGCGATGGCGTGGTGCGCGGGCTGATCGGGCCGCGTGAGCCGAGTCGGCTGTGGACCAGGCACGTGCTGAACTCGGTGGTGATGGCTCCCCTGGTGCCGGCTGGGGTCAGGGTGGTCGACGTTGGCACCGGCGCCGGACTGCCCGGCATACCCCTGGCGATCGCCCGACCTGACCTGCGGGTCGACCTGGTGGAGCCACTGGAGCGCCGGACGGCGTTTCTCTCCGAGGTCGTCGAGCTGTTGGGCCTGACCGGCTGCCGGGTGGTACGGGGCCGAGCCGAGGACGTCATCGAGACGGTCGGCGGAGCTGATGTGGTGACCTCGCGTGCCGTTGCTCCGCTGGGCAAGCTCGCCGGCTGGTCCGCCCCGCTCGCTCGGCCCGGTGGGCTGCTGCTCGCGCTCAAGGGAGCCTCGGCCGCCGAGGAGGTCGAGCGCGATGCCGCCGCGTTGCGATCCGCTGGGTTGACGGATGTCGAGGTGCTGACCGTCGGCGAGGGCATCGTCGACCCCGTCACCTACGTCGTCCGCGGCACGGTCACCGGCCGTCCGTCCCCGTCGCCCACCCGCCGCAAGCGCCCCCGCCGATAGAGGTATTGGCGCCGGTCCGGTCGGCTCCGCCGAAGGGTGGCGATGCGGGCTTGTGCCGTGTGCGTTGGCTGCGATGCGCTCTGACCCAGCCCGGCTTGAGTTGGGCTCTACGCCCGCACCACCACCCTCCGACTCCGCCGCCCTCGATGGGATGTCAGGCGGCTGATCGGACCGCCCGGTTTCACGTGAAACGCTGGGGCCGTACCGCTGAACTGTGAGGACGGCGGAGGTGAGAGGTGGGGTGCCCGGCGTAAGCCCAACTCGAACCACGCTGGGTCAGAGCCTGTAGGTGCCAACGCACACGCACCAGCCGGCCCCTCACCTTCCACCGGAGGCGGCCGACCCACACAGCGGAAGGGTCAGGAGAGTTGGCCGCCGGAGAAGTGGGCGGGGCCGTTGGTGGAGGCGGCGGCGCGGCGGATCCGGTCGGGGTGAGTGCCGGGCATGTCCGGGAGCGCATCGAGCGAGTACCAGCGGGCCGCGGTGTTCTCCCCGTCGGCGGGGTAAGGGTCGCCGGAGATCCATCGGCAGCGGAAGACGAGATCGAGATACTGGGCTCGGTCGCCGTTCTCATACTCCATCGGCGGGAGGACGTTGATCCAGGCCAAGTGCTCGGCGACGGCAATGACGCCGGCTTCCTCGAGGACCTCACGCACCGCCGCATCGGCCGGCTGCTCGCCTGGGTCGACGATCCCGGTCACCGGGGTCCACCAGCCGTTGTCCGTGCGTTCGACCAGGAGGACCTCGCGGTTTCCGCTCGGCCCCTCGCGCAGAACGACCGCGGTGACGCCGGTGAGCCAGAGCAGATCGGTGCCCACTTTGGCGCGCAGGTCGAGAATGAAGTCAGGAGTAGGCACGTCGACCGACCCTACGGCGTTCCACGTGAAACCCGCCCGGTGCTTTGTCCTCGGGGCGGCCCGCTGCGGCTGGCCATGGGTGGGCGGGCTGGTGCCGTGTGCGTTGGCACCGTCGGCTCTGACCCAGCGCGGCTGCGGTTGGGCTTACGCCCGCCCACCCACAGCCAGCCTCCGCGGTCAGGCCGGGAAATCGCGGATCGGCGTACGCGATCCCGGAACGCCGGGAGGCACACTGTGTCTCCGTGAGGCAGCAGAAGCCGTGTTCCACGTGGAACCGATGAGCAAGCGCGACGACCTCTACTGAGGAATCAGCGCGCCGATCAGCTCTGTGAGCGACCGCGGCAGTCCAGCGTCCGTGAGGTGGCGGGCCAGTTCTGCCGAGGAGCGAGGCGTGGATTCCGGACCGCAGCGGGGTGCGCAGGCCGGGAGGTGGGTGGGCCGGCGTAAGCCCAGCCACAGCCGGGCTGGGTTGCCGAGGAGGGAGGCCTGGATGCCCGGCGAGCGGACACGGAGTCAGGTGTGAGGTGGCGGGTGTCTGCTGAGGACTGAGGCGTGGATTCTCGGGCGTGCAGCCGGGTGCGCAGGCCGCGATGTGGGGTGGGCGGCGTAAGCCCAACGCGTGCCCCGCTGGGTCAGAGCGGAACGCAGTCAACGCACACGGCACCAGCCGCCCACCCCACGTTCCGGACGGAGCGCCCGGACCCAGCGACACCGAGAAACCAGCGTTGAGCGACGTTTCACGTGAAACAGCGGCGACGCGCCGACGACGGTTCACGGTGTGCGTACATCAGCCGCCTACCGTCGGGAACACAGGTCGCACACCCGGGTGAGCGCAGGAGGTCGGATGAACATCAGCACAGCGGAACGCACGGTGATCGCGCCACCCGAGCCGAATACAGAAGTGGGCAGCGACGAAGCCCGACGTACCCGGCCGAGTTCCCTGCCGAGACGGACTTCTCGCTTCGACGACACCCCGATCGCCCGCGCAGCTCGGCAGGCGCTCGAGGTCCGCAACGGCGAACTGAAGATGCCCCGACCACGGCATCGCAGGGTGATCGGCATCGCGAACCAGAAGGGCGGCGTCGGCAAGACAACGACCACGGTGAACATCGGCGTCGCCCTGGCCCTGGCCGGACTCAACGTCCTCGTGGTCGACCTCGACCCTCAGGGCAACGCGAGCACGGCGCTGGGGGTCGAGCGCACGGCCGGTACCCCTTCGATCTACGAAGTTCTCATCGACGAAATCTCCGCAGCCGAGGCGATTCAGGTGTGCCCGGATGCGCCGCGCCTGGGCTGCATCCCGGCCACCATCGACCTGGCCGGCGCCGAGATCGAGCTGGTCTCGATGGTGGCACGTGAAACCAGGCTGAAGAAGGCGCTGGATGCCATCGACGGTGAGTACGACTACATCTTGATCGACTGTCCACCCTCGCTGGGACTGTTGACGGTCAACGCGATGGTGGCGACCGAGGAGGTGTTGATCCCGATCCAGTGCGAGTACTACGCACTGGAGGGACTCGGCCAGCTGCTGAACAACATCGAGATGGTCAAGTCGCACCTGAACCCGCGCCTGGAGGTCAGCACGATTCTGCTGACCATGTACGACGCACGCACAAAACTCGCCGACCAGGTGGCCGCCGAGGTGCGCAGGCATTTCGGTCCCAAGGTGCTCGACGTGGTGATCCCTCGTTCGGTGAAGGTCTCCGAGGCGCCGGGATTCAGCCAGTCGGTCATGACGTACGACCCGGGATCCCGGGGCGCGACAACCTATCTCGAGGCAGCCAAGGAAATCGCCGTGCGCGGCGCGAAGGAGGTCCGATGACCAGGGCCAAGGGTGGACTCGGACGCGGTCTGGCCGCACTGATCCCCACCGGACCATCCACCACCACGGTCTCCGACGTGCTGATGAACGGGGGAGCAATCCGGTCGGAGGAGGACGGCGCCGCCGGATCGGCGGCGGACAACGGAAACCCGGCGACGGCGACAACGGCGCCGTCCGGCGCATCGGCCGACACCGGCTGGAACGGCGCAAACGCATCGTCGCCATCCACCGAAGGTCCGCGATACCAAGAGGTGTCCATCGACCTCATCGATCCGAACCCGCGCAATCCGCGGACGGTGTTCGATGAGGACGCGATGGTCGAGTTGATCCACTCCATCCGTGAGTTCGGCCTGCTGCAGCCGATCGTCGTGCGGCCGGCGGGGAAGCGCTTCGAGCTGGTGATGGGCGAGCGGCGGTGGCGGGCCGCAGAACGCGCCGGCCTGACCGCGGTGCCGGCGATCGTCCGCCGGGTGCAGGATGCCGACCTGTTGCGGGACGCGCTTCTGGAGAACATCCACCGGGCCAACCTCAATCCATTGGAAGAGGCTGCCGCCTACCAGCAACTGCTCGAGGAATTCGACGTCACCCACGAGGAACTCGCGGTTCGGCTGGGCCGGAGCCGACCGGTCATCTCCAATACGATCCGGCTGCTCAAGCTGCCGGTGCCGGTCCAGCGCCGGGTGGCGGCCGGTGTCCTGTCCGCGGGGCACGCCCGGGCGCTCCTGGCACTGGCCGACCCCGCCGCGCAGGAGGACCTGGCCGCCCGCATCGTGGCCGAAGGACTGTCGGTCAGGGGCACCGAGGAAGCGGTGACCCTCGCCGCTCGGTCCCGCCGACCGAGCCGTCGGTCGCCGGCCCGCAAGCTGACCGTCCCGGGCTTGGACGACCTCGCTGCATCGCTGTCGGACACCTTCGACACCAGGGTCCTGATCGATCTGGGCCGGCGGAAGGGCCGGATCATGATCGAATTCGCGACCGTGGAGGACCTGGAACGCATCGTGTCGATGATGGCACCGGGATCGCGGTCGGACGCGGCAGTGGTCGCCGAGGGAGCCGTCGGCCGCTGAACAGCGACCCGCGGACGTTTCGTCACGGTGACCAATTGGTCTCGCCCAGGCCGAGTTCCTACGAAACTTCTTTAGGCACAGGAGGTTTCGTGCCGCACCTCGGCGACCGACCGAACCGCGGTCAGTCGAGCCGATCCGAGGTGCCCCGCGTGATCGAGCGCTCGATGAGATCGGCATAGACCGATCCGAGGTCGAGCCCGGCGGCCGTGACAGCCATCGGCAGCATGGAGGTCTCGGTCAAACCGGGAGACACGTTCGCCTCCAGGAAATGCACCGCTCCAGCTGCGTCGACGATCGCGTCGGTTCGCGACACATCACGAAGGCCGAGGGTGGTGTGCGCCGCGACGGCCAGTTCCGCTGCCTCGGCGGCTGCCGCTTCGGTCAACCGCGCGGGTGTGTAGTACGTGGTGGTACCGGCTGTGTATCGGGACTCGTAGTCGAAGTGCTCACCCGGAAAATCGATCTCGACGGCCGGCAATGCGCGCGGGCCTTCGGCGTCCTCGATGACGCTGATCGCCAGTTCCGTCCCGGAGACGAACCGCTCGACCATCACGACCGAGCCGTACGCGAAGGCACCGACCAACGCTGCGGGCAGATCCTCGGGACGTTGAACGACTGCGGCACCCAACGCGGACCCACCCTGGTGGGGCTTGAGCATCAGGGGCAGACCCATGTGCGTCACGATGGCGTCGATCACCGCAGCCGCGCCGAGGTCGCGGAACGTATTGTGCGCCAGCGTGATCCAGTCGGGAGTCCGGTAGCCGGCCCGTTGCAGCAGCGATTTGGCTGTCGGCTTGTCCCAGGCCAGCCGGGCCGCGTGGGACCTGGTCCCGGTGAAGGGCGTGTTCGGTCATCTCGAGAATGCCCTGGAGTGCGCCGTTCTCGCCGCGGCCCCCGTGAAGCGCGATGACGGCGGAGTCCGGACGGTGCGCGGCTATCCAGGGCAGCAGGTCGGCGTCGGCGTCCCGCAGGGTGACCTCGACGTCGTGGCGGCGCAGCGCTTCGGTCAGCCTGGCACCCGAGCGCAACGAGACTTCACGCTCGTGGGTCAGACCGCCGGCGAGCACCAGCACATGGCGGTCGGTCACAACGTCACACTCCTTGTCGGGAAGTCTTGGTGGTCCGGCCGGCGGCGGCCGGTCAGGCCGTGTCCGGTGACGGCGACGACGGCCCACGCAGGGCGCGGGCGGCCGGCGCTCCGGTACCGAAGGTGCGCATGACGTCGAGCTCGCCGTCGATCACGCCCGCGAGTCTGCGCACCCCCTCCTCGATCCGGGACGGCGTCGGATAGCAGTACGACAGCCGCATCTGCCGAGAGCCCAGACCGTCGGCGTAGAAAGCGGTTCCAGGGACGTATGCCACCCGCTCGGTCACCGCCCTCGGCAACATCGCAGCCGTGTCGAAGCCCTCGGGCAGGGTGACCCAGACGTAGAAGCCGCCCGCGGGCCGGGTCCAGGTGGTGCCCTCGGGCATGTGGTTCTCCAGCGCCTCCAGCATGACGTCGCGACGCTCGAGGTACAGCTGCTGGTAGGTCTTGATCTGGCCCAACCAATCGAACCCGGCCAGATATCGGGAGATCATCATCTGGTTGAACACGGGTGGGTTCAACAGCGCAGACTCGTTGGCCAGCACCAACTTCTCCCGAACCGCGTGCGGGGCCAACACCCAGCCCACTCGCAGGCCCGGCGCGAACGTCTTGGAGAACGAGCCGAGGTAGACGACGTTCTCGGTATCGTCCGCGCGGATCGCGCGGTAGGTGAGGTCGTCGAAACCCAGGAGACCGTAAGGATTGTCCTCCAGGATGGCGATGCCGGCCCGGCGGCAGAGCTCAGCGATGACCGGCCTGCGGCCGACCGCCATGGTGACGCCGGCCGGGTTGTGGAAGTTGGGAATCGTGTACAGGAACTTGACCCGTCGACCCGCCCGACCGCACGCGTTGATGGCTGCTTCGAGCGCCTCGGGCACCAGCCCGTCGTCGTCCATCTGCACGTGCACGACATTGGCCTGGTAGGCGGCGAATGTACCGAGCGCACCGACGTAGCTCGGTGCCTCGGCGAGGATCACGTCGCCGGGATCGCAGAAGATCCGGGTGGTCAGGTCCAGCGCCATCTGCGATCCCACGGTGACCACGACGTCGTCGGGATGGGCGTCGATGCCCTCGAGAGACATCACCTGGCAGATCTGCTCCCGCAGTTCCGCGATGCCCTGCCCGGACCCGTACTGCAGGGCGACCCGGCCGTCGGTGTTGACCAACTCGGCGACATCGGCGGCGAGCGCTTCGAGCGGCAGCGACGACAGGTACGGCATCCCGCCGGCCAGCGATACCACCTCGGGACGGTTGGCCACCGCGAACAGTGCCCGGATCGCGGAGGCTCGCATGCCCGACGTGCGCTGGGCGTAGGCCATCACATGCGGATCGAGACTGTTTCCGGTCACCGAGCACCTCGAGGTTGCCGCCTCCGGACGGAAGGGCGAAGTGTGCCGGGACGGATCCGGCTCAGTCTACGGGTGGCCGACCGGCGGATTCGGTAGCTCGGCGGATGCCCAGAGACACCCGGAAGGCTCCGGCGCACCTATTCTGGGCACGGCGGTGCGGCCACGCGCCGTTTCCGCAGGGCGGTGTTCTGTGCGGCCACCAGGTCGAGCCGAGCAGGGCGAGGCCGTCATCGGATCAGACGGAGAGGTGTGCGGCAACGGAGTTGCCGGGCACATCGGAGTCGGACGGGAGGGTGTGGGTGACGCGTGCGCTGCACTCACTGTCCATGTCGTCCATCTCGCTTCTGCCCGAGCCCTGTCGTTCCTGCGTGGCCTGGGAGCTGTCGCCGGATGCCATCGCGGAGACGCACCGCTCCGGGCTGTCCGCCTTCGAGAAGGAGGTCTGGCTCAGCGGCGTCATGCTGACCTGGGGTTCGGCGGGCACCGTGGTCACCGTCGACGATCGCCCCGCGGCCTTCGCCTTGTTCGCACCGCCGCCGGCGGTGCCGGGAGTGGCCGCGTTTCCCAGCGGCCCGGTGTCCCCGGATGCGGTGCTCCTGACCGCGGCCCGGGTGTTGGGCGAGTTTCGCGGGCAGGGCCTTGGCCGCTACCTCTTCGCCGGAGTGTTCTCCGAGCTGATCCGCCGCCGGGTGCGCGCAGTGGAGCTGTTCGCCCGGACCAAACCGGTGAAGGGCAGGCCCCGTTCGCGGGACGGGGGCGACCCCGAACCGGAGGCGCTGCCGGACGGCCCGAAGGCGTGCACCGTGCCGCAGGGTTTCGCCGAGGCAGTCGGGTTTCACACTGTCGCCGCGCACCACCGCTTTCCGCGGATGCGGATGGAGCTGTCCGGGGAGAGCGGCTGGAAGGCCGACGTCGAGGCCGCACTGGATCGACTGCTCGAGAGCATCCAGCTCCCGCTCGCCCCGGCCCGCGAACCCGCGCTGGCCGGCGCGTCGTCGGCAGGTGTCGCGCTGCGCAACCAGGGACGACCGCCCCGGAAGTAGCGTCCAATGCCCGCGACACGCCGTGTCCACCGGCGTGTCGCGGGCACTTGACGCTACCTGGCCGGGTTGGCGGGGTGAGGAGAAAGAGCAGGGAGGGCCGGCTACAGGCCCTGTACCCGCCGCTCCTGCTCCATCAGGTCGGAGAAGGTGAACGTGCCGGTGTGGGGATCATCCCGACCATCCAGGTACAGCCGCTTGACCGCGACCAGGATTCCGTCGGCCAGGGTGTTGCGGAAGTCCTCGCGGAGCAGGCGGGCCCGATCGGCCGGATTTGACAGGTACCCCAGCTCCACCTGCACGGCGGGCATCCTGGTCATCCGCAGGATGTCCCAGGGCCGGTGGTGCACCCGGCAGTCGTTCATCTGAGTGCGTGCCACCAGTTCGCGCTGCACGAGTTCCGCCAGCGCCTCGCCCATGGTCGAGGTGTTGCCGGCGTCGGTGCCGAAGTGGAACGTCGCGATGCCGGCCGCTCGCGCCGACGGCGACCCGTCGATGTGCAGGCTGATCAGCAGGTCGGCGTCCAGGTCGTTGGCGATGTGGGCGCGTTCCTCGGCCGACGGGTTCTGGTGTGCGCCCCTGGTCAGGAACGTCGACATGCCGGTGGCGGTCATCCGGGCCTCGAGGCGCCGCGCGATGTCGAAGCTGAGGTCCGAGCCCCGCAGATTGCCCTCGACCCAGCCGTGATCGTCGGCGCCGTGTGCGGGGTCGATGACGATCCGCTTGCCCCGCAGGCGCGGGCCCGATTGCCGGACGACCTGATATTCGCGCAAGTAGACCGGCCGACCTCCGGTGACCATCCGGCCGATCCGGGTCAGGTCCCGGAACGTCTCCGGGCCGAAGACGCCGTCCTCGGGCAGCCCACGGTTCCGCTGGTACTCGCGCACGCAGCGGTCGGTGGCCGGACCGAACACACCGTCGGGCCGACCGGTGTCGTAGCCCATCTCCAGCAGTCGGGTCTGCAAGGCAATGACGTCATCGCCGGTCATCCGGGCGGAAAGGGTATAGCTCAGCGTGCGGTCGCCGAGCGACCAGCGGGCGTCGTTGAGCGCCCGCATGGTCACCGGTCCGACCAACCCATCGACGAGCAGGCCACGTTGCTGTTGGAATGCGCGGACCGCTGCATCGGTGAAGTTGTCGAAGCGGGCGTCCTGGGGGCTGGCGCCTGGTTCGGGGGGAATCAGGCCGAGCGACGCCAGTGTGACCCGGACGGCCGCCACGGCCGGCCCGTTGTCACCGCGTCGCAGCACCATGCACCTCTCCCGTTCAGCCTCCGGACCACCGGCCATCGGAGCACGTCGCTGCGCGTCCGGCGGCCGGCTCGTCGACCCTCCTAGGTCGTCGACCGTTCACCATTGTGCAACGTGCCCGGCGCCTGGTTGACCAGACCCGCAGACGCGTCCGGGTGGCCGCACCGGGCCTTCACCCGGGACACCGGGGCTACCAGTGTCCGGGGCTAGGGATGTCGGTCAGGCCAGGACGTCGGCAAACTCGGCAATGAGCGCAGCCTTGGGCTTTGCGCCGACGATCTGCTTCACCGGGCGACCACCCTGGAAGACCAGCATGGTCGGGATGGAGAGGATCTGGTACGCCTGCGCAGTTTCAGGGTTGGCATCGATGTCCAACTTGGCGACGGTCACCTTGTCGGCGTGCGTCGACGAGATCTCCTCCAACACCGGTGCGATCATCCGGCAGGGGCCGCACCAGTCCGCCCAGAAGTCGACGATGACGGGCTTGTCGGACTGCAGGACGTCGGCGGCGAAGCTGGCGTCGGTCACCTTGATGGTGGCCATGGGATTCCTCGTTTCTCCTGGTGATACCAGGCACTGGAGTGCTGGGTGGTCGGGGGGTTGCGCTGTGATCAGACGGCAACCGGGTCGGATTCGGCCGGCGGGTAGAGCGGATCCGTCAGGCCGATGTGGGCGTGCGAGGCCAGGTAGTGCTGAGTGTCCAGCGCCGCCGCACAGCCCGAGCCGGCGGCCGTGATCGCCTGGCGGTAGGTGCGGTCGACCAGGTCACCGCAGGCGAACACGCCGGCCAGATTGGTTCCGGTGCCGGCTTCGGCCCCGGCGCGCGGTCCGGTCAGCACGTAGCCGTCCTCATCGACGCTGACGACATCCCGGAAAAGCTCCGAGCGGGGGTCGTGCCCGATGGCCAGGAACAACCCGGTGGCAGGCAGGGGCCGCTCGTCACCGGTGTGGGTGTCGGTCAGCGTGAGGCCGGCCACGGTCTGGTCGCCCTGGACGCCGGTCACCACGGCATTCGTCGCCCACTGGATCTTCGGGTTGTTCCGGGCCCGGTCCAGCATGATGGCGCTGGCCCGGAAGTCGTCGCGACGGTGCACGACGGTGACGGTCGAGGCGAACCGGGTGAGAAAAGTCGCCTCCTCCATGGCCGAGTCACCGCCACCGACGACGGCGATGTCCTGGTCGCGGAAGAATGCCCCGTCGCAGGTGGCACACGCGGAGACGCCGCGGCCGATGAGCCGCTGTTCGTCGGGCAGATTCAGGTACCGCGCCGCGGATCCGGTGGCCAGCACGATCGCCCTGGCCCGGTACTGCACGCCGGAGACGGTGACGCTCTTGATCTCGCCGGTCAGGTCGACCGCCTCGACGTCCTCGGAGCGCAGCTCGGCGCCGAACTTCTCGGCCTGGGTGCGCATGTTGGCCATCAGTTCCGGGCCGTCGATCCCGTCCGGGAATCCGGGGAAGTTCTCCACCTCGGTGGTGGTCATCAAGGCGCCGCCGTACACATAACCCTCGAAGACGAGCGGCTTCAGCTCGGCGCGGGCCAGGTACAGCGCAGCGGTGTACCCGGCGGGTCCAGAGCCGATGACGATGACGTCCCTGACGTCGCCGGCGCGCTGTTGGGTGTCCAGGGTGGTCTGGTCGGTCACTACGGCAACCTCTTCTTCGTCGCTGTCGCGCAGCTGCCCGGGCGCACCCGGGGCCGCAGACCGGTCAACGCCAGAGTACCGAGCAGCATTCCGCCCGGCGCCCACGCGAGGGCGTCCGGCGCGGTCAGCGGGTGACCGTCTCCGCAGCCAGCAACTCGGGGCCGTTCGGCCCACATCCGGTACCGACGACCAGCACCTTGGCCTGCGTCGGGTTGTCGGCGATGGCGACAGCGATCGCCATGGCCGGTTTCCCCTCGTAGGTGACGTCGGAAACGCCGAGCACGTCGGTGCCGGTGATCTTGTTGGCGGCCAGACAGGCGGTGTACACCGGCGGGTCGGTGAGCTTGCCCTCGCTGGTGCCGTCCAACTTGTCGAACGCTTCGTCGAACTTGCCCGGCTCGATGGTGAACGCCTGGATCGCGCCGGGGTTGGACCCGCCGCCGGGCGGCACCGTGGTGGTTCTCGACACAGTTGCCGGAACCTGCGCTTCGCCCGCGGTGTCCGGGCCGCCGCCGGAGCCACGAAGACCGATGATGCCGAAGGTGACGACGGCGGCCACCGCGGCCGCGGCGAGCAGCCCGCCGGTCCACCGACGGCGCTTGACACGCGCAGCGTCCAGCGAACTGACCGTCCCGGGACGATCGCCGGCCGGGCCGCGACCCGTCCCGCCGGTCGACCGCCCCGGTCCGGAGCCCGGCCCGCCGGACGAGGACTCGACGGGGACGAGGACTGCGGGGACGA
Organism: uncultured Actinomycetota bacterium; assembly: GCA_963834185.1. Lineage (GTDB taxonomy): Bacteria > Actinomycetota > Actinomycetes > Mycobacteriales > Nakamurellaceae > Nakamurella. The sequence goes on from CAWIAR010000007.1 coordinate 128,982, forward strand.
GGACCGGGCGGCCTGGCCCCGGTGGATCGGCGCGTACGGCGGGGGACCGCCCACCGGCCGCTCCGGTTGCGGTGGGTGCTGCGGTTGGTGCTGCGCGGCACCGGGGAGCACGCGAGGGATGAGTGGTGGGTGCCGCGGCGGCGGCCCACCCGGCCCGATCATGGGTGGCTGGGAGCGCGGCGCCGGCACCCTGGTCGGGGTCGCCGTCAACGTGGGCAGTCCGGGCTGGGGCGCAGCGGCCGCGGACGCGTTGAGCAACGCGCCGAATCCGCCCTTGACCACCGGGGTTGTCCTGCCCTCGGCGCGCGCACGGACCTCCGCGGAGATGGCCTGGTCGATCCGCAGTGCGTACTGCGGCGGAATGACCAACGGTGGAAGCAGCGAGAGGTCGTCGACGGTGGAGTCGAGCGCGAGGAGGATCGCCGCGCCGTCCGGGTCGGCGGCGATGCGCGCGCGCAGGTCGGCCGTCACCTCGGGAGGGTAGAGGCCGGCATGCACGTCCGCGACGTCGTCGACCGACCACGGTGGACCCACCGGGGTACTGCTCACCCCGGGCTCCATAGTCATCGCGGCCCTCTCCCTCTCACGTGTTCCGCCGCCCCCACCCCTCGGTTGCCGGGCCCGCGCGGGCCGGCTCCGGGGGCGGCGATCGGAGGTTCGACGTCGGCCACGGCGTCCGGGTTCCGGAGATGCCCGAGAAGTATGGCGAGTTTCGCGCGACCCCTGGCGCACCGGCTCTTGATGGTGCCCTCGGCGACCCCGAGTGCGACGGCCGCGTCGGCCACCGGGTAGCCCTCGACGTCGACCAGCACAATCGCCGCGCGTTGCTCCTCCGGGAGGGTGCCGAGCGCTTCCTCGATGTCCATGGCCAGTTCACGGTCGGCGTGCGCGTCCCGGGGGTTGGCCGGTTCGCCGGGGCCCTCCTCTGGCAGTGGGCTGGTCGGTCGGCTCTGCCGCCGACGGATCCGGTCGAGGCAGGCATTGACCACGATCCGGTGCAACCAGGTGGTGACCGCGGACTCGGCGCGGAACCGGGCGGCGCCGCGGAATGCCGAGATGAACGCGTCCTGCAATGCGTCGGCGGCCTCTTCCGGGTCGCGCATGGTGCGCAGCGCGACGGCCCACAATCGATCCCGGTGCCGGTTCACCAACTCGCCGAACGCGCGTTGGTCGCCGGCCACGTGGGCGGCCAGCAACTCCGCGTCGGTTCGTCCGGAATCGAGCGCTGGCACGGGCCGAGCCTACTGGCCGGGTGCCCCGGGATCGGGGAGCGCGGTCATCACCGAGCGTCAGCGAAGCGAATCATCAGCACTTCGTTCCGAAACCTCGTTCCGCCGGCCCACCGGGAGGTCGGCGGCGGACGGTCGGGTCAGGATCCGGTGACCGAGATCTCCGAGAGCGCGCCCTGCCACTTGCCGTCGACCTGGACCGACTGCGAGACGAACACGCAGACGTACTTGGACTTGGTGGCGCCGCTGGTCGGGATCGTCACCGGGTCGGTGCCGGCGATGGTGGCCGAACCGATCACCTGCGTCTGATCCAGCGGGGTGTTCACGTCGCCGCTGGGGATCGACCGGATCTGCACGGTGATACCCGGCATCGAGGTGGTCACCTGCACGGTGTTGACCGTGATCGGCTTCTCCAGCTCGAGCAGCAGACCGACGCCCTCCTTGAGTCCACTCGGCCCGAATTGCTGGAAGTAGGCGAAGGTCAGCCACTGAGTGGTGGGATCACCGTCATAGGCGCGGTCGACCAGGTCCTCGTAGTCCTTGTTGCCGTCGCCCTGGGGGTCGTAGACGGCGCCGCCGACGATCTTCACCGGAGTGGCCGCCACCGCAGTGCTGGAGAGCGACGACGACGCGGCCCGGGACGACGTCACGCTGCCGGAGGTGGCGGTCGACTTGCTCGGCGCGGTACCTGTGCTCAGCGGAGCGGTCGACGTGGTGCGGGCGCTGGTGGAGATCGGAGCCAGCCCGTCCGACGCCGGGTCCGCAACGTTGTCCATGAACTGCTTCATCAAGCTGGCGACCACGATGATGATCAGGGCGGTGAACGCGGCGAGCATCACGGCGGCGACGGTCAGCTTGGCTCGCCGTTCCTTGACCAGGCGCCTCTCGGCCGGGGTCAGCGTCCGTACCGTCCGGGCCGGCTGGGCGGTCTGGGTCCGGGCCGGAGCGGCGGGTACCGCGTCCGGTTGGCGCAGCAGCGAGGCGATCGCCCCGACCGCGTGGATGCCGTCCGGCTCGTCCGGATGCAACGCCCGGGTGGCCAGGGCGGACAGCGCCGCCGGCACCTCCGGTCGCAGGTCACTGACGGGAATCTCGCGGCCGGACCTGGTCGGCGCCTGCGGCAGCTTGTCGTCGCCGCTCTCCGGCAACGGCCAGGTTCCGGTCAGCATCAGGTAGAGCAGCCCGCCGACCGCCCTGATGTCCTGGTCGGGCGGGGCCGAACCGTGCGCGATGACGTGCGAGAGCCGGACCTGGCCGTCGAAATTGACCCGGACCAGCGACGGGTGGATGGCGCCGAGCGCGATGCCGTTGCGATGTGCCTCGGCGACGGCTTCGGAGATCTTGGCGGTGATCGAGGTGGCGACGTTCGGTTCCAGCGGGCCCTGGGCGAGCAGGTCGGTCAGGGTCGCGCCGTCCACCCACTGCCCGACGACGTAGGACTGGCCGTGGTCCGTCCCGACGTCGAGCGTCTGCGGCAAGCCGATGTGGTGCAGCCGGCCGGCGCGCAGAGTCCGGGCGACGGTCGCCGAGGTCGACGAGCCGCCCGGGAGCAGCGTGACCGCCATGTCGCGGGGCAGCACGGTGTCCTTGGCGCGCCAGAACCGATTGCCGTGGGAGTCGGTGGCGATCAGGCTGACCAGGCGGTATCGACCGCCGACGGTCTGGCCGGGGGCGAAGTCGGCGGCGATCGAGGTCTGCCGGGTCAGCCCGCCGTCGACCACCATGGTCGCCTCGTCCGGCCCGCTCCGGTCCCCGGGTGCCGCCGGCACCCCGGACTGGCCACCGGCGGGCGGTGGACCGTTCTCGACGCTCACGGGTGTTCCTACCTGCGCTCTCGGTCTCACGATCACGGGTGGTGCGGGTGCCGGCACGGTTCCGGCGGTGGCGATGATCGCCGGAGCCGCTGCCGCAGCATCGAGGGTGCCATGACCGGCGGGAACGGCCGAGTCCGGACGGGCGGCGGGTTCCGTTTCCTGGCCGGCATCACCGCCGGCGGAACCAGAGGGAACGTCACCGCGTCGACCGCCGAGGCCGAGCAGACCGGCGATGCGGCGGCGGACCGGGACGAGCTCCTCGACGCCGAGCGCGGTGGCCAGCACGGCGATCACCACGAGCCCGACCACGGCACCCGCGACCAACTCCAACAGGGCTTCGCCGAAGCCGTCGATGCCGGGGTCGAACAACCAGATGACCGTGAAGTAGCCGGCCACCCCGCCGGCCGCCGAGGCGACGGTCATCTTGCCAACGGTGACCAGGGTGCGGCCGGTCCCCATCGGGCCGTATCTGGCGCGCAGCCAGATCTCCCCGACGACGGCCCCGACCAGGTACGACACCGTGGTGGCGGCGGCCAGGCCGGGGACAAGATAGGCGTCGTCGAGTTGGGTGCACAGGATCAGTAACGGCACGCGGACGGCCACCATGATCGCGTTGATCAGGGTTGGTGTCCGGCCGTCCTTCATGGCGTAGAACACCCGCATCTGGACCAGGGTCATGGCCAGCGGGAGCAGCCCGACGGCCAGCGCGGCCAGCGTCTGGCCGATCATCGCCGAGTCCGCCGCCTGCACGGACCCGTAGCGAGATGACAGATAAGCCAGTTGACCGGCGAGTGCGACCATGGCAGCAGCCACCGGCAGCAGTGCCACGGCCGACAGCCGGTTCGCCAGGGACATGTCGGACTTGACTCCGGCCATGTCGCCGGCCGCGGCGTGCCGGCTCATCCGCGGCATGATCGCCGTCAGGATGGATACGCCCAGGATGCCGTAGGGCAGCTGGAACAGCAGCAGGGTGAACGCGTACACGGTGATACCGCCGGCAATGCCGCCGGAAGCGACGCGGGTGACCACCACGTACCCGATCTGGGAAACCAGGACGTACGCGACGGCCCAGAGCATCAGCCGTCCGGCTTCCAGCAACCGGGAGTCGCCGCCCCACCGCCAACGGAACCGGAATCCGCTGCGCAGCAATGACGGCACCATGACCACCGCCTGCAGCACGATGCCGGCCGTGGTGCCCACGCCGAGCAGCACCAACTGGCGGGTGTCCAGCGTGCCGTCCGGGTCGAGAACCCCGCCGGGGAGCCGCACCAGCAGCACGGCGACGGCGATGACGACCAGGTTGTTGACCACCGGCGCCCAGGCCGGGACCCCGAACTTCTCCTTGGTGTTCAAGATGGCACCGAACAGCGCGGCCATGCCGTAGAAGAACACCTGCGGCAAGAGCAGGTAGGCAAGTCGGGTGGCCAGCTCCGGGTCCGAGGTCGAATCGTGGCCGGACAAATACAGATGGGTGAGCAGCGGGGCGGCGGCGATGGCCAGACCGGTGGCCCCGATCAGGCCGACCGCCGCCATGGTGACCAACCGTTGGGTGTAGCCCTCGCCGCCGTCCGGATCGGACCGGGCCCTGGACAACAGGGGGATCGCCACCGAGGTGAGCACGCCGCCGATGAGCAGCTCGAAGATGATGTTCGGCAGGGTGTTGGCGATCGTGTACGCGTCGTTGACCATCCCGACGCCGAGAGTGGCCAGCAGGATGACCTTGGCCAGGAAACCGGTGGCCCGGCTGACCAGGGTGGCCACGGCCATCAAGGCGCCGGCCCTGACCACCCCGCCGGTCCGGGCCGTCCGCATGCCGGCGACGGCCGAACTCGGCGAGCTCGGCGCACCGGGCCCGCCGGGGCCGGACGTCACCGTGGTCGCCGGACGCGAGGGCGCCGAGGCTGGGGGGTGGATGCCGGCCGGACCGGGTCCGCCCGATACCGGTGCCCGTTCCCGCTCCGGCTCCGCCGGGAACACCGGTAGGTAGGGAACGGTGGTCTCGTTGAGGCCGGCGTCGGAGATCCGCTGGATCAGCTGGGTGGCGTCCTCACCGCCACCCGGCCACATGGCTCCAGGGGACACCGGGGTCGGGTCGTGGTGCCGACTCACGACTCGGCCCGCCCGGTCGACACGGGCGCCGGTTCGTCGCCGGGTGGTGCGGCCGACTCGTCGGGCTCGACCGGGTCGTTGGCGGCGGCGGTGATCGAATCGACGGCCGGACCGTCGTCCACGGGCTTGTCCTGGCGTCCCCGTCCGCGCACCCGTTGCACGATCCGGATGACCACCATGAGCAGCAGGACGCCGCCGGCGACCGCGATCAGGACGACGGTCAGTACCCCGTAGGCGGTCGACCGGATCGTCAACTCGACCGGCGCGCCCCAGATCGTGCCGTCGGTACCCACCAGCCGGGCACTCACCGAGAACGTGCCGGCCCGGGTGACCGTCGCAGGCAGGCGCACCTGCTGAGTCCGCCGGGCAGCCAGCTCGATGATCCCCGGATCGTCGACCGTCAAGCCGGCCCTCGCCGCACCGACGAGCTCGATCCGGATCCGCGCGACGTACGGGAGATCGTTGCGGAGCGTGAGGATGAGTGGAGAGGAGCCGCCGGTCAGCGTGTACGAGCCGGCCGTGGAACGGATTGTCACCTGCGCGCGCAAACCCTGAAGGGTGGAGTCGATGGTCGACAACACCAGATCGCCCGGTTGCTGGTCGGCGCGCAGTGCGGCCGAGCCGAGATTCCCGGTGGCACTGGCGAGTTCGCGCAGCAGGGTGGCCGGGTCGGGAGAGTTGGTCACCTCGGCCTGACGCAGCGTGCCTCGCATTCCCGCGATCCCGCTGTTCGTCGCACGCCACCGGTCCAGGTAGTCGGGTGGCAGTTCGTCGGCCGGAGAGACCGGGTACTGCAGCGTGCCGTCCGCCACGGCGGCCTCAGCGGTGGCCTGCGGATCCAACTCACGCACGGCCCCGCCACCGGCCATGGTGGCCAGCAGGTCGGCGACAGCCTTGGTGCCAGCGGTGTTCGGCGGTTCGGCGGTCTGCGCGAGGTAGGCCACCGGGTCGGTGGTTCCATCCAGGGCGCGCTGCCCGAGTTGGGCACCGAGCGCATTGATCCGAGTGGCTATCGACGGCCCACGGGCGCCGGTGACCAGGTCGTTGACCGTGGTCAGTACCGGCGAATCGGCCACCACCGCAGGCAGGGTGAGGGTCGCCGCCGACTGCTGCACGGCGATCTTTGCAGCTCCGGCGGGCTCGGCAGTGCTCACGCTGCCGCCGGCCAGCACCGCCGTGGTGTACCCGGCCCGCTCCAGGAGCGCTGCCGTCGGGTCATCCAGGGCGCCGCCCGGCGGCACAGCCACGGTGGTCTGGTACGGAACGCCGGCCAACACTCGGCGGGCCACCTCAGCCCCGTGCCGGACGGTGGCGGTCACCGCAGCGGTCATCCCGCGCCGAACCAGTGCAACCGCGTCGACGTTGCCGTACGGCAGCACGAGCACCTTGTGCCGTCGCAATTCGGTCCGCAGTCGACCCAGGAAGTCGGTGGCCACTGCCGACCCGGTACCGACCACGGTGTCCGCGGTGGCATCCGGATCCGTGCCATCGGGCGCCTGGGCGGTGGTCGGGACGCTCTCGACCGTCTCGGTGGGAGCTCCGGAGTCGGCGGTCCCCGCCTGGTTCGGACCCGAAGACGAGACAGTGGTCGCGCCCGCGGAGTCGGACGTGGATGTTTGCTGGGTTTGCTGCGGCTGTTCGCCCCCGGTCGGTGCGGCGAGCGCGGGCTGTGGCGTCCCGGGATGTGCTGTCACCCGGTAGCCGTTGGTCATCCGATCGAGTTCGTCGAGCAGCGCCGGATCGATGACCACGGTGAACGATCGCGGCGAGGTCATCCTGGCCAGCTGGCTGAGCAACACCGACAGTCGGCCCTTGGGCGCGACGGACGCCGCCAGGTCGTCGTTGAGGAAGACCCCGCCAACACCCAGGTGTGGCACGTCCGAGAACGGCCAGAACAGCCCAACCGGAATCGCAGTGCTGCTGGGCGCCACCGTGGTCGATCCCACAGATCTGGCCGGCCGGCCGTCCGGCAACGCGCCGCCGGCTCCGCCCTCGGGCGCCCCGTCCGGTACGCCGAGCACGGTGAGCAACAGGTGCAGTTCCCCGACCCGAGCTCGGCCCTGCGAATTGTCCAGGTCGCCGTTGAGGTTGAGCATCAGCGGATACACGCCGGGCTCCTCGACGGCCAGGCCGGTCGCCGTCGTCCCACCGATCGGCACGGTGGCGATGAATGTCGTGGTGGCGTGCGGGTCGAGGTGGTCGGCCAGCACGGTGAACGCGGGTTGGATGACCGTGATCGGCTGGCCAGGATCGGCGAGTTCGTCGTCGACCGCGGCCGCATCGGCGAGTGCGGAGCCACGCTGGAACTTGTAGGCGAGGTCGTCGAGCGCGACGTCGCCACCGTTGGTCATGCGCCCGCGGATCGTGAGCAGGTCGGGCCCGCCCTCGGTCACCACGGACGGGCTGATCTGGGTCACGGTCAACCTGACCGTGTCGGCAAACTCCCCGAGCGGCGCGGCCGTGGCCAGGTCCATGGGGGTCGAGGCGATGGCCGGTCCGGCCAACGTGATGGTGCCGAGCAGAACGAGAACCGCGGCGACGGCAGCGCGCCGCACGCCGCGTGCGCACACCTTCACGCGTTCGCCTCGCTCCGCCCGGCGGCGTGCCGGCCTGCGTCGTTCACGCGGTGTCCGCCAGCAGTTCGGTGGCCCGACGGGCCAGCCGACGCTCGCCGGCGTAGGCCAGCCGGTCGTTCAGCTGATCGAGCGGAACCCAGGCGACTTCGGTGACTTCGATGTCGGCGTCGGACAACTCGCCGCCGACCGCGATCATCAGGAAATGGTGGACGCGCTTGTGGACCCGGCGTCCTTCCACGGTGAAGGTGTAGTCGACGCTGCCGAGCCTGGCGGTGATCCGACCGTCGATCCCGGTCTCCTCGGCGACCTCCCGGATGGCCGCCTGCTCGGTCGTCTCGCCCGCCTCGACGTGGCCCTTCGGCAACGACCAGCGAAGCCGGCCACGACGGTCCAGCCGCCCGATGAGCGCACCGGAGGGCACTCCGTGCTCGGTGCGAACCACCAAACCACCGGCCGACGTCTCATCCGCCCGGCGGCGTCGGGGACGCCTGGTCGGAGGGTCGGACATGACTGTGATGGTAATGGCGCAGGGTTCTCGATCCGGGGACTCGAGGCATCTGGCGGACGGTGCCGGAGGGTTCCGCCGCCGCACCGACACGCGTCCGTCAACTCCGTTGCCGCCCACGTTTCCGTCCGTATTGGATGGCGGCCTCGCTGCGCTCGGCGCGACTGCAACGCGTCTGCCGACTTCGTCGTCAGTCCACGTTTCCGTCCGTATTGGATGGCGGCCTCGCTGCGCTCGGCACGACTAGACTGGCTCGTCGTGTCCACGCCCGCGGAAGCTGCCGACGCCCGCGAGGGCGCCGGCTCGGGCTCGGCCGATGGCACCGGCCTCGCCCTCGACGGGCTGGTCCGGGTGCCCGCCGTCGCTGACGAACTCGGGCGCCGCTTCGCCGCCGCCGGTCACGAACTCCACCTGGTCGGTGGCTGGGTTCGGGACGCAGTACTCGGCCGGGACGGCGGCGATCTGGACTTCACCACCGACGCGCGCCCGGACCAGACGCTCGCCGTGGTCGACGGCTGGGCCGACGGCACGTGGGATCTCGGTGTCGCCTTCGGGACCGTCGGAGTGGTCCGGCAGGGCATCGCGATGGAGATCACCACGTTCCGGTCCGACGTCTACAACGGGAAGACCAGGAACCCCGAGGTGGCGTTCGGTGACACCCTGACGGGAAGACCTGGAACGCCGCGACTTCACCATGAACGCCATGGCGGTGTCCGTGCCCGGGCACGAGTTCACCGATCCGTTCGGCGGCTTGGCCGACCTCGCCAGGGGCGTGCTGGACACTCCCGGCACGCCGGAGCGTTCGTTCCATGACGATCCGCTGCGAATGTTGCGGGCCTGCCGGTTCGTCTCGCAACTCGGCGCGACCGTGGCCCCCAGGGTCGAGCAGGCCATGACCGGGATGGCCGGCGAGATCGACCGCATCACGGCCGAGCGGGTCGCGGCGGAGTTGACCAAGCTGCTGCTCGGCGTCGATCCACGCTCCGGCCTGGCGCTGCTGACCGACACCGGGCTGGCAGATCGGGTCTTGCCGGAATTGCCGGCCCTGCGGTTGGAGAAGGACGAGCACCACCAGCACAAGGACGTCTATGAACATTCCTTGACCGTGCTGGACCAGGCGATCGCGCAGGAGCAGGACGGACCCGACCTGACGCTGCGACTGGCTGCCCTGCTGCACGACATCGGTAAGCCGGCCACCCGGCGTTTCGAGGATGGCGGAGGCGTCAGCTTCCACCACCACGAGGTGGTCGGGGCAAAGCTGGTGCGCAAGCGACTGCGCGCCTTGAAGCTGCCCAAGCAGTTGATCGACGACGTCGCCGGGCTCACCTTCCTGCACCTGCGGTTCCACGGCTACGGGACCGGCGAATGGACGGACTCGGCGGTACGCCGTTACGTCACGGACGCCGGTCCGCTGCTCCCCCAGCTGCACAAGCTGGTGCGGGCGGATTGCACCACCCGCAACAAGCGCCGACGGGCGGCCCTGCAACAGGCCTACGACGACCTCGAGGCCCGGATCGCCCGGCTGGCCGCCGAGGAGGACCTGGCGAGGGTACGGCCGGACCTGGACGGCAACGAGATCATGACGATCCTCGGGCTGCCGCCCGGCCCACAGGTCGGCAGGGCCTGGGCGTTCCTCAAGGATCTGCGGCTGGAACGTGGGCCGTTGGATCGCGACGAGGCGGAACGCGAGCTCCGCGCCTGGGCCGCCCGCGAACTCTGAGGTCGGAGCGGATCACCCCGGGCGGGGGATGCCTGCGTGGAGGGCGGCGGGTCACCATCCGGTTGTCGGGCGCGTCGTGGCGTACCGGCCGGGCGGCACGGTGGGCCGGTACCGCGGACCCGATCGAGCGCGAGGCGGACATGGTCGAACCTCAAGGAGCGAACGACCCGACTGCGCCCGTGGAACCTCGGGCCCCCGTGGAACGCGCCGCCGACCCCGCCCCGCCGGCCGGAGCAACAACGCCCGCGCCCAATCCATCGGCCGCGGGTCCGGTCCTCCCCCACTGGGCGGCCCGGCCGTCGGGCGACAGCATCGACATCCCGCCGGTGGACCAGTCCGAGCACGAACACCTCAGGTCGCTACGCACCGCCGCGATGCTCACCGCACTGGTGGGTGCCGCGCACGCGGTGCTCTTCCTGGTTTCGTTCTGGCTGCTCTCGACCGTGCCGGCGGCCACCGCCTCCACCGCCGACTTGGTCGCCTTCTACGAGAGTTCGAGTCGACGCCGGGTCGTGGTGGTCGGGTTGTACCTGATGCCGTTCGCCGGCATCGCGTTCATCTGGTTCGTGGTCGCGATGCGGATGTGGGTCCAAGGTGCTGCTCGTCGGGTCAGTGTGCTGATGTCCAACGTCCAGCTCGTGGCCGGCACGTTGTATGTCGCGATGTTGTTCGCGTCGGCGGCCGCCGGGTCCGTGCTCGCATTCAGTGTCGAGTTCGCCGACGGTCCGGTGGACGACATCGTCGCGCACGAATTCCCGGTGTTCGGGAGTGCGCTGATCTTGGTGTTCGCGTTGCGGATGGCGGCGATGTTCGTCCTCGCGATGTCCGCCATCGGTCGGTCCTCCGGCGTCGTGCCCAGATGGTTCGCCTGGAGCGGCTACGTCGTTGGTGTGTTCCTGTTGCTCACTGCGAGCCTGCAGCCCTGGTTCGCCCTGGTGTTCCCGGCGTGGCTGCTCGCGCTCAGCGTGATCCTGCTCGGCCGGGCCCGCCGGATCGACCCCGACCTGATGCTCGCCCAGCGCCGGGCTGCGCGGGTGCTGGTGGTCCGCGCAGCCCCTGATTGAGCCGGGCCGGCTCGGGCCGAACGGGTGATGAATGTGCCCGATCGGCGGTCACGCTGAGCCAGCGACGGGTGTGAAATCCGTGTATCAGAGCCGAACTGGTGAACCTCTGAAGAGCCCGGAACCGCTTTCGTGACTGGGCGCGTCCGAACCGGCAATTCGAACATCAACCCCCCGATCCGGAAGGAAACCCCTCCCCCATGAGCGTCATCAGCATCACTGTGGCCGACCAGGTCTACGTCGCCGAGCCCACCCTCGACGTGGACGGCGACGGCCAGCCGGACGGCGTCCTGGTCGACTTCGACGGCGACGGAATCGCCGACGACATCGCCTGGGACTCCGACGGCGACGGCGTCATCGACACCATCCTCGTCTCGTCGAACAACGACGGAAATTTCGACACCGGCTTCTACGACCCGTCCGGCCACGGCGAGTGGAACGAGTCGGGACATGTGCCCGGCGGCGAGATCCTCGGCCCGATCGAGCAGGGTGCCGATCCTGCTGAGAGCACCAGCTACTCCCCGACGATGACCGACCACGGGCCGGCGTTGGCGTACGCGTTCGGTGACTCGCACACCCCGACCGAGGTCTACGTTTCCGAGGCCAACGTCGACATGGACGGCGACGGCGTCGGCGACGCGGTGGCGATCGACATGGACGGCAACGGCGGCCACGACGACGTCGCCTGGGACTCGGACGGCGACGGCGTGGTCGACGTGATCCTGGTGGACTCCAACCACGACGGCCACATGGACACCGCCTACACCGACCCGAACGGCAACGGCCACTGGGACGAGGCGTACAGCATCGGCTCCTGAGCCTGGCTGCCCCCACCGGCAGGTCGGCACCCGAAATCCGGAGTTTCAACGCGCATTCGTGTTGAGACTCCGGATTTCTGTTCTGCTGGCATGGTCGTGCTCCTCGACGCCGGCGGCGCGTCGGGCGGTGCGGTGGCCGAGGCGACCCTGAGCCCGACGGGGCCCGAGGACGCCGGACTCAGCCGGCAGCGGGATCGGCAGCAGCACCGGGGAGTCGGCCGGTGCGCGCCAGCCGGCGCATGCCGAGCCCGTAGCCTGCGGCCGTGAGCAGGTAGACCGCGGCGATCAACAGCGCGGCGAAAACCCCCTCGCCGTCCGGCGGCACCAGGAAGATGCCCAGCGCAAACGCGGCGACATACAACAGGTTGTTGGCCGTGTCGTACAACGCGAACACCCTGCCGACATGCGCGTCGTCGGAATCCGACTGGACGATGGTGTCGACACACACCTTTGCCGACTGGTAGGTGAAGGCCAGGACGAAGGCGGTGAACAAGGTCCAGAACACGGTGAACCGGACCCCGCACACCGCGACCACCGTGGCCGACACCACCATGACGCTGATCAGGTAGGTGGTCCGCGGAATGCGGCGCAAGATGGCCGCGGTGGACACCGCGCCGACCAGCAGGCCGACCGCGGACACGCCGAGCACCGCGGCAATACCGTCCATCCCGACCCCGAGATGGGCGCCCGACCCGGCGAACTTGTGCTGGAACAGCAGCAGCACCATCAGGCTGGCGAGACCGAAGCAGAATCGGACCAGGCCGACCAGGAGCACCGCCAGGCCCACCGTCGGGCGCTGCACCAGGTGGTGGAAACCACCGGCGAAGCCCTGGAGGACGGCCAGCAGGGTCTGCGGGGGCTCGTCGGTTTCGTCAGGGCCGAGCTCGTCACGCCGGAACCGGCGGGAGGCCAGCGCGGCGGCGAGGTAGAACAGGATCACCGACGAGGTGACGACGGCCATCGGGCCGTCCTCCGTGCCGATCAGCCCGCGCAACGCGATGGCCAGGCCACCGCCGGCGACCGTGCAGATCGAACCCACGGTGGTGGCCAGCGAGTTCGCCCCGGCCAGCGAGTCGACCGCAACGGTGTGTGGCATGGCCGCGGACAAACCGGAGCCCACGAACCTGGACGCGCCGGTGACCAACAGCGCGGAGATGAACATCAGCTGCTGCGGAGCACCGATCGCGATCTGCACCGCCACCGCAGCGACCAGCACCGCGCGTAGCAGGTTCGCCCAGACCAATACCTGGCGACGACTCCACCGGTCGAGCAGCGCACCGGCGAACGGGCCGATCACCGAGTACGGCAGCAGCAGCACCGCGAAGGTGGCGGCGATGGACGCCGTCGTCGTCTGCCGCTCCGGCGAGAACAGGACGACCCCGGCGAGCGCGCCCTGGAATGCGCCGTCGCCCAGGGAACCGAGCAACCTCGCCGACGACGAGCCGGCGCAGGGCGGTCGACCCGCAGCAACCCGACCAGACCCCGGACGGATGGACGGGACCGCGCCGGCACGGCCGCGTTCGTCGTCCGATGGGTCGTCACGCCCAGACGGTACGTCGGTCGGCGGGTGCACGGCAGTGGGTGGAGCAATCTGTGGACGGCGGGCGAGCCGGGCACCGATAGCCCTGAGGCGTTCCGCCCGACGACCTGCTCCGTCGGGCCGGAGCTGTTCGGATCAGTTCCGGGCCAGGTCACCGGGGTGATAGGCCTGCCAGGCCAACGGGAAGCCCTGGCGGCGCAACACCCGGAACCACAGATCCACCCTGGCCGGGGCGAGTAGGTCGTCCGGCAACGAGTCGAGTACGTACCAGGAGCCTTCCTCCACCTCCCCGATCAATTGCTCGGCCGACCAGCCGGCGTGCCCGGCGTAGATCCGCAGACCGCGCAGCAGCGGGCTGATCGTCTCCGGCTCGCCGTCGAGGTCCACCAGCACCACCGGCCCGGTGACCGTGGCGATCCCGCCGGCCTCGTCCGGATCAACGCCGGTGCGGCGTACTCCGACACACATCGCGCCGTTGGTCTGCACCGGGCCGCCGACGTAGATCGCGCGGGGCGACGACACATGATCGGCCCAGCCGGGCAGCACGTTGAACACCGCGGTCTCGCTCGGACGGTTGAGGACTACGCCGACCGATCCTTCGTCGCCGTGGGCGACCAGGAACACGACGGTGCGGCGGAAGTTGGGGTCAGGAAGGTCGGGATGGGCGACCAGCAACGCCCCTGACCGCAGACGGTCGACCTGGCTCATCGAACCGCCCGCCGCTCGTTCCTCGCACTGGCGATCCGATGGGTGGCATGGTTCGCTCGCCGACGCTCGCTCATCGCCGCCATTGTCGCCCCTTGACACCCGATGTGGTCGGCAACGGGGCGGGTGGCAGCCCTCGTCATGCCGTCCGGGTCAGTCGGCCCACGGTCCGTCGTGGGCGGTCTCGAAGTACAGGCCGACAAGTTCGGGGCCGCGGGTGAATGTCGACGCCGCGGTGAGCAGCAGCGCGGTGGCCTCGTGCAACCCGCGTTCGTCGGCCGGCAGGGTGATCCGGGCCGCGCTCTCGTCCCGCTCCGCTTCCGCCCAGGGGCCGACGGTCACCGGTGGGAAGGCTTCGACCACGGCCACCCACTCCCCGTCGTCATCGCGGATCACCGAGGCCCGGGCGGCGGGCGGGGCGAACTCGCGCATCCCCCCGGCCGCCAGCACCACCGACTCCCCTCGGCGGGCTGCCTCGGCGACGATGCGTCCGCAGCCGAGCAGTGAACGCGACATTGTCGGCCGGTCCGGCGGACTCGGTGAGCAGGTCGGCCGGCCAATGCTGGTCGTCCGTGCCGCGGATGGTGCGGCCGAGTTGGTCGACCACCACCACCTCTCCGGACAGGCCACCACCGAGTTCGGCCCGCGGCAGAGTTGCCCGGCCGACCAGGTCGATGAGGTCGTCCGGCACCCGCCAGATCAGCGACGTGCCGCCGGCGTCCCAGGTGGCCAGGCGATCGCCGTAGGCCAGGCCGATCCGGACCAGCACCAGATGGGAGCCGTCGTCCTGGTCTGCGGGGTCCGGGTCCGGTCATCGGCCGGAGGGGGCTCAGGCGGGACCGGTGTGGTCGGGGCGGGGTCGTCACGGATCAGCCGGTCTCGGCCACCGGCCGGCCGGAGAGTTTGGCGGCGCAACCGCCCTCACCGCAGCCGCAGCCACCGCACGCGTCGCCGCCCGCCGGCCGTCTGGCCGGGACGGGGACGGTCCTGGCCGCCCGCTCCCCCATCGCTCCCGCGCCGAGCAGCAAGCCGATCGATCCGGCCAGGCCCAGCAGGCCGATGAGCAGCGTTGCGCCGGTGCCGAGGTCCAGCACCAACAACAGGACCGCAACCACGGCCGACACGACGGCTGCCCCGGCGACCACCGGCGTCGCCACCCGGTTCGCCAGCTGGAAGGCCCGGTCGGAGGCCATCGCGGCCGGCGAATGGATGCCGAGTCGACCATCGCGGCGCAGCGTCCCGACCGTCCCCTGATCGCGGTGATCGTGGCCGGCACGGCAATGAGCAGCAAGACAGCGGCCAGCGGCGCGGTGAGCGCCAGGGGAGCCGAGGACATGCCCTGGATGCTAGCCGTCCGCCATGCCCCTGCCCGTCCGCCTCCGGCCCGCCCGGCGCTCGAGCTCCGGCTGATCGGATCGGTGACCGTTGCGTCGAATCCGCAATCCGAGGGGACATCCGCAACGGTCCGGCGGGTTGCGAGTGTCCGCTCTGGGTGCGGATGTAGTGGACCGGTTCCGAACGGGTCGGTGACGCCTGCGGGTGTGCCGGACGAGATCCGGTCCTAGGCTCTGCGGGTGCCGTCCGAGTCGCTGATCGACACGCCGTCCGGACCTGCCCGGGTGTTCCGCCACCCGGTGGCCGGCCCGCGCGGCCTGCTGGTGCTCGGCCACGGCGCCGGCGGGGGGGTGAGCGCGCCCGACCTGACCGCCGCGACCGCAGCCGCCCGCGAGTCCGGGGTCGAGGTAGCGCTGGTCGAACAGCCGTACCGGGTCGCCGGACGCAAGGTCCCCTCCCCCGCCGCGCAGCTCGACGCGGCGTGGCTGGCCGTCATCGCCGCGCTCCGGTCGCCCGACGAGGACCTCCGCTGTTCACCGGCGGACGCAGCTCCGGAGCCAGGGTCGCCTGCCGGACTGCGGCGGTGACCGGCGCGGCCGGGGTGCTGTGCCTGGCGTTCCCGCTGTTCGCCCCGGCCCGACGCGGTGGCGAACGGCCGTCGCGGCAGGCCGAACTGGACGACGCCGGCGTGCCGGTGCTGGTGGTGCAGGGACTGACCGACCCCTTCGGCATGCCCGAACCGGCAGCGGGACGGCATGTGGTCCAGCTCGTCGGCGACCATGGCCTCAAGAAGGACCTGGGCGGCGTCCGCGCCGCCGTCAGCACCTGGCTCCGCGACCAGCTCGACGCCCGCACCTGAACCCTCGCCGTGGCCCCAGCCGTCAGCAATTCCCCGGTCCTGCGACGATCAGTTGGCACCACCAGGGTCAACTCGGCGTCGCGGCGTCACTCCATGCCCACAACCGCGGAGTTGATCCTCGCAAGGGATGCGGCAACGGCTCTGGACGCCCGGCGTAGACTCACCCGTATGGCGGCGAAGCAGCTCCTTCCCAGGCCGCACTGACACCTGGCCCGCACCGCGGGCGTCGGGCGTGACAGTGCGGCGATCCCCTCCTGGACCAGGAGGGGTTTTTTGTGCCCGCGAGCCCCTTCGCCGACCTACTGATCAAGGAGACCACCATGACCGCCTCCGGCCAGCATTCGGCCGCGCCGACCGTTGGATCCCACGCCGCCGCTGTCGCCGACGACATCCCGCCGTACAGATACACCGCCGCCCTGGCGAACCGGATCGAGGCGTACTGGCAGGACTACTGGGACGAGCACGGCACGTTCTTCTCGCCGAATCCGGTCGGCGAGTTGGCACCGACCGACCCGGCAGACGTACCGGCCGACAAGTTCTACGTGCTGGACATGTTCCCGTACCCCTCCGGCAAGGGCCTGCACGTCGGGCACCCGCTGGGTTACATCGGTACCGATGTGCTGGGCCGGTTCCTGCGGATGACCGGCCGGAACGTGCTGCACACCATCGGCTATGACTCGTTCGGGCTGCCGGCCGAGCAGTACGCGATCCGCACCGGAACCCACCCACGCGCCACGACCGAGGCCAACATCGCCCGGTATCGGGCACAACTGCGCCGACTGGGCTTCGCGCACGACCCTCGGCGCAGCGTGGCGACCACCGACCCCGAGTTCTTCCGGTGGACCCAGTGGATCTTCACCCAACTGTTCGAGTCGTGGTTCGACGAAGTCGCAGGGGTCGCTCGCCCGATCAGCGCGCTGGTCGAGGAATTCAGCACGGGTGCACGGCCCACTCCGGACGGCAGGCCGTGGTCCGCGTTGTCGGCCGCGGAGCAGGGCGAGGTGCTCAGTGGCCATCGGCTGGCCTACATCGCCGAGGCGGCGGTGAACTGGTGTCCCGGGTTGGGCACGGTGCTGTCCAACGAAGAGGTCACGGCCGACGGGCGCAGCGAGATCGGCAACTTCCCGGTGTTTCGGCGCAACCTGCGCCAATGGATGATGCGGATCACCGCCTATGCCGATCGGCTGATCGGCGACCTGGACCGGCTGGATTGGCCCGAGTCGGTGAAAGCCATGCAGCGCAACTGGATCGGTCGGTCGACCGGGGCGCGCGTTTCGTTCCGGGTGCCTGCGTCCGGACCGGAGGTGCAGATCGAGGTCTACACCACCCGGCCGGACACCCTGTTCGGCGCCACCTACATGGTGCTGGCGCCCGAGCATCCGTTGGTCGACGTCATCACGACGACCTCCTGGCCCGACGGCGTCGACCCGCGGTGGACCGGCGGGGCTGCGACCCCGACCGAGGCGGTGGCCGAATACCGGCGTGAGGCGTCGCGCAAGTCAGAGCTGGATCGCCAGGAGAACCGCGACAAGACAGGGGTTTTCACCGGCTCATACGCGGTCAACCCGACCACCGGCGCCGAGATCCCGGTGTTCATCGCCGATTACGTGCTCATGGGGTACGGTACCGGCGCGATCATGGCCGTGCCGGCGCAGGACACCCGTGACATCGAGTTCGCGCACGTCTTCGGCCTGCCGGTGGTGCACACGGTGCAGCGCCCGGACGGCTTCCCGGACGCCGAGGCCTACACCGGCGAGGGTCCGGCCATCAACAGCGCCAACGACGAGATCTCTTTGAACGGCCTACCTGTCGCCCAGGCCAAGGCGACAATCATCGAATGGTTGCAGGCCAAGGGCTTCGGTCGGCCGGAGAAGCAGTACAAGCTGCGCGACTGGCTGTTCTCCCGGCAGCGGTACTGGGGCGAACCGTTCCCGATCGTCTACGACGCCGACGGGGTGGCCCACTCGTTGCCCGACGACCTGCTGCCGTTGGAACTGCCGGAGATGGTCGACTATGCGCCGGGTGCCCACGACCCTGAGGACGCGAATTCGGAACCGGAGCCTCCGCTGGCGCGGGCCACGGAATGGGCAACCGTCGAATTGGACCTGGGCGACGGCCCGCAAATCTACCGTCGCGAACTGAATGTCATGCCTCAGTGGGCCGGATCCTGTTGGTATGAACTGCGTTACCTGGACCCGACCAACGACAAGACCTTCTGTGACCCGGACGTCGAGCGCTATTGGATGGGCAAGGATCCGTCCCGGCCGGACGACGTCGGCGGCGTGGACCTGTATGTGGGTGGTGTGGAGCATGCAGTGCTGCACCTGTTGTACTCGCGGTTCTGGCACAAGGTCCTGTACGACCTGGGCCATGTGTCGAGCGAGGAGCCGTACCGACGGCTGTTCAACCAGGGGTACATCCAGGCGTTCGCGTATACCGACGAGCGCGGCGTCTACGTGCCGGCGGAGGAGGTCGTCGAGGATTCACCCGGGATCTACACCCACCACGGCAAACCCGTGCACCGCGAGTACGGGAAGATGGGCAAGTCCCTGAACAACGTCGTCACCCCCGACGACATGTGCGACGCCTACGGCGCCGACGTCTTCCGGATGTACGAAATGGGCATGGGGCCGATGGATGCTTCCCGGCCCTGGCAAACCCGGGATGTCGTCGGGTCCCAGCGCTACCTCCAGCGGCTGTGGCGGGCGATCGTCGACGAGCACACCGGCGAAACGACCGTCGTCGACGACGAACCCGACATCGAGACCGCGACGTTGTTGGCCCGCACGGTCGACGGGGTACGCACCGACTACGCGGCCATGGCGTACAACACCGCCATCGCCAAGCTGATCGTGCTGACCAACCACCTGACCAAGTCCGGTGCTGCGGTGCCGCGGTCGGTGGCCGAGGCGCTGGTGCTGATGACTGCACCGCTGGCGCCTCACGTGTCCGAGGAGTTGTGGCGTCGGCTGGATCACGACACCTCGCTGGCGCGGGGCCCGTTCCCGGAGGCGGATACCGCGTTGTTGGTGGCCGAGACCATCGAGTACCCGATCCAGATCAAGGGCAAGGTGCGGGCACGGATCACCGTCGCCGCCGACGCCGAGCCCGCCCAGATCGAGGCGGCGGCGCTGGCGGACGACAAGGTCGTCGAGCTGCTGGCCGGGTCGGCGCCGCGGAAGGTCGTGGTGGTGCCGGGGCGCATGGTGTCGATCGTCCCCTGATGCGTGGCTTCTGGTCGCTGCCTGCGGCTCCGATCAGAGGGGTGTGCCGGCTTGTGCGGTGGGCGTTGGCACCGGTCGCTCTGACCCAGCCCGGCTTCGGTTGGGCTTACGCCGGCACACCCCTCTGATCTGCGCCTTCGGCATCGTGTTGGCCACGTCTGTGTCCTCAGGTCGGGCGGGTGGGTGGGCTTGCGCCCGCCCCAACGACCTCCGTCCTGCGCCTTCGCATCTGCTGGCCACGTCTGTGTCCTCAGGTCGGGCGGGTGGGTTGGGCTCTGGGGCGGTGCTGCCCCATGGATGTCGGCCTGGACCGGCACAGCATCATGGCGTGGTGGAGATTCGTGCTGCCGTGGTGGCCGACGCGCCTGGGTTGGTGCCGCTGTTCGAGGCCTGGGATCACCCGCAGCCGGCGGCGGTGATCGAACGGATCGTGGCGCAGTGGGCCGCTCAGGACCGGGCCGTGATCCTGGTCGCCGAGCAGGCCGGGCGGCTGATCGGCATGGCGGCGGTCGTGGCGCGGCCGGGATTGTCGAGCGAGGAGCCGGCGGCGCGTCTGGCGGGCCTGGTCGTCGACTCAGCCGCTCGGCGCACCGGCATCGGTGCTCGGCTGCTCGACGCCGCCGAATCGCAGGCCGTGACGTGGGGCTGCCGACGGATGGACCTGTCGTCGTCGTTGGCCCGTGATGCGGCCCACCGGTTCTATCCGGCCCATGGCTATCAGGACAGCACGGTGCACCATGCGTACTACCAGAAGGTGCTCGCCGGACCGGAGTGAGTGTGGGAGCCGGCTGACAGCGGGGACGCCGTCGTTCCGGGCGGGCTGGCAGGATGGAAAGACCGGGCAGGGCAGCCCTGGCGGTCGTCGCAGCAGGAGGTGGTCACGGTGCGGATCGCGCTGGCACAATTCGACCCGGTTGCCGAGCCGATGGCCAATGCCGAGAAGATCCTGGAGCTCGGCGCGCAGGCGAAGGCCGAAGGTGCTCGGATGTTGCTGGCGCCCGAGGGGTCCCTGGTGCGGTTCCTCGACCAGCCGTCCGCCCCGGCGCGGGCGGCGGAGCCGCTCGACGGCGACTTCGTCACTGCTTTGCGCAAGGGATCGGCCGAGTTGGACATCGCCATCGCGGCCGGCACCTTCACCCCGGACGACGACACCGGCCGGGTGCACAACACGCTGGCCGTGCTCGACCGGGGCGAGCTGGTCACCAGCTACCGCAAACTGCACCTGTACGACGCGTTCTCGTTCACCGAGTCGGAGACCGTGGCTCCCGGCGTCGAGCCGCCGCCGGTGATCGAGCTCGACGGCATCCAGATCGGCTTCGCCACCTGCTACGACCTGCGCTTCCCCGAACTGTTCCGGGTGCTGCGGATGCACGGCGCTGACGTCCTGGCCCTGGCCTCGGCCTGGGTGGCCGGCCCCGGTAAGGAGGAGCACTGGCTCACGCTGCTCCGGGCCAGGGCGATCGAGAACACCGCGTACGTCGTGGCTGCGGATCAGATCGGTCCGCACGGCATCGGGCGCAGCGCCGCCTTCGATCCGTTCGGCCTGCCGCTGCTCGACATGGGCATGGCCCGCGACGCCGTCGGCTATGTCGACATCAAGCCGGAGCGGATCGCCGAGGTCCGGACGGTGCTGCCGTCGTCCAGCCACACCCGCTTCCGCATCGACCCGCACCCGGACCTGCGGTTCGAGCCGGTCGCCCGATGATCGTCCAGGCGAAGCCGGCGGGCCGCTGAACCATGGGCGGCCCGCTCGCCGGTGTCCGGGTCGTCGAACTGGCCGGTCTTGGACCTGCGCCGCACGGCGCCATGGTGTTGGCGGATCTGGGTGCCGACGTCGTCAGGGTCGTGCGTCCGGACGCCGGCCCCGGTCTGCTCCCCGCCGACGGCGACCTGTTGAGCCGCGGCCGCCGGGTCGTCGAGATCGACCTGAAGGCCGGGTCCGCTGACCTGCTCGAGCTGGTGGCCAGGGCCGACGTGCTCGTCGAGGGGTTCCGGCCGGGCGTGATGGAACGCCTGGATGTCGGGCCCGAGCGCTGCCTCGAGCTCAACCCGCGGCTGGTCTACGCCCGGATGACCGGGTGGGGTCAGGATGGCCCACTGGCGCGGGGCGCCGGGCACGACCTCAACTATCTGTCCGTCACCGGTTCGTTGGGGGCCATGGCGCGGCCGGGTGAACCGCCGCGGTTCCCGATGAACCTGGTTGCCGACTTCGGCGGCGGATCGATGCTGCTGGTCGTCGGCGTCCTTGCCGCGCTGGTCGAGCGGGGATCGTCGGGTCGCGGGCAGGTGGTGGACGTGGCCATGGTGGACGGAGTCGCGTTGCTGTCCCAGATGATGTGGAGCCTGCGCGGGCAGGGCTGGTGGTCCGACGAGCCGGGGACGAACCTGCTCGACGGCGGAGCCCCGTTCTACGACGTCTACGCCTGCGCCGACGGCCGGTATGTCGCCGTCGCACCGCTGGAGCCCCAGTTCTACGCCAATCTCCTCGAGGGGCTGGGTCTGGACCCGGCGACGCTGCCCGACCAGAACGACCGGTCCGGTTGGCCGGTGCTGCGTGACGTCTTCACCAAGCTCTTTGCCACCCGGGATCGGGACGAGTGGGCGGATTGGTTCGCCGATCGCGACGCCTGCGTGACACCGGTGGTGGAGCCCGCCGAGGTTGCCGACCACCCCCATCTCGCGGCCAGGAGGACCATGGTGACGGTGGACCGGCGGCTGCAGGCCGCGCCGGCGCCACGCTTCGGACGTACTCCGGCCGATCCGGCCCGGCCGCCGGCCGGCAAGCCGATCAGCGTCGCGGCTGTGCTCGAAGGATGGACCTGACCGTCGACGATGTTTCGGCCGGCTGCCGGTCGGGAACAGGCCAGGGGAGGCGCGCCTAACGGCGCGAAGGGGGTTTCATGACCGAATTGGTTCTGGTCACCGGGGCAACCGGGTTCATCGGCCGCCATCTGGCACCCGCGTTGGTCGAGGCCGGCCACCGGGTGCGGGCGATGACCCGTCACCCCGATCGGTATGACGGACCGGGGGATGCGGTGTTCGGCGACGTCGCCGATCCGGACTCGTTGCCCGATGCGCTCGACGGTGTCCGGTTCGCCTATTACCTCGTGCACTCGCTCGATTCGGCCGACTTCGAGGACCGCGACGCCGCGGCGGCGTCGGCCTTCGGTGCCGCCGCCGCGGCAGCCGGGGTCGAGCAGATCGTCTACCTCGGTGGCCTCGGTGCCGATTCGGACGAGCTCTCCGCGCACCTGCGCTCGCGCCGCGAGGTCGAGCGGCTGCTCGCCGCCGGTGGAGTTCCGGTGACCACGCTGCGGGCCGCGGTGATCATCGGCCACGGCGGGATCTCGTGGGAGATCACCCGGCAACTGGCGACTCGGCTGCCGGCCATGGTCGCCCCGCGGTGGGTGCGAACCCGGACCCAGCCCATCGCGCTGGTCGACGTGATCCGCTACCTGGTCGGCGTGCTCGGACTGGCCGCGGCCTACGGCCGGGCCTTCGACATCGGTGGGCCGCAGGTGCTGCGCTACGACGAAATGCTCACCCGCGCAGCACATGCCGTGCACGGACGACCGGTGCCGATCGTCGTCGTCCCGCTGCTGACCCCCCGGCTGTCCTCGTTGTGGCTGGCCCTGGTCACCGACGTCGACGTGCCGACCGGTCGAAACCTGATCGATTCCATGGCAACCGAGGTGGTTGTGCGTGACCCGGCCATCACATCGCTGTTGCCAGGGACGTTGGCGGACTACGACGCAGCCATGCAGGCGGCATTGCAGGAGCGGCGGGCCTCCGAGTCCGACACCAGATGACCGGTCGCCTGGCTCGGGCGCTGAGCAGCGGGCTGTTGGCGTCCGGTCCGGAAACCAGGCCGACCGGTCGCCAACTCGTCTTTCGCCGACGGCTGGTGGTGGCGATCACTCTGGTGGTCGGGGCCGTCCTGCTCGGGATGTCGCTCGGCGTCGACCCGGGGGACCCTGCGTTCTACCCGCTGGCCGTTGGCACCGCGCTGGTCTGGCTGGTCGGTGGCCTGTTGTCCGGGCCGCTTCGGCTCGGCCGGGTGCGAGGGCGACGACCGGTGGTGCTGCCGATCCTGCTGGGTCTGGCCGCCGCCGGGGTGTTCGTGCTGGGCGCGCTGATCGTCCGCGAGATCCCGTTGCTGGCCGACCAGGTACAGGGCGTCCTGGACTTCGCCCGACTCGGCAACTTGCCCGTTGTGCTTGTGGTGACGGCGATCTCAGGTGTCGGCGAGGAGGTGTTCTTCCGCGGGGCCGTCTACTCGGTGTTCGCCCGCCGGCATCCGGTCCCGGTGACCGTGCTGCTGTACACCTTGGCCACCGTGGCGACGTTGAACGTCATGCTGGTGTTTGCGGCCGCGGTGCTCTCGGTGGTGTGGGGGCTGCAACGCCGGGCCAGCGGGGGAGTGCTCGCGCCGATCCTGACGCACGTCACCTGGTCGCTGACCATGGCTCTGGTGCTGCCGCCGATCTTCGGCTGAGCCCGCGGTGATCCCGATGCGCTGACCCGTCTCGACCGAGATCGGAACGACCGATGGGGCGCGCCGGCGTAGCGCGCCCCATCGGAGCTTGTAGTCCTCGAGCGGGTCGGATCAGCTGGCGATCTCGCCGCGGATGAAGGCTTCCACCGAGTCACGGGCGACGTCGTCGGCGTACTGCACCGGCGGCGACTTCATGAAGTACGACGATGCCGACAGGATCGGACCGCCGATGCCACGGTCCATGGCGATCTTGGCGGCGCGGACCGCGTCGATGATCACGCCGGCCGAGTTGGGCGAGTCCCAGACCTCGAGCTTGTACTCCAGGTTGAGCGGCACGTCGCCGAACGCGCGACCCTCGAGCCGGACGTAGGCCCACTTGCGGTCGTCGAGCCAGGACACGTAGTCCGACGGGCCGATGTGCACATTGCTCTTGCCGAGGTCGTGCTGCACCTGTGAGGTGACCGCCTGCGTCTTGGAGATCTTCTTGGACTCCAACCGGTCCCGCTCGAGCATGTTCATGAAGTCCATGTTGCCGCCGACGTTGAGCTGCATGGTGCGGTCGAGGACGACACCTCGGTCCTCGAACAGCTTGGCCAGCACTCGGTGCGTGATGGTCGCGCCGACCTGGCTCTTGATGTCGTCCCCGACGATCGGAACGCCTGCAGCGCGGAACTTCTCGGCCCATTCCGGGGTACCGGCGATGAACACGGGCAGCGCGTTCACGAAGGCCACACCGGCGTCGATGGCGCACTGGGCGTAGAACTTCGCCGCGTCCTCCGACCCCACGGGCAGGTAGCAGACCAGGACGTCGGCCTGCGTTTCGCGCAGGGTGGCGACCACATCGACCGGCTCGGCCGGCGACTCGGTGATGGTCTCCTGGTAGTACTTGCCCAGCCCGTCCATCGTGTGGCCACGCTGCACGATGATGCCGGTCGGCGGCACATCGGCGATCTTGATGGTGTTGTTCTCGCTGGCGAAAACGGCCTCGGCCAGGTCGAACCCGACCTTCTTGGCGTCGACGTCGAACGCCGCGACGAACGTCAGGTCGGAGACGTGATAATCACCGAACTGGACGTGCATCAGGCCGGGCACCCGGGACGCAGGATCGGCGTTGCGGTAGTACTCGACGCCCTGGACGAGCGACGAGGCACAGTTGCCCACGCCGACGATAGCGACGCGGATGGGGTGCGAACCCATAGTGGGTCCTCCTTGGAAATCGATGGTGGTCGGTGGGTTGGGCACGTGGGTCGGTGGCTGCGGGGGCGGGCCGGTCATCGTCTGCGCTTCTTCGCGCTCGACGGCGACGGCGGCGAAGTGCCGCCGGGACCAGGAGGATCGGGGTCGGATCCCGCCTGCTCGTGCGCGATCAACTCGTTGAGCCATCGCACCTCGCGCTCGGTAGCCTCCAGGCCGAGCTGCTGCAGTTCCTGGGTGTAGCGGTCGAGCCGATCGGTGGCGCGCTCCACCGCGTTGCGCTGACCCTCCCTGCGTTCCTCGACCCGGCGGCGCCGGCCCTCGAGGATGCGCATCCGGGTCGCGGACGGTGTGCGGGAGAAGAAGGCCAGGTGCACGCCGAAGCCGTCGTCGGACCAGGACTGCGGTCCGGCGTCGCCGAGCAGGGTGACCAGGCGCTCCTTGCCTTCCGCCGTGAGCCGGTAGACGACCCGGGAGCGGCGCGAGGTGAGCGGCACGGCGTCCAGGTCGATCGGCGGCGCCTCTTCGGTGATCAGGTTGTCGCCCAGCAGCCGACGCAGGGTCGGGTACAGCGAACCGAAGGAAAAGGCGCGGAACGTGCCCAGGGTGGTGGAAAGCTTCTTGCGCAGCTCATAGCCGTGCATGGGGGACTCGGACAGGAGACCGAGCACAGCAAGCTCGAGCACGTTGGCAGTGTCCTTGGCCATCCCGTCACCCCCTGTCCTGTTCGAGTCACGCTGAGCTCAACACCAGCAATATATCGCAACGATACATCTGTTGATGTGTCGACGCGACGAGCGCGCGGGTTCGGCGAGGATCAACTTCGCGGGTGTTGTGACGGGAGTGACAGAAAGAGCCAACTTCATCCGCGTCGTCGAAGTTGATCCTCGCGGGAACTCACGGGCGGTTCGGACAGCAGCGGAGGGGGTTCACAGGCGTGTGGACAGCCCGTGCCACCCCGAGGGCGCACGCGTACGCTCAATCGGGTGCGGACGGTACGTGGGCTGGTCGATTACGCGTTGCAGCGCCGCGCGCTGCTCGCCGAGGTCATGTCCGGCCGCGCCGGTCTCGCCGATGTGTGCGACGCCTCGCCCTATCTCGTCCGGGCGGCGAAGTTCCACGGGGTGCCGACGGATGTGCCCTGCCCGGTGTGCCGCAAGGAGCCGTTGACCCACGTCTATTGGGTGTACGGCGACGAGATCAAGCACATGGCCGGATCGGCGCGGTTGCCCGAGGAACTCGAGACCATGGCCGGGTCGTTCGGCGAGTTCAACGTGTACCAGACCGAGGTGTGCCGGACCTGCTCGTGGAACCACCTGGTGGCGTCGTTCGTGATGGGCAAGAACGGCGAGCAGGTGGAACGCCGGCGACGGCGTGCGGCGAAATAGCGCAGACTGACCGCGCCGCGCCGTTGCTCAGCTCTTGGCGACCTTTCGCTTGCGCCGTCCCCACGGGAACACGGACCCGATGATCACCCCGAGCAGCACCAGGATCAGGATCCACAGCCAACCCGGCATGGTGAAGTCCCAGCCGAAGAAGCTCACCGTCGCCGACCCGTGGTTCTGCACGATCAGCAGCACCGCGAGCGCGACGATCACCAGCACGATGATCAGTCGCACCGGACTCTTCCGCTTCACCGGTTCGGCGCCGGCCACCTCTGGGCGGTCGGGCAGGGACTGTGGATTCATGGCGACTCCTCGACGGTCGACGTCCGCTCGGGTTGATGGTGATCGGCTACTGGGGGTACACGGCTTCGAGATCATTGTCGCGGATCGTGACCGTCAGCGCACTCCCCGCATCAGGACGTGGATCGGCTTGGCGAACAGCGCAAGGACCACGCCGACCACGATGGACGCGGCGCCGAGGACCCCGAAGTAGATGCCGGCGTTGCCGGCCTCCGAGGTCGAGTCGTACCACGTGGAGAGCACCCCGGACATGGTGGTGCCCAGCGAAACCGAGAGGAAGTACAGCGCGACCATCTGCGCCTTGAACGCCTCGGGCGCCAACTTGGTGACCAGCGACAGGCCCACGGGGGAGATCAACAGCTCGGCGATGGTGAAGACCAGCAGGATCAGGACCAACCACCACAGCGGCGAGGAGTTCGCCGCGTCGTTGGCCACCGGCAGGAACATCAGGAACGCCACGCCCATCACGGCGTTGCCGAGCGCGAACTTGATGGGGGTGATCGGCTGCCGGTCACCGAGCTTGGTCCACAGCGCGGCGAACACCCCGGCCAGCACGATCACGAAGATCGGGTTGATCGAATTGACCGCCGACGGCGGCATCTCCCAGCCGAACAGGTTCCGATCGAGCTTCGTGTCGGCGTACACCGCCACAACCGTGAACTGTTGTTGGTACAGCGACCAGAACGCCGCATTGGCCGCGAACATCGGGATGAACGAGACCACCCGGGAGCGCTCGTCGGGGGTGATCTTGGCCGAGCGCAGGATGACCACGAAGTAGGCGATCGAGGCAGCGAGAACAACCCAGACGAGCAGATTGGCCAGGTTGCCCGGGGCCAACACGCCTGTCCAGGCCAGGATCAGGATGACGACGACACCCGCCACCCCGATCCCGATGGCCATCGGGTACTTCGAGGACGGCAACGGGTTGTGCACGATGCGTGATTCATCGGGCAGGCGTTTACGCCCCAGCGAGTACTGGATCAGCCCGAACGCCATCCCGATGGCCGCCAGCGCGAAACCGGCGTGGAATCCCCACTTCTGCTGCGCGATGCCGGTGAGCAGCGGGCCGAAGAACGCACCGAGGTTGATGCCGAGATAGAACAGTGAGAAGCCGGCGTCGCGGCGGGGATCCTCCGGCGTGTACAAGGTGCCGACGATGGCCGTGGCGTTGGCCTTGAGCCCACCGCTGCCGACACCGACGCACAACAAGCCGACGATGACGCCGGAGAACCCGGGCAGCAAAGCCAATCCGATGTGCCCGAGCATGATGAGGATGGCGCTGTAGAACAGCGTCCGTTCACTGCCGATCAGCCGGTCGGCGATCCAGGCGCCGAAGATGGTCGACAGATAGACCAGACCGCCGTAGGCGCCGACCAGGCTGGTCGCCACGGCCTTGTCCATCCCGAGGCCGCCCTCGGTGGCGGAGTAGTACAGGTAGTACGCGAGGATGCCCTGCATCCCGTAGAAGCTGAACCGCTCCCACATCTCGACGCCGAACAGGTTGGCCAGAGCCATCGGCTGGCCGAAGAACGTCCGCCCTGCCGGCTTCGCCCGCTCGTCGGTCGCGGTCATGATCCAAAACGTACCCGGACGGAGCAGTCCGGCAACCCGAGGCGCGAACGGCATTTCCCCCGGTCCGCGGGGAGTTAAGCGTAGGGTCGCGTCCGGTTTGGGCGGATCAAGTCCCCGCGGCCCGGGGGGTCAAAGTGATCCGCGCTCGATGGTCGCGGGCCAGGTCGTGCCGTGAACACGGGCGGCGGGGTTCGCGCGGGCAGAGTACCCACAGTTCAGCGGCTGTCGCGCGGAACAGGCGATACGGGGACGAGCCGGTGACGTCGTCACGGGTGGTCGGAGGCACCTCGGGCCGGCTCGGCCCGGGATAGGCCCGCAGGCCCTCGTCGACCTCGCCCTCGGCCAGTTCGTGCGCCTGACCGACCGCGTACACGGCACGACCGTGGTACGGCGGGACGGTGGAGTCGAAGACGACCAGGCTGACATCGGGTCGCTCGGCCAGATTGCGTGAGTGTCGGGCGTCGGTCTCGGACATCCAGTAGAAGTGCCATTCCTGCGTGGCGGCGAAGTAGACCGGGGTCGTCCACGGCCGCCCCTGGTGGTCGGTCGTACCGATGGTGAGGTACCGGTTGAGCTCGACCAGGGCGCGTGCGTGGGCGACGAGATCGTTGTCGTCGGCTATGAAACCGTCGCCGGGCACCTCGCTGTGCATGGCTGGGTCCATCAGCCTCTCCTCGATTCTCCGGGTGCTACCGACGCGATTCCGGTGCGTCCACCGGCGGTGTGGCTGTACTCGGCGGCCCACCCGTCGGCCGCGGTCATGATCGAAAACGTACCGGGACGGGAGAGTCAGGCAACCTGAGTAAGAACCGCTCCCGGCCTGCGGGGAGTTGAACGCAGGGTTGCGTCCGGTTTGGGCGGATCAACTCCCCGCGGGCCGGTTCAATGGGAGCCGCGGCGCCGTCGGGTGAGCACTCGCGACGGCCATCGCCCGACGAGGGTGAACCTGCGTGGCGCCGCCGGCGGCCCTACTCCGCGGTCACGACTTTGTGAGACCCGTGTGTAGCCACCTGAACAAACGGAGTGACGGTTGGAAAGGGATGGGTCCCCGACTTTCCGAACGCGGCCGACGCCGAGTGGGTCAGCCAGTAGGCTCGCGCGGGTGACCGAGGGCAACGACCGGGAGCCGGCCGCTCCCGACGCTGCAGCCGATGTCGCACCCACGCTGCAGCCTCCCCGCGAAGCGGGCCGTCAGGTGTTTCCCGATGAGCCGGTGCCGGCCGACGAGCCGGATCCGCCGGCCGACGCCGCTGATGTGGACGCTGAGGTCCCGGACCGGGCCGCCTCCCTTTCTCCGTCGGACCGGGTCATCCCGACTTGGACCGATCCCGACCGTCGCGCGGGCCTCCGACCTGATCGGCGGGCCGCTGGGCCGGCACGCCCAGGTCGGCCGCGCGGTGATCTTCACCCCGCTCCGGGTCTGCCTGCTGATGGCCATCTGCGCCTTGATCGGCGGCTGGCTGTTCAAGGCGGCGTGCATCCAGCAGGACTCGAACGGCGCCGGCGGCGTCTCGCTGGATCAGAGCGGCGAGCGGCCGTGGATCGCCGCCTGCTACAACGACGTGGTCCCGCTGTACGGCAGCCGCGGCTTGGACCATCCGGAGCAGTTCCCGTACAGCCACGCCTGGATCGAGGTCGACGGCGAGGGCGACAAGCCGATCTGGGACCCGGCCGACGTGCAGACCGTCGACGGGCAGCGGGTGGCGGTGACGGCGGGCCGGACGGTCCCGGTCAACAACGGCGATTTCATCGGCACCGCGGACGACGGATACTCCCGGGTGACCGACGGCGAGTTGGTCCCGATCGACAACATCAACGACGTCGGCCAGGTGCGCTATCTGGAGTACCCGGTGCTGACCGGGGTTTTCCAATGGGGGGTCGGCTGGGCGACCAAGGCCTACCTGACGTTCGCCAGGGAGACCGGCGTGGTTCCGGTGCCGCTGGACGTCGGCGCGTACTTCACCATCGGCGCCCTCTTCCTCGGGCTGCTCTATCTGTGGGCGGTGGCCAGCACGGCCAAGATCGCCCGCCGGCGGATCTGGGACACCGCGCTCATGTGCCTGTCCCCGTTGCTGATCGTGCACGCCTTCACCAACTGGGACGCCATCGCGATCGCGCTGTGCGCGGCCGGCATGCTCGCCTGGGCGCGGCGACATCCGACGATGGCCGGCGTGCTGTTCGGCCTCGGCATGGCAGCCAAGCTCTATCCGATCCTGCTGCTCGGGCCGCTGCTGGTGCTCTGCCTGCGCACCGGGAAGATCTCGCCGTGGGTCAAGGCGGCGATCGGTGCCGGGGTGGCCTGGGCGGTGGTCAACATCCCCGTCATGCTGATGTGGCCGCAGGCCTGGTACGAGTTCATCCGGCTCAACTCGGAGCGCGGGCCCGAGTGGGATACCTGGTACTTCATCTACGCGCGGCTGTCCGGGTCGACCATCTGGGACAACGCCCCGGGGGCGCGCAGCCCGGAATTCCTCAACAACCTGTCGTTCGCGTTGTTCGCCGTCGCCTGCCTGGCCATCGGCTGGTTCGCGTTGTCCGTGCGGCGCCGACCCCGGTTCGCCTCGTTGGCGTTCCTGGTGGTCGCGGCCTTCCTGTTGACCAACAAGGTGTGGTCGCCGCAGTACTCGCTGTGGTTGTTGCCGCTGGTGGCGCTGGCCCTGCCGCGCTGGCGGCCGCTGCTGCTCTGGCAGTTCAGCGAAGCGGTGACCTGGATCCTGCTGATGTTCCAATTCGCGGGGGTGCAGAACAAGGGACTGTCGGTCTATCCGTTCATCTGCGCGGCGCTGCTGCGGGACATCATGGTGATCACCCTGGCCGTGATGATCATCCGCGAGGCCATGCATCCGGAGCGTGACCTGGTCCGGATCGCCGGGGACGACGATCCGTCCGGCGGCGTACTCGAGGGGCTGCCCGACCGCTGGACGGTGCCGTCGGTGCCGACCCTGGTTCGCCGGATCGCCGGAGGTTCCGGGCGCCACCGTGACCGCGATCGCGCGGCGGAACCGCCGCCGCCGCCCGGCGGACCCCGACCTGGAGCCGGTGCCGGCGCCGTCCTGAGCCGGGCTACCACCGGCGGGTCAGCGGTCGGCGAGCCTGATGACGAACTTGAGCCCGGACCAGGTCTCGTCGATGGCGGCGACCTTCACGTCGACCCGGCCGTGGGCCAGTCCGTACTCCCTGACGCAGGTTTTCGGTCAGATCGGTGGGGACGCCTGAGGCCTTCTTCGGCCAGCAGACCCAGATCATCCCGTCGGTGCTGTGCCGGGCGGCGCCCGATCGAAGCCGTCGTGCAGCGCGGCGGCATCGGGGCAGAACAGCAGCACGACGTCGTAGGGGTCGGCGCCGAGCTGGGCCCACTCGTCGGACGCGGAGTCGAACGGTGACCGGGGTCGAAGCCCGTCCGGCGGGTTGATGACCAAGACCCGGGAGCCGTCCTTGATGCCCAGCTTGCGCGGCAGCGGCGTGCCCGAGTACCCGGCCGTCATCTCGGCCACCGGTGTTTCGTCGATCAGCCGAAGGTGTTCAGGGGACACCCGGCCAGCCTTTCCCGCAGGCCGGCCGCGACCAGCGCAGCCGCCCGGCCGGTCGGCTTGCGAGCGGCCTGGTCGACGAACAGGCCGCCGAATTCAGCGGTGAACTGCAGCCGCGGGAACTGTCTCATCACCGCGCTGATCCACGACTGGTCGAGTTCGTCGAGTCGATGCCCGGACACGTCCGTGCCCGTCGACTCGTTGAGCAGGTAGGCCTCGACGCCGTCGTCGGGTGTGACGTTCGGGGCGACGTGCAGCACGATCGCGCGTTCGACGGTCTGCGCGGCCGGGTCGACCCAGCCGTGTTCCGTGGCCATCGCCGCGGCCACCCGACCACCGTCGACCTCGAACGGGGCGCCCGAGTCGAAGGCCGGTTCGAGGCCGAGATCGTGCAGCGCGGCCGCGACGAAGAGCAGTTCTGAGTCGAATGCCAGGCCGTCCACGCCGGCGAGCCCGACGGCCCACAGGTAGCTGCGCAGGCAGTGGTTGACCAACGACGGTGACGACGAGTCGCGTAGCAGGCCTTCGGCCTCCCGGGCGATCGCCGAATCGGGCAGCGGCTCCATCCCGGCAATCTACGTCGGACAGGACGCCGGCCCGGGTACTCGGTGATCAGCCCTCGTGGTCAGCCCTGTTGGCACATGGTCCAGGCGCTGTTCTCGACCCTCATCGCCACCTGGGCGGTTCCGGTCTGGCCCTGGGCCTGGACCTGGAAGTCAGCGGTGGCCGTGTCCGGACCGGTGGCGGACAGGCCGGTCAGGGTCAGGGTCACTCCGGTCGACCCTCCCGACTTGTCCCGGTTGGCCGCGCACAGGTACTGCTGCGCCGCCGTGGCGTCGCCGGCATTGATCGCGGCGGCCCAGGACTGGGCGACCTGAGTGGCCTGCTCGGCGCCCGGACCGCCGCCACCAGTCCCGGCCGTTGTCAGCGCGGCTGCGCCGGCCACGGCAGGCGGGGCCGATGTCTCGTCCGGAATGCCCTGGTCGTCCGAGCCCAGCGGGCTGTTGCACACATGACCAGGCGCCGGCGGCGTTCCGGGCCAGGGTGACGGAACTGTCGCCCTCCTGTGCTTGCCCGGTCGTTGACGTTCTGCGCCTTGACATGAACCGCCGCCTGAGCTGTGGCCCCGTTCTCGGTGAGGTTGGTGACGGTGACCACGACCGTGACGCCGGCCGCCGCAGTGTTCTCGGTGATGAAGGGGGCGCGTTCGGCCGCGCACACGTACACACCCGCGACGTTGGCCTTCCCCTGGGAAATCAGCGCCGCCGCGCGATCGGCGGTCGCCCGGCTGCTCAGTGCGCCCGCGACCGGGACCGGTACTGCGCGCTGGTGACCGGAGCTCCGCTGGTGACGGGAGCGGAGCTGGTGACAGACGCTCCGCTGGTCACCGGAGCCGGTGGGTTGCCCGGCGTCGTCGGAGCTCCGGCGGCGGCGCTGCCCTTGTTGCCGCCGAGGGTGAGCACCAGCACCAGCGTGAGGGCCGCCGCGACCACGATGGCTCCCGCGCACCCGATGATCAGCCCGGTGTGCCGCTTCGGTGGTTCCGGCTGGTACCACCCTGGCTGGTGGTACCCGGCGGGATGGCTGCCGGCGGTCGGTGACCCGGCTGCCGGGCGGGCCCGGGTGCCGCTGGAGCCTGCTGCTCCGGAGAACGGTGGCTGAGTACTGGCACACGGGCGCGGGCCGGGAGACTGGGACTGGCTCCTGAAACGGATCGTGTGGCTGCATGGCGGACTCCTGGCGCGGCGTGGTCGACTCGGGGGTGACTGTCTACCTCGACTGTGCGGAACGGCCGTCCGACGAACGTCCGACGCCGCATGATCACGCGAGATCGGTGGATTTCCTCGCACACGGAGCGGCACCAGTCACCCGCAGGCGATGATCTTGGGCCGGCGCTGGCGCCGAGTTGTCCACAGCGCGCCAACGGACGGCAGGACCAGGGTGTTCGCGCTGGTAAGATCGTCGTGTTGTCCTTCGCGCCCGCCGGAACGATGGCGGGCGTTATGCATGTGGGACGACGTCCTCCTGCCGCGGACCGACCGCGGCCGATGAGTCCATAGGAGGTGTCCGTGAGCGTATCCACCGCTCCGCGTCACTACGAGCTTCTGCTCATCCTCGATCCCAGCCTCGACGAGCGCACCGTCGCTCCGTCGATCGACACGTTCCTCAACGTGATCCGCCAGGGCGGCGGCACCGTGGAGAACGTCGACGTCTGGGGTCGTCGCCGGCTGTCCTTCGAGATCAGGAAGAACGCCGAGGGCATCTACGCGGTCATCAACGTGACCGCGCCGTCTGCCGTGGTTTCCGAGCTGGACCGTCAGCTCAACCTGAACGAGTCGGTGCTCCGCACCAAGATCATCCGTCCCGACGCCAAGTAAGGATCCCGGACATGGCAGGCGACACCGTCATCACTGTGGTCGGCAACCTCACCGCCGACCCGGAGTTGCGTTTCACTGCGTCCGGCGCCGCCGTCGCCAACTTCACCGTCGCCAGCACGCCGCGTCAGTTCGACCGCGCGTCCGGCGAGTGGAAGGACGGCGAGGCGCTGTTCCTGCGCTGCAACATCTGGCGTCAGGCGGCCGAGAACGTGGCCGAGTCGCTCTCCCGGGGTTCCCGGGTGATCGTCCCGGGACGGCTCAAGCAGCGGTCGTTCGAGACCAAGGAAGGCGAGAAGCGCACCGTCATCGAGCTCGAGGTCGACGAGATCGGCCCATCGCTGCGGTACGCGACCGCCAAGGTCAACCGGGCCCAGCGGTCCGACGGCGGCTCCGGGGGCTACGGCTCCTCCGGACAGGGGAGCTCCGGCGGCCAAGGTAGTTCCGGCGGCTCCCGCAGCCAGGCCCCGAGCGACGACCCGTGGAGCTCGGCCCCAGCGGCCGGCGGCAGCTTCGACGAGCCCCCGTTCTGATCGACGCAGCTCTTCGCGATCGGCACGCCCACCGTGCCGCGCACCGACCCCGATCCCACGGCAGTCCGGTCAGCCGGACCAGCCGGCACTGAATTCGAGAGAGAAACACCATGCCCAAGCCTCCAGTTCGCAAGCCCAAGAAGAAGGTGTGCGCCTTCTGCAAGGAATCGGCGCCCGCCATCGACTACAAGGACACCAACCTGCTGCGCCGGTTCATCTCCGACCGCGGCAAGATCCGCGCCCGCCGGGTGACCGGCAACTGCACCCAGCACCAGCGCCGTATCGCCACCGCGGTCAAGAACGCCCGCGAGGTCGCGCTGCTGCCCTACACCTCGACCGCTCGCTGACGGCAGCAGACGGACGCGGAAGGACATCGATCATGAAGCTCATCCTCACCACCGATGTGGCCGGCCTCGGCGCACCCGGCGACATCGTCGACGTGCGCGACGGCTACGGCCGCAACTTCCTGCTGCCGCAGGGCCACGCCATCCTCGCCACCAAGGGCGCGGAAAAGCAGGTCGCCACCATCAAGCGGGCCCAGCTGGCCCGGGAGATCCGCGGCACCGAGCACGCCAACGAGGTCAAGCAGGCGCTGGAGAAGCTGTCGGTCTCCATCACCGCACGCACCGCTGACGGCGCAAAGCTGTTCGGCTCGATCTCGGCCGCTGACGTCGCTGCCGCGATCAAGGCCGCCGGCGGTCCGACCGTCGACAAGCGTTCGGTCGACGTGGGTGGTCACATCAAGACCACCGGCTCGCACCCGGTCGCGGTCACCCTGCACCCGGGTGTGACCGCCACACTCGCGGTGACCGTGGTCGCCGCGAAGTAGTCCCGCTCGTACGCAACAGCCCCGCCCGGGATCCTCGGGCGGGGCTGTGTGCTGTGCCGGACAGCGCGAATCTGAGGATCATGACGTGGTGAGCCCGGACCATGACCCGTCGGACCGGTCCCTGGCGATGCTGGCCGCGGCCGTCCACGGCGTGGCCGCCGGCGGCCGGGACTGCGTGTTCGTGGGCCTGGACGGCCGATCCGGCGCCGGGAAGTCGACCTTGGCGCAGGCGTTCGTCGGCCGGCAGCGAGGATGGGCGGTCTCGGCCGCGTCAGCGTGATCGACGGGGACGACTTCTACGCCGGGGGGAGTGCGGCGACCTGGGACCGCCGGTCGTCGGTCGAACGGGCCGAGCAGGTGATCGATTGGCGTCGCCAGCGCGCCGTCCTCGGCCGCCTCCGGGAGGCGCGGGACGGCCGAGTGGCGGGCATTCGACTGGGCGGCCGACGACTGGGACAGCGACATCGTCCCGCTGGTCGACGCGCCGACCCGGATACAGCGGCGATCCGTCGTCCTGCTGGAAGGCGCGTACTCGTGCCGTCCCGAGCTGCACGACCTGCTCGATCTGCGCGTCCTGCTGGACGTACCGGACGAACTGCGCCGCGCGCGGCTGCTCAGCCGGGACGGCGCGGCCTACCAGGCGGACTGGGACTCGAGGTGGTCAGGTGCCGAGGACCACTACTTCGGCACGATCATGACTCCGGACCGCTTCGACCTCGTGCTCCGCTCGCACTGACCCGCGCTCGGCACGGCCGAGCCGGCCTGGACTGCATGTACACCACATCCATCCATCGACAACACTTTCGCGGCGTCAGAACGGGTGTCGATGCACGGAACGGGTGTCGATGCGGCGGGGACGGCGGGTGTCGAGGCGGCGCGGGGACGGGGCGGCGCGGGCGTGGGTCCGATGCCAGAGCGCTCAGTGGGCGATGGCGACCTTGGTCAGGTAGCGGCGGCCGAGCAGCACCAGGACGGCCAGACCGACGGCCACGCACGCCGCGCCGAACCAGAACGGTGCGGCCTCGGAGACGTTCTCGCCGAGCTTGCCGCAGATCCACGGCGACACCGCGCCGCCGAGGAACCGGACGAAGTTGTAGCCGGCCGAGGCGACCGGGCGCGGCACCGGCGCGACGTTCATCGCGGTCTCGGTGAACAGGGTGTTCAGCACGCCCAGTGGAATACCGCAGAGCACGACGCAGGCCGCGATGACGGCGGAGTGGTGCACGTTGGTCGCCATCACCACGAGGATCACCGTGAACAGGGCGAAGGCCAGCGCGAACGCGTTGGTCAGGCCGAGCCGGGTGCGCAGCCACGGCGCGCCCCAGACGGCGAAGACGCCGACCAGCACGCCCCAACCGAAGAACAGGAAGCCGATGCCGTAGGCGCCGAACGGCACCACGAACGGGGTGAACGCCAGGACGGCGAAGAATCCGCCGTTGTAGAGCAGGGCGGCGATGCCGAGGACCAGCAGTCCGCCGTGGCTCAGCGCCCTGATCGGGTCGGCCGGGCGGATGTTGTGCGAGATCTTCACCTTGTCCTTGAGGAAGAACACGATGGCGAGCAGGGCGATGGCCATCAGCGTGGCGACGCCGAAGAACGGTGCCCGCCAGTTCCAGCCGCCGAGCACGGCACCGACCAGCGGCCCGACCGACAGGCCGATGCCGAGCGCAGCCTCGTAGAGGGTGATGGCCTTCTCGGCGCCGCCGCGGGCGACGGCGATGATGGCGGCCAGCGCGGTCGCGATGAAGAGCGCGTTGCCCAGGCCCCACCCGGCCCGCCAGCCGACCAATGCGCCCACCGTCGGGGATGTGCCGGCCAGAGTGGAGAACACGATGATCACGCCGAGGCCGATCATCAGCGTCGTACGACCACCGAGCCTGCTGGACACGTACGAGGTGATCAGCATGGCGAACGCGGTGACCAGCAGGTAGCTGGTGAACAGCAGCGAGACCTGGCTGGGCGTCGCGCCCAGGTTGGCGGCGATCGGCTTGAGGATGGGGTCGACCAGGCCGATGCCCATGAACGAGACCATCGCGGCGAAGGCCAGCACCCATACCGCCAACGGCTGCCGGCGACCGGACGCGGATTCCAGCAGGGCCGGGTCCGGCGTCGGCAGGGCCTCCGGCGTTGCCGGCGGTGACGAAGCGCGGGGGGTCTCGGCGTCCTGCCGAGTGGCGGCTGTCGCACGTTCGGTGGTTGACGGGCGGGTTGAGGGAGTCATGCGCGTCCTGACGCTCGTATCCTTAGCCTGGCTAATCAATAGTAGCGCGCGGAGGAAAGGCGGTCCAATCGGCATCCGGCGGTCTGACCAGCACCTTCCCAGGATGCGGACGTGTCACCCGTTCGGACTACAGCTGACGCGTTCCGACACGCCGTCGCACGCCACGCCGAGAACCTCGGATTGAATTGTTGTCCACAGGGCCGGCCCGCAGCGGGTACGTGCTGACCTGCGGAGATGGAGTTATCCCCGGCAGAAATCCCCAATCTTGTCCACAGCCGCCGACACCCGCGTCCTGCGACGATGCGCAGGCATCCCCAGCCGATCCACCGGCTGTGCACAGGGGCCGCTTGTGGTCGTCGTCGAGTCGGCTCTACGGTCCCGGAGGTTCTCCCGCGACCGCGGTCCGAAGGCCCGTCGCCGACGCCGCCCGGCGCCCACGGGCATTGTCGGTACCTCCCGGTACACAGAGAACATGCGTTCGAGCGAAGGTCAAGCGCCGGTGATGGCCGGTAGGGCGGGAGGCGGCGGCATGGCGCTGGTCGACGAGCGGTGGCCGCAGACGGATCGCCGTCCGGCTCCCACGTACGACCGGCAGCCGCCGCAGGATGAAGCCGCAGAGATGTCCGTGCTCGGCGGGATGTTGATGTCCAAGGATGCGATCGCCGACGTGGTCGAGACAGTGCGCGCCGCCGACTTCTACAAGCCCGCGCACACGCTGATCTTCGAATCGATCGTCGACCTGTATTCGCGCGGTGAGCCGGCCGACCAGATCACCGTTGCGGCGGAGTTGGACCGGGCGAACACCTTGCACCGGGCGGGCGGAGGGGCATACCTGCACAGCCTGGTGGCCACCGTGCCGACCGCGGCCAACGCCGGGTTCTACGCGCAGATCGTCGCGGAGAAGGCCATCCTGCGGCGTTTGGTGGACGCGGGCACCCGCATCGTCCAACTCGGCTACGGCGGCAGCGAGGGCCAAGTGGGCGGTGGCGAGGTCGACGAGATCGTCGACCGGGCCCAGGCCGAGATCTACGAAGTCACCGAACGGCGCACCACCGAGGACTACGTCGTGCTGGAGGAGCTGCTCCAGCCGACCATGGACGAGATCGACGCGATCGCCAGCCGGGGCGGGATGTCGGCAGGCGTGCCCACCGGATTCGCGGACCTCGACAAGGTGACCAACGGCCTGCACCCGGGCCAGATGGTGATCGTCGCGGCGAGACCTGGCGTGGGGAAGGCCCTGGCTCTGGACACCCCGCTTCCGACTCCCACCGGCTGGACCACGATGGGAGAGGTTGGCATCGGCGACCAGCTCCTCGGTGCGGACGGATCACCGATCACCGTCGTTGCTGCCACCGAGGTGATGGTCGATCGGCCGTGTTTCGAGGTGGAGTTCTCCGATGGCGAGGTGATCGTTGCGGACGCCGAACACCAGTGGTTGACCGAGACCCGTGCTTCCAGGCGCTCGGCGCACCAGGCTGCCACCGGATACAACCGGTACCGCAACCAGCGAACTTTCGCTGCGGTACGCACCACGGCCGAGATCGCGGCTTCGCTGCGGCTTACGGTTGCCGACCGACGGCTCAACCATTGCGTGGTCAATGCGTCAGCGTTGAGCCTCCCCGAGGCCGAACTGCCCATCGCCCCGTACACGCTCGGCGTCTTTCTCGGGGATGGCCACGCGGCCTCCGCGCGCTTCACCACCGCCGATCCGGAGATCGTCATGCGGGTGGAAGCCGACGGTTATCGGGTGCCGTCGTTCGGCGGGATGCTGTACGGCATCAGGCTCGCCGAACAGCCTCGTCCCGAGGCGCGTGAGTGCGTGGTCTGCGGCCGGGAGTTCTTCCCGGCGACGTCGCAGGTCCGTACCTGCGGCCGCTCTTGCGGTCCGCGGTCGCGGGTGCTGGGACCGTCGGTCCCACCCACCTGCCCGCGGTGCGGTGGCCGGTCGTCGGGTTTTGCCATGTGTGCCGGCTGCAGGGCAACCACGGGGAGCGTGCAGGCGATGCTCCGCACGCTGGGCGTGCTCGGCGCCAAGCACATTCCTGCCGGCTACCAGCGGTCATCAGTCGCCCAGCGCCGGGAGCTGCTCGCCGGACTGCTGGACACCGACGGCACCGTCACACCCTCGGGGTGCGTTCAGTTCGCAGTCACCGAGGAGCGTCTGGCCATGGACGTGCGCGAGTTGATCACCGGCCTTGGTTACCGGGTCTCCTGCACGCGGAAATCGGTCAAGGGAAGGGATGCGAGCCACTCCATCGCCTACACATTGACGTTCTCCACCGACGACGAGGTTTTCGCGCTCTCCCGCAAGCAACTGGTGCACAAGGAGCGACGGCACGACGGTGGTTCCGGGTCTCGACGCAACTCGAGGTTCATCACCGACGTCCGCCGGGTTGCCTCGGTGCCGGTGCGCTGCGTCGAGGTGGACAGCGCCGACCACATGTACCTGGCCGGACGGTCGATGATCCCGACACACAACTCGACGCTAGCGCTAGATATTGCGCGGCACGCCTCGGTCCGCCACCACATGTCGTCGGTGATCTTCTCGCTGGAGATGTCCCGCACCGAGATCACCATGCGGTTGTTGTCGGCCGAGGCGGGCATCAAGCTCAGCCACATGCGGGCCGGCACGATGGGCGAGCAGGACTGGCAGAAGATCGTCCGGCGGATGAGCGAGATCTCCGACGCACCGCTGTTCATCGACGACTCGCCGAACATGACGATGATGGAGATCAGGGCCAAGGCCCGCCGGCTCAAACAGCGCAACGACCTGAAACTGATCGTCGTCGACTACTTGCAGCTGATGACCTCGGGCCGCAAGGTCGAGTCGCGGCAGCAGGAGGTGTCCGAGTTCTCCCGGTCGATGAAGCTGCTGGCCAAGGAGCTCGAGGTGCCGGTCATCGCGATCTCCCAGCTGAACCGTGGTCCCGAGCAACGCACCGACAAGCGGCCGATGCTCTCGGACCTCCGGGAGTCCGGGTCGTTGGAACAGGACGCTGACATGGTGATCCTGGTGCACCGGCCGGACATGTGGGAGGCCGACGACCCACGGGCAGGCGAGGCCGACCTGATCCTGGCCAAGCACCGGAACGGGCCGACGACGACGATTGCGGTGGCGCACCAGTTGCACTACTCGCGGTTCGCCGACCTGGCCGGCTGAGCCGGCCCAGCGGGCCGGGCCGGGCCGCTCGGCGGCGGGTTGCAAAGCGGCGAGGTGTGACGGTGGCGACACCGACGGTGCCGCAGCGGTGCAGACCGGCAATATCAGCCGGGTGTCGACCGCTGCCGAAGAACTCGAAATCACCGGTACCGCGCAACGTGAAGCCTGGCTGGCCAAACGGATGCCGCCGATCGAACGGCTGGCCGAGGGCGTCTGGTCCATCCCGGTCTCGGTGCCCGACAATCCGATTCGCCTCACCTACAGCTATCTCCTCGCCGGCGATGAGGGCGCTGCGGTGCTGGTCGACCCTGGGTGGAACACCGACCGCGGCTGGGACGAGCTGCTCACCGGGCTGGGGCGCGCCGGCGTCGCGCTGTCGCAGATCAGCGGGATCGTCATCACCCACTCCCATCCCGACCACCACGGCCTGACCCGGCGGCTGAGCCAGGCAACCGATGCCTGGATCGCCATGCATCCGGCCGAGGTCGACGCCTTGCCGTCGCACCACGATCTCGGCGGTGGGGCCGACGCCACCTGGCTCTCTCAGCTCGGCGTCCCCGGGGCGGATCGCACCACGATGACCGTCGACGCGTCGCGCATGGCCGACTTCCTGGCCATGCCGGATCCCACGCGCACGCTGGACGACGACACCTACCTGCCGCTGCCCGGCCGGCAGATTCGGCTGCTCTGGACGCCCGGTCACACCCCAGGACACCTGAGCTTCCACGACGAGGACAACGACCTGCTCCTCACCGGCGACCACGTGCTGCCCCGGATCAGCCCGAACGTCGGGCTGCATCCGCATCACGCCGGTTCGCCGCTCGGTCCGTACCTGAACTCCTTGCGCCGGCTCCTGCCCTACGAATCGGTCGAGGTGCTGCCCGCCCACGAGTGGCGCTTCCGTGGCCTGCCCACCCGGGTACGCCAGCTCCTGCACCACCACGACGAGCGGCTCGCGGAGATCCTCGCCGTGCTGGACGACGAGCCGGGTGCGACCACCTGGCAGATCGCCCAGCGGTTGACCTGGGCCCACGGTTGGGACGCGATCACCGGCTTCCAGCGCCGCGCCGCGCTGGCCGAGAGCGCAGCGCACCTGGACCACCTGGTGGAAACCGGAGTGCTGGACGTCGAGCTCGACGAGGCCGGTGTCGCCCACTACCGGCGCACAGTGGCCGGCAACGCCTGACCAACTGACCGCCGCTTCCGCGGACCCGCGCGACGCGGCTGGCCGCTCAGACCCTGAAAACCTGCCTCCAGTTGTGTCGTGGTCCGGTGCCCACGCTCGGGCCCGACGAACTGGAGGCAACTTTTCAGGGTGTGCGTGGCCGCACGCGAGTCGTGGGTGGTCGACGCGCTGCGGCGGAGGACCCGGCAGGATGGTGGCATGGCGAGCAGCGGGAGCACCGAGGGCGGGATCGACCGACAGGTCGAGCGGGAGCGGAAATTCGAGCTGGGCGGCGACGTCCAGCCGCCGAACCTCGCCGCCGCTTTTCCCATTGGGGCGAAGGCGCAGTCCGACACGGTCCGACTGGTCAGCGCCTACTACGACACCACCGCCCGCGACCTGCTCGCGCTCGGCATCACCTTGCGCAAACGCACCGGCGACACCGACACCGGCTGGCAGCTGAAGGTCC
Organism: uncultured Actinomycetota bacterium; assembly: GCA_963834185.1. Taxonomy (GTDB): domain Bacteria; phylum Actinomycetota; class Actinomycetes; order Mycobacteriales; family Nakamurellaceae; genus Nakamurella. The sequence goes on from CAWIAR010000007.1 coordinate 171,705, forward strand.
CGGTCGGCGACAGCCGAACCGAGTTGGGCCTACCCCTGTCGGCCGCGCGTACCCGGGTGCCCAGCAAGCTCGCCGACCTGGTCGCCGGAGTCACGCTGGGGGCCCCGCTGGTACCCCTGGTGACCGTGCACACCGAGCGCCGCCGGCAGCGCTGGACGACGCCAGACGGTGAGCTGCTGGCCGAGATCGCCGACGACGACGTGAAGGCCGCCGCCCCCGACGCCCCGACGGATGTCTGGTCGGCCTGGCGCGAGCTCGAGGTGGAAATCGGCCCGGCAGGTGATGAATCGTTGTTGGACTCGGTCTCCGACCTGCTCCTCGAGGCCGGCGCGGCCGCGGGGACTTCGGCGAACAAGGTGGCCAAGGCGCTGGGTGGCCCACCGGAGCGCAACCCCTCGGCGGAGGACGGGACCGCCGGCCGGGCCGTTCTGGACTACCTGGCCGAGCAGCACGCCGCCGTGCTGGCCGGCGACCTGGGCCTGCGGACCGGCACCGGCGACGACGTCGTCCACGACACCCGGGTCGCGGTGCGCCGCATCCGCTCGACGCTGCGGGTGTACGGCGCTCTGTTCGACGACGACAGGGTCGCCGCCTTCGACGGTGACCTCAACTGGTACGCCCACGTGCTCGGGGACGCCCGCGACGCCGAGGTCCAGCGCGCCCGGTTCGCCGCCGCCATCGACGCGTTGGCGCCGGAGGTTGTGCTGGGCCCGGTGGCCGCCCGGATCGACGAGCACCTGCTGGTCCACCAGGTGCAGGCCCAGAGCACGCTCGACGCAACGCTGTCCGGGCGGCGGTATCTCGCGTTGTTGCGTGAATCGGCGGGCTGGCTGAGCGACCCGCCGTTCGCCGAGCCGGCCGACAAGAAGGCGCGCTCGCTGCGCAAGCCCGCGCGCAAGGCGGCGAAGAAGGCGGTTCGTCGACTGGCCGCCGGCCTCGAGCGCGGCGACGACGAGCTGTTGCACAAGGCCCGGAAGGCAGCCAAGCGCGCCCGGTACGCGGGTGAACTGCTCGGGCTCGCCGGCGTCGACGACATGCTGGCCTCGGACGACACCCTCGCCGCTTGGAAGGATCTGCAGGACGTGCTCGGCGAGCACCAGGACAGCGTGCTGGCGTCCGATCTGTTGCGCCGGCTCGGCGCCGCGACCGCAGAGCGGCCCGGTGAGAACGGCTTCACCTACGGCGTGCTCTACCAACGCGAACAGGACACCGCCGCGGCGAGCCGGGACGCCGCCGCTGCCTGGACGTCCCCGCTGGGCTGATCCCGCACCGCGCCGACCGAGTCCTGCGAGGATCAACTCCGCGCTTTGGGGGATCGTGGGACAGGAATTGCCGACTTCGGCCTCGTCGCGCCGGATGGTCCTCGCCGGTACGGGGTCGGGCAGACTGCGGCTATGGCTATGGACAATCCCAGCGACGGCGTCACCGTTTTCGGGTCGGCCACCGTCTCGACACCGGTGGACCGGGTGGCGATCACGATCGGCGTGGAGATCATCCGACCGGACGCCGGCGAGGCGTTCCGGCTCGCCGCCGACACCGTCACCCGACTGCTTGCGGTGCTGGCCGACGACGGCGTGGATGCCAGGGCGGTGCGCACGCTCGATCTCAGCCTCGGCCCCCGCACCGAGTGGGTGGACAACCGTGAGGTCTTGATCGGCTACCAGGCCGGTCAGCGGCTGCTGGTCAAGCTGGACGGACTGGCCGGACTCGAGCGATTGCTGTCCGACGCGGCCACCCGCACGGGCCACGGCGTCCGGATCGAGAGCGTCGCGCTGACCGCCGAGGATGCGGACGCCGCGCTGGAGCAGGCCAGGGAACGAGCCTGGGCCGAGGCAGTGACGAAGGCGCAGCATCTCGCGCGGCTGGCCGGGCGCCCGCTCGGCCCGGTCGACTGGATCCAGGAAGGCACGGCCGACCATGGCCCGCTACGCCAAGTCCATGCTGTCGCGTTGGCCGCAGGCGGGTTCGCCAAGGACATGCCGGTGGCCGGCGGTGACACCGACGTCACGGCGTCCGTGAGGGTGCGATGGCGGTTCGCGGACTGACCGGAACGAACCGCCGGCGATCAGAGGGCCGGACGCCAGAAGCACCCGAGGGGCCGCGCCGGCCCGCTGACCCGCTCGTCACCGACCGGACCGGGGAACGTTCGCAGCACGCCGGACGGCGGCGAGCCGGCGGGCGCCCACCCCCCGAACGCGGACGGGCTCATCAGGAAAGGCATGTCCGCTCCTTGGGTGGGCCGGCGATTCGATGAGGTGCCGGAACCGTAGGCAGCACGTGAGGCATTAGGAAAGCGAAGGTTTCTGAAGGTGCATTAGGATTGCTTCATGAACTGGGAGCGTGGACAGCTCGCTGCGCTCGCCGCCGTGGTGGAGCACCAGACGTTCGACGCGGCGGCCCGCGCCTTGACCATCACACCGTCGGCCGTCTCGCAGCGGATCCGGGCGTTGGAGGCCCAACTGGGCCAGGTGGCCGTCACCCGCTCCCGGCCCTGTCGGCCGACCGCGGCCGGAGCGGAGTTGGTGCGCTTGGCGCGGGAGTTCGATCTGCTCGAGGCGGAAGCCGAGCGGCGGCTGGGTGCCGGCAACGGTCGGGTCGACCTGGCCGTTGTGGTCAACGCCGACTCGCTGGCCACCTGGTTTCGTGAGGTCCTGGGGGCCGTCGCCGACTGGACCGAGGTGACGTTGCGGCTCTACATCGACGACCAGGAGTTCTCCTCGGCCCGGCTGCGATCGGCCGAGGCGCTGGCCGCGGTGACCTCGGACCCGAACCCGATCCAGGGCTGCAGCGTCCATCCGCTCGGCGTCATGCGCTACCTGCCGATCGCAACTCCGGGACTGGTCGAGCAGTACCGCGGCGAGCCGGCCCGGCACTCCGATCACCCGGCGGTCGACTGGGGTGCCATGCCGATGATCCGGTTCGACGCAAAGGACCAACTGCAGGACGACCTGCTCGCCGTGGTTTCGCCGGAGGCCCGGCCACCGGTCCACTGGGTGCCGTCGTCGGCCGACTGTGCCGTCGCGGTCGGGCTCGGCCTGGGTTGGGCGATGCTCCCGGAGGCGCAACTCGGCACGTCGCTGGACGACGGCACGATGGTGCGGCTCGCCGGGTCCCGACACGCGGACGTCCGGCTGTTCTGGCAGCGCTGGCGAGTCGGGTCGGAGAGCCTGGACCACCTCACCGATCTGGTCGTGCGGGCGGCCCGCCGCGACCTCCGGCCCGGCTGAATCGTCTCCGCCCGCCCCGAAGTCCGCCGCGCTTTCGTGTGACCCCCCGGGGCACAGCGCTCGTCCGATCGCCCCGCCACCGCCGACGATCGGCGGAGCATGCGTGCACCTCATGACGAGCAGTTCAGCGACCAGTCATAACGGCGGCGTCATGGCGAATCTCGACACCACCAGCCGCAGATGAAGCAGCGTTCATGCTAGTTGAGAAACATTCGTTGGACTGTTGCGCCCGGCGCTTCTAGCGTCGGACGCATGGGAGCATTCGTCGCCGGTCTGATCACCGGCCTGTCGCTGATCGTGGCGATCGGCGCGCAGAACGCGTTCGTGCTCCGGCAAGGGCTGGCCCGGGTTCAGGTCACTCCGATCGTCCTCGTCTGCGCCGCGTCCGACCTGGTATTGATCGTGGCCGGGGTGGCCGGGCTCGGGGCGCTGATCGCCCACCGGCCGGCTCTGCTCACCGTCATCACCTGGGGCGGCGCCGCGTTCCTGATGGTCTATGCACTGCGCGCGGCGGCCAGGGCGCTGCGTCCGTCCAGCCTGAGCACCGACGGCGCGGCGATCTCCCGGCGTCCCGCCGCGATCGCCGGCGCGCTGGCCCTGACCTGGCTCAATCCGCACGTCTACCTGGACACGGTGTTGTTGCTCGGCACCCTGGCCGCCGCCTGGGGGCGGACCGGCCAGTGGTGGTTCGCGGCCGGCGCGGGGCTGGCCAGCATTCTCTGGTTCTGCGGTCTCGGCTACGGCAGCCGGTTGCTGCGTGGGTTCTTCGGCTCGCCGCGGTCGTGGCAGATTCTCGATCTGGTGATCGCTGCGGTGATGCTCGGCCTGGCGGTCGCCTTGGTCGTGGACTGGTCGGCGCGATGAGATCGGCCATCGGCAACGTGCGTCGCCGACCGCGGGCAGGTCAGCCGTAGGTCTCCCGCACCCAGGCCGCCCAGGCCCGCTGCACCGTCGTCGAGGACAGCGTGCGGGAGGGCCGATCGGGGTCGGGTACCAACTCGAACGGGGATCGTCCGGCGTGCGCCGCTGTTGCCACATCGATGGACACCTTCAGCCCGTACCGCACCGCTAAGTAGTCGTAGACCGACGCGGCGATCTGGTACCAGAAGAATCGGCTGTTCCGGTCAGCGGCATACAGCTGGGCTGTGGTGGGCGGCCGATCGTGGAAGTCGTGGTTCAGCCGGTCGGCGGTGATGCCGACGCCCAACTCCTTGGTCCCGACCACCCAATCGCCGGCCGCGGCAGCCTCGGCGGTGGTGCCGACGAAAATCTGCTGCACCATCTGAGCGACGCCTTCCTCCACCCAGGCGTTGGTGGTCAGGAAGCCATCGCCGGTCGCCTGCGAAGACAGTCGGTAATGGACGAGTTCGTGGACGAATTGCTCGGTGGTGTCTTCCAGTGCATCGGGACCGAGCACGATCCGGGCACCGGCGAAGTCGCCGCCGTGGTGGATCCCGGCGGCCGCACCGTCGTAGCCGGGCAGGTAGTACGTGTAGGCGGGCGGCGGGTGGGCCCAGTAGCCGTCCCGGTCGGGATCGTCGGAGGTGCGAGTGCGGAACCAACCCGCCATCCGCGTGGGCTGCGCCGTGACGAAGGCGACCGCGCCGGTCAGCCTGGGCCACGAAGCGTCGACCGAATTGCTGAAGGTCGTGCTCCAATCGAGCGCGTCGGCGACGGCGCCCACCACGTCATCGGCGAGGGCTCCTTCGGCCGGATAGGCCGCGACCACCGCGCCCCCCTTGCGGGCGACGTGCAACCGGCATCCGCAGTCCCACGGTGCCCGCTGCAGACTGGCCCAGGTGGTGACGGTCAGCCTGCCGGCCGAGTAGCGCACACCCCACCGGTAGGCCGTCGTCGGCACGAACCTCGCCCCGTCGGTGCCGACCCGGTCGCTCTCGGCGTGGACGCCGGCGAGGACGACCGGCAAGGTGCCACCGCCATCCGGGTCCAGCGCAACCGAGTCGCCACGATTGCGGTAGGTGCCGACGGCTCCGCGGTCGAATCCGATCGCGTCCAGGTTGTCCCACCATTGCCCTGCCGCCTTGACCGCGGCCCCGGTGAACCGGCGCAGGAACGCCGCGCGATCGTGCTTGCTCAGCGCAGCGGTCAGCGCATCGAACAACTCGCCGGCGTCGACCCGGGCCGGCCCTGGGATCGATGACGCGGTGGTTGTCGGCGTCGTCGTTGTCTGCGGTGCCGCCGCGGTTGTCGTCGAGGGGCTCGGGGGCCCGGTGACGCCGCCGCCGCCGGGTACCGGAGGAGGTTCTCGTCGGTGACGCCGGGGCGGACGTGGCTGTCCTGGTGGTGATCGGCAGGCTCGTGGCCGGTGCTGCCGTGGTCGTCGACGCCACCGCTGCGGTCAAACCCGAGGCGACGACCGGATCGGGTCGGGCGACACCGATCACGGTGGTGGAGCACGCGGTCAGCAGGGCGGCACTCAGAGCCAGGCCGGCCGGCCACCCACGGGTGATGCGCACCGCCCGATCATCCGCTGCGGGTCGACCCGGAGGGGCCCAACCGATCAGATCCGCTCTGACACGGCGTCCGGGCCGGCGCTGGGCCGCACATTCGCGTCGCGGGCCCAGCACCGGGTATCAGGACGTATGGCCCGACCGTCCTATTCGGACAAACCGTGCGCTGCGCTGACCGCTGCTCGAGCACGCGATGGCCACGGATCTGTGGGTCAGGAGCTGGTTCGATGCGGACGACGACGAGCAGAATCCCGCCGAACACCTCACCTCGGCGGCCGACTGCGGCCGGTGCCGGCGCCCCCACCCTCGATCTCGACCGGCTGCGCGGCGGCTTCGACTTCCCGCTGACCGGCCGCATCGTCACCAACAATGCGGCCACCACCCAGCCACCCCGAGCGCTGCTGGCCGAGTACCGCCGCCTGGGGCTGGATTACGAGAACGTGCACCGTGGGCAGTCGGCCTCATCGCGGCGCACCACGGAACGCTTCGAGGCGTCGTACGACACGATCGCCGGCTGGCTGAATGCCCCGAGCCGCCGGTCGATAGCGGTCTACCGCGGCACCACCGAGGCGATCAATGCCGTCATGTACACGCTGATGACCGAGTTCGCCGACGGCGACAACGTGGTGACCACCATGCTCGAGCACAACTCGAACTACGTGCCCTGGTACGGCCTGTGCCGCGAGATCCTGCCGCGATTCGGCCGTCAGGTCGGTTGCCGGATCGCCCGATTCGACCGCGAGACCGGCCGGCTCGACCTGGCCCACCTGGCCTCCCTGGTCGACGAGCGCACGAAGCTCGTATGCGTCACCGGGGCGTCGAACTTCCTCGGCGACAAGCCCGATCTGGCTGCCGTGCGGCGCATCGCGGATGCCAGTGGGTACCGCCGCCGAACGGGTGGGACCGGCTCGCTGCTGTTGGTGGACGGCGCACAGTTGGTGCCGAGCTCTCCCATCGACGTGCAGGCGCTCGATGTCGACTACTTGGCTTTCTCCTTCCACAAGTTGTTCGCCCCGTTCGGTGTCGGCGTGCTGTACGCGAAGGAGCAGCTGCTCACCAGCGCGCTGCCCTTCCTGTACGGCGGGGACATGATCGCCGAGGGGCAGGTGCACCCGGACCGGGTCGTGTACAACGACCTGCCGTGGAAATACGCGGCCGGGACGCCGAACATCCTCGGCACGATCATCGCGGCGGACGCGCTGCGGTTGCTGGTGGATCTGGTCGGCGTGGCGGGATCGTCGGCCCGGTTCGGCTGCCTCGAGCCGGTCCCGCGGTCGGCGGTCACGGCCACCATGACGGCGATCGGCGTGCACACCAAGGCGCTGACGGAGCAGGCATTGGCCGGCCTGTCGGAGATCGACGGGCTGACGGTGTTCGGTCCGCAGTCGGCGACCCGGCGGTCGCCCTTGGTGTCCTTCACGGTTCACGGGATCGACCCGTACACGCTGGCCGAGGACCTCGCCCGGCGTGGGGTCGAAGCCAGGGCCGGCTGCCACTGTGCCACTCTGGCCCACCACGACCTGGCGCTCGATCCGCCGGCGAGTTGCCGGCTGAGTTTCGCCGCCTACACCTCACCCGGCGAGGTGGATGCCGCGGTCGGTGCCGTCCGTGCGGTGGTCCGCGAGCGTCGCTGATCCGAGACGGCCACTGCCGGCAGCCCTGCGCTCGTCGTCCGTGCTCGACCGGCGATTCGACCGACCCGGCCGGAAATCAGCGCAGCTGGTTGGGGACGGTCTGAACCGTCCGGCGCAAGGACGGGTCGGTCGCCGACGGATTGACCGCGACCACCGCCTCGGCCGGCCGGGGCTCCTGGGTCTCCCGGCCCACCGGCGGGCGCTGGGCCGGAACGGTAGCCCGGGCCGCTGCCCGCGACGAGCCTGCCTGCGGCGTCACCGCAAGATGTACGCGGTTGCGCAACGAGCTGAAAGATGTCCCCCCAGAACTGGCCCCCGTCGCTGGTCCCCGAGCCTGCCGGGATCGATCCCTGAACTGTCGGATCTGTCGATGACTTCACCAAGCACTCCTCTCGCGGATGTCTACCCCCAGTCACCCGCTCGTAAGAGCAGTCTTGTCGGCCACTTGATGCGCGCGCAACGGTTGCGGGGCCAACTCATCACTTCAGGCGAACATGTGCCAGGTGTTACGAGGCATCTGGGTGAACTTGGGGCACTCGAGCTGCCAGCGAACGGATGGCTGAGGTGAAGCACGCCATCGGAGGAGTGACCAGACCGGCACCCACTTGCCCGGTGCCGGCCACCCGGCCGGCCATTCCGGTGTTGATCTGCGGCAGGATGCCGGTGCGGATCACCCTGGTCACGTCGATGCCGGTCGGGGCGCCGCGAAATTCGAGGATCGGCACCGCGAACGCAGGATTCTCCGCCAGGGTGATCTCGTACATCCGGCGGGTCACGGCGATGGCGTCCGGGACGGCACCTCCGACGAATCTGACGATCGCCGGTGCGGTGGCCATCACCATGCCGCCGATGCCCATCGTCTCGGTGATGGCCGAGTCGCCGATGTCCGGGTTGGCGTCGTCAGGGCCGAACCCGGCAAGGAACAGGCCCTCCGGGTAGTTGGCCGGGCCGGTGAACCACTCGCCGTCGGTACCGGAGACGCGGATGCCGAAGTCGGTGCCGTTGCGGCACATCGCGGTGACCACGGCGGAGCCGGGTATCCCGGCGGCGGCGTCCCCCATCAGCTTGCCTGTTGGCATGCCGAGATTGAGGAAGAAGTGGTCGTTGTTGCCGACAAATCGGGCGACCTCGGCGACGTCGGCAGGTGGCAACCCTGATGCGATCAGCGCCGGCAGGATCTCCCGCAGGAACATCAGGGTGCCGGCCCGATTGCGGTTGTGCCCTTCGTCGCCCATCTGCACCATCTGGCCGACGATCGCGGTGATGTCGACGGGAGTCGCAGGCCCGCACCGCGACGGCCAGGGCGGGACCGAGCACGTCGGCCATCCACCGCAGCCGGTCGATCACCTCGGGTCCGAACGCCCCGTACCGGAGCACCTTGCCCAGCCCCTCGTTGAGCGAACAGAACGCGGTGTTCCCGGTGGCCTCGTCAACCAGCTTGAACAGCCACATCGACCCAGAGATGACTCCGGCCATCGGGCCGACGGCGTCGTGCTCGTGGCAAGGGGATAGTGAGATCCCCTCGCCTACTTGGAGTTTGGCTTCGGCCTGGGCCGGATCGGCGGCCAATCCTTCGAACAGCATGGCGCCGATCAGCGCGCCGCGGAGCGGTCCGGAGGCCCGGTCCCAGCCGATCGGCGGGCCGGCGTGCAGGAACTGTCCCGGCTGCAGGCCGAGCGCATCGGCAGCGGGGACCACGTCGACCAACAGCGCTCTGGTGGCCAACATCCTGCGCACCGCTTCGGCGTCGGCGGCAGGTCGACGGGTGTCGGCCAGCACGGTGGCCAGGTCGTCGGACAGGTCGCTGCCGTCGCCGCGGGCTCGTCCATCGCCGGCGGGTGGGCGGAAGTCGACCTCGGTCACGTCGACGGCCTGGGCCCGCAAGGCGTCGGCCAGCAGGTCGATGCCGGCGGTGATCACGGCCGGCGGCCCGGCGAAGGAGATCGGTCATCGCACGCCCCTTTCGCCGGCCGCGACGGCAGCTGCCGTACGGGCCGCGGCCGCGTTGGAGGACGAACACCGCTGCGCCGGCAGCGGCCAGCTGCGCGGCCTGCCGGTCGCGGTGCTGCGGGTCGCCCACGGTTCCGATGAGAGACACCACTACCGCCAACGGCCGTCCGCTGCTCTCCAGCGCCCGGCGGATGGCGGGTGCGAGCCGGGCCGCCGGATCCGCCTCGGCGCCGTGTCCCAGGACGACGTCCAGCAACACCACCCGCACTTCAGGATCGGCGGCCTGGGCGGCGAGCAGGTCCAGGCGCAGCGACGGGTCGATCATCGGATGCGGCCGGCCGCGGGTGAAGGCGTCGTCGCCGAGGTCGACCACCGCGTGACCGGCGCCGGTCAGCTGTGGTCGGCCGAGCACCGGATCGGGCAGTGCCAGGTCGGGGCGCATCGGGATGTTGGACCGCAGATCGCCGAGGATGTCGCCGGCGACCATCATGGCTTCGTCGGCAAGGGTGCCGCCCGCGTAGAGGCCGCGCAACGCGCCGGGGTGGCCGTCGGGTTTTGCGTGATTCCGGCCCCAGGTCGGCCAGTCGGGGACAGGGACGTCGATGGCGTCCAGCACGGCCTCGGCCGCCTCGGTGAGGTTCGGTTGGCCGGCGCCGAGCAGCACCATGGTCACCGGGGTATCGGCCCTTGCCGCTCGCGCGCGCATCGAATCGGCGACAGCCGGGTCGGGCGGCTTGGACAGCACGACGATGTGTCCGGTGCCAGGATCGGCGTCCAGCATGGCCAACGCGCGGATCGCGCTGCGGCCGCCGACCTGCGCAGACAGGTCGCGCCCGCCGACCCCGAGCAGGTGCGAGACACCTGCGCCGGCCTCGTCGAGCAGGCAGGACAGTTGCTGGGCGCCGGTGCCGGAGGCGGCGACGATGCCCACCCGCAGGCCCGCGGGGTCGGCCCCCCCGGTCAGCACATTGGCAAACCCGAGTCCCACCCCGGCCACGATCGCGGTGCCACAGTCCGGGCCCATCACCAGCAGATCTGCTTCGTCGGCGCGTTGCTTGAGCAGCACTTCGTGCTCGATCGGGACGTTGTCGGAGAACACCATCACGTGGCGGCCGGCATCCAGGGCGTCGAGCGCCTCGCCGAGCACCGACGGCCCGGGTACGGACAGCAGGACCAGATCGGCGTCCGGGGCGGCCACAGTCGCCGCGCGGACGGTGCGTGGTGCCGCGACGGCGCCGAACCCACTGGCCGCCGGGGCCCGGGAGTCGGCGATCGCCACGTCGACCGCCGCCACGCCGGCCTGTACCGCGTGCTCGTCCTGCCCCCGGACGGCGATCAGCAGGTCGGTCGGTGCAATGTCGCCGGGGACGTCGAAGCCGAGTCCGCGCGTCAGCTCCACGTTGAGCTCGGTCGCCATCGCAACCTGCGCCGCCGTCACGCCGGGGGTGTCGGCAACAGCCTGGGTGATCCGCAGCAGAGTGACCGAGTCGTGGTACGCGCCGCGTCGCAGCAGGACCTGCTCGCTCATAGCCGTGCCTCGATTCGCGTCAGCCGCACCGGCTGCCCATTGTTCGCTCGGAGTGGTCCGCTCATGCGGCCTCGGTTCCGGCCGGGTCGAGCTGAGCCCGGTCGACACGCAGGCCGAGCAGCAGACCGGCGGTCAAGTCGGCTCCGCTGGTGTGCCCGACCGCCAGCAACCTGTCGATCGGATGCGAACCCATGATCATCGTGTGCGGACCGGAATGGCTCGAAAATTGAGCGGATCGTCCGCTGGCGTTGATCTTCAGCGGGTCTGCATGCTCAGGTGCCGGGTCTGCGGCCGTCGGCCGGTGCAGCCAGCGCAGTACGGCCAGCGCCTCGAGCGCAGCGTGCCCGGCCGCGGCGGCGACCAGCAGCGCTGCGGAGTACGACGTCGTTCGGGTCGGGTCGATGGCGGCCGACACACTCGCCGCGAGGTCGGCCCGTCCGCGGACGTGCAGGGCGACCATGAGCCCGGCAAGCACGTCGTCGCCGGCCGGTGTCGAGCCGATGCCGAGGCCGACCAGGCTCCTGACCCCGTCGGCCACACCCTTCTGGTCGTTGTCCCGGAGCGCCCCGGCGAGGTTGGCCAGGCGGCGGTGGTCCAGCCCGAGCGGGGACTGCCGCGCCCGGCCGGTCAGTTCGGCCAGCCGATCCGCGGCCGGGTCGATGACCGGAACACTCGAGGACCAGGTCCGGGCGAGACGGAACGCGGTCCCGGCCAGATCGACGCCGCCGTCGCCGACGCGACCCTGGGCACCGACCGGAACCATCGGCAGGGGTGCCGTGCCGCGCACTCCGAGCGGGACCGCAGTAGCGCGCGGGTCGAGCAGCACGACGGTCGTCCCGGCAGAGTGCTCGCCGTCCTTGACATCGAGCACCACGGCGCCGGAGAACACCGCGCTCACCACCACAGCCCGGCCCGGCCCGGCCAGCACCGGCGCGACGTACGCGGCGGACGCAACCGGAATCATGCGCATGCCGCGACGGTAGTGCCCCGATCCCGATCCGGGGTGGCTGGTCCCGGCCGCGGGACGGCCAGGCGCCGTCCACCCGCCCCACGGGCGGGACAGGCCGTGCGGGGGACCGACCGCGCGGCACATCCGCCGTTCCGGCCGGCCGCCCGCTCTCCGACACGCCGAATCGCGGGGACGGCTCACACGGGTCGACTGCGGGTCGGCGGGTCCATGCTGTCGCGAAGCACACACGGATCGCACCTCGCCTGCGGCGTCCGGTCAGGACCCGCAGCGCGGCGTGCGCGATCGTCGCTCGGCGACAGGAGGACACATGGCCATCGGCTGGAAACCCGTACCCAGCGACGCGCCCCCGCGCACGGTGGTGCGTCCGGACGAACGGTTGAGCTGGCCCAAGACGATCGGCGTCGGCGCCCAGCACGTGGTCGCGATGTTCGGCGCCACCTTCGTGTTCCCGCTGATCATGGGCCTGGACGCGAACCTGGCCATCATGATGTCCGGGGTCTGCACGATCCTGTTCCTGCTGATCGTCTCCGGAAAGGTGCCGTCGTACCTCGGCACCTCGGCCTCGTTCGTGGCCGCGGTCGCAGCCATTCGGGCGGGTGGCGGCGACAGCGGGTCGGTGACCGGAGCGATCCTGGTCGCCGGCCTGACTCTCGCCGTGATCGGCATCCTCGTCCACTTCGTCGGTGCCCGGGCGCTGCGCGCGGTGCTGCCGCCGGTGGTCAGCGGCGCTGTTGTCATGCTCATCGGCTTCAACCTGGCACCCGTGGTGGCCGGCACCTATTGGCCGCAGGACCAGGGTGTCGCCATCGTCGTCATGCTGTTCACCATCGTCGCCGCGGTCGCCTTCCGGGGCTTCTGGTCGCGGATCGCGGTGTTCCTCGCGCTGATCTTCGGCTTCGTCTTTTCCTGGGTGCTGGACAAGACCGTCGGCATGATCACCGCGCCGAACGGGGCCGGCGAGGTCAGCACGCACTACCGGGTCAACCTGGACGGGGTGAGCGACGCCGCCTGGTTCGGGTTGCCGACGTTCCACGCGCCCAACTTCCACCTCAATTTCATCCTGCTGGCGCTGCCCGGCGTCATCGCACTGATCGCGGAGAACACCGGTCACGTCCGGGCAGTGGCCGAGATGACCGGCGACAACCTCGACCCGTACATGGGCCGGGCACTGGCCGCTGACGGCATCGGGACGGCGCTGTCGTCGGCCATCGGTGGATCGCCGACCACGACGTACGCGGAGAACATCGGGGTGATGGCGGCGACCAAGGTCTACTCCACGGCCGCCTACTACGTGGCCGCGATCGTGGCCATCCTGCTCGGGCTGGTGCCCAAGTTCGGCGCGATCGTCAACGCCACCCCTGGCGGTGTGCTGGGCGGCATCACGGTCGTCCTCTACGGCATGATCGGCCTGCTGGGCGCGAAGATCTGGATCGAGAACCGGGTCGACTTCGGCAATCCGGTCAATCTCGTCCCGATCGCGGCCGGCATCATCGCCGGTGTGGGTGGAGTGGCCTGGCACATCGGGAGCTCGTTCGAGTTGAGCGGTATCGCCCTCGGCTCGATCATCGCCATCGTCGGCTATCACCTTGCCCGCGCCCTCGCCCCGCGTGAACTGCGCGAACCGCTGGGTGACGGGCGGGCCTACGTCGGCGGTACGGGACTGTCTCTGGGCAATGTCGAGACCAGCGAGGGGTTGGAGTCGCCGTACTACGAGGGAGGACCGGAGGACCCGCCGCGCAACTCCTGACGCCGCGGCGCCGCCGAACCGCCCGCCCGCAGCGTGGCGGTGTTCCTCCAGCTACGGGGACAAACCGTCCGGAAAAGTCCGCGCGGCCGGCGGGGGAGTCGGCCGGGTGGGGCAGGATGTCGGGATGAAACCGGCGCCCTTCATGTGGCATGGCCCCGAGACGGTGGCCGAGGCGCTCGACCTGTTGGCCGAGGTCGGCCCGCAGGGCAAGGTCCTGGCCGGCGGGCAGTCGCTGGTGCCGGTGCTCGCGATGCGGTTGGCCGAACCAGCACACCTGGTGGACATCAATCGGATCGCCGAATTGGACACGCTGACCGTCGACGAGACCGGCGTCAGGATCGGGGCGTTGGCCCGGCACCGGCGGGTCGAACGCGACGCCGCGGCCGGCCGGAGCCAACCGCTGCTGCCGCAGGCCCTGGCGATGGTCGCGCACCCGACCATCCGCAACCGCGGCACGTCGGTCGGCTCCCTGGCGCACGCCGATCCATCCGGCGAACTGACCACCGTGTTGGCGCTGACCGGCGGCACGGTGACGGCCGCGTCCACGGCCGGGTCGCGCGAGATCGCCGCCGCCGACTTCTTCGTCGGCCCGCTGGAGTCGGCACTGCGGCCGGACGAACTGGCCACGTCGGCGTTCTTCCCAGCCCTGGCAGCACGCTCCGGCACGGCCTTCCTCGAGGTGTCACGGCGGCACGGCGACTACGCCCTGTGCGGGGTCGCCGCCACCGTCACCCTCGACGAGAACGACGACGTGGCTGTGGTGCGCTGCGGCTACCTGTCGGTGGCCGAGACCCCCGTGGTGGTCGACCTCACCGAGGCCTGGCAGTCGGGCGGAGACGACGCCGCTGCCGCCGCCAGGGCCGCCGTCGATCCCATCACCGACCTGCACGCCACGGCGGACTACCGCCGCCAGCTGGCCGGTGTGCTGACCGGGCGAGCCGTCCGGCAGGCGATCGCGGCGGCCCATCACGGACAGGAGACGGCCGCGTGACCAGGGGTGAGGCCCCGACGCGGAGAGCAGCAGCACCGGGTGAGGTTGACCGTGAACGGCCGTGCGGCCGCCGCCACGGTGGTCGCCCGGCGCACGTTGTCCGACTTCCTGCGCCACGACCTGGGTCTGACCGGCACTCACGTCGGCTGCGAGCACGGTGTCTGCGGAGCGTGCACGGTGCTGTTGGACGGCGAGCCCGTCCGCTCCTGCCTGCTCTTCGCGGTGAGTGTGGCCGGCCGCGAGGTCACCACGGTCGAAGGTTTGACGCCATCCACCGCCACCGCCGACCCGGACACGCTGTCTGCGGTGCAGCGGGCGTTCCGGGAATGTCACGCGCTCCAATGCGGGTTCTGCACGCCGGGCTTTCTCACCACCATCACGGCCGGACTGCGGGAGAATCCGCACCCCAGTGCGGACGATGCAGTCCAGATGATCGCCGGAAACCTGTGTCGCTGCACCGGATATCAGAACATCGTCGCAGCCGTGCTGCGGGCGGCCGAGCTCTCCGATGCCGATGAGCCACCGGTCCCCGACCCTGCCGAAGGTGGTGCCTGATGGCCACCCGCTACTTCGGCCAGTCGATCAAACGCACCGAAGATCTGCGACTGACCACCGGTCGCGGCCGCTACACCGACGACATCGCCGTAGGGACCGGCACTCTGGAAGCTGCCTACGTGCGGTCGCCGCACGCGCATGCCCGGATCATCGACATCGACGTCGCCGATGCGATCGATGTTCCCGGTGTGGTTGCCATCTACACCTGGGAGGATCTGGTCGGCGCCGCCGCCGAACCCCTGCCGGTGCTGATCCCGCACCCGGCCCTGCATGCGCCGCGCACCGGCTACCCGCTGGCCCGCGACGAGGTTCACCACGCCGGCGAAGCCATTGTCATGGTCGTTGCCCAGAACCGTTATCTCGCCGAAGATGCCGCCGCCAAGATCCGCGTCGACTACCAGCCGCTGCCCGCCGTCGTCGGCCTGGACGCGGCCAGAGCGGCGCAGCACGCGGTGCACGCGGACGTGCCCGACAACGTGGCCGCCCGCCTGGTGCAGACCGTCGGCGACCTCGACGCCGGGTTCGCCGCCGCGCCGCACACCCTGGAACTGAACCTTGAGATCGAACGGTCCTGCTCGATGCCATTGGAGGGCAAGGCGGTACACGCCCGATGGGACGCCGACGACCAGAGCCTGCGGGTGTATTCGTCCACCCAGGCGTCCACCTCGGTACGGGCGGCGATCGCCGCGAAACTCGGGCTGCCGCTGGGCAAGGTCGAGGTGATCGCCCCCGACGTGGGCGGCGGTTTCGGCGCGAAGATCGTGCACCCGTGGCCGGAGGAGATCACCGTCCCGTTCGCCGCCGTCCGGCTGGGCCGGCCGGTCAAATGGACCGAGGATCGCCGCGAGCACTTCGTCTCGTCCGCCCACGAGCGCGGCCAACAGCACCACATCCGCGTCGGATTCGACGACGCGGGAAGGATTCTCGCGCTGGACGTGCAGTTCTGGCACGACAACGGCGCCTACACGCCGTACGGCATCATCTGCCCGATCGTCACCTCCACCCAACTGCTCGGCCCGTACAAGCCGGGGGCCTATCGGGTGACGTTCGAGTCGCTCTACACCACCACGGTGATCGTCACTCCCTATCGCGGCGCCGGTCGTCCCCAGGGCGTGTTCGCCATGGAGCGCACCATGGACGCGATCGCCGCCCGCCTCGGGTTGGATCGAACGGTGGTACGGGCGGCGAACTTCATCCAGCCCGACGAGTTCCCCTTCGACCAGGGGCTGATCTTCCAGGACGGCCGGCCGTTGATCTACGACTCCGGCAACTATCCCGATCAATTGACCATGCTCAAGGAGCTGATCGGCTGGGATGCCTTCGACGACGAGCGGAGGCGGGCCCGCGACGAGGGTCGGCTGCTGGGCATCGGGCTCGGCTGCTACGTGGAGGGCACCGGGCCCGGGCCGTACGAGGGAGCGCACGTCCAGGTGCAGACCGACGGTTCGGTCGAGGTGGCCATCGGGCTGACCTCCCAGGGGCAGGGCCACCAGACGGTGTTCGCTCAGATCGCTGCCGACGAACTCGGTGTGCCGATCGAGAAGGTCAGGGTGACCACCGGCGATACCCGTCGATTCGGTTATGCGGTCGGTACTTTCGCGTCCAGAGCCGCAGTCATGTCCGGTTCCGCGGTGGCGCTCGCGGCCCGCGCGGCCAAGGCCAAGGCCCTGCGGGTGGCAGCCGACATCCTCGAGGTCGATGCGTCGGACCTGGATATCGTGGACGGCGTCGTCGCGGTCAAGGGCTCCCCGTCCAGCGCGATACCGCTGGGCCAGGTCGCCGTGCTGTCCAACCCGCTGCGCTACGCGTTCGACGAGGCCGCCAAGGCCGCCACCCAGTTCGCGAAGCCTGCCGATCCGGACAAGCCGCCGGTCGCCGAGGACGACGAACCGGGCCTCGAGGGCAAGGATTACTATTCCCCGCCCCGATCGACGTTCGCCTCCGGTATGCATGCGGCGGTGGTCGAGATCGACCCGGACACCAGCGAAATCGCCATCCGCCGCTACGCCGTGGTGCACGACTGCGGCAACATGATCAACCCGATGATCGTGGAAGGACAGGTGCACGGCGGCGTCGCGCAGGGTATCGCCGGTGCGTTGTACGAGCGGATGGCCTACGACGAGGACGGGCAGCTGGTCAACGCCTCTTTCATGGACTTCCTGATGCCTTATGTCACCGAGATCCCGCAGGCGCAGCTGGGCCAGCTGATCCTCGGACACCAGGAGACCCCTTCGCCGCTGAACCCGCTCGGCATCAAGGGGGCCGGAGAGGCAGGCGTCATCCCGGTGTCCGCCGTGCTGGCTTCGGCCGTGGAGGACGCGGTCGGCGTGCCGATCACCGCCATGCCGTTGGATCCGAGCACCCTGTTCGAGCTGCGCCGGGGCGCAGCGCCGACTCTTCCTCGCCACCAACCCGTCCCGACGCCGAAGGAGTTTCCCGATGAAGGTCACCGGCTCCTCGGTGCTGCACGCCTCGCCCGAGCGGGTGTGGGACGCCCTGAATGATCCCGCGGTGCTGGCCGGCATCATCCCCGGCTGCGAAGCATTGACCACCCTGGGCGACGGACATTTCGCGATGACCGTGTCGCTGGGCGTGGCCTCGATCAAGGGCTCCTACACCGGCGAGGTGAAGCTCACCGAGCGGCAACCCCCGTCGTCACTGCTGATGATCGCCAACGGCGCTGGCAGCGCCGGGTTCGTCGACACCGAGGTGACCGTCGCGCTGACCGACCTGGATGACGGCACCACCCGACTGGAGTACGACGCCGATGCCACCGTGGGCGGGATGGTCGGCGGGGTTGGACAACGGGTGTTGGCCAGTGTCGCGAAGAAGACCGCAGGGCTGTTCTTCGCCGCAGTCGACGACGTGCTCACCGGCAGACGGACGGTGTCGGCGGTACCGGAGGGCGGGCCGGCCGAAAGCCTCACCGCGGTCACCGGGGCCGGCATGGCAGCCGTACCGGGGGCGCGACCGGATCCCCGGTTCGGGCCCGGCCACGGACATGGGCCACGCCGAGGACCGCTCGCCCTGCTCGGAGCGGCAGCCTTCGGTGCGCTGTCCATGCTGGTCGGAGTATTGGTCGGGGCGAAGATCGCCCGTCGCGGTGAGTAGGCGCCCGGCCGATCCGGGCTCGGCAGCGTCCACCGAACCGCTCCAGGTGGCGTGCTCCCGATGCAGTGCGGCGATGACCTGCTCGCCCACCCTCGATTGTTGGTGCGCGGCGGTGACGGTTCGGCTGCCCATGCCGACCGATCGGGCGGCCGGCTGCTGGTGCCGGTCCTGTCTGTCGGCGGCCGCGCTCGACGCACCCTGATGCTTGCTGTCGCCCCCGAGGCGTGAGAAGTCAGACCCTCGGGCTCGGAGTAACCGCCGCAGCGCCGATGGCCTCGGTCAGGATGTCGATCCCGGCGTGCAACTCGTCCTCGGTGGCGGTCAACGGGGGCGCGATGCGAAAGATCCCGCCCATGCCGGGAAGTTGGACGATGTTCAGGTGCAGTCCGCGCTCGAGGCAGTCCCGGGTGATCGCTTGTCCCACTGCATCCGCGGGAGTCTTGCTCCGCTTGTCCGTCACCAACTCGAGCCCCTGCAACAGTCCGCGCCCGCGCACGTCGCCGACGATCTCGAACCGCTCCCGCAGCTCGACCAGCCGCTGCGACAACTGACCACCCAGCCCCGCCGCACGCTCGACCAGACCGTCCCGTTGGATCACCTTGAGCACCGTCGCTCCGACGGCGGCCGCCAACGGATCCGAGACGTGGGTGGTGAAGAACAAGAAGCCGCGGTCGTGACAGACCTGCTCGATCTCCGTGCCGGTGAGCACGGCCGCCACGGGTAGCCCGGCTCCCAGCGTCTTGGACAGCGTGAGGATGTCGGGAGTGACGCCGTCCCGCTCGAAGGCGTACATGGTCCCGGTGCGGCCGAGCCCGGTCTGTGCCTCGTCGAGGATGAGCAGCATGCCCCGCCGCCGGCACTCCTGCTGTAGCTGGGCCAGGTACCCCGGCGGCGGGTCGATGATCCCGCCGGAGGAAAGGATCGGCTCGACCAGGCAGGCGGCCAGGCTGCCCGCGGACTGCTGATCGACCAGGGCGAAGCCGTAGGACAGTTCGGCGCTCCAGTCGTAGCTGCCGTCGGCGTTGCGGAACGGCGAACGGTAGGCGTTCGGGGTCGGCAGCGCGAGATTCCCGGGTGTCGGTGGTCCGTATCCGTGGCGGCCGGCCGAGAACGTGGCCGATGCAGCGGCCTGGGTCATGCCGTGCCAGGAGCGGTCGAAGGAGACGATCTCGTAGCGGCCGGTGTACAGCTTGGCCAGCTTGATGGCAGCCTCATTGGACTCTGCGCCGGTGGACAGCAGCAACATCTTGCTCAACTCGGGCGGCAGAGTGTCGGCGAGCGCGCCCGCCAGGTCCAACACCGGCCGGCTGAGCATGCCGCTGTACAGGTGGTCCAGCGACCGGATCGCCGACGATACGGTGGCCACCACGTCAGGGTGGGCGTGGCCGAGGACCGAGCTCATCTGGCCGGAGGTGAAGTCCAGGATCGACCGACCCTGCCGATCGAAGACGTACGAACCGGCGGCGCGGTCGATCACCCGCGGCGTGAAGGCCGCGCCGTAGCGGATGAGCAGCCGGTCCGCCTGCCGCCAGAATTCCTCGTCCATCTGACCCTTCCGTGCCCAGTTCCCGGCTGAGACCGAGGCAGCGCGCAGCTGCCACCGCTAGCCAACACAGGGCCGTGCAGACCCGGGAAGGCGGGGTACTCCGCAGGGGCAAACGGTCGATCCGTGGCCCGGGGCGCCCGCGTACGGATGGCGTGACCCATCTGGGCTACCTGTGCGCACGCACCGTGGCCGGGGAAGTTTCCGCAGACGGGGGCCGGTTCCGCCAGGGAGCACGTAGGGTGCCGAAGGGTCCGGACCAGCCGGGCGCTCGCTGTGGAGGGAGGTCCGGACATGACCGGCAACAACCGCGACGACGACATCACCGTCCCGAACATCTTTGCCGGTGATCCCTCGGGACCGGCCGGCCTGGCGGACGACCGGGCTGCTCAGCAGCCGTCCTACCCGCCGCCGCCGCCATACCAGCCGCAACCCGGCTACCCCGCGGCTCCGCCGCCCCACGCCCCGGGTGCCCAGCCGTATCCGGGCGCCCAGCCGTACTCGGGCGAGCCCTACTCCGCCGAATATCCGGCGGGACCCGGCTATCCGGACTCAGGCGACGAGGCTCTCGTCCCCGGCTGGGAGCCGGCCCAACCTGCGGAGACGTCCGCCCTGGTGGCCTCACCGCGTCGTTCGCGGGCCGCCATCCTGGGCGTCGCCGGCGTAGTGCTGGCCACCGTCGCCGTCATCGTCGATCGCGCTCCTGGTGGCACCGAGCTGGAACAACAGCTCCGACCAGGCCCCACCGCCGCCGTCGGCGCCGACCTCACCGACCGGCCCCACGGCGTTCTCCGTCGCCTCCTCCACGGAACCGACCGCGCCGAGCACCGATCCCGCGCCGAGCACCGAGGCAAGTCCGCCGCCGACGTCGTCTGCTGCGCAGTCCGTGGCGCCGACGACCACCGCCCAGGCCTCGGCGACCACCACCGCAGGCACCACCACCGTCGGCACGACGTCCGGCTCGCCGACCGCGACGACGACCACGACGGCAACCGCCGCCGGGTCCGGCACCGCCCCTGGGTCGGGCACCGCCGCCACGACGGCCTCCCCGACGCCGACGACCAAGGCGACCCCGACGACGAAGGCGACCCCGACGACGAAGTCGAGCCCCCCGAAGACGGTCACCTCGATTCCGCCGATCAACCCACTGGGCGTACCGGAAAAGCAGATCTCCTGCTCCAACGGCTATGTCGTCCAGCTGGCCAGCGAACTGGACCGGGCAACGTTCGCCCAGCGGGTGGCCGCGCTCAAGCAGTCGGGACAGCTTCCCTCGGGTGCGCAGGCGGCCGACTCCACCAAGTCCTGCAAGATCTTCACGAACCAGACCAACACGTTGGTGCTCTGGTCGGGCCCGTATGCAAACCCCTACGACGGCTGCGCGGCCCGGCTGGCCGGGCCGTACGACGCGTTCATCAAGGGTGCCAGCCCGGACACCGCGCAGAAGTACATCTCCTGCCTGTGCCCGGCGAACACGAACGCCCTGCCGAAGATCTCGAAGTCCTCGGATCCCAGCGCCTGGATCGGCGAGCTGCAGCGGACTCTCGGTGGCCGGCTGAACATCAGCGTCGGCTCGCTGGGTCCCAACGAATGGGGCCACTACACCGACGGCACCCGGGCGGCCGTGGTGAAATTCCAGCAGAGCAAGAAGTTGCCGGCGAACGGCGTGGTCAACGCCAAGACCTGGCGGGCCCTGCAGTCAGCCGGATGTTGACGGGCGACCGACCGGCGCCCACTTCGCTCCACCCGCTTCGAGAGGTCGAACCAGATGCCCGACGACGCAGCCTTTCTCGAGTACGCGGTCGCCGAGGCGCGGACCGGCCTGGCCGAGGGCGGAATCCCGATCGGCGCTGCCCTGGTGGTCGACGGCGAAGTGCTGGCCACCGGCCGCAACCGACGCGTCCAGCTCGGCAGTGCGATCCGCCACGGTGAGACCGACTGCATCGAGAACGCGGGCCGGCAGCCGGCCGCGGTGTACGCCAGGGCAACGCTCTACACCACCCTGTCGCCCTGCTACATGTGCGCGGGTACGGCACTGCTGTACAAGATCCCGCGGATCGTGATCGGCGAGAACCGGACGTTCACCGAGTCCGAGGAGCTGTTGCGCAGCAAGGGGGTCGAGCTCGCGGTGCTGGACGATCAGGAGTGCGTCGCTCTGATGGCGCAGTTCATCACCGCGAACCCGCAGCTGTGGAACGAGGACATCGGCGTCTGAGCCTGGAACCGCCCCGGCCTGCGGGGACTTAATCCGGTCAAATCGCCCGGGATCCTACGTGGAAGTCCCCGCGGGCCGGGGGACTCCGGGGTCGGGGTGGGGCGCGGGGTCAGCTCACCAGGCTCTTCACCGCAGCGGAGATCTCGGCCAGCCCGGCCTTGGCATCGGCGAAGTACATGCCGGTCTTCGGATCCGAGTACAGATCGTTCTCCAGGCCGGCGTAGCCCTTGCCCATGGACCGCTTGATCACCACCACGCTGCGGGCCCGGTCGACGTCCAGGATCGGCATGCCGGAGACCGGATTTCCCGGCCGTCTGGCCGCCGGATTGGTGACGTCGTTGGCGCCGACCACCAGGGCCACGTCGATCTGGGGGAACTGCGGGTTGATCTCGTCCATCTCCTTGAGCTCCGGGTACGGCACGTTCGCCTCGGCGAGCAGCACGTTCATGTGCCCGGGCATCCGGCCGGCCACCGGGTGGATGGCATAGGCGACGTCCACCCCGTGCTCCTTGAGGATCCCGGCCAGCTCCGCGACCTCGTTCTGTGCCTGCGCGGCCGCCAATCCGTAGCCGGGCACGATCACCACCCGGCCGGCGTAGGCGAGTTGGATCGCCACGTCGTCGGCCGAGACTGCGCGCACCGAGGTGTCGGCGCCGGCACCGACCGCGACGGCGGAGTCGCCGGTGCCGAATCCGCCGACCATGATCGACACGATCGATCGGTTCATCGCGTCGGCCATCAACTTGGTCAGAATCGCGCCGGAGGCCCCGACCAGCGCGCCTGCGATGATCAGCACGGTCGACTCGAGGACGAAACCGGCCATCGCCACAGCGGTTCCGGTGAACGCATTGAGCAGCGAGATGACCACCGGCATGTCGGCGCCGCCGATCGGCAGCACCATGGTGACGCCGAACGCCAGACCGGCGGCCGCGGTCAGCAGCAGGGCGGGCACGCTGGCCGGGTCGGCGATGATCCAGCCGACTCCGACCACGAAGGCCAACGCCAGCAGCGCGTTGACGACCCTGGAGCCGGCAAACACCACCGGCGCGCCGGTCACCAGACCCTGCAGTTTGCCCGCAGCGACCAGCGACCCGGTGAACGTCACGCCGCCGATGACGATGTCCAGTCCCGCGGTCAGGGAGGTCTGGACGCCGACCAGGTCCGGGTCGACGACGTTGATCAGTTCGTGCACGGCCAGCAGCGCCGCGGCCCCGCCGCCGACGGCGTTGAACAGCGAGACCAATTGCGGCATAGCGGTCATCTTCACCGAGCGGGCCGCATACAGGCCGGCCGCGCCGCCCACTGCGGTCCCGGCGGCCGCGACGATCCAACCGGTGGTCGTCATCGAGCCGCGGTCGGCAATCAGCACCACGGTGGACACCACCGCGGCCGCCATGCCGCCCATCGACACCTGGTTGCCGCGCCGGGCGGTGCGGGGGGAGTTCATCAGGTGCAATCCGATGACGAAGCAGGCAGCACCAGCGAGTTGGACCAGCCGGACGATCGTCTCCAGCGCGCTCATGCCCTTGCCTCGCCGCGCGTCGGCACCGGCATGACGTGCTCAGGTTTCGCCCGATTCCGCGTGCTCATGCCCGGTCTCCTGACCCATCGTCGCGGGACCTGGCCGGTGCAGTGGGTTTCGCCTTGAACATCTCCAGCATGCGGTCGGTGACCGCATACCCGCCGACCACGTTGGCCGCGGCGAAAGCGGTGGCGACGAATGCCAACACGTAATCGAACACACCGTGCGCGCTCGAGGTGATCAGCAGTGCACCGATGATCACCACGCCATGGATGGAGTTGGCGCCGGACATCAGCGGCGTGTGCAGGGTCGCCGGAACCTTGCTGATCACCTCGAATCCGACGAGCACCGCCAGCACGAACGTGGTCAGGTCGAACAGCAGGTCGGCGCTCATCGTGCGGCCCCGTCCGCCAGCAGGCCCGCGATCTCCGGGTTGGTCACCGTGCCGCCGTGGGTGACCACGATCGCACTTTGCACGTCGTCAGTCAGGTCGATCACCAACTCGTTGTCCACCACCAACAGTTTCAGCAGAGCGGCCAGATTGCGGGCATAGGCGGTCGACGCCGCTGCGGCCATCTCGGCCGGCAGGTTGTTCCCGCCGATGACGCTGACCCCCTCGATCGTGAGGGTGCGGCCCGGTTCCGAGCCGGCGACGTTGCCGCCGTGGTCGGACGACGCGGCGTCCACGATCACCGAGCCGGATCGCATGGCGGCCAACGCCTGGGCCGAGACCAATTGTGGTGGCCGGCGCCCGGGCACCTGCGCCGCGGTGATCACCACGTCGGACCGGGCGATCACCTCGTCCAGCGCCCGCTGCTGGGCCTGCTGCTCCTCCACGGTGAGTTCCCTGGCGTAGCCACCGGTCCCGGCTCCATCGGTGAGCACACCCGGCAGGTCGACAAACCGGGCGCCCAGCGATGTGACCTCGTCGCGGCTCGACGGCCGGATGTCGTAGGCCGACACCCTGGCGCCGAGACGGCGCGCGGTGGCGATCGCCTGCAACCCGGCGACCCCGGTGCCCAGCACCAGCACCTCGGCGGGCTTGACCGTGCCCGCCGCCGTCATCAGCATCGGAAACCAGCCCTGGTAGGCCTCCGCGGCCCGGATCACCGCGCGGTAGCCGGCGACGTTGGCCTGCGAGGTCAGCGCGTCCATCGTCTGGGCCCGAGACAGGGTGCGAGGCAACAGGTCGAGACACACAGTGGTCACACCGCGGTCGGCCCAGCCGCTGATCTCGACGGCTCGTTCGAACGGTCGGAGCAGTCCGGCGTGCAGTGTGCCCGGCCGCATCCGCTCCGCCTCTCCCCACCCGGGCGGCGCAACTCGGAGCAGCACGTCGCTGCGGGCGTGAACGGCGTCGGCGTCGCACACCTCGGCACCGGCCGCGGCGTACGCGTCATCTGCGAAGTGCGCGGCCACACCCGCGCCGGACTCGATCAGCACGGCGGCGCCCAGCGCGGTCAGCCTCGGGACCACGTCGGGTACCACGGCCACCCGGGATTCTCCGTGCGCAGACTCCCGCAGCACTCCGATCGTCAGGTCGGCCACCCGCAGTCCTCCATCGTGATCTTCATCGACCACCCGCCAACCTAGTCGGCCGAACTCGGGCGGCCGCGATCGGTCGTCCGAGCTTCGGCGAGAACGCCACCCAAGGGGGCCAAGCACTGACGGCCGAGTCCCTACCAACGGCACCGCACGGCCGGTGTCAGCGCTGCTCCGGATGGCTGCGGCGCCAACGTTCGCCCATCTCCTCCGCGGTGGGCGGCACCCCGGGAACGGCGACCTCGGCGGACGTGCTGACGTCCAGGCCGAGCAGCGCCAGCTCCAGAGCCCGGAACCGCAACGCCGTGGTGCGGCCGGGGTCCTTCACTCGTACCGCGGTGACCTGCTCCAGCAGCAATGGCACGTCGGTGGAGACGAAGCCGCGCCGCAGCCGACCGGCGCCGGATGCCCGGCCGACCAGGGCCTCGATCAGGACGGCCGCCTCGACCGCGAGGTCGCGCAGTGCGCCGGTGGAGACGAACGTGCCGCCGAGCCGAACGGTCAAGGCATGCAGATCGGCCGACACCACCTGCCGAAGGAACCCGGCCAGCGCATCGAACGGATCGCCGGGGTCGTCCGCGGCACTCCGGGCGAGCGCGACGAACTCCCGCAAGCCGTCGCCGCAGAGCTTCTGAAGCAGTGCGTCCTTGCTGGGGTAGCGCCGGTACAGGCCGCCGACCCCCACGCCCGCGGTCCGGGCGACGACGGCCATGGATGCCTGGGGATCGCGCAGGAAGACTTCGCGCGCGGCGTCCAGGATCGCCGTGTCGTTGCGTGCGGCCTCGGCCTTCCGCCCCGGCAGGGGGGTGGTCATGAGGCAATGTTAGCACTTGAACGGAACGCTCCGTTCCGATAGATTGAAACGGAACAGAGGATTCCGATCCAAGGAGGCAGTCATGAGCGAACAACGCACCACGTGGACCGTCCTGCAGCACTCACATGCGGCGCTGCGCTCGGCGATCCAGGGCGTGCCGGACGGCAGTTGGACTGCCCCGACCCCGTGCGAAGCATGGAACGTCACCCAAGTTCTCCAGCACGCGGCCGGCGACCAGCAGGGCTACGCGGCCGTCCTCACCGGCGGCGGCTTCCCGACCGAGGACCCCTTTGCACCGTCCGGCCGGCTCGCCGGTTCAGCGGTTGACCTCTTGGAGGGCGCGCTGGCTGCAGCCGAGGCCGCGGTCGGCGCTGTCGAGCCGGGCGAGACGGCAGTCGCCGTGCCGCTGCCAGGCGGACCGTTCCCGGCCGAGATCGCCGTCGGAGCATGCAGTCTCGACGCCGCTGTGCACGCCTGGGACATCTCCGTGGCGACCGGCCAACCGTCGCCGGTGGACGAGGCGCTGGCCGCGGAACTGCTTCCGGTGGCCAGGGCGATCGTCGAACCATTGCGCGGATTTGCGTACGCGCCGGCTCTGCCGGCCGACTCGTCCGACGGCGCGCTGGAGGAGTTGTTGCGCTACTTGGGCCGTGACCCCCGGTGGACGCCGGCCGGTTGATCTCGCGCCAGCCGAACGGATCCTGAGGAAATCCTGATCCGGATCCAGCGGGCAACGCCGGCCGTTCGGCGTGAGGTCAGCGCATCTCGGCGGGCTGAGCCGTCGACTCCAGGATCGACAACCAGAGATCCCCGTCGGGCGCGACCTGGTTGCGGTGGGCCACCACATGTGCGATCGGTACGTGGATGAAGCGATTGTGCCGACGGCCGACGACCATCTTCGTACGCCCGGCCATGCCGGCGTGCACGGCCGCCTGGGCCAGCCGCACGCAGTACACCGAGTCGTGCGCGTCGGCCGGCACCGATCGGATCGTGTAGCCGGGGTCGATGTACTTCAGCGTGAGTTCGCTGCCACGGGCGGCGAAGTCGCGGGCGATGGCCCGCTTGAGGAACAGCCCGACGTCGGCGAGCGCGGCGTTGCCACTGGCGTCGGTGCCGTCCGCGTTGCCGGCCGAGGCAAGATCCTGCCCGGCACCCTCGGCGACCACCACGACGGCCGAGCCCCGGTCCAGCACTGCCCGGTGCAGGCAGGCGAGGAATCCGGCCTCGCCCTCGAGTGCGAAGGGCACCTCGGGGATGAGGACGAAGTCGGCCTGGTCGGCCGACAGCGCCGCGTAGCAGGCGATGAACCCGGCATGCCGACCCATCACTCGGACCAGACCGACACCGTTGATGGCCGAACGGGCCTCCACCCTGGCCGCCTGGATCGACTTGCCGGCGGCGCTGTAGGACGTTTGAAACCCGAAACTCTGGCCGATGAAGGGAATGTCGTTGTCGATCGTCTTCGGTATGCCGATCACGGCCACCGACTGCTCACGGGCCAGCAGCACATCGGCCAGCCGTGCGGCACCCCGCATGGTGCCGTCGCCGCCCACCACGAACAGGATGTCGATGCCGAGCTCGATGAGGTAGTCGGCCATCACCTCTGGATCCTGCGCGCCGCGGGAGCTGCCGAGGACGGTTCCACCCTGCTCGTGGATGTGGGCGACGGACCGCGGGGTGAGCGTCACCGGCGGCTGGTCCAGTGCGGGGACGAGTCCGGTGAAGCCGTGGCGGAACCCGACGACGGTGTCAATACCGTAGTGATGGTGCAGTTCCATCACCACGCCGCGGATGACATCGTTCAGCCCTGGGCACAGCCCACCGCAGGTGACGATGCCCACCCGGGTCACGCCGGGCGCGAAGAACAGCTGTTGTCGTGGTCCCCCCGGTTCGAACGACGGCAGCTCGTCCAACGGAAGGTCGCGAGTGCGGAGCAGTTCGACGGTGTCGTCGTACAGCACTCGGTCGGTCTCGTCGACGTAGTGCTCGTTCGTCCGGCGACCCGCAAGGTACTTGCCCAGCGGCGACGGGAACACGCATTGACCCAGCCGCGGCACCTGTAGTTCGGCGAGCGTGGTCATGGCGACCAGCCTCGCCCCGCGGTGTGTCGATCGTGTGACGTCGGGGAGAACACCACCGACAGCCTTCGCCGAGCCGGCCCGGTTGCTGCGAGGATCAACTCCGCACTTGTGTGGCGGGTGGGACAGAAGAAGCCGACTTCAGCCTCGTCTGCCCATTTGATCCTCGCAGCACGCCGGGGATCAGCGGTTGATCACGGTGAAGCCGCCCGGGGCGACGACTGCGGTCACGGTGCTGTCCCTGGAGGACAGGGTGGCGAGCAGGCGGCCGTTGCGGTCGTAGGAACGGACCGTGGCTCGGCCGGTGCCGGCCACTGCGACCTGGTGGACCTGGTATCGCGTTGCCTTGGAGGTGAGCACCGCGGTGCCGTGGCCGTCGCCGGAAGCCGACAGGGTGGCGACCAGCGGCATCACCAGCAGTGCGTCGATCCGCCCGGTGCCGCCCGAGGTCCGTGCAGTCACCGTGGCCGTAGCGCGCGCCGGCGACCAGACCGACGTCGGCGGGCAGCAGCAGGCTCGGCGACGCCGCGACGCCCTGTCTGCCGGTGGCGCCGTAGCGCACTGTGCCGGACGAAGAGCCGACGGTGAACCGGGTCCGGGCGGTGGCGCCCGGAAGGTACTCGACAACCGGTTGCACCAGCCGGGGCTGGTCGGCTGCGGGCAACGTCCAGGTCACCACGCTGCCGTCGCCGGCGGCTACGGCCTGACCGCTCCACAGCGCGTCCCCGGTCCACAGCGGGTCGGGCGTCACGACAGTCGCGTCGCCGGACAGGGTGCCTGTTTCGGCTTCAACGGTGGTCAGGCCATCGCGCAGCGCAATGTGTGCGGAACGCCGGGCGAGCCGGGCCAGGTCGGGATGCGCGTCCAGCACCTGCATGGTCAGCAGGCCGTGGATCGTCGACTCGGCACCCGAGTTGGCGTTTACCCGCCCGTTGCCTGCACGCCGTCATTGGTCACACCTGTGCCCGGGTCGTAGACCGGTACGCCCGCCGGGTTGGCGCCGAAGTACCAGCCGGCGGCGATGCCGGCCAGGTCACGAAGACCGGTGCTGCGGGTGAGCCGGGAGACGGCGTACAGGGCCTGGACCCGGCCGTCCGCGCCGTAGGCGATCTGCGTGCTATCGGTGACCGTCGGCTGGATGCCGTTCACCGGTCCGGTGGAGGTCAACAGTTGCGCGGTGAATCCAGCGGTGTCGGCCACCGCCGCACGCAGCAGGGCGGGCCGACCGAGCACCGGATAGGCCGCCGCCAGCCCACTGGCCATCTGCGCACCCCAGGCGTGCCATTGTGATCGGGAAAGGCCCATGGCAGCAGGGCCCGGTAGGGGTAGGTGGTGGTGCTGCCGGCGGACAGGTCGGTGATGCCCCTGGTCAGTTTCGCGAGCGCGGTTCTCGCAGTGGCGGCGCCGGGCCCGCCGGCCGTGACGTAGGCCGCGAGACCGAGGGCGGCCTCGGAGGAAGCGTCGGCGCCATCACGATCAGCCAGGCCGGAACACGGACGCCGTGCAGAACCTGGTATCTGCCGTAGTCCCGAGCACGTCACGGTTCAGGGCCCGGACGGCCAGTTCATCCGATCGGCCAGGAACGCGGCGAAGGCCGGGTCGGCGTGCCGGAACGCGGCATAGCCCTCGCCGTAGGCCCAGAGGGTGCGGGCCAGCCAATAGGAGGCGTCGGAGTCGGAAGGATCAGGGTTGTCCGTGGTGATCGCTGACGGGTTGAGCGTCCCGTCGGGCTGCATCCACAGCACCACCTCGCCGGCCTTGGGGCCGGTGAGCGTCTGGAAGTAGGCGAGCCCGCGGAGTTGCTGGTAGGCCTGCTCTCTCGCATGGGACGAACCAGTGGCCCGCCACTCGCGCGCGTAGACGACGGCGGCGCGGGCAATGTCGTCGGTGTCGTAGGCGCCCTGCCCGTAGGTGTTGGTCGTCGCGTCGTAGACGCCGCCGCCGACCCGTTTGAAGCTGCCGTCAGCCTGGTGATCGGCGTAGACCCAGAGCACGCCGATACTTCGGGTCTCGAGCCAGCTGATAGGTGGTGTGCGCCGCGGACGATGGCACCGCCACGCGTTCGGTCAGGAAGTCAAGGTGGTCGAGGTTCGTCAGCCGCTGCGTCGCTGTGCTGGGTGCCGGTGCGGCCACGGCACTCTCGATCGGCACGACGAAGGCGCTGACGGCCACTGCTGCCGAGAGCAACGCTGCTCCGGTTCTGTTCATCGGAATCTCCTGGTCGGTCGGTAGTTCGGGCGGTGGGACGGTGAGCCGCCGGACGCCGGCGTGGTTCAGTCGCGCGTTCTGGTCAGTTCGGCGACACCGATCTTGGAATCGGCCATGCCGTAGAACACGAAGGTGCGCCCGTCGATCACTTCGATCGCGGTCGGGAACACAACGTTCGGGACGATCCCTGACCGCTCGTCATCGGTCTCGGGTGCCAGCAGCGGCTCCGAGGTGCGGGCCAGGACGATCGCCGGGTCGTCGGCGGACAGGATCATCGCGCCGGTGCGGTAGTGCACTCGCTGCTGCTGGTCGAAGCCCGAGATCAGCTGGCCGGACACGCCGTGGTGGATCAGCAGCCACCCCTCGGGGATGCGGATGGGCACCGGTCCGGCGCCGATCTTGAGGGCTTCGAAGTCGAACTGCGGCAACGCGACCAGCCGGTGGCCGGACAGGTGCGCGAAGTTCGAAATATCCTTTGCCACATCCTCGACCGACACGTAGGAGATCCAGATGGCCGGCCGGTCGTCGGTCAGGCCCGCCGGCAGCACGGTGCCGGCGCCGGGCGCGATCCAGTCCAGGTCCCACATGGGGCGGTGCAGTACGGCGTAGCTGAGCCGGCCGCCCGGTCCCGGCATCGGCTCCGGAAAAATCACCAGGTCCTTGTTCGGGTACAGGTTGAGGTCGGAGTCCAGCTGCGCCTGGAACTCGAAGTGGAACGGACCGAGCCGTCTCCAGGTGCGCAGGTCTTCGGAGACGGCCAGTGCCGGCTTCGGACCGAGCGGTCCGTAGGCGACGTAGGTCATCAGGTGCAGCCCGAGGTCGGCCATCCAGGTGACCCGGGGATCCTCGACCCCGCTGTGGTGGGCGCCGCGCTCCCAGGCCGCGTCGGGCTCCAGAACTACGGCCTCCCGGCGGACCCCGACCGGAACGCCGTCCTCGATCTTGACCTCGGCGAGCCCGACCCGGGAGACGTTGCCGGCCGCCACCAGCCGCGGGAGCAGCCACAACCTGCCTTCGGCATCCCGGCCGCTGGCCGGGTTCAGCACCCCCTCGACTTCGTTCGGATCATTGAGGTCCGGCGACATCACCACACCGCGTCTGGTCAACGCGTACGGCACGGTGGTGGAGACCGTGCCGGTATCGACGCGGTTCGTCATCCCTTCACCCCCGATCCGAGATCCGTCGAGACGAATTGCTTCTGGAAGGCGACGAACAACACGATGACGGGGACCGCCAGCACCACCGCGCCGGCCAGGATGGAGCCGAACGGGTTGGCCACGCTGGCCTGGATCGTCGAGATGTAGTTGGCCAGCGACACTGCGAGTGGTTGCTTCGCCTGCTGCTTGGTGATCAGGAACGGCCAGAGGAACTCGTTCCAGGGCCCGATGAAGGTCAAGAGGACGGCGGTCAGCAGGGCCGGGCGCACCAGCGGCAGCGCGATCGACCACAGGGTGCGGAACTCGCCGGCGCCGTCGATCCGGGCGGCCTCGAACAGCTCTTTGGGCAACTGCATGAAGTACTGCCGGAAGATGAACACCGCGGTGGAATTGATGGCGTACGGCAGGATCATGCCCAGGTACGTGTCGCCGAGGCCGTAGGTGCGGGCGATCATCACGTAGAGCGGAATCATCAGCAGCTGGAACGGGATCACCTGCACCAACAGCATACTGCTGAAAATCGTTCCGCGGCCGCGGAAGTGCAGGAGGGCCAACGCGTACCCGGCCAGCACTCCGAAGACGATGGTGCCCAACAGCACTCCGCCGGTGAAGATGCCCGAGTTGATCAACGACTGGCCCAGGTCGAGCCGGGAGTTGATGGCGACATAGTTGGCGAAGGTCAGGTTTGCGGGGTTCGGGAAGGCGCCGGCGACAGTGGTGTTCGGCTCCTCCTGCAGGGATCCGACCACCATGTAGTAGAAGGGAAAGAGGAACGCGATGGCGCCGATGATCAGCAGGATGTAGGTGACCGCCTTGCCACCCCGACCGGGCTTACGACCGACCGTTGCGGTGGCCAGATCCGGGCCATTCTCGGTGAGCGTCACTTGTTCCCCCGCTCGTTGAGCCAGAGGTTGACCACGCCGATGATCAGCACCACGATCACCAGGATCACACCCAGGGCGGACGCGACATCAGGATTGCCCTGCTGGATGCCCTTTTGGTAGATCAGCAGCACTGGCGTCGTCGACGCGCCGTCCGGGCCGCCGCCGCCGGTGAGCAGATAGGGCTCGGTGAACAGGTTGGCGCCCGTGACGATGGCCAGCAGCGTGACCAGCCCGGTGGCCGGTCGAACCCCGGGAACGGTGACGGACATGAAGGTCTGGAACCCGTTCGCCCCGTCGGTCGATGCGGACTCGTAGAGCTCCTTGGGCACGTTCTGCAAGGCCGCCAGGTACAGCAGGATGAAGAAGCCCAACTGCTTCCAGGTGACGAACAGCGCGATCAACGGCATCGCCCAGGTAGTGCTGACCAGCCACGACGGGTCGGGCGCGAGTGGCCCGAGAATGTTGTTGACCAGGCCGTTGGTGCTGAACAGGAACAGCCAGACCCCTACCACCGCAACGCTCGCCGTCACGTACGGGACGTAGTAGGCGACCCGGAAGAAGGTCTGGCCGCGGATGCCGCGGTTCAGTGCGGTGGCAAGAGTGAGCGAAAGAACCACCGTCAGCGGCACGTTGATGATCAGGAAGACTCCGACATGCGCGAACGACGCGAGCACGGCGGGGTCGGTGAGCACTGTCTTGTAGTTGTCCAGGCCGACGAAGGGGCGCGGGACGGTTACCCCGGGTGCGGTGAAGAAATAGTCGTGGAAGCTCATCCAGATCGCGAACACCAGCGGATACGCGAAGATGAGGGCGATGTAGACGGCATACGGCAGCGAGAGCAGCATGCCGATCGGCTGGCGACCCAGAAGCTTTTCTCGCCAGGAGGAGCCGGGGTCGCCCGACCGGCCGGTGGCCGGTCGGGCGTCACGGACGGCGGTTTGTGCGGTGCCGGTCACCCGGGTGGGTGGCGTCTGCGCGCTGGTCACGACCGTGGCCTCAGGAGCTTGCGGCCAGTTTGTCGATCGCGGCGGCAGCCGTGGTGAAGGTCGCCGTCGGATCGGTCTTGCCGAAGATCACCGACGAGGTCCAGGCATCCCGGAAGGTCTGCCAGATCTGCACCGAGTTGTTGACGTTGGGTACCTCGGTGGTGCGGGCGGCCTGCGCGGCGAACAGCTTGTAGTCGGGGTTCTTGGTGAAGTAGTCGGCGTAGGTGGTGGGCAGGTCGGTGCGCAGCGGCATCTGCCCGGTCATGGTGAGCAGTTGACCGTCCTGCTCCTTGGAGGTGGTGAACTTCAGGAACTCCCAGGCGGTGCCCTTGTTCTGGCACGAGCTGTACAGGCCGACGTTCTTGGCGTCCGAGAAGGTGTGGATCTGGTCGGCGGGCATTCCGGCGGCAGTGGGGACCGGGACGACACCCCAGTCGACCTTGTCCTTGTAGACCGAGATGGCCCATGGGCCCACCGATGACATGGCAGCCTTGCCGTCGGCGAACGAGTCTCCGGTGTAGGTCTCGGTGCCGGCCAGCTTGTCGGCGTAGATCTGCTTCCAGAAGTTGATCACGGCCATCCCCTCGGGCGAGGTGAACTGGCTCTTGCCGTCCTCCACCAGTTGCTTGCCGCCGGTCGCCGCGGCGAAGGCCGGGTAGAAGTCGAACCAGGGCTGGTAGAAGTCACTCGACGGCGAGGGGTAGATGGCGAACGGAGCGGCCTTCGAGGCCACGATCTTCTTGGCGGTGGCGAGGAACTCGTCGTAGGTGGCCAGCGGAGGTTTCTCGGTGTCGATGCCGGCCGCCTTGAAGATCTTCTTGTTGTAGAAGATCATCACCGGGTTCGACTTCCAGGGCAGTTGGTAATAGTGACCGTCGGAACTCTGATACTGCTTCGCCACGTCGGCGCCGGTGCGGCTCTCGATGTAGCTGGCACCGTCGGAGAAGCTGGACAGGTCGACCAGACCCCCCTGCTTCTGGAATCCCGAGACGGCGGCGGGCGAGGTGTTGAAGATCAGGCATGGGGTGGTACCGGCGGTGATCGCCGCCGTGATCACATCCTCCGACGACTTGCCGGCCGGAATCTGCTCGCCGGTGACCGTCTGGTCAGCGTGGGCCTTGTTCCAGGCGTCGACAGCCTGCTTGGCCCACTTGACCTCCTGCTCGTTGTTCGAGTACCAGATCTTGATCGGGCCGGTGGTCGTGCTGGCGCCGGTGCCGGTGCCGCCGCTGTCGGATCCGCAGCCGGTCAGGGCGAGGCAACCGACCAACAGGGCTGCGGCGGACAGGGCGATGGTATCGCTTCATTGCGGTCTCCTTGGAGGGTGGGTGATCAGGACGTACCCCGGGGCGGGGCCGTCGATGCACGAGCGACGAAAGACGCTGCGGGTAGGTGTGAGTCGGTCGGTTGGCCACCGGCGAGCAGGGCCATCAGCACCCCGGCCGCGGCGCGGCCCCAGGTGTAGGCATCCGTGCGCACCGACGACAGGGGTGGGTTCAGGTGGGCGCCCAGCTCGATGTTGTCGTAGCCGACGATGCTCAGATCGTCCGGCACACGTAGACCGTGCCGCTGGGCGGTGGCGATGCCGGCAATGGCCATCAGGTCGTTGGCGTACAGGATGGCCGTGGGCCGCGGACGGCGGGTGAGCAGGGCCTCCGTCGCCGTAGCTCCGCCCTTGGCGGTGAAGTCGGCGTCGACCACCAGGCCCGGGACGAGGCCGGCCTCACGCAAAGTGGCTGCCCACTCCGCTCGCCGATTGTTGGCGTGCAGGTACTCGACCGGGCCGGCGACGTGTGCGATGTCGCGGTGTCCGAGCCCGATCAGATGCTCGGCGGCTGCCCGTATCCCCGGCCGGTCGTCCAGACAGACCGCCGGACCGATCGACGGAACATTCGGACGGTTCAGGCTGACGTAGGGCAGACCCAATTCGGCCAGCAGCGAAGGCCGGTGATCGTCGACCCTGAGGTCGGCCAGGATCACTCCGTCCATCCGGTGGGCCCTCGCGGCGTCGGTATAGGCCGCCGTCTCGTCGGTGGGTTCGACGAAACGCAGGGTCAACGCCCTGTTCTCGGGTGCGATGACGGTCTCCACGCCCGCGATGAAGGGCGGGAAGAACGGGTCGGAGCCCAGCAATCCGGGATCTCGGGCCAGGATCAGTCCGATCGTGTCCGAACGCTTGGCGGCGAGCGCCTTGGCGATGGGATTCGGAATGAATCCCATTTCCTCGGCGACGCGCAGGACCCGATCGCGCGTCGTCGCACTGACCCCCGCCTTGCCGTTCAGCGCGAAGCTGGCTGCGCCTTTGGACACCCCGGCCCGCGCTGCGACGTCGGAGATCGTCGGCTTCTTCGCCATCAGGGGTCCCTCGTCCTCCAGGGCCGGCGCTCCTCCGGTGGGAGTCACGATCGGCGTTTCATTCCTAAACCGGTTTAGAAGGTTGGGCAAGCCTGGAGTCGCGAGGACCACCCGCTGCGCGCGGGGGATCACTCTGGGTTGCACAGTCGGCGGTCCAGGGCGTCATCAGACGGGGCGCGTGTGCCCGAATGCGGGTACACATCCGTGGCGGACCCGTCAGGCGGGCCCAGGTTGCCGCACGCGGTGGTGGGCGAATCTGCAAGGGTGACGGGACGGCCGCCGAGGGAGCACCGGCGCCGTGACGGATCGCCGCGCGGCCGACGCCGAGGAGGAATTGCATGCCCGAGAACCGCAGTGCGCAGTGGTACGCGGGCACGGACCGCAACGCCTACATCCACCGGGCCTGGATGCGCCGCGGATTGCCGGCGCACGCCTTCGACGGCCGGCCACACATCGCCATCGCCAACACCGCCTCCGACCTGACCCCCTGCAACGCGCACCTGAACGAGGTGGCGGAATCGGTGAAGCAGGGTGTGTACGAGGCGGGCGGCATCCCGCTGAACCTTCCGGTGGTCTCGTTGGGGGAGACGTTGGTCCGACCGACCGCCATGCTCTGGCGCAACCTCGCTGCCATGGCGATCGAGGAGATGTTGCGGGCCAATCCCATCGACGGCGTGGTGTTGCTCGGCGGCTGTGACAAGACCATCCCGGCGCTGTTGATGGCGGCGGCCTCGGTCGACCTGCCGGCGGTGGTCGTGCCCGGTGGACCGATGCTCACCGGCACGTTCCGTGGGGTGCCGCTCGGTTGCGGCACCGACGTCTGGCGACTCTCCGAGGAGGTGAGGGCCGGCACCCTGACCGAGGCGGACTTCTTGAAGTCGGAGTCGTCGATGATCCGCAGCCGCGGCCACTGCAACACCATGGGCACCGCGTCCACCATGGCGGTGATGGCCGAAGCGCTGGGCATGACCATCCCGGGAACTGCGGGAACACCCGGCCGCCGACAGCCGTCTGCTCGAGGGCGCGCACGCCGCCGGACGGCTCGCGGTCGATCTGGTCGCGGCTGACCGGCGGCCGTCGGCGGTGATGACCGCCGGATCGTTTGCCAATGCGATCGTCGCCCTGGCCGCCGTCGGCGGATCGACGAACGCGGTCGTGCACTTGCTGGCGATCGCCGGCCGGCTCGGCATCCCACTGACCCTCGACGACTTCGACCGGATCGGATCGGGTGTGCCGCTGCTCGTCGACCTACAGCCGGCCGGCCGGTTCCTGATGGAGGACCTCTTCCGGGCCGGTGGTGTGCTCGCCGTGCTGCGCGAAGTGGCCGACCTGTTGGACCCGGCCGCCATCACCATCACCGGGACGCACCTGGTCGACGAGCTCGCCGACGCCCGCATCTGGGATTCCGAGGTGATCAGGGAGCGCGCGACACCGCTGCAGATCGATGCCGGCATCGCTGTTCTACGTGGTGATCTCGCTCCGAACGGAGCGGTGATCAAGCCCGCGGCGGCGACCGCAGAGCTGCTGGTGCACCGCGGACGTGCGGTGGTGTTCGACTCCATCGAGGACCTGCACGCCCGGATCGACGACCCGGATCTGGATGTCGACGCCGACTCCGTGCTGGTGCTGCGCGGATGTGGGCCGCGGGGGTATCCGGGTATGCCGGAGGTGGCGAACCTGCCGCTGCCGCCGAAGCTGCTGGCCGCCGGCATCCGGGACATGGTCCGGATCTGCGACGGGCGGATGAGCGGGACGGCCTACGGGACCGTGGTGCTGCACGTTGCACCCGAAGCGGCGGCGGGTGGCCCGCTGGCCCGGTTGCGCACCGGCGACATGGTGGTGCTCGACGTGCCGAATCGCCGACTTGACGTCGAACTGCCGGCCGACGAGTGGGCGGCCAGGGCTGCGGCGCCGACGGCCGTCGCCGCGTTCGCGAAGCCCAGCCGGGGTTGGGAGCAGCTGTACGTGCGCACCGTCGGGCAGGCCGATACCGGGGCGGACCTTGACTTCCTCGTCGGTGCGAGCGGCGACCGGGTCTCCCGCGAATCCCACTGAGCCGTCGGCTGTCTGCCCGAGCGCCCGGGGAGCAGGGTCGACCAGGTCGGCCGGCCGAGGGGACCGGCGGCGCGCCCCGCCCCCCATCTGACGGGGGCGCCGCCGGAGTCTGGACTGTCGGGATGGGCCCTGGATCGCCTCGGTCAGCGGTGGGTGGCGCCGAGGGACGTGATCAGAAAGGCATCCCGGTCGTGTTCCACGGCAGGGAGTTCCATGGCGTGGTCGGTGTCGTACTTGCGAACCACGTGTGGCGTTGCCGTGCTGCCGGTGATCTGGTCGGCGACGCTGTTCGGGATGAAGAAGTCGTTGGTGGAGAACTGGAACAGCAGGCCGCCGCGCGGCAGGTGGTCCAGATATGCGGTGGGTTCGAGGGTATCGAACAGCGCCATGTACGGCACGACTTGCTCCTGCGGAAGGTCGAGGAAGAAGGACACGAACCAGTTGCCCCACGTGGAATCGATGGCGACGAGAACGGTCGAGCGCAACCGTGCCCGGTCCACGGCGGCCACGATCGAGCCGGACATACCGCCATAATCGTGACCGACCAACGCGACCCGCTGCGGGTCGACGTTCCGGCGCTGGTCGAGAAGATCCAGCCCGCGGCGGAGTTGGATGACCTGCTTGATGATCGCGTCGCGATCGCGGGTGTCACCGACCGGCCCGTAGTCGAACGGGAAGACCTGCTGCGGCAACAGTGATACCAGCCCAGAGCGGTCGGCGAGCTGCACCGCCTCGTCCAGGAAGTCGGTGCGATCGGCGTGTTCCTCGCCGAGCCAGTGCAGCCACATGGTGGCCGGGTGTCGTCCGCCGCCCGACGGTTCGACGAGGTAGGCCAGCACCGGATCCTGCCCGGGTGCACGGTAGCTGATGTCGTGCACCAAGACCGAACCTCTTCGCTCCACACCGTTCTCGATGACCTGG
This sequence comes from uncultured Actinomycetota bacterium, assembly GCA_963834185.1. Taxonomy (GTDB): domain Bacteria; phylum Actinomycetota; class Actinomycetes; order Mycobacteriales; family Nakamurellaceae; genus Nakamurella. Next base: position 210,166 of record CAWIAR010000007.1, read on the forward strand.
ATGGTCCGGCGGGCGTAGTCGAACTGGTGGGCCAGCTCACCGAAGTCGCCACTCGGTCGCCGCGGTGGGGTCGGTGCGGTGCGGTCCGACGTGCGCTCGCGTGCGGTCGACGGCGTCGCGGCGAGCACGACGGACGGTTGAGCCACCAAGGTCGCAGCCACCACGACGGTCGCCGCCAGAAGCCAGGAATGGCGCATCGGAACCTCCTAATGGGTAAAACGGTTAATGGGCATGTGAGACGGTAAGGCAGATCACCTAACGGGTCAAGCCCTGTACACTCATTAGCCAGGGAGGATGCCATGTTGACCGTCGGACCGGATCTGACCCCGCACGAGTGGGGCGGGCGGGCCTGCCTGGCATTGGTCAACTCGATCGTCTGGCGTCGCAGCGAGGCACCGATCGAGGTGTTGACCGACTACGGCCGGCTCGCCGAACTGATCGGGGAGGCCGGTTGGCTCGCCGACACTCCTGGGCTCGAGCGGGCCGCGGCGGCCGATCCGGTGGCGGCGGAGCGAGCCCTTGCCCGCGCGGTCGCCCTGCGCGAGACGCTGTTCCGCCTGTTCTCGGCCGTCGCCGCGGGTGAGCCCGCCGATGAGGTGGACCGGCAGTCACTCAACGACGCCATGGCCGAGGCGCTCCCGCACGTGCGGCTGGACCGTGAGCTCAAAGGGATCTGGGATGATCCGACTGCCCTGGACCTCCCACGCTGGCAGGCCGCCGCATCGGCGGGACGGTTACTCACCGTCGAGGACCTCAGTCGCGTCAAACAGTGCCCGGGGGAACGGTGCGGGTGGGTGTTCGTCGACGACAGCCGCAATCGGTCACGGCGCTGGTGCGAGCCCAACCAGTGCGGGAACAGGGAGCGGGTGCGCGCCTACTACCACCGCAGGACGAAGACCGCCTGAGCCTCGGGCCCGCCCGACGATGATCGCAGGGTGTACGCCGGTGGCCGGCGGGCGCGGCCAGCGGTGTGCCTGTGGATTCCGGCACACCGGCGGATTCGGCCGCGCCATCGCCCGGCGCTCCCGGCAGACTGGATTCGTGACCTCCGTCGCGGTGCTCGGCACCGGCATCATGGGGACCGGGATGGCACGTTCGCTGGTGCGGGCGGGTCATCAGGTACGGGTATGGAACCGCACTGCGGCCAAGGCGGAACCGCTGGCCGCTGACGGCGCGACGGTCGGTGCGACGGTTGCCGAGACGGTGGCCGGTGTCGACGTGGTGATCACCATGCTGTTCGACACCGATGCGGTGCTCGCAGTCCTCGGCGAGATCGAGGCGGACCTGTCGGTGAACACGGTCCTGGTCCAATCGTCGACCATCGGCCGTGACGGCACCGCCCGGGTGGCCGAGGTCGCCGCGAGCCGAGGGCTGTCCATGGTGGACGCGCCGGTGCTGGGTACGAAAGGGCCTGCCGAGCAGGGCACGCTGACAGTGCTGGCGTCCGGCGACGAGTCGCTGCTGGCGGCCGCCGCGCCGGTTTTCGATGCGATCGGCGCGCGCACGGTGTGGGCCGGCGCGAGGCTCGGCGACGCGTCGGCGCTCAAGTTGGCCTGCAACGCGTGGGTGTCCGCCATCAACGCGGCGAATGCGCAGTCCATGCGAATGACCGAGGCGGCGGGGCTGGATCCGCGGCTGTTCCTCGAGGCGATCTCCGGTGGCGCCGTCGACACCGCCTATGCGCACGTCAAGGGCGCGTTGATCGTGGCCGACGACTTCCCGGTGTCGTTCACCGTCGACGGCGTGGTCAAGGACCTGGGACTCATCCGGGATCAGGCCGTCGGTACCGGCGTGCCGACCGGCTTGATCGACGCCGCGCTCGGGCTCTACCGGACCACCGTGGACCGGGGCCTGGGAGACCGGGACATGGCCGCCGTCGTGCACGCGTTCGATGCCCCGGATGGCTGATTCGCCGGTCGAGTTCCGCCGATGACGGTCGGCGAATGGTTGTTGTTGCTGGTGGCCGGCTTCGGCGCTGGAGTCATCGGCTCGACGGCCGGCTTGGCGTCGCTGGTGTCCTACCCGGCGCTGCTGCTGATCGGGCTCCCGCCGGTGACCGCCAACGTCACGAACACCGTCGGGTTGATCGGCAGCTCCATCGGATCGGTAGCCGGCAGCCGGCGTGAGTTGTCCGGGCTCGGGCCGCTGATCGTCCGGCGAGTCCCGGTCGCCGTCGTCGGTGGGGCGACCGGTGCGGCCCTGTTGTTGCTCTCGCCGCCGGGCAGCTTCGCGCAGATCGTGCCTTATTTGGTGGCCACGGCCAGCGTGCTGCTGCTGCTCAGTCCGCTGATCCGGCGGATCTCGGTGTCCCGTCGGCGGGAGGGGCCGGTCAGGACGGACGGCGGCGCCGGTGTGGTTGCCGGGATCCTCGGGTGCTGCGTGTACGGCGGCTATTTCGGCGCGGCGGCGGGAGTGATGCTGCTCGGCCTGTTGCTGGCCGGCACGGACCGGAGCCTGCCTGTGGCCAACGCTGTAAAGAATCTGCTGTTGGGTGCGGCGAACGCCACCGCCGCGGTTGCCTTCGCCCTCACCGGAGAGGTGGCCTGGGTGGCTGTTCCGCCGTTGCTGATCGGGTGCGTGATCGGTGGCCGGCTGGGCCGGCCATCGTCCGCCGCGTGCCACCGACGGCGATGCGCTGGGTCATCGGTGTCGCCGGCCTCGGCCTGGCGGTGCGGCTGTGGCTGGGATGAAGGCACGAAGCACGGCCGACGGACCGATGAGTCCTTCGACCCGTGGAAGTCACATGCGGGATGACGGTGACAAGGAGACGCGCGTGACCGAGACCTTCTGGGCCCAGCACGGTGCGATGTCGGATCCCGGAGCACTGGCCGACTGGATCGACGAGATACCGGCCGACCCGGCCGCGATCCGCGAAGCCGCCGGCCGTTTGGTGTTCCACTACCGCGCTCACGGCGATGTCGGCGAGCACGGTTTCACCCCGGATCGGATGGCGGAGATCAACCTGCGGTATGCGCAGGACATGTTCGCGCGGCTGCGGGCGATGAACCCGAACGGTCCCGCCGGCCCGCGTGAGCCGACCGAACGTCTGCTCGGGTGCTGCCGCGACTTCACGTTGTTGTTCGTGGCTCTGGCCAGGCACAAGGGTCTGCCGTCACGGTCCCGGGTCGGGTTCGCCTCGTACTTCGTTCCGGGCTGGTTCTTGGATCATGTGGTGCCCGAAGTCTGGGTGGACGGCCGGTGGGTGTTGATGGAGCCCGAGATCGGCCCCGGCTATGTCGATCCGAACGACGGCGCAGTGCTGAATCCGTGCGACCTACCCCGGGACCGGTTCCTGGTCGGACCTCAGGCCTGGCTGGACGCCCGCGCAGGTACCCGGAATCCGGAGACCTTCGTGGTGGCACCGGATCTGATGGTTCCCGACCTGCGCAGCTGGCCGTATCTGTTGCACAACTTGGTGCTCGATGTCGCCGCGCTGAACAAACAGGAGATGGTGCTGTGGGACGTGTGGGGCCTCGCCGACGGGCGGGTACCGGACGCCGGCGACGCAGCGCGGATCGACGAGATTGCTCGGCAGATCCTGGCCGGCGCCGACGATCCCGCCACCGTCGCTGCACTGGCAAGGGAACCAGGCTTCCGGGTTCCCGAGGTGATCCGCTCGATCGACCCGGTGGTCCACGTCTGGTCGGACGTCGAGTTGCGGCGCTGATGCGAACCGGCGCCGACCCGCGCAGAACCGGGTTGCAACGAGGCTTGACCGATCGGTCGGCTCAGACCGGCTGAGCCAGGGGCACCCGGCGTCCAGGTTCGGCCGACGCCGTCCACTCGAGGGTGTAGCGAAAGAAGAGGCGACGGCGAATCCTGGCACCGGGCAGGGCCGATCGGGCGATCAACCGGATCTCGTCGTAGGTCTCCGCGGGATCCTTGACCGGAAACGGCGGTGCCTCGCGCGGGCCGCGAACCGCCTGCGGGTGCTGAACGAATCCGACCACCGGGTTCACGACGGTCGATGCCAGGTCAACGGCGAGATCTCCGGTTGAGTCGGCGCGCGCAAGTCCGACCACCAGCAGTCGGCCGCCGGGGGCGAGAAGCTGACGGACCTGGTCCAGTGCCGGGGCCAGCGGGAGATGGTGGAGCACGGCGACCATGGAGATCAGGTCGAAACGGCGTGCCTGCTGGGGTTCTCGGGCCAGCTCTTCGAGGGTCACCGAGCGGATCTCGACGCCGGTCGCGCCGTCCTCACGGCACCTTTGGGCGGCGACCGCACACATCGTCCGATCGGCGTCGATGCCGACCACGTGGTCGAACCGCTGAGCCATTCGTGCCACCAATTCGCCTCGGCCGCATCCGACATCGAGAGCGAATCGGCGACGGACCGGCAGTCTGGACTCGATCCAACGATGGAAGTGGTCGTTGTGGCTCCACGGATGGCGATGGTTGAACCTATCGAGCGCTCCAGCGACTGCGGCCAGCGGTCCGCCACGCTGCGAGCGGATGTCCATGAGCCGAGGCTACCGGCGAGATCGGTGGGCAGCCGAGGCGGCCGAGCAGCCCGGCCCCTGGCTTGAAGCGCCCCGCCTGTGGCCTGCGTCAAGCGCGGAACGACGTACGACACGTGTTCGAGATGAAGCTGTCATGTGGGCAAACAGGCTGGGTCGTCGACCGCTTGCCGCTCCTTGAAGACAGCCGGAAACGCGGTCCGTACAGCGGTCGCCTGCGACGCAGGCAGCGCTCGGGCACCAGTTCCGTTGGTCCAGGAGCTTGACCAGGGAACACCGCGGCGACCCCGTCTGTTGCCGCAGTGGGACGATTGAGCGTCCTGGCATCGACTGCCCCGAGCACCACCGCCGAGCGACACGGAGACTCCGATGGCACTGCCCGCCGAGACCAACCCCGAGTTTGCCGACTACGCCCACCCGGACCGTCTGGTGAGCACCGAGTGGCTGGCCGGGCACCTGGGCGAGCCCGGCCTGGTCGTCGTGGAGAGCGACGAGGATGTGCTGCTCTACGACACCGGGCACATCCCAGGTGCGGTCAAGATCGACTGGCACCTCGACCTCAACGACCCGATCACTCGTGACTACGTGGATGGCGCCGGGTTCGCCGCGCTGATGGCCCGCGCCGGGATCGACCGGGACTCGACCGTGGTCATCTACGGCGACCGCAACAACTGGTGGGCCGCGTACGCACTCTGGGTATTCACCCTGTTCGGCCATCCCGACGTTCGACTGCTGGACGGCGGCCGGGCGAAGTGGCTGGCCGAAGGTCGCGAGAGCACCACCGCCACTCCGGAGCCCGACGTCACCAATTATCCGGTGGTGGAGCGGTCCGACGAGCAGGTCCGGGCCTTCAAGGACGACGTGGTTGCCCACCTCGGGAAACCCCTGATCGACGTCCGGTCGCCCGCCGAATATACCGGCGAGCGGACCCACATGCCGGAATACCCGGACGAGGGCGCGCTGCGCGGTGGGCACATCCCCGGGGCGAAGTCGGTGCCATGGGCCAGGGCCGCCGCCGAGGACGGTACCTTCAAGCGTCGCCCCGACCTCGAGGCGATCTACCTGCAGGAGCAGGAGCTCTCGCCCGCCGACGACGTCATCGCGTACTGCCGGATCGGTGAGCGATCCAGTCACACCTGGTTCGTCCTGCACCACCTGCTCGGCTTCGGGAAGGTGCGCAACTACGACGGATCGTGGACCGAGTGGGGCAACGCGGTCCGGGTGCCGATCGTCAAGGGCGCCGAACCGGGAGCGGTCGACAGTGGTTGAGCCGACGACCGACGATCTGCCTCCGGCGTTGGCCGAGATCGTCGACGACTTCACCACTTTGCCGATCCGCGATCGGCTCCAGCTGTTGCTCGAGTTCTCCCGGGAATTGCCCGACCTGCCGCCGCGACTGGCGGAGCACCCGGAATTGCTCGAACCGGTACCGGAGTGTCAGTCGCCGCTGTTCCTCGTCACCGAAATCGAATCCGACCAGCCGGATCCGGAGGTACATCTGTACTTCTCGGCGCCGCCTGAAGCACCCACCACCCGCGGATTCGCGGGGATCCTGCACCAAGGGCTGAACGGCCTGCCGGCTTCGACCGTGCTGGCCGTGCCCGACGACCTGTCGCACCGACTGGGCCTGGCCGCGGCGGTCAGTCCGCTGCGGCTCAACGGCATGGCCGCCATGCTGTTCCGGATCAAGCGGCAGGTTCGGCAAAAGCTGGCCGAATAGGCTCGTCGGCCCGGTACCGGAGAGTCGAAACCCGGTCGGCAGCCGTGGCAGGATCGGCCGGGTGAGCCAACCCGAACAGCCCCTCTCCTTCCCCCGGTTGCAGGCCCGAACCCAGCGCTTCACCCTCGGTGAGCCGCGCAGCATTTCCGTGACCGCCGACGGAAGCACCGTGCTGTTCATCCGCACCGCCCACGGGGAATCCCGCACCGGGCTGCTCTGGGCGTTCGACGTGGACAAGGCCGAGGAGCGGGTGCTCGCCGACCCCACCGACCTGCTCGGAACCACCGGCGAAGACCTTTCACCCGAGGAGCGCGCCCGCCGGGAGCGAGCGCGGGAGTCCGGGGCCGGCATCGTCGGCTACAGCGTCGACGACGCCGGCCGGACGGCAGTGTTCGCGTTGTCCGGTGACGTCTGGACCTGTCCCGTTGATGGTTCTGGGGCCCGCGCGCTGCCCACCTCCGGTCCGGTGATCGATCCGCGCATCGATCCAACCGGCCGGAACATCGCCTACGCGGCGAACGGCCAGTTGCGGGTGATCTCGGTGGACGGCGCGGACGATCGCCCGCTGGCCGAGCCGGACGGAGACAACGTGGTCTGGGGTCAGGCAGAATTCGTCGCGGCGGAGGAGATGGACCGCTCCCGCGGCTTCTGGTGGGCGCCGGACGGTTCCGGCCTGCTGGCCGAGCGGTACGACGAGTCCCCGGTGCCGGTCTGGTACATCGCCGATCCCGCCCACCCCGATCAGGCACCGGTACCGCACCGGTACCCGGTGGCCGGCAGCGCCGACGCCGATGTGCAGCTCTGGTACCTGAGCCTGGATGGCGATCGCCGCCGGGTCAGCTGGGACAGCAGCGAGTTTCCGTACCTGACCAGCGTCCACTGGTCGGCAGGCGGCGCCCCCCTGCTGCAGGTGATGACCAGGGATCAGCGCCACGCGGTGGTCTTGACCGCCGACCTTGACGACGGATCCACCGGACCACTGGCCAAGGTCGACGATCCGGTGTGGGTCGAGCTGGTGCAGGGAGTTCCAGCCTGGTCGCCGGACGGCAGGCTGGTCACCACGTCGGACGATGCCGACGCCAGGCGGCTGGCGATCGACGGAGTTCCGGTGAGTCCACCGGGACTGCAGATCCGGGACGTCCTTGGGGTGGACGACGCCGGTGCCGTGGTCACCGTGACCGGCGACGATCCGGTCGACACCCGCGTCTGCCACGTCGGGTTCGACGGAACCGTCACGGATCTCGGCTCGGCCACCGGAACTCACAGCGCCCGCACCGGGGGTTCGACCACGGTGGTCAGCAGCAGCGATCTGACGAGTGTGCGGACCCGCAACGTCGTGCTCAGGGACGGGCGGGAGCGGGGGACGTTGCGCAGCAGTCGCCGCCGACCCGGGGTTTCTCCCTGACATCGCGATGATTCGCGCCGGCGATCTCGAGCTGGCCACCGCGGTGCTCTTCCCACGTGGACATGTGCCGGGATCGCACCGGCTACCTGTGCTGATGGCCCCGTACGGGGGCCCGCACGGGCAGTTGGTGCGCAGCAACGCGCGGATGTTCCTGCAGACACAGTGGTTGGCGGATCAGGGGTTTGCCGTCGTCGTTGCCGACGGACGCGGCACCCCGGGCCGGGGACCGGGGTGGGAGAAGGCGGTGCGCGACGAGTTCGCCGCCGTCACCCTGGCCGACCAGGTCGACGCCCTGGCCGGCGCTGCGGCCGCGTACCCGGACGATCTGGACCGCGATCGGGTCGGCATTCTCGGCTGGTCCTACGGCGGCTACCTGTCGGCCTTGGCGGTGCTGCGGCGGCCCGACGTCTTTCACGCCGCGGTGGCCGGTGCTCCGGTGACCGACTGGCGCCTCTACGACACCTTCTACACCGAACGCTATCTGGGACATCCGGAGGCACAGCCCGAGGTGTACGAACGCAATTCGCTGCTGGCTTCCGCCGCCGGGCTGCAGCGCCCGCTGCTCATCGTGCACGGCATGGTCGATGACAACGTCGTCGTGGCGCACGCCCTACGCCTGTCGTCCGCGCTGCTGCAGGCCGGGCGGCCGCACTCGGTGCTGCCGCTGACCGGTGTGACGCACATGGCCTCTCAGGAGGAGGTGGCGGAGAACCTGTTGCTGTTGCAGGTCGACTTCCTCCGGCAGGCGCTGGCCGCCCGGGCGGACCAGGCGCAGCGGTGAGCCCGCACAAGGTCGTCATCGACTGCGATCCCGGCCACGACGACGCGATCGCGTTGATGTTGGCGCACGGCAGCCCGGAGATCGACCTGCTGGCGGTGACCACGGTCGCGGGGAACCAGACGCTGGCCAAGGTCACCCACAACGCCAGGGTGGTCGCCACCGTCGCCGGGATGCGCGACGTTCCCATCGCGGCCGGATCCGACCGGCCGATGGTCAGGGAACCACGGACCGCCCCGACGATCCACGGCGAGACCGGGCTGGACGGGCCGATTCTGCCCGACCCGCAGGTGGCGCTTGACCCGCGTCCGGCCGTCGACCTGATCATCGAGACCGTGCTCGCACACGACCCGGGCGCCGTGACCCTGGTACCGCTCGGCCCGCTGACCAACATCGCCTACGCGCTGCGCCGCCACCCACCCTTGGTCGACCGGGTGGCCGGAGTGGTGCTGATGGGCGGCGGTTACAGCAAGGGCAATGTCACCGCTGCCGCCGAGTTCAACATCTACTGCGATCCGGAGGCTGCGCACATCGTCTTCTCCGCGGGTTGGCCGGTCACCCAGGTCGGTATCGACCTCACCCATCAGGCACTGGCAACCCCGGACGTGATCGATCGGATCACGGCGCTGGACACCGAACCGGGGCGATTCGTCCGCGACGTCCTGCTCGAGTACGGTCGGAACTACCGCGCTGCGCAGGGCTTCTCCGCGCCACCGGTGCACGACCCGTGCGCCGTCGCGCGGATCATCGACCCGAGCATCGTCAGGACGCGCCCGGCCCATGTCGAGGTCGAGCTCGCCGGCACGCACACCACCGGGATGACCGTCACCGACTTCCTCGGGCGGGGCGGAGTGCCGCTGGACACCGAGGTCGCCACCGACCTGGACCACGAAATGTTCTGGAACCTGGTCGTCGACGCTCTGGGGCGCATCGGCTGAGGCGCCGCGACACCAGCAAGACAGGACCAACGACCCTGACGCAGGCGCCCTGGCCGGCCGACGATGGCAACAGGCAGTAGTTGTCGATCGGAAGGGGTCGGGGTCGATGAGGACCATCGGACGCGAGAAGCGAAGGCCCGATGCGGGTTCGGTGCGTGCGGCCTTGACGTTGGCGCTGGCGGCGCCCTCGGTGCACAACAGCCAGCCCTGGCAGTGGCGTTGGGACAGCGCGCACGCCACCGACGACCAGGGCGTCGGCGCCATCCAGCTGTACGCCGACCGCACTCGGTGGCTGCCCAGCACCGACCCGAGAGGTACCGATCTGCTGGTCAGCTGCGGGGCCGCGCTGCATCATGCCAGGGTCGCCTTTGCGGTCGAGGGCTGGTCGGTAGAGGTCCAGTACCTGCCGGACCGGACGGACCGGGACTACCTGGCCAGGTTGACCTTCCGCGCCGCCGACGTCGAGCAGGCTCAGGTCGAGTTGGCCGAGGCCGTCCTCACCCGACGATCAGATCGGAGATGGTATGCAGCGCAGCGCGTCCCGGACGACACCCTGGTCGAGCTGATCCGCGCGGCCGAGCACCAGGGGGCCAGGGCCACCAGGCTCACGAAACCCGGTTTCCGGGCCGGTGTGACCGAGGCGCTCCTGGCGTCCCGGTTGCAGAACTGGGACCCGAAATACCTCGACGAGCTGGCGGATGTCACGGACCGGTTCCAACCGGACGCGTCCGGTATACCGGCTGCCAACCGGATCTGCACAACCGGCCACGTCAACCGGACATTCCCGGCAGGCACGCTGGCTGATCCAGCCCCCACGGACGGACCCGAGCGCGCTGAACTGTTGCTCCTCGGCGCCGCCGAGGCCAACCCGCTGGGCGCGCTCGTCACCGGTGAGGCCTGCAGCGCGGTCCTGTTGGCCGCCACCGCAGCCGGCCTGGCCAGCTGCGTACTGAGCCAGCCGCTGGAGAGCGCGAGCGCCCGCCGACGGGTGCGCGAACTCTCGGACGTCGCGATGGAACCGCTGGTGCTGGTCCGGCTGGGTTGGCCGACGACCGCCGATCCGATTCCGGCCACCCCGCGGCGGCCGCTGGCCGAGATGCTGGTGTCGGCTGGTGCGAAGGCGAAGGTCCCGGGCACGAAGGACCTTCGACCGGCGACGACGATCCTGGCGGGCTCTAGCGTCGAAGTAGGGAGTCTGCGAGGAGGACGATCATGACGCAACACATCGTCGTCGGCTACGACGGCTCACCCGCCGCGACTGCCGCCGTCCACTGGGCCGCGAATGAGGCCGAACGGCGTAGCGTCGACCTGGAACTCGTTCACGCCTACGCCACTCCGGTGATGTTCGGAGCGATGGGCGCCGGCGCGTCACCGTCGACCTTCGACGCCATTCGGCTGGACGCCGAGCACATCGCCGGCGAAGGCACCCAGCTGGTGCACCGGGAAGCGCCATCGCTGCGGGTGCGTACCGAGATCGTGGCCGGACCACCCGCCGCCGTTCTGCGCGAACGCTCCCACGACGCACAGATGCTCGTCGTGGGAGTCAGTGGCCACCACGCCCTCGCCGGAGCCGTCCTCGGTTCGGTGACCTCGCGCCTGGCCGGCACCGTGAGGTGCCCCTTCGTCGTGGTGCAGCCGGGCATCGCGGTCGAGGATTGGGACGCATTACCGGTTGTCGTCGGACTCGACGGCTCGGGGGGCTCCGAGACGGCGCTCGAATTCGCGTTCGACACGGCATCTCGACGGGATGTGCCGTTGCTGGCCGTCAGGGTCTGGGACGACACGCCGATCGACGGCTGGTCCTACACCTACGCGCTCGAGGTCGACCGCACCGCGATGGACGCCGGGGAACGCCAGGCACTGCACGAGCAGCTGACCACCTGGTCCGACAAGTACCCCGACGTCCAGGTCGATGCCATCGTGTTGCGAGGGCACCCGGCCGATGCGCTGGTCCGCGCCGGGCACCTCATCGAACGTCGTCCCGGGCTGATCGTGGTCGGCAGTCGGGGACGCGGCGGGTTCGCCGGGCTTGTGCTCGGCTCGACCAGTCATGGCGTGATTGCTCACGCCGAGTGCCCGGTGGCGGTCGTGCACCCGCAGTCGTGACTCGCGAGTGAACCGAAAGGCCCATCTTCTCCGGAGGCTGGGCCTTTACGGTTGCCCTCGCCGGCAGCAGGCGATCAGAGTCGGCGGACCCGGAACCGGTCCGGTGGGAACGCGATCGATTCCTGCGCGTCGATCAGCCTGATCTCCCGGGAGCCGGCCGTCACCGTCGCCTCCAACACGGCGAACACCGTCGCCGCGACCCGGCCGAGCGCGACATCGGCGCCCGCACCCAGGTGCGCGAGGAACAAGGCAGCGGTCACGTCCCCGGCGCCGTTCACCGATACCGGAAGTCGGGGTGTCGACACCAGCCACGCTCCCTGGTCGTCCAGGGCCACCATGGCGATTTCGTCGTCCGGCAGGTCGGTGTGCTCGACGGAGGTGACCAGCACGGTCCGCGGGCCGAGCGCGCGCAGCTTCTCGGCCGCGGCGAGCACCCCCTCCACGGTCGACACGTCCGCCCGGGTCGCGGTGGCCGGGTCCCCCCCGCTACCGGCCAGGTAACCGAGTTCGTAGGCGTTGGGCGTGACGATGTCCGCGGCCGGGACCACCTGCTCGCGCATCAACTGGGGGATGCCGGGCAACACGAACATGCCGCGTCCGACGTCGCCCATCACCGGATCGCAGCAGTAGACCAGCCCAGGATTCTGGCTCCGGATCCGCTCGACGGTGGCCAGCACGACGGCGGCGACCCCCGGCGAACCCTGATAGCCGGTCAACACGGCGTCGGCCGTGCCCAGGACTCCACGGTCGGCGATGCCCTCGATGAGATCGGCGACGGTGGCCGGCTCGAACACCACCCCGCGCCAGTCCCCGTAGCCGGTGTGGTTCGAGAAGTGGACCGTGTTGACCGGCCATACCTCGTGCCCGAGCCGCTGCAGCGGGAAGGTCGCGGCGCTGTTGCCCACGTGCCCGTATGCCACCGATGACTGGATGGACAAGATCCGCATGGCCCGCAAGCCTAGAAGGCCGCGGACGAGGTCCGTCCTGCGCTCTGTGCACAGCGGTGGGCCCGGGCGCCGGCGCGATGCGACCTGGGCACGGAGTCACCGTCGGCGGCGCGGGAGACGCCGACATGGAATGCTGGACGGACACGATCCGTGCAGTGACCAGCGGAGGCGGTGGATGAGCATCGAGGCGACCCCCGGCACGCAACAACTGCCGACTGCCCGGCGGACGCGTAGCGGACGACGAGCAGGGCGCGGAGTCGGTGGCGCCGTCGGTGGTCGCGCACCCTGCTCTCACCCTGCCGCCGGACCAACTCGCCGGCCGGATTCAGCATGCGCTCATCGGCCAGGCGATCACCGAGCGGATGGTCCGTCAGCACGTCGAGGAGACCGCACGGTTCGGCTTCGACGCGGCGATCGTCCCGCCGTCCTGGGTATGGGCGGCGCGTGACGAACTGAAGGGCACCAGCATCAGGGTCGGCTCGTTCGTGGACTTTCCCTACGGCACGATGACCACCGCCGGTCGGGTGGCCGAAGTGGAAGCGCTGGTGGACGCCGGTGTCGACGAACTCGACTCCACGATCAACGTCGGTTACCTTCTCTCCCACCGGGTTCCGGAATTCGTCGCCGATGTGCGCGCGATCGTTGCGGCCGCCGCGCCGATCGGGGTCAAGCTCATGCTGGAACTGCCGCTGCTGTCCCCGGCCCAGCGCACCCGCGTCGTCGAAGCGGCCATCGACGTCGGCGCCGCGTTCGTCACCACCGCTTCGCGCGGCGCCGTCGGCATCGCCGACGCCGGCACCGTCCGCTGGCTGCGCCGGTCCGTGCCGGCCTCGGTCGGCGTCAAGGCCTCCGGCGGTATCAAGACCCTGGAACAGGTGCGCACCCTGTTGGCGGCCGGTGCCGACCTGATCGGCACGTCGTCCGGTGTCGCCATCGTCGGCGGGCAGGCCACTGCGAAGGGTTCGCTGTACTCGTATTGATCGTGCCTCGGCCGGAGCGGGGCACTCGACACGCCTTCATCACACACAGTCAGGAGCAGGAGTGACGCTGGTAGCCGGGATCGACTCGTCGACCCAGTCCACCAAGGTGTTGCTGGTGCGAGCCGAGGACGGCGTCGTCGTCGACCAGGCCAGCGCCCCGCACCCGGCCGGCACGGAGACCGATCCGGCCGACTGGTGGAACGCCTTACAACAAGCCGGGTCCGGGCTGCTCGAGCGGGCAGCCGCGATCGGGGTCGGCGGTCAGCAACACGGCATGGTGGCGTTGGACGCCGCCGGTGCGGTGATCCGTCCGGCGATCCTCTGGAACGACCTGCGGTCCGCGCAGCAGGCCGCCGACGTGGTCGAGCACCTGGGCGGCCCGGACGACTGTGCCAAGGCGATCGGGTTCGTCCCCACCGCATCGATGACGGTCACCAAACTGCGTTGGATGGCCGAGCACGAACCGGACAACGCGGCCCGGACTGCCGCGGTCGCACTCCCGCACGATTGGCTGACCTGGCGGCTGCGCGGTGCCGGACCTGACGGCGGCGCGCCGGCCCAACCGGGGTGGGAATCGGCCCTGATCACCGACCACGGGGACGCCTCGGGGACCGGTTACTACTCGCCGTCCGACCGGGACTGGCTGCCCGAGCTGGCCGCCTGGGCGGCCGGCCACCCGATCACCTTGCCGCTGCTGTCTGCGCCCGGTGCGGTGGTGGGCGAGACAGCGGCAGGCATCCCGCTGTCCGCGGGCACCGGCGACAACATGGCTGCTGCCTTGGCCCTGGATCTCGGACCGGGCGACGTGGTGGTGTCGATCGGGACGTCGGGGACCGCGTTCTGCGTCACCGACAGCCCGTCCGCCGACCCCACCGGGATGGTTTCCGGCTTCGCCGACGCCACCGGCCGCTACCTGCCGCTGTCCTGCACCATCAATGCCTCGCGGATCCTGTCGATGATCGGTGGGTTGCTCGGCGTCGATCACGACGGTTTCGCCGAGTTGGCCGCCGCCGCCGAACCGGGCGCCGGCGGGCTGGCGCTGCTGCCCTACCTGGACGGCGAGCGCACGCCCAACCGGCCGAACGCGACCGGAGTCCTGCGCGGACTCACGTCCGGCGCTCGGCGGGAGGACCTGGCCAGGGCTGCCGTCGAGGGTCTGCTCTGCTCGCTCGCCGATGCCGTGGATGCGCTCGGCGTCACGCCCAGCCGAATCCTGATGATCGGCGGCGGGTCCCGCAGCACAGCGGTGCAGCTGATCGCGCCTGCCGTCTTCGGCATGCCCGTCGAGGTGCCGGAACCGGGTGAGTACGTCGCCCTCGGTGCTGCGCGGCAGGCTGCTTGGGCGCTGTCCGGTGCCGACGCTCCCCCGGCCTGGCCTGCGGTGGCCGGCCGGCGGTTCGAGGCGGAAGCCACGCCCGTGGTACGCGAGCAGTACGCCACGTTGCGCGACGCCACCGAACCCTGGGGCTGACGGGCCTGCATCACCGACGGCGCCCATCGGGCACCTGATTCCTGCCCGGCCATCACGGTGCTGCCCGGGCAGGGGAGTTCTCCCCATGTGCCCAACGTGCTTTCGCCCCCGCTGGACTGACACGATCGGTGCGCCGGGGCAACCTCTCCTGCCGTCCGGCTCCGGGTGGATCGGTGGACGGGGATCGAGGAGCGACCATGTCGGAGCAGTTTGTCCTACGTGGAGACCCAGCGGCGATCCGAGGCTCCGCCTCGACCTGGCTGGCCTTCTCGAACAACGCCGGCACCGCCGCCGACGACATCCGCGGGGTGGACACCGAGTCGTTCCAGGGCGACGAGTCCGACACCTACCGTGGCCGGATCAACGCCGACATGGTGCCGCACCTGCACACCACGGCGCTGGCCTGGAGCATCGTGTCGACCGCGCTGACCGCCTACGCCTCCACCCTGGAGGGCTTGCAGCAGCGCATGTCCGCGCTGGCCACCAAGGCAGCGAACCAGCAGGACGCGGTCGAGGCCGCGCACCGCTCCCTTGCTTCCGCCACGACCGCTGACCGGCAGCATGCCGCGGACGTCCGCGACGCCGCGACAGCACTGAAGCCCGGCCAGACCTTGCCGCCGAGCACGTTCGTATCCGGCGTCCCGGCCGCGAGTTCCTCGGTACAGCAGGCCAGTGCCGCGTTGCAGGGCACCATCGACGCGGCCGATGACGTGCGCGGCGAGCACGACCGCGCCGTGCACCGGTGCGGGGCCGAGATCGACCGGGCCACACACCTGCGGTTTGTCAAACCTCCCGGTTTCTGGGGCCACCTCAAGGACAGCGCATGCAGCTGGGTCACCGATCATTCCGGCACGCTGCTGCAGGTCTCGTCGGTGCTCAAGACCGTCTCGGCCGTGGCCGGCGTGCTCGCGTTGGTTCCGGTCCTGACGCCGATCATGGCGCCGGTCATGCTCGCCACCGGCGCCGCCGCGCTGGCCATCGATCTCTCGGTCAAGTGCGTGACCGGGCAGGGGTCCTGGTTGCAGATCGGTGTGGACACGCTCGGGCTGATCCCAGGCGTGAAGTCACTGACCACCCTGGGCAAGGCCGGCGGCGTGCTGTCCGAGCTGGGCGAGATGAAGACCATGTGGAAGGTCGTGGATCTCACCTCGAGCGCGGGGACCACTGGGCTCAAGGTGGCGCAAGCCGCGACCGGTGAGGGCAGTTGGACCGACGCGGCGGTGTCGACGGTCGGGCTGAAGATCCCCGGCTCCGGCGACAAGTTCAAGGCGATCCAGAGCGTGGTTGCTTCCGGCGCCGACATGGTCAACAAGGGCGGCACCATGGCGTACAAGTACGCCACCGGCAAGGAGGTCACCGGTCAGGACTGGGTGAACCTCGGCGTCTCGGTGACCAGGACCGGAGTCAATTCCGGCAAGCTCTATGCCTACCGCGGCCCCGGCACCAACCCGGATGGCAGCGAGCGCAAGGCCTTCAAGGCTCCCGAGTACAAGTGGGGCGACACCAAGGACTCGGCGAAGAATGCCTACTCGTCGGTGAAGACGGCGGTCACCGACAAGGTCGGCACCATGAAGACCATCGCTTCCGGTGCCGCCGCCGGTGCCAAGAACACGGTTACCTCCGCCGCGGGCCAGGCGAAGGATGCCCTGCAGAACAAGGTGTCCGAGGTCAGGCACGTCGCGGTCGACACGGCCGCGCAGGTCAAGCAATCAACGTCGAATGGCGCGAGCTCGATCAAGCGAGCGGCATCCGACGGCTATGCCGGCGCCAGGAGCACGGCGGTCGACACAGCACTGTCGGTGGCGGTCTGGGTCGACCAACACCTGCCCAGGTGAGGGCGGCCCTGGCGTCGCTCTCGCCTGGGCGGGTCACCCGTCCCGGCGAGCCCCTTCGGCGGGGGACACGGGTCGGATGACCGGCGCGGTGAACCCGCGCTGATCGAACGCTGCGGCGACTGCCTCGGCCAGCCGTTCCTGTCGATCGGCGGGCACCAACGCGATCGTCGATCCGCCGAATCCGCCGCCCGTCATCCGCGCGCCGAGAGCACCGGCTTCCAGCGCCGCGTCCACCGCGACATCCAGTTCGTCGGCCGACACTTCGTAATCGTCCCGCAGCGAGACGTGCGAGTCGGTCATCAGCGGGCCGATCTCGGCCATCCGGCCCTGGTGTAACAGGTCGACAACTCTTCGCACCCGGTCGTTCTCGGTGACAATGTGCCGCACCCGCCGGCGCAGCAGGTCGCTGGACAACCGGGCCAGCGCGGGCTCCAGATCGTCGGTGTCGAGCTCGCGCAGGGACGCCATACCCAGTTCGGCCGCGGCTTGCTCGCAGGATGCGCGGCGTTTGGCGTATTCGCCGTCGGCCAGGGAATGGTGCGCCCTGGTGTCGATCACCAGGACCGTCAGACCCTCGGAGCCCGGATCGAACGGGATGTGTTCGACGATGTCCCGGCCGATGTCGAAGAACAGCAGGTGTCCCGCGTGCGCGGCGGTGGAGGCCATCTGATCCATCAGGCCGCAGGGCACACCCACGAAGTCGTTCTCCGCCTGTTGGGCGATCCGGGCCAGGGTTTCCACCGGCAACTCGACACCCGCCAGCGTCGAGATCGCGAGCGCGGTCGCGCATTCCACCGCCGCGGACGACGACAGGCCGGCGCCGGTCGGAACCACTGAGTCCAATGCGAGATCGACACCGCCGACTGCGATGTCGCGTGACTGCAGGGCCCACACCACGCCGAACAGGTACGCGGCCCAGCCGGTGGCGGCTGGGCCGCCGGGCAGCAGATCGGTCAGCGGATACACCACCGGGTCTCCCGGCCGCTGGGCCGAGACCACCCGCACCACACCGTCCGGATTCGAGCCGGCCGCGATCGACGCCCGGGCGTCGATCGCGAAGGGCAGGACGAGACCGTCGTTGTAGTCGGTGTGTTCGCCGATCAGATTGACCCGGCCGGGCGAGGAGAACACTCCGTCCGGTTCGCGACCGAACACAGACCGGAACAACTCGGCGACTGCGCTGCCGTTCACGCACCGGCCTCGCTTCGCGTCGGCCGCGGCGTGCGGTGCCCATGGTTCGCTCGCTGGCGCTCGCTCACGCGCCGGCCTCGCTTCGCGTCGGCCGCGGCGTGCGGTGCCCATGGTTCGCTCGCTGACGCTCGCTCACGCGCCCATGGTTCGCTCGCTGCCGCTCGCTCACGCCGGCGCCTCGTTCGCCTGCCGGAAGTGCCAGGCGTCGACGACCATGCGCCGCAGGTCGAACTCGGGATGCCAGCCAAGTTCGGCCGCCGCCCGCTCGGCGGAGGCCACCAGTCTGGCCGGGTCGCCGGCCCGTCGGGGACCCACCGTCACGGGCAGCGGGAGCCCGGTGACGTCCTCGATCGTGCCGATCACGTCGTGCACCGAGAAGCCATCCCCGTTCCCGAGATTGCAGATCAGGTGCCGGCCAGGGGTGGCCGCCTGCAGCGCGAGCACGTGCGCCCTGGCCAGGTCGAGTACGTGCACGTAGTCGCGGATCGGCGTACCGTCCGGCGTCGGCCAGTCGTCGCCGTAGATGGTCAGCTTGTCCCGTCGACCGAGGACCGCGTCCAGCGCGATCGGGATCAAGTGCGTCTCTGTCGCGTGCCGTTCGCCGGCTCCGAGCGCGGCGCCGGCCACGTTGAAGTACCGGAGGGACACCGCCGCCAGGGGTGTGGCCGCGCACTCGTTGGTGATCATCATGTCGACGGCGAGCTTGGTGGCACCGTAGGTGTTCGTGGGTCGGGCCGGCGCGTCCTCGGAGATCGGGATCTCCTCCGGTTCGCCGTAGACCGCCGCGGTGGAGGAGAACACCAGCCGGGGCACGCCGTGGTCGGTGATCGCATCGAGCAGCGCCCGGGTGCCGATGACGTTGTTGTGCCAGTACTTCGACGGTTCGTGGACGGACTCCCCAACCAGCGATCTGGCCGCGAAGTGCAACACGGCATCGAACTCTTCTCCGTCGAGAACGGTTCCGGCCTCGACGATGTCGGCTCGAACGAGCTCGACTCCGTCCGGGATGGAATCCGCATGTCCGGTCGAACAGTCGTCCAACACCACCACCTCATGGCCCTCGGTCGCCAGCAACCGGGTCACCACCGAACCGATGTAACCGGCGCCGCCCGCCACCAGACACTTCACGCGCTGCTCCCGGTCGATCGAGCGGTCAGGTCAACATCGCGCAGCCGGGCCGCCTGGACCTCGGGGGCTATGTCGTTGACGAAGGCGTCCATCGCGGACTCGGAGCCGGCCAGGAACTTGAGTTTCCCCACCGCCCGGCGGATCGAGAAGATCTCCAGGTGCAGCCAGAAGCTGTCCCGGCCGGTATGCACCGGCGACTGGTGCCAGGCCGAGATGGCCGGGAAGGTGTCGTCGAACACGCCCTCCATCCGGTGCAGCACCTCGAGGTAGATCTCCGGCAGCGCCGCCCGCTGGGCCTCGCCGAGCGCCGGCAGATCCGGCACCCTGGTGCGTGGGTACAGGTGCACTTCGAGCGGGTAGTGCGCGGCGAACGGCACAAAGGCAACCCAGTGCTCGTTCTGCGCCACGATGCGGGTCCCTGCAGCAAGTTCGCCGGCCAGCACGTCGGCGAACAGATTGCGCCCGGTGGCTTCCAGGTGAGCGTCGACCGCGCGCAAGGTGGCCGCGGTCCGCGGGGTGATGAACGGATATCCGTAGATCTGGCCGTGCGGATGGGCCAGGGTGACACCGATTTCCACACCACGGTTCTCGAAGCAGAACACCTGCTGGACCGCCGGGATGGCCGACAATGTCTCGGTCCGGTCGATCCAGGCCGCCAGCACGGTGGACACCCGCTGCGGCGTCAACGAGGAAAACGATGCCGTGTGATCGCTGGTGAAGCAGACCACCTCGCACCGACCGTGTCCGGGTTCGATCTCGAAGGCAACCGGCGAGGCGGCGACCGCCTCGGCACCGGCGAACGACGGGAACCGGTTCTCGAAGACCACGACGTCGTAGTCGGGCGAAGGAATCTCGCTGGGATTGGCCGGCGACGACGGGCACAGCGGGCATGCCTCGGCCGGCGGGTGATACGTGCGGGTGAGGCGGTGCCCGGCAATGCCGACCCACTCGTCCCGAAGGGCGTCGTAGCGGATCTCGGACGCCGGCTCCACGATGGGCAGATCCCGCGGATCGGTCAACACTCGCGCGGCGTCGGCGGTCTCGTCGAAGTAGATGATCTCTCGGCCGTCCGCCAACCGCGCGGACAGTTTGTGCGGGCCGGTGAGGGCCGGGTGGGTGCTGGTCATGGGGTCGCCTCCGAACCGCCGGCCGGAATGAGGATCAGTTCGTCGACTTGCTCTTCCAAGATGTCGATCGCTTCGGCGTCCAGTCGGTCGTCGATCAGCAGAGTGCTGATGGCCGACAGCGGGGCGATCCGGGCCAGGCCGACGACACCCCACTTGGTGTGGTCGGCTACGACGACCAGACGTTTGCTGGCTTCGACCATGGCGCGGTTCGTCTCCGCTTCCAGCAGGTTCGGTGTGGTCAGCCCCGCACGGGCGTCCAACCCGTGCACACCCATGATCAGCATGTCCACGTGCAGGGAGCTGACCGCTTGCACCGCAACGGGACCGACCAGCCCGTCCGACGGGGTGCGCAGCCCGCCGGTGAGCACCACCGTCAGATCCGGCCGGTTCTGCGAATGCAACACCTCGGCCACCTTCAGCGAGTTGGTCACCACCGTGAGGTCGGCGATCAGCGCGAGGTGCCTGGCCAGCGTCCATGTGGTGGTGCCGGCGGTGACGGCGATGGCCATTCCCGGGCGCACGAGGGTGGCCGCCCGGGCGGCGATCGCCTCCTTCTCGGCGGTCTCCCGCAGGCTTTTGGCCTCGAACCCGGGTTCGACCGCACTCGCCGTGTCGATTGCTGTCGCACCACCGTGAACCTTGGCCAACAGGCCTCGCCGGTCGAGCGCCTCGAGGTCCCGGCGGATCGTCATGTCGGAGACACCGAGCAGGCCGGTCAGGTCGGACACCCGGACACCACCGGCGCGGCGGACTTCATCGAGTATGCGAGCCTGCCGCATCGCTGCCAGCATCTGGACTCCTTGGCCGAGGTGTACGAGCCAAGTCTGCCAGCTATCGCTCAGAAGTCAACTCTCACGAACAATGACCCTGTGTGTTTCTGTGCGGTACCTCAAGAACCCGAGATGGGTAGCGTCGAAGGCAAGGGACACGCCGCGCGACGTCGGCGTGTCGTTGCATTCGACGCTACTTACGGGCACCAGCGTGGGCAGGGGAGCCAGATTCGGCAGTCGGTGCGCGGCCTGCCCGACGCCAGGTCCCACCCTTCAGGCCTGCCCCGGCTTGGTGTCGTCGTCGATGGTGATCCGCTCGGTGTCGACCGGCTCAGCCTTGTCCCCGTCGCTGCGTGCGAGTCGGCCGAGCAACTTGGTGATGTCGACGCCGGTCAGGTCGGATCCCAGCTGCAGGCCCTGCGCCACGTTGCCCGCCACGGATCGGGTCAAGGCATTCGGTCCGTCCGCCGAGATCACGGTCAGTTTGTCCACCCCGGCCAGCGGAGCCGATGCGGCGCTGACGATCTGCGGCAGAACCTTCACCAACAGGTCCAGCACCGCGGCCTCGTTGTACGAGGAGAACGCGTTGGCGCGCTTCTGCATCGCCTCGGCCTCGGCCTGCCCGCGGGCCAGGATCGCCGAGGCCTCCGCGGCGCCCTCCCGCTCGACCGCGTCCGCGATGGCCTGCCGGCGCTGCCGCTCGGCCTCACCCTTCTTGGCGCCCTCGATGGCCTCGGCCTCGGCCAGCGCGGTACGCCGCGCCTGCTCGCCCTCACCGGAAAGTCTGGCCTGCTCGGCGGTGGCCTGGGCGGCCGCGACCGTGGCCTGCTTGTCGGCTTCGGCCTTGGCTATCGTGGCCTGCTTGTCCGCCTCGGCCTTGGCGATGGTGGCCTGCTGGTCGGCCTGAGCCCTGGCGATCGTGGTGGCCTTGTTCGCCTCGGCCTGCTGCTCGACCCGGTAACGCTCGGCGTCGGCCGGTTTGCGCACCTCGGTGTCCAGCTGACGTTCCTTGAGGGCCGCAGTGCGCTCGGCCACCTTCTCCTGCTCGGCCAGCACGCGCTGGTCCTGCGCGGCCTGCGACAGCGGGCCGGCCGCGGCCGCCTGGGCCTTGGCCGCGTCGATCTCGGCGTTGATCTCTGCTTGGCGCAGCGCCAGTTGCCGGTTGGCCACCGCGATGGCCTCCTCGGCCAGCAGCCGCTCCTGCTCGGCCGCCTGCCGCGCCCGCGCCTCGGCGATCGAGGCCTCCTTGACCACCCTCGCGGCCTCGGGCCGGCCCAGGTCCTGCAGGTACGACCCCTCGGCCTGGATGTCCTGGAGCTGGAAGGTGTCCAGCACCAGCCCCTGCCCGGTCAACGAGGACTCGGCCTCCTCGGCGACCGCCGAGGCGAACGCCGCCCGGTCCCGGATGATCTCCTCGATGGTCAGCCGGCCGACGATCGACCGCAGCGCACCGGCCAGTACCTCAGAGGTGAACGTGTCGATGCCCTGCTGCTGGTTCAGGAATCGCTGGGCGGCGGCCCTGATCGATCGCTCGTTGCCACCGACCTTGACGATCGCCACGCCCTCGAGGTCGCACTTCACGCCCTGTTTGCTGACCGCACCCCGGATGCCGACCGGAATGCGCCGGCTGGACAGGTCGATGGTGTGCAGCTTCTGCACCACCGGAATCACGAAGACGCTGGCGCCCATCACCACCTTCTGTCCGGACATGTCGGTCGAGATCTCTCCGGTCGAGCTGGTCACAGCCCGGCCGCGACGCCCGGTGACCAGGAATGCCTGGTTGGGGCCGGCCACCTTGATCCGCGACAGGATCAGGAACACCAGCAGGATGACCAGCGCGACGAAGCCGACAATGGCGACAAGGACAGGCGACACGGGTGGTGTCCCTTTCTGTTCGGGGGGCGATCAGGCGCGATCGCCGGGAGTGCACGGCCGGTCAGCCGTCCAGCGCGGTGGAGACGACCTCGACCGAGGTCGGGGATGGGACGTCGATGACGTACACCGGGGTTCCCGTCGCCAGTGGGGTGGCAGATCGGGCGTAATACTTCAGATCCTGTCCTCCGACCGACAGGCGCACCTCGCCCAACCGGCCCGGACCGATCGCGGTGATGACGGTGCCATGAGTGCCGATCAGGTCGTTGTCGGTGAGCGTCGGATCGGTGTTCATCCGCATCAGGCCCGCCGTGAGCCGCAGGGCGCCGAACGCCAACGGGAGTGCGCCGACCAAACCGATCAGCACCGAGATGACGATCCGCCACGCGCCCATGGACTCGGGGAGCAGCGCTGCCGGGACGGCGCCGATGAAGCCGATGCCGCCGATGAACGCCGCGATGGCCGGCAACGAGAACGGGCCGTCCGCATCCGGATGACCGAAGTCGCCGATCTCCCCGACGACCAGGGCGACCACCAGCAGGGCCAGGCCGACGCCACCGATGATCAGGAACGTCAGCGTCGCCGAGTCCACCGCTGCGTGCCCCCTCTCGCTGCGTGTGCAGCCACCCTATCGGGCGCGCGACACCCGGCAGGAGCGGTTCAGCGACGTCGGAGCCGAGGTCAGAGCAGCCCGATCACTGTGAAGATCACCGCGAGCAAGGGGGCACTGAGCTGCACCAGTGCGGCTCGGCCCCGGCCCGGACCTGAGGTCAACAGCACCAGCCCGGCCGCGACCATCGATGCGCAGGCGGACAGCACCAACGCGGCGCCCACCTCGGTCGACCCGGCCGCGGTGACGATCACCCCGATGACCGCGATGATGGCCAGGAACAGGTTGTAGAAGCCTTGGTTGTAGGCCAGCGCCTTGGTCGTCTCGGCCTGCTCCGGGGTGGTGCCGAAGGTGGCCCGGGTGCGCGGCGCTGTCCATCGGAACGACTCGAGCACGAAGATGTAGACGTGAATCGCGGCAGCCAGGCTCGCGAAAACCGACCCGACAACCGTCATGAGTGCTCCTGCTTGTATGCGCGTCCGCCCGCCGGCGCGGGCAACGCGACTGCGTCGACCCAGTATCGACGCATCGGTCGCGGCGGGTGCGGGGGCCGTGCGGTCGGCAACGCTGGGAAGATCGACGCGTGACTCGTCGCCCCGTCGTCCCGACCGCCGCCGATATCGAGACTGCGGCCGGCCGGATTGCCGGAGTGGTCACCCGGACCCCCTTGGAGCCCTCGCCGCGATTGTCAGCGCTCAGCGGCACCAACGTCCTGCTGAAGCGTGAGGACCTGCAGCCGGTCCGCTCGTACAAGCTGCGCGGCGCCTACAACCTGATGGCCCAGCTCACCCCCGTCGAACGAGCGGCAGGTGTGGTGTGCGCGTCGGCGGGCAACCACGCCCAAGGAGTGGCGTTCGCCTGCCGGGCCCTTGGCATCGCCGGCCGGATCTACCTCCCGCGCACCACCCCCAGGCAGAAGCGTGATCGGATTCGGGCGCACGGCGGCGATCTCGTCCGGCTGACGATGGTCGGCGCCACCTACGACGACGCAGCCGACGCCGCCGCTGAGGACGCGACGAGGTCCGGCGCGTTGCCCGTACCGCCGTTCGACGATCTGCGCACCATCGCCGGGCAGGGCACCGTGGCCGCCGAGATCCTCGATCAGACCGTCGAGCGGCCGGACGTGGTCGTCGTGCCGGTCGGCGGCGGGGGGCTGCTGGCCGGGATGGTGACCTTGTTGGCCGAGCGCGCACCCGAGGTGCGGGTGGTCGGGGTGGAGCCGGCCGGCGCACCGTCCATGTACGCGGCGCTGGCCGCGGGTGGGCCGGTGCCGCTCGCCCATCTGGACCCGTTCGTGGACGGAGCTGCCGTGCGGCGGGTCGGTGAGTTGCCCTACCGCGTCGTCGCCGAGCACGACGTGGAGATCAGAGCGGTGAACGAGGGCGCGGTGTGTACCGAGATGCTCGAGCTGTACCAGAACGAGGGCATCATCGCCGAGCCGGCCGGAGCGCTGGCGTCCGCCGCGCTGTCCGAACTCGACCTGCCGGCCGGGGGACGGGTGGTGTGCATCGTGTCCGGCGGGAACAACGACGTCTCCCGGTACGGCGAGATCCTCGAGCGGTCCTTGGTGCACCAAGGCCTCAAGCACTACTTCCTGGTCGACTTCCCACAAGAACCCGGGGCGTTGCGCCGCTTTTTGGACGAGGTGCTCGGCCCGGAGGACGACATCACGCTGTTCGAGTACGTCAAGCGCAACAACCGGGAGACCGGACCTGCACTCGTCGGACTCGAACTCGGAGCGGCCGCCGGGCTGGCTCCGTTGCTCGATCGGATGGCCGCCTCGCCGATGGACGTGGAACGGATCGAGCCGGGCAGCGCCGCCTACCGTTACCTCACCTGAACCGGGAACCCCGAAGCCCTGTCGGTGTTGATCATGGGATGCCGGTACGGGTTCGTCGGCGGGTCGCTACGGCGCGCCGACGAGGTTTGCATGATCAACAGCAGCGGATCCCGGTCAGCGCCGGTGCTCAGTGGTGCAGCACGCCCTCGACGGTGCCCTGGACGGATTCGCTCGCCGACTGCGCCTTCTCCACCAGCGTGGCCTTGGCCTTGCCGGCCCGCCAGATCAGGTCCGGTTTCCCTCCGGTGTCCACCGCGGAGATGATCAGGCCGCCGAGCATCGAGAGGTTCTTGAAGAACTGGATCTTCTGCATGGCCCGGTCCTTGGGGTCGTCCTTCTCCCAGAACCGATGGGCGGCCATGGTCGTCGGCACCAGGCTCCCCGCCAGCGCCAGCGAGGACAGCCTGGGCAGCTTGCCGAGGGCGAGCAGCGACCCGGCAACGACCTTGACCGCGCCGTCGAGCTGGACCAGCTGCGCCGTGGTCGTCACGCCGGGGATCTGGTCGATGACCTTGTCGGTGACCGATTCGGCGGCAGGCGCCTTGGCTTCTGGATGACGGAGGGCGTCGATTCCTCCGATGATGAACATCGACGCCAGCATGGGACGGGCTATTGCACGGATGACTGCCATGTGTCCAGTGTGTCCGCGGCGGGCACGAGTCATGCACCGGGTGTCGGGTTGGCCGCCGACGGTGGGCCCTGCCGCTCCGTCGCGGAACGGGAACGCTGGCTACGGTGGGCCGATGCAGCCGACGACATCCCGCGACGAACTGCCGGCCCGCAGCCTGGGCGTGATGTTCGACCGGGACCGGCCACCGGAGCAGCTCGGCCAAGCCGTGCAGTACTGCGAGGCGGCCGGCGCCGACGAGTTCTGGGTGGTGGAGGACCTCGGCTGGGCCGGTGGGGTGTCGTCGGCCACTGCCGCACTGGCCGAGACGGGCCGGATCCGGGTAGGCATCGGCATCTGCCCGGTGCCGCTGCGCAACCCGGCGCTGCTGGCCATGGAGTTGGCCTTCCTTGCCCGACGGCACCCGGGCCGGCTGCTCCCCGGCGTCGGCCACGGAGTACCTGACTGGATCCGACGGCTCGGTGCGGCGCCCAAGTCGGCGCTGGCGCTGCTCGAGGAGAACATCCAGGTGCTGCGCGGATTGCTGGCCGGCGAGCGGATCGCGATCGACGGACGCGAGCTGCACATCGAGGATTTCCAGCTCACCCATGTGCCGGCGGTGGCCCCGCCGATCTTCACCGGGGTACTCGGCCCGAAGTCCTTGGAGCTGTCGGGGCGGGTGGCCGACGGGACCATTCTGGTCGAGGGCACCGGACCGGACTTGCTCCGTCGTGCCCGCGGGCACATCGACCGCGGCCGGGACGCGGTCGGTCGGACCGGCCCACACCGGATCACCGTGTTCTGTCCGGCCTACGTCAGTGACGACGACGAAGCTGCGCGGGCCGTGAGCGCCCCTGTCGCCAGGGACTTCTCGGCGTTCCTTGGCATCCCACTCGAGGAGGTGTTCCTCGCTGTCGGGTCCGCCGAGCGGGTGGCCGCCCAGGTCAATGCCCTGTGGGACGCCGGAGTGGACAGCGTGGTGCTGCGTCCCATCGGACCAGCCGACGACCAGGTGGAGCAGACGAGTCGCACGCTCGCCGCCTTGGGCCGGGAGGGCTGAGCGGACCTCCCGGCGCCCACCCTGGCTGCGACCTGGTCCCGATGCCGAGCGCTGGACAGCGCGCGCACTCACGGCGCCGAGGACCGAAGGATCCACCGGACGGGATGGTCCCGATCGGTCTCGTACCGGCACTCGAAGCCGGTTCGCACCCGGGCCCGCAGGTGGCGGCCCAGCCAGGGATCGGACTCGGCGATCTTCGCGAGCGCGGCGACGACCGCCTTGCGCACGGCGACCCTCGCACGTTCGGCGTGCGACCCGGTCATCCGCTCCCGCCCACCGAGGCCGGTCCCGGCGGCCAGGTAGGCCGCGATGGCATCTCGTTCCTCGCGCAGCTCGGGTCGCTGCGACTGGGCCGCCGCGGCATCCAATTCGGCGAGTTTGCTGCCCAGGAAGTGCCGTGAAGCGGCGTCGAGGACCTCGATTCCGGACTGCTCGACGACTGCGCCGCCGACCAGGGTCACCGCGGCCAGATCGGTGTCAGGTCGGCTCACCATGGCGTACAGATGCGCAAGCCCGCGCATGCGGGGCAGTACGAAGGTCGCCCCCTCCCGCCCGACGAGCCACAGCCCGCCGGCCTGCTCGTGGAGATGGACGGTGACGGCGTCGGTCACCACAGGCGGATCGGTCGGCAACTGTGCGCGGAGGCGGTCCCGCCACCAATGTGCGCCGATGCGCTCGTAGGTCGCCAGTGCGGCGGTCCGGTGGCGGGCCGCGGCCTGTCCATCGCCGAGCAGTGCGTGGGCCCGGGCCAGGGTGTCGTCGGTGACGCCGTGCCACATGACGGCACCCGCGTTGACCACGGAGCGCCCCGAATACGGCGACAACAGACCGAGAACGGTTTTCGTCAGGCCGATGTCACCGACAGCCAGGGCGCCTTCCAGGACGCACTGCAAGGTGAGCAGCCAGTCGGTGTCCAGTGGGAGACCAGCCAGCACATCCGCGGTGAACGCCCCGATCATGCCCGCGACCTTGTCCGGCCGACCCGCGCCCAGCCAGATGACCGCGGCCTCGGCCCGAACCGCCGCAACGCCGAACTCGACGCCGTGCTCCTCGAAGGCCGGCGCCTCCACGGCGCATCCGCCGGTATCGCCGGCGAAGAAAGCGGTGTAGCCGCTCATGGCGTGGAGCACGCCATCGGAGTCCGGGATCACCGCCCGCGCCGCCGCGTTCCTGGCGCGCTGCAGCAGGACGGGCGCGACCTCGAGGTGGTTGCGCAGGAGTTCCAACGGGAGTCGGCGGGTCGCAGCGAAGAACTCGGCCTTGGGTGAGTCGGCGGCCAGCAGCTCGATATCGCGCATGGAGCGGTGCATCCGAGGCAGGTCGAGCACCTCCCAGGCGACGGTCAGCGACCACAGGTGGGCCTGGAGCCGGGCATCTCGGTCCGTGAGGTGGGCCGCCGCGTCCGCCAACTGCACCGCCCAGTCCCGACGCAGCGCGAGGTCGTCGGGTCCGCCGTGCGAAGCGAGCGCCGCATCGAGCGCATCGGCCAGCAGCACCGGGTCGTCCTGCTGACCGGCCAGGTGCAGCGCCTCGATCGCGAACGGTCGGGCCCGCCGGGGCTCGTTCGCATAGGCCCAGCAGCGACCCAGGGCGGCCGCGAGCCGGGCCCGCAGCCGCGGGTCGTCGACCAGGTCGTACACGGCGTGGAGGCGGACCGGGAGCACGCCGGGGGTCAGGTTGTACCGCTGGCCGCGGGCGAGCCCGAGCACCGCCGCGGTCCGGGCGGCGAGATCGCCCTGCTCCCGGGCAACCTCGGCGGCGCGTTCGAACAGGCTCATGGCGGCCGCGCCGTCGCCGCCGATCCAGGCCCGTTCGGCCAGGCTCAGCAGCGACACCGCGGACGTCGGCTCGTGCGCCATCGTTGGTGAGGTTACGGTCAGGGCCGGATCAGTCGCACCTGCTGAGCGTGCACCCGTTGCCGCGTCTCGTCCCAGTCCCCCGTGCAGAAGACCACCAGTTCGCCGACCCGTCCGTCGGCCACGATGCAGTGGATCATCTCCCGGCAGTACCACCCGTGGCCGTCGGCGTCGTTCCAGCGCTCCTCGAACTGGACCAGGAAGCCCCGCGACGTACGGTCGAGGGCTTCCACCCTGACCTCGCCGGTGAACGGGTGGTCGTCCTCACGCAGGTGAAAGGCCGCGTCGGCGCCGTGGGCCTGCAGACGCCAATGCGGGAGGCTGAGATCAGCGAATACGTCGTCGGCGAACAGGTTGTCGGGTCGGATGCCGGTCTCCAGCCAGGTGACGAGCCGGTGGGCCAGGTCGGCCAGCTCGCCGTGGACGGTTGGAGTTGCGTCGACGGCGGTCATGATGCCGACCCGGCCATCGCCTCGATGTTGCGACCGATGACTTCCATCACCGGCTGCAGGTCGGCGGTCCGACTGAACTCCACCACCGAGGTCCCGGCCGCGATGAGCGGACGGTGGCCAGGGCCGGCCACGTAGGCGTCGCCCTCGACGTAGGTCTCCTCGCGGTCCGGCCAGCGGAACGTGATCTGTCCCGCCGTCACGTAGCCGACGTGCTGGCAGGTGCAGGCGTCGCCGGGCAGGCCGCGGAAGTACGGCGCAACGTCGACGTCCTGCTTGAAGGTCTCGAACGAGACCGTGTGGTCGTCGAGTTCGGCGTAGCGACCCTCGACGATGTCGAGGTCGATCCCGACCGGTGTGGTCGAGCGCGAAGAGCTGGGCATCAGATCCTCCTGAGAGAGTGTCGGCGGTGCTGTCACTTCTCAGGCGTGACGTGCGCCGTCACATCGTGACGGCGCCAGAGTCGATGATCGGCCGGCCACCGCATCACAGGGATGCGGTCAGGCCGCCATCCACGTAGAGCACGAGTCCATTGACGAAGCTCGACGCGTCCGAGGCCAGGAACACGCAGGCCCCCACCAGTTCCTCCGGCTCGCCCCACCGTTGCGCCGGGGTTCGCTTGACCAGCCACTCGTTGAACACCGGATCCGACCACAGCGGCTCGTTCAGCGGCGTGCGCATGTAGCCGGGCGCAAGAGCGTTGCAGTTCAACCCGTGTCGGGCCCAGTCCGTCGCCATACCCTTGGTCAAGTTGACCACGGCACCCTTGGTCGCGGTGTAGGGCGCGATCGAATATCGAGCCATCAAGGCATTGACCGACGCAACGTTGATGATCCGGCCCCGCTTGCGTTCGATCATGTGCCGGGCACAGGCCTGCCCGACATGAAAAACGCTCGACACGTTTGTCTGCAGCAGTCGCTCGAAATCGTCGGCGGGGAAGTCCTCGAGCGGTGTCCGGTGTTGCACACCGGCGTTGTTCACCAGAATGTCGATGGCGCCGACCGTCGCTTCGAAGTCATCGATCGCACGTCGGACGGCGTCCCGATCCGTGACATCGAAGGCAAGGATGTCGGCGCCGGGAAGGTCCTCGGCGGCCGCCGCCAGCTTCGTCCGGTCCCGGCCGTTCAACACCACCCGGGCCCCGGCCTGCGCCAACCCACGGGCGAGCGCAAGGCCGATGCCCTGCGACGAGCCGGTCACCAGCGCCCGCCGGCCGGAGAGGTCGAACAATCCACTCATCACCAGACCCTCCCCTCGCTGGCGCTCGGTGGCATCGTCGAACCCGCCGGCTCAGCCCGGGAACAGGGTGAGCCCGCCGTCCACCCGGAGCACCTGGCCGTGGATGAACTTGGCCTGCGGACCGGCGAGAAAGGCGACCGCCTCGGCGATCTCGTCGGGATCGGCGTACCGGATGAGCGAATCATTCGTCTCCATCATGGCGGGATCGGTGGTTCGGGTGGCCGCAAAGCGCGCCGTCTTGGTCGGCCCGGGGCTGACGGCGTTGACCCTGACCCCGTACGGGCGCATTTCCAGGGCGAGGCAACGGGTGTAATGCACGACAGCTGCCTTGAGCGTCGAGTAGACGACCTCCGGCGTGGCACCCATGTGCGCGGCGGCCGAGGCGACGTTGACCACACAACCCGATCCACGGTCGCGCATCGGCCGCACGAACGCCTGGCTGACCAGCATGGTTCCGATCAGGTTGTTGGTGGTCTCGGTCTGGATGTCCTCGAGGCTGATGTCAAGGGCGTTGTTCGGATTGGGCTTTCCGCCCTGCGCGCCGATGTCGCCGCCGGCGCAGTTCACCAGGATGTCCACCTGGCCGAGCTCGGCGGTGATCTTGGTGGACATCGCGGCGACCGCGGCGGGGTCACCGATGTTCCCCAGCACAGTGGCCACCCTGGTGCCGTGCCGCGCGACCGCCGCCGCGACCTGCTCCAGACTCTCGGCCTCGCCGTACTTCGCCGGCCCGGTCTCGTCCAGATCGTGCACCGCGACGTCGGCTCCCAACGCTGCGAGTTTGTCGACCATCGCGCGTCCGAGTCCCCGTCCCGAGCCGGTCACGAACGCGATCTTGCCCAGCAGCGGTCTGTCCACCCGGTTCACTCCATCAGTCCGAGCGCGCGCATGTTGGCGGCGCTTCGCAGCATCATCTCGCGTTCGTAGGAGATCAGATCATCGCCGGTCGTCCCTGCTTCCCACGGCGTGCGGTAGTCGACCTCCTCCGGCAGCAGGTTGGCCCGCGCGGCTCGAAGCGTCCCGGCCAGTGCCCGGGCGTCCATCGGCGCGTACCCCCGCCACCACTGAGGTGTGAACAGCCGGACGTGCCGCGCCTCGAGGGCGCCCGGTTCCAGCGAGGCGGTCAGGGTTCGCCCGTCGGCGAGGAGGATGTCGACGACGTCTTGGAACGGAACGGCGCCGTCACCGATGGCACAGCGGACGAGTCGATACCCCTCGTCGGTGAACTGCACCCGGTAGTCCTTGAGGTGCACGTGCCGAATCCGGGGAGCTGCCGTCCGGGCGAACGAGAGAGGGGACTCGGCCACCGGGAACGCGTTTCCGGTATCGAAGGTGATGCCGACATTGTCGCCGGCCTCCTCGCAGAACGCCATGAGTTCGGCACTGCCGAAGTCCTGGTGGTTCTCCATCGCCACGGTGATGTCGTGCGCGGCTGCCGCCGGGGCGAGCCGGCCCAGACCGGCCCGGATCTCGGCGATCAGCTGGGCCCAGCGCGCCGCGCCGAAGGCGTCCCGATCACCGCAGAGGACCGGTGACAGACCGAGGCGGATTGTCGCTGCGCCGATCTCGACGGCGTTGGTCACCACCGGGTCAGCTCCCTCGACCAGGGTGGCGCTCACCACGGGTCGCAGGCCGAGTTCGGCGAGTCGGGACCTCAGGGCCAACCGGCCGGCAGTGCCCAGTTCGGTGAGCCACGGACCGTGGATCTCCAGAACTTTGGCCCCGATCTCCCCGGCCATGGCCACCAGACCGTCCAGTCCGGTGCCGTGCGGGTTGGCCCGCGGTGTGCCGGCGCCCTGCAGGCCGAGGGTGTACGTCAGGCCGTAGGGATTCAGACCCACCAGGAGCGATCCGCGGGTGGGGTCGGCAGCGGCCGTTACGGGCTGTTCGATCGATACCGATGTGGTCACAGCGCCCCTCCGTCGACGGTCAGGCATTGCTTGGTGATCATCCGCGAGTCGTCGGCGGACAGGAACAGGACCGCGTCAGCGACGTCGTCCTCGAGGATCGAGTCGTGCAGGGACTGGGCCGCGATCGCGCGCGCCGCACTCTCCGGGTTGTGCCAGAGTCGCAGCTGGCGTGGCGTCATCACGGCACCGGGTGCCACCGCATTGACCCGGATCCCGTCCTTGCCCAGGGCCCCGCCCAAGGTCTTGGTCAAGCCCCACACCGCTGCTTTCGCCGCCGCGTAGGGAACCAGCTCCGCAATGCCCACGTGCCACGCGATCGACGAGAGATTGACCACGGTGCCCCCACCGGCGCCCTTCATCCCGGGCAAGGCGGCCTGGGTGACGAAGAACTGGTGCCGCAGGTTGACGGCCTGAGAGGCGTCCCACTGCTCCGGCGTGATCTCCTCGAGCGGGAACCGCTGGTCGTTCGCCGCGTTGTTGACCAGCGCCCGGATGGGCCCGAGTCGGGACTCCGCCTCCCGGACGGCGTCGCGCAGCGCCGCGACGTCGGTCAGATCGCAGGCCAGGAACTGCGTCGTCGCGCCGAGCTCCGCGGCCAGCGACTCGCCCGCTTCCACGTCGACGTCCAGCAGGGCGACGCTCGCTCCGTTGCGCGCAAAGCCCCGGACGATCGCCTCGCCGATGCCCGACGCGCCCCCGGTGACCAGCACGGATCGACCCGCGAGGCTGGGGTATGTCGCCTTGGTCATCGAGGCTCGCAGCTGTCTTCGGCACAGGTGTGCGTCCGGGGTGCCGAGGCCGGCCCCGGCACCTCGTGGCAGGCATGTGTGGTGGTCAACGCGCTCCTCTCGGGTTTGCCTTGAATCTAGAGCTGCGACCGGCTTCGCCTGCTCGCGCCCCGGGGCTGTCAACGATGGCGGCGGGTCGGCCCCGGCTCGCAGCGAACCGCCCCGCTTGCGCGCAATACCCTCCAGGGGTACCGTTACCGACGACGCCATATACCCCCACCGGGTAACGTCGAGCGCGCCGGAGGAGAGTACCCATGACCGACCTGCCCGGGTATCACCATGACAAGGAGCGGCATCTCAAGCGGCTTCGCCGCATCGAGGGTCAGATCCGAGGTCTGCAGCGAATGGTCGAGGAGGACAAGTACTGCATCGACATCCTGACCCAGGTGTCTGCGGCGACCAAGGCCTTGCAGGCGTTCTCGCTCGAGTTGTTGGACGAGCACCTGTCGCACTGTGTCGTCGAGGCCGCCCAACAGGGTGGTGAGGTCGCCGACGCGAAGGTACGCGAGGCATCCGAGGCCATCGCCCGGCTCGTCCGCTCCTGACCATCCGGCTGCGCTTCGCCGGTTTTCGTTCCCCCGAGGAGTTCTCGCATGAGCTTCACCACCGAGTATGCCGTTTCCGGTATGACCTGCGGCCATTGCGTGACCGCGGTGACCGACGAGCTGTCCGCGCTGGACGGCGTCACCCAGGTGAGCGTCGATCTGGTGTCCGGCGGCCTGTCGACCGTGCGCGTGGCCAGCAACATTCGGCTGGACCGGGCAGCGGTCAGTGCCGCCGTCGACGAAGCCGGTTACCAACTCGCCGACGCCTGACCTTCGACCCCGCCACCACGTCGCTCTTGCAGGGAGGACCAGCCGATGACCAGCTCCGCCACCGACAGCATCAGTGCCGCCGACTCGGTGGAACTGACGATCGGCGGGATGACCTGCGCCTCGTGCGCTGCCCGGATCGAGAAGAAGCTCAACCGGATGGACGGCGTCGTGGCGTCGGTGAATTACGCCACCGAGAAGGCCACCGTGAACTTCTCCGATCCGGTGGCGCCGGAGGATCTGATCGCGACCGTCGAGGCCACGGGCTACACCGCGGAGCTGCCGCCGTCCGAGCCGCCGACAGAGGATCCGCACAGTGCTGACGTCAGTTCTTACCGTCGCCGGCTCATCGTGGCCGCGGTCCTCGGCATTCCGGTGATCCTGCTGGGCATGGTTCCGGCCTGGCAGTTCACCGGCTGGCAATGGGTTTCGTTGGGGTTGGCGACGCCGGTGGTCACCTGGTGCGCGTGGCCGTTCCACAAAGCCACGTTCGTCAACCTCAGGCACGGCGCCACCACGATGGACACCCTGGTCTCGTTGGGCGTCCTCGCCGCCTACGGCTGGTCGTTGTATGCGCTGCTGGTCGGTGATGCCGGGATGCTCGGCGCGCGGATGTCGTTCACCCTGCTTCCGTCTCGCGCGGACGGGCACGATGAGATCTACCTCGAAGTGGCCAGCGGCGTCACGCTGTTCCTGCTCGCAGGGCGCTACCTCGAGGCACGGGCGCGACGGCGGTCGGGAGCGGCGCTGCGCGCGCTGCTCTCTCTGGGTGCCAAGGATGTCGCAGTGATCCGCGACGGAATCGAGACCAGGATTCCGATCGATCGGCTTCGCGTCGGCGACGAATTCCTGGTTCGGCCGGGCGAGAAGATCGCCACCGACGGTGTTGTCGTCGACGGCAGCTCGGCGGTGGACGAGTCGATGCTCACCGGCGAGTCGGTGCCGGTCGACGCCGGTCCAGGTGACCGCGTGGTCGGGGCGACGGTGAACGCCGGTGGTCTGCTGCGGGTGAGGGCGGCCAAGGTCGGCGCTGACACGCAGCTCGCCCAGATGGGCCGGCTGGTCGAGCAGGCGCAGTCCGGCAAGGCTCCGGTGCAGCGCCTCGCCGATCGGGTCTCCGCCGTGTTCGTCCCCGCGGTCATGATCGTCGCGCTCGGCACGCTCGCCGGCTGGCTGATCGCCGGCGCAAGCCCAGAAGCCGCGTTCTCGGCCGCGGTCGCCGTGTTGATCATCGCCTGTCCGTGTGCGCTCGGCCTGGCCACTCCCACAGCGGTGCTGGTCGGCACCGGGCGCGGTGCCCAGCTCGGCGTGTTGATCCGCGGACCAGAGGTGCTCGAGGCGACTCGGCGGGTGGACACCGTCGTGCTGGACAAGACCGGAACGGTCACCGCGGGCGCCATGCGCCTGGTCGGCGTGCACCCGGCCGCGGGTGTCGACCGGGCCGAACTCCTTCGGCTCGCCGGCGCGCTGGAGCGGGCAAGTGAGCACCCGATCGCCCGGGCGATCACCGAGGCCGCGCGGGCGGCCGGCGAAGTGCCCGTGGTCACGAACTTCTCGTCGTTGGCCGGGCTCGGCGTGCAGGGCGAGGTCGCCGGGCACCGGCTGTTGGCCGGCCGTCCCCGACTGGTCCGGGACCGCGGTTTCGACGTGCCCGCCGAACTCGAGGGCGCGCTGGAAGAGGCCGGCGCGGCCGGCCGCACTGTCGTGGTGGTCGCGGTGGACGACGCCGTTGCCGGGGCACTGGTCGTCTCCGACACGGTTCGGCCCAGCTCGGCTCAGGCGATCGCCGAGCTGCGCGCACTCGGCCTGCGTCCGGTGCTGCTCACCGGCGACAACGCGGCGGCGGCGAACGCGGTGGCAGCCGAGGTCGGCATCGACGAACGTGACGTCGTCGCCGATGTGCTCCCGGAAGGCAAGGTCGACGCGGTCCGCCGGCTCCAGCGTGACGGAGCGGTGGTCGCCATGGTCGGCGACGGGGTCAACGACGCCGCGGCATTGGCAGCGGCGGACCTCGGGCTGGCCATGGGCACCGGCACCGACGTAGCGATCGAAGCGGCCGACCTGACCCTGGTTCGGGCCGACCTGCGCGCCGTCGGCGACGCGATCCGGCTGTCCCGGCGCACGCTCCGGATCATCAAGGAGAACCTGGGTTGGGCATTCGGCTACAACGTCGCGGCCATTCCACTGGCCGCCGCCGGCCTGCTCAACCCGATGATCGCGGGCGCGGCCATGGCGTTCAGCTCGGTTTTGGTGGTCGGCAACTCGCTCCGGTTGCGTCGGTTCCGCTGACCCTGACAGTGCTGTCCGTGCCGCCTTGACCGGTCCAGAGCAGGGCTCGGCCCTCGCTAGACTCTGTGCGATCAGAGCTGACCGGGCAGACGCCCACGCACTCCATCGACCAGCCCAGGACCAGCACCCATGACTTCCGGCGTCGCCATCCCGATCGCCCGCGACCTGCAGGCCGCCCGCAACGCCACCTACGTGGCCTTCATCGTGTGCGGCTTCGCCTTCGCCAGCTGGGCCTCGCGGATCCCGCAGGTGCGCGACGGCTTGCAGCTGAGCTCGGCCGAGCTCGGCCTGGTGCTGCTGGCGATTGCCGTCGGCTCGCTGATCGCACTGCCGCTGGCCGGCCTCATCGTGCACAAGCTGAGCTCGCGGACCACCGTGATGGTCATGTCGGCCGTGCTCGGCGTCGGGCTGGCCACCGCGGCGGTCGGGTACCTGGTCGGCGTCGTCCCGGTGCTGATCGGGCTGCTGCTGATCGGGTTCGGCAACGGCGCGTGGGACGTCGCGATGAACGTCCAGGGCGCCGACGTGGAACGGCGCCTCGGCCGGTCGATCATGTCGCGCTTCCACGCCGGCTACTCCATGGGCACCGTCGGCGGTGCGGCGATCGGCGCGGTCATGGTCGTCCTGCACGTCCCGGTGACCGCCCACCTGTTGGCGGTGGCCATCGCCGTGGTGATCGTCGTCCCACTCGCGGTCCGCAAATTCCTGCCGGATACCGACCACAGCGCGGAGCAGGTCGAGGCGGGCGACGACCCGAAACCGCAGGTCGGCTTGCTGACCAGGTGGAAGGAACCACGGACCCTGCTGATCGGCCTCTTCGTCTTCGCCTTCGCGTTCGCGGAGGGCACAGGACAGGACTGGATCGCCGTCGCCCTGATCGACGACCGGAGCACGACGGCCGCCGCCGGGACGCTCGGCTTTGCCACCTTCCTCGCCGCGATGACCCTGGCCCGCTGGTTCGGCACCGAACTGTTGGACCGGTTCGGCCGGGTTCCGGTGGTGCGGGCGCTGGCCGTGCTCGCGACCGTCGGCCTGCTGATCTTCATCTTCGCGCCGGTGACCTGGCTGTGTTTCGTCGGCGCGCTGCTCTGGGGTCTTGGCACCTCCCTTGGCTTCCCGGTGGGAATGAGCGCAGCCTCCGATGACCCGGCCGCCGCAGCCACCCGGGTCAGCGTGGTGGCCTCGATCGGGTACTGCGCCTTCCTGGCCGGTCCGCCGCTCATCGGGCTGCTCGGCGAGCACGTCACCGTTTCCAAGGCGTTGACCGTGGTCGCGGCGATGCTGGCGTTGGCCGCGCTGATCGCCGGGGCATTGCGGCCGCTGCCGACGAGCACACCCACGGGTTCGGTCGACACCGGCGGACCGGCCTCCGCTCCTCGCTGACTGCACAGGCAGGATGGACGCATGCGTGCTGCGGTCCTCGATGCCCCAGGTGCCATCTCTGTGCAGACCTTTCCCGACCCGACGGTCGTCAAGCCGACCGACGCCGTGGTTGCGGTGGTCGCCGCCTGTGTCTGCGGTTCCGACCTGTGGCCGTACCGCGGCGTCTCGGCCGGGCGTGGCCGGATGGGACACGAGTTCCTCGGGGTGGTCGTCGACGTCGGCGCCGAGGTGACCGAGATCCGGACAGGTCAGCTGGTGATCGCGCCCTTCCTCTGGTCGTGCGGGCACTGCGTGCAGTGCCGTGCCGGGTGGCCGACGTCGTGCCTGGTCGGCGGGGGGTACGGGGCAGAGGATCGGGACGGGATCATGGTCGACGGTGGCCAGGGCGAGTTCGTCCGGGTGCCGCAGGCCGACGGGACACTGGTGGTCGCCGACGTCACGCCGCAGGACAGCCGCATTCCCGCCCTGCTGTCGCTGTCGGACGTGATGGGCACCGGTTACCACGCGGCCCTCGGAGCCGGCGCCGGCCCGGGCAGGACGATCGCCGTCGTCGGCGACGGCGCTGTCGGGCTCTGCGCTGTCCTCGGCGCCCGGCACCTCGGGGCCGAACGGATCGTCATTTTGTCGACCCATCCCGACCGGGCGGACCTTGCCGTTCGCTTCGGCGCGACCGACGTGGTCGCCGCCCGCGGCGACGAGGCCTCGGATGCGGTGCGGGAACTCACCGAGGGCGTCGGTGCAGACGGGGTCTGCGAGTGCGTCGGTACCCAGGGCTCGTGGGCCACCGCGGTCGCGGCCTGCCGGCCGGGCGGCTCGATCGGCTGGGTCGGCGTCCCGCACGAGGTCACCGACGGCCTTCCGCTGTTCCCGATGTTCCGGCCGAACATCGGTATCCGCGGCGGCACCGCCCCGGCCCGTCGCTACCTGCCCGAGTTGTTGCCGTCGGTCCTGGATGGGTCGCTCGACCCGGGGCCGGTGTTCGACCTGACCGTGCCGCTGGAGGACATCGCGGCCGGCTACGCGGCGATGGACGATCGCCGGGCGATCAAGGTGCTCGTCGTGCCCAGCGGGTCGGTGTGAACGCGGACCGCTCGTCCTGCGGAGGGTGCAAACGCCGGGCTCGGCCGTGAGAGCCGCCCGGTACGAGACCATCGGCGGGCCGGTCCAGGTCGTCGAGGTGGACCGACCGGTGTGCCCGGACGACGGGGTGGTGCTGGACGTGCGGGCCACCGGCGTCTGCCGGTCCGATTGGCACGCGTGGCGCGGCCACGACCCGGTGACGCTGCCGCACATCCCCGGTCACGAGTACGCCGGGGTGGTCTCGGCGGTCGGGCCGGCGGTGCGTTCCTGGCAGCCGGGTGCCCGGGTGACGGTGCCGTTCGTGTGCGGGTGCGGGCGGTGCGCATTCTGTCTGGCCGGCGACGCCCAGGTCTGTCCGAACCAACGGCAACCCGGGTTCACCGACCCCGGATCCTTCGCCGAGCAGGTGGCAGTGCCGGCCGCCGACCTGAACCTGGTGCTGTTGCCCGAAACGATGCCGTTCACCACTGCTGCGTCGTTGGGCTGCCGGTTCGCCACGGCGTTCCGGGCGGTGACCGGGCACGGCCGGGTGGGTGCGGGCGACCGGGTTGCGGTGTTCGGGTGCGGTGGCGTCGGACTGTCCGCGGTGATGATTGCCGCGTCACTCGGGGCCGAGGTCGTCGCCGTCGACACCTCCGCGGCCGCCCTGGAGCGCGCGTTGGCCGCCGGCGCGCTGGCCACGGTCCTGGGGGCCGCGACCGACACACCCGAGGACCTGGCCGCCCGGGTCGGCGAGGTGCACGTCGGCCTCGACTGTCTGGGCACCCCGGCGTTGCTGGTCGCATCGGTGTTGGCACTGCGGCGCCGGGGCCGGCACGTCCAGGTCGGGCTGCTGCTCGGCGACGACTCCCGGCCGGCCGTTCCGATGGATCGGGTGATCGCACGGGAGTTGGAGCTGTACGGATCGCACGGCATGGCGGCCCACGAGTACCCGGCGATGCTGCAGCTGATCGCCGACGGCAGGGTGCGCCCCGGCGAGTTGGTCGGCCGGGTGATCGGGCTCGACGGCGCCGGTGCCGCGCTGGCCGCGATGGACGACCCGTCCGGGCCGGGCACCGGCATGACCGTCATCGAACTCTGATCCCCGGTTCTGCGAGGATCAACTTCGATCGCGAGGATCAACTTCGGTCGTGGTGTGACTGCTGGGACGCGAGTAAACACTTTCATCCGCGTCGTCGAAGTTGATCCTCGCCGGGCCGGGAAGCATCGGGTGAAGCACCGGAAGGGGAGCGGGCGTGGAGGTGGGCCGGGTCGGGCACCTGCGCATCGGCGTGGACACCGGGGGAACGTTCACCGACGTGGTGGCGGTGGACACGCACACCGGCGTGGTGACCGCGACCAAGACCCCGTCGACGCCGACCGATCCCGCGAACGGGTTCCTGGCCGGCATCGCCAAGATCCTGGACCTGGTCGATGCGACTCCGGCCGATGTGCAATCCATCGCGCACGGCACCACGGTGGCGACGAACCAGCTGCTCCAGGGCAATGCCGGTGATCTGGGCTTCATCACCACCGAGGGCTACGAGTTCATGCTGGAGATCGCCCGGCAGTCGGTTCCGGACGGCTACGGCAACTCCTACTTCTGGGTGAAACCCGATCGCATCGTGCCGGTCGATCGGGTGCGGACGGTCGGTGGTCGCCTCGACTTCACCGGGGCCGAAGTCCGACCGCTGGACGTCGACGCCGCCAGGGCGGCAGTGCGCTGGTACGCCGGGCAGGGCATCACCACGCTGGCCGTCTGTTTCCTGCATTCCTACGCCAACGACGACCATGAGCAGCGGATGCTCGAGGTCATCCGCGAGGAACTGCCCGACGCCGTTGTCTCGCTGTCCTCGCAGGTGCTCCGGGAGTACCGGGAATACGAGCGATCGATGACCACGCTGGTCGATGCTGCGGTGAAACCGACCGTCGCCGCGTATATCTCGGGCATAGCCGATCGGCTGGCCGAACTCGATCCCGGCCGCCGCATCCCGTTCTCGATCATGCGGTCAAACGGTGGGGTGCTTTCCGCCGACGAGGTGGTGCACCAGCCCATCACCACCGTGCTCTCCGGGCCCGCGGCCGGCGCGCTCGGTGCCGCGGTGATCGCGGCGAACGCGGGATTCCCGTCGGTGGTCACCTGTGACGGTGGAGGCACCTCGACGGACGTCACGGTCATCTCCGACGCCCGTCCCTCCCTCACCACGGAGGGTTCGGTCGGCAGGTTCCCCGCGAAGATCCCGATGATCGACGTGGTGACCGTCGGCGCCGGTGGCGGATCGATCGCCTGGCTCTCGCCGGAGGGCACGCTGAAGGTCGGCCCGCGCTCCGCCGGCGCCGATCCGGGTCCGCTGTGCTACCGACTCGGTGGCCGCGAACCGACGGTCACCGATGCGCACCTGGTGCTGGGCCGGATCCCGCCCCGGCTGCTCGGTGGAGAGATCCCGCTGGACACCGAGGCCGCCGCGGCCGGCATCCGCAGCCTCGGAGACGCGCTTGAACTCGACGAAGAGCATTGCGCCGCGGGCATTCTGGAAATCTCGGCCTGGAACCAGGCCAATGCGCTGCGGCAGGTCACGGTCAAGCGCGGACTGGATGTCCGGGACTTCCCGATGGTCACCTTCGGGGGATCCGGCAGCCTGCTGGCCTGCCGGTTGATGGACATCCTCGGGCTGCCGGCGGTGGTGGTGCCCCCGAACCCGGGCAACGTCTCGGCGTACGGGCTGCTCACCGTCGACGTGCGCAACGACTTTGTGCAGACCGCCGTCGCCCGCGACGACGCCCTGGAGTTCGAGGCGGTGGCCGCGGTGGTCGACCGGCTGACCGGCGAGGCCCGCAAGGCCCTGCACCGCGAGGGCTTTCCTGAGGCTGAACAGCAGATCGAGCGGACCGCGGATCTGCGCTACTTCGGCCAGGCCTACGAGGTCAGGGTGACCTGTCCGAACGGCCCGGTCGATCGTCGGTGGGCGGACGCGGTCACCGCAGCGTTCCACGACGCGCACCGGGCGCTGTACGGCTACGACTTCCGGGGCAAGCCGGACCAGCAGGTGGAGTGGGTCAACCTGCGGGTGACCGGCATCGGGCCGATCCCGCGGCCGGAGATTCGCGAGATCGCCTCTACCGAGCAGCGATTCCGAGCCGACCCCGGTCGGCCGGCGCCCGGTGTACTTCGAGGATTGGACGAACGCGGCGATCCATGACCGGAGCATGCTGCTGGCCGGGCACCTGGTGCGCGGGCCGGCGGTGGTCGAGGAGTTCGGGTCGACGGTGCCGGTCCATCCCGGCTTCGTCGCTTCGGTCGACCGGTTCGCGAACCTGATCATCGAGCGGGAGGATCGGGCATGACGAGCGCGGCTGCCGCCGATCCGGTGCTGGTGGAGATCGTCGCCGGCACCCTGGCCTCCATCGAGAAGGAGGTCGAGACCGCCATCGGCCGAACCTCGCGGTCACCGATGATCCGTGACGCACACGACTTTCGGGCCGGCATCCACGATCGCAGACTGCGAAAGCTCACCGGCCGCTCCTACTCTGCGCTCGTGCAGCCGGTGGTGCGGGACTTCCCGGTCGACGAGATGACCGACGGCGACGTCTTCTTCCACAACGACGTGTACCTGTCCGAAGGCGGCATCGGACACCTGCCCGACCTGTGCGTCACCGTGCCGGTGTTCCACGACGGCCAGGTCGTCGCGTTCGTCCAGGCCTTCGGTCACCACGACGACATCGGAGGTGCGGTACCGGGTTCCATGCCGTCCGCGGCCACCAGCGTCTTCCAGGAAGGCCTGATGGTCCCGCCGATCAAGCTGTGGGACCGTGGGGTGCCGAACCAGGCGGCGCTGCGCATCATGACCCGCAACTCTCGGATGCCGGAGTCGCTCGCGGCCGACCTGGACGCCGAGTGTTCGGCATGCCTGATGGGGGCCAGGAGACTCGGCGAGTTGTTCGCCCGATACGGACGAGGTCAGGTGGAGGCGGCGTTCGAGGCGATCCTGCGAGCCACCACCGAGACGTATCGGACGGAGATCCTCGCCAAGATTCCGGACGGCGAGTACGTGTGGGAGGACTACGCCGAGCACGATGGCGTCGACGAACCGAAGCTGCACGTCCAGCGCATCACCCTGACCAAACTGTCCGCCGGCGACGGCGTCACCGACGCCAGGATCATCCTCGATTTCACCGGCACCGGGCCGCAGGCCAAGGGCCCGATCAACCACGCGGCGAACTACGCCGACGGTGTGTTCCTGGCCAAGTGGCTGGCGCCGATCCTGCGCAATCTCGCCGACTCACCGGAGCGGATGGCCGAACTCGACGTCAACGAGGGCGTCGTGCCGTTGATCGAGATGCGTTTCCCACCGCCGGGCACACTGCTCACGCCGATCTTCCCGGCCCCGACGAATGCCAGGACGTTCGTCATCCTGCGACTGCTCGGGGTGTTCGCCGGCGTGCTGGCCAAGGCGGTCGCCGGTCGGATGCCGGCCGATCAGGAGACCATCCGCTACGTCGGGTTCCACGGTCGGGACCGCAACGGGGACCCGTACCTGATGCGCGAGATTCTCGGCGGCGGAAGCGGCGGCCGGTACTACGCCGACGGCGAGGACACCATCCACGTCGTCCCCGATTCGTCGAACGTGCCGACCGAAGTGACCGAGTCCCGGTTCCCGTTCCGCATCGAAAGGCTGGGTCTGGCCGTCGATTCCGGTGGACCGGGGCGCTTCCGCGGCGGGCTCGGCTACGAGAAGCACGTCCGGATGCTGATCGACGCCGACTTCATGTCGATCGCGGACCGCTCGATCCTGTCGTGCTGGGGAGTCAACGGCGGACGTGCGGGTACGCCGTTCCAGGTCACCATCGATCCCGGCGGCCCGCACGAACGCACGGTGGAGGCGCTCGTGGACGCCGAGCCCGTGCGGGCGGGCGAGGTGGTCCGCATCCGTACCACCGGCGGCGGCGGCTGGGGTGACCCGCTGGACCGGCCGGTGGCCGATGTCCTCCGGG
Organism: uncultured Actinomycetota bacterium; assembly: GCA_963834185.1. Taxonomy (GTDB): domain Bacteria; phylum Actinomycetota; class Actinomycetes; order Mycobacteriales; family Nakamurellaceae; genus Nakamurella. Next base: position 253,785 of record CAWIAR010000007.1, read on the forward strand.
ATGTGGTGCGCGGCAAGGTATCCGTCGAGGGTGCGCGGCGTGACTACGGGGTGGTGATCACGGGCGGGCCGGGTGCATGGACGGCCGACGAGAACGGGTCATCCGCGGTCCGCGACGCGCTCAGGAGAGCGGCACCCGAGCGCCAACCGTTCTTCGATCGCGGACCGGGCTATGTGGCGCTGTCGGGCGGGCGGCTGCACGCCGACGTCGACTTTCGCTGAGCCGTGGCCCACCACCGGACACTGAAAGCCCGGCACCGCGATCGCCGACTTCCGGCTGGGCTGTCAACCGGAGAAGGTGGCGCGGTGCCGGGCGGCTCAGGTGGCCGAGAACGGCCTGGCGGGACCGGCCTCAGCTCGCCTTGGCCGCACGCCGGGCCTTGCGAGCGGCGGGCTTCTCGGCGGTCTCGCCGGCCGTCGACAGTGCGCCACCCGCAGATTCGAGGTGCGCGCGGACGAACCAGTGGAACAGCTCGAGCTGGTGCAGGTGACCGATGAGCATGTCGTTGGTGACCGGGTCCGGATCCTCGGTCTGCTCCGCAGCCTCCCGGTGGTCGCTGATCACGCCCTGGTACACCACGTCCAGCGCGCCGAGGTGCGCGATCGCATCGGCCCGGCCGACGGCGTAGTCGTCCCAGGTACGGGCGGCCACCAGCGCCCCGGGCGTACCGACCGCGTTGGACCCCAAGGTGGCGATCCGCTCGGCGATCTCGTCCGTCATCTCGCGAACGGCGTCCACCTGCGGGTCGATCATTTCGTGCACGCCGATGAAGTGCGGCCCGACGACGTTCCAGTGGACATGCTTGAGCGTCAGGTGCAGGTCGGTGAGCGCGTTCAGCCGCTGTTGAAGGATCCCAGCCACTTTCGCGCCGTCCTGCTTGCTCATCGACGGGACGGTGTACTTCGGCAGGGTGTTGCGGGCGGCCATGATAGGTGGTTCCTCTCGTGTGCGGTGTGCTCTCTTGTTCGCCCGGTGCCCGAACGGAGTCGACCACAAACCGGCCGATTAACCTCGGGCGTCATGACCGCCGGACCGCTCGCCGACCTCATCGTGCTGGACCTCACCCGGGCGTGGCCGGCCCGCACGCGGCGATGATGCTGGGCGATCTGGGCGCGAGGGTGATCAAAGTGGAGAACCCGGGCGGCGGCGACGACACCCGAGGGTGGGGGCCGCCGTTCGTGCAGGACTCCGCCGGGACCGCGATCTCGACGTACTTCCTGTCCTGCAATCGCAACAAGCAGTCGGTCGTGCTCGACCTCAAGTCCGAGAACGGCACAGCCGCGCTCGCCGAACTGATCAGGCGCAGCGACGTGCTGATCGAGAATTTCCGTCCCGGCGTGCTCGACCGGCTCGGTTTCCCGGTGTCCCGGCTGACCGAACTCAACCCGCGGTTGGTGCTGTTGTCGATCTCCGGCTTCGGCCACGACGGCCCCGAGGGCGGCCGGGCCGGCTACGACCAGATTGCCCAGGGCGAAGCCGGGTTGATGTCCATGACCGGCCCCGATGCGCAGACCCCGACCAAGCTGGGGGTTCCGATCGCCGACCTGCTGGCCGGCATGTACGGCGCCTACGGCGTGCTCGCCGCACTGCTCGAGCGGACCAGGACCGGCAAGGGCGGCGTGGTCCGGACTTCGCTGCTGGCGGCGGTCGTCGGGGTGCACGCCTTCCAGGGCACCCGCTGGACCGTGGCCGGCGAGGTGCCAACGGCCGAAGGCCCGCACCACCCGTCGATCTGTCCCTACGGCCTGTTCCACACCAGCGATGGCATGGTGCAGATCGCGGTCGGCTCCGAGGGCCTGTGGAACAAGTTCGCTCCCGCGTTCGGGCTACCGCTGGATGACCCCGGCTTCGCCACCAATGCCGAACGGGTGCAGAACGGGCCCGCGGTGCGCGCAGCGATCGACGCCGCATTCGTGGGGTGGCGGTCGACGGACCTGGTCGCCAGGCTGGCCGAGCTGGGCATTCCGTCCGGACTTGTGAAGGATCTGGCACAGGTGTACCAGTGGGAGCAGACCCTATCGCAGGGTCTGCTGGTGGATGTGGATCACCCGACCCTGGGCACCGTGCAGCTGCCCGGTCCGCCGCTGCGATTCTTCGACGGGAAAGGATGACGAACGCACGCTCGACCACGCCGCTCCGCCCTTGCTGGGCCAGCACACCGAGCAGGTCCTGGCCTGGCTGAGCCGACCGGAGCAGGGGGAGTCCTAAACAGTTCGCTCGAGCGAGGCAGTCGAACGGCCCTCGGGCGTCTCGTCGAGCGCCCTGGTTCGGCGGATGGGCAGCAGGAGCACGGCCGCGACCAGCCAGAGCACCTGCACGCTCGAGGCGACCACGTACCCCAAGCCGTGCGCCTCCTGGTCCTGGATGTCGAGGAGTTGGCGGCTGTCCATGATCCACGCGAACGCTGCGCCGGCCAGCAGGAACACCGCGCCGACCATCCGCCACACCGGTGCGTCGCCGCGTTCGGCGGCGTCGACCAGCCAACAGATCAACAGCACCAGCGCAGGCACCACCCACACGGCGTGGTGGATCCAGCTGGCCGGGCTCACCAACAACCCGACGAAGCCGATCATCGTCACCGCGAACAATTGGTCTCCGGCCTTGACCGCGTGCCTGGCACGGACGACACCGACGACCAGCACAACGGCCGAGAGACCGACCCACAGCAGTCGGGAGGGTTCCCCGGTAGCCGACGCTCTGGCCAGCAAGCCGTTGATCGACTGGTTCATCGTGTCGTCGAGGAACCCGACCCGATTCGAGCTGAAGATCAGGTCGGTGAAGTAGCGCCAGGTTTCGGTCGGCGCGACGCAGGCAGCGAGCAACGTGACAGCGGCCGCGGTGATCGCTGCGGTGATCATCGCCCGCCAGCGCTTGTTGACCAGGAAGTAGAGCAGGAAGATCCCCGGCGTGAGTTTGATCGCCATCGCCAAACCGACCCCGACGCCGGTCCATTTGCTGCGCCGCGGCATGAGCACGAACGCGTCGACCAACACCAACAACGCCAGATAGACATTGACCTGCCCGTAGGCGAGCGTCTGGACCAGCGGTTGGGACTGGAACGCGACGATGGTGATCAACCCGGCCCAGCTCAGCTGCCAGGCGTTCGCCGGCACCCGCGGCTGCGCGGCCCGCAGGCAGATCCACACGCAGGTGAACCCGGCGAGTGCGGTCGCTGCCGCGGTCGTCCAGGCCGCCACTTCGACCGGCAGGGTGGCCATCGGGGCCATCAGGACCGCCGCGACCGGTGGGTAGGTGTAGCCGAGTCGGACGTTCACCGGGTCCGACTGCCAGTAGTCGTAGATGTCGTGGCCGTCCAGCCAGTAGCTGACGGCCTTGTAGTAGATGCGGAGATCGAAGAAGTCGAAATCGGGACCGAACGCCCAGCCGAGCAACAGCGCGATCGCCGACGCGGCCGCGCCCACGACAATGATGACCGGCCACGAAACTGCCCTGGCCTGCAGCCGGGCGGCAACGGAGCGAAGACGGCCGTCCGTCGATCGAGTCCGCTCGGCCTGATCGGTCACGGTCGAATAATCTCATGGTCGTCGCTGTGCATCGGGGGTTCTGGTACCCGGGGGTGACGATCGCCATGCCCCGAGCCGGTGTCGCCGGGACGGCCGACTGTCCGTCGCGGCTGGCAGGCTGGACCGGTGAACGACGGCACCGAGCAAGCCGGACGTGGCGCCCCGGCTACCCGGTCCACGCCCGGCTGGTGCTGAGTTCGCTGCAACGCGGTCCTCGTGATCCCGCCCACCGGGTTGCTTCGGACGGCACGGTCTGGCGGGCCAGCCGGATGGCCACCGGGCCGGTGAGCTACCGGATCACCCAGCTCGGGCCGTCGGCCGTCCGGGTCCAGGCCTGGGGACCGGGCGCAGGGGAAGTGGTCGACGACCTACCCCGGCTGCTGGGTGCCGACGACCGGCCGGAGACCTTCACCCCGTCCCACCCGGTCCTGGTCCGCGCGGTGCGGGAATTGCCGGGCTACCGGGTGCCCTGCACCGGGCGGGTGGTCGAGGCCCTGGTTCCCGCCGTTCTCGAGCAACGGGTGATCGGCCTGGACGCGTTCGACGCCTGGCGCCGGTTGGTGACGTGGCACGGCGACCCCGCTCCCGGACCGACCCCGGTCGGCATGCTCGTGCCTCCGGACGCCGCGCGCTGGCGGGAGATTTCGACCTGGGACTGGCATCGCGCGGGCGTCGACCCGGGACGACAGCGGGCCGCCCGCAGCGTGCTGTCGCTGGCCGAGGGGTTGGAGCGGGCAGCGGCGCGCGGAGAGCGGGCCGCGGTCTACCGGGCCCTGCTCGCTGTTCCGGGCATCGGTCGGTGGACCGCCGCCGAGGTCGGGTCCCGGGCGCTCGGCGATGCCGATGCCCTACCGCTGGGTGACTACCATCTGCCGGCGCTCGCCGGCATCGCGCTCGGAGACGGGCACAAGCTGCCGGACGACGCCGTCGAAGAATTCTTCGAGCCATGGCGGCCGCATCGGTTCCGCGTGGTCCGGCTGCTCGAACTCGCGCCGTCCGTCCGCATTCCCCGGCACGGGCCCCGGCTCACCCGCCAGGATCACCGCGCTCATTGACCGGAAGCCCCAAGTGGTCAGTGCCGGCGCTTGGGCCGAATCACTGCTGTGCCGACCACCAGCGCCGAGCCGAGCAAGGCGAGCACCACCCCTACCGGGATCAGCCTGGTCACCGGTGTTCCGGTGTTGGACAACGTCGGCCCGGTCGAGGTCGCAATGACCTCCGTCTCGCCCGTGTCGCCCGTGGTGCTCAGTTCGCTGGTAGTGGTGTGGCCGGTCGTGCTCTCCGAGCTCGTGCTGTCGGTCGTAGCGGTCGTGGTGTCGCTGATGGTGGTGTCCGAGGTCGATGTCGCGCTGGTCTCGGTCGTCGCGCTGGTCTCGGTCGTCGTGGTCGGTCTCGGTCGTCTCGCTGGTCGGTCGTCGTCGGTGGTTTCGGTCGTCGGGTCGGTGTGGTCGTCCGTCGTCGGGTGGTTTCGGTGGTTTCCGTGGTTCCGGTGGTCTCCGTGGTCGGTGTGGTGGTGGTGTCGGTGGTGCAGGACAACTCGGTGTTGAACGGCAAGTCGTGGACCTCCCGCAGGCCTGTTCCGCTGCCGACCGCGACCGCGCCGTGCGTGAAGGACTTGGCGATGACGTTGCCCTCGATGTTGGCGGTCGGGATCCAGTTCAGGTTGGCGTTGGGGGCATAGATCGTGCCCTCGAGGGAGTCACCGCCATCGACGACGATGGTCTGGGCATCGGGGAAATTCCACAGGATGTACGGCGCCTGCAGTCCGGAGATGCCCGCCTGGTTCGGGAACGAGCCGATGAACGACGTGCCGGTGACGTTGACCAGCAGCGGGGTGTCCGCGGACGGCGCGTCGACGAAGGTGATTTCCGCCAGGTTGTTCAGATCCGCGGCCGAGATGGTCAGGACATTCGTCTGCCCTGCGGTCAGCGTCAACCGCCCCCTGGTGCCGGCTCCCCAACCCGGAGTCAGTGGCGGGTACGGACTGTCCGGACCGGTCAGTTGGACCGTCGCCGGGCACCCGGCCAGCTCAGTGGTGATCTGCCGGTACTGGGTGAACGCCCCATCGATGTCGATCAGGTTGTCGGGCACCGGTTCGGCGATCGACACGGCGTTCTGGGCGCTGGTGGTGCCCTCGATCCGGGGTTGGCTGCCGTAGCCGGCGCTCGGTTCGAAGACCTGGTAGTTGACCGTGGCGCCGTTCTGGTCCTCGTTCTCGGCGTCGTACGTCGTCGTGTCGGCGATCTTGGTGAAGCCTCCACCGAGCACCTTCAGCACCGGATCGGTGGCAGGCCAGGTGATCCCCCCGCCCACGTACAGCGACGTGTAGCCGCTGTCCCCGGGGGCCGTGAACGTCGGGAACACCGGGGCGGCACCGGCCTGGACGTTGTAACTCGAGTTGAACGACAGGTCACCGCCCAGTGCCAGGGTGCCCTCGGACTCGTCCGCGTTGAGCGCCACATCACCCTCGACGAAGACCAGGAAGCCGGAGTTCGCCGGGTGACCGTTGAGGTCCACCCGCACCGGATTGATCGGCGCCACGTCCGCCGCCGCGTCCGGCGACCCGCCGACTGGCAGCACCAGCCCGATTGCCACGATGCCGAGCACGGCAACGGCCGAAGCCAGCGTTCGAGTGCGTTGCATCCACGCCCCCTGAGGTCGGTCGACCCGTGAAGGCTAGCCCGGGCCGCTCCGTGTGCCCAGAGTGACCGGTGCGCACCCTGATGAAGCTGTGAGTTTCGATCAGCGCGACCCTGCGGACTCCAACTCCGGTTCCTCGGACAGCCCGATCTTCTCGTGCAGTCGGCGCAGCGGCGCCGGCGCCCAGAAGTTGAGCGGGCCGAGCGCCCGCATCGCAGCCGGGACCAGCACGCCGCGGACCAGGGTCGCGTCGATCAGCAAGGCCAGCCCGGCGCCGAGGCCGAACATCTGCAGCATCGACACGCTGGACGAGGCGAACGCGAAGAACGACACCGCGAGCAGCGCGGCCGCGCTGGACACGATGCGGCCGGTCCTGGCCAACCCTTCGGTCACTGCGGTTTGCAGGTCGGCCCCGGCCCGGTGCAACTCGGTGATCCGGCTGGACAGGAACACCTCGTAGTCCATGGACAGACCGAAGGTGATGCACAACAGCAGCACCGTCATCGACGCGTCCATCGGTCGGATGGTGGCGCCGAACACGTCGATCAGGTGTCCGTCCTGGAAGATCCAGGTCATCAGGCCGAGCGTGGCCGCGAGCGACAGCCCATTGATCAGCAGGGCCCGGATCGGCTGCACCACGCTGCCGGTGAACAGGAACAGGATCACGAAGGTGCTGATCACGATGAGGGTCAGCGCCAAGGGCAGGGGCGCGCCGATCGCGGCCAACGTGTCGACCAGCGCGGCGTCCTGCCCACCGATCAGGAATCCGTTCGGATTCGGCACGTCCCGCAGAGCACGCACCAGATCCTGGGCCTGGTCCGAACCGGCCGGCACGTCGGTGACCACCTTGAGCCGCTGGTAGCCGTCGGCGGACAGGGCTGCGGCAGTGGCGTCCGGTGGGCCGGCGACGCCATCGGTGACGCGTGGCCGACGAGGTGGCGACGGAGGTGACCCCATCGACCGTCGACAACGCGATCGCGTAGGACGCCGCGTCCGGCGCGCCGACCGGGCCGGGGGAGACGACGAGGATCGACGCGGTCGACTGGGTCGGGTATTGCTGGTCGATCGTCGTCGCCACCTGTCGGCTCGGCGAGGACGTGGGCAGGACCTTCTCGTCCGGCAGTGCGAAGGCAATGCCCAGCACCGGCGACGCCGCCAGCAACAGCGCGGCCAACACCGGCACCGCGGTGAGCACCGGATGACGGAACACCGTGCGCGCGAGCCGACCCCAGAACGGCGAGGCCGAACCGCGCGCGGTGCCGGCGAACGGCAACTTGCCCTTGTCGATCCGGTGGCCGAGCACGGCCAGGGCGGCCGGGGTGATCACCAGGGCGGTGACCGCGGCGATGACGACCACGCCGACCCCGGCATAGCCGAACGAGGACAGGAAGTAGAGCGGGAAGACCAACAGCGTGGCCAGCGCAGCTGCGACGGCCGCGGCGGAGAACAGGATCGTGCGTCCGGCCGTGGCCACGGTGTGGGCGACCGCGTCGGCCACCTCCTCGCCCTTGGCGAGCTGTTCGCGGAAGCGGGCGACGATCAGCAGCCCGTAGTCGATGCCGAGACCAAGGCCGAGCGCGGTGGTCAGGTTGATCGCAAAGATGGAGACGTCGGTGATCGACCCGAGCACGGACAGCAATGCGAACGTGCCGATGATCGCGAAGGTGCCGATGAGCAGCGGCAGCAACGCCGCAACCACCGAACCGAAGACGATCAGCAGCAGGATCAGGGTCACCGGGATGGCGATGGACTCCGCGATCGCCAATGACTTGGTCACCTGGGTGTTGATGTCGCCGAACACGCCCGCCGGTCCGCCCGCGCTGACCGTCAGCCCATTGTGCTCACCGGAGTACTTGTCGGCGATCTCGCCGCCGCGGGTGACCATGGTGCCCTGATCACCGGCCACCACCAGCAGGATCATCGCGGAGCTGCCGTCGGTGGCGCGCAATTGCGGGATCGGCTGTTGCCAATAGGACGCCGCGACGGCCACTCCCGGCTCCGCTGCCAGTTCGGCGGTCAGTGCTGCCCCGGCCGCCTTGCTCGCCTCCGAGTCGACGTTCCCGTCGTCCGGCGTGGCGATCAGGATCAGGTTCGGGTCGGAGCCGAACTGCTCGGCAACAACCTGCGCGGCCCGGTGCGAGTCGGACGCCGGATCTTCGAAGCCGCCGGCCTGCAGCTTGCCGAACGCGCCGGCGCCCACCGCCGCCGCCGCGATCAGGCCGACGAAGGCGAGGGCGAGGACCAGCTTGGAGTGGCGGGCCAGCAGGTAACCGAAGCGGTACAACATGGGCTTCTCCACTGCGTGCGAGGCGGCGCGACGTCGGGCCTTGTATGTTGACGTCGTCAACTTAGAGAGCTCAAGCTAACAGTGTCAACATGGATTTCTGGAATTGGGCCGAACGGAGGACGTCACCACGATGACGCGGGCAGGAGGCGTGCAGGCGGGCCGGCGATACCACCACGGCCATCTCGCCGAAGCGCTGTTGACCGAGGCGACGGACCTGGCGGCACAGGGCGGACCGGATGCGGTAGTGCTGCGCGAGGTGGCCCGGCGCGCCGGGGTGTCGGCCACCGCCGCGTACCGGCACTTCGAGAACCAGCAGGCGCTGCAACACGCGGTCAAGGAAGAGGCGCTGCGAGCGCTGGCCGAGCACATGCAGGCGGCCGCCGCGAGCCTGCCCGAGGTCGAGGGTGAGGATCGACGCACGTCGGCAGCTCGTCGGCTGGTGGCCATCGGCGACGCCTATTTCGAGTTCGCCACGACGCAGAACGGCCTCTTCCGCTGTTTCTGCAACGGGCTCCCGACCGCCGACGAAGTGCCGTGGGACGCCGATGAGGCAGCCTTCGGTGTGTTGTCGGAGACCCTCGACGACCTGCTCGGGACCGGGGACGCCGCGACGCGGCCGCGGCCGGCCGCCGACATTGCCGCTTGGTCGGCCGTGCACGGGCTGGCCATGCTGTGCATGGACGGACCCCTGGCCCAGGTGTCCGACCAGGAGCGACGCGGGCTGCTCGCAGCCACGTCGGCCATGGTCCTGCACGGTCTGCTCGACTGATATGTAGGCCACTTTGTCAAGTGGGCGTGGTGAAGCGGGGCCCTTCCTGGCCGGGAGGGGCCCCGCTTCGTCGTTCACGGAGGGTGGCTTGGGAGACAGCGTGTCTGGCGACGCGCGGTCAGTCTGATATGCGCGGGTTGGTTACCGCAGGGCCCTGGTTTCGGCTGGAGAAGCGGTGCGGGTCTGAGGTCGAGCGTGCCCTTTGCGTTGCACGGGGTGCTCACAGTCGACTCGCGGGTCCTCTCCTCGCGTTGCTGCCCAAGTCACCGTGTTCGTGAACGGGTCCTGGTGGGGTTAGTCGTCCATCACGGCCAAAGACCAGCACCAGCCGGCGAGCTCGCGGGCGATGGCGGTGTTGGCGACGGTGTGCCGTTTGTGGTGGGCGGTCATGGCCTGCCAGCGGCGGTGCAGTCGTCGGTTGCCGGCATCGCCGCGGGCGGCCGCTGCGGCCGGCGCCAACGCCCATCGGTCGTGCATGGTCTTGCCGGGCCGGTACTCCGGTTTGTGGTGCCAGGCAGCCTCGATGAGCAGGCGGCGGGCGTGGCTGTTGCCGGTCTTGGTGATACCGCCCAGGACCCGGGAGCCACCGGAGGAGGACTCGGAGGGGACCAGCCCGAGGTAGGCGCCGATGGTGGCGCCGGTCAGTCGCTGCCAGTCGCCGATTTCCACGGCCAGCGCGAACCCGGTCGTGGTGGAGATCCCGCGCAGGCAGCCCAGCCGCCGGGTGGTCGCGGTGAACTCGCAGTCCGCGGCCAGCGCTGCGATGTCGCGGTCCAGTCGGTCTCGTCGGCTCAGGGTGTGGCAGACCGCGTCGTAGGCGTCGTCGAACGCCGCCAACGTGCCGCTGCCGGGCACCAACTGCTCCTTGCGGATGCGCCGCAGCCACGCGTCGTGACGCCCGGTCCACGCGTCCCCGTCGTAGACATACCCGTGCCGCAGCAGCAGCTTGGACAGCCGGTGCCGCGCCGACATCAACGTTGTCCGGGTGTCTTCCCGGGCCCGGACCAGATCCCGCGCGGACTCTTGGGCCACTGTCGGGATGGTGACCGCGACGATGTCCTCGTTGCGGGCCAGCCGGGCCAGCAGCACCGCGTCACGCCTGTCGGTCTTGACCCGGTCCCCGGCCGGTCGTAGCAGCTTCGACGGCGCCGCCACCTGACACCCATGCCCGGCAGCCTGCAAAGCCCGCGCCAGCCCGTACCCGGTCGGGCCGGCCTCATAGGTCACCAGCACCGTCCCGTGCCCGGCGGCGACTTCGTCCACGAACGCGACTACCCGCTCGGTGACCGGCGAAACCATCCGCTCGATCAATTCACCGGTCACCGTGTCGAGCACCGCCGCCCGCACCGACCGGGCATGAACATCCAGCCCAACACTCGTACGCTCTACAACCACCGGGGCCTCCTATGCATGTCGGCACCGACCAGCCACTCTGGCCGGTGATCCACGAATCCCTGCATACGCGAGGCCCCGGCCTCAACCCCCAAGGCAACCCGCGCCCCTCATAGGGTCTGACCCGCCCGGGGGCGTTCCGCCGGCACCGTCGTCACCCTCCTCCTCACCCTCGCCACCGCAATCCGCCGTTGATCATGGCGAACTCGTACGCCTAACGTCGGCGTGTTCAGCGACACGCCGCGTTTCGGCGTACCGGTTTCCCATGATCATCTGGTCGTGGGGCAAGGCATCCGACGCTGCCCGCTCGGCCCCACCGTGGCTAGGCTGCACGCTCATGGTCGGTCCGACGGTGGGCACTGGTGGGCACGGTCGGCACTGTGGGCACTGCGGGCACCAGGGTGCTGGTGGCCCTGGGCGGCAACGCGATGAGCGCGCCCGACGGCTCGGCCACCGAGGCGCATCAGATCGCCGCGCTCACCGCGGCCGCCGAGCACTTGGCCGACCTGGCTGCCGCCGGCTTCCAGGTGGCGGTCACCCACGGCAACGGTCCGCAGGTGGGGAACCTGCTGGTGAAGAACGAATTGGCGGCCGACGTCGTACCGCCGGTGACCCTGGACTGGTGTGTCGCCCAGACCCAGGCGACCATCGGCTTCGTCCTGTGCAACGGGCTCGAGGCGTCGCTGACCGCTCGCGGGCTGCCGAGCCGGGTCGCAGCGCTGGTGACCCGCACCCTGGTCGACCCGGCGGACCCGGCGTTCGGCAACCCGACCAAACCGATCGGCCGGTATCGGACGTCGGTCGAGGCGGCCAGGGGAATGGCGCTCGGACAGGCGTGGCAGGACTTCGGCGACCGCGGCTGGCGCCGGGTGGTCGCCTCGCCCGAACCGATCGCGGTGCTCGATGCCGAGGTCGGCCGGGCACTGCTGGAATCCGGCACCACCGTGGTCCTGGCCGGCGGCGGTGGCGTCCCGGTGGTTCGCACCGACGGTCGACTCGCCGGCGTGGACGCGGTGATCGACAAGGATCTGGCGGCGGCGCTGCTGGCGGACAACCTCGACTGCGACGTGCTGGTGATCGCCACCGACGTCGAACGCGCGGTTCTCGGTTACGGCTCGCCCGATCCGCGGCCGCTCGGGCTGATCGATGCGGTCGAACTGCAGCGTCACCTGGATCGCGGCGAGTTCGGCGCCGGCTCGATGGGACCCAAGGTGTCCGCGGCCATCCGGTTCGCCGGTAGCCGCGCCGGTCGACGTGCGGTGATCACCAGCCTGGACCGGCTCGCGGACGCAGTCACGGGTCCGCCCGGGTCGGTGGGTACCGTCGTGGGCACCGCACCACCGGCCGATGTGAATCCGCACGAAGGAGAACCGAGGTCCATGCCCACCGCTCCGTCAGCCATCGAGGTCCGGAAGATCCCGCTGCACAATGTCTCCGACGCCAGTGAGCTGGAAAAGCTCATCGACGACGGAGTTTTCGATGCCGACCGGATCATCGCAGTGATCGGCAAGACCGAGGGCAACGGCGGCGTGAACGACTACACCCGGATCATCGCCGACCGAGCGTTCCGCCAGGTGATCGAGGCCAAGGGCAGCCGGTCGTCCGAGGAGGTCAAGCAGATTCCCATCGTCTGGTCCGGGGGCACGGACGGGGTCATCTCGCCGCACGCCACGGTGTTCGCGACGCTCGCGACGCGACGAGGCCGAGGCAACGGACGAGCCACGGCTGACTGTCGGCTTCGCGATGAGCGAACCGCTGCTACCCGAGGAGATCGGGTTCACGCCGATGATCTCCAAGGTTGCCGCCGGCGTGAAGGTCGCGATGGAGCGGGCGGGCATCGACGATCCGGCGGACGTGCACTACGTGCAGACCAAGACGCCGTTGCTGACCATCCACACCATCCGGGACGCGAAGTCCCGCGGCCAGAAGGTGTGGACGGAGAACACCCACGAATCGATGGACCTGTCCAACGGCTGCACGGCGTTGGGTGTCGCGGTAGCCCTGGGCGAGATCGAGATGCCGACGGATGACGACGTCATGCACGACCGCAGCCTGTACTCCTCGGTGGCATCCTGCTCCTCCGGGGTGGAACTCGATCAGGCCCAGATCGTGGTCGTGGGCAATGCCCGCGGTGTCGGCGGTCGGTACCGGATCGGCCATGCGGTGATGCGCGACGCGTTGGACTCCGACGGCATCTGGGAGGCGATCGCCGACGCCGGTCTCGACCTGCCGGAGCGTCCGCGCACCGCCGACCTCGACGGACGCCTGGTCAATGTGTTCCTCAAGTGCGAGGCGTCGCAGGACGGTCAGGTACGCGGGCGACGCAATGCCATGCTCGACGACTCGGACGTGCACTGGCACCGGCAGATCAAGTCCTGCGTCGGTGGTGTGACCGCGGCGGTGACCGGTGACCCCGCGGTGTTCGTCTCCGTGTCCGCCGCGCACCAGGGTCCGGACGGCGGTGGACCGGTCGCCGCCATCGTCGATCTCGGCGCGAGCCCGACCGGCTACCGCTGGCCCTGACCGATGGCCCATCGATCATGAGTCAGCGGTACATCGACCTCAACGCCGACCTCGGAGAGTCGTTCGGCCGCTGGGTGCTCGGTGACGATGCGGCCATGCTGGACGTTGTCACCAGTGCCAACGTCGCCTGCGGCTTCCACGCCGGCGATCCGCTGACCCTGCTGGCCGCAGTCACCGGCGCGGCTGAGCGCGGCGTGACCGTGGGTGCTCAGGTGAGCTACCGCGATCTGGCCGGCTTCGGTCGCCGGTACATCGAGATGGACGCCGATGAACTGAGCGCCGAGATCATCTACCAGATCGGCGCCCTCGACGGGTTGGCGCGGTCGGCCGGAACCCGGGTGGCGTACGTGAAACCTCATGGGGCGCTGTACAACACGGTGGTCCACCATGCCGAGCAAGCCGCCGCCGTTGTCTCGGCGGTGTACAGCTACGACCGGTCGCTACCGGTGCTCGGACTGCCCGGCTCCGAATTGTTGTCGGCGGCGGAGCGGGCCGGGCTGCCGGTGGTCCGCGAGGCGTTCGCCGACCGTGCGTACACCGCGGCCGGCACGCTGGTACCGCGATCCGAACTCGGTGCGGTGCTGCACGATCCGGCCGCCGTCGCGGCCCGCACGGTCCGTCTGGTCACCCGCGGCGCCATCGAGGCGGACGATGGCTCCACCGTGCACGTCGTGGCGGACTCGGTGTGCGTGCACGGAGATTCGCCCGGCGCGGTGGCCATGGCCCGGGCCGTCCGGGCGGCTCTCGAGGCCACCGGCGTCACCCTGCGTGCGTTCGCGTGACCGTGGGCGCCGAACCCAGATGAACGCCGCGTCCGGCAGCCGACGCCAGGTTCGCGCTGTCGGCGACACGGCACTGATCGTCGACGTTCCCGATCAGGCTGCGGCACTGGGCTTGTGGCGGAGGCTGCAGCAGGAACCGGGTCCGGGTCAACAGGAGGCGGTGGCCGGTGCGCGGAGCGTCCTGGTTCGGTATACCGACGGATCGGACCTGTCGGCGCTCGCCGATTATCTGCGCCGGGCCGAGCCCGCACCCGACTCCCTCCGCACGACTGACCTGGTCACCATCGAGACCGTCTACGACGGAGCGGATCTCGATGAGGTCGGGGAGCTGACCGGGCTCGGTGCCCGGGGCGTCGTTGCCGCCCACACGGGTGTCGAATGGACGGTGGCGTTCACCGGGTTCGCGCCCGGGTTCGGCTATCTGACCGCGCCGGGCCATCCGTTGCGGGCGCCGCGTCGGGCGCACCCGCGCACGGAGGTGCCGTCGGGGGCGGTCGGGTTGGCTGATGAGTTTTCCGGGATCTACCCTCGTCCGTCTCCCGGCGGTTGGCAGCTCATCGGACGGACGCCGGCCCGATTGTGGGATCTGCATCGGGACCCACCGGCACTGTTGTACCCGGGGGTCCGGGTCCGCTTCGTGGACGTGTCGTGACCGGGGCGCTGCGCATCGACGCACCCGGTCCGCTCTGCACCGTGCAGGATCTCGGTCGTCCGGGATTGGCGCACCTGGGCGTCGGGCGTTCCGGCGCGGCCGACCGCGGCGCCCTGGTCAGGGCGAACCGGCTGGCCGGGAACGCCGATGGGGCCGCAGCGCTGGAGATCACGCTCGGCGGACTCCGACTCACAGCACTGGCTGCGTGCCGGATTGCCCTCGCCGGTGCGTCGCTGCCGGTCCGGGTGGACGACGACAACCGGGAGTGCGGCACGGTCCTCGATCTGCATGCGGGCCAACGGCTCCGGCTCGGTAGGCCGACGGGTGGACTGCGCAGCTACCTGTCGGTGCTCGGCGGTATCGACGTGCCCGAGGTGCTCGGCAGTCGGTCGACCGACATGTTGTCGGGCCTGGGACCGGCTCCGATCTCATCCGGTGACGAGCTGCCGATCGGCGCGCCGCCGACGGCGCCGGCCACGGGGAACATCGGTGCGCCGCCACCGGAACCGCGCGGCACCGTCGAATTGCCGGCCGTGCTCGGCCCACGCACCGATGCCTTCACCGACGAAATGCTCGCCATCCTCCACGACGTCGAGTGGACGGTGGGGTCGGACGCGAACCGGATCGGGCTGCACCTCGACGGGCCGGCCCTGACCCGTCGGGACACCGCCGAGCTGCCCACCGAGGGCATGGTCGCCGGCGCGGTCCAGGTGCCGAGTTCCGGCAGCCCTGTGGTGTTCATGGCCGACCACCCGGTGACCGGCGGGTACCCGGTGATCGCCGTGCTCACCTCGGGCGCCGTCGATCTCGCTGCCCAGCTACGGCCGGGCCGACGACTCCGATTTCGTCCCGTTCCCGACCCACTGACAGGTGCTTCCCGGTAGGGTTTGCCGCACCCGCCCGGCGGTGGACGTCGGGCAATCGACCCGCTCGGCGGTGGCGGCCCGGAGGTGCCCGGTGGGACTGTTCTCCCGGCGGTCGGATCCGGAAGGTTTCTACACCGGCGACGCCCCGGCGTCCGTGCCGGGAATGGACGGTGCTGCCCCGTCGGCGTATCAGTCCCAGCCCGCGACGGCGTCCCCGGCACCGGTCGACCCGGGGTACGGATCCGCCGGTCCGAACTACCCGCCGCCCCCGTCCCCGGTATCCGGATACCGCGCGCCGCCACCGCCGACGCCGGCGCAACGCCCGCCCATGGTGTTCCAGCAGGTGGTCAGCACGGCAACGCCGCGCAGGTCGAGGATGGGCGGCTGGATCGTCTTCGCCATCGTTCTCGCCGTGCTGATTCCGGTGGGCTTCACCGTCTATCACGCGTTCACCGGCCTGAAGGACGCAGTCGGAAAGCCCAGCGACCCGCCGGCGGCGGCCGTCGGCAAGCTGGGAGTGCCGGTCACCGTGCCGTACCGGTACGCCGAGCTGAAGGTCACGGTGAAGTCTGCGGTTGCCCAACCGGTGGACGGGTGGAGCAGCGGGGAGCGGGTGCCGGACCCGAAGCTGGTGGTGGGGGTGACCGTCACACGCACGGACGCCGACACGGGCAAGACCAGCGTGATGGCCTGGGACTGGCATTTCCAGCCGGCCGAGGGCCCGGCCGTCGAGGGTGAACTGATCACTTCCTACCAGCCCGAACTCGAGTCCACGCCGATCGGCACGGGGCAATCGATCAGCGGGTTGATCACCTTCGATACCGGCGCGGACGCCGGCACGCTGACGGTGAACGATCCGTACACCGGCGACCACCCGGCCGCCCGATGGGACATCGTCGGCAGCGTCCCGAAGGTCGTCACCGGCACCGTAGGCAGACCGGCCACCGGGCAGATCGCCGGCCCCGGCTTCACCGTCACGCCGGCCAAGCCCCAGTGGCTCAAGGCCGGCGACGATCGGCTGCGTGACACTCCGAAATCGGGTTCGGTGCTGCGGATGAGCTCGCCGTCACCGGGCTGCGCAACGAATATGCCGGACAGGTCGAGGCGACCGATCTCTGGTTCACCCCCCGTGGTGGCAAGCCGATCCAGGCCACGTACCCAGGGGGGCTCAGCGACGCCACGGTGCTCGTCTCGATCTCCGACACCAAGCCGACGAAGATGATTGTCGGGTTCGACGTGAAGAAGACCCCCGGCGTGCTCGAACTCCGTGAAGCCGCGGGCAGGACGGTGATTCGCTGGGCGATCGCCTGAAAGGCGTCAGCGGCGGACGAATTCCAGGTCGAAGATCTCGTGCCCGGCGTTGAGTCCGCGGCGCTCGAACCTGGTCGGCGGCCGGAACTTCGGCCGCGGCGCCCACCCAGGGTGCCGGTTGCGCAGGGCTCGGCTACCCGTGCACACGGCAAGCATCTGCTGGGCGTATGGCGCCCAGTCGGTGGCCATCCGCAGCACCCCGCCCTTCTCCAAGCGGGATACCACCAGCTCGACGAATTCCGGATTCACCAGGCGACGCTTCAGGTGTCGGGTCTTCGGCCAAGGGTCGGGGAAGAACAACCACAGCTCGGCCAGCCGGCCGGGCTCGACGCATTCGGCGAGCAGCCGGACGGCATCCGCCCTGACCACCCGCACGTTGTCGACACCGGCCCTGGCCAGGTGATGGAACGTCTGCGCGACGCCGGGCTTGTAGACCTCGACGGCCAGGATGTTGGCCTCCGGCCGGGCGGCGGCCATCGCCGCGGTGGCCTCGCCCATCCCTGAACCGATCTCGAGGATGAGCGGTGCCTTACGACCGAACAGGCCGTCGACATCCGCTCCGCCGGCCAGATCGTCCAACTCCAGGTACCAGTGCGCGGCGTGGGCATCGAAGGCCCGCCGTTGCACGGGGTTGAGCCGACCGCCCCGAGGATGGAAGCTGACCACCCGGCGGAAGTGGGTGGGCAGCCCGTCGTCGGGCTGGACGAGCCGATCAGGGTGTTGGCCGTCGATCTCGTGCGGCTGGACCTCTGCCGCATCCAGGCACAGGTCGGGAGCCGGAGCGGCGCGCAGGGGAACCTCGGGCACGCCCAGGAGCCTACGTGGCCGACCCGGTCCACTCGCCCCTGCTGCGAGGGTCAACTCCGCTTTCTTGGAACGGCTGGGACGCGAGTTGCCGACTTCAGCCTCGTCACGTCCGTTGATCCTCGCAGCCCGGGGGATCAGGCGTCGCGTTTGCGCAGGACCACCAGCGCCGCGACCCAGAGCACCACGGCGGTGCCGGCGAACACCAGCAGGCCTTGCACCGGGGTTGGTCCTGCGGAAGGCGACAGAGCCTCGAACACGTTGCCACCGGAGGGCTGGACGAACCGACCGCCGGCATTGAACGGGAACCAACGCGAGGCGTCGGTCAGCGCCGGGATCGCGCCCAGCAGGCTCTCCAGGACCAGCGCCCAGACCAGGACGATCGCGATCGCTCCCGCCGACTGGCGCACCAGTGCGCCGATTGCCACCGCGATCACGGCCGCGATGGCGAACAGCGCGGCATGGCCGAGCACCACACGCCAGTCCTCACCCGACTCCAGAGTCAGTGGGGTGCGCGGATCCGAGGCCAGCAGCTTGGTGAGGAAGAACGCGGCCAACGCCCCGAGTGCGCCGACCACCGCACCGAGGATGGCCAGCAGCGCGGTCTTCGCGAGCAGCACGACCGTGCGATTCGGCTCGGCCAGGAACGTCGTCCTGATGGTGCCGAACCGGTACTCGGTGGTCACGGCGAGCGCGGCGAGCACCATGAAGATCATCATCCCCAGGTTGGTGCCGGCCTGGGACGTGGTGGTGGTGGCCTCGTGGCCACTCTCGATGAGCCCGATCAGAGTGGCCATGCCCAGGCATGCCACCAGGATCAGCAGCAGGCACCAGTAGGGCGAGCGGGTGGAGAACAGCTTGATCCGTTCGACGGTGATGGCGGTCATCTCGTCACGCTCCAGCGGTCGGGGTGGACGGGGGGGTGCTCGGCAGCGGTGGACCACCGCGGTGCCGCGGCCGGGGCCATGGTGTGCAACTCCGCCGCTGTCGATCCGCCGCTGTATTCCACGGAGTCGCCGGTGAGCTGCATGAAGGCTTCTTCCAGTGATCCGCGTTGGCCGGCCAACTCGTGCAGGGTGATGCCGGCCGCGCCGGCGATGTCGCCGATCTGCTCGATCGGCGCACTGCTGACCAGCAGGGCATCCGCGGTGCTGGTGAAGGCCACACCGGATTGCTGCAGCGCGCCGGCCAGCTCGGCCAACCGCGGCGAACGCACCCGGACCGAGGTGGTCGTCGCCCTCGAGATGAATTCCTCCGTGGCCGCGTCGGCCAGCAGCTGACCTTTGCCGATGACCAGGAGATGGCCTGCCGTCAGCGCCATCTCGGACAACAGGTGGGACGACACGAAAACGGTCCGGCCCTGCGCAGCGAGGCTCTGCATGAACGTTCGGATCCACAGGATGCCCTCGGGGTCGAGCCCGTTCACCGGTTCGTCGAACAACAGGATCTCCGGGTCGCCGAGCAGCGCGCCTGCGATGCCGAGCCGCTGCTTCATGCCCAGGGAGAACTTGCCGGCCGCCTTGCCGGCCACCGCGGTGAGTCCGACCAGGTCCAGCACCTCGTCGACCCGCTTGCGGGGGAGTCGGTTCGAGGCGGCCAGCCATCGCAGATGCGCTGATGCCGTGCGATTGGGGTGGATCCAGTTGGCATCCAGCAGCGCGCCGACCTTGCGCAGCGGGTTGTGGATCTCCTGGTAGCGCAGTCCGTCGATGACCACCCGGCCGCTCGTCGGGTTGTCCAGCCCGAGCAGCATGCGCATCGTCGTCGACTTGCCGGCTCCGTTGGGTCCGAGGAAGCCGGTCACCAGACCGGGCTCGACCTTGAACGACAGGTTGTTCACCGCCAGCGTGTCGCCGAACCGCTTGGTCAGGTCGATGGCCTCGATCATCGGCATACCTCGATTACGCGCATGGTCTGTGCATCCCCTCTTCTGCCGCTCACCCACCTGGGCGAGCAGCCTGCTTGTGGTGTTCATCGTGCCCGTCGGCCCCTCGCCGTGCGGCTGACCGGGTGCCCGGCGCCACTCGGAGCCGTCGCACCAGCCTGGCCCATCGGTCCGCGGTCCGGAAGTCGCCTCGACCCTGAACGGTCCCGGAGTTCGACCCTGAGCGGCGGCGCGGCCGCGCTCCGTACAGTGAGCCGGTGGCGCAGCCCGGAGCCCAGGTAGGGGTGCAGTTCACCGCGGTGGACGGGCAGCGGTCGTCGTCGGCCACCGGGAGCGGCGGTGCTGGCCGCGGCGCTGCGCTCGGTCGACCCGGCCGCGGCCAACGCAGCCGCCGGCGAAACGAACTGGCGCAAGCACTATCCCGTCCACTTCGTGGCCGTGACCAGGGCGGCGGCCCGGTCGGCGGACGCGGCCCTGACCATGGCCAGGGACGGCTTGGCCGCGCTCGACGACCGGATGTGCCTGGTCGCTCCGGACGGCACGGAGTCGCCACTGGCCGGCGCCGGCGAAGGGGTCGGCGACCCCGAGGTCGGCACCGAGACCATCACCGGCAGCGCCGATCCGGTACGCGAGATCCGGGTGCCCTACCGTGGCCGCCGGGCTGACCGGTGACGCGCTGCGGGGCCCAACTGCAGACCTGGGTCGAGGGGCCGGCATCGTCGAGCCGGGCTTCGCCCAGCGCATCGGGGTCGCGCTGGATCACCCGGAGTGGTTGGCATTCCCGGGTCGGGTCGTTGTTCGTCCTCGGCGCCGCTTCGGCGATGGGGCCGCTGCGTTCGCTGCTCGGCTGGGGCGCGCAGGTCGTCGCGGTCGACCTGCCCGACGCGGCGTTGTGGCCCGGGCTGCTCGACCGGATCCGCGCCGGCGCCGGCACGGTGCAGCTACCCACGACGGGCGCCGGGTACGGCCTGGACCTGGTGCGTCAACTGCCAGCGGCGGTCCGCTGGCTGGCGCAGGTGACTGCCGGCCGGCAGCCGGTTGTCGGCACCTATGTGTACGCCGACGGTGCGACTCACGTCGCGCTCGCGGCCGCAGTCCAGCAGATCGTGACGCAGCTGCGGACCGCTGGTCGGGACCCCGTCACCGCCTACCTGGCCACCCCGACCGACACGTTCCTGGTGCCCGGCGCGGTGGTGGATGCGGCCCGTGGTCGGTTGGCCGGAGCGCCCGTGGTGGACCAGGGCGATCCGGCCGCTCACGCTGGGGCATGCGTTCCGGGAGGCATACCAGGAGACGGCCGTCGGTGACGACGGTCAGCGCTGGGGTCTGCAGCGCACCGTCGTCCCGGTTCAGGGGCCGAATTACCTCCTGGCCAAACGGGCCCAGCGCTGGCGCGGCATGCTCGACGCGCATGCCGGCCGGCCGGTGTCCTTCACCGTCGCGCCCGCGACCTGGACCCGCTCGGTGACCAAGAACCGCATCCTGGCCGCCGCCTACCGCGGCGCGCCGAGGGTCGGCGTCGAGATCTTCGACGAGGCGACGTCGTCGGCCCTGCTGGCCGCCAAGTTGGTCGCCGACGTGCACGCTCCGGAGCCGCTGCACGGCGCCCACCCGGAGACGCTGTTCAGCCGGGACGCCGCCCACGGCGGGCTCTGGCGGGTGCCCTTCGAGCCGGAGAGCGCCTTGACCGTCGCTGCCCTGCTCGGGCTGCCCGGGACGCTGTTCGGGGCATTTCGGACCGGCGCGCGGTGATCACTGCAGCACGTCGCGGCGGCGGGGGCCACGTGACATGCCGGAAATGCGCCGGAAACCGAGGATGGCTACGGTCCCGAAGAATGGAGGACCTGTTCGCGTCGTATCGCGCCGACGGGGAAGCCCATGACGAGATGTTCGAGGGCAGCCAGGTCCGGCCCAGTTACGAGGACATCAGGCACAAGTTCGCCGCGATGACGCCGGAGGAGATGCGGGCCAGGGCCGACTTCCTGTCCACCTCCTACCTCGACCAAGGCATCACCTTCGCCGTCGGCGGCGTCGAGCGGCCGTTCCCGCTGGACATCATGCCCAGGCTGATCGACCCGGACACCTGGAAGCGGGTGGAGACCGGCGTCGAGCAGCGGGTCAGGGCCTTGGAGGCGTTTCTCGACGACATCTACGACGCCGGCGAGCTGTTCACCGACGGGGTCATGCCCCGTCACGTGGTCGCCACCAGCCCGCACTTCCTGCGCGAGGTGGCGAACATCAAGCCGGTCAACGGCGTGCGGGTGCACGTGGCGGGCATCGACCTGATTCGCGACGCCGAGGGCGAGTTCCGGGTACTCGAGGACAACGTCAGAGTGCCGTCCGGAGTGTCCTACGTGATGACGAACCGCAGGGCGATGTCCAGCGCGCTGCCCGAGGTGTTCGCCGACCACCGGATCCGGCCGGTGCACCGCTACCCGCGAAGGTTGTTGTCGGCGCTGCGTGCCGCCGCGCCGGCCGGGGTGAGTGACCCGCGGGTCGTCGTGCTGACCCCCGGCGTCTACAACTCCGCGTACTTCGAGCACGCTCTGCTGGCCCGGATGATGGGCGTCGAGCTGGTCGAGGGCCGCGACCTCGTCTGCCGGTCCGGTCGGGTGATGATGCGGACCACCACCGGACTCGAGCCGGTGCACGTGATCTACCGCAGGGTCGACGACGAGTTCCTGGACCCGGTGCACTTCCGGCAGGAGTCGCTGCTCGGCTGTCCCGGCCTGATCAACGCCAGCCGGGCCGGCAACGTCACCATCGCCAACGCCGTCGGCAACGGCGTCGCCGACGACAAGCTGGTCTACACCTACGTCCCCGAGCTGATCCGCTACTACCTGCGCGAGGAACCGATCCTGAAGAACGTGCGGACCTGGCGTCTGGAGGAGCCGGAGCATCTCGAGGAGGTCATGGACCGGCTGGCCGAGTTGGTGGTCAAGCCGGTGGACGGTTCGGGCGGCAAGGGCATCGTGATCGGGCCGCGGGCGTCCGGGGCCGAACTCGAGCGGCTGCGCAGCCGGATCCTGGCCGACCCGCGCGGCTGGATCGCCCAGCCGGTGGTGCAGCTGTCGACGGTGCCGACCCTGATCGGCAAGTCGATGGCGCCGCGGCACGTCGACCTGCGTCCGTTCGCGGTGAACGACGGCAACAAGGTGTGGGTGCTGCCGGGTGGGTTGACCAGGGTCGCGCTGCCGGAGGGCGAGCTGATCGTCAACTCGTCCCGGGGTGGTGGCTCCAAGGACACGTGGGTACTGGCCGGCGCCGGACACCGTCCGGATGCGGCGCCGGAAGTGCGTCGCACCGCTGCCGCGCCGACCGCGCCGCAGGATGCCGGGCCCTCGTTCGTCGGGACCGGCGCCAGGTCCCAGCAGCAACAACAGCAACAGCAACGCCGGCCAGCTCTGGCGCACCCCCCGGGTAGCGCCCCATGCCTGCGACACGCCGGTGGGCCCCGGCGTGTCGCACGCATTCGACGCTACCCAGGCCGGGCGGCAGCCGAGGAGCGCCTCGTGCTGAGCCGGATCGCCGAATCCCTGTTCTGGATCGGCCGCTACCTGGAACGGGCCGAGGACACCTCCCGGATCCTGGACGTGCACCTGAACCTGCTGGTCGAGGACCCGGCGGTGGACGAGGAGTCGGCCTGCCGTTCGCTGATCGCGGTGATGGGCGGCGGCGAGCCCGAAGAACACCCGGACCGGGCCGCCGTGATGCGCGAGCTCGGGTACGACCGGAGCTCGGCGAACTCCATCGCGGCCGCCATCGAGAGCGCGCGGGAGAGCGCCCGCCGGGCCCGCGAAACGGTCAGCTCCGACATGTGGTCGGCGATCAACACCACATGGAACGGGGTGGCGGCCGGCCGGCTGCAGCACGGTCGGCCCGGCGCCTCGCTGGCGTGGGCGCGGGAGCGGGTGGCGCTGATCAACGGCATCGCGGAGTCGACGATGAGCCGGGACGAGGGCTACCACTTCCTGCTGCTCGGTCGCAGCATCGAGCGTGCCGACATGGTCGCCCGGCTGGTCGCCGCGACCTCGATGTCCGCCGGCCCGACCACCGCATGGAACACCACGTTGCGGGCGTGCGGCGCGCACGAGGCGTTCCTGCGCACGTATCGGGGGCTGGAGACGGAGCGGGAGGCCGGCGAGTTCCTGCTTCTGGACCGGTTGTTCCCCCGTTCCATCGTGCACGCCCTGTCGCTGGCCGAGGAGTGTCTGCACAATCTGGACGCCACCGGTCAACGGTCCGGGTTCGACGGTGAGGCCAGCCGGTTGCTCGGCCGGGCCAGGGCGGAGTTGGAGTACCGGCCGTTGATGGACATCCTGGCCGATCTGCCCGAGGAGATGGAGCGGGTGCAGCAGACCTGCAGCCAGGCCAGCGATGCCGTCACCGAGACCTACTTCGCCGGCGCGGTGGCCACCGCCTGGGTCGGCGGGGGCGGTCTCATCGGCGGGGCTGTCTCATGAGCGGAGTTCTCCGTTGAGTGTGCGGTTGAAGGTCCTGCACCGGACCGGGTTCAGTTACGCCGGCGGCGCGCTGAAGTCGTACAACGAGGCCCGGATGACCCCGCAGACCACCCTGGAACAGGAACTGCGGCACTCCAGGCTCGACGTGCTCCCGGTGCCTTGGTCGTTCACCTACACCGACTATTGGGGTACCCAGGTCACCGCGTTCGAGGTGCACGAGAAGCACGAGAAGCTGTCGGTCACCTGCACCTCCACCGTCGATGTCGACCGGGAAGTGCGGTCAGGTGCCGGGCTGAGCTGGGCCGACCTGCGCACCCCCAGAGTGGTGGACGAGTTCGTCGAGACGCTGCACATCTCCGACCGGGTCGACCCCGGTGAGGACCTGCTCTCCTGGGTCACGCCGCTGGCCGAGCAGAGCGACAAGCCCGGCGACTATGCGAGATCGGTCGTGGCGCTGATCCACGACGAGGTCGAATACGTCACCGGGTCGACGCACGTGGAGAGCCGCGCGGCGGAGGCATGGGCGGCCCGGTCCGGGGTGTGCCAGGACATGGCCCACCTGACGGTCGGCTGTCTGCGCCACGTCGGCATCCCCGCCCGGTACGTGTCGGGATACCTGGTACCCAAGGCGACCGCTGAGATCGGCCAGGCGGTGTCCGGGGAGTCGCACGCCTGGGTCGAATGGTGGGACGGCGAGTGGGTCGGCTTCGACCCGACGAACGGGATCGGGGTGAACAACCACCACATCGTGGTTGCCCATGGCCGGGACTACGCCGACGTGGCGCCGCTGTCCGGCATCTTCACCGGCGGGAAGGCATTGGACATGTTCGTCGAGGTGGAGATCACCCGGCTGCGCTGACCGGGTTGGCCCCCGGCCCGCGGGGAGTTGATCCGCCCAAATCGGACGCGATCCTTCGCTTAACTCCCCCCGGTCCGGGGGTTCTTGCAGGGGTTGCCGGGTTTCTGCAGGGGTTGCGGGGGCCGGAGCGGCAGTTCAGGCCACCAGCGGGCGCAGCGCCGCGCCGACCGCGGTGAGCACCCCCGGCTGGTACCCGTTGCGCATCATGTTGATGGTGATGCCGTCGATCCCGGCGTCGAGCACCTCCGACTTGATCACCTCGGCGATGTGCTCCGGAGTTCCGACGATGACCGCCGGTCGGCGGGCCTCCGGCACGCCGGAGAGCAGCCGCTCGCCCTCCGCGGCCGATTCGGCGACGATGACCATGTCCAGGTGCGTCGTGGGCAGCGTCCCCGGATCCCGGCCGAGTTCCTCGCAGCGCTGTCGGAGTGCGGCCAGCTTTCTCGGGATCTCCTCCCGTGGACAGATGATGTTCATGTGGTCGGCGTGCTGGGCCGCCATCCGGAACGTCTTCCGCTCGCCGCTGCCGCCCAGCATGATCGGGATCGTCGGACGGAGCCGGGGCTCGTTCATCGCGTTCTGGACCTGGTAGTGCTGCCCGGCGAAGGTGGGTCTTTCGCCCCGCAGCATGGGACCGATGATCTGCAGCGCCTCCGCCAGCTTCTCGAAACGGTCGGTGAACGTGCCGAACTCGATGCCGAAGTCGTGGTGCTCGAGTTCGTACCAGCCGGCCCCGATACCCAGGACTGCGCGTCCGCCGGAGACCATGTCCAACGTCGTCACCGTCTTGGCGAGAATCGCCGGGTTCCGATACGTGTTCCCGGTGACCAGGGCGGACAGTTGCACCGTGCTGGTGGCGGTGGCCAGGGCCCCGAGCGTGGTGTAGCACTCGAGCATGGGCTGGTCCGGGGTGCCGATGCCGGGCAGTTGGTAGAAGTGGTCCATCAGCAACACCGTGTCGAAGCCCGCTGCCTCGGCCTCCCTCGCCTGGGCGACCACCAGGCCGAACAACTGATCGACGCCGGTGCCGGGATAGCTGAAATTGGGGATCTGGTAACCCAACCGAATGGTCATGACCGGAGACTATCTCCGGTTACGCCGTGCCGGAATGAAGGGTCACCCTCGTGCGAGGTGAGCAGCGGCGTCGACGTGCCAGCGACGGGCCAGGAAAAACCAACCCTTGACGTACGGCCGCACCTGAACCCCGGCGCCGGCCGCGTCGATGATCTCCGCGCCCGGATAGACCGGCAGCGAATCCAGCACCTGTTCTTTGGCATCCCGCGCCGCGGCTTCGGGATCCAAGGCGGTTGCAGGTCATAGCTCCATTCCCTACCAAGCATGGAACCGGGCACCCGCGCGAGGTCTGTCTGGCACGATGGGCCGCGGACAGGAGCGGCTGCGAGCCGCTGCTCGAAAGGGTTCGGGGACACCACACGATGCGGCTGCTGGCCATCGACTTCGGGACGTCGAACACCGTCGCCGCGCTGTCCGTCGACGGCCAGGCTGCGCGCACGGTGACCTTCGACGCCTCCCCGTTGCTGCCGTCGGCCGTGTTCGTCGCCGCCGACGGTGCGGTGGTCACCGGCCGCGAGGCGCAGCGGCAGGCCCGGCTCGACCCGACCCGCTACGAGGCCAACCCCAAACGCCGCGTCGATGACGGCGAGGTGCTGCTCGGCGACCGGGTGGTGCCGGTCGTCGACCTGATCGCCGCGGTGCTGCGCACCGTGGGAACAGAGGTGCGCCGCCAACTCGGCGGCGCCGCACCCGACCAGGTGCGGCTCACCCACCCGGCACAGTGGGGCGCGACCAGGCAGAACACCCTGGTCACCGCGGCCAGGGCGGCCGGCCTGGGCACGCACCTGGTCCTGTTGCCCGAGCCGGTGGCGGCCGCGGCCCAGTTCACCCGGCTGCCCGGCCGGACCCTCCCCCCCGGCGGCAGCGTCGCGATCTACGACCTGGGTGGCGGGACCTTCGACATCGCTGTCGTCGGCCGAGCACCCGAAAACGCCCGTAATGGCGCGGAATTCCATGTCTTGGCGGAGGGCGGGCTGGCCGATCTCGGCGGCCTCGACTTCGACCAGGCCGTGCTCGACCACGTCGGTCGGGTCACCTCGTCGGTCGATCCGGGCCGCTGGCAGCAGATCCTGCGGCCCACCGACGCGGCCGGGCGCCGTGCGGCCCGGGCGCTGGCCGAGGACGTCAGGGCGGCCAAAGAGACGCTGTCCCGATATCCGCAGACCGACGTCGCGCTGCCCGACCCGTTCACCGACGCCCACCTGACCCGGCCCGAGTTCGAGGCGTTGGTCAGGCCGGAACTGCTGCGCTCCATCGAGGTGCTGTCCAGCACCCTGCGCACGGCCGGTCTGGCTCCCGACCGGCTCAACGGGATCTTCCTGGTCGGCGGTTCATCCCGGATCCCCTTGGTGGCCAAGCTGATCCAGGAGCAGCTCGGCGTCACCCCTGTCGCCCTCGACCAGCCGGAGACCGCGGTCGCCCTCGGCGCGCTGTTGGTGCCGATCAACCGGGACGGCAATCGCACCGTCGCGGTCGCGGACCAGACGCCGGGACGACAGTCGGCCCTCGGCCCCCAACTGTCGGGTCCGCAGCTGTCGGGACCTCAGCTGTCCGGCCCGATCTCCGGGGCGCAGCCCGCACCGGGCGGCTTTGCCGTCCCGCCGCCGCCGGCCGGACAGTCCAAGCGTCGGTTGCCGTTGCTGATCGCGGCGGCCGTCGCGGTGGTGGTGTTGGCGACCGTGCTGATCGTCGTGCTCACCAGGGGTGGCGACAACCCGACCGCATCCACCGGGACCGGCACCACGGTCGCCACCTCCGGGTCGCGTCAGACCGGCAGTGCCACGACGCCGGCGACCACCGGCTCGGTCACCACCGGTTTGGGGCCGGGAGGACTGCTCAGCTCCGGCGAAGCCGAATTCATGGGTCCGGCCTTCGATCAGGTGGTCAACTGCGGGGACAACACGACGAGCTTCAACGACGCGGTCTCCGGCTCCTACCAGGCGGAGAAGGTGGTGCGGTGCGAGCTGCCCCAGGCCGACGACTCCTCGAACCCGTTCATCGGCCGCACCCTGGTGTACGTGTTGACCATGAAGGATCCGGCCGCGGCGGACGCCTTCCTCGACCAGATGGTGACCGATCGCAACGCGGCCGGGAGCGACCTGACCAAGTACGACAAGGATGAGAAGTTCAGTGCCAGCGGCGTCTCCGGCCGAGTCGTCACCGCCTACGAGATTCCGACCTTGAGCCGCCAGCCGGGGAGCAGTCAGGGCGGATCGGCGTTGGGCTGGCGCTACGACGATGAGCCGTACGTCGGGCTGATCGCTCCGCTGAGCGGCGAGTCCAGCGACGATTTGATGAACTACTGGGCGCAGAACTACAAGCCGCGCTGAATCCAGCGCACGAGCACGGGTCGGAGGTCTGGCGATGCAGGGTCCACTGTCGGCGGCCGTGGCCACCGTCTGCACGGCTCTGTTGCCGCAGGTGGCCCCGCGGACCAGGGCCGGGGTCAACGAAGTGCTGCGCCGGTTGGACTCGCCGCTGCAGCTGGCGGTCGCCGGGCGGATCAAGTCAGGCAAATCGACGTTGGTCAACGCGTTGATCGGACGCCGGGTCGCGCCGACCGACATCGGTGAGTGCACCCGGCTGGTCACCCGGTTCCAATACGGCACGGTCGACCGGATCGAGGTGGTACACACCGACGGAACCCGCACCACGCTGCCGTTCGCCCCGGACGGTGGCATCCCGGCCGACCTCGGCATGGACCTGTCCGGCATCTCGCACCTCGAGGCGTATCTCACCAGCGGTCTGCTGGCCGACATCACCGTGATCGACACGCCGGGACTCGGCTCGCTGGATGCAGCTTCGGTGTCCCGGACCGAGGTGCTTCTCGGCGCCGTGGAGCGCGCGCCCGACGGCAGGAGCGCCGACCTCACGGCCACGACGGTTGCGGGCGTCGGGCCGATCGCTGCTGCTGCGGCGGGCACCGCCGCCGCCCGCGATGCCATGGAGGACGGCAGCGACGAATTGGACGACGTCTCGTCGTTCGCGGTGGC
This sequence comes from uncultured Actinomycetota bacterium, assembly GCA_963834185.1. Lineage (GTDB taxonomy): Bacteria > Actinomycetota > Actinomycetes > Mycobacteriales > Nakamurellaceae > Nakamurella. The sequence goes on from CAWIAR010000007.1 coordinate 282,609, forward strand.
CGGCGCGGAAGCGGTGGTCTACGTGTTCACCCAGTCGGTCCGGTCCGACGACGCAAAAGTGTTGGCCGCGTTCACCGCGGCCACCGCGTCCAAAGAGGCCGGCCCGGTCAACGCCCTGGCGGTGCTCAACAAGGCGGACACGGTCCTGGCCGAATCGGTGGACGGCGCCGGCGGCGATGTGTGGACCGCGGCGGGCATCGTGGCCAGGTCGCAGGCACAGGTGCTGCGGCCACGGGTCGCCGACGTCCTACCGGTGATCGGGCTGTTGGCGGAGACGGCGGAAACGGGCGCGTTCACCGCCGCGGACGCCGAGGCCCTCAGGGCGCTGGCCGGCGTCGACCCTGCGCTTTTCGCCGCCATGGTGATGGCCGCCGACCTGTTCACCGCGCTGGAAGCTCCCGTAGACGTCCCGACCCGGGTACGGCTGCTGCAGCTGCTCGACCTGTACGGGATCGAACGGGCCGTGCGGATCATCAGGGCGGAACCGTCGGTGTCCGCCGGCGAGTTGCGGCGCCGATTGCTCGACGCGTCCGGCATCGCCGAGGTACGCCGCCGGCTCGGCGAGGTCTTCGCGTCGCGGGCAGACGGGATCAAGGCGTCGGCGGCGCTGGCCTCGCTGTCGGCGCTGGCCGACGCGTCCGGCGACTGGGCCGAGCGGCAGCGGGTGCACGACGCCATCGAGGTCCTGCTCCAGCGGCCGGAGGCCCACCAGTTGCGGCTGCTCGAGGCGCTCACCCTGGTGACCAGCGGATCGGTCACCATGCCGGCGGACCTGACCGCGGAGATCCTGCAGCTCGGCGGGTCGAGTCGGCCGGACGAGCAACTCGGCCGGCCGGACGGTGCCCGTCCCGAGCTGCAGGCGTTGGCCCTGGAGCGGGCCGGCTGGTGGCGGTCCTTCGCCTCGTTCGGCGCGACGCCCGGACAGAGCCGGGTCGCGCACGTGGTGCACCGTGCCTACTTCCTGCTCTGGCAGGAGCTCAAGGGTCAACTGCCGACCGGGCCGCCGGGTGAACTGGCCGGTGGCCCGCAGCCGCCGGGCCAGCCAGGATTCGGCCCGGCGGGCGGCGGCCCATCGGGCTGGCCGACGGCACCACCACCTGGCCCGGCGTCAGGGTTCGCGCCGCCGCCCTGGCAGCCCCAACCGCAGCACCCTGGCCAGCCGTACCAGCCGCCCCGACGCGACGGAGGATCGCGATGAACGTCGAGGGACTGCGCACACGCGCGTCGGTCGAACCGAGCCCGGAGCCGACCGATGCGCCCGTTCCCGCGCAGGCCGGCGCCGGCGCCCTGCTCCCGGTGCCGGTCGAGGACGACGACCGGCGCGCCCTTCTCGACCTGCTCATCTATGCGTGGGACCGGGCCAAGAGTCCCGGGGTCTGGGAGCGGCTGGCCGCCGGCCTCGAGCCACTGGGCATCACCGTGCTGCGCCCGGACGGCGAGAAGTTCGACCCGACCGTGCACGAGGCCGGCGGCGTCGAACCGACCGACGACGACGCGCTGGTCGGCACCATCGCGGAAACCGAACTCGTCGGGTTCGCCGACCGGGGCCGGCTGGTGCGGGAACCCGTCGTCGTGGTGTACCGGCGCGGGTAGGTTCCCTACCCATGCACCCCGAAGGCAGCGCGGTCGGCACGGCTGGCGCTTCCGGCCCCGCTACCCGACCCGCCCAGCTGCAGCGGGCCGCCGGCGCGCGCCCGGCCGCTCCGTTGCCGCAGGCGGTGCGACAGTGGCGGGAGGCGGCCATCGCCTGGGTGCGCGCCGAGGATGCCGGCACCGCCGCGCTGCTCGCCGCCCGGCGGCCGGCTTCCGGACCGCCGCGGGTGGTGATCGTCGGCGAGACCAACCGTGGCAAGTCGTCTCTGCTCAACGCGCTGATCGGGGCACCGGGCGCCTCCCCGGTCGACGCCGGCGTCGCGACCTGTACCTGGCTGCTCTTCCAGCACTCCTCGACGCCGACTGCGGTCGGGCACTTCGGCAACGGGATGGCCGACATCACGTTCCCGGTCGAGCGGCTGGCGGCCTTCGCCACCGTGGACGGCGAACCGGACAACGACCTGCCACCGCCGCGGTGGATCGAGGTCGGTCTGCCGATCCCGCTGCTGGACAGCGTCAACCTGGTCGACACCCCCGGAGTCGGCGGCCTGGTCGCCGCGCACGCCGAGTTGGCGGCCGAGGCCGCGGCCGGGGCGACCGCGCTGCTGTTCGTCATCGATGCGTCCGCCCCGTTCAGCCGCGGGGAGCTGGACTTCCTCGACCTGGTCGGCGACCGGGTCGACTCGGTGCACTTCGCCGTCACCAAGACCGACGCCTATCGAGGCTGGCGGGAGATCGTCCAGGCCGACCGTGAACTGCTGGCCCGGCACGTGCCGCGGTTCACCGATGCCTCGTTCCACCCGGTGTCCAGCCGGCTGGCGGAGGCGGCAGCCTCCCAGCCCGACCCGAACATCGCGCGGATGGTGCTGGACCAATCCGGTCTTCCGGCGTTGCGCCGGGTGCTCGCCGAGGACGTGGTGGCCAGGGCACATCTGCTGGCCGAGGCCAACGCGATCCGCACGGCGGTGACCGTGTTGGAGGGTTCGGCCGAGCAACTGGCCACCACCAGGCGAGCGCTGACCGCAGGCGCGGCACAGGCCGAGAGGCTCAAACTCCGCCGGGAGGAGCTGCTCGGGCAGCGCAAGACCGGCGGGCGCTCCTGGCAGGTCATGCTGCGCGCGGAGATCCAGCGCGCCAGGGTCGAACTGACCCACGAGACCGCCCGCGAGGTACGCGAGGCCCAGCAGATGTTCCGCGGCGCCATCGAGGGTGCCGACAACGACCAGCTCAAGAAACTGCCCTTCCACATCGACGCCTACGCCCAGGCGATGACCATGCGGGCACACGGCCGGTTGGTCGATGCGATGAACCGGATCGTGCACAGCGTGCTCACCGAGCTGTTCACCGCCGAGGAATTGCGGGTGCTGGCGGCCAACCTGGCCACCCGGCCCTACGAGCGGCTCGTCACCAAGGCCCCGGAGCGGCAGTCCAACGTCGACGACAAGATCATGTCGATGGCCGGGGCCGGCATGGGTTTCACCCTGGGCAGCCTGGTGCGGATGAGCGTCGGTGCGGTGCTGCCGTCAGCCTTCGGCGTGGTGCTGCTGCCGGTGTCGCTGGTGATGGGCGGGGCGGTGGCCTGGTTCATGGTCAGGTCGCGTCGGCGGGTGTCGGACAAGCAACACCTCAAACAGTGGCTGATGGAAGTGCTCAGCGAGGCGAAGGCGCAGATCGACCAGAACATCGCGGCCCAGTTCATCGAGGCCGACGAGCAGCTGACATTGGCCCTTGACGACGCGCTCACCCGCCAGGTGGCTGCGCTCGATGCGGAGATCAAGGAGGTCGACGGCGCGCTCAAGCTGGACGCCACCGACCGGGCGACCCGGCTCAAGGCGGCGGACGATCGACGCGCGGCCGCGCTGGCCCTGGCGTCGTCGGGCGAGGCACTCCTGCAACGGATCCGGCACACCCGCCCGATGACCGGCGGCGTGCTGCTGCCGGGCGGGGTGACCGCGACGACCCCGGCCGGCCGATCGATCGTCGTGCCGCCCGGTCTGCCGGGCAGCCCGCCCGTTGTGGCCGCGTCCCTGCCCTCGGTTCCGAGTGCTGGTGACCCGGGCAGCACCACACCATCCGGCCCGGCCGCCTTCCCCGACCTCCGCGCTCTGTTGAACGCGCGCAACCAGAACCTGTCGCCTCCGGCGGAACCGTCGACGGGCCCTCCGACGGGTCCGACGGCGCCGGACAAGACATCGGTCGTCGTGCAGGGTCATGGGACGGCAAGCTCCTACCCGCCGCCACCCCCACCGGGCAGCGTTCCGCCCCCCGTCGTCGCGCCGGCCCTGCCCACGCCGGAGACCGCCTTGGCTGCCGCCGATCCAGACCCGACGCGCCAGTACTCCGATCCGCAGCCGTTCCCGCCGGCCCCGTTCGTGCGGCGACGGACGGTCGACCGTGAGATCTGAGCCGACCGCTCAGTGCACCCAGAGCTGGTCGATCAGCACCACGCCGCGCTCCGACTGGTAGTTCGCTACCCGGGACGAGGTCAGTGTCATGGTCTGTGGTGTGAACAGTGCCGCCCATGGCGCCTGGTCGGTGATCTCGCGGTCGATTCGCGCGGCGAGGTCGACGGACTGCTCGGGGTCGGAGGGTTGGATCTGACCCAGGCGCTTGATCTCGGCGTCGATCCGCGGGTCACAGAAGTGCGCGGGATTGGGGTCGAAGTTGCACGTGAGGGTGCCGAGCGCATCGACAGCGAGTTCCGTGCCGAACCAGCCGAACATTCCCGCCTGGGCCGACGGGGCATGGTCGAGAGCGTCGAAGTACGTGCCGGAATCGGCGACGAGGTGAACGCGGGCGCGGTAACCCAGCTGGCCGAGGACGCCGGCGACGTAGGCGGCCTCGCTGCGGAAGTCCGATGCAGTCCACAGCGTGACGTCCTGTCCTGTTGTTCCCGAGGCGTCGACCAGCGACCGGGCGCTCGACAGGTCCGGGCCGCGCCAGAGCCCGGTGGCCGCCGGGTCGACCGTGTAAGGGCAGTACGGCCGGTATCCGGCCGTTGTCGGCGGGATGATCTGACAGGTCGGTCGCGCGAGCCCTGCTCCGTACAGGTTCACAAGTCGTTGCCGGTCGAGGGCGAAGTTGAGCGCGCGCCGCACCCGCACGTCGTCGAACGGAGGCATTCGTGTGTTGAGGAACACGAACACGGTCGCCGGTTGGGCGTCGGTGTGCACCTGTGCCGGGTGCTGGGCGGCCAATTGCCTTGCCGCGTCCGGATCTCCGACCAGCTGCACGAGATCCGCCTGTCCGGCCGCGACCCGGCGGGAGGCCTCCTCGGCGCTTGCGCCCCCCAGGTAGTCGATCTCGTCCGGGTAGCCGTCCGGTCGGGCCGCCGCGGACCAGACCGCGAAGAGGGGATTCCGTTGCAGGATCAGCAGGTGTCCCGGCACGAAGCTTTCGATGTCGTAGGGTCCGGTGCCCGGAACCGGTGCCGTCCCGACATCCCCGGACGGCGTGCCATCGGGGATCGGCACGAGAACGGACAATTCTTCCAGGAATCGGGGATCCGGTTCCGACAGGTCGAAGGCGACAGTGGACGCATCCGGAGTTCGGACCCCGGTGCTGAGATCGCAGGCCGGCCGCCGGCCACAGGTGTCCGCGCCCACGACATGTGAGAAGAGCGGAGCCATATTGGAATTCAGTCGCAGCAGCCGTTCGAGTCCGAGACGGAAGTCCGCTGAGCGCAGCGGCGTTCCGTCGGAGTAGCGGATTCCCGGGCGCAGCCGGAAGGTGTACCTCGTTCCGCCGGCGGTGGGCTGGGGCAGGAAGAGCGACAGGTCGGGGACCACCTGGGTCCCTGCGGTCCCGCCGGTATGACGCTGTGTGGTCAAGGCGTCGTAGATGAGATTCACGGGCTGCGGGGACAATTCACCAACGGACGGGTCGATGGAGCTGAAAGCGCCCATCACCACCAGCCGGCCACCGCGATGTCCTGACCCCGACGGCTGGGTGCTCATCCAGACACCTGCCGCTGTCGCGGCGAGGGCCTGGGGCGTGCTGCCCAGCGCAACGGTGCCGGTGATGGCGCCGCTGGCTGCGTCGATCCTGGTGATCTGCGGATCGTCCTGCTCGCCGACCCACACCACACCCGCCGATGCGCTGATGGTCGACGGCCCACCAGGAATGGGTGCGGTCAGGGTGACCGAGAGGCTGGCGGAGTCGACGCGGGACACCGTGCCGGCGAGCGAGTCGACGATCCACAGCGCTCCGTCGGCGACGGTGATGCCGGTCGGACCGTTGCCCACGAGTGCGGTCGAGGCCACGGCGTTGGTGGTGGGATCGACGCCGACGATCCGGTCGGACGCCTCGTCGGTGACCCACACCGAAGAGCCGTCGGCCACCACCCCCCGGCCCACTGCGTTGGTGTCGATCGTGGCGACGACGCGGCCCGTGCCCTCATCGATGCGCGTGAGGGTCCGGTCGTCGCCGTTGGTCACCCATACCGAACCGAAGCCCACGGCCAGAGCTACCGGTCCGGTGCCGACGTGGACGGTGTCGACCACGGCGTTGGTCTCCGGGCTGATCCTGGAGACGGTGTCGGCGTCATGGTTGGCCACCCAGACACTTCCACCGCCGACCGCCACCGCGCTGGGATCGCTCCCGACCGGGATCGTCTGGACCACCGCGTGGGTTCGGACATCGATGCGGACCACAACTTGTGACGCCGGTTCGACCGTCCACACCGCCGAGCCGTCGACGGCCAGCGCGGTGGGCGAACCGGGAATCACGGCCTGGTCGGTAACCGTCGATCCGTCCTTGGCCAGGAAGCCGACGGAGTTCGCGGCCAGGGTCCCGGTCACCGGCTGCGGCGAATCCTGACCCGTCATCCCGAGGATGGCGGCAGCGCCGATCAACGCGCCGGCGGCAACGGTGATCGGCCGACGGGACGAGCGCCGCGAGCGTCGTGCGAGGGCCGATCCGGGGTGAGAGGTCTCGCTGGAGGCCGGCAGGATCACGGGTGCGGGGGCAGAGGGCGCCATTGATGGCTCGGGCATCGGCCGGTCTGCCGGGTGCAGCGGCTCGGAGCCCGGGTTCAGCAACGGCGATGCGCCGGCCGTCCTTGCTGGTCCGGTCCAGCCGAGCGCCGGGTCATGGGCGAGGATCGCGGCCTGCAGGTGCTGCAGGGGTTCGCTGGGCTCGACGCCGAGTTCGCCGACCAGGACGGTTCGGGTATCGGAATACACCGCCAGGGCTTCCGCCTGCCGCCCGGCCCGGTACAGCGCGAGCATCAGCGAGGCCCGCAATGATTCGCGCAGCGGATGCTCGTGGATGAGCAGCCGCAACTCGGGTATGGCCGTCACGTGGTTACCCGCGGCGATCTCGGCCTCGAGGCGGTACTCAAGGGCGAGCTGCCGGAGTTCGGCCAGCCGGTCGAGCTCATCGGCGGCTCCGCGATGAAATCGGAACTCCGCCAGGGCGGCCCCGCGCCAGAGGTCGAGCGCGGCACCGAGATCTGTCGCGGCTTGCGCGGGCTCGCCCGACGAGAGCCGGCGGCATCCCACGGTGAACAGCGCTTGGAAGCGATCCGCGTCGACATCCGAGGGCGCCAAGGTGAGCCGATAGCCGCTCGGCCTGGTGGTGACCACGCCATCGCCGAGAACCTTGCGGAGCTGGGACACGTACCCATGGATGATCTTGGTCGCGGTCGCGGGCGCCTTGTCGCCCCAGATCTCGTCGACCAGGGTCTCGACCGAGACGACTTGATTGCGCCCCAAGACCAACACGGCCAGCACTGCGCGTTGTTTCGGGGCGGGGATGGCGACCTCGCGGCCGTCAACGGCCACCATCAGGGGCCCGAGGATGCCGACGTCCATGGCCCTTCCTTTTTCCCCGCTGACTTCGCGTTATACCAGCCCTAGTCCTTCTCTGCACCGGTTTCGCGGGTCGTCGTCGTTGGCTGTAGAGGTCAACCGGTCGCCACCTGCGACCGTCAAACCTCGGGAGGTCCGGAATGAAGATCATCAGCAGGAGCCGGCTGGCCATAGCCGCGACGGTGGGTGCGGTCGTCGTCGGACTCGTCGTCGGGCCGGCACACGCCGAGACGGCATCGACCCCGCCGGCGCTGGTTACGCATACCCTGGCCACCGGCCCGATGTCGCCGACCCTGCTCACCGGTCACGGTATGACACTGGCCGGCAAGCGCTGGGGCATGGTCATGCTGACCGGGGGCATGACCGACGCCTACGTGGTGGACAACGAGTTCGGCCTCGGCACCTCGACCGGCTGGCACTCACACGCCGGGCCCAGCCTGATCTTCGTGGTCGCCGGAACCATCACCGACTACGACGACAGCAACCCGCACTGCACGCCGGTGAGCTATGCGGCCGGGAGCACGTTCACCGACAGCGGCGGCACCGACGTCCACATGCTCCGCAACGACGGCTCCATCCCGGCGGAAACCATTGCGGTTCAATTCATCCCAAGCGGGCAGCCGCGCAAGGTGGTCAAGCCTGAGCCCGCCGGTTGCGACATTCCGTAACGCGCGAACGTGTGGTCTGGTCCGGACCTCGGAGCCTGCCTGCACCACCCAGGTGAGGAGAGTCGAGCACGATCGAGCCGTCACGGCCGGATAGCCGACCAAGATCATCGCGTGTGGTGGATCGCGCCCTCCTGGGCGAGGCGATCCACCGCATAGCGGTGATCTTGGCTCGACGTCGGGGCAGAATCGGCCGGGAACCGTCGGGAGAGCAGCGGAGTCGTAGCGGCACCGGGCCGGACCCGGTCACCGCGGACGAACGGGCCGCGGGCTGCGAAGTGAGGGGGCCCGATGATCTCGGTGGACGGGTTCGACGATCCGCTGCACGACGAGGCCGGAGCGGGCCAGGCCCCTGGCCACGATGTGCTCGACCACGAGCTGCTCGACCACGATGCCCTCGACCAGGATGCTCTCGACCAGGCCAGTCCTTGGATCAGTTTGCGGCCGATGGTGCGCCCGGCGGGGCGGACGATGCGCCCGGCCCGGGCGAGGAACTCACCGCGACCGGCCCGGACGGCGAGCGGGTCGACCTCGGACCGGCGGATGTCAGCTCGACCGGGGACCCCGAGCACCTGGACAGCACCACGGCGGTGAGTGCGGACGGCGCCTCCATCGGGGTGTACACCGACCTCGACGGCGACGGCACCGTCGACCAGATCATCGACGTGAAGGCGGACGGCTCCTACACGCTCTACCTGCAGGATCACGGCGGAGACTGGCAGGTCGGCCAGACCGGCCACGTCACCGCTGATGGTCAGGTGCTGGCCGATCCGAGCCCCGCGGCCGGGTCCGACAATGCGGAGCCCGCCGTTTTCGCCGGTGGGATGGTCGAGCCGGACGGCGACACCCAACCGGGGCCGAGTGGCGGACCGTCGGTCAGTATTCCGGTGGGGGCGCAGGTGGACGGCGCCGGCTTCACCGGCCGCGCCGAACAGGATGCCACCGGTGACGGTACGAACGACACGGTGGTGATGCACGGAGCCGACGGTTCGGTCACCACCGCCACCGACTACGACGGCGACGGGATCGCCGACCAGGTCACCGTCGTCTCGCCGGACGGGTCGGTCACCGTGTCGGCGACCGACGCCGACGGAGCCTGGCACACGGTCGCCACCGGCGAGGTGACCCCGGACGGCGGCATCACCTTCCACGACCCGGTCGCCCAACCCGTCGCCCAGCCCGTCCAGCAGCCCGCCGACCAGCCCGACGAACACGCAGAGCCGGCAACCGGCGGCTCCACCGAGATCCCGGAGGGCCACATCGCGGTCCAGTCCGGCGACGGGTGGGTCGACGGGGGCACCCCGACCTACGACCTCGACCACGACGGCGTCGCCGAGACGGCGGTCTACCACGACGGGACCACGCTCGTGCAGGTCTCCGACAGCGACGGCGACGGCCGGGCCGATCACATGTTGCGGGTGGCGAACGACCGGACGGCCACCCTCGCGGTGGACCGCGGCGACGGCTGGCAGACCACCCAGCACGGACGGATCGACGAGGCCGGTGACTTCGTGCCGGACGCCGACGTCGGGCAGCATGCCGGCGTCGAGGGCCACGGCCCATCGACCGGTGACCTGATCCTGACCGGCGCGGACGGTTCCCGGCACGATCTGGGGGTCCCGGACCAGGATCTGGATGGCGACGGGGTGCCCGAGTCCGTCGCCGCCCGCACCCAGGACGGCCACCTGCTGATCGTCAGTGACACCGACGGCGACGGCACCCCCGACCAGCTCATCGAGGTCGACCCGGAGACCGGCCACGTCGTGTGGGCGCAGCCGGATGCCGGGGGGAACTGGGTGCAGGTCCACACCGGTCAGGTGGACGCCGACGGCAACCTGGTCGTCGACCAGGCTCCGGGGCAGTCGGAGCAGCACGACGCCGGCGAGCGCGTCGCGGTGGCCGTCGACGGTGACTCGTTCGACGCCGGCCGCGCCACCATCGACGCCGATGGCGACGGCGTTCCGGACACGGTCGCGGTGGACGGGCCGCAGGGCTCCACGCTGTACTACCAGGACGCCGACGGCGACGGGGTGGCCGACCGGGCCTGGACCTCGGATTCCACCGGGCGGGTGGTCGCCGAGTACACGCTGGACGCCCGGTCCGGCACCTGGACCGCAACCCGGTCATGAGGGAGCAGACGATGCCCGACGAGGCGCCGGTGGTTCCGGATCGGCCAGTTGTCGATCCCGCGCTGCTGCTCGAAGCCCTGGCCCGGCTGCGAGCGGCAACCGGAGAACCCGCACCGGCCGCGGCCGGCTTCGTGGTGACCCGGGCCGTCGACCCGGCGCTGCGCCCCGCGGTCGCCCGGCCCGTCGTGCGGCGCATCCCCGGTGCCAGAGCCGGTGCGCCGGTGCTCATCCCCGCCGGTCTTGCGGCGCTGCTGAAGTCCGGGTATTCAGCTCGGATGGAGACAGGCTCCAGCAGACCGGACCACCACGGAACCAAATCAACGGACCCCCCGTCCGACCTGACAACGCCCGACCCGCCGAACACCGGCCCCACGAGGAGAGACCATGCAGTTCAACGACGACACCGACCTCCCCGATCCGGGCGACCACGTCATCCTGGACGACGAAGACCTCGGCTCGGCGACGTACGACAGCGACCACGACGGGGTCGCTGACTCGGTGATCGTCGGTCAGGAGGACTACTCGGTCGTCATCACCGACAGCGATCACGACGGCGAGGCCGACTCGGTCAAGGCCTACGACCACGAGGGCAACCAGGTCGACCCGCGGACCGGCGCCGCCGTCGGCGACGGCTCGGCCGGCGATGGCTCGGCCGGCGATGACAGCAGCGGTGACTCCACCACCGGCGGCACCGAGGGCCAGGTCGACCCCACCGGACACACCACCGGGACCGACGACGGCCAACCCGGCGAAGCCGACGGGTCGACCACCGAGACCTCGTCAGGTACCGAGGGACAGTCCGGCGAATCCTCGGGCATGGAACCCACCGGCGACCAGGGCGACGCCGGTACCGGCGACGGGACAACCGACGCGACGGGGGCATCACCGTGATCGGTGACGACGGCACCCCGGTGACGGTCGGCCAGCCGACTGCCGACCTGAATGGTGACGGCACTCCGGACACCGCCGTGGTGCAGAACCACGACGGCTCCACGACCGGCTACACCGACGTCGACGGCGACGGGCACGCCGACCAGATCACCCAGATCAACGCCGACGGCAGCGTGGTGATCGCCGTCTCGGACGGTGACGGGCATTGGCAGGTCGAATCGACAGGACACATCGAGACGCGACGGCACCTACGTCGAGGACCCGAAGACCGGCGACGAGGAACCCGACGTACCGGCTGTACCGGCCGGCGCCGAGACGGCCGCCGACGACAGCAGCAACATCGAGTCGGGTACCACCATCACGTTCACGTCGGCCGACGGCCAGGCCTACCCGCTCGGACCGCCGACTGCCGACCTGTCCGGCGACGGCCGGCTGGACACCGTGGTCAACCAACTGCCGGACGGCACTGTCGTCGGCTACTCCGACATCGACGGGGACGGCCAGGCCGACCAGGTGACCCAGATCGACCCGGACGGCGCAGTCACCATCGGCGTCCCGGACGGGTCCGGCGGCTGGGAGCAGGCAGCTACCGGGCGGATCGGCGACGGCGGCGAATTCGTCCCGGACGGCGGTGTCCCGGAGAGCGGGACCCCGGTCGTCGCCTAGCCGGCTGTAGGCGTTTCCGGGCTGATCTGGGCAAACCCCTCGAGCCGGACTACTCTGCGGCCATGCGCCGCAGGGTCGCCGGCGTCGGGCTGGTGGTCGCCGCGTTCATCGCGGCGGCTGCCGTAGGTCCGCGCCTGGGTCCGGGTGTTCCCGGAGTCCCCACGCCCGGGACCTTGCCGTCCGCCCCGCTGACCGGCGCCTGCCTGGCCGATGACGGAGCGAGGCTGCGCACCGTCTCCTGCAGCGCGCCGCACGTCGCCGAGGTCACCCGAGCCTGGTCGGCCTGGGATCCGACACTGACCGCCACCGAACGCAACGCCCTGCGGGCGGGATGCCGCGGCGCTGCCCAGAGTTACCTCGGCGGCAGTGGGCCGGCCCCCAAATCGTTCGCCCTGATCGCCGGTGGCCCCGGTTGGCAACCGTTGCCGTTGACGATCGTCAGCGATGTGGTGAGCGGGCCGGTGCCGGGCGACCCCATCGGCTACGGCGCCTGCGTGATCCGGGTCCAATCACCGAGCAGTTCGTACGGTGCGGCAACGCCGGTGACCGGTCGGATCGGTGAACTGATGCCCATGGACCGCCGGCCGAGTGCGTTGCGGACCTGCTACGTCGTCCAAGATCTGTTGGCTCCGCCGATTCCGTGCCGTACCTGGCATCTCGGGGAGGAGTTGGCCACCCAGATCGTCTCGGTCAGTGGCATGGCTTCGGTCGTCCCGGCGATCACGGATCCCTCGTTGGTGACCACCTGTGCGTCCGAGGCAGCGCGGGTCGTCGGGGTGGATGACCCGACCTTCGGCGGCCGCCTGCGGGTGGCCGTCGACGGCCGGATCCTGCAGACCGCGCCGACCACCACCCGCGGCACCCTGACCGTCGAGGTCACCGTGCAATTGCGGTGCCTCATCGAGACGATCGACGGGCGGCTGACGGACTCGGTGATCGCCCTGGGTGACCGCACGCTGCCTCTTCGGTGAGCTCCACCATGCCTCGGACCGGCGCCGGTGCGGGCGGTTCGGGTCCGCCCGATTCTGGGACGCCCAGCATCGGCCGCCGGATGGGCGGCGTGGTGCTGTTGGTGACGCTCGTGCTGGCCGTCGCCGTCATCGGCGCCGCGCAGCGACCGGCCACCGTCGGGACAGCCACCGTCACGCCGTTCCCGGACCCGCCGCCGGTGGGCAGCTGCCTGACTCGCTCCGGGTTGGGGTACGTGACCGTGCCGTGCAGCGAGCAGCACCTTGTCGAGGTCACCCGAAGCTGGTCGGGGTGGGAGTGGGACGGCCGTGGGGTCAGTGGCACCGGAGCCGACCAGCTCTGCGACCTGATGGCCGGGTCCTACCTGGGCAAGCCCGGGTCGATCGAGGGCTGGAACCCGATCGCCCTGCCCTGGCTCACGGTGTTCGCCTCGGGCCCCGGTGAGGAGACCGGGCCATGGGGATGGCGGGCCTGTGGTGTGTTCCCGCGTGCCGGTGAGGATCAGCTGCAGACGCGGCCCGGCTTCCGCGGATCACTCCGCGGCGCGAGCACGATGACCGCACGCCCGCCCGAGCTGAGAACGTGTTATGCGGCGTCGGCCACCTCATGGATGATCACCCCGTGCTCGGCGGCGCACCGAGGCGAGTTCCTGGCCGAGAAGTCGTTGATCGGTGCCGGAGCCGGACAGTCGGCTGCGGGCGACGGCGCGTTGCTGGAGTCGTGCCGGCGGGTGGCGGCACAGTTGGTCGGATCGGCCGCCGGGTCCGACCGCCGCGTACGACTGACGCTGCGCTACCTGTCCTCGTCACGGGAAGGTGACGTCGTCGGCAACGCCGCAACGGGGCCCATCCATGCCGCCCCCAGCGCCGCGGGCACTGTGCGCTGCGCGATCGAGACCACCGGCGACCATCGATTGACCGCGTCGGTGATCGGGCTCGGCGGGGCAGCACTTCCGGTCTCCTGACCACCGCCGGTGTGTGCGGGCGGCGGACTCATCGCCGGCGCATCACGCCGATGACCACGGTGGACTCCCGGTCCTCGTCGTGCTCGATCCTGGCGCTCAGACCGCCGCCGCGGACCGCCTCCGCGGTCCGGTCAGCCTGCTCTTCGCTGGTCTCGATGAGCAGCCGTCCATCGGGACGGAGCCAGTCGGCCACCTGCCCGGCGATCCGCCGGTGCAGGTCCAGCCCGTCGGCGCCACCGTCCAGCGCGACGCGATGCTCATGCAACCTGGCCTCGGCCGGCATCAAGGCGATCGCGTCGGTCGGCACATAGGGCGCGTTCGCGACGATCATGTCGACCGCCCCCCGCAATCCGGGTGGCAACCCGGCCACCAGGTCGGACAGGTACGCGGTGCCGCCAACGGCGGCGAGATTGACCGCCGCACAGGCCACCGCGACCGGGTCGATGTCAGCGCCGTGGATCCCCGCGGCCGGCCGACTGTGGCCAAGGGCCATGCCGATGGCGCCGCTGCCACAGCACAGGTCGACCACCACCGGTGCCGCATGCTCCTCGAGCACAGCCGCCGCCAGCTCGACCAGGAACTCGGTGCGCCGACGGGGTACGAACACCCCGGGTACGACGGTCACCCGGTGCCCGCAGAACTCGGCCCAACCGAGCACGTACTCGATCGGTTCACCGTCGACCCGACGCCTGACCCGCTCGTCCAGCGTGGCCGGCGCCGGCCGGTCGAGCAACAACAGCGCCGCCTCATCCTCGGCGAACACGCAGCCGGCGGCGCGCAGGGTGGCGACCACCGCAGGGTCGGGAGGCAGGTCGGTCGGCACTCCGCCATTGTCCTGCCGCCGATCCGCTGACGCCGATCCGCCGTGAACGCCGGTTCGCCGGTCTGCGCCCTGTCGCCTTGACACGACCTCGGCTCCGGCGCAACGCTGTTGCGTACTACGAATCGACTTGTGCTTGGCGCAAAGGATGCCTGTGACCTCGGTAGAAGGCTCCGTTCCGGTCCGGGTTTGCTCCCTCGCCGACCTGGCGCTGGGCGAGGCGCTGCGGGTGGCCTGGGTCGACCCGCCCATCGCGGTGTTCCACACCGCCGACGGGGTCTTCGCCGTCGACGACACCTGCACCCACCAGGACGCCTCGTTGGCCGACGGGTGGCTCGAGGGCTGCCAGGTCGAGTGCCCCCTGCACGCCTCCAGGTTCGATCTGCGCACCGGCGAGGTCGACGAACCTCCGGCCAAGGTCGGCGTCCGGGCGCACCACGCCGAGGTGATCGACGGCGATGTCTGGGTCACCCTGTCGACCGCCCCGCCCCGGCTTCCACCCGGCGTGACCGGATGAGGCGGCACGTCGGGTGAGCGGCCGGACGCCACGCTCGGTGGTCATCGTCGGTGCGAGCCTGGCCGGCCACGCCACCGCGCGGGCGCTGCGCCGCGAGGGCTTCGACGGGGCGATCACCCTGATCGGCGCCGAGAGGCACCGGCCGTACGACCGGCCACCGCTGACCAAGGAGTTCCTGGCCGGCACGGTCGGCGTCGACGATCTCGCGTTGGAGAACCCCGGCGAGGATCTGGCCGCCGAGTGGCTCCTGGGTGTCCCGGCGGTCTCGCTCGACACGGCGAGCAGAACCGTGGCGCTGGCCGACGGCCGGGCGGTGAGCGCGGATGCGGTGGTGATCGCCACCGGGTCGAGGGCAAGGCGGCTGGCCGCAGCGCCGGCCGGGGTCCACACCGTGCGGGTCCTGGACGACGCGGCCGCGTTGCGCGCCGATCTGCAGCCCGGCGCCGCGGTCGCCGTTGTCGGTGCCGGATTCATCGGCGCGGAGATCGCCTCGACGCTGCACCGCCGCGGGCATCCGGTGACGGTGATCGAGGCGGCGCCGGTGCCGCTGGCCGGCCCGCTCGGGATTGAACTCGGCGCGGCCGTGGCCGCACTGCACCTGGCCAACGGCGTACCCGTGCGGTGCGGCGTCGGGGTCACCGGATTCGACGTCATGGGGGTGGGTGGTGCCGGCTCAGGCGGGCGGGTCAAAGGGGTGGAACTCGCCGACGGCACGGTCGTCCCGGCCGAGGTTGTCGTGGTCGGCATCGGCGCCGACCCTGCGGTCGATTGGCTGGACGGGGCCGGCCTCGACCTGTCGGCCGGAGTGGTGTGCTCCGCCGCCGGCGCGACGTCGGCGCCCGGCATCTGGGCGGTCGGCGACTGCTCGGCCTGGTTCGACGCCCAGTACGGCCGGCCGCAGCGGGTCGAACACTGGACCGATGCCCGCGACCGTCCCGCGGCCCTGGCCCGCACGATGCTCGGCCGCAGCGCCGGAACGCTGCGGGCGCCGTACTTCTGGTCCGACCAGTACGGCGTCCGGATCCAGTTCGCCGGCCGCCGTCACGGCGACGAGGAAGTGACCATCGAAGCGGGCACTGTCGAGGGGGGCGACCTGCTCGCGGTCTACCGGCGGGCGGGCGAACCGGTCGCCGTGCTCGGGATGAACCAGCCCTCCTTGTTCATGCGGTACCGCAAGCAACTGCCGTCCACGCCCGCTCACCCGCTCGTCGCCATCGGAGATGCCACATGACCACAACCGCGCTGCCCGCGTCGTTGATCTCCACCCTGCCCGGCGCCTTTTACACGGATCCGCAGATCTTTGCGCTGGAGCAGGCGAACATCTTCGAGCGCATGTGGTTCGCCGCTGTGCGCGCGAGCGACATCCCCACGCCCGGCTCCTTTCGGACCGTGCAGGTCGGGCGGGAGTCGGTGATCGTTTCCCGCAATCGCCGGGGTGAGGTGCGGGCCTTCCTGAATGTCTGCCGGCACCGCGGCGCCCGGGTGTGCGACGAACTGACCACCGGAACGGTCAAGCGGGCATTCCAATGTCCGTACCACGCCTGGACCTACGACCTGGACGGAAAGCTCGTTGCCGCGCCGAACCTGACCAAGATGCCGGACGTCGACCGGGTCGAGTTCGGCCTCCGCGGCCTGCCGGTCCGTGATTGGCTCGGATATGTGTGGGTGTCGTTGGCCGACGAGCCGCCGTCGTTCGATGAGACCGTGATGCAGGAGGTGGTCGACCGGCTCGGCGAGGTGTCCAACCTCGACCATTACGACGTGGCCGGTCTGTCCGTCGGTCGGCGGATCGTCTACGACGTCAGGGCGAACTGGAAGCTGATCATCGAGAACTTCATGGAGTGCTACCACTGCGCGACCATCCACCCCGAACTCACCGAGGTGCTACCGGAGTTCGCCGATGGTTACGCTGCGCAGTACTACGTCAATCACGGCGCGGAGTTCGGCGAGGGCGTGCAGGGTTTCACCGTCGACGGGTCCGAGGGCGTCGACCTGCTGCCGGGTATCGACCCGGAGCAGGACCGCAAGTACTACGCCATCACCATCAAGCCGCAGGTGTTCGTCAACATGGTGCCGGACCACATCATCCTGCACCGGATGTTTCCGATGGCGGTGGACCGCACCGTGGTCGAGTGCGACTGGCTGTTCCTCCCGCATGTGGTCGAATCCGGGAAGGACGTGTCCCGGTCGGTGGAGCTGTTCGACCGGGTCAACCTGCAGGACTTCGAGGCCTGTGAACGGACCCAGCCTTCGATGTCGTCGAGGATGTACACCGATGGCGGGGTACTGGTGCCCAGTGAGCACCACATCGGACTGTTCCACGAGTGGCTGAAGGCTCGGATCGGCCCGGAAGGCAGTACGGGAAGTACGTCGACTCAGAGGGTCTCGGCGTGACCGAGGCGCTTCCCGATGTCTGCTGCGGTCGCCGCCACGGCGTCCACCAGTTCGGGCAATCGTTCCGCCGGCATCCGGGCGGCGGGACCCGACACCGAGAGCGCGGCCACCACGGCCCCGCTGTAGTCCCGGATGGGTACCGCGACCGCATTCAGCCCAACCTCGAGTTCGCCGACGGTGACGGCGAAACCGGCGCGCTCGACAACAGTGAGTTGGGCATCGAGGATGTCCGGGTCGGTCGCCGTCTGCGCGGTGTACGCGGGCAGGTCGGCCAGGGCACGCTGCCGCACATGTTCCGGAGCGTGGGCGAGCAGCACCTTGCCCGAGGACGTCGCGTGCAACGGGGTGGGCCGACCCACCCAGCTGTTGACCGTGAGCACTGCCCCGCCATCGTGCTGCAGGACGTTGATCGCCACCAACCCGTTGCGGACCGCGACATTCACCGTCTCGCCGAGCCTCTCGGCCAGTCCGGCGCACAGCTCGGCCGATCGACCCGGCAGGTCGAGCCCGCCGGTCATGGTGGCGGCCAGCCGCAGGATCGTTGGACCAAGCCGATACCGTCCACGGGCGCCGTCGATCTGCTCCACCAGAGAGCGAGCGGCGAGCGCGGCCAGCAGCCTGGAGGCGGTGGAGATGTGCACGCCGAGCTCCGCCGCCACCTCGGAGACCCCGGCAATCTGCTGGCGGGCAACGAATTCCAGCGCGGCCGCAGCCCGGTCGACGGACTGCACCCCGCCCGCTTCGGCCATCCCTCCACCCTAGCCGCCCCCCACCCGGCGAGGATCAACAGGCAAGGCGAGGCTCAAGTCGGCAACCCTGTTCACGCTGGTCCCAACAGCGGGGAGTTGATCCTCGCCGAGGCCCGGGCGGGCGGGTCGTGAAGACGTTCGACGTGGTCATCGTCGGCGGTGGTTCGGCCGGCTGCGCGCTGGCCAATCGGCTGACCGCCGACGGGTCCCGTTCGGTGCTGGTGCTCGAGGCCGGTCGCAGCGATTACCCCTGGGATCCGTTGATCCAGATGCCGGGGGCGTTGACCTTCCCGAGCGGAAACCCGCTGTACGACTGGCGGTACGAGTCGGAACCCGAGCCGTACCTGAACGGCCGGCGGATCGCCCACGCCCGGGGCAGGGTGCTCGGCGGCTCGAGTTCCATCAACGGGATGATCTTCCAACGGGGCAACCCGATGGACTACCAAAGGTGGGGCGCCGACCCCGGCATGGCGGACTGGGACTGGGCGCATTGCCTGCCGTACTTCCGGCGGATGGAGAACTGCCTGGCCGCGGCGCCGGACGACGGGTATCGCGGCCACTCGGGGCCGTTGGTGCTGGAACGGGGCCCGGCCCGCAACCCGCTGTTCGGGGCCTTCTTCGAGGCCGCCGTGCAGGCCGGGTATCCGATGACCGACGACGTCAATGGTTACCGCCAAGAAGGCTTCGCACCCTTCGATCGGAACGTCTCGCACGGCCGGCGACTCTCTGCGTCGCGGGCCTACCTGCGGCCGGCCTCGCGCCGGAAGAACCTCACGGTGCAGACCCGGGCATTCGTCAGCGGTCTCGTCGTTTCCGGCACCAGAGTGACCGGGGTGCGGTATCGGCACAACGGCCGGGACCACCTGGTGAGCGCCGGCGAGGTCATCCTGTGCGGCGGTGCGATCAACACTCCACAACTGCTGCAGCTGGCCGGTATCGGAGCGCCGGACGTGCTGCGGCCGTTGGGTATGCGCACGGTGGTCGACTTGCCCGGGGTGGGCGCGAACCTGCAGGACCACTTGGAGGTATACATCCAATATGCCTGCAGCCAGCCGGTCAGTATGCAGCCGTACCTGGCCAAGTGGCGGATGCCGGGCGTCGGCGCGCAGTGGCTGTTGGGCCGACGAGGTCCGGCCGCCACCAACCACTTCGAGGGCGGCGGCTTCGCGAGGTCCAACGACCACGTGCCCTACCCGAACCTGATGTTCCATTTCCTGCCCATCGCGGTGCGGTACGACGGTTCGGTGTCCACGCAGGTCTCTGCCACCGGCCACGGCTACCAGGTGCACATCGGCCCGATGTACTCCGACGCCCGTGGCAGCGTGCGGATCGTGTCCACTGATCCGAAGGTCCATCCAGCCCTGCGGTTCAACTACTTGTCCACTGACCAGGACCGGCGGGAGTGGGTCGAGGCGATCCGGGTCGCCCGCGACATCCTCAGCCGGCCGGCGCTGGCCCCGTTCAATGCCGGCGAGACCTCGCCGGGCCCTTCGGTGGAGACGGACGAGGAGATAGTGGAATGGGTGGCCGCCGACGCCGAGACGGCGCTGCACCCTTCGTGCACCGCCAAACTCGGCCCCGATTCCGACGCGAGGGCCGTTGTCGACCCGGCCACCATGCGGGTGCATGGCACTACTGGTTTGCGGGTGGTGGACGCGTCGGTCATGCCCTACGTCACCAACGGCAACATCTACGCACCCACCATGATGATCGCCGAGAAGGCCGCCGACCTCATACTCGAACGAACGCCGCTGCCACCCAGCGACCTGCCGTTCTACCGGCACGGGGCGGGCATGCCCCTCCGGCCGACACCCGCAGACCGGTCAGCCTGACGGCTGTGCCGTTCAGCGGCGATATGCGTCCGGCCGCCCGTCACCCCATGGACCGGCGTCGGACCCTGCCGACGTGCCGGCAGCACGATCGCGCGGATAGGCTTCGAGACTGCCAGACCCGGGACGGCGACGAGGGGATTCGCACATGACGACACCGATCGACCCGACGACGACCGCGGCCTGGCAGCAGCTGGCCGGTCTGCACGACGGCTTCGACCTCGACCTGCGGCAGGCGTTCGCCGACGACCCCGACCGGGCCGAGCGGTTCACCCACACAGCGGGCGACCTGTTCGTCGACCTTTCCAAGAACCTGGTCGACGACACCGTGCTGGCTGCGCTGCTCGCGCTGGCCGAGCAGGTCGACCTGCCGGCGCGTCGCGAGGCGATGTTTTCCGGCGCGAAGATCAACGTCACCGAGGACAGGGCGGTGCTGCACACCGCCCTGCGTGATCCCGCGGGCGAGCAGGTCGAGGTCGACGGCGAGAACGTGGTGCCGCTGGTGCACGAAGAGCTGGACAAGATGTATGCCTTCGCCCGCAAGGTGCGCAGCGGCGACTGGGTGGGGGTGACCGGCAAGCGCATCAACACCGTGGTCAACATCGGCATCGGCGGATCCGACCTCGGTCCGGTGATGGTCTACGAAGCGCTCAAACCGTATGTTCAACAAGGGCTCTCGGCCCGTTTCGTGTCGAACATCGACCCCTCCGATGTGTACGAGAAGACCGCGGATCTGGATCCGGAGACGACGCTGTTCATCGTGGCGTCCAAGACCTTCACCACGTTGGAAACTCTGACCAACGCCCGGCTGGCCCGCACCTGGCTGCTGGATCGGCTGCGTCACGCCGGAGCGATCGACGAGGGTGACGAGGCCGCGGGTCGCGCGGTGGCGTTGCACTTCGTCGCGGTGTCCACCGCACTGGACAAGGTGGCGGCCTTCGGCATCGATCCGGCGAACGCGTTCGGCTTCTGGGACTGGGTCGGCGGCCGGTACTCGGTGGACTCGGTGATAGGTACCTCGGTGGCGGTGGCCGTCGGGCCGGAGAACTTCGCCGAATTCCTGGCCGGCATGCATACCATCGACGTGCATTTCCGCACGGCTGAATCCGCGCAGAACGTACCGCTGCAGATGGGCCTGCTGAATGTCTGGTACAACAACTTCTTCGGCGCGGCGACGCACGCAGTGTTGCCGTATGCCCAGTACCTGCACCGGTTCCCGGCCTATCTGCAGCAGCTGACGATGGAGTCGAACGGCAAGCGGGTGCGCTACGACGGAAGTCCTGTCACCACCGAGACCGGCGAGGTGTTCTGGGGTGAGCCGGGAACGAACGGCCAACATGCCTTCTATCAACTCATCCACCAGGGCACGCGGCTGATCCCGGCAGACTTCATCGCAGTGGCCACCCCGGCTCGTCCACTGGTCGATGGCGAGCACGACGTGCACGAGCTCTTCCTGGCCAACTTCTTCGCCCAGACCAAGGCGCTTGCGTTCGGCAAGACCGCTGGCGAGGTCAGGGCCGAAGGCACCGCCGATGCGATCGTCCCGGCCCGGGTGTTCCCCGGCAACCGGCCGACCACGTCGATCATGGCGCCGGGGCTGACCCCGTCGGTGGTCGGTCAGCTCATCGCGCTCTACGAACACATCACCTTCACCGAGGGCGTGGTCTGGGGTATCGACAGCTTCGACCAGTGGGGCGTTGAACTCGGCAAACAACTCGCGATGCAGATCGCCCCGGCGGTGTCCGGGGACGCCGACGCCCTGGCCGACCAGGACCCGTCGACGCAGTCTCTGGTCACCTACTACCGGGAGCACCGCGAGCGCTGACCCCTGGCGTGAGCCGCAGCACCGACGGGTGTAGGAACATCGGCCGCCGGGTACGCCCGGCTTGTGACGTCAGCCGAGGAACTGTCGATCGAAACCTGGACCGACGCCGCGCGACAGGTCCGGGGTGACGCTGCAGCTGCCGTGGAGCAGGCCGCGCGACTGGGACCCGAGATGCCGCAACCCGGCTCCGGGGAAACACTGCGACGCTGGCGGTTGCTGACCGAGATCTCCGCCGCCGACCTGACCGCCGGACGGGTCGCCGAGGCCCACCTGGACGCACTCGCCATCCTGGCCGAGGCGGGACTTGGCCTCGACGAGCCGGCGCTGGCGTCGCTCGGCGTCTCGAACAGCTCGACCTGGGGGGTGTTCGCGGCCGAGGGCCCCGGTGTTCGGGTGGACGCGACGGAGTCGGCGGCGGGGTGGACGCTGTCCGGGACCAAGCCGTGGTGTTCCCTGGCCGGCAGGCTCAGCCACGCCTTGGTCACCGCGCACACCCAGGACGGACGTCGACTGTTCGCCATCGATCTGCGCAGTCCGCGGGTCACCAGCGAACGTGGAACCTGGGTAGCTCGCGGACTGGCCGAGGTGATCTCCACACCGATCCAGTTGGACGACGCATACGCGGTGCCGGTCGGCGCGGACAACTGGTACCTGGAACGCCCGGGTTTCGCCTGGGGCGGGATCGGCGTGGCAGCCTGCTGGTTCGGCGGACTGCTCGGCATCGCCCGCACCATGGCGACCGCCGCGCGCCGTCGCGAACCTGATCAGATCGGCATGATGCACCTGGGGGCGGTGGACCTGGCCGTGCTGCGTTCCCGGGCGCTGTTGGACGCGGCGGCGGTCGAGATCGACGCCGGCCGCGCGGTGGGCGCGGCCGGCGCCCTGCTGGCGAACCGCGTCAGGTCGACCGTCGCGGACGCCGCCGAGGAGGTCATCGAGCGCGCCGGTCACGCACTCGGTCCCGCCCCGCTCACCCAGGACGAGGACCACGCCCGGCGGGTCGCCGACCTGACCGTGTATGTCCGGCAGCACCACGCCGAACGTGACCTGGCTGCGCTCGGTCGGGCGTTGTTGGCGGATGGACCAAGTTGGTGACGCCGGAGTTCGACCACCGGGATTCCGGTACGCCGGCGGCGGTGTGGGCGAAGGACCGGCGGTTCGAGCGGGCGGCGCCGCTGGATCTCGCCGACATCCGTCAGGTGGTGGTGCTCGCCGCGCATCCGGACGACGAAACCCTCGGCGCCGGAGGGCTGATCAGCCGCGCGGGGCGAAGCGGGATTGCGGTCACGGTCGTGTTCGCCAGCCTCGGCGAGGCGTCGCATCCCGCATCTCGCTCGTACGACCCTGGCCGGTTGGCCGAGATTCGGCGGGTGGAGGCGACGGCGGCGCTGGCCGGCCTGGATCCCGCCGCCCGCTCGGTGTTCCTCGAACTCCCGGACGGCCGGCTGTCCGAGCACGTCGAGGCGATCAGCGCAGCTCTGCGAGACGTGTCGCGGCCAGGTGCACTCCTTGTCGCTCCCTGGATCGGTGACGGACACCCGGACCACGCTGCCTGCGGGCGCGCAGCGGAAGCCGTCGCGGACGGCCGGATGTCTTGGCTCGAGTACCCGATCTGGGCTTGGCACTGGGCGAGTGCGGACCGCGCTGACATACCCGAGTCGGGTTGGTGGCGGCTGGCTCTCGAGGCAGGGGACGTGTCCGCCAAGCGGGCGGCGCTGGCTTGTTATGTCTCGCAGCACACGGCGTTGTCCGACCGTCCGGGCGACGAGGCCATTCTCGGAGCAGACTTCTTGGCCCACTTCGACTCCGACCGCGAGCTGTACCTCGGCCATCGTCCGTCCGTGACCCTGGACGCCGGCTACTTCGACCGACGCTACGACCGATCCGATGATCCGTGGGGTTTCGAGAGCCGCTGGTACGAAGAGCGTAAGCGCGCGCTGACCCTCGCAATGTTGCCCCGCCGCCGGTTCGCGTCTACGTTCGAACCGGGGTGCGGCACCGGGTTGTTGTCGCTCGAACTGGCTCAGCGGTCCGATCTGCTGCTGGCCGCTGACATCTCGATGGCGGCAACGGAAGCCACCCGTCGCCGGCTGGCCGGGTTGGACCATGTCACGGTGCAACTGTTGACGGTTCCCGCCGACTGGCCTGCCGAGAGATTCGACCTGGTCGTGCTGTCCGAACTCGGCTACTACCTCGACGACGCGGATCTGGACCACCTGGTGGAGCGCGCCGCCGGCGCGCTGAGCGACGACGGCGTCCTGGTCGGCTGTCACTGGCGGCACCCGGTGGCGGACCATCGACGCTCAGGTGATGACGTGCACGAGAAGCTGGCGGCAGCACCGGAACTGTCCTCGTTGGCCCGGTACCGGGACGACGACGTGGCGGTGGACGTCTGGGTCCGCGGACCCGCCACCTCGATCGCCACCGTCGAAGGTCTCGTCTGACCCGGCCGAACGCGGTTCAGGCAACCGTTTCCGGTGCTTCGGACCCGAGCGCGTACAGATACCGGGCCATACCATCGGGAGCTCGCCCGCGTTGCCGTCCGCTGGTCAGCACCGGATGCCCACCCGAAGCGCGCACCGATCCCCCGGCGCTGCGGACCGCCTCGGCCAGGGCCACGTCCTCTCCGGTGGCCACGTCGGGAAAGCCGCCGACCTCGAGGTAGCGGTCGGCCCGGACACCCAGGTTGGCCCCGAAGACGTGGCCGTGCCCGTCCGAGAGATCGTGCCGGGCGCGCCAAGCCCGCTCGAGCCGTCCGTCCAACCCGATCGGCAAGACTGTGCCGAGCACCAGATCGGCTCCGTTCGCGGCAAGGTCGAGTTGGGAGGTCAACCAATGGCGGGGGACCAGCGAATCGGCGTCGGTACAGGCGATCCACCACGTGCTGACATCCCGACCGTCCAACAGTGCCGCCACGCCGAGCCGCCGGGCGGCACCGACGCGACCGTGCCGGGACTGAATCGCGGCCACTCCAGCAGACGCTGCGACCTCGGCCGTGCGATCGGTGCACCGATCCAGGACGACCACCGTGTGGACCCGGACACCGGTGGACGCATGGGCCAGGGCCCGAGCGGGTCGGATAGCCGCCAGGCAAGCTCCGAGGTTGTCCTGCTCGTTGCGGGCCGGCACGACGATGCCGACGTCCGTGAACGGGACGACATGAGAGGAGCCGGAGCGCACGTCCCGTCGGTGCCCGAGAGGCACGGACTCGAACCGCCCGCGACACGTCCGGCCGCATGCTCGTGCCGGTCGGTGACACCGCGGGCCGGGTTCAGTTGGGCCATGCCGGACTCCGACCGGCCAGCCCGACTGTCCGGTCCAACGCGGACGCGTCGTCCGGCACGACGACCACCGGCCCGAAGAGGCCATCCGGGGGTGTGTCGGGCTCTGCCCTCGTGGAGACCATGTGGTGGACGATGGCGAGGCTCTCCGCGTCGACGTCATACGGCTGTCCGGTTGCCATGGCCAGATCCCAGCCGTGCAGCACCAATTCCTGCAGCGCAACCCGGACGGCAACGGCACGCGGCAGGTCGACGCCGCCGACCCTGGTCATCGATCCGTCCTGCTCGGCTGTTTGCCAGACGCCCGACAGCCGGTCGAGTCGCTCCGGGATGCGCTGCTCCCAGCCGGGTTCGAGTACGTCACGACCGACCTCCGGGGACATGCTCAACAGCGGTGCGCCCGGGTCCTCGGCGGCCACCCGGAACGCCAGTGCCAGGCCGTCGATGTGGGCCACCAATCTCGATACCGGAATGTCGCACGGTGTCTCCCGGGCCAGATCCGCGTCCTGGACGCCGCACACCAGTGCGCTCAATCGATCGGCCGCGGGTTGCAGGTCGACAAAGTCGGACATGGTTCCTCCTCGAGTTCTCCCATGTCGACCGTCCGGACGGCCAGGGATCATCGCTGGGAAACCAAGACATGCCGGGACTCTTGCAGCAAGCGTGGCCTCCGACGTCACTCGACCGACCGCCGACTGTCTGATGCCCCGGGGTGGTTATGCCCGAAAAATGATAGGTTCCCGTAGATCAAGTCGGACCTCGACCTGGACGGCATGGATGACTGCTCGGCGTCGGTTGGTCCGTCAATTGGCTGTGCGGTCGGCCGTCGTCGACGCCGACCGGGCTGAATCCGTCGAGCACGAGGGCCCAAAGAATCCGACGCCGATGCCGGCGCGGCGGGTGCTCGCGAGCTCGGCGCTGGCGGCCGGAGCCGCCGAACTCCAGCGAGAGATCAACCGGTTGGCTCCGATGGAGGATCCGCTGGGTGGCCGGCCGATTCCGGCCGACGCCAGATCGACCCTGCTGCGTCGCCGGGGGCGTGGGAACGCACTCCCGGAAGCCGTCTCCGCCGGGATGGCCGCAGAGTTCGGGCGACCGTTTTCCTCGATTCGGGTCCACACCGATCCGGAGGCCGATCGATTGGCTCGCTCGATGCAGTCGGTCGCGTTGACCCACGGTTCGGACATCTAC
Organism: uncultured Actinomycetota bacterium; assembly: GCA_963834185.1. Classification (GTDB taxonomy): domain Bacteria; phylum Actinomycetota; class Actinomycetes; order Mycobacteriales; family Nakamurellaceae; genus Nakamurella. Next base: position 308,902 of record CAWIAR010000007.1, read on the forward strand.
TTCTCGCGCGGGTCGTACGCACCCACCACCGCGTCCGGAAGTCACCTGCTGGCTCACGAGCTGGCCCACGCGGCCGGCGGCTCCCATGGCGGCGCAGTCGTCGGCCGGGCCGACGATCCGGCCGAGGCCGCCGCCGACCGGACCGCCGATCGAATAGCCCCTGCCGTCCGCCGACTGATGGGTGAACCGGGATCGGCGAGTCGGTTCAGCACCACGCCGGTGCAGGCCGGTGCGGCCAAGATCGAAGCGTTGCAGCGCAAGATGTCGTACACCTCCGCCCACATCAATGACCACCGCAGCAAGACGGGCGTTCGGAAGGGCCAGCGCAGCGACGACTCGTTGCACAAGATCGGACGCCTGCTGGACATGATGGGCCGGGGGTTCGACACGCAGGAGAAGGACATGGTCTCCCTGAGAGCGATCGACGGGTTGTGCTCGACTTGGCTTGCGAAGCATCGAAACACCAAGAATGCCGAGCTACTCAAGCTCGTCACGGACATCAAAGCAGAGGCAGTCAAAGATGCGGACGCGGCGGCGAGGCAGCGCAAGTACGTCAACGACGTGCGAGCCGGCCACCGGGTCCCGGAGGGCAGACAGAAGCTCAGCCATTCTCCGACCCTCGAACCCTTCAACCAACAAATCGATCAGCAGGCGAACAACGCGTCAGCGTCGAGAGAGAACGCTTCGAAGTACACAGGCGAAAAAGACACGAACGTGGCCAATCCTTTCCACTCAGCAGAGTCGTGGCTCATTCGGGCGGCCGGACTGACCGAGGCGGAAATCCTTGCCATCAAAGCGTACACGGCCGGCGACTACCGATACATCAATCCCGCGGTCGCCGAATCGCGGGAATGGATGGAGGCCCAACTGGCTCAAATCCAAGGTCGGATGAGAAATGGCCAGGTGGCCGATCTGGACCAGCTTGCCGTCGAAGGCAAGCGACATGCCGACATGATGATGCAAGGTTTGGCCAAGTTGCCGCCCCGGAAGGGGACGGTCCACCGCGGCCAGCGGATGTCGCCCGAAGAATTCGCCAAGGTGTGGAAGGGCAAGAAGGAACTCACCTACCCGGCCTTCACAAGTTCGTCGACGGATACCGTGGAACCGGACAAATATGCAGCGGGCCTTGGCGGCGGACCGCGGGACGACCAAACTGTGAGCGTTCGCAGCCAATTCGCGGTCACCGACGCGCGCGACGTCCAGGGACTCTCGAATGTCAAGAGCGAGAAAGAGTGGCTGATCCTGCCGGGGACGTCGTTCACCATCGACAGCATCAAGCCGGCCGCGATCCAAGTGCCCGGCAACCCGCAGGCAACCGAATGGTGGGAGATCACGCTCACCCAGAAGCCGAAGAAGCGGCTGCCTCCTGACCGGTCCGACGACTCGCGGCACCCCTGGCGTGCACCTGCCGGCCGCACCGGCCTCCTGAACCCCGACCGGGCGTCCGGCACCTCAACGCTGCCGAACCACCAGCCTTGACACAGTTCCGCCCGTCGTCCCATGCTGAATCTTGCCCATGAAGCAAACTGTTGCATGATACGCAACACCGGGAGGTTCGTCATGTCGCTCAGGCGTGGAACGCCGGGAATGACTGCGACCTCGCCGCGCTCGCGTTCGTCGGGGCACGGGCATCGACGGTGTCTGCGGCGCGCGGGAGACTCCCTGCCCGTCCGATGGGCAACCCGGTGACCGCCGTTCGAGCGAGCCCCGAGGAAGACGGCGGTGACCGGACCGCAGGTGGTGATCGTCGGGGCCGGCATCGTCGGGGCTTCGCTGGCCGACGAACTGACCCAGCGCGGCTGGACCAGGGTGACGGTGGTGGACGCCGGTCCGCTGCCGGCGGCCGGCGGTTCCACCTCCCATGCGCCTGGCGTCGTGTTCCAGACCAACGCCAGCAAGGTGATGAGCGACTTCGCCCGGTATACGGTGCGGAAGTTCTCCGCCCTGGATTGGCACGGCCGGCCCTGCTACCTGCCGGTCGGCGGCCTGGAGATCGCCACCACGCCGGCCCGACTGGCCGAGCTCGAGCGACGGCTCGGGTTCGCCCGATCCTGGGGGGTGCCCGGCGCCGAGTTGCTCGAGCCGGCCGAGTCGCTCGCCCGGTTCGATCTGCTCAATCCCGACTACGTGCTCGGCGGACTCTTCGTGCCGCAGGACGGTATCGCCAAGGCGGTGCGGGCGGTCGCCGCGCAGTTGGCCCGGGCCGGCGAGCGCGGCGCGACGGTGTGGGAGCGAACGGAAGTGCTCGACGTGCTGACAGCGGGCGACCGCGTGACCGGGGTCCGCACGGACGCCGGCGAGATACCGGCCGACATCGTCGTCTGTTGCGCGGGAATCTGGGGTCCGACCGTGTCCGCCATGGTGGGCCAGCCCCTTGCGCTCACCCCACTCGCACACCAATTCGCCTGGACCGCACCGGTGCCGCCGCTGGTCGGTCGGCGCACGGAGGCGCTTCGGCCGGTGTTGCGGCACCAGGACGCCGACCTGTACTTCCGGGAGAACGCCGAACGATTGGGAATCGGGTCCTATCGGCACCGGCCGATGCCGGTGGCGCAGACCGAACTGGTGCCGTGGCATCAGTTCAGCACCATGAGCGCTGCGGATGGACAGCCGTCGGTGCTGCCCTTCACCCCTGACGACTTCCGGTTCGCGCTGGCCGAGACCCAGCGGATGCTGCCGGCGGTGGCCGGTCCCGACGGCCGGATCGGGTTGGAAAACCCGTTCAACGGCGTGTTTTCGTTCACCACCGACAACATGCCGCTACTCGGGCCGCACGCGACCCTCGACGGTTTCTGGACCGCGGAGGCGGTCTGGGTGACGCATTCTGCCGGCGTCGCGCGGGCGATGGCGCAGTGGCTGGTCGACGGGCAGTCGTCATTCGACCTGCACGCCTGCGATGTCAACCGATTCGAGGTGCACCAGCTCGCCCCGGCGTACATCGAAGCGAAGGACTGCCAGAATTTCGTCGAGGTCTACGACATCCTGCATCCGCTCCAACCGATGGAACACTCGCGGCCACTGCGCACCTCACCGTTCTATCCGCGTCAGCAGGGCTTGGGTGCGGTGTTCCTGGAGGCGAACGGGTGGGAGCGGCCCCATTGGTACGCGGCCAACGGTCACCTGCTCGATTCCGACCGCAACAGCGGTTGGCACGTGCCGGAGCCCAACGACTGGGCCGGCCAATTCACCTCGCCGATCGTCGCCGCCGAGGCGGCCATCACCCGCACCGACGTCGCTCTGTACGACATGACAGCGCTCAAACGGCTGGAGGTCGCCGGCCCCGGCGCCACCGAGTTTCTCACCGCGATGGTCACCGGGAAGGTCGACAAGTCGATCGGATCGGTCACCTACTGTCTGCTGCTCGACACCGACGGCGGCATACGGTCCGACGTCACCGTGGCCCGGCTCGGGCCGGAGCGGTACCAGGTGGGCGCGAACGGCGCTCTGGACCAGGATTGGCTCGGTCGGCACCTGCGGATGTCACCCTGGGCCGGCACCGTGCAGGTCCGCGACCTCACGCCGGGAACCTGCTGCCTCGGCCTCTGGGGACCGCGCGCCCGCGAGGTGATCCAGCCGCTGACCGGGACCGACTTCTCCCACGACGGGTTCAAGTACTTCCGGGCCAAGGAGTGCTTTCTGGGCACGGTGAAGGTCACCGCGATGCGGGTGTCCTACGTCGGCGAACTCGGCTGGGAGCTCTACACCACGGCGGACCAGGGGCTGGCCCTCTGGGACCTGTTGATGCGGGCCGGCGCCGACCACGGCATCATCGCCGCCGGTCGCGGCGCATTCAACGCACTACGGGTGGAAAAGGGCTACCGCTCCTTCGGCACGGACATGACTCCCGAACACGGCCCCGACGAGGCAGGACTCGGGTTCGCCGTCCGGTCGACGGCCGACTTCATCGGCCGGGCCGGATTGGCGGCGCGGCCACCCGCGACGCGCCGGTTGTGCCTGCTCACTGTTCACGAGCAGAACGGCATCGTGCTGGGCTCGGAGCCGGTGTACGAGGGGGCCGACCCGGTCGGGTACGTCACGTCGGCGGCCTTCGGTTACAGCCTGGGCGTGCCGCTTGCCTACGCCTGGTTGCCCGAGCGGCTCGCCGAACCGGGGAGCGAGGTCGAGATCGGCTGGTTCGGTTCGCGCTACCGTGCCACTGTCGCCGTAGAGCCGGCCTTCGATCCGGAGATGAAGAAGATCCGATGCTGAGCCTGAACTCACCGCCAGGCCCGAACCTGCCCGAGCATCCGGACTTCTTGTGGCACAACCCGGAACCGAAGCGGCACTACCAGGTCGTCATCGTCGGTGGCGGCGGGCACGGCCTGGCCACCGCGCACTACCTGGCCCGGCGCGGGGTCACCGACGTAGCGGTGCTGGAACGCGGCTGGTTGGCCGGCGGCAACATGGCCCGCAACACCACCATCATCCGGTCCAACTATCTGTGGGACGCCTCGGCCGCGATCTACGAGCACTCGCTGCGGCTGTGGGAGCACCTGGCCGAGGACCTCGACTACCCGATCCTGTTCTCCCAGCGGGGTGTGCTCAACCTGGATCATTCGCTGCAGGACGTTCGGGACTCCCGGCGCCGGGTGGAGGCGAACAAGCTCAATGGGGTGGACGCCGAATGGGTCGACGCCGCAGGGGCCAAACAGCTGTGCCCGATACTCAACACGTCCCCGGAGCTGCGCTACCCGGTGCTCGGGGGCACCTACCAACCCCGGGCCGGCATCGCCAAACACGACTATGTGGCATGGGGTTTCGCTCGCTCCGCCGACGCCGCCGGTGTCCACCTCATCCAGGACTGTGAGGTCACCGGCTTCGACATCGTCGACGGCGCGGTCAAGGGCGTGCAGACCAGCCGTGGCCCGATCGGCGCCGACCGAGTGGCGATGATCGGGGCGGGACACTCGTCCGTGCTGGCCCGGCTGGCCGGCTTCCGCCTCCCGGTCCAATCACATCCTTTGCAGGCGTTGGTGTCCGAGTTGCTCGAGCCGATACATCCGACCGTCGTGATGTCCAATGCGGTCCACGTCTATGTGTCCCAGGCCCACAAGGGCGAGCTGGTCATGGGCGCCGGAGTTGACACCTACAACGGGTACGGCCAGCGCGGGGCGTTCCACATCATCGAACGGCAGATGGCCGCTGCGGTTGAGCTGTTCCCGATCTTCGGCCGCGCGCATGTGCTGCGCACCTGGGCCGGCGTGGTGGACACCACCCCGGATGCGTCGCCCATCATCGGGCCCACCCCGGTGGCCAACCTGTTCGTCAACTGCGGGTGGGGGACAGGCGGTTTCAAAGCCACTCCCGGTATCGGCCAGGTGATGGCCGAGTTGCTCGATACCGGACAGGTGCCGGCACTGGCCGCCGATTTCGGCCTGAACAGGTTCGCCAGTGGTCGCTTGGTGGACGAGCACGGCGCGGCGGCGGTGGCGCACTGATGATGCTCATTCCATGCCCTGAGTGCGGGCCGCGCGACGAGATCGAGTTCAGCTACGGCGGTCAGGCGCACGTCCCGTATCCCGAGGGTGGCGGCCATGAGATGACCGACGAGCAATGGGCCGAGTATCTGTTCGTCCGCGACAACCTGAAGGGCGCGTTCGCCGAGCGCTGGGTGCACAGCGCCGGCTGCCGCCGATGGTTCAACGCGATCCGGGACACGGTGACGTACGAGTTCCTCGCGGTCTATCGGCCGACCGACCCTCGCCCGCACCTGCCGCATCGGTCCGGGTCCGGCGGCGGGGCCCGACCATGACCCCGGGCCGGCTGCCAACGGGCGGACGCATCGACCGCTCCCGCCAGTTGGACGTGGCGTTCGACGGCGACGCGGTTCCCGCGCACCCTGGTGACACGCTGTCATCGGCGGTGCTCGCCGCAGGGCGACTGGTCGTCGGCCGATCCGTGCTCCGCGACCGTCCCCGCGGCATCGGCAGCGCGGGTTCCGAGGAGCCGACCGGCATCGCCGGGATTGTCGCTCCGTATTCCGAACCGCTGACCACCATGACCACGGTCGAGGCGGTCGACGGGTTGCGCGCGGTCAGTCTCCGGGGCCGGGGTCGACTCGTCGACGACGACGATCCGGCAGCGTACGACACCCTTTACCGACACTGCGAGGTCGCTGTGGTCGGCGCCGGGCCGGCCGGGTTGGCCGCGGCCCTGGCCGCCGGTGCCACCGGTGCCAGGGTGCTGGTGCTCGACGAACGTCCCGAGGTCGGCGGGGCCCTGCTCACGGACGCCGAAGTGGCGTGGGCGCGGGGTATCTCGGCTCGCCTGGCCGCCCTGACCAACGTCACCGTGCTGACCCGCTCTGTCGTCATCGGTCGTTACGACGCGAACTACCTCATCGCCGTGCAGCGGCTCGGTGCTGCACCCGATCCCGGGCCGGGCGCGGTGCGGGAACGTGTGCACCGGATCAGGGCCGCCGAGGTGGTACTGGCCACCGGGGCCCTGGAGCGGCCGATCATCTTCGCGGGCAACGACCTGCCCGGCGTGGTGGCTGCCGAATCGGTGCGGGGGTACCTGCACCGTTTCGGGGTGCTCGTCGGTCGCCGGGTCGTGCTGTTCACCACCCACGACGATGCGTACCGTGTGGCCGGCGATCTCATTGCCGCCGGCGCCCACGTGGTCACGGTGGATCCCAGGACCCCGGACGGTGCCCCGACACCGACGCCACCCGAACAGATCTCCAGCGGCTCGGTGCTGCACGGCTGGGTCGTCGAGCAGGCGTCCGCGAATCCCGACGGTGTCGTGGGCGCTGTGCTCGTCCAGCGGCCGGCCGACGGCGCGACCGTGCGGCTCGAAGCTGATGTGGTCGCCGTATCGGGTGGGTGGAACCCGGTGACCCAGCTGTATTCCCAGGGCGGCGGCCGGCTCGCCTACGACGAGGACACCGGAGCATTTGTCGCCACCGGACACCTGCCGGGGGTGACCCTGGCCGGCGCAGCCGCGGGCCTGCGGACCACGGCAGCGATCGTGGACGACGGCGAACGTGCCGGTGCGTCGGCCGGGGAGGCCGCGGTCGGTGCGGCCGCTGCGCTCGGGCACGCCTTCGTACCGGCCGGAATCCCGTCGCTCGACCCACCCGACGACGGGCTGGACACCTATCCGGAGCCGGCACTCCCGCTCTATCTGGTTGCCCCGGACGGGATTCCGGCCCGGGAATTGACCGAGCACTTCGTCGACCTGCAACGTGACGTGAGCGTCGCCGATCTGGCCCGCGCCACCGGGGCCGGCCTGGTGTCCGTCGAACACGTCAAGCGGTACACCACCGCAGGCACGGCGCACGATCAGGGCCGGGCCGCGGGGCTGTTGACGTCGGCGATCGTGAGCGGACTGCTGGGCCGAGCGCCAGGTGAGATCGGCGTGACCACATACCGTCCGCCGTATCTGCCGGTGGCCTTCGCCGCCTTGGCCGGCCGGGAACGGGGCGACCTGTACGACCCGATCCGCACCACCGCGCCCCATTCCTGGCACGTCGCACACGGCGCACGGTTCGAGGACGTCGGCCAGTGGAAGCGTCCCTGGTACTACCCGCAGAATCTGGCGGACGGGGGTGTCGAGGATCTCGCTACTGCGGTGGCGAGGGAGTGTCGGGCGGCCAGGGAACATGTCGCGTTCATGGACGGCAGCACCCTGGGCAAGATCGACGTCCAGGGGCCGGATGCCGGCGCGTTCCTCGATCTGATCTACACCAACCTGATGTCCTCGGTGAAGGTCGGCGCGATCCGCTACGGCGTGATGTGCGGTGTGGACGGCATGATCCTGGACGACGGCACGGTGTTCCGGCTCGCCGAGCACCACTTCCTGCTGACCACGACGACCGGCAACGCGACGAAGGTCCTTGACTGGCTGGAGGAATGGCTGCAGACCGAATGGCCGCACCTGCGGGTGTGGTGCACGTCGGTCACCGAACAGTGGGCGACGATGGTCGTCGTCGGCCCGCACTCCCGCCAATTGGTCGGTGCTCTTGCCCCCGAGTTGTCCGTGGCCAACGACGATTTCGGCTTCATGAGCTGGCGGGACACGGATGTGTGCGGGCTTCCGGCCCGGGTGGCCAGGATTTCGTTTTCCGGCGAGCTGGCCTACGAGATCAGCGTCGCCTGGTCCGATGCCGCCGCCCTGTGGGACGCCGTGTGGGCCGTCGGAGGGCCGATCGGGCTGGTGCCCTACGGCACCGAGACGATGCACGTGCTGCGGGCCGAGAAGGGCTACCCGATCATCGGGCAGGACACCGATGGAACCGTCACTCCGCAAGATCTCGGGATGTCCTGGGTTGTGTCCAGGAAGAAGCGCGACTACCTGGGGAAGCGCTCGCACGCGAGGCCGGAGAACCACCGGGCTGACCGCAAGCAGCTGATCGGGCTGTTGCCGTTGGACCGGGGCCTGGTGCTCCCGGAGGGATCCCAGCTGGTCGACGATGCCGTCGTCACCGACGGCGGGCTGATCGCGCCGCCGGTGCCGATGCTCGGCCACGTCACCTCGTCCTATCCCTCGGTGGCGCTGGATCGACCTTTCGCGCTCGCGCTGTGTGCGGCCGGCCGGGAGCGGATCGGCAGCACCGTGCACGTCGTCGTCGACGGGGTGCCACGACCGGTCGCGGTGGTCGGCTCGGTACTGGTGGATCCGGACGGGCTGCGTCGGGACGGGATTCCCGACCTGTCGCCGCTCGACCTGACTCCGCCCGAACGGGCCGGCCTGCCCCGGTCTCCGTTGGCCGATCTGGCTGACGACCTGTTCGCCATCGCGGCAGGTCGACCCGTGGCCGGGGTCACCATCACCGAGATGCCGCTGGGCACGCAGGTGAACGTGCGGGTCGGGCCGGGCACCGACGCCGCGGAGCGGGTGGCCGATCTGTTCGGAACCCCGCTGCCGACCGCCACCGGAGAGGCGGCACCCGTCGGGGCCGACACGGTTCTGTGCCTCGGCCCGGGCGAGTACCTGGTGATGGCCGGCCCTGGGCACGGCCCGGAGTTGACGGGAAGGCTCGCCGGAGCGCTCGGGGCCGCCGGCGCCGCGGTCGACGTCTCGGCCGCCCGCACCACGCTGCGGGTGGCGGGCCCGCGGGCCCGCGACGTGCTGGCCCACGGAACGGGCGTCGATCTGGCTCGGTTGCGGCCGGGTCGGTGCGCTCAGACGCTGCTCGCACAGTGCGCGGTGATCATCGTTTCCGACGGCGAGCCCGGCGCGGCGGACGATCAACTCAGGGTGCTGGTCCGGTCGTCGTTCGCCGGCCACCTGGCCAGCTGGCTGCTGCTGACCGCGCCCGCCTACCGGTGACCGGCGCGGTCTCGATTTCGGTCTCGCCGGCGGCCCGTGGCAGGGTGAAACGCATGACGGCTCGGGTGGACAAGATCGTGACGCAAGGAACATTTTCGCTGGACGGGGGCACGTGGGAGGTCGAGAACAACGTCTGGCTGATCGGCGACGACGCTGAAGTACTGGTGATCGACGCCGCCCACGACGCCGCGGCGATCGCCGCGGCCATCGGGTCCCGGCGGGTGGTGGCGATCCTGTGCACGCACGGCCACGACGATCACATCGATGCGGCTCCCGATCTTGCCGCGCGCACCGGGGCGCCGATCCTGTTGCACCCGGGCGACGCGCCGCTGTGGGGGATGATCCACCGTGACCGGCAGCCGGACTCGGACCTGGTCGACGGCGAGACCATCACGATCGCCGGTGTGGAGGGCACTGTGCTGCACACGCCGGGGCACAGTGCGGGCTCGGTCTGTGTGATCTTCCCCGACCTGGGCGACTCCGGCGTGGTCTTCACCGGCGACACCCTGTTCTCCGGCGGCCCCGGCGCCACCGGCCGGTCGTTCTCCGACTTCCCGACCATCATCGACAGCATCAGCCGGCGGCTGCTCAGCCTTCCGCCGGGGACCGTGGTCCACACCGGCCACGGCGACGACACCACCATCGGCGCCGAAGCTCCCCACCTCGAGGACTGGATCGCCCGCGGCCACTGACCGCCCGCCCGCCCTGACCCTGCGAGGACCGATCATCACCCGGCGCGGTCACCGACGCGCTCGTAGGCTCGGACCATGCGCATCCCAGGTCCTGGTGACCTCGTCCGACTGACCGGCCAGGCCTACCAAGCAGTGGAGCAGGCGGTCGGACTGGTCCCGCGGGTGATCGCGTTGGTCGGTCGGATCGAGCCGGTGGTCGATCAGATCGAAGCGCTGGTGGCCAAGGCCGACGTGCTCATCACGTCGGTGCAGGCCACCGAGCAGCGCGCGAATGCGCTGGTCACCGACGTGGAAGCGGTCCAGCTTCGTGCCCACAGCATCGTCGATCAGACCGCCGGCGTGGTGACCCAGGCGCAGACCCTGACTGAGCGCGTGACCCCTCTCCTGGACACCTACCAGCCGACTCTCGAGACTGTCGCGCCGATCGTGTCCCGGATCGCCGAGACCACCAGCCCGGACGAGGTCGACGCCGTCGTCCAACTCATCGACGCGCTCCCTGGCATCGTCGACAAACTCGACAAGGACATCCTGCCCGTCCTCGACACCCTCTCCACGGTGGCGCCCGATTTGCGGGATCTGCTCGACGTCTCCCGGGTGATGAACGAATTGCTCGGCGCCGTCCCCGGTCTGGGCCGGGTCAAGCGCCGCGTCGAGGTGGAGCAGGCCGAGGAGGATGCGTTCGAGTACCGAGCGGGCGAGGAGCCGGCCTCGGTGCCCGACCGGCACCCAACGGACGACGACGCAGCGGCAACCAACGGGCGCGCTCCTGCTGCCGACCCCGCCGTCGGCTGAGCCGGCACACACCGCCCAGGAATCTTCGTCGGGCGCGGGGCGTTGGGCCGGGTGAGAACAACAAGGAAGGCTGCTCAGCTGATGGCAACGACCACGCTCACCGAGAACGACTTCGAGAAGACGGTCGCCGAGGACGGCATCGTCCTGGTGGACTTCTGGGCGGCCTGGTGCGGGCCCTGCCGGATGTTCGCGCCGACGTTCGAGGCCGCGTCCGAGGCCAATCCGGACATCGTGTTCGGCAAGGTCGACACCGAGGCCCAGCAGGGCCTCGCCGCTGCGGCCGGCATTCGCTCCATCCCGACCTTGATGGCCTTCCGGGACGGCATCTTGGTGTTCAGCCAGCCCGGTGCACTGCCGCCCGCGGCGCTCGACCAGGTCATCGACGCCGTCCGAGGTCTGGACATGGACGATGTGCGGGCCAAGGTGGCCGAGGCCGAGGCCGCCGCCAGCACCGCAGGCTGAGGCAGCAACCGGGCGATCTCAACCGCTCGGGGTCGTCTGGGCGTGTGATCTGGTCACCGGGTAGCCCCCACCGACCCCCGGCAGGCCGCTCCGGGTAGAACTGGGCGGTGACCACTACCGCCCAATACGGGTCCTGGACGTCGCCGATCACCGCAGCCTCGCTGACCGCCGATACCGTCGGGCTCGGCTCGGTGCGGGCCGACGGCACCGACGTCTTCTGGCTGGAGGGCCGCGCGACCGAGCGCGGCCGCCAGGTCCTTGTCCGCGGCGCAGCCGATGGCACCGCCACCGAACTGACGCCGGCCCCGTTCAACGTGCGATCCCGCGTCCATGAATACGGCGGTGGTGCGTACGCGGTGCAACGCGGCACCGTCGTGTTCTCGAATTTCGCCGACGGCCGGCTGTACCGGCTGGGACCGGATGACGTCGAGCCGACACCGATCACCGCGGATCAACCGGACAGTGGGCTGCGGTTCGCCGACCTGACCCTGCACCCGTCGGGGGCCTTCCTGTTCGCCGTGCGCGAGGACCACCGAACGGGCGGCGAGGCCATCAACACCCTGGTCCGGATAGCCGTGCACGGCGCCGACCAGGACGGTGAGGTCGTCGTCGACGGGCACGACTTCGTTGCTGGTCCGCGATTCTCCGCCGACGGGGGCCGGGTGGCCTTCCTCACCTGGCAACACCCGGACATGCCGTGGGACGCCACAGTGCTGTGGACCGCAGAGGTGTCGGCGCAGGGTGAGGTCGGCGCGATCACGCCGATCCTGGGCCATGAGTCCCGCGAGTCCCTGGTCGAGCCCGGGTGGCTGGCCGACGGCCGGTTGTTGGTGATGTCCGACCGATCCGACTGGTGGAACCCTTATCTGGTCGATCCGGAGTCCGGAACGCTGGCCCCGGTGCACCCGGCCGATGCGGAATTCGCCGGACCGGCATGGGTGTTCGGTGGCGGCAACTGGGCGCAGCTGGCCGACGGGGCCGTCGCCGTGCAGTGGCGGTCGCCGAGGACCACCGGGCTCGGACTGGTCGATGTCGACACCGGAGAGCTCACCCAGCTCGACGTCGACGGCGATACCTTCGGCGCGCTGGCCGCAACCGCCGACGGTGTGGCCTACCTGGCCGGCTCCGACACCGCCCCCGCCGCCGTCGTTCGTCTCGAGCACGAACGCCAGCAGGTACTCCGACGGGCGTCTGACCTGGATCCGGATCCGGCCTACCTGTCCAGTCCGGAACACATCAGCTGGCCGACGCCGGACGGCGCGACCGCACACGGCCTGCTCTACCGACCGGTCAATGCCGAGCACCAGGGCCCCGCGGCTGACCTCCCGCCGCTGCTGGTGTGTTCGCACGGAGGACCGACCGGCGCGGCCAGCCGGGCGTACTCCCCCGGCTACCAGTTCTGGACCTCCCGCGGCTTCGCGGTCCTGGACGTCGACTACGGCGGCAGCACCGGTTACGGCCGGCCCTACCGTGAGCGGCTGAAGGGCCGCTGGGGCATCGTCGACGTCGACGACTGCTGTGCCGGCGCGGAATTCCTCGCGGCGCAGCGAATGGTCGACGCGAGCCGGATGGCCATCAGGGGCGGCAGCGCCGGCGGTTTCACCACGTTGGCGGCGCTGGCCTTCCGCGACACCTTCGCGGCCGGAGCGTCCTATTTCGGCGTCGGCGATCTGGCCATGCTGGCCCGCGACACCCATAAGTTCGAGTCGCGTTACCTCGATGGCCTGGTCGGGCCGTATCCGGAGGCCGAACAGACCTACCTGGAGCGCTCACCGGTGCATCACGTCGACGGGTTGAACTGTCCGATCATCCTGCTCCAGGGCGCAGAGGATCGGGTCGTCCCGCCGAACCAGGCGCATGCCATGGCCGACGCGCTGCGCGCCAAGGGTCTGCCGGTGGCGTTGATCGAATTTCCCGGCGAGGGTCACGGATTTCGGATGGCAGAGACGATCATTCGCGCCCAGGAAGCGGAACTCAGCTTCTACGGACAGATCTTCGGGTTCGTCCCGGCCGGCGCCATCGAGCCGGTGCCCATCGAAAACCTGACGGATCCCGTACCTGACCCGGCATAAGGTGACCCGGTGCCTCCCGCTGCCATGAGTTCCCCGGTCGGATCCACCCGGGCGATGGAGCCGCTGTTCCTCGCTCTGCCCTTGCGCACGCTGGCCGACGCCGCTCTCGGCGCCGCCACTGCGGCCGGCGCCTCGTTCGCCGACTTCCGGATGGAGCGGCTGGTGACCGGCTCGCTGTCGGTGCGTGACACCGCGGTCGAATCGGCGGCGGAAGCGACCACCGTCGGCTACGCGGTGCGGGTGGTCGTGGAGGGGACGTGGGGGTTCGCGTCGGCCGTCGAACCGACGCCGGACGCGGCCGCGGCTACCGCCCGCCGGGCCGTCGAGGTCGCGCGGTCCCTGTCGTCGGTCGTCGCCGAGCGGGTCGAGCGTGCGGACGAACCGGTGCACCGCGACGCCACGTGGATCTCCGCGTACGACATCGATCCCTTCGACGTTCCGGCCGCCGACCGCATCGGCCTCCTGCTGGATCGTTCCGAGCGGTTGCTGGCCGCCGACGGGGTGGCGCATACGTCGGCTTCGATCCTGCAGGTGAAGGAGAACAAGTTCTACGCCGACACCGCCGGCACGACGACGACGCAGCAGCGCATCCGGCTGGAGCCCAAAATCACCGCAACGGCGGTGGATTCGGCGGCCGGCTCCTTCGAGACGATGGACAGCATCGCCCCGCCGGTCGGCCGGGGCTGGGAGTATCTGACCGGCGACCTGTGGGACTGGGACGACGAGATCAGCCGCATGCCGGACTATCTCGCCGAGAAGATCAAGGCCCCGTCGGTCGTCGCCGGCCGGTACGACCTGGTGATCCACCCGTCGAACCTCTGGCTCACCATCCATGAGTCGATCGGCCACGCCACCGAGTACGACCGGGCGATCGGATACGAGGCGGCTTACGCCGGTACCTCTTTCGCCACCCCCGACAAGTTGGGCAGCCTGCAGTACGGCTCACCGGTGATGCAGGTGACCGGCGACCGAAATGTCGATCACGGACTGGCCTCCATCGGCTACGACGACGACGGGGTCGCCGGGCAGCGCTGGGATCTCATCTCGGACGGCATCCTGGTCGGATACCAGTTGGACCGGGTGTTCGCCCGCCGGCTCGGGCTGGAGCGCTCCAACGGGTGCGCGCATGCCGATTCGCCCGGTCACATCCCGATCCAGCGCATGGCCAATGTATCGCTCCAGCCGGATCCGGCCGGCGGTAGCACCGACGACCTGATCGCCGGTGTCGAGGACGGCATCTACGTGGTCGGTGACAAGTCCTGGTCGATCGACATGCAGCGCTACAACTTCCAGTTCACCGGGCAAAGGTTCTACCGGATTGCCGACGGCAAACTGACCGGTCAGCTGCGTGACGTGGCATACCAGGCAACCACCACGGACTTCTGGGGTTCCATGGATACCGTCGGAGGTCCCGAGACCTATGTCTTGGGGGGCGCCTTCAACTGCGGCAAGGGCCAGCCGGGTCAGGTGGCCGCGGTTTCGCACGGCTGCCCGTCCGCCCGCTTCCGAGGCGTCTCCGTGCTCAACGCCGTGCAGGAAGGCGGCGCGGCATGAGCGAGCGTCAGCGAGCGAATCATCAGCACGTCAGGCCGCAGCCCAACCCGAGCGCCAGCGAGGGGAGGGTGAAGGCATGAGTCAGCGACGGGAAGGACCAAGGCATGAGTGTGAGCACCCTGGTCAGCGCGCCCGAGCTGGTCGAGATCGCCTTGGCCGCTAGCACCGCGGACCAGGGCTGCGTCGTGGTTGTCCAGGCGACCAGCACCGCAAACGTGCGGTGGGCCAACAACACCGTGACCACCAACGGTGTCGGCGAGGATCTCAGCTGGTTCGTGGTCGCCTTCGTGGGCCGGTCCGCCGGGACGGTCGCGGCGTCCGCCGACGCGGCCACCTCGCGGGACTCGATCGCCGCTGTGGTGCACGCGGCCGAGCAAGCGGCCCGGACGGCCTCGCAGGCCGGAGCTGCGAAGGATGCCGCCCCGCTGGCCGCAGGGATCCAGGACGCCGGCTTCGACGCTCCGCCGACGACCACCGACTTCACCGTGTACGGAAGCCTTCTGATCGGCCTCGCCGAGGCTTTCGAGGAGGCCAGGGCGGACGCGCGGATTCTGTACGGCTTCGCCCGGCACGAGATCACCACCACCTACCTGGGTACCTCGACCGGGGTGCGCCGGCGTTGGGCGCAACCGACCGGGACGCTGGAGGTGAACGCCAAGTCCGCCGATCTGACTCGGTCGTCATGGGCCGGTCACTCGACCACGGACTTCACCGATGTCGATGTGCTGGCGACGAGTCGCGGTCTGGCCGAACGGCTGGCCTGGTCCAAACGGCAGGTCGATCTCCCCGCGGGCAGGTACACCACGGTGCTGCCCCCGACGGCCGTGGCCGACTTCATGCTGCCGATGCTGTGGTTCAACGGACTGCGGGCAGCGGCCGAGGGACGCTCGCCGTTCTCGAAACCCGGCGGCGGAACCAAGCTCGGTGAGCGGCTCGTGGATCGTCCGCTGTCCCTCTACGGCGACCCGGGTGAGCCGGGGCTCGAGTGCGTGCCGTTCCTGGCCACCTCGCAGTCATCCGACGAGGTCTCGGTGTTCGACAACGGGATGCCGATCGGCCGATCGGAGTTCATTCGGCACGGATCGGTGTCCGGGCTGCTCTCGACCCGGGTGGCGGCGGCCGAGTTCGGTGAGCTGTTCACCGCGCCACCGGACAATCTGGTGCTCGTCGGCGGCGACGAGGTCCGCGGCATCGACGACCTGATCACCGAGGTGGACCGGGGGCTGTTGGTCACCTCCCAGTGGTACCTGCGGCCGGTCGATCCGATGACCCTGCTGCTCACCGGGCTCACCCGGGACGGAGTGTTCCTGATCGAGAACGGCGAGGTCACCGCCGCGGTCAACAACTTCCGGTTCAATGTGTCTCCGTTCGACGTCCTGCGCAACGGCGTCGACGTCGGGCGGACCGAGCGCTGCCTGTCACGCGAGTGGAGCGACTGGTTCACGCGGACCGCCATGCCGGCCATCCGGGTCGAGGGCTTCAACATGTCGTCGGTGTCCAAGGCCCTGTGACCGTCGATCCCACCCCAAGGTGGAAGGCACGGTCCCGTACTCGAGACCCCAACGTCCACCGTGGTGGCGTACTCAACCCCGGAACGCCCGTACGATCGGCGCGCACCGAGCCGGGTCATCCGGTCCGGACAGGTCAGGCAGCGACAGGAAGACCGTCCGCACGCCGGCTTCGGCCAACAGCCGGTAGCGGCCCACCTGATCGGTGACCGTGCCGGCGAAGTGCCTGGCAGCGAAGGTCGCCGCGGGTCGGCGGCCGCGCAGGCGCTCGACCCGCGAGGCAACGTCGTCGCGGTCGACCCCGACGACCGGGACGTCCAGCACGCTGACCGCCACCTCGTCGCGCGACCGGCCGATCCGGTCGAGCTCGGTCCGCAACACAGGTAGCGCAGCGGCGAGCTCAGCGGTGCGGACGTTGCACCCGTCGGCCATCCGGGCCGCGATCCGCAGGGTCCGGCGACCGCTGCCACCGACCACGATCGGGATCGGCGCCGTCGGCCGCGGGTAGCAGGTGGTCTCCGGCAGCGTCAACCGCGAGCCGGTGAACGCCTTGGTCCCCGACGACCACAGCGCCCGCAGCGTCTCGATGGTGGTCTCCAGCCGGTCCAGCCGCTCCCGGGGCTCCGGAAAGGGGATGGCGAAGGCGGCGTGCTCACGGTCCCACCACCCCGCGCCCAGGCCGCAGAACACCCGGCCGCCACCGGTCAATGCGTCCAGGGTGGCCACCGTCTTGGCCAGCAACCCCGGCTCGCGGAACGTCACCGGACTGACCAGCGAGCCCAGCCGCAGGTCGGGGAACCGGGAACCGATCGTGGCCAGGCTCACCCATGGCTCCGGGATCGGCTCCCAGGCGCGTCCCACCTGCGGGATCTGGATCAGGTGGTCCATCAAGGTGACGCCGGTGAAGCCGGCCTCCCCGGCGGCGCCGGCCACCGCGACCAACCAACCGAGTGGGTCATCGCCCCAGGGGAATCGGGAGATCTGCAGGACGAACTCGAGGTCGTCCGGCGCCGACGACTGGCGGCCGGCGGCTGCGGACGCACCGGCCAGATGTTCCGCCTCGGGGGCACCCGCTGAGGTGCCGGTGATCACCAGATCCCAGCCCTCCTCGGCCAAGGTCGCGCCGATCTCGCGCATGGCCCGCAACTGACCATCGAGTGCACCCGCCGGCACCGGAACGTCCCGGGAGGCATTGCGGCGACGGCACTCCGCGGCCGGGGTGTCCATCATGACGGCGACCGCCGGCAGGCCGGCGGAGCGGGCGACGGCCAGGTAGCCACGTCGCCGGACCGCGTCCAGCCCGAGGGTGTCGACGACGCACGTCAATCGGCGCGCTGTGCGCGCGGCGAGCACAGCATCGAGTACGCCGAAGGCCGCCGTCGACGCCTCGAGGTCGTGCGGTCCCGTCCCGACCATCGCGCGCAGCGCGTCGGACGAGAGGATCTCGCCGGCTCGGTAGTGCTGGCCCGCCCAGGTCGACTTGCCCGACCCGGACGGCCCGATCAATACCACCACCGCAGGGTCGGGCAGGCTGGCCGCTTCCACCCGCCGAGTGTCGCACCCGCCGTCCCGGCAGCAGCGACCACGATCGGCTCGACTCCATCGAAACCGAACAACTTCGAACACCGGGTGTGAAAGGTCACCGTTACTGAATCGATCTCTGCCACGATTCTGAGACGGGCGACACCCTGTGCTCCCGGTGATTGTGCGCTGAGCGCCGCTAGCCTCGTCAGAACCCCAGCCCGACGCCGGTTCTCCGGCGGTATCAGTGTCCTTGCGACATCCGCACATCCGGCTCGGAAAACGAACAACGACCGTCCTCGGCGGTCGGGAGAAGAGGATCGACGATGACCGCATTCGCGGACCCATCCACCTGGCAGTCGACAGATGATGGGGACCGGGCACCAGCGGCCGTCGAGTCGACGTTGGCAGCGTGGGTCGCCGAGGTGGCCGGACTGACCAAGCCGGAAACGGTTCATTGGCTCACCGGATCGGACCAGGAGTGGGCGGAACTCACCGACCGGCTTGTCGACGCCGGCACGTTCACCCGGCTGGCCGCGAAACCCAACTCGTTCCACTGTGCTTCCGACCCGGGCGACGTCGCCAGGGTCGAGGACCGTACGTTCATCTGCTCGCTCGACGAGAAGGACGCCGGGCCCACCAACAACTGGATGGATCCGGCGGAGATGAAGCGGATCATGGTCGAGTTGTACGACGGCTGCATGCGGGGCCGGACCATGTACGTGGTGCCGTTCTGC
Organism: uncultured Actinomycetota bacterium; assembly: GCA_963834185.1. GTDB lineage: Bacteria > Actinomycetota > Actinomycetes > Mycobacteriales > Nakamurellaceae > Nakamurella. The sequence goes on from CAWIAR010000007.1 coordinate 327,513, forward strand.
ATGGGACCGCTGGACGCCGAGCAGCCGATGCTGGGGGTCGAGATCACCGACTCGGAATACGTCGCAGTGTCCATGCGGGTGATGACCAGGGCCGGTACCGCGGCGTTGGAGGCGATCAATGCCGGTGGCCGCTGGATCAGGGCGCTGCACTCGGTCGGCGCTCCGCTGCGGCCGGGAACCCAGGATGTGCCGTGGCCGTGCAACGACACCAAGTACATCACCCAGTTTCCCGAGGAACGGATGATCTGGTCATTCGGCTCCGGATACGGCGGAAATGCCCTGCTGGGCAAGAAGTGCTACTCGCTGCGCATCGCCTCGGTGATGGCCCGTGACGAGGGCTGGCTGGCCGAGCACATGCTCATCCTCAAGCTCACCGACCCGGCCGGATCGGTCCGGTATGTCGCTGCTGCGTTTCCGAGCGCCTGCGGCAAAACGAATCTCGCCATGCTGGAGCCGACGATCCCCGGTTGGAAGGTGGAGACGCTCGGGGACGACATCGCCTGGATGACCTTCGGGAAGGACGGTCGCCTCTACGCGGTCAATCCCGAGTACGGCCTGTTCGGCGTTGCTCCGGGAACCGGCTGGAAGACCAACCCGAACGCCATGCGCACCATCGCGCGCGGCAACTCGGTGTTCACCAACGTGGCCCTGACCGACGACGGGGACATCTGGTGGGAGGGGATGACGGCCGAGCCGCCCGCCCACCTGACCGACTGGCGCGGCAACGACTGGACCCCGGATGCCGGAACGCCCTCCAGCCACCCGAATTCCCGGTTCTGCACGCCGATCACCCAATGCCCGATCCTGGCCGACGAGTACTTCGAGCCGGTGGGTGTGCCGATCTCGGCGATCCTGTTCGGTGGGCGTCGCCGGACCACGGTGCCGCTGGTCACCGAGGCCCGCGACTGGCAGCACGGGGTTTTTCTGGGGGCGACGCTGTCCTCCGAGACGACCGCAGCGGCAACCGGAGCGGTCGGCGTGGTCCGCCGCGATCCGATGGCCATGTTGCCCTTCATCGGCTACAACGCCGGCGACTACTTCGCACACTGGATCGACGTCGGCAAGGGCGCGGATGCCGGCAAGTTGCCGAAGATCTTCTATGTCAACTGGTTCCGCCGGGATGCCGACGGCGGCTTCCTGTGGCCGGGCTTCGGCGAGAACTCTCGGGTGCTCAAGTGGGTGGTCGAGCGGTTGGCCGGCACGGCCGCCGCGATCGAGACGCCGATCGGGCACACGCCCACCGCCGGAGCGCTGGACACGGAAGGACTCGACCTGCCGGCCGAGGCGCTGGCTGCGGCGCTGGTCGTCGACGCCGCCGAGTGGCGGGCCGAGCTGCCGCTCATCCGGGAGTGGTTCGACACCATCGGCGACACGGTGCCGTCGTCGCTGCGCGACGAACTCGCCCTGCTCGAGCAGCGCCTCGGCGCCTGATCAGAGCCTGGCCCGGCGCCACTGTGGTCGCTCGGGTCACCCGGCAGGTGCGGAGCGCCGGCGTTGTCGCTCCGCACCTGGTTGTGGAGCAGCTCAGCCGCCCAGCGCGGCCAAGGTCTCGACCAGGGTGGGCTGGGCGGCGTCCTTCGCGGAGAGCTGGGCCTGGTTCGAGGCGTCCACCGGTATCGGCCAGGCGATCCCGAGCGCCGGGTCCAGCGGGTGCACCGCGGTGCCGGTCATCCCCGGCACCCACTCGGCATCGAAACAGTAGACGTACTGGGACGGCTCCTCACTGGTGGACTGGAACCCGTTGCAGACGCCGGCCGGCACCAGCACCTGGCGTCCGGGCACCAGTTCGACGGTGACCACCGCACCGACCGTGGGTGAGTCCGGCCGGGTGTCGACGTAGGCGCCGAGGGCCGACCCCGCGGCGATGGCGACCAGCTTCGTCATCGACTCGCCGTGCAGCCCGCGAACCGCGCCGTGCACGGTTTCGGTGACGTTGATCTGCAGCCACGGCCCTGGGTGAAGGCCGGCCTGCGCCATCGCCGAGAGGCGGAACAACTCACGGACAATGCCGCGCGGTTCGGTGATCTGCTTCATGGTCAGCACGACCAGACCGTCGATCGTGGTCCGGTCGACGGAGAACGGAACTATCTGTGGTGCGCTCACGGCCGAAACTCTGTCACACCCGGCGCCGGCGCCGGCGCCCCCGGAGGGAATCGCGGACCTAGGGAACGTGCTCGGGCGGTTTGGGGCATTCGACGATCGGCGCATCGGCGCCGGTGACCGCAGTCAGCGGCGGCCGGTCGGCGGCGGGAATCGCGTACACCTTGACGATGGGTCCGGCCGCCTCGCCGCCGGCCAACGCCAGGATGTGCGCGATCGACCGGACGGTGCTGACGGGCGTGAAGACGGTCGGTGTCGGATCCAGGACCGGTCGAAAGGTGGCGACCAGCGGGTACTGCTCGTCCAACAGTCGGTAGAAGTGCTGGATCTGCGCGTACTTGGCCTCGGCGAAGAATCGGTCGTACGTGTCGCTGCTCACCATGACGTACCGGGCCGCGCTGCGGGCACCGACCTGCAGTCGTCCGTCGACCAGGAAGAACTGGTCGTAGATGCACTTCGTTCTGCCGGGCAGAAGCGGCGTGTACCCCTCGTACACGGTGTTGGCGCCGGTGATGCCGCGGGCGGACAGCACAGCGGCCCCCTCGGCCCGGGTGTCCGGGGCGAGCAGGTCGGCGGTGACCGCGATCGAACCCGCGACCAGGTTGAGCGCCACCAGCGACAGGACGGCCAACGCCGCCCAGTGGGTCCAGACCTCGCGCCGCCGGGCCAGCAGGTAGCTGGTCCCGTAGTAGATCCCGATCGGGGCGATGAGCAGGGGCGTGAGGTACATCGGCAGGCCCCACCGGGCCCAGTGGAGCGGAACCACGGACAGCAGGACCCAGATGATCGCCCCCAGCATGAGCGGTAGCGACTCGCGGAGCCTGAGGCGAATGCAGAAGTAGACCCCGAGTCCGAAGGAGAGCACCAGGATCAAACCGCCCGCCGTGCCGAACTGAGCGGCGTAGAACCCGAGCTTGCCCCAATAGCCGAGGTTGTCGGCACCGGGGTGGGTGCTGCCGGCTTGGCCGGTCAGGTTGTCGATCACCTCACCGGCGTTGGTGAACAGCACCGGCGAGATGAGGAACAGGAACCCGACCACCATCCCGACCGCACCGGCGCCGCGGAGGGCGATTCGACGCCAATCCCGCTGCGGCACAGCGCTGGTCACGATGGTGACGGCGATCACGATGGTACCGAGTGCTGCTGGGTACTTGATCGCGAAACCGAGCGACACCCCTAGACAGGCGAACGCCAGATGGCGCCACCGCGGGGCCGCGAGATAGCGCATGCAGCCCAGCATCACCATCATGACGGTGAAGGTCAGAGGCACGTCCGGCGTCGCCAATGAAGAGTTCAGGACGAACGGCGGGAAGAACGCGACGAGCGCCGTGGCGAGAACGCCGATCACCCGGTTGAACCGGGCCCCGATCAGATAGGCCAGCACCATCATCCCGACGCCGAAACCCACGGTGATCAGCCGGGAGAGCAGCAGCAGGACGGAAGGGTCGGTGGCGTAGAGCCGATCCGGCGAGACGCCACGCGCAAGGTGGGCGAACGCCAGGTACACCAGATTGCTGAGTTGGATCTCGACGTGGTCGGGCCGGAAGAAGACCGACGGCTCGAAGGAGTGCCGTCGGGCCAGGTCGAGCGCGCCGTCGACGATGACGTGTTCGTCGGGGTTCAGGCCGAGCGGAAGCCCCCACCGGACGCCGAGGATCCGGATGGCGGTGCCGGCCACCAGGATGATCGCCAGCAGGATCAGGAGCGACCGACGCTGCAGCACCGCAGGCAGGCGTCGGGGCGGATCCTGCGCAGGGCGGTCGACCTGTGGGTCCGCCTCCTGCGCCGCGGTCGGGATATCGGCCACGCACCACCCTTTCGTCGGCCCGACCGGAGTGGCACGCAGTCCGCGCTGCGAATGACCGCCCCCAGGCGTCAGGGTGGCACGGAACAGGGCGCTTCGGGCTCAGTCGGCGGACTTCTCCGGCTTGCCCTTGAGGATCTTCCGGAGCAGCAGGAGGGCGACCAGCCCGATGACGATCGGCAGCACTCTCTTGAGTACGGGTGCCCCGGCCGTCTCCAACAGGTCGACGGGCTGGGCGCTGCGCACCTGGGGCGTGCGGTGCGCGCCGACCGCTGCCGGTGCCGGCTCGGCGAACGACTCGGGGTCGGTGATCTCCGCGGCGATCTCATCGGGGTTCTCGACATCGACCAGAGTGGCACCGCCGACGGTCGTGCCGGTGAGTTGGCTCGCCACGCAGTCGGCGAACTGACCGATGAGTTTGTTGCCGACCTCCACCATGACTCCGCGGCCGAATTGCGCCGGACGCCCGGTGATCGACAACGTGGTGACCAGATCGACCTGGGTCCGGTTGGCCGCCAGCGGGGTGGCCGTGGCGGTGACCAGCATCGCCGCCGTCGAGGACGAGCGGGCCGCGTTGCCGGTGGCCTCGATCTTGGCGGTGTGCCTGACCGGATCCTTTTCGACGATGGTGGCCTTGCCCTTGTAGGTGAGTTGGATGGGTCCGAGCTTGATCTTGACCGATCCGGTGAAGTCGTCGCCCTCGACGGTTTCCAGGGTCGCCCCGGGAAAACAGGGTCCGACCTGGTTCATGTCCAGCAGCGTGGCCCATGCGGTTTCCACGCCGACCGGAACCTCGAACCGGTGTTCCAACTCCACGACGATCTCCTCGCTGCACACGTCCGCGCCGGCGCGGTGCCGGGCTGCTCCGATCGGCACGACCACGTCTGACGGGGCCGATCTCACATCGTAGAACCGGACCGTCGGGCCGGCCCACGCACGTCCGAGCATCGGCCGTCCGACCGTAGGAACCACCCGGGGACGCCCCCGACGACGATGTGTACGGCACAATTCATGCCAGTATCTGCACCACCGGGCCTCCGGCGCGCATCAGCGTCGGGTGGCCCGCCCGCCCGTCAGAGCCGACGGCGACGCGCACGCGCCGCGCACCCGCGGTGGCGCCGTCCACGCCGGTGCCGACCCCCGGTGACCCCGGGTGGCCGGTTCGTCCCACGACAGGAGTGCGCCCATGAGCGAGCATCAGCGAGCGACCGCATGAGTTCGGAAGCGATGGACCCCGCCCTTGCCCGCCCGCACGTCGGCCCGGCCGCCAGCCCGGCCCACGTCGTGCAGGGTCTGCGGGCGACCAGCCAGGGCGACCTGGTTGAGCTCCTCTCCCCGGAGGGGGTGCTCACCCAGCATCCCGATTATCCCGATCGAGGTCACCGCGGACCTGCTCAAGGGCCTGTATCGGGACATGGTGCTGGTCCGCCGGATCGACCGCGAGGCGAACGCGCTGCAGCGGCAGGGCCAGCTGTCCATCTGGGTCCCATTGCTGGGACAGGAGGCCGCTCAGATCGGTGCCGGTCGAGCGATGGCGCCGCAGGACATGGCCTTCCCGTCCTATCGGGAGCATGGCGTGGCCTGGTGCCGCGACATCGATCCGACGGAATTGTTGGGCATCTTCCGCGGCACCGATCAGACCGGCTGGAACCCCAAGGAGAAGCGGTTCCACGCCTACACGATCGTCATCGGCAACCAGGTGCTCAACGCGACCGGGTATGCCATGGGCCAGAAGTTCGACGGCGTGATCGGCCGCGCCGGCGGTGCCGAAAGTCCCGAAGGCGCCGCGGATGCGGGAGGTCCGGAGAGCGTGGACGAGGCGACGATCGTCTTCTTCGGTGACGGCGCCACCTCGCAGGGCGATGTCCACGAGGGCATGGTCTTCGCGGCTGCCTACGACGCGCCGATCGTCTTCTACTGCCAGAACAACCAGTGGGCGATCTCCGAGCCGGTCGAGCGCCAGACCCGGGTGCCGCTGTTCCACCGATCCCGCGGTTACGGCTTTCCCGGCATCCGGGTCGACGGCAACGACGTGCTGGCGTGTCTGGCGGTCACCAGGTGGGCGCTCGACGAGTGCCGGTCCGGCAACGGGCCGGTGCTGATCGAGGCGTTCACCTATCGGATGGACGCGCACACCACCTCCGACGACCCGACCCGGTACCGGCTGGCCGACGAGACGGAGGCCTGGAAGCTGCTCGACCCGATCGAGCGGGTTCGGGTGCACCTGGTCCGCGGAGGTCTGGCCGACCAGGCGTTCTTCGACGGAGTGGATGCCGAGTCGGCCGAACTGGCTGCGCGATTCCGCGCCTTCTGCGTGGCGATGCCCAAACCGGAGATCAGCCGGATCTTCGATCACGTCTACACCGATCCCCACGCCCAGGTTCAGCGGCAGCGGGCCGAGTTCACCGAGTACCTCGCCGGGTTCGACGATGTCGACGCGGAATCGGCCGGCGTGAGCGGGGCGGGTCACTGACATGGCGACCACGAAGCAGACCGTGACGCTGGGCAAGGCCTTGAACATGGGTCTGCGCAAGGCCATGGAGGACGACGACAAGGTCGTCATCCTCGGCGAGGACATCGGCAAGCTCGGCGGCGTCTTCCGGATCACCGACGGGTTGCAGAAGGACTTCGGCGAGCACCGGGTGCTGGATACCCCGCTGGCCGAGTCCGGCATCGTCGGCACTGCGGTCGGACTGGCGTTGCGCGGGTACCGGCCGGTGTGCGAGATCCAATTCGACGGGTTCGTCTTCCCGGCCTTCGACCAGATCATCAGCCAAGTGGCGAAGGTGACCTACCGGTCGCAGGGTGTCTGGTCGATGCCGGTGGTCATCCGTATCCCGTATGGCGGCGGCATCGGTGCGGTCGAGCATCACGCCGAATCACCGGAGTCGTTCTTCTGCCACATCGCCGGCCTGCGGGTGGTTGCCTGCGCAAACCCGCAGGATGCCTACGACATGATCCGGGACGCCGTCGCCTGCCAGGACCCGGTGATCTTCCTCGAGCCCAAGCGACGCTATTGGGAGAAGGGCACCGTCGACCCCAACGCCGGCGGGGATCGCTTGTCGTCGTTCTCGACGGTGCTGCGCCGCGGCGGCAGCCAGGCCACCCTGGTCGGCTACGGAGCCACCATGCCGGTGGTGCTCGCGGCCGCTGACGCTGCCGCGGCCGAGGGCCGCTCGCTCGAGGTCTTCGACCTGCGCACGCTCTCCCCGCTCGACCTCGACCCGGTCGTCGAGTCGGTGCGGAGAACCGGGCACTGCGTGGTGGTCTCCGAGGCGCCGCGCGAGGCCTCGCTGGCCAGTGACCTGGCCGCCCGGATCACCGAGGAGGCGTTCTACTCGTTGGCCGCGCCGGTAATGCGGGTGACCGGGTTCGACACCCCGTACCCCCCGAGCAAGCTCGAGGAGGAGTACCTGCCCGACCTGGACAAGGTGCTCGCCGCCGTCGACCGCACGCTGGCCTACTGAGCACATGGCCGACAGGCCCACAACAGAACGAGACTGCTGAAAATCATGGAACGCCTGCAGAAGTTTCCGATGCCTGACGTCGGCGAGGGTCTCACCGAAGCCGAGATCCTCGAATGGAAGGTCGGTGTCGGCGACGAACTGACCGTCAACCAGATCATGGTCGAGATCGAGACCGCGAAGGCCGCCGTCGAGTTGCCGTCGCCGCACGCCGGCCGGGTGCATGCCTTGTTGGTCGAACCCGGGATCACCGTGGACGTCGGAACGCCCATCATCGTCATCGACACCCAACCAGATGCCGGCCCGGTGGCGGGGGATGGTCCGTCCGGATCGGCCGGGATTTCGGCTGCCGCGGCGTCCCCGGAGCCGGTGGCCGACACCGAGGCCGGCGCCAAGATCGGTGAGGTGGCCGCCGACGGCCGGACGGCTACCCTGGTCGGCTACATCCCGGCCGCCGGTTCAGGAGCGCGGCGGCCGCGCAAGTTGTCCAGTCCGGCGCCCGCCCCGATCGTCAACGCGATGGCCGCATCCTTCACCGGCAGTTCGCTGCCGACCGCCCATCCTGCTGCGGAACCGGCCGGCGACAATGGCCAGGGCGTCGCCCCGACTCCGGCGCCGCCCGAGGAGTTCTCGGGAGTGCCGCTGGCCACTCCGCCGGTGCGCAAGCTCGCGAAGGACCTGGGTATCGATCTGACGGCGGTGCAGCCCAGCCGGGCCGATGGGGTGATCACCCGGGCCGACCTGGAGGCCCTGGCCGGCGTCCAGAACGGGGGCACTACCCAGGAACCCCCGGAGCCGGAGCGTCGGGGGTGGCCGGGTACGAACCGGCGAGCCGGGAGCGGCGGGTGCCGATCAAGGGCGTCCGGAAGATGACCGCCGAGGCCATGGTGCGCAGTGCGTTCACCGCGCCCCACGTCACGGAATTCCTCACGGTCGACGTCACGGCGATGCTCGAGCTGCGGGACAGGCTGCGGCGGCGTCCGGAGTTCGACGGGATCAAGCTGACCCCGCTGACCTTCGCCGCCAGGGCGGTGTGCCTGGCCGTTCGACGGACCCCGGAGGTGAACGCCAGCTGGGACGAGGGGGCCGGGGAGATCGTGCACAAGCAGTACGTGCACCTCGGTATCGCGGCGGCGACCCCGCGGGGGTTGGTCGTGCCGAACGTTCGCGACGCCGACGCCATGGACCTGCGCGGATTGGCCGCCGAAATCACCTCACTGACCGACGTGGCCAGGGCCGGCCGGACAACTCCGGCACAGATGACGGGCGGAACCTTCACCATCACCAACGTCGGGGTGTTCGGCGTCGACACCGGCACCCCGATCATCAATCCGGGAGAGTCGGCCATTCTCGCTCTCGGGTCGATCAAGGACGCTCCGTGGGTGGTCGATGGGCAACTGGCGGTGCGCAAGGTATGCCAGCTCGCGCTGTCCTTCGACCACCGGGTGGTCGACGGTCAGCAGGGGTCGGTCTTCCTGGCCGACGTCGGCGCACTGCTCGCTGATCCTGGGCTCGCGTTGACCTACTAATCGAGTGCTGATGCTTACGATTGGCAGGCAAATAGCCGCGAAGGCCGAGGATTCATAGGCCTGTGACGTGATTCACCGAAGAATCGTGGAACATCCGGTACCCCTGAACCGTCTCTATGGGTGACGGAACTTGGATGCCTGGATTCGACCCACGAACCCGCCGGTCCCGTAGTACGCAGTTGTTGAAGGACGGATCACCATGTCTCGCCTCGCGAAGGCCATTCGTAGCCACCGTGAGACCGCACGCACCCGGCGCGAAGTCTCCCGCGCCATCGACCAGGCCTCGACCCCGGCCCTGAGGGACGAGCTGATCCTGATGGCTCAGCGCCAGATGCGATAAGTCAGTTCGCGGTAACCCACGAACCACAGCGGGTCCCCGGCCCATCCCGGGAGATCGACGCTGACCGGGCCGACCCCGGAGTGCCGTCCACTGGACGGCACTCCGGGGTCGTTCTGTCTGCGGGTGCGTCGCCTGTTCAGGGCGGCCGCCGGTTCAGCGCAGGTCAGCGCAGGTCAGTGCAGGACGGTGCCGGGCTGAACCCACTTGAACGAACGCCGAGCGCTGGTGTCGGTCAGGGTCCAGATCGCGATGCCGATCAGGGCGTTGATGATCGCGGTGGCGATCTTGGCCTCCAGCTCCGCCCCTGAGGTGAACGGCAGGGCGGCAGCGACGACGGTGGCAAGGCCGATGATCCAGCCGAAGTAGCTGAACGGGGACGGCGTCGAAATCAGCAGGGCATGCATCAGGCCGGTGGCGAGCAGCGCGACTCCGAAGGCGACCACGGCGTAGGTCAGGGTACTGGCGTTGCCCCAGGCCCCCTGCTCCTTCGGGGACAACACCGGGATCTTCAGCACGCCACGGGCTATGAGGATGCCGGCGACCGCAATGAGCGCCGCGACCAGGGCGGTCGCAAAGCCCCCGGCCCATAGTTTGCCGGCGTCGACCACTCTTCGCGGCCGGCCCACCGGCTCGACCGGAACGCCGACCTGGCTGTACACCACTGGCTCGGCCGGCACGCCGACCTGGCCGTACCCGGCCACCGGCTGCTGATATTGCGGGGGTACGGGCTGTCCGGAACCCGGGACCGGTTCCTGGCCGGGGCGCCATTCGGGCTGTGTCACGGGGACCTCCAGGAGCGATCGGGTCACCTCGGCGGGTACCCACCGGGTCTCGGACCATTCAACTCGCCGGATCGTACGGCGTCACTGCGGCTCGCCCCTGCCCAACGCCGGTCCACCTGGTCCTCCGGATTCATGCGTGCGCAGAAGAATCTTCGATCCGGCTGTAACGCGGGGCGCCACGGGAGCGACATGCACAGTGACCCCGGGTTGCTGCCGGACCCCCGACCTGGCAGCCGCCCGGGGTCTTGCAGTATCTGATTTGCTCCGCTCCTCGCCCCTGCGGTACGAGTCCGCTGGCGCGTCCTCGTGTCCTCGGTGTTCGTCGACTCCGCGGTACCTGATTGCTCCGCTCCTCGCCCCTTGCGGTACGAGTCCGCTGGCGCGTCCTCGTGTCCTCGGTGTTCGTCGACTGGGCGGTGTCCGATTGCTCCGCTCCGCGCACCCTGCGGTACGAGTCCTCGCCGCGTCACCCGGCGCGGCCGGGCGCGACCGGGGCGATCCCTCCGGCGATCCCGTACTGCATGGCACACATCGCGGCGCCCGCCCGGTTCGACACCCCCAGCTTGCTATAGACCCGCTCGATGTGGTTGCTCACCGTCTTCGGGCTGATGCCGAGCGTGCGGGCAATCGCCTTGTTGGGCATGCCCTGGGCCAGACGGGCCAGCACCTCGCTCTCGCGGGTGGTCAGCCCCGCGGGACCGGTGATCCGGGTGCGGCTGGGCCGCTGTCCGGCGGCCGCCAGGACGGCATCGGTCGCCACGGGGTCCAGCCGACCCTCGCCGGCGTCCAGCTTCAGCCGGCGGGCGGCCTCGGCCTCGCTCAACGCCGCGCGATAGGGCCGCGGTTGCCGCATGGCGCTGTAGGCGTCGGCGGCCGCCAGCACCCTGGCCTGGGCGGACAGCATCGAGCCACCGACGCCGCGGTGGTAGCCGGAGCCGTCCATGCGCTCGTGGTGGGTGGCGGCGAGCAGGCCCACCCGCCGCAACGGCTCGGGCCGGCTGAAGATGCGTTCGGCGTAGTAGACGTGCAGCCGCATCCGCTCGTGTTCGCTGGCCGTCAACGGTCCCGGCTTGCCCCACACCGATCCCGGCACCCCGAACCGGCCGACGTCGTGCACGAGTGCGGCACGGTAGGCGAGCCGGACGTCGTCCGGCGGCGTCTGCGTCAGCTCGGCGGCCCCGCGCACAAGGTCGGCGCTGTCCCGGGCGTGTCCGGCGAAGCAGGGGCAACAGAGGTCGCAAAAATCTCCGATCGCGACCAGCGCGTCGTCGAGCTCGTCGTCGGTCAACGCCGCCCGGTCCACCGGCTGTGCGGCAAGGACTTCGTCGACGGCGTAGTTGTCGAGGTCCTCGAACAGCGACTCCGGATCGATCGCCACCAGCTCGGCGATCTGGGGGTCGAAGTGGGTCCCGCTGCGCGACCGGACGACGTCGAGCACCGCGTCGACGCCGGCCGTGCGGTGGAAAACCTCGCACGCCTCCGCGACGTGCGAGATGCGTGCCGCCAGCGAGACACTGGTGCCGGACAGGTGATTCGGAAAGCCGCGGCCGTCCCACCGGGCATAGGCCTGTTCCACCCCGGCCTGCACGTCAGCATCCAGGCCGAGCCGCGATGCCAGCGCGCCGGCGGCCGAGCAGTGGCCCGCCATCTGCTCGGCGACCTGACGGCCGCCGGTCGCGATGAGTGCGGCGGCTTGACGTGCTCGGTTGAATGCCGATGTGCCGCTACCGGCCCGTCGCAACATGAAGATCATCGCCGGGAAGCCGGCGAGATCGACCGTGCCGGCGTCGTGTCTGAAGTCGATGTCGTCGCCGAACAGGACCGCTGCCTCGTTGCCGTACACCGGACATCCGACGTAGGTCAGGATCCCGACGTCGTACAGGGTCGCCAGGTCCTTGGTCGTCAAGCCCAACCGCTCACCCAGCCGCATGCCGATCCGCGCCGAGCGCAGCATGTGCTCCGACGGTTGCCCGAAACCGAGGTCGGTGACCAGCGAGAGGGACACCATCAGGTCAGCCAGTCGGACACCCGAGGTGGCCATGGCCGCCGATGCTAGCGCCGGGAGCGTGAATTGCCGGTAATGGGGTGAATGCCTCATGACGCCGGTCGGCGACCTTTCTAGCGTGGAACCCGAGCACCATTCACCGCTGTTGGTCACGCCCCTGGAAGGAAATCGACATGCGCACATACCTGATCGAGCGCACCGTGCCGGGCGCCGGACACATGGACACCGCGGCGCTGGCCGCCATCTCAGCCGCGTCCAACAAGGTCCTTCGAGACCTCGGGCCGGACATCCAGTGGGTGCACAGCTACGTCACCGACGACCAGATCACCTGCGTCTACCGGGCCACGAACGAAGAGATCATCACCGAGCACGGGCGCTGCGGCGGGTTCCCCGTCGATGCTGTGCACGTGATCAGCGCCGTCATCGACCCGACTACCGCTGGACTGCGGCCATGAGCCGGGCGGCCATCAGCCTCACCACGGGTCTGGAGGATCCGGAGCGGGTCACCATCGCCTTGCTGGTGGCGCTCGGTGCAGCGGAGGCCGGCAGGCCCACGTCCATGTTCCTGACGAAGGAGGCGGTTCGTCTGGCCACCACGGGCATCGCGGTCGGGACGGCGTGCGATGGCTGTCCGCCCATCCCGGACCTGATGAAGCGCTACCAGGACGCCGGCGGTGAGCTGCTGGTGTGTCCGATCTGCTTCAACGCCAGGCATCTCGACGAAGCCGCGCTCGTGTCCCACGCCAGGTTGGGCGGGAGCGTCCAACTGTGGGAGTGGATCGGCGACGGCGCGACCACCTTCAGCTACTGACCGCGCACAGGGCCAGCGAGGATCGACCATGCCAGGATCGACCATGCCAGGATCGACCGTTTCCGGATCGATCGATTCGAGGGACATCAGTGAGCGGTTCGTCCGCTCGGTTGCGGCCAAGGATTCAGCCGCACTCAAGGAACTGCTCGCGCCGGTGGTGAACTTCCGGGCTCTCACGCCGGGCCGGGCCTGGGACAGTGACCGCGCCGATTCCGTTGTGGACGAGGTGATTCTCGGCACCTGGTTCGCGCCCGACCGCTCGATCACCCAGATCCTGGCCATCGACTGTGGCCGGGTGGGCCCGGTCGAGCACGTCGGCTACCGATTCCGCGCGACGCTGCCCGACGGGGAGTACGTCATCGAGCAACAGGCATACCTGCGGATCGACGGTGGCCGGATCTGTTGGCTGCGGGTTCTGTGTTCGGGATTCGTCCACGACGAGTAGCGCGGTCGGCCCACCCGCTCGACCGCACTACGCTCGACGAATGCCTGAGTCGCCCAAGGCCATCCAGATGTTGCACGACCGAATCATGGTCAAACCGGGCTCGGCCGGAGAGCGCACCTCGCGCGGCGGCATCCTGATCCCGGCCACCGCCGAAGTGGCCAGGCGGCTGGTCTGGGGTGAAGTGGCCGGCGTCGGACAGCACGTCCGCTCGGTCAAGGTCGGCGACCGGGTGCTGTTTCACCCCGAGGACCAGTACGAGGTCGAGGTCGCCGGAGAGACCTACCTGGTGCTGCGCGAACGCGACCTGCACGCGGTGGCCACGGATGCCTCGATCGGCGGAACCGGGCTCTACATCTAGGCGGGTTCGCCCTGCGGAACCCGACCGGGCGGGGCGACGATAGGGCTGCGCAAACGGACCTGCCGAGCGCACCCGTGTCCTGGGAGGCTCGCCATGGATCACTACGACCTGCTGGTCATCGGCTCCGGTCCGGCCGGCCAGAAGGCGGCGATCGCGGCCGCCAAGCTGGGCCGGCGCTCCGCAGTGGTGGAACGCAAGGACATGGTCGGCGGGGTGTGCATCAACACCGGCACCATTCCGTCCAAGACCCTGCGCGAGGCCGTGCTGTACCTGACCGGGCTCAACCAGCGGGAACTGTACGGCCACTCCTACCGGGTCAAGGACGACATCACGGTCGCCGATCTCTCGGCCCGCACCCAGCACGTCATCGGGCGCGAGATCGACGTCATCCGCAACCAGCTGTCGCGCAACCGGGTTGCTCTGTACAGCGGCACCGCCCGGTTCGTCGATCCGCACACCGTGGAGATCCAGACCGACCACGACGTCCATCAGGCGGTCACCGCCGACTACGTGGTCATCGCGGTCGGCACCCGGCCCGCCCGGCCGACCACGGTCGACTTCGACGGGGCCACCATCGTCGACTCCGACCAGATCCTCGGCATGGACAAGGTCCCGGCCTCGATGGTGGTGGTCGGCGCCGGTGTCATCGGCATCGAGTACGCCTCGATGTTCGCCGCTCTCGGCACCAAGGTCACCGTGGTGGAAAAGCGCCCGAGGATGCTCGAGTTCTGTGACCTCGAGGTCGTCGAGGCGCTCAAGTACCAGCTGCGCGACCTGGCCGTGACGTTCCGATTCGGCGAGTCGGTGAAGGAGGTGCAGAAGCACGACGGCGGGACGCTGACGGTCTTGGAGTCGGGCAAGCGGATTCCCGCGGACACCGTGCTCTACTCGGCCGGACGGCAGGGGGTCACCGACACGCTGAACATCGCGGCCGCCGGGATCGGCACCGCAGACCGTGGGCGGATCGTGGTGGACGAGCACTTCCGCACCGAGGTGCCGCACATCTACGCGGTCGGCGACGTCATCGGATTTCCCGCGCTGGCAGCGACCGCCATGGAGCAGGGACGGCGCGCGTCGTACCACGCCTTCGGCGAGCCCGTTGGTGGCCGGCTGGGCGACCTGCAGCCGATCGGCATCTACACGATTCCGGAGGTGTCCTACGTCGGCAAGACCGAGGACCAGCTGACCGAAGAGATGGTCCCGTTCGAGGTCGGCATCGCCCGCTACCGGGAGCTCGCGCGCGGCACCATGCTCGGGGACTCCTACGGGATGCTCAAGCTCTTGGTGCACGCCGACACCAGAGCGATCCTCGGCGTCCACGTGTTCGGCTCGTCGGCTACCGAGCTCGTGCACATCGGGCAGACCGTGATGGGTTGCGGCGGCACCATCGACTACCTGGTCGACGCGGTGTTCAACTACCCGACGCTGGCGGAGGGCTACAAGGTGGCGGCTCTGGACGCGGTGAACAAGATGCGGGCGATCGCGCGGGTCACCGGCTGAATTCGCACATCTGCGGACACAACGCCATGAACCGGACGGCCTGCTCGGTGGATCTGCGCAGGTGGTTGGCGTCGTCGTGATCATTCGGTGATACTGGCCCGGCCGATAGGTCGGGCGACACGCCGGGCCGCCTGACGACAAATCGGCCCGCCGTGGTGTAAGCGACCACCCCCGGCGTCGGCCGGGAAGGACCGCCGATGCGCCGACGGCGCCCGCTTTTCTCTTCGCCTGCCAGTGTCCTGCTGGCCGTAGCGGTAGCCGCCGGATTGGTGGTCGGCAGTGCCCGCAGGCCCCGCAGCCGCGTCGGTCGCCGCTCCATCGATCGCCGCCATGTCGGCCGCGGCCATCGGTCCGCGGCGCCGCCCCGGTCTCAGCCACGGCACGCTGGGTGGGTGTCTCGGCGGCCCTGGGCGCCGGGCGGCTGCGTATCGCCGGCACGTTCGCCGACCGCAGCGCCGGCGTGCTGGCCCAGTCCTCCGCCGGCCGGTTCTCCGACGTCAGCCGAATGGCCGGGCCGGTCACCGGCACCACCATCGTGTACAGCACCGGGCGCTACGACCTGTTCGCCATCGGCAGCGACCACCGGCTGCGGCACCGGAGCAACACCGGGGGGAAGTGGTCCGCGTGGTCGGTGGTCGGCTCCGGCCGCTACCTCGGCGTCCCGGCCGCCATCCGGGCCGGCTCGGGGGCGCTGTGGGTGGCCGCGGTCGGCTTGAACCACTCGGTCTACCTGGTCACCAAGTACGGATCCTCG
Organism: uncultured Actinomycetota bacterium; assembly: GCA_963834185.1. Taxonomy (GTDB): domain Bacteria; phylum Actinomycetota; class Actinomycetes; order Mycobacteriales; family Nakamurellaceae; genus Nakamurella. Next base: position 343,405 of record CAWIAR010000007.1, read on the forward strand.
GTGTCGGCTCCCAAGCGGCTCGGCGGCACCCACGTCACCGGCGCGCCCGCCATCACCTATCAGTCCAGCGGCTATCAGGTCGACGTGTTCTGGACCACCGAGGGTGGGGTGGTGCAACGGCGGGCGATGCGCGGTAAGCATTGGGGCGCCATCTCCGAGGTCACCCGCGGGTTCTCCTCCGGCATCGGTGCCGTCCGCATCGCCGACGGCGGCTTCCGTCTGGTGACGACCCGCGGCGACCGGCATGTCTACCTGATCTCCAGCACGGGCACCGGCTGGACCAGGCCGAACCAGATCGGTGGTTCGGTCATCGGGAGCCCGGCCCTGACCTACGACAAGTCACGGCAACGCATGGACGTCGTTGCCGTAGGAGTCAACGGAGTGTTGCAGTACCGGTCGAATGTGAAGGGCCACTGGGGAAGTTGGAAAGCCGTCCGGACCCGAATTCCGGCTGCCGCCCCGGCGGGCCCGGCCAAGGTCCTGCTCGCCCGCTGGGGCGGTGCGTTGACCGGCCTGCCCGGGGTGCTGTCCGATCTGCGAACTGCCGCGGCCGGCGGCACCGTCGTCAGCCCCTGCGGCACCAGGGTCCGGCTGGACCCGCGGCTGCTGACGTTGCTCGTCGCGGTCACCGACCGGTACCACGTGATGGTCAACAACCTGGTCACCGGGCACGGTTGTGACAGCGGCCGACACCCCAGGGGCGGCGCCGTCGACTTCAACATCGTGACCGACCCCCGCACCGGAGCCCGGACCAACCTGCACTCCGGTGGATCCGGCGACAACGACACCCTCGACCGACAGTTCGTCAGCTTCCTGGCCACCAAGGTGCCGACCGGTGGTGGGCTCGGCCAGCGCTACTGCGGGAGTCGCGGCCGCGCCACGGTGCCGAAGTCGATCCTGTTCTTCTCCGACACCTGCAACCACCAGCACGCCCAGGTGGCGGCCGGCTGAGCCGGGCTTCGCCCAAAGGGAAAGCAGATGCTCAGAAGGCCGCCTCGGGCACGTCCATCAAGGACAGGTCGGCAGACTCGACGACGGCCCGCCGGGAGGCGAACTCCGGCAGCACGGTACGGGTGAACCAGCGGGCCACCGCGACCTTGCCGGTGTAGAAGTCGACGTCCTTGCCGGCGGCGGCGGGCAGCGCGGCGGTCGCGACCATGGCCTGCCGCAGCAGCAGGTAGCCGATCAGCAGGTCGCCGGCACTCATCAGCAGCGTGACGGCATGCTCGCCGACCTTGTACACGCTGCGCGGGTCGGACATCGAGCCCATGGTGTAACCGACCAGGGCCGCCACCATGGCCTGGACGTCGGACAGCGCAGCTCCGAGTCGGGTGAACTCCGCAGCGAATTCGTCCCCGGCCCGCGGGCCCGCGGTCGCGACAAAGGCACCGACCTCGCCGGCCACCGCAGCGAGCGCCGCGCCGTTGTCCTTGACGATCTTGCGGAAGAAGAAGTCCTGCGCCTGGATCGCGGTGGTGCCCTCGTACAGGGTGTCGATCTTGGCATCTCGGAGGTACTGCTCGATCGGATAGTCCTGGGTGTAGCCCGACCCGCCGAACACCTGCAGCGACAGCGCCAGGTTCTCGTAGGCGCGTTCCGACCCGACGCCCTTCACGATGGGCAGCAGCAGGTCGTTCACCTTGCGCGCCAGCGCAACTGCCTCGTCGCCGCCCTGTCCGGAGGTGATCTTGTCCTGCCAGTCAGCGGTGTACAGGTACACCGCGCGTAGCCCCTCGGCGTATGCCTTCTGCTTCATCAGGATCCGACGCACGTCCGGGTGGTGGGTGATGGTCACCCGCGGCGCGGTCTTGTCGCCCGACCGGGTCAGGTCGGCGCCCTGCACTCGCTCCTTGGCGTAACCGAGGGCGTTCAGGTAACCCGTGGAGAGGGTGGCGATGGCCTTGGTGCCGACCATCATCCGGGCGTACTCGATGACCTGGAACATCTGCGCTATGCCGTCGTGCCGGTCACCGAGCAGGTACCCGATGGCCGGGCGGTCGTGCTGGCCGAACGTCAATTCACAGGTGGTCGAGACCTTGAGTCCCATCTTGTGTTCCACGCCGGTGACGTAGGCGCCGTTGCGTTCACCGAGTTCACCGGAATCGAGATCGAACAGGTACTTGGGCACGATGAAAAGGCTCAGACCCTTGGTGCCGGGACGGTTCTCGATGCCGGGACCTTCAGGGCGGGCCAGTACCAGATGAATGATGTTCTCGGTCAGGTCGTGCTCGGCCGAGGTGATGAACCGCTTGACCCCCTCCAGGTGCCAGGAGCCGTCGGGCTGCAGGATCGCCCTGGTGCGGCCGGCCCCGACGTCACTGCCGGCCTCCGGCTCGGTGAGCACCATGGTGGAGCCCCAGTTCTTGTTGATCATGTGACCGGCAATCTTCTGCTGCTCTTTGGTCCCGTTGCGATGCACCACGGTGCCGAAGTTCGGCCCGCCGGAGTACATGAACAAGGCCGGGTTCGCGCCCAGCAGGAGCTCGGCGCCCGCCCACCTCACGCCGGCCGGTGCTCCGAAGCCGCCGAGATCGGCCGGGAGCTCCAGGCGGTACCACTCGCCCTCGCGCAGTACCTTGTACGACTGCTTGAACGACTCGGGGAGGGTGACCGAGAAGGTCTTCGGGTCGTACTCCGGCGGATTCCGGTCGCCGTCGACGAACGACGAGGCGATCGGGCCGGTCGCCACCCTCTCCAACTCGTGCAGCACCTCACGGGCGGCATCGGCATCCATCTGCTCGAACGGCGCGCTGCCCAGCCGCTTGCCGGTGTCGAAGACCTCGAAAAGGTTGAATTCGAGGTCGCGGAGGTTGGCCTGATAGTGGCTCATCGCGGTCTCCCAGGGGTACACGTCGGCGGGCGCCGGGTCGATGCCGGAAGGTTGGTTACCGGCGAGTAGCCCCAGGTTATTACCCGCCGGTAACCTCCGCAAGGTTTCGACCGGGTGCGTCAGGCGGGGGAGGGACAATGGCGGCGTGTTGGTCGCGCTGGTCCCGTCGAACGGGGGGTTCCGGGCCAGGGTGCTGGATGACGCCGGCCACCCGGCCGGTCCCGACCTGACCCTCACGCCCGCCGACGTGGCGAGGTGGGAGTCCACCGAGGCGCCGCGCTGGGTGTTCGACAGCACCCCGCAGGCGCACGGACGCCTGCTCGACGCCCGGGTCAAGGTGCGACGTGCACATGATGTGCGGCTGACCGAGCGGATCCTGCTCGGTCGGGAGGGCAGGTTCGCCGAACCTGTGGCGGCAGCCGCGGTCCACGCCAGGGCCACGGGCGCGCAGGTCCCGGACGACGAGCCGGACGAACCCGCCCGTCCCGACCAGCCGACCCTGTTCGACCCACGGCCTGTAGCGGTCGATGTGGATCCGCTCGACGCCCTGCAGACTGCGGTGGCCGATCAACTGCAGCGGATCGGCGACGACGGCCGCCTTCGGCTGTTGGTGGCAGCCGAGTCCGCGTCCGCGCTCACCGCGGTGGAAATGGGCCGGGTCGGCCTGCCCTGGCGTGCGCAGGTGCACGAAGCGCTGCTGGTCGACGCGCTGGGGCCGCGACCGGCCACCGCCGGAGTCCGCCCGGTCCGATTGGCCGAACTGGCCGAACGGATCACCGAGGCATTCGGCCATCCGGTCAATCCGGACTCGGTCAGCGACCTGCGCGAGGCGTTCCGTCGTGCCGGGTTCTCGATCGAGTCGACCCGGGCGTGGGTGCTGCGCGAGATCGACCATCCCGCCGTGCCGGCCGTGCTGGCATACAAGGAGCTCAGCCGGCTGCACTCGGCGAACGGCTGGGCGTGGTTGGCGGAGTGGGTCCGCGACGGACGGTTCCGGGCCGAGTACCTGCCCGGCGGCGTGGTGTCCGGCCGGTGGGCGACGCGAGGCGGCGGTGCGCTGCAGATCCCACGGGCGGTGCGGTCGGCGGTGATGGCCGAGCCCGGGCACCGGCTGGTGGTGGCCGACGCGGCCCAACTGGAGCCCAGGGTGCTGGCGGCGTTGTCCGGCGATGCGGCACTCAGCGCGGCGGCGACGGCAGGCGATCTCTACGAGGCGGTGGCCGGGGACGGGTTCGGCGGCGACCGCGCACACGCCAAGGTGGCTCTGTTGGGTGCCATGTACGGCGCCACCACCGGCGAGAGCGGCCGGCTGCTCAGCGTGCTGTTCGATCGCTATCCGCGGGCCATGGCCGTCGTCGAGGGTGCTGCGAGGGCGGGCGAACGAGCCGAGTCCGTGCGTTCGGTGCTGGGCCGGGCCAGTCCACCGCCCGGACCGTGGTGGCGGGAGGCAACCCAAGCCGGCAGCCTGCCGGAGTCGACCGAGGCCGAGCAACGACGGGCCAGGCAGGTGGCCAGGGACTGGGGACGGTTCACTCGCAACTTCGTCATCCAGGCGTCGGCAGCCGACTGGGCTGCGGTGTGGCTGTCCGGCCTGCGCGCCGCGCTGCTCGACCTGCCCGGTGCCGAGTTGGTCTTCTTCCAGCACGACGAGGTGATCGTGCACGTGCCGGAGGCGATGGCCGACGACGCGGCCTCGATGGCGACCGCCACCGCTGCGGGGGCCAGGGAGCTGGTGTTCCCCGGATCGGAGGTACCCACCCCCGTCCGGGCGACAGTTGTCACCAGTTACGCCGACGCAAAGTGACCGATCCGCGCCGGGGTCTGGACTGTCGGGATGGGCGCGGGGAGGATGCGCGGGTGCAGCGCAGCTACCACCGGGCCTTCTGGGCCGGGGCCATCGTCGGGGTTGCTGCCCTGCTCACGGCGTGCACCGGCGGTCCGACACCGCCCACCGCATCGACGACCGGGACCACCGCGGCGAGCACGGTCATCGTGTCACCGCCGCCGGTGGGCACCACTGTGCAGCCCGCGCCGACCAGCGCGACCTCGACCGCCGCCGGTGATGCCCCCACGGTGGTTGGGTTGATCTGGCTCGACGGCCGTCCGGAAGAGCCTGGCGTGCAGATCGACGTGCCCGGCGGCCGAACCCGTTGGCAGAGCCAGGTGCCAGGCGAGTATGCGCTGATCGCCGCTGACGGGTACCACTGGTTCGGGGCGGACGGCTCGATGGTCGGCTGCGCGCAGACCGAGCGTTGTGTGGGGATCGATGCGGCCGGCTACACGGCCGTCGTCACCACGGCCGACCGGATGCGCCTGGTCTATGGGCCGGACGGCAGCTTCCGCGGCCGGTTCGACCGGGCCGGCCGTCCGCTGCCAGGCGGCGGGCCGTCGCTCTCAGCCGCGCTCGCGGCATCCGGGGTGGACATCCCCGCCCTGGTGGACGAGGCAGGTCGGCCAGTGCCGTTCGCCGGCGGTGTCACCGGTGATCCACACATCATCACCGTCGGCGGCACTCGGCTCACCACCCAGCAGACCGGGGAATTCCAGGCTCGCGCGGGCGACCCGGAGCGGCCGATCCAGCTGCGGTTGGAGCCGATGGCCCATCGCCGCGATGTCTCGGTGGTCACCGACGCGGCCGTCCGGGTGGACGACGTCGCGGTGGAGTTCGCCGACACGGGCCGACTCACCGTCGGCGGCTCGCCGGTTGCCGCCGATCTCGCCTTCCAACAGATCTCCATCGCCGGTGGTAGTGCGGCGGTGGGACTGTGGCGGCCGGACGGCGGTCGGGTCCGTCGGCTTGCCGTGGTCTGGCCGGACGGCGGAACCGTGTCGATGATCGCGGACCCGGCCCTCGGCATGACCGTGGTCGCGCAGCTACCGCCGCGCGCCGGGGTCAGCGGGCTGTTCGGCACCGGTGGAGATGTCGGCGACCTGCGCACCCGACGCGGACTGACCGACACCCCCGAGGCCGTCGTGGCGTCCTGGCAGCTGGCCGCCGAGGAGAGCTCACTGTTCACCGAATCGGTGCCGCCGGTGAACGGCTTCCCGCCGCAGGCGGCGCAGATCCCGCCGGCTGCCGGTGTGGCCGCCGGGCAGGCGTGCACCGCGGCCGGCGTGCTGCTCCCTGCCGACCGGGAGGCCTGCGTCTTCGACATCGCCCTCACCGGCGACGACGGCTTCGCCGCCGGACACGGCGAGCTGGCCACCGTCGCCGAACGCCAGCCGTATCCGCCGGGGCTGGCCGACCGCTGGCCCGCGCTCGGTGCTGGATTCACGGGTTCGCCGTCGCAGCTGCCGGTCGATGGGCGCATCGTCACGACACTGGCGCCCGGCGACCACCTGGCTTACCGGTTGGACGTGGCCGAGGCGGGCGCGGTCGTGCTGCACCACGTCACCGCGTGCGTCGACCCGTCGCGCCGTCCGGCAGCCGGGGAAGCTGCCGCCCGAATCTTCGACAGCCAGGATCGTCCGGTGTCCGACCGGTTCGGCATGTGTGGGAGAAACGCCACCGGCTCGCTGCAGCCCGGCCGATATGCCCTGGTGCTCGACGGTCCGACGGCCGGAGCGAGCGTGCCGGTGGAGCTCTCGGTGACCCTGCCCTGAGCAGGGCGCGAGGGCGACGCGTGGCCGTGCTCCGCTATAGTGGCAACACCCTGCGGGCGTAGTTCAGTGGCAGAACTTCAGCTTCCCAAGCTGATAGCGCGAGTTCGATTCTCGTCGCCCGCTCCACGTTTATATGATATTTCGAACGACTGTACGAGGTCAATGCGATAGACTCACCCGATGACCGTCGTGGTGCAGGGATCCCTGCTCGACCTCGAGGACGAGCCGCAGCTGTCGCCTCTCGGTGCGCTCCGACGGACAGAACTTTCCGACGGGGCCTGGGTCGATGTGCTGCCCGGCTGGTTGGCCGGCGCCGACCGGCTCTATGAGGTGCTGTCCACCGCCGTGCCCTGGGTGGCTGAGCGCCGGCAGATGTACGACCGGACGGTCGTGGTGCCCCGGCTGCTGAAGTTCTACGACGAGCACGAGCAGCTGCCGCACCCGGTGTTGGTCGCCGCCCGCGAGCAGCTCGACGGGCACTACCGGAGCGAGCTGGGGGAGCCGTTCCGCACCGCCGGACTGTGCTTCTACCGGGACGGCCGGGACTCGGTGGCCTGGCACGGCGATGCCATCGGTCGCGGCGCCACCCAGGACACCATGGTGGCGATCTTGTCGGTCGGCGCCCCGCGCGGCCTGCACCTACGTCCGGCCGGTGGTGCCACCGCCGTCAAACTTGCCCTCGGCCACGGCGATCTTGTCGTGATGGGCGGATCCTGTCAGCGCACCTGGGAGCACTGCGTGCCCAAGACCGCGCGGCCGGTCGGCGGGCGGATCAGCATCCAGTTCCGTCCGCGGGGCGTGCGCTGACGCGGGTGCGCCGCCCGGCCTAGAGTTTGCCGGCGTGAACCCGCCGCTGAACCTGGTGTCGTTGGCCGAACGACCCGACCTCGTCGACGCGATGTGGGACATGCCCAACGGCTGGCCGAAATTCATGCTCGCGGACCCGATCGGCGATCTGCTGTTCAGCCGGTTGGCCGAGGTCTTCCCGCAGTACCAGTATGTCGCGCTGGACGACGACGAGCGGGTCATCGCCAAGGTGAACAGCATTCCGTTCGGCTGGACCGGAAATCTGACGGACCTGCCGCAGCGTGGCTGGGACGGCGTTCAGGAGTTGGGTTTCCAGGCCCATTGGCATGGAGACGAGCCCACGGCGGTGTCGCTGCTGGAGGCCCGGATCGTGCCGAGCCACCTGGGTACCGGACTTTCGTCGCGGCTCCTGGCCGCGGTCCGAGAACGCACCCGAGCGCACGGGTTCCTTGACCTTTTCGGCCCGGTACGACCGACCGGCAAGGCCGCGCATCCGGACCTGTCGATGGCCGACTACCTGCAGCGCCGACGGCCGGACGGGCTGTCCGACGACCCCTGGATCCGCACCCACGAACGGCTCGGTGGGCGGGTGGTAGCGGTGTGCCCGGTGTCGATGTGCGTCCCCGGCACCCTCGCCCAGTGGCGGGAGTGGACCGGTCTGCCGCTCGACAGGTCAGGCGTGGTGACCGTGCCCGGGGCGCTGAATCCGATCCTGGTCGCCGTCGAACACGACCACGCCGTCTACCTCGAGCCGAACGTATGGATCCATCACGATCTGCGCGGGCAACACGGCTGAGGTCGCGAGATGGACGTGCCACTCAGTACAACTCGTCCACGCCGAACAAGCCTGGTTCCTCCCGCTCACCCGCCCGTTCCATCAGCAGCATCCGTCGCTTGGTGCGCGCTCCGCCCGGGGCGGAGAATCCGCCGATGGTTCCGCCCGCAGCGGTGACCCGATGGCAGGGCACGACGATGGGGAACGGGTTGTCACCCAAGGCGCGGCCGACCGCTCTGGCCACGGTGGGACCACCCAGGTGTGCAGCGATCGCCCCGTACGTCGTGGTCTCGCCCGGCGGTACCGCCCGCGCCAGCCGGTAGACCTCACGGGCGAAGTCGCTGAGGCCGGTCTGGTCCAGCGGCAGGTCGGAGAGATCGTCGGCGGTTCGTCCGGCCAGCACCTCCTGCATCCGGCCGATCGCCTCGGCGACGGACGGCGGCGGCTCGGCCGATCCGGCGTCGGGATAGCGACCGACCAGGTAGGCCTCGACCGATCCCGCGTTCGTCCGGTAGTGCGATGCCGGTGATCCCGGCCGGTCCCCAGGCCACGCCGCATCGGCCGAGCTCGCTGTCGAACTCTGCCCAGCCCGTCGTCGTCGCCGACGCGGGCGCCGCACCCGTGGGCGCAGTTCCGTTCATCCGCCCATCATCGACCCGGCCACCGACAGCCCAGCCGAACCGGACGGCTTTGGCCTGCCGCTAGGCTTCCGCGGATGCTGCTGTCCGACCGCGACCTGCGTGCCGCGATCGATGCCGGGTCGCTCGGGCTCGACCCGTTCGACGAGACGCTGATCCAGCCCTCGAGCATCGACGTTCGGCTCGATCGCTACTTTCGCGTGTTCAACAACTCGCGGTACACCCACATCGACCCGGCCACCCAGCAGGACGAGCTCACCTCCCTGGTCGAGCCGGACGGCGAGGACCCGTTCGTGCTGCACCCGGGCGAGTTCGTGCTCGGTTCGACCTTCGAGGCGGTGACCCTGCCGGACGACCTCGCGGGGCGACTCGAGGGCAAGTCGTCGTTGGGCAGACTGGGACTCTTGACCCACTCCACCGCCGGCTTCATCGACCCCGGGTTCACCGGCCACATCACGCTGGAATTGTCCAACGTGGCGAACCTGCCCATCATGTTGTGGCCGGGCATGAAGATCGGGCAGCTCTGCCTGTTCCGCCTGTCGTCGCCGGCCAGCGCGCCGTACGGGTCCGCGCAATTCGGCTCCAGGTACCAGGGGCAACGCGGGCCAACGCCGTCCCGGGCCTACCTGAACTTCCGACGCGACTCGACGGTGCGCTGAGTCCGTACGCACGTACCGTTTATCGCGCCGGTTGTGCGGGTAGTCGAGTGACCGGAGTCGAGTGTGACCGGAGTCGCTTGGCATACCCGCCGGTAGCTTGGTTACTCTCCGGCGAGGGGGCGCGCCGGAACCAGGCGGGCACCGGCTGCCATGAGGACCCGCCTGGTCGACGTTGACAAGGAGCTGCCGCGATGAGCGTCGGGCATTGGATCACCGGCTCGATCGCGGTGTTGTTGATCGTGGCGTTGTTCGGGGCGCTGGCCCTCGGCGCAGCGGGGATCGTCCGGACGGTGCGATTGGGCGCGCCGGACGGGTCGCGCGGCGGGCCGTTGGCGAGTCGGTTGACCACCATGCTGACGGAGATTCTCGGTCACACCCGCATGCTGAAGTGGGGCTTCATCGGGGTCGCGCACTGGTTCGTGATGGTGGGATTCGGCGCACTGGTGCTGACCCTTGCCGAGGCGGTCGGCGAGTGTTTCAACCCGGAATTCGAGATCCCGTGGCTCGGCCATCAGGCCTGGTACGGCCTGTTCGTCGAACTGATCGCCTTCACCACGTTCGCCGGGATCGTGACGTTGATCGTGGTGCGGCAGCGCAACCATCCCCGCCGTCCCGGGCGGCGGTCGAGGTTCTCCGGGTCCAACTTCGCCCAGGCATATTTCGTCGAGGGCGTCATCCTGACCATCGCGATCTGCATCTTCGCGATCCGCGGCTTCAAGGCCGCCAACGGGTGGTTGCCCTACCCGACGTGGGCGGCGCCGATCTCCACCGGGCTCGGGCAGATCCTGCCGGCCTGGCCGGCAGCGATCACGGTGTTCGCGTTGATCAAGGTGGCGGTGTCGTCGGGATGGGCCGTGGTGATCTCCCGGCAGTTGACCATGGGCGTTGCCTGGCACCGGTTCACCGCGTTCTTCAACATCTACTTCAAGCGCTCGGGCAAGGCCGCCGTGCCGGCGTTGGGGGCGTTGCGGCCGATGATCTCCCGCGGCGAGGTGCTGGACTTCGAGAAGGCCGACCCAGAGGTCGACACCTTCGGCGCCGGGAAGGTGGAGGACTTCACCTGGAAGGGCTGGCTGGACTTCACCACCTGCACCGAGTGCGGACGGTGTCAGTCGCAATGCCCGGCGTGGAACACGGCCAAGCCGCTGTCGCCGAAGTTGCTGATCCTGGCGTTGCGCGATCACGCCTACGCGAAGGCGCCCTATCTGGCTGCGGGGGGCCGGATGGACATGGCCGGCACCGAGCAGGCCACCCCCGAGCAGTTGGCGCATCTGGATCCGCTGGCCATGCTGGAGGCGCAACGCCCGCTGGTCGGCGGGGCCTCGGACGACCCCGGCATGTTGGGTGGGGTCATCGATCCCGAGGTGCTCTGGGACTGCACCACATGCGGGGCCTGTGTGAACCAGTGCCCGGTGGACATCGAGCATGTCGACCACATCGTGGACATGCGCCGTTACCAGGTGATGATCGAGTCGGAATTCCCCAGCGAGTTGGGCGGCCTGTTCCGGAATCTGGAGAACAAGGGCAACCCGTGGGGCCAGAACCAGTCGGCCCGGCTGGACTGGGCCAAGGACCTGGACTTCGACGTTCCGGTCGTCAAGCCCGGGGAAGAATTGGATGCCGACTACGAGTACCTGTTCTGGGTGGGGTGTGCCGGGGCGTTCGAAGATCGCGCGAAGAAGACCACGCAGGCGGTGGCCGAACTGCTGTACATGGCTGCGGTCGGGTTCGCTGTGCTGGGCACCGGGGAGACCTGTACCGGAGACCCGGCCCGGCGGGCCGGCAACGAGTTCCTGTTCCAGATGCTCGCGCAACAGAACGTCGAGACCATCAACGCGGCGATGGGCGACCGGAAACCCGCCGCGCGCAAGGTCGTGGTGACCTGCGCACATTGCTTCAACACCCTGCGCAACGAATACCCGCAGCTGGGCGGGGACTTCCAGGTCGTGCATCACACCCAGCTGCTCAACCGACTGGTCCGGGAGAAGCGGCTGATCCCGGTGCGCACGCCGAACCGAACCGCGCAGATCACCGACGATCCTGCCGGGCCATCGGTGTCCGAACCGGCCGCCGTCGGCGTCGGCGCCAAGGCGACCGAGGACGCCGTGCAGGCACCAGGGGCCGACCCATCTCCGCGGACCGCGGCCGAGGTGGTCCTGGCCGCAGCGGAACCGGGGTCGGTGACCTATCACGACCCGTGCTATCTCGGTCGGCACAACCAGGTGTACACACCGCCGCGGGAGCTGATCGGCGCCACCGGCTCGGTGCTGACCGAGATGCCCCGCAACGCCAACCGCTCGTTCTGCTGTGGCGCCGGTGGCGCGCGGATGTGGATGGAAGAACGGGTCGGGAAACGCATCAACCTCGAACGCACCGACGAAGCCCTCGGTACCGGGGCGAAGACGATCATCACCGGGTGCCCGTTCTGCCGGGTCATGCTCACCGACGGCGTCACGGCTCGGCAGAACACCCCCGAAACCGCGGACGCGGCAGCAGAGGTGCGCGTCGACGACGTCGCCAACCTGCTCCTGGCCGCCGTCAAGCCGAGCGGCACCCGCCCGCACTGGTAGATCGGGTCAGGCCGGCTCGTCCGCCGGATCTTCGACGTCGACCTGACTGGAGCCGAAGTCCCACAGCAGCAAGGTGGTCGGTTCGGTGGTCGCGGCGCCGGACCGCCGGTAGGCGCCGAGTGCCGGCAGGTTGTCGTGATCGGTGAGTACCCACATGTCGTAGCAGCCGAGCTGGATCGCCAGATCCGCCAGCGCGCGGGCCAACGCGGTTCCGATTCCCTTGCCCTGCGCATCATCGGCGACCGCCAGCTCGTAGAGGAACATCTCGGTCCCCTTGTCCGGCATGGTCATCTCGACACCGGTGACCATCCCGACGGCGCGGTCGTCCTCGAAGGCCATCAGCAGATGGTGGCCGGGCGCGGCCAGAAACGCTTGTGACCATGCGGGTGTCGGTGCGCTGTCGAAGAGGTGTCCGGCCGCGAGCACGACGTCGGATTCGGTGACCCGTTCGATCTCCCACCTGCGCATCGCGGCTCCTACCGGTCGGGCGAATCGTCCGGGACGTTGCGGCGCAACTCGTCCAGCCACACACTGGCGTTTCCGTCCGAGGGGGCACGCCAGTCACCGCGGGGCGAAAGTGACCCACCGGCAGCCACCTTCGGTCCATTGGGCAGGGCCGACCGCTTGAACTGGCTGAAGGCGAAGAACCGCCGAATGAACACCTCGAGCCATCCTCTGATGGTCGGCAGGTCATAGGCGATCCGGGCGTCGGCGTCGAAGTTCGGTGGCCATGCGCCGCGGTCGACGTCCGCCCAGGCCTGCTCGGCCAGGAACGCGATCCGGCTCGGTGGGAACCCGTAACGCAGCACGTGGTACAGCGTGAAGTCCTGCAGTGCATACGGTCCGATGGCCGCCTCGGTGCTCTGCGGCTTCTCCCCTTCGGCGACCGGCACGAGCTCGGGCGAGATCTCCTGGTCCAGGATGGCCCGCAGCACGGCATTGGTCTCGCCGTCGAACTGCCCGGTTCCGATCACCCATCGGATCAGGTGCTGGATCAGCGTCTTGGGCACACCGGTGTTCACCGCATAGTGCGACATCTGGTCGCCCACGCCGTAGGTGCACCAGCCGAGCGCCAACTCGGACAGATCGCCCGTGCCCAGCACGATGCCGCCGCGGTGGTTCGCCAACCGGAACAGGTAGTCGGTACGCAACCCGGCCTGGACGTTCTCGAACGTCACGTCGTACGTCGGCCGGCCGTCGGCGAACGGATGGTCGAGGTCGGTGAGCAATTGCCGGGCGGCCGGCCGGATGTCGATCTCCTCGAACGTCACGCCCAACGCACGGGACAGCCGGGTTGCGTTGTCCTTGGTGCCGGTGCTGGTCGCGAAACCGGGGAGGGTGAAGGCGTGGATGTCTGACCGCGGCCGGCCCAGGAGATCCATCGCCCTGGCCGCGACGATCAGCGCGTGGGTGGAGTCCAGGCCGCCCGAAACACCGATCACCACCTTCGGATTGCCGATGGCGGTGAGGCGCTGTTCGAGCCCGGAGACCTGGATGTGGTAGGCCTCGTAGCAGTCCAGCGCCAGGCGTTCCGGATCGTCGGGGACGAACGGGAACCGGTCGACCGACCGCCGCAGGCCGTAGGTTCCGGCGGCCGGTCGGGCAGTGAACCGCACGGTGCGAAACCCGTCGAGCCGGGCCGCAAGGGTGCGCCGATTGTCGTCGAAGGTGCCCTGCCGCATCCGGTCCTGCCCGATCCGCAACAGGTCGACGTCGACCACGGTGCGACGCGGGCCGTCCGGGAATCGCTCGGTCTCGCCGAGCAGGTCACCGCATTCGTAGACCATCGTCTGGCCGTCCCAGGACAGATCGGTGCTCGACTCGCCCTGGCCGGCGGCGGCGTACGCGTAGGCGGCCAGGCAGCGGGACGAAGCGGAACGGACCAGTAGCCGTCGGTCCTCCGCCCGGGCCACAGTGATGGGGCTGCCGGACAGATTGAGCAGCACGGTGGCGCCGGCCAATGCTGCCTCCGCGCTCGGCGGCACCGGCACCCACATGTCCTCGCACACCTCGACGTGCACAACCAGGCCCGGTAGATCATCTGCGGCGAACAACAGGCGCGGGCCGAACGGCACCCAGGCATCGCCGGCCAGGATCTGCGCGTCGCGCACGTCGTCGCCGGGGGCGAAGTGTCGTCGCTCGTAGAACTCTCGGTAGTTCGGCAGGTACCCCTTGGGTACGACGCCGAGCACCTGGCCGCCGCCGATCGCGACCGCCGTGTTGTACAGGCGGTTGCGATAGCGCAGCGGCGCACCGACCACGAACATTCCCGGTATGTCCGCCGAATTCGCCGTGAGTTCGCCGATGGTGTCCTGCACCGCGCGCAGGACCGGCTCCTGCAGCAACAGGTCGTCGATGGCGTAGCCGGTCAGGCACAACTCCGGGAACAGGCTGACGGCCACGCCGTCGGCGGCGCATCCCTGCAGCTGCTCGAGCACGGCCGCAGCGTTCGCTGCGGGATCTGCGATGCGGACCGGCACGGTGCAGGCGGCGACGCGGACGAAGCCCTGGTCGTAGACGGAGCGGAAGTCCACGGTGCCGAGTCTGCCAGCCGTCGTTGCCGACGACGCGGCAGACCCTATGCTATGTACCATTGCACTGCCTGGACGAAGGTGAGGACTGGTGGCTCGCATTGTCGTGATCGGTGCCGGTGTTGTCGGTGCCGCCTGCGCCTATCACCTGGCCAGGGACGGCCACCGGGTGACGGTGCTGGATCGGTCGGCACCGGGCATGGGCACCACCAGCCGCGGGGAGGGCAACATCCTGGTCTCGGACAAGGAACCCGGGCCGGAGTTGGACCTCGCGTTGTGGTCGCAGCGTCGCTGGCGTGAGCTCGCGGATGAGCTGTCCACCGACTTCGAGTGGGAGGCCAAGGGTGGCCTCGTGGTCGCCACCAGCGAGACTGCGCGCAGCGCCCTGCAGGTGTTGGCCGCCGGGCAACAGCACTCCGGGGTCACGGCCGTCGACGTGCCGGCCGCCGACCTGCACTCGTTCGAACCGCACCTCGCGAGTGGCCTGGCCGGCGGGATGCACTACCCACAGGATCAGCAGGTGCAGCCGGTGCTCGCCGCAGCCGCACTGCTGCACGGTGCCGCCGCGGACAAAGCTGAGATCCGCTCCGGTGTGGAGGTCACGGGTGCGGTGACCTCTCGTGACGGCACTCTGACCGGGGTGCACACCACCGCGGGCCCGCTGCTCGCCGATGTCGTGGTCAATGCCGCAGGGACCTGGGGCGGGACCGTTTCGACCATGCTGGGCGGCCCGGTACCGGTGCAGCCACGGCGCGGGTACGTGCTGGTCACCGAGCCCCTCCCGCGGGTGGTCAGGCACAAGGTGTACTCCGCGGACTACGTCGCCAACGTGGCCTCGAGCGACGCCGGCCTGGAGACCTCGGTGGTCATTGAGGGCACCCGGGGCGGCACTGTGTTGATCGGCGCGAGCCGGGAGCGCGTCGGCTTCGCCGGGGGCATGCCGGTCCTCGTCGTCCAGCGGCTGGCCGCCCAGGCGGTCCGACTGTTCCCCATGTTGGCCGATGTCGCCCTGATGCGGGTGTATCGCGGATTTCGGCCGTATTGCCCGGATCATCAACCCGTGATCGGGCCGGACCCGAGGGTCGCCGGGCTCTGGCATGCCTGCGGCCACGAGGGGGCCGGCGTGGGCCTGGCCCCGGCGACCGGTGCGCTGCTGGCCGATTTGATCGCGGGTCGCGCTCCCGAGGTGGACGCGGCCCGGTTCGCGCCGGCCAGGTTCGCCGATCACGAGGGCGTCGTAGCGTGAGCAGCCGGTTCACCTTCGACGGCCGGGAGATCCCGTTCGATCCCGGGCAGAGCGTCGGCGCCGCGCTGCTCGGCGCGGGCGTGCGTAGTTGGCGCACCACCAGGGTCGGTAGCCGTCCCCGCGGATTGTTCTGTGGGATCGGTGTCTGTTTCGACTGCCTGGTGACCGTCGATGCGAGGCCGAACGAGCGGGCCTGTCGCGTCGACGCCGTTGACGGGATGGACGTCTGCTCTCAGGAAGGGACCGGTCATGCCGATCTCGAGGTCTGACGGGGTGAGCTCCGACGCCCGTTCTGCGCGCGCGACCGTGCTGGTGGTGGGGGCCGGACCGGCGGGCCTTGCCGCCGCAGTGGCCGCTGCCGAGGTCGGTGCCCAAGTGGTGTTGGTCGATGCCGAGGCTGGGCCGGGTGGTCAATTCTGGCGGCACCGCCGTGGCGGCACGGTCGCGGCGCCGATGCACCACTTGGCCGACGAGTACCGCTCGCTCGCGGGCCGGCTGCAGGCCTTGCGGGTCGACGGAGGACTGCAATACCTGGACCGTCACCTTGTCTGGGCGATCGAACCGGCCGACGACGGTTTCGCCGTGCACCTGACCGACCGGCGCGGACGCGCGCCGGTGGCGGCCGTCCGCACCGCCAAGCGGTTGGTACTCGCCCCCGGCGCGTATGACCTGCAGGTACCGTTCCCCGGCTGGGATCTCCCCGGCGTACTCACCGCCGGCGGCGCCCAGGCGCTGCTCAAGGGCCACGGTGTCGTCGCCGGACGTCGGGTGTTGATCGCCGGCACCGGACCATTCCTGCTGCCGGTGGCCGCAGGACTGGCCACGGCCGGCGCGACGGTGGTCGGTGTGCACGAGGCCGCCGGGCTGATCAATGGAACCCGGATGCCGGTGGCCATGGCCGGGCACCCGTCGAAGGCGATCGAGGCCGCCGGCTATCTGGCAACGCTCCTGCGGCACCGGGTGCCGTACCGCACGCGGTCGACCGTGCTGGCCGCGCACGGCGACACCGAGGTGGACTCGGTGACCGTCGCGCCGCTGGACGACGGTCGACCGCGCGTCGACAAGGCGACCAGGGTCGAGGTCGACACCCTGGCGGTGGGCTGGGGGTTTGTCCCGCAGCTCGAACTTCCGCTCGCCCTCGGCTGTGCCACCGTGCCCGCCGCGGACGGTCGTCCGGTCATCGAGGTGGACGCCGACCAACAGACCTCGGTGGCCGGGGTGTTCGTCGCCGGCGAGGCGGGCGGCATCGGCGGCGCGGAGAAGGCGCTGGTCGAGGGTCGGATCGCCGGGATCGCGGCCGCTGCCACCAGTCCGCCGGCGATTCCCACCAGGCTGGCACGGCGCCGGGCATCCCTGCGACGGTTCGCCGCCGCCGTGGCCGAGACGTATCCCGTGCCGGATGCCTGGCAGCTCGGCTTGGCGGACGACACCCTGGTCTGCCGGTGCGAGGAGGTCAGCGCCGGGACCTTGCGCTCCGTGGTGGAAAGCGACCGGATCGCCGATGCCCGGGCGGCCAAGCTACGGGTGCGCACCGGCATGGGGTGGTGCCAGGGGCGGGTGTGCGGATACGCCACCAGTTGCCTGACCGCGACCTGGGCCGACGCCGAGCCCACCTTCGATCCGGGTAGCCGACCCATTGCTCAGCCGGTGTCTCTCGGTCTGGTCGCTGGGGGCCTTCCACGGGACCCTCAGTAAGGTGTACAATTGCACAGATGCCCGAGTGGCTGTCCACCCAGTCCCATCAGTCGAAGCGAGGAACGTCCGGTGAGTGAAGTCCAGTCGACCGAACAGAGCGCAACCGCAACCGCAGGGCGCCCCGGGTCCGCGGTCGAGCGCAAGCCCTGGCATGGCGTCATCGTGGCCACCGCTCTGCCGTTCCACGACGACCTGACGGTCGACTTCGACGCATTCGGCGAGCACGTAGCCTGGCTCGCGTCCACCGGCTGCGACGGTGTCGCGCCCAACGGGTCCCTCGGCGAGTACCAGACCTTGACTCCCGAAGAGCGACGCCGGGTTGTCGAGGTCGCCGTCGAGGCGTCGCCGGCCGGCTTCACCGTGATGCCCGGCGTCGGCGCATACGGCGCGATGGAGGCCCGCCGATACGCCGAGCACGCCGCCGAGGTCGGCGCGACCGCGGTGATGGCGCTGCCGCCCAACGCCTATCGCACCGACGAGCGGGCCGTGGTCGAGCACTACCGCGAGATCGCCAAGGCCGGCCTGCCGATCTCGGCGTACAACAACCCGATCGATACCAAGACCGATCTCACCCCGCCCCTGCTGGCCACCCTGTACCACGAGGGACTGATCCAGGCCGTCAAGGAATTCAGCGGCGATGTCCGGCGGATCTACGAGATCGCCGAGTTGGCACCGGGTCTGGAGCCGGTCATCGGCACGGACGACACCGTGCTCGAGGTCGCGCTGTCCGGTGCCGTCGGCTGGGTGTCCGGTTACCCGAACGCCTTCCCGGTCACCTGCATCGAGTTGTACCAGGCGTGCCTGAACCAGGATCTGGCCACCGCACTGCCGCTCTACCGGGCCATGCACCCGCTGCTGCGCTGGGACTCCAAGACCGAGTTCATCCAGGCGATCAAGCTGTCCATGGACATGGTCGGGCGCAAGGGTGGCGCCTGCCGCCCGCCGCGCCAGCCCCTGCAGCCCGAGCAGGAGAAGGCCGTCAGGGCGGCCACCGAGTACGCCATCTCCGCCGGCTGGCACTGATCGCCGTGCGTACGACCCGCGTGTTGCACGCCGTCGACTCGCACACCGAGGGGATGCCGACCCGGGTGATCACCGGGGGCGTCGGGGTGTTGCCCGGGGACTCGATGGCGGAGCGGCGGGCCTGGTTCCTGGCCAACTCGGACGATCTGCGGACGCTGTTGATGTACGAACCGCGTGGGCACGGATCGATGTCCGGCGCGATCTTGCAGCCGCCGACCCGGCCGGACGCCGACTACGGGGTGCTGTACATCGAGGTGTCCGGCTGCTTGCCGATGTGCGGGCACGGAACAATCGGCGTGGCAACGGTTCTGGTGGAGACCGGGATGGTGCCGGTCGTCGAACCGGTGACCACCATCCGTCTCGACACGCCGGCCGGGCTGGTCACCGTCTCCGTCGCCGTGGCGGACGGGCACGCGACCTCGGCGACCATCCGCAACGTGCCGTCATTCTCCGTAGCGCTGGACGCCGTGGTCGACGTGCCGGGGTTCGGCGCAGTCCGCTACGACCTGGCCTACGGTGGGAACTTCTACGCCATGGTCGAACTCGACGAACTCGAGCTGCCGTTCGAGCGCGCCGAGAAAGGCCGGTTGCTGGACGCCGGGTTGGCCATCATGGACGCCATCAACGCCAAGGACGAACCGGTGCATCCGGTCGATCCAGGGATCCGGGGATGCCACCATGTGGCACTGCTCGCTCCCGGTTCTGATGCCCGACACTCTCGGCACGCCATGGCGATCCATCCCGGCTGGTTCGACCGCTCACCGTGCGGCACGGGTACCAGCGCTCGCATGGCTCAGCTGCACGCTCGCGGACAGTTGGCTCTGGACACCGACTTCGTCAACGAGTCGTTCATCGGCACCCGGTTCATCGGGAGGCTGGTCGAGACGACCGACGTGGCCGGCGTTCCTGCGGTGATTCCGACGATCACCGGCCGGGCCTGGGTGACCGGCACCGCCCAGTACATGCTCGACCCCACTGACCCCTTCCCGGCCGGTTTCCTGCTGTGAGCGTGGGGTTGCGTTCCGACGTCGAGAGCTTCGACGTCGAGACCGTCGACTACCACACCGCCGGTGAGCCGTTTCGCATCGTCGTCGCGGGTGCGCCCGAGCTACCCGGTTCCGGCGTCGCCGACCGGCGCCGACTGGCCATCGAGTCCGACGCCGCGCAGCGCGTTCGACGACTGTTGTGTCACGAGCCGCGCGGACACGCGGACATGTACGGGTGTTTCCTGGTCCCCCCGGACGACGACGGGGCGCAGTTGGGCACGCTCTTCTGGCATCGCGACGGGTTCTCGACCGCCTGCGGCCACGGCACGATCGCGCTGGCCACCTGGGCGGTGCAGTCCGGCGTCGTAGCCGGAGATCGGGATGGCGCCACGGAGGTGCGCATCGATGTGCCGTCCGGCCGGGTGACCGCCACGGTGCATCAGGCCCGGGGCGTGGTGCGCGAGGTGGTGTTCCGCAACGTGCCCGGGTTCGTGCTGCATCGTGAGATCCCGGTATCGACGTCGTTGGGCGAGATCTCGGTGGACGTCAGTTTCGCCGGTGCGATCTACGCGTCGTTGCCCGCATCCCGGGTGGGGCTGGCCGTTGAGCCCGACCTGGTCGGTCCGCTGACCGCGATCGGCCGGGAGATCAAGTGGGCGGTGCAGAACGCCGGACTCGCCGAGCATCCCGATGATCCGCTGCTGTCCGGCTGCTACGGCACCATCCTCTACGACGACCTGGGGGATGGTCCGCAGGGACCGCATCAGCGCAACATCACGGTGTTCGCCGACGGGGAAGTCGACCGCTCTCCGTGCGGCTCCGGCACGTCGGCCCGGATGGTATTGCTTGCGGCCGACGGGCGGGTCGGCGGCAACAGAGTGCTGACCCATGGGTCCATCATCGGAACTCGGTTCACCGCGCGTGTTGCCGACACCGTGACCGCTGCGGGGCGGTCGGCGGTGATCACCGAGGTGACCGGTTCGGCCTTCCGCACCGGCGCGCATCGCTTCCTGTTGGACGGCGAGGATCCATTACCGGACGGGTTCCTGCTGCGATGACGGGTGCCGAGAGGTGGGATCCGCGATGACCGCACCGCCGTTCCTGGGTGCAGAAGCCGTGCTGGCGCTCGATCCGCCCGCCGCGGTGGCAGCGCTCCGAGACGCGCTGGCCGCCGGTCTGGACCCGGCGATCGATCCGGCCCGTTCGGCGGTGCCGGTGAGGTCCGGGGAGCTGATGGCGATGCCGTCGGACGGCCCGGATTACACCGGGGTCAAGCTGCTGTCGGTGGCACCCGGGAACGCCGGCCGCGGCGTGCCGCGGATCCAAGGCATCTATCTGCTGTTCGACGCCGAGACGCTGACTCCGGTGGCGCTGTTGGACGGTGTGGCGATGACCAACGTCCGGACTGCCGCGGTGTCGGCGCTGGCCGCGTCGTTGCTCGCCGCTCCAGATGCGAAGCGCCTGGTGGTGTTCGGCACCGGACCGCAGGCACACGCGCACATCTCCGCACTTGCGGCGATGCTGCCCATTGCCGAGGTGGTGGTGGTGGGCCGGTCGACCGAGAGCAGCGAGCGGTTCGCGGCGGCCTGGGCCGGCCGGTTGCCGACGGTCGCGGCGGGCACCGCCGAGCAGGTCGCCGATGCCGACGTCGTGGTGTGCGCCACGACCGCCACCGTTCCGCTGTTCCCTGCCGACCTGCTGCCCGACGACGCTCTGGCGATCGCGGTCGGGTCGCATCAGCCGGGAGTGGTGGAGCTGGATCCGACGTTGCTCGGTAGGGCCCAGGTGGTCGTCGAGGAACCCGCTACCGCCCTGCGGGAGGCGGGTGAGGTGGTCGCGGCGGTCTCGGCTGGTGTGCTGGACCGGTCTGAGCTGGTCGGCCTGAGCGACCTCGTGCGGGGCGCGCTGACCGTGGACCGGACGCGACCGCGCGTGTTCAAGAGCGTCGGAATGGCCTGGGAAGACAGGGTTGTCGCGGAAGCGGTGCTGGGCCGTCACGGAACTGCGGCCGGCGGCCGTGCCGGTGCGCCGGAGGTGACCGGATGAGCACGGTGCCGGCGGAAGCCGTTCTGGACCCGGCGGGGCTGCAGCTGCCTGATCTGGGCGGCCGCGTCAGTCTGCGTCAGCAGGTGACCGAGGCGTTGCGCGGCGCGGTGGTCAGCGGGGTGATGGAGCCGGGCGAGCTCTATTCCGCTCCGAGTCTGGCCACGATGCTCGGTGTCTCGGCGACGCCGGTGCGTGAGGCCATGCTCGATCTGGCCAAGGAGGGCTTGATCGAGGCGGTGCGCAACAAGGGCTTTCGCGTCACCGAGCTGACCGATGCCGAACTGGACCAACTGACGGAACTGCGGTCGCTCATCGAGGTGCCGACCGTGGCCGCCATCGCCGAGCACTACACCGATGCCTGGCGCACCGAGATCGATGCGCTGAGCGTTGACGCGGCCGAGATCGTCCGCTGTGCCGAGACCGGCGATCTCATCGGCCATGTCGCTGCCGATCGGCGGTTCCACCTGCGGCTGCTGGCTTTGCACGGCAACGCACAGCTGGTCGAGATGGTGGGTGAACTGCGCGCCCGCAGCCGACTGTACGGCTTGCATCAGCTTGCCCAGCGGGGGCTGCTGACCGCCTCCGCTGCCGAGCACCAGCAGCTGCTCGACCTGATCGTCGCGCGTGACGCGGATGGTGCGCGAGAGGTCATGGCCCATCACATCGGTCACGTCCGAGGGCAGTGGGCGGGCCGCTGAGCCCGGCGACGGGTTGATCTTCGTTCCGGCCGCCCATCGCGGGTACCGTGGTCGACTGTGACAATGGCCGCCCGAGACGTGCTGCTCGTTCTCGACCGGTTGCGGCTGGCTGATGTCGACGTGTGGATCGGCGGCGGTTGGGGCATCGATGCTCTCCTCGGTAGCCAGACCCGCGAGCACGAAGACCTCGACATTGCGCATCGTGAAGAGCAGGAGTCGATTGTCATTGCCGCGTTGGAGGGCGATGGCTACGTGGAGTCCTTAGATTGGCGCCCGGTCTGGTTCGTTGTCACCACAGCGGACGGCCGAGCCATCGATCTGCATCCGCTGACCTTCGCCACCGATGGCTCAGCCACTCAGGCCTCGCCCGATCCGCAGCGTCCCTTCGTCTACCCAGCTTCCTGTTTCGTCACCGGAACGATCGAAGGCATTACCGTTCCGTGCCTCTCAGTCGAGCAGCAGGTGGCGTTCCATCAGGGTTACGAACCGTCCCTGCACGATCTCCGAGACATGGCCCACCTCCGCCGGGCTTACGGAATCGAAACTCACTTCTGACCGGCTCAGCTCGCCCGGCCGCTGGTCGGATCGGGCGACGTGCGACCTTCGTGGCACAGTCCCGCCCTGCCCTTTGAGCTCAGAATGGCGGCTCGTCGAGGTCGCCGTGACGTTGGAACTCGGTGACGTGCAGGCTGATCTCGGTGGAACTCCTGCTGTGGACGCGCGAGTTGAGGTCTGGCGGTCGGACGTGCGGGCCGTCGTTCAGGTTCAGGGGTGTGCCGGTCGGCAGGTCGGGTGCCGGTCGGTCGACGTGGATGCGGCCCAGGGGGCTGGTCCAGGTCAGGGTGTTGTGGCGTTGGTCCCGGACAGCTGACCAGGCGGTGAAGGTTTTGACGCGGTGGTGGAATCGGCACAGGGTGTCGAGGTTGCAGGGGCAGGTGGCGCCGCCGTCGTCCCAGGGGGTGCGGTGGTCGTGGTCGCAGCGGGTCACGGGCTGGGGGCAGCCGGGGAAGCGGCAGAGTTGGTCTCGGGTGTTGATGCGGTCGAGGACGGTGGCGGGTCGTCGGTAGGTGGTGCGGCCGAAGTCCAGGACGGTGCCGCAGTCGGGTGAGTGGTGGTGGATGCCGC